>NZ_QJJL01000036.1 GCF_003201935.1 Loktanella sp. PT4BL | reverse complement strand
CTGACAGCGTCAGTGTCCTTCACACTTGATGGTGACTTCACGGGTGTTGAGACGCTGGTTCTGAACGATCAGGCAGATGACACCTCCGATGCAACCGTAACCTTCGATGCGGCATATGCACAGGCTTCAATGCTGGTCGACGGCTCCAACATGGACGCTGGCCAGGTTCTGACAGTTAACGCTGCTGCCAACGCCTCTTCTGAGGTGCTGAGCGTGCTTGGTGGTGCCGGAAATGATGTCATCACCGTCGGTTCGGGCAATGATACAGTGCGGAGTAATGACGGCGCTGATTTGATCACCCTGACTGCTGGTGGTGATAATTTGGTGTTTGGAGGAAGCGGAAGCGACACTATCATTGCAGGTACAGGCAACGATAGCATTGATGCTGGGACGCAGGATGACCTGGTTCAGTTCCTGTCCTCGAACTTTGATGGAAACGACACTGTTGCCGGTGGCGGCGGGAATGACACGATTGAAGTGACTGACACTGCGATTGTTGATGATGCGGACTTTGGCAATGTGACGTCTGTTGAGACGCTGCTGCTGACCGACACTGGTGCGCAGGACGTTAACTTTACGGGGACGACTGCTGAAACTGCGGGCATTCGCACGATCACTGCGACGGCAGGCACCGCGTCGAACATTGATATCAGCGGCACCACCGCGGGCATCACTGTCACGACGGATGCTGGTGATGACACGGTCACTGCGGGCTCTGGCAATGACAACATCTCGACGGGTGCAGCGGATGATCTGGTTCAGTTCCTGTCAGCGAACTTTGATGGAAACGACACTGTTGCCGGTGGCGGCGGGAATGACACGATTGAAGTGACTGACACTGCGATTGTTGATGATGCGGACTTTGGCAATGTGACGTCTGTTGAGACGCTGCTGCTGACCGACACTGGTGCGCAGGACGTTAACTTTACGGGGACGACTGCTGAAACTGCGGGCATTCGCACGATCACTGCGACGGCAGGCACCGCGTCGAACATTGATATCAGCGGCACCACCGCGGGCATCACTGTCACGACGGATGCTGGTGATGACACGGTCACTGCGGGCTCTGGCAATGACAACATCTCGACGGGTGCAGCGGATGAC
>NZ_QJJL01000035.1 GCF_003201935.1 Loktanella sp. PT4BL | reverse complement strand
ACCAATCGACCCAGCCGAGGGTGGCCATTTCCAGATCCTGCATGTTGCGCCACGGTCCCTGACGATGAACCAGCTCGGTTTTGTAGAGACCGTTTATAGTTTCGGCGAGGGCGTTGTCGTAGGAATCCCCGACGCTTCCGACCGATGGTTCGATGCCCGCTTCGACCAAACGCTCAGTGTATCGAATTGACAAATATTGCCCGCCGCGATCCGAGTGATGAACCAATCCGCTTTTCTGGACGGGCCGTCGATCATGTAGGGCCTGTTCAAGAGCATCGAGAACAAAGTCAGTTTTGGCAGACCGGGAGACCCGCCATCCGACGATACGATCAGCGAATGTGTCGATAACAAAAGCCACATAGACAAAACCCTGCCATGTCGACACGTAAGTAAAATCACTGACCCAGAGAAGGTTCGGTGCTGGTGCTCGGAACACGCGGTTCACCTTGTCACGCGGACAAGGCGCTGACGTGTCAGGGACCGTTGTTTTGACCACCTTGCCGCGCACAGCCCCACGGATGCCGATCTGTTTCATCAGCCGCTCTACTGTGCAGCGCACCAGATCAAAGCCCTCCCGCTTCAGCTGATGCCATGCCTTACGGACCCCGTAGACCTGGTAATTCTCATCCCAGACCCGTTTGATTTCTGGCCGTAGCACCGCATCCCGCTGATGGCGTTCCGAAGCTTTGGACGGATCAGCGAGGCACGCCAGGCGGTGGTAATATGTCGACGGCGCGATCGGCAGGACTCTGCAGATCGACTCGACGCCGTAGACAACGCGCTGATCTTCAATGAAGGCGATCATCGCTTCAGTGGGCGGTCGAGTTCCGCCTGCGCAAAATATGCTGACGCTTTGCGCAGGATCTCATTCGCCTGGCGCAGCTCCCGGTTTTCACGTTCAAGCGCCTTGATCCGGTCGCGTTCCTCGGTCGTCACGCCATCGCGCATGCCGCTGTCTTTCTCGGCCTGCTTGACCCATCCGCTCAAGGTCTGGGGAATGCAGCCGATCTTGGGTGCAATGGCCGCAATCGCGCCCGCCTGCGTTTCATATGAACCTTGATGTTCAAACACCATCCTAACCGCACGCGCGCGGACCTCAGGTGAGTAGCGATTTGCCATTTTGCTTTTTGTCATAACCATCATCCTTACTTAAGTTGATGGTCTCCGACAAACTC
>NZ_QJJL01000034.1 GCF_003201935.1 Loktanella sp. PT4BL | reverse complement strand
CCGAGGACGTGCCGACACTGACGCTCACGCGCACCGGCACTGGCCTCACGATCACGCTTGAATTTGCGCCAGCGCAACTGGCGCCAAGCGACGCCATCACCCTTCTTTCCAACTTCGCAGGCCGGATGGAGCAACCGCTCCGCCACCTGCTCTGACCACATCGGAGACCAAAATGGACTTTACCGATCTCTATATCGACGGCGCATGGCACAAAGGCGCATCAAACGAACGCTTTGATGTGATCAACCCCGCCACAGAAGAGGTGATCGCCTCGGTCGCCTCGGCCGAGATTGCCGACGCTGACGCCGCCCTTGATGCCGCAGAAGCCGCAATGAAGGAATGGGCCGCAAAAACACCGCGCCACCGTTCCGAAGTGCTGCGTAAGGCTTGGGAGTTGATGACAGCGAGGCTCGAAGATTTTGCCCATCTGATCACGCTGGAAAACGGCAAGGCCCGCACCGATGCCATGGGCGAAGCGACCTATGCCGCCGAATTCTTCCGCTGGTTTGCCGAAGAAGCCGTGCGCGCCGACGGGATGCTGACCCATGCCCCCGCATCCGGCGCGCGGATCATGGTGCAACATAAACCCGCAGGGCTGGCCGTGCTGGTGACACCGTGGAACTACCCTGCCGCGATGGGGACGCGCAAAATTGCACCGGCGCTGGCTGCTGGTTGTGCGGTGATTATCAAACCCGCCTCGGAAACACCGCTGACGATGCTGGCGCTTATGCCGCTTCTGGAGGAAGCTGGCGTGCCCAAGGGCCTTGTCAATGTGCTGCCCTCCAAGCGCACCGGTGCCTTGGTCGACCATATGTTGCACGATCCGCGCGTGCGCGTTGTGTCCTTCACAGGCTCGACCGGTGTAGGCCGCAAACTGCTGCATTCCGCGGCCGATCAGGTGCTGAAACCCGCGATGGAACTGGGCGGCAACGCGCCCCTGTTGGTGTTTGAAGATGCCGATCTTGATGTTGCCGTCGAAGGCGCGATGCTGGCAAAGATGCGCAACCTGGGCGAGGCCTGTACCGCCGCCAACCGCATCTATGTTCACGCAGATGTGGCAGAAGCCTTCACCGCCAAATTCACCGCCGCAATGGCCGCCTTGAAGGTCGGCGACGGCACAGACCCATCCGTTGATGTGGGCCCTTTGGTGAATGCAGACACCCGCGACAAGGTCGCGGCTTTCGTGGCGGATGCCGTCGCCAAGGGTGCCAAAATCGAATGTGGCGGCACCACCCCCAACGGCAAGGGCTTTTTCTACCCGCCGACCGTCATGTCCAACGTCTCGCAGGACGCCGACTGCGTGCATGACGAAATCTTCGGCCCTGTCGCCGCGATCCAGACATTCACCGATCAGGAAGACGTGATCCGCCGCGCCAATGACACCGAATACGGGCTGGTCGCCTATGTCTTTTCCGAAGACATGAAGCGGGCCCTTCAGGTCTGCGAGCGGCTGGAATACGGCATGGTCGGCCTGAACCGCGGCTTGGTCTCTGATCCCGCAGCCCCCTTTGGCGGTGTGAAACAGTCAGGGCTGGGGCGTGAAGGCGGGCATGAAGGCATGCTCGAATTCATGGAAACGCAATACATCTCGGCCAGCTGGTGAATGTGATGA
>NZ_QJJL01000033.1 GCF_003201935.1 Loktanella sp. PT4BL | reverse complement strand
GCCCGCGCCGAGGCCTTCGGGATCGAAGCGCATCAGGTGGATGGACAGGATGTTCTGGCCGTCAACAAGCTGGCCAACGATCTGGTCGCGCGTGCGCGCAAGGGCGAAGGCCCGTTCTTTATCGAACTGATGACCTACCGCTACCACGGCCACCATGTGGGCGACATCAACCGTGAGTATTACCGGTCCAAGGACGAAGAGAAGGACTGGAAAGACAACCGCGACCCGATCATCCGGTTCCGCGCGCATCTCGTTAGCGAGGGCCTTGCCACCGAGGAAGAGATCGACGCGCTCAACGCCGAGATCGCCAAAGACGCCGAAGCGGCCGTCAAATATGCGCTTGATGCGAAATACCCCGATGTCTCCGAAGTCGACATGCACGTCTTTTCCGACATCAAACACGCGCTGGCATAAGGAGAATTTGCGATGCGAGAGATCACCCTATCCCAAGCCGTGAACGAAGCACTGGCAGAGGAAATGCGCCGCGACGAGACCGTGTTCATCATCGGTGAGGACGTGGCCGAAGCCGGCACGCCGTTCAAAGTCCTTTCCGGTCTCGTCGAGGAATTCGGCACAGGCCGCGTGGTCGACACCCCGATCGCCGAACCCGGCTTCATGGGTCTTGCGGTCGGCGCGGCCATGACCGGGACGCGCCCTGTCGTCGATCTGATGTTTGGCGATTTCATCTTCCTGATTATGGACCAGCTCTGCAATCAGGCGGCCAAGACGCACTATATGTCGGGGGGCAAACTCAGTGTGCCGCTGGTGTTGCGCACGAATATGGGCGCCACGCGCCGCTCTGCGGCCCAGCACAGCCAGTCATTGCATGCACTTGTTGCCCATATTCCCGGCCTCAAGGTCGCCATGCCGTCGTCGGCCTACGAGGCCAAGGGCCTGATGAAAACGGCGATCCGCGACAACAATCCGGTCGTCATTTTCGAAGACAAACTGATGTATCAGGACAAGGCGCCAGTGCCCGAAGAGGAATATCTGATCCCCTTTGGCGAGGCGAATATCAAGCGCGAAGGCAGCGACATCACATTGATCGGCACCTCTTCGATGGTGCAGGTCTGCGAGAAAGCCGCCGAAATTCTGGCCGCTGAAGGCATCAGCGCCGAGGTGATCGACCCGCGCACGATTGTGCCGCTGGATGAAAAGACCCTGCTGGACTCAGCCCGCAAAACAAGCCGTGTCATCGTGGTGGACGAAGGCCACCAGAGCTTTGGTGTGACCAGCGAAATCGCAAGCCGCATCAATGAAAAGGCGTTCTATCACCTTGATGCCCCAGTGGTGCGCATGGGTGCGATGGATGTGCCGATCCCCTTCAGCCCCGCGCTTGAGGATATCACTGTGCCTACGCCCGAAGGTGTCGCCGCCAAGGCGCGGCTGCTGGTCGGCGGGGAGATGATCCATGCCGCTTGACGTTATCATGCCCGCACTCGGCATGGCCCAGGAAACGGGCCTGATCGTCGCGTGGCACAAACAACCCGGCGATGCGGTCGCCAAGGGTGACATTCTGTTCGAGGTCGAGACCGACAAGGCCACGATGGAGGTCGAAGCCGCCGCAGACGGTTTCCTGACCGACGTCGCGGCCGGCGAAGGGACGGATGTGCCTGTTGGCAATGTTATCGCCAAAATCTCGGACAGTGCCGA
>NZ_QJJL01000032.1 GCF_003201935.1 Loktanella sp. PT4BL | reverse complement strand
CCCCCTGTGTCAGGGATGTTGTCCGCTGCTCTATTTTTCTCTAATTTTCAGGTGGGCGGATTAGGACAATGACATGGGATATTCACTGGAACGAAAAGCAGCTGTGCTGAAGCGGATGCTTCCGCCGAACAACGTGGCCATTCGGCAGCTTTCGCGTGAGGAAGGGATTTCGGAGGCGACGCTTTTCTCCTGGCGTGCTGAGGCGCGCAAGAAGGGGCAGCTTTTGCCTGACGCGGATGCGAGCCCTGAGGGCTGGTCTTCACGTGACAAGTTTGCGGCGGTGTTGGAAACTGCTGCGCTGAACGAGGCTGACCTAGCCGAATACTGCCGCAAACGCGGCCTTTATCCGGCGCAGATTGCCGCGTGGCGAGTTGCTTGCGAACAGGCAAATGACTGGGACCGCATGAGTTCAGCACGTCTTGGGCGTGCGACCAAGGAAGAAAAGAAACGGGTGAAAGATTTGGAACGCGCGCTTGCTCGTAAGGATCGCGCACTGGCCGAAACTGCAGCACTGCTTGTTCTGCGAAAAAAGGCCTCAGCGATCTGGGGGGACGGAGAGGACGCATGATCAGCACCCCAGATCGCCAAACCGCAGTTGCTCTGATCAATGAGGCTGTCACCGCAGGAGCGCGGCGCGGCAAAGCCTGTTCCGCGTTGGAAATCAGCGAACGCACTCTGCGGCGCTGGACGAAAGATGGTGAGGTCCGCCCTGATCAACGTCCCCTCGTGCCACGCCCGGAGCCAGCAAACGCGTTGAGTGCCGCTGAACGCGCGGCTGTTCTAGATGTCTGTAATTCAGAGGAGTTCTCTAGCCTTCCCCCAAGTCAGATTGTGCCAAAGCTAGCCGATCAGGGGCAGTATCTGGCCTCGGAAGCGAGCTTCTACCGCATTCTGCGCGCCAATGGATTGCAGCATCACCGGGGTCGAGCCAAGCCCCCAGTCAAGCGTAAGCCGCCCACAAGCTATCAGGCCAGTGCGCCCTGTGAGGTCTGGACTTGGGACATTACCTGGATGCCGGGGCCTGTCGCAGGCATGTTCTTTTACCTGTATTTGATCGTGGACATCTTCAGCCGAAAAATTGTTGGTTGGGAGGTCCATGAGCGTGAAAGTGCGGATCTGGCTTCCATTCTGATCCGACAGGCCGTGTTGGCCGAGGGCTGCCAGATGCGCCCCTTGGTTCTGCACGCTGACAACGGCAGTCCCATGAAGGGTGCCACGATGAAGGTGACAATGGAAAAATTGGGGATCACGGCCTCCTACAGCCGCCCACGTGTCAGCAACGACAACCCCTTCTCAGAGGCGTTGTTCCGAACCTGCAAATACCGTCCCGAATGGCCGACCAAGGGCTTCGCCGCAAAGGCAGACGCTCAAGCCTGGGTTCAAAGCTTCGCTGGCTGGTACAACAACGAACACCTGCACAGCGCCATCCGCTTCGTCACGCCGAATGCGCGCCACGCAGGCCATGATCATGCAACGCTCACAAACCGCGCCAATCTCTATGCAACCGCTCGCGCGCAAAACCCGCAACGCTGGTCAGGAAAAACCCGAAACTGGCAACCCGCAGGACCCGTCTGGTTGAACCCAGAAAACGAAACCAGCGCCCCTGAAATCAGAGACGCCGCATGAAATCGGCGGACAACTTGTTTGACAAACACCG
>NZ_QJJL01000031.1 GCF_003201935.1 Loktanella sp. PT4BL | reverse complement strand
AAAGCAGGCGCTGCTGCAACCAAGCGCACCGGCAAGGTGCTGAACGATGACCGTGCGGACTGGCGTGAGGCCTGGGCGCTGTTTCCTGGGGATGTTGCCTATGTCTGGCACGGCGCGCTGCATGCTGCGACTGTGGCCGACAGTCTGATCGCCTCGGGCTTCAACATCCGCTCACAGATCATCTGGGCCAAGGACCGGCTGGTGCTGAGCCGCGGTGACTATCACTGGCAGCATGAGCCCTGCTGGTACGCTGTACGCGCCAAAGGCAAAGGCCACTGGGCGGGCGATCGCAAGCAGACGACGCTCTGGCAGATCGCAAACAAGGATCAGGATGCGGACACAGTTCACGGCACACAGAAACCGGTTGAATGTATGCGCCGTCCGATCCTGAACAACTCAAGCCCCGGCCAAGCGGTCTACGAGCCCTTCATGGGATCAGGCACCACGCTGATCGCGGCGGAGACCACCGGGCGCGTTTGCTTCGGGGTGGAGTTAAACCCGGCCTATGTCGATGTGGCCATCGAGCGATGGCAGGCCTTCACCGGCCAGGAGGCCTTGCTTGTGGAAACTGGCGAGAGCTTTGCCGCCCTCAAATCGGAGCGGATGGCGGCATGAGTCAGTCGCGCAGGATGTCACTGATTGAGGCTGGCACCAACGTCGTGGTCGGTTATGTGCTGGCCATTACGACGCAGATCGTGGTGTTTCCGTGGTTCGGGCTGGTGGTCAGCATCGGCGATAATCTTGCCATTGGCGCGATCTTTGTCATTCTTTCACTGATCCGAAGTTACTTGCTGCGCAGGCTCTTCGCGCGGCTGCGATGACGGCGCAGATCCATCATTCGGCAGCGAATACACTGTGCCCCGCCCGTCTTGCTTCTCGGAGGTGACCGGCAGGCCCAGCTTTTTCTTCAGGCTACCGGAGATCAGGCCGCGAACACTATGCGCCAACCACCCCGTCACAGCGACGATTTCGGCGATCGAGGCCCCCTCGGGCCGCTGCAGAAGGATGATGATCTGTGCCTGTTTGGTATTGGCTCGTATCATCGGTATTTTGGGCGCCGGTGCTGCGGCTGCATGCTGACGGACTGCCGCCATCGTTTTGACAACCACCGGTTCAATTCCGACCGCGAGCAGCCCCGCGTCGGTGACCACCAGCGTGGTGCCGTGACCATCACCGGTTTCGCGCCAGAGCGGTTCGCCCTTGCGGGTGTTGGCATCGACCTCTTCGAGCCAGCCGCTGTCGATCATCATGGCCACGACCTTCTTGGCGGCAGCACCATGCAGTCCCTCGGGCAGCGGCATGGCAATGTTGTCTGCGCGCTGGGCACCAGTGGTGAGGATCAGGCTTTGGGTCTTCGTGAAATTGGGCATGGTGGCCTCCGGTGAAACGGGCAGCGCGGGATGCGTGCCCTTCTACCGGCATTGGCCCGCGGGAGCGCGGGCCAACCAAAGCGTTAGTTTAGCGAGCCTCAGTCCGCCTCTGCCATTGCAGCGTTGATTGCGAAGTGCTGCACCCATCCGGTGAGATATGGTAGACTTGCGGGGATGCCCTCCTCACGCGCGGTCCGGCGGCTGATGCGCCAGCCCTGCCAGCGGCAGATTGCTGATTGGATCGCCGTCTCGCTGTCGATGTTGCAGCCCGTCATGTTGCCGACCACATCGTCGGCGAAGTGGCGGCCCATCCGGCTGTCAAGAAAGTCGCGGATCCCGATCATCTCGTCTTCGGTGTCGGCGCTGATGGCTGCGGCGATGAGGCGAGAAGCCAGCGTCCAGACCTCTGCGCTGCGCCGCTGGCGCTGCGGGCAGTTTGTCAGGGTTTGGAAAAAGCCGTAATCTTCGTTGCGGCTGGGCAGAATGGGGTGCGTGGTCATGGGCTTGGATCCTTTGGTGCGGTGCATCGTTTTGCTGAGACAACCATCGCTCTGACAGGGTGATTAGCGTAGTCAATTCGGCGCAATTTGATTGCTTTTTTGCACCCCACGCAGGGAGGTCAGTTCACGCCATACACCGGCCTGCCAGATATAAAGATGGCAAAGTTCGCAAGTGGGCTGTTGCAGGATGCGGGGCGCGCGTGGTGGATCAAAACAGTCCAGTGCGTCCACACGCACCTGACGGATTTCGCGGGCGGCAAGAATGTCCTCGGGTGTCCAACGGGCCAGCGCTGGCAGCATATGGGCGGGTTAACCATCAAAATGCACATACACATGTGCCCATTCGTCGGGACCTGTCTGGATGGCGATTTGTGCGCGGGTGCTCATGGACCGTCCTCCTTCAAATCAGCTTCAGGTCGGCCAACCCCGCGCAGGCGGCAGTAAGCTGGCTGGTCGGCAGTTCGACCTTGATATGCGAGAAGATGTCTGAGGCCTCGGCCTTGATCCCTGCGTCCCGCAACGCGGTCTCGATGGCCTCCGCGATAGCGTTGGGGCGGCTGCGGTCGAAATGGTCGGGCAGCATTGCATAGTCGATGCGGATGGTTGTGGTTGCCATTGTCATGATCTGGCCTTTCAGTCTTGCTGTTCGATGAGGGCGAGAATGGCGATCGCCATGCCGCCGAGGTACTCGCTGCGCCGGAACACGATGTCATCGATCTCGCCCGCGCAGGTGAT
>NZ_QJJL01000030.1 GCF_003201935.1 Loktanella sp. PT4BL | reverse complement strand
GTAAGCGGCGGCCCCGCCCCATTGATTTGGCCTGTTCCTGACGCGTGAGGTGCCTGCGAGAAGGTCTGCGTTAGCAGATGGAGGTTGCGTATGGCGGACGGTGGCGATGGATTTATGGGGCGGTGCGAGGTTGTCGAGCCGCGACGGCGGGGCAAGCGGCGTTGGCCTGATGCGGTCAAGGCGCGGATTGTCGCCGAAAGCCTTCAGCCGGGCGCGCGGGTCTGCGATGTGGCGGCGCGCTATGACATTCTGCCCCATCATTTGTCAGATTGGCGCCGCTATGCCCGGCAGGGTCGGCTGGCCCTGCCGGGTGAGCTGATTGATGCGTTGAACGGATCGCTAGGGCCGAAGGCGGCGGAGCCTGCCTTTGTGCCGCTGTCCATTCTGCCTGAGCCCATGGATCAGCCGGTATCTTCCACGGCCGAGGCCGCGCAGGGCGGCATCGGCGTGATGACGATTGAGGTCGGGTCCGATTTGCGCTTGTGCATTCCCGGTGATGTTACGGTGGAGCGCGCGGCGGCGCTGGTGCGGGCGCTGCGGGGTGCATCGTGATTGTCGCCGGTCAACGGCTGCCGATCGTGATCGCGACGAAGCCCGTGGATTTCCGCTGTGGGCATAACGCTCTGGCGCTGATTGTGCAGACTGAGCTGAAGCTCGACCCGCATTCCGGGGTGACGGTGGTCTTTCGCTCAAAACGTGGGGACAGGCTGAAGATCCTTGTGTGGGATGGCAGCGGAATGGTGCTGACCTACAAAGTCCTGGAGCAAGGCAGCTTCGCCTGGCCGAAGGTTCAGGACGGGGTAATGCGGCTGTCGCGGGCGCAGTTTGAGGCTTTGTTCGAGGGGTTGGACTGGCGGCGGGTGGTGGCGCAACGGGTGCTGGCACCGACTGCGGCAGGATGACTCAGGCAGCTGTTTTTGGCGTTGTTTTATTGGTCTTTCTGTCCCGGTTCGGGTAGAAATGCATATGTCGCAGCCCTTCGATCTCAGCCAGTTTCCGGACCTACCGCCCGAGGTGGTGAAGGCCTTTGCAGCTGTTCAGTTCGAGCTTTCGGTTGAGCGCGCTGCGCGCCAGCATGAGCAGTCTGTGGTTGCCGAGAAAGATGCCTTCATCGCAGAGCTTGAGGCGCTGATCGAGAAGCTGGAAGGCCAGGTTCAGGATTATCGGCGCACCAAGTTCGGGCCGAAATCCGAGAAGCTCGATCCGGCGCAGCTGGAACTGGCGCTGGAGGACCTGGAAACGGCTATCGCCGAGACGCAGGCGCAAATCGCGGCTGTTGAAAACAGGATCGCGGCCAGTGAACCGGATCCCGAGAAGCGCAAGCCGCGAGCGCCACGCAAGGCCCGGGCGCTGCCCGAAAGCCTGCCGCGCGTCGAGAGGGTGGTCGAGCCCGACAGCGTCATTTGCCCCTGCGGCTGTGGTGACATGGTCAAGATTGGTGAGGATCGGACCGAGCGGCTGGATTACATCCCGGCGCGGTATCAGGTGATCGTCACGATCCGCCCGAAATATGCCTGCCCCAAGGGCCGTAGCGGCGTGGCGCAAGCAAAAGCACCTGCGCATCTGCTGGAGGGCAGCTGGCCCACCGAGGCGCTGCTGGCACAGATTGCCGTCTCCAAGCATTCCGAGCACATGCCGCTGAACAGGCAGGCTGTGGTCATGGCGCGGCACGGGGTGCCGATCGACCGCTCGGTGCTGGCCAACTGGATGGGTCGGACCGGTGCGTTGATCGCCCCCGTGGTCGATCACATGGCCAAACGACTGCTGTCCGGCAGCACCCGGCTCTACGTCGATGAAACCACCGCCCCGGTTCTCGATCCCGGGCGGGGCAAGACCAAGACGGGCTATCTTTGGGCGGTGTTGCGGGATGATCGGGGCTGGAACGGCCCTGCGCCGCCCGGCGTGGTGTTCCATTATCGTCCTGGTCGTAAAGGTGCATATGCCGCCGAAATCCTCGAAGGCTTCAACGGCACGATCCAGGTCGATGCCTATGGCGCCTATACCCATCTGGCCACGCCGAAACGCCCGGGCGGCGATCCGCTGCGGCTGGCCTTCTGCTGGGCGCATGGCCGACGCAAGCTGATCAAGGCCAAGCCGAAGAAGGGATCACCCATCGTCGACGAGGCGCTGTTACGCATTGCCGCCCTCTACAAGGTCGAGGACGCCATCCGAGGCTCCGACCCGGACCACCGCCGCGCTGTCCGGCAGGAAATGTCCCGCCCGCTGGTCGATGAATTCTTCACCTGGCTGAAGGCACAGGCCGCGCGGGTCTCGCGTAAATCCGACCTCGGCGAGGCCATGGCCTACATGCTGAAACGTCAGGACGGCTTCCGGCTGTTCCTCGACGATGGGCGCGTCGACATCGACTCCAATCTTGTTGAAAACGCCATCCGAAGCCCGGCCATGAACCGCCGCAACGCATTGTTTGCGGGCCATGATGAGGGTGGCCGCAATTGGGCCCGCTTCGCCAGCCTGATCGGCACATGCAAGATGAACGGCGTCGAACCCTATGCCTACATGCGCGATCTCTTCACCAAGCTGGCCAATGGCCACCTCGCACGCGACATCGACGCCCTGATGCCATGGGCCTATGCACAGCAAGCCAAGGGCTCATAAGGACCTCGTCTCGTAGTCCCTGACGAGCTACCGACCGCCCTCCGCATCAACCAGCCACAACAACGTGCAACCGATAAATAAATGGGGCGTGGCCACCGCATAC
>NZ_QJJL01000029.1 GCF_003201935.1 Loktanella sp. PT4BL | reverse complement strand
CCCCGCGCGAAATACTCCTTCTGCTTGTTCCCGCCCGAGGCCGCGATGCGGTAGATCTCGCCCAAGGTCGGACGCTTGCGCTGGAACGCCAGCAGGCCTGCTGCCACAAAGAGATCAATCCCGCCTTTGAGGAGGCCCTGCACCCGGTCGTTGTCACTCTGCAGGAAGAGCGTCGCGAGAAGCTGCAATTCCATCTGCTGGCGCGCGGGATCTTTCAGTTGATAGATGCGCAGGAGCGGGTTGTAGCGATGCGTGCGCTTGCCCTCCCAATCGGTGGGGGCAAAGCGATAGACCTTGTCGCCTTGGGCTGCGCGGTGCCGGGCCGTGGCCTCGAAACACTCGCCCTTCACATCGAGAGTCACGGCGGATCCCTGCCAGGTCAGCAGGTTCGGAATGACAAAGCCCGTGGTCTTGCCGCGGCCCGTGGGCGCCACGATCAGCGCATGCGGGAAGACCTTGGAGCAAATGTATTTTGCGCGGGAGCCGGGCGTCCCAAGCTTGCCGAGGATGAACCCAGTCCCAGGCGCCCCGAAAAACCCGTTGGCCTTCATCTCGCGCGCGGTCTGCCAATGGGTCTGTCCAAAGCGTGTGAGGGCCGATCCCGAAAGAGCAAGGCTCAGCATCATGCCAGCGGCGGCAAAGCTGCCGACGATCAGGTGGATGAGCTGGGCATCTTCGGGGCGGCGATCGCGGATCGCCAGATAGTTCTGCGCGATATAGGCAAAGTCGATCTCGGCCCCGAAGCCGAGATCCTGGTAGGTCAGCACCGCCGAGGCGATGGTATAGCCCATGGCGGCGGTCACCAGCGTCACCAACAGGACGCCTGTGGCGATACGCGCTTTTCCCATGGCGGCGCTCAATGGACCTGGCCTCGCTCGGTCTCGCCATCCACGTCTGTCGCGCGGTGTTTTTCATATTCGGTGTCAGCAAGATCGTCGACCACCTGGCGCAAGGCCTCCGTGTTGGCCGTCGCGGCATCGGATTGCAGGTAGACCTTGGCGACATAGAGCCGGTCAAGCCGGTCCTCGAGAACCTTTTCCAGCGCATCGGCATCGCCGGATCTGAGCCGGCCCAATTGGCGGTCATCCAGCACCCGCGCGATCTCGTCGCGGAAAGCGTCCCGCTCCGCCTCGGTCTCGAAGGGTGCGGTCAACTCCCCCGCCCGCTCATGGTCCAGGACACGGGCAATCTCGTCTGCAAGGCGGTCGGTACGGTCATCAGACCGCATCGCCGTTTCATCGCGGGTTGAGAGGATGTCGTCACGCGTGCCAGACCCGAGCCCGTCGCGCATCTCGGTTTCGCGGCGGACCTGATTGATGACCTCCGTGTCCCGTATCTCCACGACGGCCGCATAGGTCGCGCCGAGACCACGGGCGAGGTGGGAGGGCATGTCCGGATTGCGCGCGCGCAAGTCATCTGCGACAGCATCTGCAACAGGCGTGCGGAGGTCGCGCCCCTCCATGATCCGGTCGACCTCACGGGTGATCTCGCTGGCGCGGGCCGCATCGGTGATAGTCTCCCTGTAGGGCTCGGACCGGTCGATCACATCGCCCGGGCGGGCGAGCAGGTCCGGATGTGCCTCGAGATACGCCCGCTGCTCTGTTTCGATCCGGCGCTCCGCCCGCGAGACAACCTCCCAATCCCGGTCCTCGATCTGCTGCGTCGTCAGGCCGTCTACGCGCATCTCCTGACGGATTGTCCCTTCCATCTCCCGCACTGCACCCTCGTGATAGTGGAACCGCTCGCTGACCGCTTCCTCCTCCATAACACCATCCCGGCGCAGCACGTTCTCCTGCTCCAAGAGCGTGCCAAGTTCGACGTGCACATCGTTGAGAATGTCGCGCGCCTGTTCCAGATCGGCGCGGCGTTCAAGGTTCAGATCCCGCGCCTCCGCCACGCGTGTTAGATCATCGGCGATCCATTGATGTTCGAGCGCGGCACTCGAGGCCCTGGTTTCGATCCGGGCCACCACTTCCGATGTGCTGATCCCGGTGCCGCGCAGGGCGGTGTCTATGCGCGACCGCAAGTCCGGCTCGGCAAGACGTTCTAGCTGTTTGGTGTCGATATTGGCCTCGGAATAGATCCCGCCCTCCGAGGGGGTCTCTGACAGCGTGGATGTTCGCAAACCGAGAGGCTGCATGTGCTGGACCTGCGCCTGGATGGCGGTGAGGCTTTTCTCCAGCGCGGGCCGCTCGGCATCAGGTTTCTCGGCGATCATGCCCTGCACCCGCGCGAGCTTCTCCGCATAGAGGCTTCTCAGATCCTCGAAACTTTGATCCTCGGCCATATACACATCTCCTGTTCGGTCCACCTGCCCGCCATGCGCCAGCACCTCGCCCGCGCGGAAGAGGGCCGCGGCAATATCCTCGCGGGCCTCACGGGAGGCCTCCGCAGCAAGCGAATGGTAGACGGTTCTGGTGTTGGCGATCTCCGCCAGCGTCCGGGTCAAGTCCTGCCCAACACGTTCGCGCTCACGTGGCGCGCGGCCCTCTTCTTTCGCGGCATAAACCTCGCTGGTTCGGGCCGGGTAATGCACAACCCCACGATCCACCCGCCGCGTGGCCTCCAGGCGCACACCATACTTCTCCGCCTCCTCGACCATGGCAAGGCGGAAATCGTCATAGTTGAAGCGATGGTTGCGCCCGAGGAAAAAGAACTCGCCTTCCTGCGAGCGGCGGTTCAGCACCAGATGCGCATGCGGGTGATCGCGGTCCTCATGCACCGCGATGATGTAGTCGAAATGCCCC
>NZ_QJJL01000028.1 GCF_003201935.1 Loktanella sp. PT4BL | reverse complement strand
ATATCGGGACCAGAGGCCGCGATCAGTGCATTGACATGGGCCCGCGTCGCGCGGAACCCGCGCAGGCGGCGGTGATGCTGGCCCGCATCAAAGCCACCGACGAACGCTCCCAGCCGCTGCCGCCAGTTCATCACAGATCCTTCACGGCATGAGGCCTCAGGATGCGCCCGGCGCCGCGCTCGGCTTTCGCAATCCGGCGCTCGATGTCACTGATCGCAGCCGCCAGTTCGGCATCGGTGCCGTAGGTGACTGTCTTGCCGTCATAGCTGACAGACCGCGTGCCGCTGTAGCGCGCGGCCAGCAGCGCGCTGTGACGGAGTTTCAACTCATCGAGGGTCATTCGTCATTCCATGTATTTTGGCGTGCTGATTTTCCAGCCACGCCGCCGCGGGGCGGCGATACGCCCGGCTTGCGGCTCAGTCGATTTATCGGTCTCGGGCTGTGCCAAGGTCGCGGCGGTTTCCACACCAGCCTGCTTCTCCAGCTGTCGCCACATCCGCTCGTCAAAGCGATCTGCACCAAGGATCCACGCCGCCGCCCGCGCATAAACCCGCGTGTCGAGGGCCTCGTTACGTTCACGCAGCTTTTGCCATTCCTGGCGGGCAAAGCCGCGCTTGTTACGGATCGTAACCAGCTGTTCGGCCACTAGCTGTTTGAGCCATTCGCTATCAGCCCAATCCGGCAGGTGGATCATGCCAGCCGGATCGGCGATGCCCAGCGTACGATCTTCATCGCTGGGTCGCTCGATCCGCAGATAGCGATAGGTCTCGGCTTTGAAGGTGGCGGTGGCCACGGTCCAGAGCCGGGCCCCGCGCTTCAGCTTGCGACCATTTACGGTGGCATCGACAAAGGTTGGCCCCGACACCGGTGTTGCGCGGTTGAACCCTTCCAAGCCCTTCACGGGTGCCACTTGTGCGATGCCCTGCTTGCGCGCCCATCCGTAAACAGCGGCCGTTTCATAGCCGGTATCAATGGCCAGTTTGGCCAGCGGCATCACCGCGCCATGCTCGTGCACCCAAGTCTGGCCCAGAAGCGAGGTCAGCTTGTCCCAGCACGCCGGATCATCCGGTCCGCCCGGAATGACGATGTGATCGACGAGCCAGCTTTGCAGCCCGCGGCCCCAGGCCCAGACATCGACCTCGATCCGGTCTTTTTGCACATCGGCACCGGCGGTCAGGAACAACCCGCCTGCGGGGATCTGCGCAGGGAAAGTAAACCGCTGATCCGCAAGTCGCTGCCATTCCGGCGCCTCGCCGCTCTCAACCCATGTCTCCCCCAAGAGTGTGTTGCGCGCGGCCCGCAACATCTCGTCGGAGCCTTGGGCGGCCAGCCAGTCCCGCGCGATTTGCTCCCAGCTTTTCCAGCCGATCGGCGAATAGAGCGCCGAGAGGTGGAAGCCGATGGCATGCGGATTGTCCGACACTGCCGTCGCCCGCCATTCACCGCGCGCCAGCATGTCGGTCTTGTGGTGCTCTGCAATTGGTTTCTCGCACCCTGCGCAGATGTACATCGCCGTTTCCGGCTGTCCCTTTTCCCAGCGCAGGCGTTCGAACTGTAACCATTGCTTATGGTCACAATGCGGGCAGGGCACGAAATACCGCCGCTGGTCGCTGGCTTCGAATTCCCGCTCGATCCGGCTCAGCCCGCGGATGGTGGGCGTCGAGACCATGAAGACCTTGCGCCGATGCGCGAAGGTGGTGGTGCGCGCCTCGGCAAGGGTGACCGGATCGCCTTCTTCATCGGCCGAGGCGGGATAGGCGTCCACTTCATCCAAAAACACATAGCGTGCCGGCATCGACCGCAGGCCGGTTGCCGAGTTTGCCCCCGTCAGCACCAGAATGCCGCCCGGGAACTCCTTCGACAGCATCGAATTACCCGCATCGCGCGACCGCGCAGGCTGGACCCGTTCTTTCAGCGCGGGGCTGTCCTCGATCAGCGGATCAATCCGGCCCCGCGACGTGCGTTTGGCCATCTCGACTGTTGGCAGCACGGCTAGCATCGGGCCCGGCGCGTGATGGATGACAAAGCCGATCCAGTTATTGCCGGCCTCCGTCGCGCCAACCTGTGCAGCTTTCATAAATGAAATCCGCTGCGCCGGATGGTTTGGCGACAGCGCATCCATGATGGCGCGCAGATATGGGGTGCGCGCTGTGCGGTACTGTCCAGGTTCCGCCGACGCCCGCGACGATAGCTTGCGGTGCGCATCTGCCCATTCCGATACCGTCAGGTCCGGATCTGGCCGCATGCCGTTACGCCAGACGCGTAGAATGTCCTCGGCGCCATCAAAGGCGAGATCGAGATCTGCTGTCAGGTTGTCGTCGGTCAGGTCGTATGCGTTGCCGTCATCATTCAAGCGAGACCCTGAGGTCGGCCAGGGCGGTGAGTTGCTCTCTGACATGGGTTTCCAGCACCCTTTGCAGGATCGCAGTCTCGATTGCCACGGGCACCCCCGACACCTTCTCCATCTCTGCGGATAATTGGGCAGCCATTAGGGCCGCCACACGGGTGGGCCAGGTGACCCAGACATCACGTTCTTGCCTTGCAAGCCGAAACACCAGCGTTTCCGCCCGCGCTCGATCCACCAGCACGCCCTTCTTGCGCTGGATCGATAGCTGGCGCTCCTGGGCCTGATAGACCGTCAGCGCCGTGCGGGCCTTGAGATAGGAGGTGCTGTCGCCTGGCCCTGACACGCCGCCAGTGCCTGAGATATTACCGCTGCTAATCCCTCCACCATCACCACCCGCGTT
>NZ_QJJL01000027.1 GCF_003201935.1 Loktanella sp. PT4BL | reverse complement strand
ATATCGGGACCAGAGGCCGCGATCAGTGCATTGACATGGGCCCGCGTCGCGCGGAACCCGCGCAGGCGGCGGTGATGCTGGCCCGCATCAAAGCCGCCGATGAAGGCGCCAAGCCGCTGCCGCCAGTTCATCACAGATCCTTCACGGCATGGGGGCGCAGAATGCGCCCTGCGCCGCGTTCCAGTTTTGCGATGCGCCGCTCGATATCCCCTATCGCTGCAGCAAGCTCTGCGTCCGAGCCATAAGTCACGGTCTTGCCATCATAGCTGACTGACCGCGTGCCGCTGTAGCGCGCGGCCAGCAACGCGCTGTGGCGGGATTTGAGATCATCGAGGGTCATCAAGTTTTGCTCATTCCATGTATTTTGGCGTACTGATTTTCCAGCCACGCCGCCGCGGTGCTGTGATGCGCCCGGCTTGCGGCTCAGCCGATTTGTCGGTCTCGGGCTGTGCCACGGTTGCGGCTGTTTCCACACCAGCCTGCTTCTCCAGCTGTCGCCACATCCGCTCGTCAAAGCGATCTGCACCAAGGATCCAGGCGGCTGCCCGCGCATAGACCCGCGTATCGAGGGCCTCGTTCCTCTCCCGTAGCTTTTGCCATTCCTGGCGGGCAAAGCCGCGCTTGTTGCGGATCGTGACCAGCTGTTCGCCTACCAGCTGTTTGAGCCATTCGCTGTCGGCCCAGTCAGGCAGGTGGATCTTGCCAGGGGGCGTTGCCGCGCCCAGCGCCCGATCCTCATCCGACGGCCTTTCGATACGCAGGTACCGGTAGGTCTCGGCTTTGAAGGTAGCGGTGGCCACCGTCCAGAGCCGCGCGCCGCGTTTGAGCTTGCGGCCATTCACGGTTGCATCCACGAATGTCGGCCCCGAGACGGGTGTCGCCCGGTTGAACCCTTCCAGACCCTTCACTGGGGCCACTTGTGCGATGCCCTGCTTGCGCGCCCATCCGTAAACAGCAGCCGTTTCATAGCCGGTATCGATCGCCAGTTTGGCCAGTGGCATCACCGCGCCATGCTCGTGCACCCAAGTCTGGCCCAGAAGCGAGGTCAGCTTGTCCCAGCACGCCGGATCGTCCGGTCCACCCGGGATGACGATGTGATCGACAAGCCAGCTTTGCAGCCCGCGGCCCCAGGCCCAGACATCGACCTCGATCCGGTCCTTCTGCACATCTGCGCCCGCCGTCAGGAACAGACCTCCTGCGGGGATCTGCGCAGCGAAAGTAAACCGCTGATCCGCAAGACGCTGCCATTCCGGTGTCTCGCCGCTTTCAACCCAGGTCTCCCCCAAGAGTGTGTTGTGCGCCGCGCGCAACATCTCGTCCGAGCCCTGGGCGGCCAGCCAATCCCGCGCGATCTGCTCCCAGCTTTTCCAGCCGATCGGCGAATAGAGCGCCGAGAGGTGGAAGCCGATGGCATGCGGATTGTCCGACACTGCCGTTGCCCGCCATTCGCCCCGCGCCAGCATGACGGTCTTGTGGTGCTCGGCGATGGGTTTCTCGCACCCTTCACAGGTGTAGGCCGCCGATTCCGGCTGTCCCTTTGCCCAGCGCAGGCGCTCGAACTGCAACCATTGCATCGCACCACAATGCGGGCAGGGCACGAAATACCGCCGCTGGTCGCTGGCTTCAAACTCGCGCTCGATCCGGCTCAGCCCGCGGATGGTGGGCGTCGAGACCATGAACACCTTGCGCCGGTGCGCGAAGGTCGTTGTGCGCGCTTCCGCCAGCGTGACGGGATCACCTTCCTCATCGGCCGAGGCGGGATAGGCGTCGACCTCATCGAGAAACACATAGCGTGCTGGCATCGACCGCAGGCCGGTTGCCGAATTTGCCCCGGTCAGCACCAGAATGCCTCCGGGGAACTCTTTCGACAGCATCGAATTACCCGCATCGCGTGAGCGTGCTGGCTGCACGCGCTCCTTCAGCGCGGGGCTGTCTTCAATCAGCGGATCAATCCGGCCCCGCGACGTGCGTTTGGCCATCTCGACCGTGGGCAGTACCGCCAGCATCGGCCCCGGTGCGTGATGGATGACAAAGCCGATCCAGTTATTCCCTGCCTCCGTGGCCCCGACCTGCGCCGCCTTCATAAATGAAATCCGCTGCGCCGGATGGTTTGGCGACAGCGCATCCATGATGGCGCGCAGATAAGGCGTCCGAGATGTGCGGTACTGTCCGGGTTCCGCCGATGCACGCGATGACAGTTTGCGGTGCGCATCTGCCCATTCCGACACGGTCAGGTCTGGATCCGGCCGCATGCCGTTGCGCCAGACGCGTAGAATGTCCTCGGCGCCATCAAAGGCAAGATCGAGATCTGCTGTCAGGTTGTCGTCGGTCAGGTTGTATGCGTTGCCGTCATCATTCAAGCGAGACCCTGAGGTCGGCCAGGGCGGTGAGTTGCTCTCGGACATGGGTTTCCAGCACCCTTTGCAGGATCGCAGTCTCGATCGTCACCGCATCACCGGATGCCCTTTCCATCTCTGCGGATAATTGGGCAGCCATCAGGGCCGCTACACGGGTGGGCCAGGTGACCCAGACATCGCGCTCCTGGCGCGCAAGATGAAACACCAGCGTTTCCGCCCGTGCGCGGTCGACCAGCACGCCCTTCTTGCGCTGGATCGAGAGCTGGCGCTCCTGCGCCTGATAGACCGTCAGCGCCGTGCGTGCCTTGAGATAGGAGGTGCTGTCGCCTGGCCCTGACACGCCGCCAGTGCCTGAGATATTACCGCTGCTAATCCCTCCACCATCACTACCCGCGTT
>NZ_QJJL01000026.1 GCF_003201935.1 Loktanella sp. PT4BL | reverse complement strand
ATTGACCGGCTGCGCCCCTATGCCCGCAATGCCAAGATCCATGGCGACGATCAGGTGGCCAAGATCGCGGCCAGCATGGCCAAGTTCGGCTGGACCGTGCCCTGCATGGTTGCTGATGACGGTGAGCTGATCGCCGGGCATGGCCGGGTGCTGGCTGCAACCATGCTGGGGCTGACGGATGTGCCGGTCATTCGGCTGGGGCATCTTGATGAAGCCGAGCGGCGGGCCTACCGGATCGCCGACAACAAGCTGACCGAGCTGGGCGACTGGGACGAAGCCATGCTGCGCGACGAGATCGCGGGGCTGCTGGCTGAAGATTTCGATTTGTCGCTCCTCGGGATCACGGATGCAGAGCTCGATGCACTGCTGCAAGACCCCGATGCGCTGGGCACTGATGGTCCGGTCGAGGGCGAGGATGACATTCCGGATGTGCCGGTGACGCCAGTGTCGGTCCCTGGTGATCTCTGGCAGCTCGGGTCGCACCGGCTGATCTGTGGTGACAGTACGTCGGCCGATGTCGTCGGACGGCTACTTGGCGAAGTGACGCCACTCCTCATGGTTACCGACCCTCCTTATGGCGTGGAATACGATCCCGGATGGCGCAATAAAGCAGGCGCTGCTGCAACCAAGCGCACCGGCAAGGTGCTGAACGATGACCGTGCGGACTGGCGTGAGGCCTGGGCGCTGTTTCCTGGGGATGTCGCCTATGTCTGGCATGGCGCGCTGCATGCTGCGACTGTGGCCGACAGCCTGATTGCCTCGGGCTTCAACATCCGCTCGCAGATTATCTGGGCCAAGGACCGGCTGGTGCTGAGCCGCGGTGACTATCACTGGCAGCATGAGCCCTGCTGGTACGCCGTGCGCGCCAAGGGCAAAGGCCACTGGGCGGCCGACCGCAAGCAGACGACGCTCTGGCAGATCGCGAACAAGGATCAGGATGCTGACACCGTGCATGGGACGCAAAAGCCGGTTGAATGCATGCGCCGCCCGATCCTGAACAACTCAAGCCCCGGCCAAGCGGTCTACGAGCCCTTTATGGGATCCGGCACGACGCTGATCGCGGCGGAGACGACCGGGCGCGTGTGCTTCGGGGTCGAGTTAAACCCGACCTATGTCGATGTGGCCATCGAGCGCTGGCAAATATTCACGGGGGTTGATGCTGTCTTGGTGGAAACCGGCGAACCGTTCAGCGCCTTGAAAGCAAAGCGGTTGGCCGCATGAGCCAATCCCAACGTCTTTCATTGGTTGAAGCTATCACCAACGTTGTGTTCGGCTATGCGCTCGCAGTGATCACCCAGATCGTTGCGTTCCCATGGTTCGGGCTGCAAGTCAGCCTTGGTGACAACCTTGCGATTGGGGCCGTCTTTGTTGGGGTCTCATTGATCCGCAGCTATACCCTGAGGCGTTTGTTTGAACGGTTGAGATAACGGCGCGGATCACCGGCTGGGAAGCGTGTATACCGTGCCGCGGCCCTGTATCTTTTCTGACGCAACCGGCAGGCTCAGCTTCTTTTTGAGAGCACCCGAGATGACACCACGTGTTGTGTGTGGCAACCAACCGGTGATCTCAACAATCTCGGCGATGCTCGCCCCTTCAGGGCGTTCCAAAAGCGCAATGACTCGTGCCTGCTTGGTGCCGCTACGCGGCGTCGGTGTCAGTGTCGAAGCCTTGGAACTTGCCTTTTCAGCTACACGGTTGCGGACCGCCGCCATTGTTTTGACGACCACTGGCTCGATCCCGACCGCCAGCATCCCTGCGTCGGTCACGACCAGCGTGGTGCCGTGGCCATCGCCGGTTTCACGCCAGAGCGGTTCGCCTTTGCGGGTGTCGGCGTCGACCTCTTCGAGCCAACCGCGGTCGATCATCATGCTCACGACCTTCTTGGCAGCAGCGCCATGCAGTCCCTCGGGCAGCGGCATAGCAATGTTGTCTGCGCGCTGGGCACCCGTGGTCAGGATCAGGGTTTGGGTTTTGGTGAGATTGGGCATGGTGGTCTCCGGTGAAACGGGCAGCGCGGGATGCGTGCCCTTCTACCGGCATTGGCCCGCGCGAGCGCGGGCTGGCCAGAACGTGATGGGTGCGAGCCTCAGTCCGCGTCTGCCATCGCGGCCGTCACTGCAAAGTGCTGCACCCAACCCGTCAGGTAGGGAAGGCCTGCGGGGATGCCCTCCTCGCGCTCGGTCCGCTTGCTGATGCGCCAGCCCTGCCAGCGGCAGATTGCTGATTGGATCGCAGCCTCGCTGTCGATGTTGCAGCCCGTCATATTGCCGACCACATCGTCGGCGAAGTGGCGGCCCATCCGGCTGTCAAGAAAGTCGCGGATCCCGATCATCTCGTCTTCGGTATCGGCGCTGATGGCTGCGGCGATAAAGCGTGAAGCCAGCGTCCAGACCTCTGCGCTGCGGCGCTCGCGCTGCGGGCAGTTTGTCAGGGTTTGGAAAAAGCCGTAATCTTCGTTGCGGCTGGGTAGAATGGCGTGTGCGGTCATGGGCTTGGATCCTTTGGTGTGGTGCATCGTTTTGCTGAGACAACCATCGCTCTGTCAGGGCGATTAGCGTAGTCAATTTGGCGCAATTTGATTGCTTTTTTGCACCCCACACAGGGAGGTCAGTTCACGCCATACACCCGCCTGCCAGATATAAAGATGGCAAAATTCGCAAGTGGGCTGTTGCAGGATGCGGGGCGCGCCTGGTGGATCAAAACAATCCAGTGCGTCCACACGCACCTGCCGGATTTCGCGGGCGGCCAGAATGTCCTCAGGCGTCCATCGTGAAAGAGCGTCCAGCATGTGGGCGGGGTAACCATCAAAATGTACATACACATGTGCCCATTCGTCGGGACCTGTCTGGATGGCGATTTGTGCGCGGGTGCTCATGGACCGCCCTCCTTCAAATCAGCTTCAGGTCGGCCAACGCCGCGCAGGCGGCAGTAAGCTGGCTGGTCGGCAGTTCGATCTTGATGTGCGAGAAGATGTCCGAGGCCTCGGCCTTGATCCCTGCGTCCCGCAGCGCGGTCTCGATGGCTTCAGCGACGGCGTTGGGGCGGCTGCGGTCGAAATGGTTGGGCAGCATTGCATAGTCTATGCGGATGGTTGTGGTTGCCATGCTCATGGTCTTCTCCTCAAGCCTGCTGTTCGATGAGGGCGAGAATGGCGATCGCCATGCCGCCGAGGTACTCGCTGCGCCGGAACACGATGTCATCGATCTCGCCCGCGCAGGTGAT
>NZ_QJJL01000025.1 GCF_003201935.1 Loktanella sp. PT4BL | reverse complement strand
CATATCGGGATCGCCGTTGATACCGCCCACGGTCTTATGGTGCCTGTGATCCGTGATGCGGACCGCAAGGGTCTTTGGCAAATCGCAAGCGAGATTACCGATCTGGCGACGCGCGCACAGGCCCGCAAGGTGGGCCCCGATGAAATGGGCGGCGCCTCCATGTCGATCAGCAATCTGGGCGGCATCGGCGGCACCGCCTTCACCCCCATCGTCAACCCGCCAGAGGTGGCAATCCTTGGCCTGACGCGCACCGAAATCACCCCCGTCTGGGATGGTGAGGCGTTTCAGCCGGTCCCGATGGTCCCACTTGATCTGAGCTATGATCACCGCGTGATCAACGGGGCAGAGGCGGCACGTTTTGTCACCTATCTTGCCGGATTGGTGGGAGATCCACGCCGGATAATGATCTAGAGGAATACTGACATGAGTAACCATGCTGACCTGATGGTCATCGGCGCTGGCCCCGGTGGCTATGCCTGCGCTTTTCGTGCTGCCGATCTGGGGCGCAAAGTGGTAATGGTCGATCCCCGCGCGACGTTGGGTGGCGTGTGCCTGAATGAAGGCTGCATCCCATCCAAGGCCCTGCTGCATGCGGCAGAGGTGATCCGCGAAGCGCATGAAATGACGGATGATTGGGGGATCGCCTTTTCAAAGCCCAAGATCGATCTGGACAAGCTGCGTTCAAAAAAAGACGGGGTTGTCGGCGCCCTCACGGGCGGGCTAACGGGACTTGCGAAACGCCGGAAAGTCCAGACCATCAAAGGCATGGCGACTTTCAAAGACAGAAAAACCATAGACATCGACGGCGCGGCATGGACCTTTGATCAGGCGGTTATTGCCGTGGGCTCTGCGGCTGTGCAATTGCCCGGCTGGCCAGAGGATGACCGCATCTGGGACAGCACCGCAGCGCTTGAACTGCGCGAAGTGCCCAAAGACCTTGTGATCGTCGGCGGTGGCATCATCGGGCTTGAGATGGCGACCGTCTATAGCGCTTTGGGTGCCAAAGTGACAGTTGTCGAACTTGCAGATCAGATCGCCCCCGGCGCGGACCGCGAGGCGGTGAAGATACTGCATGCCGCACTTGAGAAACAGGATATAACGATCCACACGGAAACCAAGGTGAGCGCCGTCAAAGCCGGCAAGACGGGCATAACGTTGACCTGCGAAGGTGCGTTTTCGGGTGAACTGTCCGGTGGTGCGGTCATTCAATCTGTCGGGCGGCGGTCAAACGGCCTCAAAGTCATGCCCGAAAACGCAGGCATCGAGATGGACGAACGTGGCATTATCCCGGTCGATACCGCGTGCCGGACCAATGTTGCGGGCGTGTTCGCGATTGGCGATGTGACGGGTAACCCGATGCTGGCCCACCGCGCCACCCATCAAGGACATGTCGCAGCCGAAGTTGCCAGCGGCCATGCCGCAGCACTTGATACCACCCTGATCCCGTCGGTCGCCTATACGAACCCTGAATTGGCTTGGGTCGGGCTGACACAGGCGCAGGCCAAAGCGGACGGCGTCAAACACAAAACGGCAAGTTTTCCGTGGGCGGCAAGCGGGCGCAACCTTGCATCAGGCGGAGGCGACGGCCTGACCAAGCTGGTCTATTGCCCTGAGACGCACCGACTGCTTGGGGCGACCCTCATCGGGTCCAATGCAGGTGAACTGCTTGCGGAATGCACCTTGGCGATCGAAATGGGGGCAACGCTGGAGGACATCGCCCTGTCTGTGCATGCGCACCCGACAGTATCCGAGACCGTCGGTTTTGCCGCTGAACGTGCATTGGGAACACTGACCGATCTTTGAAATCAGATAGTGGCAACCGTCCGACCTATTATACAGAGGTAGCTCCGCAAATTTGAATAACTGGGATAAGTGGATTTTCCGCGCAACAGCAGTAAGATGCTGCAAGCGAGGAGAAGACCATGACAAAACGACTGCGCCGGAATCACAGCCGGACATTCAACGCAAAAGTGGCCGTGGCTGCGATCAAAGGCGAGAAAAAGCTGATTGAGCTGGCCCAGGATTTAGAAGTTCACCCGAACCAGATCAAACAGTGGCGGGACCAGCTACTTGAGAGCGCAACGAGGGTGTTCGGCGAAGCTGCGATGGCCGCGCCAGAACCAATGATCGACGTGAAGACCCTGCACGCAAAGATCGGAGAGCTGACGCTGGGGAATGATTTTTTGTTCGGCGCGCTCGGCAAGGTGGGTCTGTTGCCGAGCGCAATAAATGATTGATCCTACCGCCAAGCGATCATGCTGGGGATCAGCCGGGGCAGTGTCTACTTCAAGTCCCACCCAGTGTCGGATGCTGATCTGAAGCTGATGCACCGGATCGACAAGCTGCATATGGAATGCCCGTTCGCGGGCAGCCGGATGCTGCGGGGACTGCTGGTTCAGGAAGGGTTCAAGGTCGAGCGCTTGCACATTGCCACGCTGATGAAACGCATGGGAATTGAGGCGCTCTAGCGCAAGCCGAACACCGCGAAACCGGCACCGGGACACAAGATTTACCCCTATCTGCTCCGGAAGCTGCCAATTACCCGCCCCAATCAGGTCTTGGCGATGGACATCACTTAATACCCCATGGCGCGCGGGGACATCTAACTTGCAGCCGTGCTGAACTGGTTCACACGGCGTGTCCTGGCATGGCGGGTGTCGATCACGCTGGAGGCTGATTTTTTTGCATAGAAGCTGTGGAGAAGGCCTCGGCGAAACATGGCACGCTCGAGATATTCAACACCGATCAGGGCAGCCGGAAGGGATGATCCCTGTTCATGCGGCTCGGGTCGGAAGTACAAGCTCTGCTGTGGCCGGAATTGAAAAAATAATGAATTCCGGTCACCGTGGATCGGCATGATGCGCTGTCTTCGAGGCTGGAAGCTGCGCGTCATAGGGGACTGGTGATTTGTTGACGTAGCGTTGACGTAAACGTGCAAGAGGCCGATGGTACTATGTTACCACCGACTTAAGCGTTTGATATTGTTTAGTAATTTGGTTGCGGGAGTAGGATTTGAACCTACGACCTTCAGGTTATGAGCCTATAAAGGCATGATTCCAATAGGTTAGGAAAAACAATCACTTAGCTGATAAGCCTTTGATACTACGGATTTTCACACCTGAAACTGGGTGACATTGGTCTGTGTCGACCGTGATAGGCATTCAAAAAATGACGTACGCTCGTTGACATGGCGTTGACATGGAATTGCTGCACTGGACGGAAATATCATCGTTTTCGGCCAAAAGCTGCCGTTCAACTATTAGCAGAGCGCTGCGGTGCAGCTTCATCAGAGCGGCCATTCGTTTACCTTGTAGCATTTACGTCGGTCCAAGGTCAGCAGCGCAGACGAAGCTGGCCTTCCTAATACTGTGCTGCAACAACAGCAGTATGACCAAAGTTGATGACTATAGTTTCGGCATGGAATACAGTACTGGAGCAGGGCCAAATTCGGAATAGAGCATTTGGAAACTGGTCGTAAACGATCCAGCAATAAGAAAGGTTTCACAATTGACGCGTCTTAATCATGAACGCTGGGTCTTAAGAGCCATGGATTCCAGTAAATCAGATAAAAAACGTCAATCGAATACTGGTTCAAGCCTGCATCCTGACCCACCTGATCCAGCCACGCCTCCCAATGCCCCTTATCTTCAGAAGATTGATTTCAGAGATCTAAGTGCAGCGCTAGATACTTATGCGCAAGTATTTGTCAGTAAGATTGAATTAGAGCGCCGAGCTGCCAAAGGGGAAAATATCTCTAAATCGCTAATACGGCGTGCAGCGAGGCACGACGCTTATCAGGAATCGCTCTGCACCCATTGCATAGAGCTGGGTTTGGCTATGCTAGAAGAAATTCGTGACACTGGAAACGCCCCCTGTGTCAGGGATGTTGTCCGCTGCTCTATTTTTCTCTAATTTTCAGGTGGGCGGATTAGGACAATGACATGGGATATTCACTGGAACGAA
>NZ_QJJL01000024.1:3184-5860 GCF_003201935.1 Loktanella sp. PT4BL | reverse complement strand
GGTGGATCGTATCGCCGGCAACTTCGCGGCAATCTTCATGCCAGTAGGTATCGGTCTCGGGATCATGCAGCACGGTCTCGTCTCTAGCAAAACACCAGCTGCAGACATGCTCACCATCAACCTTCTCCAGCCTCATTTCACTCATAATCACCCCATCGCTGTCACCGTAACCTGACTTCGAAGTGGGCCAGCCGTTGCTGCGTCTCGGGAAGGACGACGGCTGACCCTAAGTGGGTATGCACAAACGGGAATCGGCAAGTGCCCCACAATGCCATGCGACCGCAAGCAGCTGGCCACACGTTGATATTTATCAATATTCTGCAAATCAGGCGAACTTATGACAAGTTGGTAACCTTAACCTCCGCCCAATTTGCCACAATCAGTCCCGGAACCGCTGCCTGTGCGCGCTCAGCGTCGCGGGCCAGATCGAGCCTTTTTGCGAGCATCACCTGAGGCACCAGCAAGAAGATCGGCACCGTCGCCTTCCCGCGTCCGGTTTTCGACCGTGACGCAACGCCCAGCCCGCGACTGTTTAGCCGCCCATCCGCCACCAGCAGGCTTGGACCCCGACGTCGATAGACAAACCGTAGCCGCAGCCCGCGCCGCCTCTCCCATTCGCCGGGCGTGAGCGCCTTGCCGCGGGCGCCTTTGCCTGCCGCTGGCGTCGGGATCGCCAACCAGAACCCGTCCTTTGACCGGATCAACGGGCCCGTGTCATGCGCGCCGATGATCTGAGGCGCGTTGGACCAGACCAGTGCTGCAGCATCAAAGCTTTCGCCAGTAGCAGGATAGGTCTTGGACCGGATCGTGTTTGCGAGCCGTTGTCCAAGCCGGGCACGCGTGACCTGCGCACGCCAGTTGGATTTGAGCTCGCCGCCCGCCGCGCGCATGGCAGCAGTGACTGCCTTTTCGCCTGCGAGGATTTCGGCTTGCATCGCGATGACGATGTCGCCCGCGACAGAAAGGTCGAGCTTCATGCAGGTGTTGCCTCAATGGTCCAGATCAGCCGCTCGCGATCACGCAGGGGTTCGCCTTGGATCAGGAAGGTTTCTTCGCCAAAGAGGATCTGTTCATCGGGGCGGGGTGCGGGCAATTCAGACACGCGCACGTCGAAACGGAATGTTTCCGAGACCAGACGCGCGGCTCCGAACGTGGTCAGATCATCATTGCGACGCGGGATAATGCGGATACAGGTGAACTGCCCTTCGCTGTCACGATGCCACGCCTCATGGGCGAGGTTCGGATCAGCAAAGAGCAGATCGAGGGCTGCATGGAATGCCGTCATACCCGTTCAGCCTCAGTTGCCTGAGTGCAGGCGGATGGCCATGCGGGGCCGCTTGTTCACGGGCAGGATCGAGCTTTCGGTCATGAGATCGATCCAGCGTCCCTTGGCGTCGATCATCTGGCGGGCGTAGAGTGGCAGGCCGATGGTATTGGCGGTCTCGAGCAGATTGGCCGGCCCGCCATAGGTGGTGAAGGTATCAAAAGTGCCAAGTGGAAAGGCGATACCTTCGCCAGCGGGGATCAGACGTTCCGACGTGCCGTTCGAGAGGGTGACAGAGCCGTTGTATTCCTCGAACAGAATGCCAGCGAAAGGAAATGCGCGGCGCATGTCCTCGCGTAGCGGTTGGCCGCCAGTGGCCGAGAAGAACTTATAGGCCTCTTCGGTTTTGGGATGGCTGATCAGCTTGTCGAAGAATTCGGAGCTTACCAGCGCGTGGGCCGTGGTCATGGTTTCGCCAAGCAGATTGTCCTCCATGGCGCGTAGCACGCTGCGGACCTTGCCCTGCACGTTTGTGCCAGCGGTGCCAAAGGTGAAATCAATCGAGATCTTCTCCAGACCGAACTCGACGAAATAATCATAGAGCGTGGTGCCTGCACCGTCTTTCACGATCCCGCGCAGCGCATTCATCTCCATATATTCGCGGGTCTGGGCATGCTTGCGGCGCATGAGCGTCAGCTTGCGGTTCATCACTTCAACCAGTGGATCAGCGGCATCAGAGACGCCCAGTGCCGGCATGCCCTGGATGTCGGCAGGCAAGATCACGTCGTCATGGGGGATCCACGGCAGCGCAAAAGACCGCATTGAGCGCTGTTCGCGGTTCCCAACGGTGGCGGGTGCGCCCAGTGGGACGGAGGGCAGAAGGCTGAGGACGCCTTCACGCTGCTCGATCACGATGGAGCGTTGCGTGACGCCCTCAAAGCGGAACAGGCCAATCTGGCCGAGGCGGGTGTAGAGGTTGGGCAGGATATTGATGGCCTGCGTCATCTCGGCGAGCGAATAGCCGCCCGCGTCAAAGGGATTACGGGTGAGGGTCATGGGGTGCTCCTGGGGAAAGAAGGGAAAATGGCAGCACAAAGTACTGTCGCTAAAGGATCAGCCGCTGAATGCAGTTTCAGCCGATACGAATCGGCAGCGTTCGGATGGCTCAGGCAGTGTCGCGTGGAAGGATACCCAAGGCAGCAAGCTGGCCGTGTTTGGTAGCGGTCTTTGCCGCATCATCGATGGTGGCATCCAACACGAGGGCTGCCTTGGACACGATGGCCGGTCCACGCACCATAACGACCGCCTCCTGGTCAGCTGCGGTGGCGTCAGTCGCATAGAGGACCACGGCCGCCGCGTTTTGCGCCCCATCACTGCCACCTGAGGTGGATAGTTTGTATTTGCCGCTGGCT
>NZ_QJJL01000024.1:0-2732 GCF_003201935.1 Loktanella sp. PT4BL | reverse complement strand
TTCGGCTATTTCGGCGACCTCCGCGGCTGCCTCGCGTAGCTGCGCCGAGATTTCGGCCAGATTGCCGAGCTGTGCTGCTGATGGGGTCGATGCCACCGAGGCGGACGGGGCTGGTGGTGTTGGTGCGATTGCCGCCGCGGAAATTGCAGCAGGTGCGCTGGCGGCCGTGGGGGAAGCATCATCGGCTGGTGCAGCAACTCCAGTATCGCCTCGATCATCCATCTGCAGATCATCGGCATCCTCCGGTAGCGTCGTTTCGATGTCAGGCTCTTGGGCCATGGCTAATTCCTTTCGAGGGCTGGTTTGGTAGGTGATGGTCTGGCGTGCTGATGCGGTAGAAGGGCGGGCGATCTTGGGTATTGAACGGTCGGATACGACCTGGCGGAACCCGACCAACCCGCCTGCCAGATCAATTACCTCATCAGCTAAACCTGCGGCGACGGCGTCAGCGCCGCGGTAGGTGGCGGCCTCGGTGGCCATGGCGGCATCAATATCCAGCCGTCCTGCACGACCCGCAGCAACGGTCTCGGCAAAGAGGAACCGCAGCACATCAATCTCGCTCTGGATGTCCGCACGAACCCCGTCTGGCAGCGGCGTGTAGGGATTGCCATCAACCTTGTGCGCACCGGAGTGGATCAGCGTGACGCGCATGCCATCCTGATCAAGCTGGCCGCTCATGTCCGCATGCATCACAACAACGCCGATGCTGCCGACAGCACCCGTCCTGGGTAGCAGGATGCGATCGGCTTGGCTGGCCAGCGCATAGCCCGCCGAGAAGGCGTGTTCGGCGATGAAAGCCCAGACCGGCTTGCTGCCCCGAATGGCCCGAATGCGATCTGCCAAATCAAAAACACCAGCGACTTCGCCGCCAAAACTGTCAATTTCCAATGCGAGGCCGCGCACCGCCGGATCACCTGCTGCCGCATCAATTTGGGCCGCGATCCCCTCATAGCTGGTCTGACCGGACGACTGTCCGATCCACCCGCCGCGATGGATCAGCACGCCAGAGATTTCGATGACCGCGATGCCGTCCACGACGGGGTAGGGCGCATCTCCATGCTGACGCAGTTTCTCAGGCAGGCTACCGGCCAGAATGCTGACGCGGGCGGGCAGGGCGCTTGTGCCCGGTTCATCGATCATATCAATGCCCGCCAGTTCGACCTGCCGCCCAAGAATGCGCGGCCCGAGCCCGGACAGAAACGCCATGGCCTTGGAGGGTTCAACCAGCAGCGGCGTGTTGAACGCACGTGCGGCTATGCGAGCGTGAAGCATCAGGGTTGGTCCTCTTCAGGGCGCGGACCGTCCTCCGCGTTATCGTTGTTGTCTTCTTGGTCTGCTTCCTCTCCCTCAACCGGCATCGCCTGCACGCCCTGCGCGGGCGACCCCGGACGGCGGAAATCAAGACCCAGCGCCCGCTCGCGCGCCCGTTCCGCGGCGATCTCACGATCGACCTGTTCGGCGTCATAGCCGCGCTCGGCAATGGCCTGGCTGCGTGATTTGAGCCCAGCTTCAATCTGGGCAATTTCGGCATTGGCATCTTTCAGCGGATCGACCCAGTCCCATTTGGTTGGGAGCCAGTCCGCAGCTAGCAGCCGCGCCCGATCGGCCTCAAAGCCGGGTAGGTCCAGTGCGCCCGACAGCACCGCTGCATCCATCCAGCGTGCATAGACCAGACGACAGAGCTGATAGACCATCACCGAATGCTGCCAGGCCGAGACACGGCGGCGGAACTCGATGAGCGCCAAGCGCGAGTTCGAGAAGTTCCCCTTCACCATGTCGTTAGCGAGATAGGGATAGGGAATGCCCAACGCTGCTGAGATCTGCAGTAATGTGCGGTACTGGAACGGCTCATACGTGCCCCCGCTGTCAGCAGGCTGCCCGACGGTAACATCCTCGCCCGGATCCAGTCGCACAACCTGCCCAGGGCTGATTTCCACCCCGGCAGGACCTTCATCCTCCTCGACCGGGGCCAGTGGATTCTCGGGCGCGGGGGAGGTAACGAACATCGCATACATTGCCGCAACCTTCTTGCGATCGAGTTCGGCGTCGTCGTATTGGTCGAGCAGGAAGAGCTTCACGATGGCCGGGGCGAGTTTCGACACGCCGCGCAGCTGGCCACCTTCGACCGGGTCAATCACATGGATCACTTCCGATGCGGGCACGCGCACCAGTTCACCAGACAGCCCAGGATCGGTGCTGTCGCCGGGGTGTCGGCGAAAGAAGTGATAGGCCACACGCCGCCCGATCCGGTCAAACTCGATGCCCTGGCGGATCGCATTGCCGTTGGCCGCAACCCCCGTTTGCTCCAGTGGCAGCATCTCTGCAGGCAACATCTGCAGTTGCAGCGGGACTGTCAGCCCGTCACCCGCACGCCGCATCCGGATCCGGAAGAACACCTCACCTGCGATAAACACCTCGCGTGCTGCGCGGCGCTGTAGCCCGTAAAAATCCGTCAGCCCCTCAGCGTCTGCCTCGTCGGTCCAGGCGAGCCACAGGCGCTGCAGCTCTTCCTTGCGGGTAGCATCCCCGATCTTCGAGATCGGCTTGATGCCATCGCCCACGGTGTTCGCCGCCCAGCTTTCCACAGCGTTCACCGCATAGCCGTTATTGCGCACGAGCCAGCGGGCACGGGCCGTGATATCGGGACCAGAGGCCGCGATCAGTGCATTGACATGGGCCCGCGTCGCGCGGAACCCGCGCAGGCGGCGGTGATGCTGGCCCGCATCAAAGCC
>NZ_QJJL01000023.1:2500-5885 GCF_003201935.1 Loktanella sp. PT4BL | reverse complement strand
TTTGGTTGCGGGAGTAGGATTTGAACCTACGACCTTCAGGTTATGAGCCTGACGAGCTACCGGGCTGCTCCATCCCGCGCTACCGTGTTGCAGTTCCTGATCAGGTGATCCTGACGAGGCGTTTGTGTTAATCAAACTCTTGAGAAGAGTTTGTCGCACAGGCGGTCTGCTACATCCCGCGCATTGGCGCACCTCTGATTGTGTTGAGGTGCATCGTTAGAGAGATATTGTGCTTCTTATTAGGTTTGGCAATGACTTACTCTCCCACGTCTTAAGACGCAGTACCATCAGCGCTGCGGCACTTAACTGCCGAGTTCGGGATGGGATCGGGTGTTTTGCTCGCGCTATGATCACCAAACCAAAAAAGAAGCACAAAACATCAGCTGGTTGTTTTCACGACCGTGTTGTTCCTTGATCATCGTATACTGATGATTGTGTGTGTATGAACTTTGATTTTTTCCAGTCTACCTATTACTGGATCAAATCAAGCCTATCGAGCAATTAGTACCAGTCAACTGAACGGCTTACACCGCTTACATCTCTGGCCTATCGACGAGGTGGTCTACCTCGGCTCTCAGGGATATCTTGTTTTGAAGGGGGCTTCCCGCTTAGATGCCTTCAGCGGTTATCCTGTCCGATCATAGCTACTCTGCACTGCCGTTGGCACGACAACAGATCCACCAGTGGATCGTTCACCCCGGTCCTCTCGTACTAGGGGCAACTCTTCTCAAATATCCTACACCCACGGAAGATAGGGACCGAACTGTCTCACGACGTTCTAAACCCAGCTCACGTACCTCTTTAAACGGCGAACAGCCGTACCCTTGGGACCTGCTCCAGCCCCAGGATGAGATGAGCCGACATCGAGGTGCCAAACGGTGCCGTCGATATGGACTCTTGGGCACCATCAGCCTGTTATCCCCAGCGTACCTTTTATCCGTTGAGCGATGGCCCTTCCACTCGGGACCACCGGATCACTATGGCCGTCTTTCGACTCTGCTCGACTTGTCAGTCTCGCAGTCAGGCTGGCTTCTGCCATTGCACTCAACGAGCGATTTCCGACCGCTCTGAGCCAACCTTCGCGCGCCTCCGTTACAATTTGGGAGGCGACCGCCCCAGTCAAACTACCCACCACGCAGGGTCCCGGACCCGGATAACGGGCCGCGGTTAGACATCAAGCAGAATAAGGGTGGTATCTCAAGGGAGGCTCCACAGAGACTGGCGTCCCTGCTTCAAAGCCTACCACCTATCCTGCACATACTGTGCCTGATGCCAATGCGAAGCTATAGTAAAGGTGCATGGGGTCTTTCCGTCTAACCGCGGGTATCCTGCATCTTGACAGGAAATTCAATTTCGCTGAGTCCACATTTGAGACAGCGGGGAAGTCGTTACGCCATTCGTGCAGGTCGGAACTTACCCGACAAGGAATTTCGCTACCTTAGGACCGTTATAGTTACGGCCGCCGTTTACCTGGGCTTCAATTCGGAGCTTGCACTCCTCCTTTTAACCTTCAGGCACCGGGCAGGCGTCAGACCCTATACGTCGTCTTGCGACTTCGCAGAGCCCTGTGTTTTTAGTAAACAGTCGCCACCCCCTGGTTTGTGCCCCCGCCCAAAAGTTGCCTTCTGAACGGGCCTCCTTCTCGCGAACTTACGGAGGTATTTTGCCGAGTTCCTTAAATGTGGTTCTCTCAAGCGCCTTGGTATTCTCTACCAGTCCACCTGTGTCGGTTTAGGGTACGATCTAGCGGAGGGCTATTTCCAGGAACCTCTCAGCAGCCTTCCCAATCCGATAAGGGAAAACAACCTTCGAGATCCGTCACATCCTCCTGGCCCAGGAATATTAACCTGGTTCCCATCGACTACGCCTTTCGGCCTCGCCTTAGGGGTCGGCTTACCCTGCTCAGATTAGCTTTAAGCAGGAACCCTTGGACTTTCGGCGAGGGAGTCTCTCACTCCCTTTGTCGCTACTCATGTCATCATTCTCACTAGTGATCTCTCCACCGGATCCCTCACAGGCCGGCTTCACAGAAAATTCCTTGCGTCCAATATCCCCGAAGGGATTAAGGACGCATGGAATTATGTCACACTACGCTCTGCTACCATGCACTATGTGCATCCTAGACTTCGGCTCATGGCTTGAGCCCCGTTACATCTTCGCCGCAGGACAACTTATTTAGACCAGTGAGCTGTTACGCTATCTTTAAAGGATGGCTGCTTCTAAGCCAACCTCCTGGTTGTTTTGGTCGTCCCACCTGCTTTCCCACTTAGCCATGAATTAGGGGCCTTAGTCGTAGGTCAGGGTTGTTTCCCTCTCCACAACGGACGTTAGCACCCGCTGTGTGTCTGCCGGATAGTACTCCTCGGTATTCGGAGTTTGATTAGGATCAGTAAGGCTGTGGGCCCCCATTACCCATTCAGTGCTCTACCCCCGAGGGTATTCGTCCGACGCTCTACCTAAATAGATTTCGCAGAGAACCAGCTATCTCCGAGTTTGATTGGCCTTTCACCCCTAGGCACACCTCATCCCGACCTTTTTCAACAGGTGTGGGTTCGGACCTCCAGTAAGTGTTACCTTACCTTCATCCTGGACATGCCTAGATCACTCGGTTTCGGGTCTAATGCATCTAACTCAGTCGCCCTATTAAGACTCGCTTTCGCTGCGCCTACACCTAACGGCTTAAGCTTGCTAGATACACTAAGTCGATGACCCATTATACAAAAGGTACGCTGTCAGGCCGCATGGGCCCTCCAACTGATTGTAGGCGTTCGGTTTCAGGTACTGTTTCACTCCCCTCGTCGGGGTGCTTTTCACCTTTCCCTCACGGTACTGGTTCGCTATCGGTCAGTAAGGAGTACTTAGCCTTCGAAGGTGGTCCTCCGATGTTCAGACAGAATTTCACGTGTTCCGCCCTACTTAATACGTCCAATCATGCTTCATATACGGGACTGTCACCCACTATGGTTGTGCTTTCCAACACATTCTATTCACACTCATGGCTCGGCTGGTCCCCGTTCGCTCGCCGCTACTAGGGGAGTATCTATTGATTTCCTTTCCTCCGGGTACTTAGATGTTTCAGTTCCCCGGGTTTGCTTTTTTAACCCTATGTATTCAGGTTAAAAATACCTGGTTTACCTCATTATTAGCTGCACCGAAGTGCAATAATAACAAAGTATCAGGTGGGTTGCCCCATTCAGAAATCCATGGATCAAAGCTTATTCTCAGCTCCCCATGGCTTATCGCAGAGTATCACGTCTTTCATCGCCTCTTACTGCCAAGGCATCCACCAAACGCCCTTTTCGCGCTTGATTTGATCCAGAAACAGTCAGACTGCTTCTGTGGGCCCACCCTTTTGTAAATCAAATGGGCCCTTAATCAAAATGCA
>NZ_QJJL01000022.1 GCF_003201935.1 Loktanella sp. PT4BL | reverse complement strand
CGCACGCGCGCGGACCTCAGGTGAGTAGCGATTTGCCATTTTGCTTTTTGTCATAACCATCATCCTTACTTAAGTTGATGGTCTCCGACAAACTCAGCGCGATTCATTTTGACCGAGTATGAGGCCGGCGCGAAGTGCGCTGATCTGTGCCGCAAGCACGGCATGTCGGAAGGCACCTTTTATGCGTGGAAGGCAAAGTTTGGCGGGATGACGGTTTCCGATGCCAAAAGGCTCAAGGTGGACCTGTCACGGTTTGAGGCCGCTCCTTTGATAACATTTACTGCAACAAAGGAGATTACCATGGGACTGAAACGGACGGACGAATTTCGCCAAGATGCAGTGCGGATCGCGCTGACCAACGGGTTAATGCGGATTTCAGAATTACCGGACAGCGATTTTGCTAAATCCCGGACAGCCATTTCAGTAATTACCGGACAGTTCGGGCGCGGCTGATGGTCTGCCTGCAGTTATGTTTCTGATGGCATCGTTTCGCGGTTTTCCATGTGGGTCAAGTTCTCGTTTTGATCCTTTCTACGCATACTGTCTCCCTTGAGTTCGATGCGGTGGGCATTGTGAACAATTCGGTCCATGATGGCATCTGCGATTGTGGGTTCGCCGATCATGTCGTGCTAACCTGAGACGGGCAGTTGGGCGGTTATGATGGTAGAGCGGCGCTGATAGCGTTCTTCGAAGAGTTCGAGCAGGTCGAGGCGTTGCTGGTCCGTGAGTCCGTGGGTGCCCCAATCGTCGAGAATGAGCAGTTGGACGCGTGCCAACTTGTCGACCAGCTTAGGGAAGCGCCCATCAAGGCGGGCCATGGCCATGTCCTCAAACAGACGGGGCATGCGGACATAGAGCACGGTGTGATCCAGGCGCGCAGCTTGATGGCCGAAGGCGCAGGCCAGCCAGGTTTTGCCGGTGCCGGTCTGGCCGGTGAGGATGATCTGCTCCTTTGCCTTGATCCATTCACCTTGCGCCAGCGCGAGGACCTGACGGCGGTCGAGCCCTCGGCTGGCGGCGAAGTTGACGTCCTCTATGCAGGCGTTGGGGAAACGCATCCTTGCATTCCGCAGCCTGTTGTTGAAGCGTTTGCCGGCCCTTGCCGAAGCTTCACGGTCGAGCATGAGCCCAAGCCATTCGTTACGGTCAAGGGTGTGACCCGGGTCCTGTTCGGCGAGCGCCTTCCAGGCGTCTGCCATGCCTGTCATGCCAAGTGCAGCCATCTGGTCGAGGGTGGGATGTGTCAGCATGTGATGTTCCTTTTTGTGCTGAGGGTTACTGGTAGTAGCCAGCGCCGCGGATGTTGCCGTGGGCCGGGGTGGCGGTGATTGGTTGCGGCGGTTCCGGAGCCCGGTCCAGCCCTGTGACGAGGATGGAACGCACTGAGGCATATGAGACGGTCCCGACTGTAAGGGCGCGATCACAGGCCGCTTCCAACCTCTCGGCCCCGAACTGGCGCTGGAGGCTGAGCACGCCGAGGGCGGATCGATAGCCCTGCTCGGGATGCGGCCTGTCGCGCATCAGGCGCTCGATAAGCGCGGCCGTGTGATAGCCTGTCCGGGCTGCGCGGGTGATGAGGCTTTCTGGCGTCATGCCACCATAGCGCTGATGGGCCTTGGGCATGTGTTCCTTGATGGTGGTATGGCCGCCGCGCTGCCCACGCCGGTGATGCACAGCCACGCGTTCATGAGTGTGGAATATCTCGATCATACGGTGGGTTAGCCGGACATCGACCTTCCGCCCGATCAAGTGGTGGGGCACGGAATAGAAGCTATGCAGCACCTCGATATGATAGTCGGGATGTACCTTGGCCTGCTTCCATTCAGCATACTCAAAAGGCGTATCGGGCAAGGGCCTCAATGCAGCATGTTCTATCTGTGCAAAGAGGTCCTGTCGGGAACGGCCCACCCACCGCATGGTTCGCGCGTTGAGATCCACGAGCAACTCGGCAATGGCGACGTTCAGCGCCGCGATGGAAAAGAACTGCCGGTTGCGCAGCCGGGCCAGGATCCAGCGTTCCACGATCAGCACCGCACCTTCGACCTTGCCCTTGTCACGTGGCTTGCGCGGCCGCGTGGGTAGCACCGTCGTGTCGTAATGCTTGGCCATGTCAGAAAAGGTCTTGGTCACCGACGGCTCGAACCACAGCGGCTTGGCGACGGCCGCTTTGAGATTGTCGCAGACAATCGCCTTGGGCACGCCGCCAAAGAAGTGTAACGCCCGAACCTGGGCGTCGATCCAATCGGGCAACTTTTGGCTCAAGCTGGCCCAGGCGAACGTGTAATTGGACGCGCCAAGCACCGCGACAAAGATCTGGGCACGGTGCTCGTCGCCTGTCGCCGGGTCGATCACCGGGATGGTATGGCCCGCGTAATCGGTCTGCATCACCGCGCCAGCCTCATGGCGGTTGCGATACCGGGGGCTGATCCGGATCTCGAACTCCCTGTAGCGTTCACAAAACCAGGTGTAGCCATACCCGTCAGGATGCGCTGCCCGATACTCCTCCCAGAGCAGCAGCAGCGTCACACCCTTGCGCTTCATCTCAGCTGCCATCTTCGGCCAGTCAGGTTCTGTCAGGTCCCGGGGCGGACGCCCCACGCGCTGGAACAGAACCTGCTTCAGCGTGGTATCGTCATCCCGGCCCTTGGGCAGTGGCCAGCAGTTCAGCCCCGCCTCCCGAGCTCGGTTCAGATAGGTCGCCACGGTTGTCTTACTTAGCTTCAGGCGCGCGGCAACCTCACGCGCTGAAAGCCCCTGTTCATGCGTCAGCCGCAGTATCGCTCGTATGTCTTGCACAGTCGTACGCCTCGCTTGCTTCCGTCTTGGCATGGTCCCTCCCAGTCTTGTTCAAGACCGACAGAATGCCGTAACGGCGCAGGCGATGACCAACCGCGCACACGTCTCCCCAGTGCTGTCCGGGAATTAGTGAAACCCGCAGGTTAATGCGTAAGCAGGTGGCGGATGATCTTGGCGTCGGTATGTCGACGCGGAACAAATGGATCACCGCGCACAGAGACACAGACGTGGTGTCAAAAGAGGATTTAAGCCTCGCCCAAGAGAATGACCGGCTTCGGCGCGAGGTTCGCATCCTCAAGGAGGAGCGGGACATCCTAAAAAACTGTTCCGGGCCGCTGCCCGCCTGTGCGCGGTATAAACAGCCTGTGCTATGCTGCGGATGAAGGGCAGTTGCCGATGGCTTATTGGTGGGCTGGACCCCGTTAAAAAACGTGGCACATGGGCTGATGCGCACTTGAGAGTGGTGACGCCGCCATTGCGGTGATCCCGGTTAGGAAGATGAAGAACTTGCATGGCCCACGCCCTTCGCCTTGAACGGAGGAGACGTCATGACAAAGCGTAAGACCGGCGACCACCCGGACCTGAAGGTGGTCAATCCCAATGCGGCCGCGATCGACATCGGCTCGACGATGCATATGGCGGCTGTAAACCCTGAGACCGACATCATGCCTGTGCGCGCTTTTGGGACATTCACTCAGGATTTGCATGACCTTGCTGACTGGTTCCGGTCATGCGGCGTCACCAGCGTGGCGATGGAGTCGACCGGCGTTTACTGGATACCGGCATTCGAGATCCTTGAAGCGCATGGCTTCGAAGTCATCCTCGTGAATGCCCGATACGCCAAGAATGTGCCGGGCCGCAAAACCGATGTGAGCGACGCGGGATGGCTGCGCCAGTTGCATTCTTATGGGCTCTTGCGCGGCAGTTTCCGCCCTGAGGCGGAGATCGCCACTCTGCGCGCCTATATGCGCCAACGCGAGCGTCTGACGGACTATGCCGCCGCGCATATCCAGCACATGCAGAAGGCGTTGATGGAAATGAACCTGCAGCTGCATCATGTTGTGTCCGACATCACGGGCGCAACGGGCCTGCGGATCATCCGTGCCATCGTTGGAGGCGAACGTGATCCAGAGGCACTGGCAGCGTTCCGGGATGTCCGCTGCAAATCCTCTATGGACACGATCAAAGCTGCGCTGGTTGGTAATGACCGCGAGGAGCATGTCTTTGCCCTGACACAGTCTCTGGAGCTTTATGACTTCTACAAAGCACAGATCGCGACGTGTGATCGGAAGCTGGAGGCAGCAGTCGCCGCGCTGACTGTCCGGGCTGGCGATGATTTGGCTCCACTCCCGAAGGCACGGAGCAAAGGCAAGCAGCACAATGCGCCGTCTTTCGATGTGCGGGCCGCGCTTTACGGCGTGTTAGGCACGGACCTGACCCAAATCCACGGTCTCGGCCCATCTCTGGCCCTGAAGCTGGTAGCAGAATGCGGCACGGATCTGCGCACCTGGAAGAGTGCCAAGCACTTCACATCGTGGCTTTGTCTGGCTCCGGGCAACAAGATCTCTGGTGGTAAGTTGCTGTCCTCGCGCACGCGCCGATCTTCCAGCCGCGCCGCTGCCCTTCTCCGGCTGGCAGCCGTCACGATTGGTCGGAGCGACACGGCCCTCGGAGCGTTTTATCGACGACTATCGGCACGGATCGGCAAGCAGAAGGCGGTGACGGCCACGGCGCGCAAGATCGCAGTGCTGTTCTACAACGCCATCCGCCACGGCATGACATATCAGGATCAAGGTGCAGCGGCCTATGATGCACGACATCGGCAACGTGTCCTCTCAAATCTCCAACGGCGCGCCAAAACAATGGGTTACGCTTTGGCAACTATTCCCGAGACAGCGGCTGTTTCTTAGGAAAGCAACGCAGTTCTTCGCGAGCCAAAAGCCGTGAGGTTTAGGTTCGTGGAAGAACACCGGAATGCGTTTCCGGCAGCGCGCCTGTGTCAGGTTATGGATGTCAGCATGCGCGGTTTGCGGGCTTTCCGTAGTCGGCCAGCCAGCCGCAGGCAGCGGTTCGATCTGGTGACGCTGGCACATATCAAAGAACAGTCCCGTCTCAGCCTGGGCAGCTACGGCAGGCCGCGGATGACGGAAGAGCTGAAGGAGATCGGCTTGGATGTCGGGCACCGCCATGTTGGCAGATTGATGCGTCAGAATGGCATATCTGTTGTGAGAACACGCAAACATAAGGTGACGACCGACAGCGATCACAAGTTCAACATTGCGCCCAACCTATTGGATCGGAACTTCACTGCGGATCAACCAAACCAGAAATGGGCCGGTGACATCAGCTATGTCTGGACGCGCGAGGGCTGGTTGTATCTTGCCGTGATCTTGGATCTGCATTCCCGACGCGTCATCGGCTGGGCTGTGAGTAACCGCATGAAGCGTGACCTCGCGATCCGGGCGTTGGAGATGGCCATCGCGTTCCGGCAACCACCCAAAGGCTGCATTCATAACACGGATCGTGGCAGCCAATATTGTTCGCACGACTAACAGAAGATCCTTCGACAGCATGGGTTCAAGGTATCGATGAGCGGCAAGGGCAACTGCTGTGATAACGCGGCGGTCGAGACGTTTTTCAAGACCATCAAAGCAGAGCTGATCTGGCGGCATCCTTAGGAGACAAGGCGCAAGGCTGAGATGGCGATCTTTGAATACATAAACGGGTTCTACAATCCGCGCCGCCGCCACTCAGCATTGGGTTGGAAAAGCCCTGTCGCTTTCGAGCGAAAGGTGGCTTAAACAATTGGGGCGGCACAAAAGCGCGACAGGTCCACTCCCTGGTTCCAAAATTACCAAGCAAAGCGTCTACAAATCTAGGGGCACCTCAGGTGGCCGAGCAAATGCTGGATGCTTCGGCGATAAAGGAACTGCTCTCAAAAAATGGTAAGGCCCGCCGTGAAGCGCGAAGCCGTTACGCATCTGCAGGCTAGGTTGAACCTGTCGGAACGGCGGGCATGCAGAATTGTCGGGGCGGATCGCAAGATGATCCGTTTCCGTTCCTGTCATCCCGCGGACACTGAGTTGAGGGGCAAGCTGCGCGATCTGGCGAACGAGTGGCGCCGGTTCGGATACCGGCCCCTGTCCTGAGCTGATCCCACCCATGGTATGGTTGCCACAGGTGTGGGGCATAACTGGCGATGCGCATCTCGTCGATCAGAAGGTGCCGGAAGGAGGCCATGCGGGAGCCTTGGGTTGACGGTTTCAGCCGTGCGATGGACTTACGGCCAGACGCTTGGGAAGGGTTGCTCGACAGAGCCGATGTAGAAACCCAAGCCAGTCTGATTTTTCAGATGGCACTGCAGGACATTAGCACGGGCAACAGCAAGTTTTCCAAACAGGAAATTGAACAGATTGATCAGGAAGCCCCCAACTTAATCCTGAATTGTATGGCAACCATTTTACTCGAATCACGCCCTGAACTTGCTGGGACGGCTCCTGCCAATCTTCCAGGTATGCCGCACAAGGCTCACCTCGTCCGGGGAGGAATGATCCCTGTTCATGTGGCTCGGGCCGAAAGTACAAGGTAAGCGCCGGCCCCATCCCATAGATTTTACTGTTGCGCGGTGCGGGCCTTGGTTTTGATCCTGCACAACGAGCTCGTCAGGGAGTCCCGGACGAGGTCACTTTGCCGGGAAGATGTGCTGTGTGCTTGCCCATGGCATGAGGGCATCGATGTCGCGGGCGAGGTGGCCATTGGCCAGCTTCGTGAACAGATCGCGCAGATAGGCATAGGGTTCGACGCCGTTCATCTTGCAGGTGCCAATGAGACTGGCGAAGCGGGCCCAGTTGCGGCCGCCCTCATCGTGACCTGCAAAGAGCGCGTTGCGACGGTTCATGGCCGGGCTGCGGATAGCGTTTTCGACAAGATTGGAATCGATGTCGACGCGCCCGTCGTTGAGGAACAGCCGGAAGCCGTCTTGGCGCCGCAGCATATAGGCCATGGCCTCGCCGAGGTCAGATTTACGCGAGACGCGGGCGGCTTGGGCGGCCAACCATGCGAAGAACTCATCGACCAACGGGCGGGACAGCTCTTGTCTGACTGCGTGGCGGTGATCGGGATCACTGCCACGGATGGCATCTTCGACCTTGTAGAGTGCCGCGATGCGCAAAAGCGCCTCGTCGACGATAGGTGATCCCTTCTTGGGTTTGGCCTTGATCAGCTTGCGCCTGCCGTGCGCCCAGCAGAAAGCCAGCTGCAGCGGATCGCCACCTGTGCGCTTGGATGTGGCCAGATGGGTATAACCACCATAGGCATCGACCTGGATCGTGCCGTTGAAGCCGTCGAGGATTTCGGCGGCATACGCGCCTTTCCTCCCGGGACGATAATGGAACACCACACCCGGCGGCGCAGTCCCACCCCAACCGCGATCATCGCGTAACACGGCCCACAAATAGCCGGTCTTGGTTTTTCCACGCCCCGGGTCGAGAACCGGGGCGGTGGTTTCATCGACGTAAAGCCGCGTGCTCTCGGCCATCAGACGTTGGGCCATATGGTCAACAACAGGTGCGATCAGGGCACCGGTGCGGCCCATCCAGTCGGCCAACACGGATCAGTCGATCGGCACCCCATGCCGCGCCATGACCATGGCCTGCCTGTTCAGTGGCATGTGCTCGGAATGCTTGGAGACGGCAATCTGTGCCAGCAACGCCTCGGTGGGCCAGCTGCCCTCCAGCAGATGCGCAGGCGCCTTGGCTTGCACCACGCCTGCGCGCCCCTTGGGGCAGGCGTATTTCGGGCGGATCGTGACGATCACCTGATAGCGCGCCGGGATGTAATCCAGCCGCTCGGTCCGGTCTTCGCCAATCTTGACCATGTCCCCGCAGCCGCAGGGGCATGCGATACTTTCGGGCTCGACCACCCGTAGGGCGCGTGGCAGGCTTTCCGGCAGTGCCCGGGCCTTACGGCACGCACGCGGTTTGCGCTTCTCGGTGTCGGGTTCACTGGCTGCGATCCTGTCTTCGACAGCCGCAATCTGCGCCTGTGTCTCGGCGATGGCGGTTTCCAGATCTTCTAGCGCCAATTCCAACTGGGCGGGGTCCAGCTTCTCAGATTTCGGCCCGAACTTGGTGCGCCGGTAGTCCTGAACCTGGCCTTCCAGCTTCTCGATCAGCGCCTTCAGTTCGGTGATGAAAGCTTCCTTCTCGGCTACGACTGCCTGTTCATGCTGCCGTGCCGCACGTTCGACCTTCGCCTCAAACTGCGCGGCATCCAGCGCTGCCTTTTGGGCGGCAAAGGCCTTCACCACCTCGGGCGGCAGGTCCGGAAACTGGCTGAGATCAAGCGATTGTGACATGCGTTCTTCTACCCGATCCGGAATAGAAAGCCCAATAAAACAAAGTCAAACTGGACCCACTGAGTCATCCTGCCGCAGCCGGTGCCATCACCCTCTGCGCGACCACCCGCCGCCAGTCCAACCCCTCGAACAAAGCCTCAAACTGCGCCCGCGACAGCCGCATCACCCCGTCATGGACCTTGGGCCAAGCGAAGCTGCCCTGCTCCAGGACCTTGTAGGTCAGCACCATTCCGGTGCCGTCCCAAACCAAAATCTTCAAGCGATCCCCCCGCTTGGAACGGAACACCACGGTGATGCCAGAATGCGGATCCAGCTTCAGCTCAGTCTGCACGATCAAAGCCAGTGCGTTATGGCCGCACCGGAAGTCCACGGGCTTCGTTGCGATCAGGATCGGCAATCGCTGGCCCGCAACAATCACTGTGCCACCCGCAGCGCCTGCACCAGTGCGGCCGCGCGGGCCACCGGCACATCGCCAGGAATGCGCAGCACCAAATCAGCACCAATTTCCACGGCAAGTGTCCCCGAATGCGCCCCCTGTGTCATGGGGGTGGAAGGTGCCACTGGAAATGCCTCTGGCTCAGGTGCGAGTTCCAAAGTCACAAATGCCGCCTGGTCGCCACTGCTGTCTCCGTCTGCCACAGCAGGCAGAAGCTCCGACGGCAGCGGCAAAAGGCCTTGCCGCGCTTGCCTGCGCCAATCCGACAGCTGATGCGGAACAAGATCATGCCGCCTTGCGACATCCACAACCCGCACACCCGGCTGAAAGCTTTCAGCAACGATACGGGCCCTCACGTCATCCGGCCAGCTGCGGTTCCCACGCCGACGCGGTTCAACAATCTCGCAGCGACCAACAAACCCATCACCACCATCTGCCATGCGCATCCTCCAAATGATTGCGCTCAACATCTCGCAGACCCATCAGGTCGCAGAAATATCCCTAATCAATGGGGCCTGGACGGCGCTTACAGTACAAGCAGTGCTGCGGCCCGAATTGAAAATAATGAGTTCCGTTTTCCCTGTCTCGTCGGCCAGCTGTATGCGGTGGCCACGCCCCATTTATTTATCGGTTGCACGTTGTTGTGGCTGGTTGATGCGGAGGGCGGTCGGTAGCTCGTCAGGGACTACGAGA
>NZ_QJJL01000021.1 GCF_003201935.1 Loktanella sp. PT4BL | reverse complement strand
TCTCGTAGTCCCTGACGAGCTACCGACCGCCCTCCGCATCAACCAGCCACAACAACGTGCAACCGATAAATAAATGGGGCGTGGCCACCGCATACGGATATGAAGGAACGGAGCGTTGGGGCACCGGCATTCAACAACCGGCTGACGGTGCTGCGCTTCTTCTTCGCTGAGACCTGTCCCCGACCAGGGATGAAGACACGTATGCACTATTTACGGGCGGCCAAGAAGATCCCCATCGTGCTCAGCGCTGAGGAGGTTGTGCGCATTCTTGAGGTAGCGCCTGGACCTGCCTGAAGTACCGGGCAGCGTTCAGTATTGCTTAGGGGAGAGAGAGACTGCAAAATGAGATCTATTTTAACAACTTGCGGTCACTCTGCGTGTGCGAGTGACCCTTCGATGTACAAGAGTGCGTCTTCGGTTCGCACGTTGACGCCCAGGGTTTGACCAACACTCATCTCAACGTGATTTCGTGTTTTTGCTTTGATCAAAATACCAGTCGCCAACTGCAAGGTTACGACGCCGTCGACGCCAAGATGTTCGATTTTCTTTATCGTACCGACACCAACGTTTTCAGCATCAGCGGCCACGAGCGATATGTGCTCTGGTCGAATGCCCAATTGATAACGTGACCCTGCGGTCCCAATCTCCGCATTTTTGGTCAAATCAAGCGCATCAGTTCCAAGGATTCCATCACGGGATTCGAGGGTAATCATGTTCATCGCCGGCGACCCAATGAAGTAGCCGACAAAGTCGTTCTGCGGTCGTGAGAATAGCTCTGCAGGAGTGCCAGACTGTTGCAACAATCCATCCTTCATCACCACGATCTCATCCGCAAAACTCATGGCTTCACTTTGATCGTGTGTTACGAGGATCATTGTCATGCCGGTCTCGCGGTTAATATCTCGTAGCTTGCGGCGTAGCATGAATTTCATTTGTGGATCAATCACAGTCAACGGTTCGTCCAGAAGAATGGCACTGACGTCTTCGCGCACAAGACCGCGCCCTAGAGAGATCAGTTGCTTTTGATCCGCGCTCAGTCTTCGTGCCGGCATATCAAGCGCGTAATCCAGATCTAAAAGCGTGGCGACCTCGGCGACGCGGGCTTTGATGCGCTCAGGTGCCACGCCACGGCATTCCAACGGAAACGCAAGATTCTGGCGCACTGTCTTGGTCGAATAGATCACAGGAAACTGAAACACCTGCGCAATGTTGCGTTCAACCGTTGGGGTTTGTGTCACATCCTGCCCGTCAAAAAGCAGGCATCCATGAGATGGAGCTACAATCCCAGAAATGATATTAAGCATCGTCGTTTTGCCACAGCCCGATGGCCCCAAAAGCGCGTAGGTCTTGCCATCCTGCCAAGTGAGATTGACTGGTTTGAGTGCAAATTCTGCCGCAGATTTCGGGTCGGGCAGGTAACTATGCCCAAGGTTCTCGAGTACGATTTCAGCCATTTATTTGATCCTTGTCGTGATGTTCTGTCCGTCTGATGAGAACAGCATGATGTGTTCGGCCTTGATGGACACACTCATGTGGCTCCCCACTTCAAAGGTCTCAATGCCCTCAACTAACATAATCGCACGGCCGAAATCGAAATCGAGGTGCACGATGGTTTCAGATCCACTGAATTCAGAAAGACCGATTGTCGCGTTGAATGCACCCCCAGGTTCAATTGCATCGGGGCGAAGCGCGATAGTGACGGGGCCGTCCATTGGCAGGTGCAAGCCATTGTTCGGGGCCAACTGACCTTCGCCAAAGTAAAGTGCACCGCTGCGAACAAATCCTGAGATAAACGAAATCGGTGGATCGCTGATCACGCTTGCGGCGTCTTTTGTCGGGGGATTCGCAAACAAGTCAGCAGGTGGGCCACAGGCCACGATGCGTCCATCGGTCATGATGATCATCGTGTTGCCCAATTCCATCGCCTCGCGCGGTTCGGTGGTCGTATACAAGATTACACTGTCATCATTTCCAGTGACCAGTCTTGGGAATTCTTCGCGCAGTTGTTCGCGCAGCTTGTAGTCCAGATTGGCCAACGGCTCATCCAGCATCAGGATACGTGACTTTTTGACCATAGCACGGGCCAACGCGACACGCTGTTGTTGCCCACCCGAAAGCTGCGCAGGACGGCGTTGTAAGTAATCGCCCAGACCAACGACCGTCAGCATCTTGGCCGCAAGTGATTGCGCATCTGCTTTCTTTTTGCCCTGACGGCGCAGCGGGAACGCCACGTTGTCCAACACGCTTAGATGCGGGTAGTTTATGAACTGCTGATACACGAGCGACATGCTGCGATCTTTAACTGGCCGTTTGGCGATACTCTGGCCATCCAGTTTGATGTCCCCTTCAACTAATGGATCAAGCCCAATCAAAGCACGTAAAAGTTCGGTCTTTCCCGCACCGGTTTGGCCAAGAATCGTATATATGTTCCCCGCGTCAAACTGGAATGAAATGTCCTGCAAAGAGACTTTTGGATCAGCGGTTGTGAGTTGATCTACTTGAAGCATGATATCTACCTGATGGCCCCCGACATAGTGCCACGTGACATGTAACGTTCAACAATGACTGCGACGCAGGCCAATGGTGCGACCGAAATCAATGCGAATGCTGACAACGACCACCAAGGTGTTACGGATGAGTTGAGGGACACGATAGAGACCGGCAAAAGCTGGGTTTCGGTGAATGTGAGAGTGAAAGCGAAGAAGAAATCGTTCCACCCGAAGATGAGGCAGAACATGCCTGCCACGACGAGACCAGGAACTGAATTAGGTAGGATAACCCGAAAAAACGCACCAATCGGACTGCATCCGTCAGTCATCGCCATCTCGTCAAGTTCTTTTGGGATACCGGCAAAGAAATCAGTCATGACCCAGACCGCGATAGGCAGCAGGAGTGCTACATAAACCAGCACCAATCCAAAGATCGTATCAAGCGCGCCTAGCTCCTTGAGCATCAGGAAAAATGGGATCGCGAGAACGATGGGTGGCATGATCCGTTGCGAGATAAAGAAGAACGTGATGTCAGCGTTTTTAACAAAACCCAACCGATATTCAAACCGCGACAGCCCGTAGGCGGCCAAGGTCCCGAGTAACAGACTGACTAGACTTGCGATCAAGGTCACTGCGGCGGAATCGATGAACGGACCGACGATGTTAATTCCTTGCGATCCTGTTGTAAAAAGCGATGTCCAGCCTTGTGTTGAGGGTTCATAATCCACCCAAGGGATGTAGGTTGCACCGCTCGTGATGGCATTGGCGTCCTTGAATGATGTTGTCAGTGCCCAAAGAAATGGAAAGACGACAAACAGTGACCAGCTGAAGAGGAACAGGGTTTTCAGGATGTGATAGAACTTGTTCATGTTAACCGACCTTTCCGACCAGCAAGCGCAGCAATAGCTTTGCAATCACGGTGAGGCTGACAATCATGATGACCAAATAAACCAGCGACAACGCCGCCGAGTACCCAATCTGAAAGTCGCGCAGGCCTCGAATGTAGATGTAGTAAGATGAGGTTTCAGTTGCTGTTCCCGGCCCGCCCGAAGTTAAGACGTAAACGGTGTCCATGATCTTTGAGGCTTCGATAAGCCGGATGATCAGTGCGCCGATTGTGATCGGTGCCATGAGCGGAAACGTAACTTGCCAAAATGTGCGCAAAGTGCCAGCGCCGTCAATTGCGGCAGCAAGGTAAGGTTCACGTGGAAGAGAAACCAAACCAGCCAACAACAAAAGGAACATAAACGGGGTCCATTGCCAGACTTCGACAATCAGGACGCTAATGAAGGCCCCGGTAGCACTGGACAGCCATGGCACCGCGCCAAAGCCAAACATTCCCAAAATGTCGTTCGCGGGGCCAAGGCTTTCGTGAAAAACTGTTCGCCAGATCACGGACATAACTACCGGTGTCGTCATCATTGGGATGAGGAACAAAACTCGCAAGACCCGCCCGCCGCGAACCTGTTTCCAGACTGCAAGCGCAAGTGCAAACCCTAACGTGTATTGCAGACACACCGAGATCGATGACAGCAATGATAGCCGCCCTAGGCTCTGCCAAAACCGTTCGTCTTCTAGAACGCGACCGTAGTTCTTACCGCCGATGTAATCAAGGCCCGACTGGAACACATCCCAGCTCGAAAAACTCACGCGGATAGTGAATAGGAGTGGGAAAACAATGATTGCGATCAACGTCAAAAGCGCTGGCAACAAGAAAAAGTGTTTAGATGATAGCATGGTATTTACCCCGAAAGTTGAGGTGGGCGTCATTGCGCGCCCACCTCTCGTCATCAACCTTCGTTGTCTTCAAGTGTTACAACATTGGAATATGCGTCGCGTAGACGGTCCTTGCCGATGCGATCAGCAATTTCAGCCCACTCTTTCGCAACATCATCCAGCGCGTCTTGCGCCGTTTTCTGACCGGCCATCGCTTCAGCCACACCATTCGCCATTGACGACATGAACTGGCTTACACCCGGAACACGCAAATCAAACACACGGTTTTGGCTTTCCTCCATCTCAGACAATGTCGTTACGTAAGTCAGCGCTGTTTTATCTGCCCAACCCTGGCCCTTCCAATAATCAACATCGAAATGACTGTTGCGGTAAGGGTTCACACCAAAGCGACCGATCTGCATGTCATGTTCAGCGTTGGCTTCGTTGGAGAAGAAGCAAAGGAAATCAAATCCCATCTCTTGCTCTTCTGACATTGAAGATACTGCTGAAGACCAACCCCACGTCATGTAAGGTGCACGGTTAGGCGTCTCGAATGTGTCCCATTCGCCAGTCTCGCGGTTCCAGACCTCGGATGCGCCCGGCAGTGGTGCGGCTGCGACCATATTGCGAATCCGGCTGTCTTCTTGGTTCGCCTGGATATAGGCATCGTCCCAGCTATAGCTCATCAAAGTCTGACCGCCGCCAAACGAGAAGATTTCATCACCCAGCCCAAAATTAGTACCGCCGGGAGGGAAACTGGCCTGGGCCTCGATAAACAGTTCAAGACCGCGCACGAAACCCGGCGTATTGATCAGCGGTTCCATTGTCTCAAGGTCAAAGAAGAACCCGCCTTGGACATCTGGGTGCTTTGCATAAGGTGCTGCACGGCTGATAAATGCTGAGAACATTAGATCATCGCGCTTGGCGACTTCGGCAGAACCATAGTTCAGTTCGCCGTCACCATCCCAATCGGATGCGTTGAAATATGCGGCTACCTGATTGTATTCCTCCCACGTCGCCGGAACGGTTAATTGGTTGCCTGTGTCGGCGAGGTATTTGGCTTGCACATCGGCATTTTCGAACACGTCCGTCCGGAATTTCAGATAATGGCGATCACCATCCATCGGGTATTGGATCATTTCACCGTTCCAGGTCGCGACACCCGTAAAACTTGGGGTGACATCCATCATGCCCGTAGAGTTGACATAGGCCTCTGGCACAGGGGCAAGGAAGCGGCTGAAATCACCAATCCAAAGTGATGGATAGAACATTACATCATAGGCGTTCTGCCCACTTTGGAATGGGATCATAATCCGTTGGAACAGATCACCAAACGGCACGTGAACAACATTGACTTCGGCTCCAGTCAATTCAGCAAACTGTTCCGCGTGAAGCGCGGTGGGTTCCCCGATGACAGGGATCGCGTGGGTGATGATGTTCAATGTTCGCCCAGAATAATCCTTTGCATCTGTCGCTTCATAGCTACAGGTACCCGGCAGGTCCTGTTCGATGCCAAAACGTGTGTAATCTTGTGCCGAAACAGGCACAGCAGATGAGGCGACAATCGCTAGCGCCGAAGCCGAAGTTGTAAACCGATATTTCATGTTAGTCCTCCCATTTGGTCATGATATGATCCGCTCCTCGCGGATCGTGCGCAGGCCACAGTTGTGTGGCCTGCGCAATTGATTCAGTTTTAGTTAAATTAAGGGATTAGAACCGCGCGACCGCGGATTTTCCCATCGTGCAGATCGCGCAGCGCAAGATTTGCATCGCTCAGCGCGTATTCTTTGGTTGTTAGATCGACCAACCCGCGATGGGCCAATTCCATCAGTTCCGTCAGTTCCGCCCACGTGCCAACAAGGTTGCCGATGATGTTCTTTTCAGTGATCACAAGATCAACGGTCGGAACCTGAATATCTTCGCCGTACCCGACGACGTAATAACTGCCGGCTGCCCGCGTCATAGCGAGGCCCTTACGGGTCGTGCCATTTTCACCGACAAAATCAAGTACGGCTTCTGCGCCGTGACCTTTGGTCAAGGATAAGATTGCGTCGACTTCACCACCATCTGCTTTTACCAAATGATCAGCACCGCATTCACCGGCGAGGGCCAACGACGTATCAGATCTATCAACAACAATGATCTCAGCAGCACACATCGCGCGCAGGACTTGAATCGCGATATGGCCTAAACCACCAGCACCAATCACGACACAGTATTCACCGGGAAGCAGATGGCGCGTCGCCTTTTTAGCCGCGCGATAAGCGGTCAGTCCAGCATCAGAATAGGGTGCAACTTCCTTGGGCAGAAGTGACTTTGGCAGCTTGATGATATTGCGCTCAGACGTCACCAACGCCTCAGCGTAACCACCATTAGAATCAAGGCCTGGAAACGTACCTTCGCCGTGCATGTCTTGACCACGACGACACGCAATGCATGTCCCGTTCGAAATCTTCGGATGGATGATCACAGGATCACCCTTTTTCAGTCCTTCAACTTCTGGCCCGACGTCTTCGACCCAACCTGCGTTTTCATGGCCCAAGATCAACGGCAACAGAGCGTTTCCATTTGGATCCATGTGCGGTCGCCAAATACCTTCGATGACGTGCAGATCAGTGCGGCACACCCCTGCACCACCAATGCGAACGATTACGTCCGATCCCTTGGTAATAGCAGGATCCGGCACATCGATGTAATCAACCCAGGATGGGGCAGTCAGATCATCATCGTATTTATGTAAAACTTGGGCCTTCATGGGACTCTCCGAGATCAAATGTTTGTGAGGCCTTGCTTAACGGTCAACACATTCGCTGAATTTTTTGCGAGTGTTCAATTTCTGAATAGCGCGTTGTTTTTTGTGCTCAAAAAATGAACATATCATGGTTTTCCCTTTGTTTATTCGGCACTATTTGGCAAAAAGTTTATATGCTTGGGAGGGCGCTCGTGAAAACTGCATTTGATAAAGCTCGCAACGGCCTCGAGGTTAAAGGTAGGTTTGCCTACGGTGCCGTGCCGGAAACGATTGCTGATAGTTGGCGGCGGTGTGTGCGACTTGGCCTTGATCCAGTCGGTAAACCCGAGGAATGTGTCGTCTCACACACCGACCTTTATCAGCGTCGTGATCAGCAAGATCGCGTTATGCGTCTTGTCAGGCCGGAATTAGAATTACTCAGCGCACAAATCGCTGGATCAAATTTTCTGGTGGCATTCGCAGACAGTGACGGTGTCGTGCTTGATCAAATTCTGGATGAAGAATTTCGTACGTCCACTTGCGGCAAAAGTATCCTTCCCGGTTCAATCTGGAGCGAGGAAATACGCGGCACCAACGCTCTCGGGTTGGCACTTCACACTGGTGCATCTTGTAGCGTCACGGGTCGCGAACATTTCTTCGCAAAAGAAGGTACGGTGTCGTGCCTATCTGCCCCCATTTTTGACAGTAGCGGCCAATTAATAGGGTTGCTGGATGCGTCTTCCGAAGTGACCGCCAGACAGTATCATACGCTCGCGTTGGTGAATCTTGCCGCGCAAAATGTTGAAAACCGTTTGTTCGTAGAAGATCATCGCGGCGAACACATCATCCAGTTTCATCCCCGTCAAGAGTATCTCAAGACACAAAATGTCGGCATGATTGCGTTCAACGAAGACGGCCAGATTACGGGGGCAAACCGTCGCACCGGGGAGCTTTTGACAGGTTTGAATCTTGCTAATGCGATCAAATTCCAAGACGTCTTTATGGGGCAGTTCCGACCTTTGATCGAACAGATATGTAGGGGCGAAATCGTTCAAATTACTGATTGGCTGAGGTCTGGGTACTTTGCGCGCCTCAGGCTTACCCACTCGGCACGTACAAAACTCACGAACACGCAGGTGTTGCTGCCAACCGATCCAATCTATCGCGTTCCAATGGCAGCAGGAGACATCGGGACCGGTCGTGTTTTCGAAGATGAAGCCTTGCGCCAAAATCTTCGGTTAGGCAGAAAATCTGCCCAACAAGGCCTGCCTGTTTTGATTGTTGGCGCACCCGGAACCGGGAAAAACACAACGGCCGAGGAGATACATGATCAACTTCACCCGGATCAAGCATTCGTCCTTGTCGAGTGTGAGACACTCAATTTAGACGCGGTCGAAGGCCAGCTTATCGCACAGATGAAATCCAAAGCGGATGCGACGTCCAGAAAGCAAGATACCATTGATCTCAACAAGGGCGGCACGCTGTATCTCGATAGGGTTGATCTGCTGCCGATTGAAATCGCGCCAAGCCTGAACACCTTGCTCAATCGTGTCATTCAACGGCGCAATCCGCTGCTTGCTGACGGCGAATGGATCATAATCAGCAGCGCGCAGAATTCTGCCAGCTTGAACGACGCAATAGGCCCATTGCGCACCATATACGATCGCCTTTCAGGCTTTTCACTTTACTTGCCAAAGCTCGTAAATCGTTCTGATTTTCGACATCTGTGTTGCGCGATGCTTACCGCAATCTCCCCTCAACACACGCTTTCAAACAAGGGCACAGACGCGCTTAAAATGATGACTTCTGATCACAATTTAACCGATCTAAATCGGAATCTGCGTACGCTTGCGATCCATCACCACGAAGGAATCATAAGACAAGAAGGTGTCAATCGGATTTTGGGTCAACGTCAGCTTGGGATCTCGGCGTGTACGCGCTGCGTCGGGCAGATGATCAAGGAAGTAAGATGTATAGAAATACGAAAGGCATTGCGCGACTGTAACGGGAACGTTGCCTTGGCTGCGCGCCAACTTGGTGTTTCTCGAAATACTGTCTATACTCATGTTATGGATTAAGAACATCGAAGTCGCGCGAACGCCCCTAAACTTGACAAAACCATCTATTCTAACATTGGTTAGGTGGCTCAAAATGAACTGGTTTGATCGAAAAAGCGTGCAAATGACATTCCTGTTTAGCACATGTACAATCTATCTCAATTGACGTCGCCAAGGACCCATTCAAAGCCGAAGCTGTTGTTGAAAGCTTTTAGGTTCTCTCGTGATAGCGGGCATTGGTGCAACACGCTCCATCCTGCAATTTTGGCTCACGACCGCCATTAGCCGCGATCGTTACGAGCGTTCGCTCAGGGCCGGATGCGTCGGCAAGCCCCCTCCCATGGTTCCTCCGCAGCCTTTTATGTATACGGGGGGGCTTGGCGCGCCATTTCGCTAGCGCGTGGCTTTTTCACCGGGGAATCCACTTCGAAGCCAGTTTGGTCAGCCGGGAAAATAAA
>NZ_QJJL01000020.1 GCF_003201935.1 Loktanella sp. PT4BL | reverse complement strand
GAAGTCTTGGCCACGCTCACCAGCGCCGATTACGGGATCATACGGATCAGCGACACGGTTCTGGAACTGGCGCTACGCCCCGAGCAAACCGCCGGTCTCGCCCCCGGGCGTGTCGTTCTGGACCTCGTGCGCACCGACCTCACGCCTGATCTGCATCTGGGCTTCCTGCTGGAACTGCCGGTCATCCTGCCGGTCACGCGCGGGTTTGCTTCATGAGTGCTGCTACGCATCAAACAGGGCCCATCACCATCACGGCCCCCGTCAAGGTCCGGGTGGTCACTGGGCCCTTGCGCATTCGCCTTGGCGGCCAGCCTGGCCCGGAGGGCAAGGTTGGTCCACCCGGTGACAAAGGCGATCAGGGCGATCCCGGCATCACTATCCTGCCCACAAACACCCCAATCAACGGAGGCTTCTTCTGATGGCCAATACGATCCAGTTCAAACGCCGCCAGGCAGGCAATGCCGGCGCGCCCGCCGCGCTCAAATCCGGCGAGGTCGCCCACAACGAGGTGGATGACACGCTCTATATCGGCAAAGGCGATGACGGAAGTGGCAATGCCACAGCCATCGTGCCGCTGGCAGGTGCGGGCGGGTTTGTCGCCCGCGTTGGGAGCCAGACGATTGATGGCGCAAAGACATTCTCGAGTGTGCCCAAGTCGAGCAAGGACGCGAGCGCCGGCACCGATCTTGTGCGCAAATCGCAGTTCGATGCAGGGCTTGCGGGCAAAGCGGCGGCCGCCCATGGTCATGCGATCTCCGAGGTGAGCGGGCTGCAGGCCACTCTTGATGGGAAAGCTGCTAACGGCCACACTCACGGCATCGCCGATGTCACGGGGTTGCAGTCGGCGCTGATCGCAAAAGCGCCCCTGACTTCACCGGCACTCACCGGCACGCCCACAGCACCGACGGCCACAGGTGGGACCAACACAACCCAGCTTGCCACCACGGCCTTTGTGCAATCGGCACTGGCAGGCTTTGGCGCGGGGGATATGCTTAAATCTGCCTATGATGCGGATAACGACGGCAAGGTCGACGCGGCTGAGGTGGCAGACAGTGTGCCTTGGGCAGGCATCACCGGCAAACCGTCAACCTTCGCGCCCGCAGCGCATAGCCATGCGATCTCGCAGGTCAGCGGCTTACAGGCTGCGATTGACGCGAAAGCAGGGCTGGCCTCGCCTGCGTTTACCGGCACGCCAAGCGCACCCACGGCAACCAGCGGCACCAACACGACCCAGATCGCGAGCACCGCTTTTGTTCAGGCAGCGATCGCCGCACTGATTGATGCAGCCCCCGGTGCGCTGAATACCTTGAACGAATTGGCCGCTGCCTTGGGCGATGATCCCAACTTTGCCACCACGGTGACCAATGGGCTGGCCGGCAAACTGGCCGCAAGTTCCAACCTCGCAGACCTGCCCAATAAAGGCACGGCGCGGTCCAATCTGGGGCTGGGCTCTCTTGCGACGCAAGCGGCCAATGCGGTGGCCATCACCGGAGGCAGCATCACCGGCATCTCGCTTGATGGCGGCACGTTCTAAGTCACGGCTTTGCGTTCCAAGTCATCCGTCCCTCACATGATGCTGAACCCCAGGAGGTCCCATGGCCAGCATAATCCGTATGAAACGATCCGCCATTGCCACAAAGGTGCCAACCCCGGCCCAGCTGGATCTGGGCGAGTTGGCAGTCAATACCCGCGACGGCAAGCTGTTCCTCAAACGCGCGGACGGCAGCGAGGAGATCGTCGAGGTCGGCGCCCGTTGGGGCGCATTTACGGCCCATGCCGCGGGATCAAGCCTGACCTTCCGCTACAACGGCGTTGACGTGATGACGCTCGACGGCTCCGGCAATTTGACAGTGCTGGGTGATGTCACCGCTTTTGGGAGCCCGTAAACGATGGCGCTTCCACTGACAGGTCCGATCTCGCTCAGCCAGGTGAACACCGAACTTGGCCGTGCCACTGGCACTACGATCTCGCTTGGGGACGCGGAGGTGCGCGGGCTGGCGGGCGTGGCCACTGGTGCCATCGGGCTCGGCGCTCTGCGCGGTAAATCTGCCCAGTTCACCCATACGATCACCAGCCATCAGCAGGAGCTGAACCTGCACACATATCTGCAGGGGCAAGGCTGGGATGGCACGAACAAGGTCGAGGTAACGGTGGCCTCTGGCATCTACATCTGGTCTGATACCACCACAACGCCAGCCCTCGACATGGGCGGGGTCTTCCCCGGCGGGCTGACGCTGGTCAACCGTGGCTTCATTATGGGCAAAGGTGGCGATGGAGGCTATCAGCTCACCGACCGCACCAGCTATGTCGCACCCACGTCAGGTGGTCCTGCGATTGGTCTGACCGGCCCGATCACCATTGATAATGCCGCAGGGTATATTGGCGGCGGCGGCGGTGGTGGGGCTGCGTCAACCGGCAGCGTTCTCGCTTTCTTTGTCACGCCTGTGCACAGCCCCGGTGGCGGTGGTGCTGGTGGTGGCCGCGGCGGGGCCATGCCTTACGGCGACACATCAAGCCTTGTGATGGGCGCCTTTGGCCTTGGTGGTGCGATCGGTCAGCCGGGATCAGTGGCAACAAATTCCAACAACTTTGCTGGAGAAACCATCCCGAGCCATGGCGGTGCCGGTGGCGCGGGCGGTGCCGGAGTCACAACAGGCGGCGGTCTTTAGGAGGGGGTATGAATGATTTGTGAGCGACCAAACGCCCTGAATTTGCTACATGATTTGGGGAGGCGGATAGGTCTCAGGCTGGATGTGTCCATAGGGCATTGCGACCCTGTGAAGGAGCTTAGCCTTCGCCTGTTTCCGAACAGCCCACGTAAGGCCCGGTTCGCGCCGGTGACCTTGTATAGGAGCTTGGTTTGGCCGTTCACACCCCATCCGGGGTTCCGCCTCCTTGAGCAGGGAGTATAGCCATGGCCTTTATCGGTGTCGATCTTCATACGAATTCCTTCACGATTTGCCGTCTTCACGACGATGGATCGGAAGCCTTTGAAACCTTCCCGTTGTCGGCAAGCGCCTTGCAGGCGTTTTGTATGAGCCTTGATGCCGATGACGAAATTGCCGTTGAGGCTACGGGCAATACAGCTTGGTTTTGCGACGAAATCCGCCCCTGTGTTGGGCGTATTGCCGTGGTGAACCCACGCCAGTTTCAGGTGATCCGCAAGTCGGTCAACAAGACGGACAAGAACGACGCAAGATCCCTTGCGTTCTTCCTGTCCAAGGACATGTTGCCGGAGACGCGGCTAAAATCGACAGCGGAGGCCGAACTGGGCTCTTTGGTTGCGACCCGCGACGTCTTTGTCAAGCAGCGCACCATGCTGCTGAACAAGATCCACGCCATGTTTGTGCGGCGTGGTACAAAACTGAAAAAAGAGGGGTTGGCCAGCAAGAAGCGCCTGCGCGAATTGGATGTGAGCCACTTCACGGCACTTGAACAAGTAGAACTGAATGCGCTGCGCAATCAAGCGTTCGGCCTGACGGAAACATTGGCCGAATTAGACAAGGCGATCGAGGCCGCTGGCGCGGAACTGCCAGGGCATGAAGGCATCAGCTCGATCAAGGGGATCGGGTCACGCTCAGCAGCCATTCTGCTGTCGGGGATTGGCAACATCGAAGACTTTGAAAGCGCCGACAAGCTGGCAGCCTATGTCGGCATCGTGCCGAAGGTCAGCCAATCCAACGATACGGACAATCGCGGGCGGATCACCAAGCGTGGCAACAAGCTGATGCGGACGACCTTGGTGCAATGCACGCTCATCGCGATCCGCTACTCAGGATATCTGAACGCCTTCTATCAGCGCATCAAGGAACGCCGCGGTGCAGGAAAAGCGATCATCGCCACCGCGCGAAAGTTGCTGTCGATTATCTACGATACGCTCAAGAACGGCTGGGTCTTCGAAGATTTTACCAAATTTAAAATCAAACAAAATCAATGTCCTGCTGGACAACCATCATAGGAGGAGGATGAGACATGGGTGGTGGTAGCGGAAGCAGTCCACAAAAAATTGGCGGCATCTCGGGTCAGGGTGGCGGACGCATTCTGCCGGGGACCGGTAGCGGTGTAGGCGAAGTGTTCACGAATACCACCCGGCAGACTCCAAATGTGGTGGCTGGTCAGCCGGATTATCGACCGACCCCTCCTTTTGGGGCCGCGTTCGATACGGTGTTTGCACCGCCTGGCGGCGGGCCGGGGCAGCCCGGAAAGGGCGATGCCTTTGTGATTTATGTCAGCTTAAATACTTCTGATAACACGACAACACCGGTGACCCCTGCGTCTGGTGGTGGGGGTGGATGGGGCGCTGCGGGTGGTTCTGGAACGCAGAACCTGACTGACTTCACCGTTGTGAAAGGCGGCAATCCCGGCGGTGCTGGTGGCAAGGCGATCAAGACAAACGGCCATGCGGTCACATGGCTTAGCGGGTCGGGTCGCGCATACGGAGCAATCGGATGAAAACATCTCTACAGTTCTTCAAAGACATGGGCGTCTGTGACGGCGCCTACGCCGTGCTTGAACGCGTTTTTGAGCAGGCCGGTGTGACCGAGTTTGACTATGCTCAAGGGTACGAAGTCATGCTGGGCATGATGGACCAGCTAGAGGTCGACGCCGCGCAAAGCGGTGAACCCGGCCACGACACCGCCCAGGGCTGGCTGCAGTGGTGCGATGACCTGCGCAGCCGCCCCGAGGCAATCATGTATTTTGGGGATCATATCGAAGAGGAAGTGTTCCGCACGGCAGACGGGCATTTGCATGAAACGCTGGAAGCAGCGCGCGATCATGATCGGCGCCGCTATGCCGAATTGCGCAAGGACCATGCCGCGGCGCGCGTGATTAACGGGGTGCGGTTTGGCGAGGGCGGTGCAGAGACATGGGAGGTGGTGGATCCAGCGCAGGACGATCTCGCGGGCTTTGAGGCATTCGTCTGGCATGACAGTACCACGGGGTTGAACCATCGCACTGACAGCGCGGTTGAGGCCGTGGCGTTCAACGCCGCGCAGGCGAAGGTCTTGGATGCGATTGATGCCGCTGAGCGAGCGGCGCGGATCGAGCGCAGGATTACAGACGAAAGTGGTGTATTCTCTGTTTGGCTCTGCAGCAGCGCTGCCACACCTGCCAAGGTTTGAGCTATTCGTGATCGGGGCGCTTAGAATGTTAGGCTGCTCAAGCTGTCTCGTGGGCACACCATCGATATGGCTCGCGGAGTATTCAGTGCTGAAGTAGCTAGCGCGGGCTTGTGTAGTATCTGACGTCAGCACCTGTGGGACATATCTGAGGATTTGAACAAGGGAGGATTTCTGGTTCATCTTATCGATTAGGAGATCGAGATGACGAAGAAGCCACAAACCGCGACAGTTCAAGTCTCTCTAAGAGAAACCTGACGTCCCGCAGCTACGCCTCACTGAAATGTAGGGTTGCAGCCGCTCCTGTATCGGAGCTGCCTCCGGCTCAGCTAAGCGACGGCGAAGGATGTCGACCGCGGTTTGTCCGATAACTTGAGCGTTGTTCGTAACTGTTGTTAAGGGCGGGAAGGATACTTGCGCCTCATCAGTGTCGTCAATCCCGACGACTGCCACATCCCGGCCAACCTCCATTCCAAGGTCGGCAAGCGCGCTCATCGCGCCAAATGCGACCAAGTCGTTGAAGCAAGCGATGGCGGTAGGTTTGGGCGCGTCGGTAGCCCAGAGCATCTTGATCGCAGCATAGGCCTGCAACCGCTTAGCAGGTCCCGTTATCCAAGTTGAAGTGCTCTCGTCTTGCCCCGCATTTTTCATGGCCGAAAGAAAGCCCTCGTAGCGGCCGTCGGCAGTGGTGGTGCCTGGTCTGCCGCCAAGCATAATGACGCGTTGATGCCCCAGATCTAAAAGATGGGAGGTCGCAAGGCGCATACATTCGGGGTCGTCGTTGATCACGTAGTCCAGCTTCGTGTCTGGAATTGTGCGCACGATTAAGACCACCGCCCCGTTGCTTGCACAAAATGCCTCCAGATCTACTTCTTTCGTGCCAAGCGCCGGCGATAAAATCAGCCCATCAGCCCCATGTTCCTGTAAAGTGCTGATGAAGCGTCTTTGCTTGCTCAGATCGTCATCATGACTGTTGACAAAAATGGCGTCCCCGTCAGTCGACAAGCTGTCCTCTGTAGCGGCAAGCATTTCGGCAAAAAATGGATGAATTATATCGTGGAAACCGACCCCAATGATTCGCGTTCGGCCGGTTCGAAGCGAGGTTGCCGCGCGATTTTGAATGTATCCAATTTCTTTCACATAGTTGCGTACGCGCTTGCGGGTGGCCTCTTGAATCAATGGGCTGTTTCGCAACGCGAGCGAGACCGTTGCCGTCGAAACGCCCAACGCTTCAGCTATGGCCTTTTGTGTAGGTGCTTTGGTTTTGTCGGTCATATTCAATCTGATGGCTGTAGCGGTTTTCGCGACTATCGCTCGCGACATTAGCACAAACACAAGAATAAGCACGCTAACATTTCATGATAAACTTCTTATTTAATCGATTAAAATATTATTTGACAGAGCGCGATCTCCCTGCCAACTGTGTGCCGGACACAGTCGGAGTAGGCTGGGTGTCTTGCGGCCATCATGGCTGCAATAATCTCAAGGGAGGAATGAATGACTAAATTTTTCAATGTACGCGTGATGCTCGCCAGCGGCGTACTTGCTATCGCCAGCGCCAGTTATGCGCAGGCTCAAGTGGAGCTGAAATGGGGGCACGTTTACGAATCTCAGTCGCCTTATCATGCATGGGCAGAGAAGGCCGCCAGCACCTTTGAAGAGCGCACTGATGGCCGATATTCGATCGAGGTGTTTCCTGCATCGTCGCTAGGAAAGCAGACTGATCTAGCCGAAGGGTTAAGCCTTGGCGCAGTTGATATTATCTATGATGGCCAGTTCTTTGCTGGACGTCGTTACGGGCCGATAGCTATCGGCAGTGCGCCATTCATGTTCCGTGACTACGACCACTGGCAGGCATACCGCGACTCGGATCTGTTTGCGGATCTATCGGCTGGCTATACAGAAGCCACGGGCGACGATATCGCTGGTCTCGTCTATTATGGTGAGCGGCATGTAACCTCCAATATCGAAATCACGGTACCCGAGGACATGGCAGGTATGAAGATCCGAGTGCCTAACGCCTCACTTTACAAGATGTTCCCCGAGGCGGTCGGTGCGAATGCTACACCAATGGCGTTCTCCGAGGTCTATCTTGCCTTGCAACAAGGCGTCGTGGACGCGCAGGAAAACCCTCTGCCGACAATCCAGTTCAAAAAATTCTATGAGGTTCAGGATTATATTACTCTGACCGGACATATCACCGACGCCCTTCTAACCATCGTCGCCGGTCGTCTGTCAGACGATATGTCCGAGAAGGATTATGCAATACTGATGGAAGTATTGGCCGAGGCTGCCAATGGTGCATCGGAGGACATACGCACGTCCGAGCTAGAGCTAGTCGACTGGTTGCGCGAGCAAGGTGCCACAGTAAACGAAGTTGATCGTGCGCCGTTTCGTGAGGCTGTTGCGGAAAGGTTGAATGGTTCGGACGCCACGTGGGACCGTGAGACGTTCGATCGACTTCAGTCCCTGAACTGATCACGCGTAGCCGGCTACCCCTTTTTTGTGGGTGGCCGGCAATCAGTCTTTTGGGCGCCTGATTAGGTGCGCAACGCTATCAAGTCTGGACCTCAACATGCCCCACAATGTTTCCTCGCCTGAAAATGGCGTAAAACGATCACGAATTCGCTCTATTGACGCTGCTTTTGTGATAATCCTTTTTTGGCTGCTCGCGGTCGTTGTCTTCGTGCAGTTTTTCACGCGTTACGTGCTGAACGACTCGCTAGGCTGGACTGAGGAGATCGCTAGATACCTGCTGGTAGCAGTGACTTTTGCTGGCTCCGCCGTCGCGGTGCGGCGGAACACGCACATATCGGTAGAGTTTTTCTACCGCTATTTGCCTACACGCAGCGCACGCCTACTGTCGTTGATCGTAGACCTTTTCCGCATAGCGCTACTCGCAGTTCTGACGGGCCTATGCGTTCAATTGGCGGGCAGCACACGACAAATGATGACGTCCATAGATGTCTCAAAATCAACGCTCTACGGCTTTGTAGCCGCCTGCTTTGGCTTAATGACGCTCTACTCGATGATAGTCGCCGTGCGGCATGCCAAAGAAGGCAAGACCGACGTGTCACCCGACGTCCCTTCCGGTCTGGACGAATAAGGAACTTATGATGCTCATTCTCTTTGGTACTCTTGCGCTGCTCCTGATTATCGGTGTGCCTGTCGCGCTGGCTTTGGCCGGTGCATCTATGGCCTTTATCGTGCTCGAAAGTTCGATCCCACCAGTGATGGTCCTACACAGGATGATAAACGGCGTGGATAGCTTTCCATTGCTGGCCGTCCCGTTTTTTATCCTTGCTGGCAGTTTAATGAACCATGCTGGTATCACAGACCGCATTTTTGCCTTCGCCAAGGCGATGGTTGGCTGGATGCGGGGTGGTTTAGGCCACGTCAACATCGGTGCCTCAGTCCTGTTTGCCGGGATGTCCGGTGCAGCCGTCGCTGACGCTGGCGGTCTTGGCGCCATCGAGATCAAGGCAATGAAAGAAGGAGGGTATGACCCGGATTTTGCAGTCGGCATTACAGCTGCTTCATCGACGATTGGCCCCCTTATTCCCCCATCGCTACCCCTCGTTGTCTATGGCGTCGTGTCGTCGACATCAATTGGACAGCTGTTCGCTGCTGGTCTGATCCCAGGGCTGGTGATGGCACTTGCGTTGATGGCGATGGTTGCCTGGTATGCTCATATGCGTGGCTACGGGAGGGATGCAGGCTTTGCCTGGAGTGTACTGGCGTCTACGTTCAAGCGTGCGTTCCTGTCATTGTTGACGCCAGTCATTATTGTAGGCGGAATTCTCGCTGGCCTTTTCACCCCCACTGAGGCCGCCATCGCCGCCTGTGCGTATGCGCTGGCTTTGGGCGGCATCGTGTACCGCACTCTGACATTTCGCAAGATCAAGGCTATATCGATGGATACTATTGAGACCACAGCGGTTGTTCTTTTGATCGTCGCAGCTGCCTCTATTTTTTCTTGGATACTGACATCCAGTCGGGTTACCGAAATGGTCGCGCAGGGAATACTGGGGCACACGCAAAACATCATTCTGGTTCTACTGTTGATAAATGTCGTGCTGCTTATCGTCGGATTGTTCATGGAGCCAGTGGCAGCCATAACAATCCTCACACCAGTCCTTCTGCCTGTCGTAGTGGAGCTAGGCATGGATCCTGTTCACTTTGGCATCATGATGGTCCTGAACTTGATGCTGGGGCTGCTGACACCACCAATCGGGATGGTGCTCTACGTCTTGGCAAGGGTGGCAGATATCAAGTTCGAGAGCGCCGTCCAGGCAACTGCACCATTCTTGATACCTTTGGGACTGGTCCTGCTTTTGGTCACTTACGTCCCGGCTCTGTCAATGTGGCTCCCTGAACTTCTTTATCGTTAACCGCAAAAAACTGGGCAACAAATATGAATATCAAGACACAAGCCAGTTCGAACACCGAGGACTATCTGCGCATGTACCGCCAGATGGTCCGTATCCGCAGCTTTGAAGACAATGCAAACCAGCTGTATCTCTCGGCCAAAATGCCGGGC
>NZ_QJJL01000019.1 GCF_003201935.1 Loktanella sp. PT4BL | reverse complement strand
GTGTTTTGCTAGAGACGAGACCGTGCTGCATGATCCCGAGACCGATACCTACTGGCATGAAGATTGCCGCGAAGTTGCCGGCGATACGATCCACCTCATGAAGGACTGGTTGCCCTTTAAGAAGAAACGCTGATTTACAATGATGAAGATAAATTCACCTGCAATCAGGTCATGATAATATATGTGCTCAAAAGTGTTGGCTTGGATCAGGCAAGACACCAAAAAGCAACCAGATCACTTGAAAGATGAACAGAACCGGACAATCGTTGAGTTAGCAGCGTACTGCTGCCGACGATCAAGCCGGAGCCGTTTCAATGCATCCTCAATTCACGCTGGATTTGTCATTTGGAGCGATCAGGCTCCTCTATGACTTGCATGGCGAGCCCTGCGTCATTGGTGACGTCACGGCGTTTGGCGATGACCTTCCCGTCAGAATGGTCAAATTACTCTCGCTTGCCGCCACACTATCGACGCCTCCCATTGCCACGACATTGGTTGTTCCACGGGAGCATGTCCTTTATCGCAAAGTGCGGCTGAACATAGATCGAGATGTGGAGGAGCGGGATGTCCTTGAGTTTGTAAGTCGAGAGCAGCAATTCAACAAAGATGAGCTTTGCGTCGATTGGGTTGTTGATGGATCCGAGGTCTATATTGCAGCCGTCGAAAAACTCACGCTGTTGGAAGCGGATGATTTTGCCCGGCAGCATGGGTTTGTTCCAACTTTATTCACAAGCTCTGTGCGCAATAGTAAATATCCTAGAAAGCCGAGGTTTCCTGTGCCAAAGCCTCTCAACGGTCCCGTCTGAAAAGATGTTACTGCCCGCGTTATCTGTCAGATATTTAACGCTGACGCTTGGCTGCACTTTAATGAGGCGTTTCATAAACGATCTCGCAGGATTGCACATTGATCTGGCCACACCCCGTGCACCGCGCCTTCGCGACCACATCGCCAACGATTGCAGGAGGGCTTGTAAGCGCAAGTAGCGCACTCACGCGCACAGATGCCGAGCGGCCGCATGCGCAAGTGAGCCTGAGCACGTGGCTATGGATCGTTGACAACCTGGTGCCTTCACTTTTTAACATCGCCGCTCCCTTTGACTGGCGAGGGTCGGTTACAGTCCTGAATGCCAACCTGCTGATATTCGATCTCGCAGGTCAAGGCGGAGCTTTAAAATGCCCACTCCCCGAGAAATGATCCTGACCGCTCTGGCGGACCTGTTGCGCACGGTACCGCATGTGCCTGTTCTGCGCTGTGAGGTCTTGCCCGAGCGGATTCCGCCCGCTGGCTTGATGATCCTGCGCGACGGCAACCCCGGCGAGCCTGGCGTGACGCTGTCGCCGCTGATGTATCACTACCAGCACCACGCAGAGCTGGAGGTCATCGTGCAGACTGGCGAGGACCGTGACGCCCGCTTTGATCAGCTAATCGGGCGCATTGGTGCTGCCATCGGTGCTGATCGCACCCTTCGTGGGCGCTGCGACTGGGTGGAAGCCGAGGCACCAGAGCCGGTCGATCTACCCGTCGAGGGAGGTGCGGCCATCAAAGCCGCAATCATTCCGATCATCCTGCATTACGCCACCAGCGACGCGCTGGCCTGACGACAAACCCGAGCTTCAAGGAGAGAACACATGGCACGAGCCCAAGGGGCGCGCGCGCAGATGGCGCTTGCGTTTGAGACTATCTATGGCACGCCGCCTGCTAGCGGCTTTACCAAAATGCCCTTTGCGACGGCGTCGCTAGGTGCCGAGCAGCCGCTACAGGCATCAGAGCTTTTGGGGTACGGTCGTGATCCGCTTGAGCCCATCAAGGATGCACTGACCGCCGACGGCAACGTTGTCGTGCCAATTGATGCCGAAGCTTACGGCTTTTGGATGAAGGGCGCTTTTGGTGCGCCGACAACATCCGGCGAGGGCCCCTATACCCACGTCTTTGAGAGTGGAAACTGGAGCCTACCCAGCTTTTCTGTCGAAGTGGGCATGCCGGAGGTACCGAGCTTTGCGATGTATTCGGGCTGCATGGTGGACAGCTTCAGCTGGAGCATGGGCCGGTCAGGGCTTTTGACTTCCACGGTTGAGCTCGTCGCCCAAGGCGAGGATTTGAGCACATCAACGCAAATCGGCACGCCCGCGACGCTGTCTCTCAAGCGTTTCGGTCATTACAACGGATCGGTCGAGCGCAACGGCGTGAACATCGGCAACATCGTCAGCGCCGAACTCACCTATCAAAACAACCTTGATCGGATCGAGACGATCCGCGCAGACGGCAAGATCGAGGGTGCCGACCCGTCAATTGCCGCGATGACGGGTAATATCACCGTGCGCTTTGCCGATGCGACGCTGCTCAATCAGGCCATTGGCGGTCAGGCCTGCGCGCTGACGTTCGGCTACGCCTTGCCCACGGGGGAGGCGCTCACTGTATCCGTCCCGCGGGTCTTTCTGCCCCGTCCGCGCCGGGAAATTTCCGGACCACAGGGGGTGCAGGTAACCTTCGCCTGGCAGGCAGCACAGCAGGCCAATGGCGACCCGATGGTCAGTGTCACCATTGTAAATGGCATTGAGGGCTATTGATCGCCATGCCTGCTACATAGACTTCTTACCGAAGCCGACAGGGTTACCTAGCCGCAGAAGACTTCTGCCATCCATCATCACTTCGGTCACGGTGCTCCGTTGGGGAGAAAGGATGGCCTGTTTACTGATATCCACGATCGCCAAGGTGACCTCGTGAAGGCGGGTTTCAGCACGCTCGGCGCGCAATGATGTCCGCTCCAGTTCATCTTTTAGCCTGCTGACTTCATCGCGCAGAAAATCCCGCTCAGTTTTTACGATCTCAAGCGTTTCAGTAAGGCCCAACAACTGATCGCTGGTTTCCGACTTTGCATCCATTCTCTTATTACTCTTCCTTCTGGGTACTGCCCCGAGACGATATATGCGCGCGACCACACCTCTTGGCCGGTGTCGTGCCAAGTGGCGCCGACGAAAAAACCCCCCAAGCGTTACGCTCGGAGGGCCGTGAGTGGGGGTTTTTCGTAGTGGGTTATACTAACCTGCCATTCTAAATCATGGCTGCAGTACGACCATCTTTCCCGGTGAGCAACAAAGCAACACATCCAAAGAACGTCTTTTCTCTCCTTGGATTTATGGCGCTGTCAAGTGCGCGCAAACGCAACAAAGGATACGAATATGCTGCAACTCAACTTATCCACGGAGCCGCGCTGGCTCGACTTGGGCCATGGTGTCCGACTATTCGTCGAACCTTTGACCACGGCCATTATGTTGGCCGCGCGGAGCGATCCGACCATCGTCGCGGCCGCTGGTAATACTGAAGGCAGCACCTCCAACGACGACCTTGCGCGTATCGTGGCAAAGGCCGTGGCGCGCATCGTCGTGAAGGATTGGGAGGGCGTCGGAGACGAGGACGGCAAGCCTCTTCCTCTGACGCCTGAGGGCATCGACGCGCTTTTGGAGCTCTGGCCGATCTTTGAGGCCTTCCAGACCAAATACATCGCAGGCGCGCTCATCTTGGATGCGGAAAAAAACGCCTGACCACTCTCGCCGACTGGGAGTTCGGCGGGGGCGGTGAATATTGCGCGGCTTGCCCATCAGTGTGTGCCGACTGTCCGCGCAGCCTGCACAAACCCATCACCCTGGAAGGCTGGCAGGTCTGGGATCTGGTTCAGCGCCTCGGCGGACAGGTGCGGGTTGCTGGCGGGGTGAGCGGCGGCGCTGTCCTCGGTTGGGATATGGCTGCTGCCCTGCAACTCGGCTTAGCCCTCGGGCTCTCGCCCCTGATCATCGCGGAATTCTTGCCGCTCATCGAGGCGGTGATGGTCCGCAAGATCAATGAAACCATGCAGGCCGGATCAAGCCTAACCTAACCTCGTTCTTAATGGAAACGAGGTATCACCGCATTCTGAGGTCTTACTCTCATGGCAGAAAAACGTGTCTCCGTCCGCCTCTCCGCGACTGGCGGGCGCCAGGTGCGTGCCGAGCTGGAAGGTGTGGGCGAGGCAGGCACTCGCGGCATGGGACGATTGTCGCGCGAGCTGGACCAAGCCAATGCGCGGATGGCCGCTTTTGCGCGCCGCGCCAAGATCGCAGCGACTGCTGCGGCCACAGCACTCGCGGGTGCTGTCGTTGCGATGACCCGCTCGACGGTGGCTGCCGCCAATGAGATCGGCCAGCTTTCTCAGGTGGCCAATGCCAACCCGGAGGTATTCCAACGCTGGGCGGCGGCCTCCGCCACGGTGGGGATCGAACAGGAAAAGCTCGCCGACATCCTGAAGGACGTGAATGACCGCGTCGGTGATTTTCTACAGACGGGCGGTGGTCCGATGGCGGACTTCTTCGAGAACATCGCGCCAAGGGTCGGTGTGACGGCAGACCAGTTCGCCCGCCTTTCCGGTCCTGAGGCGTTGCAGCTTTACGTCGATAGCCTTGAGAAGGCAGGCGTCAGCCAACAAGAGATGACCTTCTATCTCGAGGCTATGGCGTCCGATGCCACGCGTCTCATTCCGCTGCTGCAAAACGGCGGTGCGGAGATGACGAGGCTTGGGGCACAGGCGCAGGCACTTGGGGCTGTTTTGGATGCTGACGCCATCGCCGCCATGCATCGATCCGAACTCGCGCTGGTCAGCATTGGCCAGGTCTTCACGGGCGTCCGCAACCGGATTGCAGTGGCGCTTGCTCCCTCGCTGGAGGCGGTGGCCAATGCTTTTGTCGCACTGGCCTCTTCCACCAGTCCGATCAGCCGGGCCTTTGACGCGGTCCTTTCCAACCTTGACCGGCTCGCGATTTATGCGGGAACCTTCGCCACATTCCTCGCAGGTCGCTGGGTGGCGGCAATGGCCGCGGCAGCTTTCTCGGTGCGCGGGTTGGCCACGACGCTGGTGGTTCTCAAAGGCGCGCTGATCCGCACCGGCATTGGTGCGCTCATCGTTGGTGCAGGCGAGTTGGTCTATTGGTTCACGCGCCTCGCGTCCGGCGCCGGCGGTTTTGGCGAGGCGATGCGCCTCCTGAAGGATGTCGCCGTCGAGGTCTGGGACCGGATCAAGACGGGGGCTTCGGCTGCAGGCGCGCGCGCCACGGCGATGTTCTATGATCTCAAGGCTGATGCCACCACCGGCATGGCGGGGGCGATTGAAAGTGTGGTCGCCTTTGGTAACGCCACAGCGAATACCTTCGAAGGCGCACTTCTCGCCGTCCGCGAAATCTGGTCCCGCCTGCCAGCCGTGATCGGCGATCTTGTTTACGCGGCCGCCAATCGCATGCTCGACGGGATCGAGGCCATGCTGAATGGTGCGATCGCCCGGATTGATGCCTTTACGGGGAAGATCCGCGATGCGCTGGCGGCTGTGGGCATCGAGACGACCTTTGGTGAGATCGGCGAGATCAGCCTCGGGGATATTGCCAACCCCTTTGATGGGGCTTCAGCGGATGCTGGAAGCGCTGCTGCAGATGCGTTCCAGCGGGCTTTTGAAGATAACCCGCTCACAGCGCCCGACCTTGGACTTGATGGGATTGCCGCCGAGGCACTCGCCACCGCGAACACCTACCGGCAGGCCGCCTCCGATTTGGCAGCTGGAGCCAAGGCCCGGCTGTCCTCCTGGGCGGCACTCCGCGATGCTGTCGCGGGCACTGGCGAGGACGGCGCTGCGGCACTGGATGACGCCACGGCCTCTGCGGGCCGCTTGGCGGAGGCCATGGCCGAGGCTGGGGATACGGTTAGTGGCGGCAGCGGGTCTGGTGGTGGCGCCAGTGGCGGGGCGGCCGAAAGGATTGTTACCGGCTGGCGTGCCGTCTCCGAAGCCCTAAACTCTTATGCCACGGACGCCCTGAACTGGGGCAAAGGTCTCGGCGAAACCTTATCCAGCGCCTTTTCTGGCGCCGAGAGCGCATTCCGTAGTTTTGTGGAAACCGGCAAGTTGGACTTCAAAGGCCTGGTGCGATCGATCCTCGCAGATCTTGCTGTATTGGCGTTTAAGAATGCGGTGCTGGGACCCATTGCCAACGCGCTCTCAGGCGCTTTTGGCGGTGGCGGCTCTGTTGCTGCAGCGGTCTCGCATGCTGGCGGCATAGTGGGGATCTCCGGTCATACACGCGCCGTGCCCGCAGCGGTCTTTGCGGGTGCGCCGCGGATGCACGGCGGTGGCACCGTGGGGCCCGCTGGCTCCTGGGCCGGATTGCGGCCCGATGAAGTGCCTACCATCCTGCAGCGGGGTGAACGGGTGTTGTCGCGCGCAGAGGTCGCGCGCGGCGGAGATGACGCCACTCCTGTGGCGATAAATCTCAATGTGGATGCACGCGGTGCACAGATGGGTGTGGCCGAGCAGATCGCGGCGGTGATGCGGGGCGCACAGCCCGAGTTTGAGCGCATTGCAGTGGCCGCTGTTGGCAATGCCATGCGGCGGGGACGGATGGCATGAGTTTGATTGTGGAACTGCCGCGTACCTGGGTGGCCGGCATTGAGCGGCGCTTGGTGACCGCCACCAGCCAGACGCAGTCGCCCTTCACCGGGACGACGGAGGTGCAGGATTGGGGTGGCGAATGGTGGGAATATGATATCGAATTTGCTGCGCAATCCGGACCGCTGGCGCGCTCGGTCTCTGCCGCACTCACGGCGCTTGGCTCTGGCCGGGGGCTGTTGCTGTTTGCCGATCCCTCCATTGTGCCAAAAGTGCTGGCGCAACCGGTCTCGCTGACGGCACCCATTACGGGCGGCAATGTTGTGCAAACGCAAGGCTGGCCGTCGGGGCTACTCGCGCTGGCCTCTGGCGACTTTGTGTCGATCGGCACCGCGCGCGACACGCGGCTGCACCAGATCGCCTTTGACGTCACAGCGGACATCAACGGTCTGGCAACACTGACGCTCTTTCCGGCGATCCGCAGCGCGCTGCCCGCCAATACACCTTTGGAGGTCAACAGACCACAGGTGCTGCTGCGCCCCACGAGTTCGGTGCCAACCCGCATTGAACGCGCGGCGCGTCACCGCTTCACGCTATCTGGACGCGAGGCGCTATGAGCAGAGACATCACAAATGGCATGGCCACAGCACTCGACCGCGCTGATCTGCAGCCTGCGATCTTTTTTGAGGGGGAGTTCCCGTCCGGCATGGTGCGGATCTGGACCGGTCCGGGTCCAATCGACTGGGACGGCAAGACCTGGACAGGCGTTGGTGTCCTTCTTGGGCTTGGCGCGCTTGAGGAAACCTCTGATGTTGTCGCTTCTGGCACGATGGTCTCGCTCTCGGGCGTGCCACTGGATCTGGTGGGGCTTGCGATCGATGAGGCGCGCCAGGGTCAGGCGGGGCGCATCTGGCTCGCGCTGCTCACAGAGGACCGGACCGTCATCGCCGATCCCGTCCAGGCCTTTACGGGCCGTCTTGATGTGCCGGAACTGCAAGAGGACGGGCAGAGCTGCCGGATCACGATCAGCTATGAAAGCCGCCTTATTGATCTGAGCGTGCCGCGCAACTGGCGGTACACCCATGAAAGCCAACAGGTCCTGCACCCGGGCGATCGTGGTTTTGAGCATGTGACGGCCATTCAAGATCAAGAGATCACCTGGGGACGCGGCTGATGGAGCGACCGATTACTGTTGCCACGCGCGTTTCCACCCGCGTGCCCCATTGGGAGCAGGTCCTTGCGGACGCGATCCAGCAGGCCAGCACGCGCCCCTTTGTCTGGGGCCAGCACGATTGTGCGACCTGGGCTTTTGATCTCCATCGTGACCTGACGAATGGCCCGGACCATGCCGCACTTTGGCGGGGGCGGTATCGCACACCGATCGGCTGCGGGCGGGTGTTGCGCCGTCTTGGCTGGACAAGCCTTGAAGAAGGCGGGCGCGCCTTGTTGGGCAACCCGCTTGATGATGTGCGCCTCGCACAGCGTGGCGATCTGATTTTGGGCGGTGAGCCAGAAGCCTTTGGCGTCGTCATCGGCGCCAAGGCCGCTTTTGTGGCACCTGACGATCTGGTGCGCCTCTCCCTTGCAACCTGCCGTCTCGCCTGGAGGACGTGAACAATGCCACCCGTGGTTTTAGGTGCTGTCGCTCTTGGGGGTGCTGCCATTGCCGCAGGCGGTGTGGCCGCAGCTTTTGCAGCCACGGGTCTGGTCGGCTTTGCCGCCCAGTTCGGGGCGTCGATGCTCTTATCAGCGGCCGCACAGGCCTTGATGCCCACGCCAAGCCTGGGCCAGATGGAAATGAAGGCCCGCACAGTGACGGTGCGCGAGCCGGTGATGCCCCGCGAGATGGTCTACGGCCGCGTGCGCAAGGGCGGCGTGATTGTGTTCCTGCATTCTACTGGGGCGAAGGACAAAGACCTGCACTTGGTGGTGGTGCTGGCTGCCCACCGCATCAAATCCATTGGTGCCATCTATTTTGAGGGCGAAGAGGCGGTTGACGTCTCAGGTGCGGCCCAGGGCCGATGGGCGGGCAAGGTTGCTGTCGAAAAGCGCTTGGGGGCCGATGATCAAACCGCCTTTGCGGGGCTCATTGCGGCGGCACCCGAGCATTGGACGGATGCCCACCGCCTTGCGGGTTGTGCGGCACTCTATTTGAAGCTGACCTATGATCCGGATGCATTTCCAGGCGGCATTCCCAACATCACTGTGGATCTCGAGGGCAAGGCCGACATCCTCGATCCACGGACGGGTCAGGAGGGTTATACGGACAATGCGGCGCTCTGCGTGGCCGATTACATGGCCCATGCGACCTATGGCATCGGAGCTACAATTGGGGGTGCCGACGGGATCGAGACGGACAGTCTGATTGAGGCGGCCAATATCTGTGATGAGGCTGTGCCGCTCGCCACTGGCGGCACTGAGCCGCGCTACACTTGCAATGGCGTGGTCTCGCTCGCAGAGACGCCGAAGACCATTATCGAGGCGATGCTGACGGCGATGGCAGGCCGCTGCATCTGGCAGGCAGGCCAATGGCGGATGCGCGCGGGGGCCTACCGGGTGCCGGAGACAGTGATCACGGCAGATGATCTGCGCGAGGGCGGGATGACCCTGACCACGCGGCAAAGCCGGGCGTCAAACTTTAATGCGGTGCGCGGCCAGTTCGTGAGCCCCGAGAATAGCTGGCAGCCTGATGACTTCCCGGCCTATGCCAGTGAGGCCTACCGGCTGGAGGACAATGGCGAGCGGGTCTGGCGGGATATCTCGCTGCCCTTCACGATCTCTGCCTCCATGGCGCAGCGTCTGGCGAAGATCGAACTCGAGCGCGCGCGCCGGCAAATGAGCCTGAAGATTGCGGGCAAGCTGAAGGCCTGGCGGGTTGCGGCGGGCGAGACCACCTATGTGAGCTACGCCCGCTGGGGCTTTGGCGGCGCCAATCTACCTGAAGGAAAACCCTTTGAAGTTGAAGCCGTGCGGCTGGATCTGACGCAGGTTGGACCAGGTCCGCGCTTGGCGCCGGAACTTCTCATGCGGGAAACTTCTCCGCTGATCTATGATTGGGACGCCTCCGAAGAACAGATCTATGCAGCCGCCCCGCGCACAACGCTGCCCTCGGCCTTTGACATTGTCCCACCGGGTGCGCCGCAGATCAGTGAAGAGCTTTATGTGACCCGCGACGGCTCGGCGGTCAAAGTCCTGGCGCGGATCGCCTGGGAGCCTGCGGCTTCGGGGTTTGTCGATACCTATCAGGTAGAGACGCGGCGGGATGGCGGTGTCTGGCTGGACCGTGGCCGCACCTCCGGCACGGTCATGGAGTTGCGCGACATCCAGCCGGGGCAATGGGATGCGCGGATCAAGGCGATCTCGGTGCTGGGTGTCTCGTCGGTCTGGCGCGAGGGGGGCTTGGAGATTGTGGGGCTCACGGCGCCACCGGCTGCGCTGACGGGGCTGACGATCCAGTCTGCAGGCGGTCTTGCCGTGCTGAAATGGCAGCGTTCGGTTGATGTGGATGTGCGCGTGGGTGGTAATGTCATTATCCGCCACAGCAAGGAAATGGCCGCCACTTGGGCAAACTCCACGCTGATGGACCGGGTCTCGGGCGGCGAGGCGATTGCGGTCGTGCCGCTGAAACCCGGGACCTATCTTTTGCGCGCTGAAGACAGCGAGGGGCGGATTGGTCCCGTCAGCACGGTGAGCACAAAGGGCGTGCAGATCCTGAGCTTTGCGCAGCTGAATACGCTGGCGGCCGAGCCTGCCTTCCCTGGCCTGAAAACCGGTCTGGTGGCCACCGCTGGGACGTTGCAACTGCAAACCGGAACAGATGCTCAAGGTTCACCCGTCGTATTGGCGAGCGAAGGGCTCTACCAGTTCGAGAGCCTTCTCGACTTTGGAGCACTTCGGCGCGTCCGTCTGCGGTCTGATATCCTCGTCGGGGCCTCGGCGCTGTCGGATTACATTGATGACCGGATGACGCCGATCGATAGCTGGGCCGACTTCGACGGCTCCGAGGGTGCCGATATCGACGTGGTGCTCGAGATCCGTGAAACCGATGATGATCCGGCGAGTGCAAACCCTGTCTGGGGACCTTGGGGGCGGATCGACAACAGTGAAATCGAGGCGCACGCGGTTGAGGCGCGGGCCTGGCTCAGAACCAGTGATCCAGCCTTTACGCCGATCGTCTCGGAATTGCGGCTTATAGCGGATGAGGTGGTTTGAGGACATCCCGTATGTGCGGGGCGTCCCTTCGCTGCCTTTCGGCTGCGCCTCAAACGCGAATGGTCGCATTCCATTTTATTGAGAAACGGGAAATCCATTTATGGCTCAGGCCCCAAGCTTTGTGATCATCAACGACAACGGGGCAGCTGTGCGTGCCCAGATCAACCAGATTGTTGCCGCATTGCGCTCCACCAGTAGCGGTGCGGTGGAACCTTCGGCCACCGCGCCGGGTATGCTGTGGCTGGATACCAGCACCACACCGCCGACGCTCAAGCTGCGCAATCTGGCTGATGCTGCCTTTGAACCGCTACTCGACGGTGGGGAATATTAGGGATCAGCGCGTTTACGCGCGTTTCTATAGACGGCGCTCCGCTCACGTTTGCCGACCGCCACCACCGTTACCGTGACAGTGGTATCGTCTACGCGGTAGACGAGGCGATAGCCCGCGCTGCGAAGCTTGATTTTGTAGTGGCTTGGCATGCCGTGCAGGCCATCAGCCACAACATGGGGCTGAACAAGTCGTTCTTTGAGCTTGTTTTTGAATTGCGATTGCAGCGTCACGCCAAGTTTACGCCACTCCTTGAGGGCTGTGGGCAGGAATTGCAGCTCATAGCTCATCCAAGCTGACCCGAACCGGTGTCTCGTCAGCCCGTTGCTTAATGGTGTCGGCCAGCTCCAAATCGTCCATATGCTCCATCAAGGCCTCATAGCGCGCGGCAGGCACCATATAGGCCATGACACGGTTGTGGTTCAGCACGGCGACGGACTCGCCTGCTGCCTGCGCCATGACCTGCGACGGGTTTTTTTTAAGATCAGAAACGCTGACGGCGATATTGGCTTCGACACGCTGCATGACGGCCTCCAAATAGTGCGAAATACAGCTCTAAATATAGTCCATATTAACACCCACGCAAGCGCTTTGCGTGGACAAACCTGTAAGGGAGGCGCCCATGACCGAGCCGGGCTTTTTAGAAACCTTGAACAGCCTGTTTGGCGGGGCGGTGACCACGCTGATCGGCGCCTTTACCGGGCGGCTGATGTATCACTCGGGTGAGGTGAAACTTGGCCGGCGGCGGTTTTTTGGCAAGGAGCTCTTGTGGGAAATCCCCGTGGCCATTGGCATGGCGATTATTGGCGAGGCCATCGCAAGCCACTTTGATCTTGGCCAGCCGGTGCGCACGGGGCTTGTGGCCACGTTGGCGTATTTGGGACCGCGCGGGGCGGAGGCCCTGATGACAGCCTGGCTTTGCCGCAAGAAGTAAGCCGCGCCTCGTAAAACTGAGCACAGGCACAAACAAAGCCACAAACATCAAGCGCTGCCCTTCGGGGTGGCGCTTTGCATTTGCATGGGAGAGCATCATGACACCTTTTGAGATTGCCCGCGGGTATATCGGCACCACCGAGGGCCCGGGCCCCGCAAATAACCCCATCGTCATGGCAATGTATGCCAGCGTCGGCCACGATTGGGTGGAGCACGACAGCGTTGCGTGGTGCGCGGCCTTCGTCGGTCATTGCCTGGAGAAGGCGGGCATGCGCTCGACCCGCAAGCTGACAGCGCGGTCCTATCTTGACTGGGGCATCCCTGTAGAGATCGCGAATGCGCAGCCCGGTGACATCGGGGTCATACCCCGAGGCGCGTCCCGCTGGCAGGGGCATGTGTTCTTCATTGACCGCATTGAAGGGGCCTGGATTTGGGGGCTTGGCGGCAATCAGTCTGATGCGGTGAATGTGAAACGCTATCCCGTCTCAAAGCTCTTGGGTGTCCGGCGGGCTGGCAATGTCGCGCCAGCAGTGACTCTCTCCGTCAAGGCCGTGCAGCGCCGGTTAAAGGATCTTGGCTATCACGAGGTCGGCACCATCGACGGGGTGATCGGGCCACGCACGCGCGCGGCGATCCTGGCGTTCCGAGATGATCATGCGCTGTCGCTGGTTCCGGTCATTGATGTCGCGCTGGAGGAGGCTCTGAAATTAGCGAACCCGCGCCAAGTTGCGCCGGAACGGGCGGCGGGCGTGCCCGAAGATAGCCGGATCGTGACGGCGGCGAATGCGCAAATCGGGCTTGGGGTTCTGGGGGCCGCAGGCTCTATCACCTCTCAGATCGCACCAGCATTGCGTGAGGCCGAACAGGCCCGGGAGACAGCCTCCCGGCTCTTTGCGCTCGCAGGTCTGGAGGCCTGGCTGGCCATGGTCTTGCCATGGATCGGGATGGCGATGTTTGTCGGTGTCATTCTCTATGCGCTAAAGGCGCGCTCCGCCCGCATTGAAGATCACCGGACAGGACGCACGCCATGATCGGCGTTGTCCGCGCACTCCTGAGTGGCTTGGGCAGACGGGCTGTCTTTTACGGCACCATCATCTTGGCCGCGACCGTCGCCCTCTGGATCGCCGTCTGCCAGGGGCGCCAAGCCGCCACGGCGCGTTTTGCCGTGCGCCGTGCCGATGCGCGCGTCAGATCCATGCAAACCTCAAAGGACATCCGCCATGACGTGCAAAACACTGACCGCGCTGATCTTGAGCGTCGGGCTCACCGCTGGATGCGCGATTGATCCGGCTGTCATGTATGAGGATTGCGATTGGGCAGAGCCTATTCGGCCGTCGCGTCATGATGTTTTGAGTGACCTGACGCTTGCGCAGATCGTGGCACATAACGAGGTGGGCGCGCGCCTATGCGGGTGGCAGCCATGAAATTGTTCTTTAGCGTTCAGTTGCGGCCGCAACACTGCTTGTATTTGCGACCCGACCTGCAGGTGCATGGATCGTTTCGGCCGGGTCGTGGTCCTGCTTGAAACGGCTGCCCCGGCAGGTTGGCCGGAGCCTGTCCGGCGAGTTCGGGGCGAAATTGATGAAGGATTGTCATCACGCAACCCGGAATCAGATCAGGCGCTTCGAGGTCGATCTCGTCGATCTCTTCCTCCGTGAATTTGCTATTTCCGGTACTGATGTCCTGCAGCGCCATCATGAAAATCAGTGTGGCCTGTGTTTCCTCATCGGCGACGTCGAGCAGGTTTGACCAGGCATCCGGTCTGAGACCC
>NZ_QJJL01000018.1 GCF_003201935.1 Loktanella sp. PT4BL | reverse complement strand
GAAGTCTTGGCCACGCTCACCAGCGCCGATTACGGGATCATACGGATCAGCGACACGGTTCTGGAACTGGCGCTACGCCCCGAGCAAACCGCCGGGCTCGCCCCCGGGCGTGTCGTTCTGGACCTCGTGCGCACCGATCTCGCACCCGATCTGCATCTGGGCTTTCTTCTGGAACTGCCGGTCATCCTGCCGGTGACGCGCGGGCTTGCCCCATGAGTGCCGCCATCTCGCAAACAGGGCCCATCACCATCACCGCCCCCATCAAGGTCCGGGTGGTCACAGGGCCATTACGCATCCGCCTTGGCGGCCAGCCAGGCCCTGAGGGCAAGGCTGGTCCACCCGGTGACAAAGGTGATCAGGGCGATCCCGGCATCACCATCCTGCCCACCAACACCCCAATCAACGGAGGCTTCTTCTGATGGCCAATACGATCCAGTTCAAACGTCGCCAGGCAGGCAATGCCGGCGCGCCCGCCGCGCTCAAATCCGGCGAGGTCGCCCATAACGAGGTGGATGATACGCTCTATATCGGCAAAGGCGATGATGGCGCAGGCAATGCCACAGCCATCGTGCCGCTTGCCGGCTCAGGCGGGTTTGTCGCCCGCGTTGGGAGCCAGACCATTGGTGGCGCAAAGACCTTCTCGGTTGCGCCCAAGTCGAGCCAGGACGCCAGCAGCAGCACCGATCTTGTGCGCAAATCGCAATTCGATGCAGAGCTTGCGGGTAAAGCGGCGGCAACACACGGTCATGCGATCTCGGAGGTGAGCGGGTTGCAGTCCGCCCTTGATGGCAAAGCTGCTGATGGGCACGGCCATAGCATCGCCGATGTCACGGGGTTGCAGTCGGCGCTGATCGCAAAGGCGCCCCTGACATCACCAGCACTGACTGGCACGCCCACAGCACCGACGGCCACCGGCGGGACAAATACAACCCAGCTGGCCACGACGGCCTTTGTGCAAACCGCACTGGCAGGCTTTGGCGCGGGGGATATGCTTAAATCTGCCTATGATGCGGATAACGACGGCAAGGTCGACGCGGCTGAGATGGCAGACAGTGTGCCTTGGGCGGGTGTCACCGGCAAACCCTCAACCTTTGCGCCCGCAGCGCATAGCCATGCGATCTCGCAGATCACCGGCCTACAAGCCGCGATTGATGGCAAAGCCGGACTTGCCTCGCCTGCCTTTACCGGCACGCCAAGCGCGCCGACGGCGACCAGCGGCACCAATACAACCCAGATCGCGAGCACCGCCTTTGTTCAGGCCGCCATCGCCGCACTGATTGATGCAGCCCCCGGCGCGTTGAACACGTTGAACGAATTGGCCGCTGCCTTGGGCGATGATCCCAACTTTGCCACCACGGTGACCAATGGGCTGGCCGGCAAACTGGCTGCAGCATCGAACCTCGCAGACTTGCCGAATAAAGCGACGGCGCGGGCCAACCTCGGGCTCGGCACCCTTGCAACGCAAGCGGCAAACGCAGTGGCGATCACAGGCGGAAGCATCACCGGCATCTCGCTTGATGGCGGCACGTTCTAAGCCCTGCTTTGAGTTCCATGTCATCCGTCCCTGACAAGAGGCTGAACCCCAGGAGGTCCCATGGCCAGCACAATCCGTATGAAACGATCCGCCATTGCCACAAAGGTGCCAACCACGGCGCAGCTGGATCTGGGCGAGTTGGCAGTCAATACCCGCGACGGCAAGCTGTTCCTGAAACGCGCCGACGGCAGCGAGGAGATCGTCGAGGTCGGCGCACGTTGGGGTGCGTTTACGGCCCATGCCGCGGGATCAAGCCTGACCTTCCGCTACAACGGCGTTGACGTGATGACGCTCGACGGCTCCGGCAATCTGACACTGCTGGGCGATGTTACCGCCTTTGGGAGCCCGTAAACCATGGCGCTTCCACTGACAGGTCCGATCTCGCTCAGCCAGGTGAACACCGAGCTTGGCCGAGCCACTGGCACTACGATCTCGCTTGGGGACGCGGAGGTGCGCGGGCTGGCGGGCGTGGCCACTGGTGCCATCGGGCTCAGCACGCTGCGCGGTAAATCTGCCCAGTTCACCCATACGATCACCAGCCATCAACAGGAGCTGCACCTGCACACCTATCTGCAAGGGCAGGGCTGGGATGGCACGAGCAAGGTCGAGGTGACGGTGGCCGCAGGCATCTACATCTGGTCGGATAACACCACAACGCCAGCCCTCGACATGGGCGGGGCCTTCCCTGGCGGGCTGACCCTGGTCAACCGTGGCTTCATTATGGGCAAAGGTGGCGACGGAGGCTATCAGCTCACCGACCGCACCAGCTATGTCGCACCGACATCAGGTGGCCCGGCGATTGGTCTGACCGGCCCAATCACCATTGATAATGCCACAGGGTATATTGGCGGCGGCGGTGGCGGTGGGGCTGCGTCAACCGGCAGCGTTCTCGCTTTCTTTGTCACGCCTGTGCACAGCCCCGGTGGCGGTGGTGCTGGTGGTGGCCGCGGCGGGGCCATGCCTTACGGCGACACATCAAGCCTTGTGATGGGCGCCTTTGGCCTCGGTGGTGCGATCGGTCAGCCGGGATCAGTGGCAACAAATTCCAACAACTGGGCTGGAGCAACGATTCCAAACCACGGCGGTGCCGGCGGCGCGGGCGGTGCCGGAGCCACAGCAGGCGGCGGTCTTTAGGAGGATGAGACATGGGTGGTGGCAGCGGAGGTGGTCCACAAAAAATTGGCGGGATATCGGGTCAGGGTGGTGGACGCATTCTGCCGGGGACCGGTAGCGGTTTAGGCGAAGTGTTCACGAATACCACCCGGCAGACTCCAAATGTGGTAGCTGGTGAACCGGATTATCGACCGACCCCTCCTTTTGGGGCCGCGTTTGATACGGTGTTTGCAGCACCTGGCGGCGGGCCAGGGCAGCCCGGAAAGGGCGATGCGTTTGTGGTTTATGTCAACTTAAATACCTCTGATAACTCGACCACGCCGGTGAAACCGATCTCTGGCGGCGGCGGTGGATGGGGCGCTGCGGGTGGTTCTGGAACGCAGAACCTGACTGACTTCACCGCTGTGGAAGGCGGCAATCCCGGCGGTGCTGGTGGTAAGGCCATCAAAACAAACGGCCATGCGGTCACCTGGCTCGGCGGGTCAGATCGCGCATACGGAGCAATCGGATGAAAACATCTCTACAGTTCTTCAAAGACATGGGCGTCTGTGACGGCGCCTACGCCGTGCTGGAACGCGTGTTTGGGCAGGCCGGCGTGACCGAGTTTGATTACGCGCAAGGCTATCAGCTGATGCTTGGCATGATGGACCAGCTGGAGGTCGACGCCGCCCAAAGCGGTGAACCCGGCCATGACACCGCCCAGGGCTGGCTGCAGTGGTGCTATGATCTGCGCAACCGCCCCGAGGCCATCATGTATTTTGGGGATCATATCGAAGAGGACCTATTCCGCACGGCAGACGGGCATTTGCATGAAACGCTGGAAGCAGCGCGGGCCCATGACCGAAGCCGCTATGCTGAATTGCGCCGCGATCATGCCGCGGCGCGCGTGATTAACGGGGTGCGGTTTGACGAGGGCGGTGCAGAGACATGGGAGGTGGTGGATCCAGCGCAGGACGATCTCGCGGGCTTTGATGCCTTTGTCTGGCACGACAGTACCACGGGGTTGAACCATCGTACCGACAGCGCGGCGGACGCTGTGGCGTTCAACGCCTCGCAGGCCGAGATCCTTGATGCGATTGATGCCGCTGAGCGAGCGGCGCGGGTTGAGCGCAGGATTATAGACGAAAGTGGTGTATTCTCTGTTTGGCTCTGCAGCAGCTGTAGCGCTGCCACACCTGCCAAGGTTTGAGCTATTCGTGATCGGGGCGCTTAGAATGTTAGGCTGCTCAAGCTGTCTCGTGGGCACACCATCGATATGGCTCGCGGAGTATTCAGTGCTGAAGTAGCTAGCGCGGGCTTGTGTAGTATGGATGTGTCGGGGTCCGCACAGTCACTGGCGGCGCATCATGGATATGGAATCTAAGCTCTATCGATTAAATGGATGCGCATACCCTATCCTACGATCGGTCTAAATTAACTAGAAAAGGCAAAGACTAATGCACCAAAAAATACCTGCAAACACTGGAAGCGATGCTGATCGTCAGCGACGGCAAAGACCTTTTCGTCATCACCGGTGCGGGCGAGGTGCTGACACCCAAACATGACATTGCCGCCATGGGATCGGGCGGCAACTATGCGCTGGCCGGTGGCCGCGCGATGATGACCGACGGCAACCTGACAGTGGAATGAATCGACGGATGACGGAACGCGCGAGAACCTTGCCGCAGGTGACAAACCCTTTGAGCTTCTCAAACGGTTCAATGACATCGTCATCGGCCTGCTGAGCCTGTCCACCGGCTGGTAGCTTGGTCGCCGTAGTGCTGGCGGATCAGGTCGCATGCTGGCCACGCTCGACCGTCTTCATCGGTCTTGAGGGCAGCAGCATTTTGTGGCTTTTGCCAAAATAATTTTTGCACAAACGGCGGATATTCCCCCCTCGGAATCGCCCTTTCGGTGATGTTCACAAGCAACGCAGCAAGCGTCTTTATCATCAGGATGCCCCCATTATTTCGCCACGCAAAATCTCTTGTAATGCCTCCATTTACTTTCCGTTTCGCCCTGTGAGTATCTTTTGACACGATGACTTTGAATTACCTGCACTGCATCATGAGTTACGAAACGGATATTATTAAAGCGGGATTCTGATAGATGAAAAGCTCCATAGCACTTGGGTCTGCGTTACTGCTCACTACCAGTATCGCACAAGCAGGCGGGCTTGACCGCACAGGAAACGCCTATTCGGTTTTGTTCGAAGACGGCAACTACGCACAGCTGTCCTTTTCTTCGACGACACCGGGGGTTAGCGGTGATTTTCCTAATACCGTCGGCGGCGGATCGACCGAGAATATGGCCAACAGCTACAGCTCAGTTGGTTTCGCGCTCAAATACGGTATTACAGACAAGATCGACCTTGCTGTGTTTCTTAACCAACCTTTCGGAGCTGACGCAGAATACACGACGGGCTTTTATGAGGGTTTGACCGCAATTTGGGAAAGCAATCAAGCGGCAGCAGTTGTCAAGTATCAAGCCGCACCCCGAATTGCTGTCTATGGCGGTCTGCGCGCGGTACAGTCGAAGGCCGAGATCATGATCCCCGACCAGTTGATACGTGCCGGTATCGCGAGCCAGATTCCTGATCCACTTCCTTCGATAAACCCTCTCCCCGACGCGCTACAAACTGCGATTGCACTAGTCCAGTCGCCCGATGGCGCGCTGGGCTATAGCGCCGAGACCGATCAGAACACACAGGTCGGCTATATCATCGGCGCAGCCTATGAACGCCCTGAAATCGCACTTCGTGTCGCGCTGACCTATGAAAGCGGTCTGACACATGATTTCGGTTCAAGCGAAACACTTCCAGCCATCGGGGCCGACAGTGCCAAAGGCACTTTCGACATCGAGATGCCACAATCTGTCACGCTTGACTTCCAGTCAGGCGTGGCCGCCGATACGTTGGTGTTCGGCAGCATCCGCTGGAGCGAATGGTCCGTCTGGGAAGTCCGTCCGAGCGTCTATGAAGGCCTAACAGGTGACAGGGTCACAGGGCTGGGCGATGACGTTTACACATACCGGCTTGGCGTCGGACGCCGCATAAGTGATGATCTTTCTGTATTTGCTCGTGTAACTTACGAGGATGCCCAAGGCGGTATTTCGTCCCGTCTTGCACCGGCAGACGGTTTTGCCAGCTATGGTATCGGTGGAAGCTACACCATAGACGCCGTTGAAATTACAGGTGGTATTGAATATGCCGTGCTTGGAGACGCCAACGACGGTTTAACGGAGTTTCAAAACAATACGGCGCTCGGCTTTGGTCTCAATATTGGGTATAACTTTTAAGATCGCGGTCTGCGCATTGCTTGGTTGTTTGGCTTCCATTGCATTGACAACGTGCTGGCCGAAGCGCAAATCCCAATTCTGCTGGTCGTGCCCTAACTCACAGTCGGTTACATCCTGATTGCCTTCGGTCCTGCCGGACTTGTCATCGGCAGTTTATGCCCGCCTAAATAATTGGAAAAAAGGACGCCGCTGATGTGGAAAACTATGCTTGCCCGGCGATGGGTGCGCCGCTTGGCAGCGACAAGCCTCATCATCTTGGCATCCCTCTCTTTCTCCTCAATCTGAGGCGCGAGCGCGCCGGGCGAGCGGCAGAGCGCCTGCCCGAGCTGTCGTAGCCAAAGGCCAAAGCCGCGACCCACAACATTTGGCAGGCCGAAACCAAAGAAGAAGCTGAAAAGGCCTTCGATTTTTTCATCAAAACCTATGAGGCCAATTACCCCAAGGCGACGCTGTGCCTGCAAAAGATCGGACCGAACTCTTGGCCTTCTTCGACTTCCCAGCTGAACATTGGAAGCACATCCGGACCACGAACCCGATCGAAAGTGTCTTTGCCACGGTCCGCAATCGCACCCGGAAAACCAAGGGCTGCCTGAACCGCAAAACCGCCCTCGCTATGGTCTTCAGGCTGATGATGTCAGCCAAGAAGAAGTGGAGGAAAATCTCCGGGCCAAACCGTCTGACCGAAGTCATCCGGGGGTTGAGTTCAAAGACGGGATCAAGCAACTTCAAACCGCCGCTTGACGACGACCGTCACCAACTTTTGGGCATAGCTCGGCATAAGTTCGCGCCTGAGGTCTTATTCCTCCGATATCGTATCGTGAAAAACACTGACACTACTGCAGCCAGATCTGAAAGCCGTCAAAACCATCGCCCAGTCCGCCCTTTTTTACCGCCCCGTCCAGATTTGACAATAATCTCCTAGCAAAATCAATTTTTACACAAGCATTATAAATAGCATGAGTGCTATTCAGGGCGGAGTAAAGTACCTTGTGAAGACGGAAAGTCTGGGACATTAAGCGTAACTATTGCGCCAGACTCTCTTGGTTGAATATCGAGAGTCGCGCCAATACTTGAAGATCTGTTCATCATACTAGCAATACCTAGGCCTTTTCGGTTTTTTTCGGTGAATGAGTGCCCACCCGTATTTATAATTATCATTGAGAAACCGGTTTCGTAACGCTGTGCCACAATACTAAGGAACTTGCACTGTCCTCGAATGACTGCGTTGTGAACTGCTTCTTGAACAATGCGTATGATTTCCATGAGAACTTTGGGCTCGGTAGCTCCTTGATCAAGCAAAGCAGAGGTCGACCATTCCACCTCAATCCCCAGATAAATCAATGGATCGATCAGTTGCGCCCGCAGCGCACTCAAAGCAATTGTTAATGAGGCTACGTCTGACGGCCTAGCTTCGAGGATTATGCGAATTTCATTCAAAGCATTACGGCTTAGAATGTTAATTCGTTGAAGTTTTGAATCAGTACTTTTCTCAGATAATGAGTTGATTACACTGAGGTAGGTTAGCACGCCATCATGTAATTCAGCTGTTAACCTTTCCGTTTCTTCTCTTGACGCAGCCTTCGCTTGAAAATCTGAAGTGCGCTTAAACTCAGCCTCTAATACTTGGCTTTGATGTTTTAATGCTTTTTGCATTTCCAAATTAGTTATGGTTAAATTTATCTTTTTCGACAAAATAAGCTGAACGAAGGTTGCTCCGATACTTATACTAAAAATTGCCATAGCTATCGATGCAAAGTTTGCTGGTATTGAAACAATTCCAAACCTAAACAATATATCATAGCACACAGCGTAGCATGTGACCGACGCGGTTATCGCCCATATCGCAATGTCAAGTCTTGATGAATAAATATAGCTTCTTATAGTGGTGAATGAAAGTGTGATGGTCCCTAATATTAATACTGGCGCAGATACAAGCTTGTTATATTGAACAAGGTCAAAGCCCCAAATAATCGCCACTACTGCTGGCAAGAGAGTTGCAGCACCGAACCAGTAATACGCGCTTCTAAAAGGACGCTCCAAATTTTGATCATGAATGTCGAAAAATAACTTAAATAAGGCCACAATGCTCAGAGGGCTCAACGAGATACCAATTTGACCAACAAACACAAAGCCAGCATTATAGTCAGTGAATTTACCCAGACCACCGAGCGTAAAATATAGTAAAATAACTATTGGAGCGTAAGCCTCTGAGCCTATTTTGCGTGTCAGTATGCTGTATATGAGTAGAAGAAGAAGGCTGATTTGACCTCCAAGCATTGCGGTCCTCAGGGTGTCAAAATAGATACTCAGGATAAGTTCATATTTTTGAAAAAAGCTTGAGTTGCCAACATACATCTTTGAAACAGCTGCTAAGCCTCCACGGTCTGTTGTTAATTCGAAAGTAAATCTGAAAATGCCATCATTACTTGTGAGACTGTTCAGTGTGGTCCATGGAATTTCTATGATTGCAAAATTCCTGGAGATTACAGAAGATGGCCAATTTACATCGTCATGATAATAAACCACCACCCCATCTACACTTAGCTTTAAGCTACCAACAAAGTATGGAACATAAATACTGTGTTTTTCATCATGCTCCGTAAGCAAAGCTAAAAACTCGCCACTTGCGGCTAACTTACCAGCACTATTATTGTAAAAGTAGCTGACTGGAAATGATTTTTCCGTACCATCTGCGCCAGTGAAAGACGAAACTAAATAATCATAACTCTTCACTTCATATAACTTACTCGCAAAAATATGCATGATTGAAATCGAAGATATTATGATGCATATTAAAATGCCCACCTTTATTCTAGCGTATTGCCGTGTACTCATACTATGATGCCTGCAGCTCGTGCCTCGAACACAGCCTCAGATCGGTTTGTGGCTTGTAGTTTTTTATAAATATTTCTGATATGGACCGGCACAGTCTTTTCTGAGATGTCAAGAGAGGTTGCTGTCTCAGAATAAGATAGGCCCTTGGCAATCATATTAAGAACTTCTAGTTCACGCGGCGTGAGAATGCCGTGTGAACTAATATTATTTGTCTTTTTCATTTGAAAGCTGCCCAAAGTTTGTATGCGCGAAATAACTGTATATGCAATCGACGGCGACATGGGAGACTGGCCATTCAGAGCCATTTTTATTGCATCAGTAATCTGAAGAGAATTATCATCTTTATGGAGGTAACCGATTGCACCATCCTCGAGAGCCCCGATAATTGAATTACCATCAGAGAGGGCCGACATAACGATTGAAATACTGTTGGGATTAATTTTGCTAAATAGCTTGATGCATTCCCTTCCTGAACCGTCTGGGAGCTTAAGGTCGGCGAGCAGAACATCCACATCACCTTCGAGTAGTTGCTTTTTGCATTCAAGAATTGATGAAGAATAGCTGATACGTGTGCAAATTTCAAATTCGCTTACGATTTCAATCAATCGCCGTTGTAACAGAAAATTGTCTTCCAGGACGAAAATGTGTGTCATCAAGCTACCGCCTTGCCTCGTTTATTACGCACAGATCCTACGCCATATGTTTGACGAATACTTGAACAATTTTTAGGGCTACCATGCACATGGTATGAAACGCTGAAGTCTACCATGCACATGGTATGAAACGCTGATGTCTACCATGTGCGTGGTATTTCGAGAGGAGGCCACTGGTTGTAGTTGAATGGAGTAGCTCGTCGATTGGTGCGGCTACCTTAGCGAAGTTGGGAGTGCGATACATGCCGAACACCACGATGGTTTTTGCGACATTCTTCAGCCTTACAATTTCCCAAATAGGGTATGCTGATGGATTTGGCCCTGGATTCTCATCAAGCTATCAGTTTCGCAGCGACAATGACCGAGCTGTGAGGGTTGGTGTTGTTGACTTGATGGAGCGGAAGGCAGCTGGCCAGTTTCAAGCACCTATTTTTAACTCCACAACAACAACAAACATCGCTGGCGATCAAATCAACTGCGATGTGGTTGCAACTACCATCGGTAATAGTGGTGGTTCTGTGATTGAAGGCACGGCAGGGGCGCCTAGCGTATTGAACTCGCCCAACGTGAACGCAGGAGCTACTGGAAACTTAGCTGGTGGCGAGGCTGGGGGAGCTTTGAGCGCTGGGGGTGAAGGTGGCGGCGGATCCAACGTCGTAAATACGTCCCAAGATGTGAATGGTTCAAGCCAAACGAGTAGCGTGGGTGCAGCGGAACAAGGGGGCGTCACTGGCAATGTAGGTGGGAGCCAAAGCAGCCTTGAGCAAGTTTCTCGCAACGAACAGGATTTTAACACCAGCGCCCTCAACAGTTCGATTGCAGGCTCCTCCGCTTGCTCATGGAATTGAATAATGAGGATATTTTTATCGGGTGTCATTGTTTCCGCGATACTTCTGATTTCTGGATGCGCGGGAGTATCAACGGGCGGCTATCTTGAAGCTGGTGTTGGAGACTTACCAGTTTTAGCCACTGCTACTGTAACAGAGAATCGCACACCAGTTGATGATGCTATGCAATGCTATGGTGAAGCATTGTCGCGGGCCAGAGAAGAGTTGTCACCACTTTCGATTGCGGTTGGCGATATACGAGATTTTACAGGCAGGTTAAGCGATCAAGAAGGAGCGATGGTCACTCAAGGGGCTGGGCTGATGGTATATAGCTCGTTAGCCGGAATTGGTTCATCGGTACGCATTCACGAGCGCCTTGATCCAAGGATAGCTGAACTTGAGCTTGGATATCTTGATCGTCAAAGGCTTGGTGATGGCCAAATGCACAGAGCCTCTCCATCAGCTGAGCCAGCGCCTTGGCTGCCCTACATGGGGGGGTCAATTTTACAGAGCGATTATTACATCGTCGGGGGCGTTACAGAGCTAAATCATAACCTGTCCAGTGGAGGAGCTGAGGCGCTAATAGGTGGCGTGGGCGCCCGAGCTCGTTATGCAGTTATAAATGTTGCGGTAGATTTACGTATTGTTAACACCCGCAATCTTGTCGTCGAGCACGCCGTGTCAATGCAAAAACAATTGATCGGGCAAGAAGTTGGCATCGACATATTCCGTTTTTTTGGAACGCGTTTGTTTGACATTAAAGGTGGTATCCAGATGACCGAGCCTACCCAGTTGGCTGTGCGCTCTGTCTTGCAACTGGCGACGCTGGAGTTACTAGAGGCTGTTTCTGGCGTGGCGAACGAGCCATGCGTTCGTAGCGTGCAGCCTGATTTGGATCGACAGCAGCCAAGGCCACAGCCATCTTCTGAGCGGATCAAATGGCCACCAGACCCTGAAACAGCAGTGTCAGCCGCAGAAATCGACACAGCTTCGCAAAACGCACCCATTGAGGAAGTTTCTTTGGGTGAAAATCAGGGACCTGTGATTGCTGTAATACCGTCAGCGGCACCTGCGAAAGAACAATCCTCAGATGTACAAGCTGTAACGGACATAAGCGCGGCAGTGATCGGCGCAGCAACAAGTTCAGAGGTAGCGCAAGCGCAATGGGAAAATATGAGATTAAATAATGAGGTGTTGTTGTCTTCTGTGAATGCAGACCTGGTGAGCGTTGGCCGATCTGAGGGACCATTCCTTATCGTTGTTGAGCATCCCGACAAAACCGCGGAACAGTTCTGTGAAGCCGCAAAAACGGCAAGTTTTGAGTGTGAGGTAGCGCCGCCTCAAGTGATAGCGGCGCGCGATGCTGCGCGGCAACAAGTGAACTTTGAATGAAGTTTGCAAGAGAATTTTTAGAAACTGGCTCTAGGGCTAATTTCTAAAATTATCAGAACGGATTAGCCGGGCTCCGTTCATTTTGATACCGGTGAATTGGATAACTCCTCGAAGGAATACAATATGAGAAATACGAAGAACTCTTTACGCAGTGCATTGCTTGCCGGCACCGCCCTTGTTGCCGTTAGTATCGGAAATGTTGCATCAGCGCAAAGCACAATTGATGCGAGTGATGGCACTATGTCTGTTTCGGATGCATTGGCAGGATTTGTTTCCGCTACAAGCCAAATTGCAGACGGCACCAGTGTTGATGCCGATGTTACTGCTTCTGACAGTCAGATCGACCAGACTGACGACACAGATATTGATACAAATCAGACAATCTTTGGTGAATCTGCCACGGCCCAAGCACGTCTGAACCAAGGGACCAACACTCTGACTATCAGCGCACCGGCTGACGATGGTGCGGGTACATTCACAGGTTCAACCGGTATTAATGACGGTGGCACCCTTGCGAGCATTGACGCGACATCAGGCATTGTTTCCGTGCAAGACTTAAATGCAGCTAGCCTTGCTAGCGACGGCGGTGGCGTGACGGTTGGGGTTACAGCAGACACTGGCGGAACAGGTGCCGGGGTTAACTTTACTGTTGCTTTGGATTCACCCATCGTTTCTGGTGATGTTACCAACAGTGGCAACGAAGCCGTAGCAGATGCTCTCGCAAACGATGTCGTGAACACCCTCTCCGTGACTGGAGCTGGCACTGGAACATTCAACAGCCCAGCCGCAATTGCTAACCTACAAACAGTAAACCCTGGCGCAACAGCCGATTCATCGCTTGCAGTTACTGCCGGAGCCTATGGCAATGTGACGGTAGCCATAGAGGATAATACTACACCGGACACAAGTGCAATCAGCGGCGATATTACGCTAGATCAAAACACCGTTGCGTCACGCGCTGCTGTAAACACTTCCGTCAATGACCTATTTGCTGGAACCGCGGACAACCCTGCACAGGGCGTCTTGACCGGTGACTTGACGTCTATCGCTGTAGAAACCAACGGCACAATTGGTGGCTTTATTGCCGACTTTGGTGTCGCAAACCTCCAAATGATTAATGAAGGCGCAGCAGATGGTGATAATATTTCCATTACGGCTACAACCGAGGGTATTGTTGCGGTGGGTGTCGATGCTGCAGCTGCTTCTGCAGCCATCAGTTCGGAAAATATCGTCCTACGCAACAACGCAATCCTGTCTGATGCTGCGGGGAACACTGCAACCAACCGGGGTATCGCAACCACAAGCGGCATAAACGGCGTATCTGTTGGTGTTGCATCACTGCAGGAGTTTGCAGGAGCTGACGGTGCCGATGACGTTGTTGCGAGAACAACACTGGGCACAGTGTCATTTGGCAGTGGAGTGACAGGGACTCCTGGATCTGGTGGTACGTTGGCTGGTGTAGACTTAACATTGTCTGACAACCAAATCGGCGCAGCAGCATCTGGCAACGAAGCAACTAACGTGGCGGCGGTGACCTCAACGGGTATCGAGGGATCGCAAAGCTATGTTGCAGGCCGTCAGGTTGCAACCGAAGTCGGTGTCTCTGCGATTAACACAGCCGCCAACATTGTTGCAAATGTCGAAAGCTCAGACAACGCTTCAAACCTTATCTTGAATAATAACGTGGTGTTCTCGACGGCGGCTCTCAACACGCAGACTAACGTGTTGCAGAACGTAGGTTCGTCCAACCTTGGCACCAGCACAATGGTATCCACCAGCCAGCAAGAAATCATCGGCGGATCGTCGACGGCAGCGATAACAAGCGCAACATTAGCAGCTATCGGTTCTGCCACATCTGTAGCAGCGTCGACGCTTACCGGAAACACTGTACTTGCTTCTGCAACCGGCAACGTATCGACGACGTCGATCACGAACCGCAACAGTGGGGGCTTCAGCTTCACGCGCTGAGGATTATCGAAAAAAATGGCGTCGCCGGTCTCGGCGGCGTCAATATTGAGATGACCCTTTGCAGGTTGTTGGTTATATGACGCAGGTTGCAACAAGTCCTTATAGGCATCTCTAAAATTGCTCCTGGCTTTAACCTGACCAGCCACGGGATTTTTCCTCCATTTGGAATTAGTGTCCGACTCAACGAAGGGACGGACCATGAAGCGAACGAGATATACAGAAGAGCAGATTATCGGCATTTTGAATCGCCCCGGTTTTATCGGAGACCCATAGCTTCATTTCACGCGACCAAATCGAGCACGTCGCGCTGTGCATAGAAGTTCTCTTCGGCTTCAGCTGGCGGGATGTCCGATGGGTCCAAGCAGGCGCCGGTTGTTGGACCAATCGACCCAGCCGAGGGTGGCCATTTCCAGATCCTGCATGTTGCGCCACGGTCCCTGACGATGAACCAGCTCGGTTTTGTAGAGACCGTTT
>NZ_QJJL01000017.1 GCF_003201935.1 Loktanella sp. PT4BL | reverse complement strand
GTGTTTTGCTAGAGACGAGACCGTGCTGCATGATCCCGAGACCGATACCTACTGGCATGAAGATTGCCGCGAAGTTGCCGGCGATACGATCCACCACATGAAGGACTGGTTGCCGTTCAAAAAGAAGAAACGCTTCTGAAGGCGTACGTCGCGGCTTGTCAGGTTTTAGTCTGGTGCCCCCTGCCGGACTCGAACCGGCACGGCCTTGCGGCCAAGGGATTTTAAGTCCCTGATGTCTACCATTCCACCAAGGGGGCACATGGTAGGCCCGGAGGGACTCGAACCCCCAACCAAAGCGTTATGAGCGCTCTGCTCTAACCAATTGAGCTACAGGCCCGACGCGCTGCGTTTGGAAGAAATTCATAGAGAAAGCAATCAGGGCGTTTCACAAACGATCTCGCATTATTGCACAGTGATCTGGCCGCAGCACGCACATCGTACCTTCGTCACCACATCGCCAACAGTCGCGGGAGGCGATGTGATCGCGGGAGTACCTGCCGCTCATTGGGCTAGGAGTGCAGCCAAGCCTACTTCACTGAAGACACGAGGCATGTGATTTGCGTCATTTGAGGTAAAAGAGAGCGGCGGCACCACCAGGGAGGAAATGTGCCACCGCCTAAATCCGTCACGGTCCGAGGAGGAGGAAAGACCGTGAGAACTCTCTTGCTAGCCTAATATTCCAAATTGCTGCATGCGCACAATAATCACGATTGCAATGCTGCTATGCAGCATGTGCATCGCAGCAAAAACTGACCGGACCTCAACTCACAATGCCCACTCCCCGAGAAACGATCCTGACCGCCTTGGCGGACCTGTTGCGCACGGTACCGCATGTACCGGTGCTGCGCGGCGAAGTTTTGCCTGGACGGATCCCGCCTTTAGGCCTGATGATCCTGCGCGATGGCGACCCAGGCGAGCCTGGCGTGACGCTGTCCCCGCTGATGTATCACTACCAGCACCGCGCCGAGCTGGAGGTGATCGTGCAGACCGGCGCGGAGCGTGACGCGCGCTTTGACAACCTGATCGGGCGGATCGGGACTGCGATTGCTGCCGATCGCACGCTGAGCGGGCGCTGCGACTGGGTCGAGGCGGAGGCGCCAGAGCCGATTGATTTGCCTGTTGAGGGGAGTGCGACGATCAAAGCTGCGACAATCCCTGTGGTGTTGCATTATGCGACGCAGAACCCGTTGTCTTAGATGTTGCGCGGCACAGCCCTGACGTGTCCTTCAAGAATGGCGCCTTCATCTATCGTAATGACATGGGCTTCAATTTGCCCCGAAACCCGCGCCTGTCGCTTGAGTGCCACATTGATAGCAGAAATCGCGCCCTCAAGGGTGCCGGCGACCGTGACGTTGCGGGCCCAGACACTGCCCGTGATTGTGCCATTTTCGGTTACAACGAGCGTATCGGCTGTCACATTGCCAACAATAGACCCATCGAACTCGACGATCCCGTCACTATCCCAGTCACCGTTGATCGTAATTCCATCATGCACAACCGAGCGACGACGGTCACCGGTAGGAAAAGGGGTCAAATTTTCAGGCGAGCCGGCGGGCGATTGTGACGGCAATTTATGAAACATCAGCAGACCCATGTTTGTTTCGCGGGAAATGAATGGGTGGAAACATTCCGGGGGTCAAGTCTACACCCTGCAATTCAAAAAAAGGACGATAAATATGGCACGAGCCCAAGGGGCGCGCGCGCAGATGGCGCTGGCGTTCGAGACTATCTACGGCACCCCGCCAGTTACCGGCTTTACCAGAATGCCCTTTGCGACGGCGTCGCTGGGTGCCGAGCAGCCGCTACAGGCATCAGAGCTTTTGGGGTACGGTCGTGATCCGCTTGAGCCGATTAAGGATGCACTGACCGCAGATGGCAACGTCGTTGTCCCAATCGATGCCGAAGCTTACGGCTTTTGGATGAAGGGCGCTTTTGGTGCGCCGACAACAACTGGCGAGGGCCCCTATACCCACGTCTTTGAGAGTGGAAACTGGAGCCTACCCAGCTTTTCTGTCGAAGTGGGCATGCCGGAGGTGCCGAGCTTTGCGATGTATTCGGGCTGCATGGTGGACAGCTTCAGCTGGAGCATGGGCCGGTCAGGGCTTTTGACCTCCACGGTTGAGCTCGTCGCCCAAGGGGAGGATTTGGACACATCAACGCAAATCGGCACGCCCGCGACGTTGTCTCTCAAGCGTTTCGGTCATTTCAACGGATCGGTGGGGCGCAATGGTGTGAACATCGGCAACATCGTCAGCGCCGAACTCACCTATCAAAACAACCTTGATCGGATTGAGACGATCCGCGCAGACGGCAAGATCGAGGGTGCCGATCCGTCAATCGCAGCGATGACGGGCAATATCACCGTGCGCTTTGCCGATGCGACGCTGCTCAACCAGGCTATTGGCGGTCAGGCCTGCGCGCTGACGTTCGGCTACGCCTTGCCCACGGGGGAGGCGCTCACTGTATCCGTCCCTCGGGTCTTTCTGCCCCGTCCGCGCCGGGAAATCTCCGGACCACAGGGGGTGCAGGTGACCTTCGCCTGGCAGGCAGCACAGCAGGCCAATGGCGACCCGATGGTCAGTGTCACGATTGTAAATGGCATTGAGGGCTATTGATCGCCATGCCTGCTACATAGACTTCTTGCCGAAGCCGACAGGGTTACCTAGCCGCAGAAGACTTCTGCCATCCATCATCACTTCGGTCACGGTGCTCCGTTGGGGAGAAAGGATGGCCTGTCTGCTGATATCGACCATCGCCAAGGTGACCTCGTGAAGGCGGGTTTCAGCACGCTCGGCGCGCATTGATGTCCGCTCCAGTTCATCTTTTAGCCTGCTGACTTCATCGCGCAGAAAATCCCGCTCAGTTTTTACGATCTCAAGCGCGTCTGGATACCCAAACAAATGCCCATTTTCTCGAAAAGTCTCACTCATCCTCTTGGCCCATTTCCTTCTTTTTTCGCTGAAGCGAGGTGGTGATTAAAAAAGCCCCCCTCGCATTCAACGAAGGGGGCCATGAGTGGGGGCGTTTCCGGAGTGGTAGTCCCAACCTGACGGAAAAGACTATCGGTAACAATGCCACTTTCTTTTCTAATCCGGCGCATAGCAACAAATCTAAAGTGCCCTCATTTCCTCATTAGATACGCCATGCGACCAGATAGTTTGCAAATCGACAAAGGATACAGCCATGCTGCAGCTCAACCTCTCAATCGACCCACAATGGCTCGACCTCGGCCACGGCGTCCGCCTGCTGGTGGAGCCGCTCACCACGGCCATTATGCTGGCCGCGCGCAGCGATCCGGCAATCGTGAGTGCAGCGACAGATGCCGAAAGCAGCGCGTCCAACGACGACCTTGCGCGCATCGTCGCCAAAGCCGTGGCGCGCATCGTTGTGAAGGACTGGGAGGGCGTTGGCGACGAGGAAGGCAAGCCCCTTCCTCTGACGCCTGAGGGCATCGACGCCCTTCTCGAACTCTGGCCGATCTTTGAGGCCTTCCAGACCAAATACATCGCAGGCGCACTGATATTGGATGCGGAAAAAAACACCTGACCGCTCTCGCCGACTGGGAGTTCGGCGGGGGCGGTGACTATTGTGCGGCGTGTCCCTCAGCTTGTGTGGAGTGCCCGCGCAGCCTGCATGCGCCACGCACCCTCGAGGGCTGGCAGATCTGGGATCTGGTTCAGCGCCTCGGCGGGCAAGTTCGCGTTGCCGGCGGGATGAGCGGTGGCGCTGTCCTCGGCTGGGATATGGCTGCTGCCCTGCAACTCGGGACGGCCCTCGGGCTCTCTCCCCTGATCATCGCGGAACTCCTGCCGCCCATTGAGGCGGTGATGGTCCGCAAAATTAACGCGCAGCCTGGAGGGGCTTGATGTCTGAGACATCGATGGTCTCGCGGGCACGCGCCAGATCCCAGGCGCGCTGGAGGTTCATCCAGTACTCCGGCGTCGTTGAAAAAAAACGGGCGAGCCGCATCGCGGTATCAACCGTGATAGCGGTCTGGCCTTTGACAAGGCGCTCGATCCGGGTACGCGGCACGCCAAGCTTTGCGGCAAGCGTGATCGCGCTCATATCAAGTGGCGTCAGGTACAGCTCGGCCAGAACTTCGCCGGGGTGGGATGGATTGGTGATGAGGCTCATGTCAGGCTCTCCTAGTGATAGTCCACGATCTCGATCTGTGAAGGTCCTTGATCGGTCCAGATGAAACAGATGCGCCATTGTCCGTTAATGCGCACCGAATGTTGTCCCGCGCGATCCCCGCTCAGGGCTTCAAGGTGATTGCCCGGCGGAAACCGTAAATCTTCAAGTTCGACCGCAGCGTCTAATGCCGAAAGCATGGCACGCGTGCGTTTCACGATGTCGGCTGGAAAGCCTTTGCCAAAGCGGTCCTGAACCGCTCCAGCGGCAAGCTTTCCTCTTACGCTCACGATCATAGCTCCACGTATCATGCAGTGATACATTTTGCAAGGGTGCCCTATGGCAGAAAAACGTGTCTCTGTCCGCCTATCCGCGACCGGCGGACGCCAGGTGCGCGCCGAACTCGAGGGTGTCGGTGCGGCCGGGTCTCGCGGCATGGGGCGCCTCAGCCGCGAGTTGGACCAAGCCAATGCGCGCATGGCGGGCTTTGCGCGCCGTGCGCGCATTGCAGCCACCGCTGCTGCGGCCGCCTTGGCCGGTGCCGTTGTTGCGATGACCCGCTCGACGGTGGCTGCCGCCAATGAGATCGGCCAGCTTTCTCAGGTGGCCAATGCCAACCCGGAGGTGTTCCAACGCTGGGCGGCGGCCTCTGCCACGGTGGGCATTGAGCAAGAAAAGCTTGCCGATATCCTCAAGGATGTGAACGACCGCGTGGGGGATTTCCTGCAAACGGGCGGCGGGCCGATGGCGGATTTTTTCGAGAACATCGCACCGCGCGTGGGCGTGACGGCAGACCAGTTTGCGCGGCTCTCGGGACCGGAAGCGCTGCAGCTCTATGTCTCAAGCCTTGAAAAGGCAGGGGTCCGCCAACAGGAGATGACCTTTTATCTAGAGGCGATGGCGTCCGATACCACGCGGCTCATTCCGCTTTTGCAAAACGGCGGCGCGGAGATGACCCGGCTTGGAACGCAAGCCCAGGCGCTTGGCGCCGTTTTGGATGCTGACGCCATCGCCGCGATGCGCCGCTCAGAACTGGCGCTGGTCAGCATTGGCCAGGCGTTTACGGGCGTGCGCAACCGGATTGCCGTGGCGCTCGCCCCGTCACTGGAGGCGGTGGCCAATGCTTTTGTCGCACTGGCCTCTTCCACCAGTCCGATCAGCCGGGCGTTTGATGCGGTTCTGGGCAACCTTGACCGGTTGGCGATCTACGCGGGGACCTTCGCCACCTTTCTTGCCGGCCGCTGGGCCGCTGCGATGGCCGCGGCGGCACTGTCGGTGCGCGGGCTCGCCACCACGCTCGTGGTCTTGAAAGGCGCGCTGATCCGCACTGGGATCGGCGCCTTAATCGTCGGCGCAGGCGAGCTGGTCTATTGGTTCACGCGCCTCGCGTCCGGCGCCGGCAGTTTTGGCGAGGCGATGCGCCTCCTGAAGGATGTCGGTGTCGAGGTCTGGGACCGGATCACGACAGGGGCCTCGGCTGCCGGGGCACGCGCCACGGCGATGTTTTATGATCTAAAGGCCGATGCCGCGACGGGCATGGCGGGCGCGATCGAGAGTGTCGTTGGCTTCGGCAATACGACCGCGAATACCTTCGAAGGCGCACTTTTGGCCGTCCGGGAAATCTGGTCCCGCCTGCCAGCCGTGATCGGCGATCTTGTTTACGCGGCCGCCAATCGCATGCTCGACGGCATTGAAGCGATGCTGAATGGCGCAATCGCCCGGATTGATGCCTTTACGGGCAAGATCCGCGATGCATTGGCGGCTGTCGGCATCGAGACGACCTTCGGCGAGATTGGCGAAATCAGCCTTGGGGAAATTGCCAACCCCTTTGCCGGGGCCTCCGCTGACGCGGGAACGGCCGCCGCGGATGCGTTTAGGCGGGCCTTTGAGGACAATCCTCTGAGCGCCCCCGACCTTGGCCTTGATGGGATTGCCGCCGAGGCGCTCGCCACCGCCAATACCTACCGTCAGGCCGCCACTGACCTAGCGGCTGGAGCCACGGCTCCGCTGTCCTCCTGGGCTGCGCTGCGCGACGCTGTTGCCGGTACTGGCGAGGACGGCGCTGCAGCTCTTGATGACGCGACGGCTTCTGCGGACCGCCTGGCAGAGGCCATGGCCCAGGTCGGAGATACTGTGGGCGGCGGCGGGTCTGGTGGTGGCGCCAGTGGCGGGGCGGCCGAGAAGATCGTGACCGGCTGGCGCGCTGTGTCCGCGGCGTTGCAGTCCTATGCTACGGACGCCCTGAACTGGGGCAAGGGCCTTGGCGAAACGCTGACCAGCGCCTTTTCCGGTGCCGAAAGTGCATTCCGCAGTTTTGTGGAAACAGGGAAGCTCGACTTCAAGGGGCTGGTGCGCTCGATCCTGGCGGATTTGGCAGTCTTGGCGTTCAAAAATGCGGTGCTGGGACCCATTGCCAACGCGCTCTCAGGCGCTTTTGGCGGTGGCGGCTCTGTTGCGGCTGCGGTCTCGCATGCTGGCGGCATGGTTGGGATCTCCGGCCATACGCGGTCTGTACCCGCAGCGGTTTTTGCTGGTGCGCCACGCATGCATGGCGGTGGCACCGTGGGGGCAGCTGGCTCATGGGCCGGATTGCGGCCCGATGAAGTGCCTACCATCCTGCAGCGGGGTGAACGGGTGTTGTCGCGCGCAGAGGTTGCGCGGGGCGCAGGCGGCAGTATCCCCGTTGCTGTCCATCTCAATGTGGATGCGCGCGGCGCGCAAATGGGTGTGGCCGAGCAAATCGCGGCTGTGATGCGCAGCGCACAGCCTGAATTTGAGCGCATTGCGGTGGCCGCTGTTGGCAATGCCATGCGCCGGGGGCGGATGGCATGAGCATCATTGTGGAACTACCGCGTACGTGGGTTGCCGGCATTGAGCGGCGGTTGGTGACCGCCACCAGCCAGACGCAGTCGCCCTTTACCGGGACGACGGAGGTGCAGGATTGGGGTGGTGAATGGTGGGAATATGATATCGAATTTGCCGCGCAATCCGGACCGCTGGCGCGCTCGGTTGGCGCGGCCCTGACGGCGCTTGGGTCGGGCAGAGGCCTGCTGCTGTTTGCCGATCCCTCCATTGCGCCAAAGACCCTTGCGCAACCAGTCACGCTGGCGGCACCCATTACCGGCGGCAATGTCGTGCAAACGCAAGGCTGGCCTTCTGGCCTTCCCGCTGTGGCCTCGGGGGACTTTGTGTCGATCGGCACGGCGCGCGACACGCGTCTGCATCAAATTGCCTTTGACGCGTCGGCGGACATCAACGGTCTGGCAACGCTGACGCTCTTTCCGGCCATTCGCACGGCGCTGCCCGCCAATACCCCTTTGGAGGTGAACAGGCCACAGGTGCTACTGCGCCCGACGGGCGCGGTGCCAACCCGGATTGAACGCGCGGCGCGTCACCGCTTCACGCTTTCTGGACGCGAGGCGCTATGAGCCGGGATATCACAAATGACATGGCCACAGCGCTCGATCGCGCTGATCTGCAGCCTGCCATCTTCTTTGAAGGGGAATTCCCATCGGGCATGGTACGGATCTGGACAGGTCCGGGGCCGATTGACTGGGACGGCAAGACCTGGACAGGCGTCGGCGTGCTTCTTGGCCTTGGTGCACTCGAGGAAACCTCTGACGTTGTGGCCTCTGGGACGACGGTCTCGCTCTCGGGCGTGCCGCTCGATCTGGTGGGTCTTGCGATCGATGAAGCGCGTCAGGGGCAAGCGGGACGCATCTGGCTGGCGCTGCTCACAGAAGAGCGCAGAGTGATCGCGGATCCTGTGCAGGCCTTTACCGGCCGTCTCGATGTGCCGGAACTGCAAGAGGACGGGCAGAGCTGCCGCATCACGATCAGCTATGAAAGCCGGCTCATTGATCTGAGTGTGCCGCGTAACTGGCGCTACACCCATGAAAGCCAACAGGTCCTGCACCCGGGCGATCGTGGTTTTGAGCATGTGACGGCCATTCAAGATCAAGAGATCACCTGGGGACGCGGCTGATGGAGCGACCGATTACTGTTGCCACGCGCGTTTCCACCCACGTGCCCCATTGGGAGCAGGTCTTAGCGGACGCGATCCAGCGAGCCAGCGCGCGCCCATTTACTTGGGGCCAACACGACTGCGCCACCTGGGCCTTTGATTTATATCGCGACCTCACAGATGGCTCGGATCATGCTGCACTTTGGCGAGGGCGGTATCGCACACGGATCGGCTGCGGACGGGTATTGCGCCGCCTTGGCTGGAGAAGCCTTGAAGAGGGTGGGCGCGCCTTGTTGGGCGACCCGCTTGATAATGTGCGGCTCGCGCATCGTGGCGATCTGATCCTGGGCGGTGCGCCCGAAGCCTTTGGCATCGTTATCGGCGCCAAGGCTGCCTTTGTGGCCCCTGAGGGTCTGGTGCGCCTGCCACTCTCAACCTGCCGTCTCGCCTGGAGGACGTGATCTATGCCACCAGTGGTTCTAGGTGCTGTCGCCCTCGGCGGTGCGGCCATTGCGGCCGGCGGTGTGGCCGCGGCATTTGCAGCGACGGGTCTGGTTGGCTTTGCCGCCCAGTTCGGGGCGTCGATGCTCTTATCAGCTGCTGCCCAAGCGTTGATGCCCACGCCGAGCCTGGGCCAGATGGAAATGAAGGCCCGCACGGTGACGGTGCGCGAGCCGGTGATGCCCCGAGAAATGGTTTACGGCCGCACGCGCAAGGGCGGTGTGATTGTGTTCCTGCATTCCACAGGGGCGAAAGACAAAGACCTGCACCTGGTGGTCGTGCTGGCGGCCCATCGGATCAAATCCATCGGGGCGATCTATTTTGAGGGCGAGGAAGCGGTTGATGCCTCAGGGGTGGCCCAGGGCCGTTGGGCCGGCAAGGTTGCTGTGGAAAAGCGCCTTGGTACGGATGACCAGACTGCCTTTGCGGGGCTCATTGCAGCGGCCCCGGAGCATTGGAGCGAGGACCACCGCCTTGCGGGCTGTGCGGCGATCTATCTGCGGCTGACCTATGATCCGGATGCCTTTCCAGGCGGCATTCCCAACATCACTGTGGATCTCGAGGGCAAGGATGACATCTTTGATCCGCGCACCAGTGCGCAGGTCTACACCGACAATGCAGCGCTTTGCGTGGCCGATTACATGGCGCATGCGACCTATGGGATCGGCGCTGTCATCGGAGGTGCGGACGGGATCGAGACCGACAGTCTGATTGAGGCCGCCAATATCTGTGACGAGGCTGTGTCATTGGCCACAGGCGGGACCGAGCGGCGCTACACTTGCAATGGCGTGGTCTCGCTCGCAGAGACGCCCAAGACCATTATCGAGGCGATGCTCACGGCCATGGCAGGCCGCTGCATCTGGCAAGCGGGCCAATGGCGGATGCGGGCGGGGGCCTACCGCGTTCCGGAGACAGTGATCACGGCAGATGATCTGCGCGAGGGCGGGATGACCCTGACCACGCGGCAAAGCCGGGCGTCAAACTTTAATGCGGTGCGCGGCCAGTTCGTGAGCCCCGAGAATAGCTGGCAGCCTGATGACTTCCCGGCCTATGCCAGTGAGGCCTACCGGCTGGAGGACAATGGCGAGCAGGTGTGGCGGGATATCTCGCTGCCCTTCACGATCTCTGCCTCCATGGCGCAGCGTCTGGCGAAGATCGAACTCGAGCGCGCGCGCCGGCAAATGAGCCTGAAGATTGCGGGCAAGCTTAAGGCCTGGCGCGTTGCGGCCGGAGAAACCACATATGTGCACTATGACCGCTGGGGCTTTGGCGGTGCGGATCTACCTGAAGGAAAACCCTTTGAGGTTGAAGCGGTACGGCTGGATCTGACGCAGGTCGGGCCGGGCCCGCGTCTGGCGCCAGAACTCCTCCTGCGAGAAACCTCTCCCCTCATTTACGACTGGGATGCCTCGGAAGAACAGATTTATGCGGCAGCACCACGCACGACGCTGCCAACGGCTTTTGATATCGCGCCACCGGGTGCGCCGCAGATCATCGAGGAACTTTATGTGACGCGTGATGGCTCAGCGGTCAAAGTCCTGGCGCGGATCGCCTGGGAGCCTGCGGCTTCGGGCTTTGTCGATACCTATCAGGTGGAGACCCGCCGGGATGGCGGTGAGTGGCTGGACCGCGGCCGCACCTCCGGCACGGTGATGGAGTTGCGCGACATCCAGCCGGGCCAATGGGACGCGCGGATCAAGGCGATCTCGGTGCTGGGGGTCTCGTCGGTCTGGCGCGAGGGAGGCTTGGAAATTGTGGGCCTGACAGCGCCACCGGCAGCCCTGACGGGGCTGACGATCCAGTCCGCGGGCGGTCTGGCCGTGCTGAAATGGCAGCGCTCGGTTGATGTAGATGTCCGCGTTGGCGGCAATGTCATTATCCGCCACAGCAAGGAAATGGCCGCCACCTGGGCGAACTCAACGCTCATGGACCGGGTCTCGGGCGGCGAGGCCATTGCGGTCGTGCCGCTGAAACCCGGGACATATCTGCTGCGGGCCGAAGACAGCGAGGGGCGCATTGGCCCCGTCAGCACGGTGAGCACCAAGGGGGTGCAGATCCTGAGCTTTGCCCAGCTGAATACGCTGGCGGCGGAGCCGGCATTCTCGGGTGTGAAAACCGGTCTGGTGGCGACTGCCGGTACGCTGAAACTGCAAACCGGAACAGATGCTCAGGGTTCACCCATGGTACTGGCGAGCGAAGGGCTTTATCAGTTCGATGGCCTTCTCGACTTTGGAGCACTTCGGCGCGTCCGTCTGCGGTCTGATATCCTGGTCGGGGCCTCGGCGCTGTCGGATTACATTGATGACCGCATGACGCCGATCGATAGCTGGGCCGACTTCGACGGCTCCGAGGGCGCCGATATCGACGTTGTGCTTGAGGTCCGGGAAACCGATGACGATCCGGCGGGTGCCAACCCTGTCTGGGGACCTTGGGGCCGGATCGATAACAGCGAGATCGAGGCGCACGCGGTTGAGGCGCGGGCCTGGCTCAGAACCAGTGATCCGGCCTTTACGCCGATCGTCTCGGAATTGCGGCTCATAGCAGATGAGGTGGCCTAGTGTCCCAAGCACCCAGCTTTGTGATCATCAATGACAATGGGGCGGCTGTGCGCGCCCAGATCAATCAGATTGTTGCAGCATTGCGCTCCACCAGCAGCGGTGCGGTGGAACCTGCGGCCACCGCGCCGGGTATGCTTTGGGTCGATACCAGCACCACACCGCCGACGCTTAAGCTGCGCAATCTGGCTGATGCCGCGTTTGAACCGCTACTCGACGGTGGGGAATATTAGGGATCAGCACGTTTACGCGCGTTTCTATAGACGGCGCTCCGCTCACGTTTGCCGACCGCCACAACCGTTACCGTGACAGTGGTATCGTCTACGCGGTAGACGAGGCGGTAGCCCGCGCTGCGAAGCTTGATTTTGTAGTGGCTTGGCATGCCGTGCAGGCCATCGGCCACAACATGGGGCTGAGCAAGTCGTTCTTTGAGCTTGTTTTTGAATTGCGATTGCAGCGTCACGCCAAGTTTACGCCACTCCTTGAGGGCTGTGGGCAGGAATTGCAGCTCATAGTTCATCCAAGCTGACCCGAACCGGTGTCTCGTCAGCCCGTTGCTTAATGGTCTCGGCCAGCTCCAAATCGTCCATATGCTCCATCAAGGCCTCATAGCGCGCGGCAGGCACCATATAGGCCATGACACGATTGTGGTTCAGCACGGCGACGGATTCGCCTGCTGCCTGCGCCATGACCTGCGACGGGTTTTTTTTAAGATCAGAAACGCTGACGGCGATATTGGCTTCGACACGCTGCATGGTGGCCTCCAAATGGTGCGAAATACAGCTCTAAATATAGTCCATATTAACACCCACGCAAGCGCTTTGCGTGGACAAACCTGTAAGGGAGGCGCCCATGACCGAGCCGGGCTTTTTAGAAACGTTGAACAGTCTGTTTGGCGGGGCGGTGACCACGCTGATCGGCGCCTTTACGGGTCGGCTGATGTATCACTCGGGTGAGGTCAAGCTGGGTCGGCGGCGGTTTTTTGGCAAAGAGCTCTTGTGGGAAATCCCCGTGGCTATTGGCATGGCGATTATTGGCGAGGCTATCGCAAGCCACTTTGATCTTGGCCAGCCTGTGCGCACGGGGCTTGTGGCCACGTTGGCGTATTTGGGACCGCGCGGGGCGGAGGCCCTGATGACAGCCTGGCTTTGCCGCAAGAAGTAAGCCTCCTATCAGCGCGGTCATCTCTTGATGTTCAGCTGGGTGACGCCATCTGGATATTGCTGAATGGATGAAGGGAGGTACTTTCTCATGACTGATATTGCTCAGGTTCTTAGCAAGGTATCCGCGGCTGCTGATCCGGTCGACGTTCTGCGGTCTGCGGTTTTGTCACAAGATGGATTTTGGCCCGCGCAACAGACCGGCGTCGGGATCTACGAGGTTCAGCTCTTCGGCGTCGTTGGTTTAGGCCCGTCCTTATCTGCCGCAGCGGATGACTGGATTGTGCAAGCCAAAGCATATGTGCGCGTAGCAGCCTAAAGCAGGCGCCGCCTAGTCAGCCATGCCCGCAAGGCTCCGCAATTAATTTACGACCAACACAGCCGCCCTCCGGGGCGGCTTTTTGCATAGGAGAGCATCATGACACCTTTGGAAATTGCCCGCGGGTACATTGGCACCACTGAGGGCCCGGGCCCTGCAAACAACCCCACCGTTATGGAGATGTACGCCTCGGTCGGCCACGATTGGGTGGAGCATGACTCTGTGGCCTGGTGCGCCGCCTTCGTCGGGCATTGTCTGGAGAAGGCTGGCATTCGCTCGACGCGGAAGCTGACAGCACGGTCCTATTTGGACTGGGGCATCCCGGTAGAGATCGCGGATGCGCAGCCGGGTGACATCGGGGTGATCCCGCGCGGCTCCTCCAGCTGGCAGGGGCATGTCTTCTTCATTGACCGGATTGAGGGGGCCTGGGTTTGGGGGCTTGGCGGCAATCAGTCTGATGCGGTGAATGTGAAACGCTATCCGGTCTCGAAGCTCTTGGGTGTGCGGCGGGCGGGGCATGTCGCGCCAGCAGTGACTCTCTCCGTCAAGGCCGTGCAGCGCCGGTTAAAGGATCTTGGCTATCACGAGGTCGGCAGCATCGATGGGATCATCGGTCCACGCACCCGTGCCGCAATCCTCGCGTTTAGGGATGACGCAGCACTGCCGCTGGTGCCCATCGTTGATGTGGCACTGGAGGAGGCGCTGGAGTACGCCGCACCGCGCGAGGTCGCACCTGCGCGCGCCTCGGGCAGCCCCCAGCAAAGCCGCATTGTTGCTGCCGCCAATGCGCAAATCGGCCTCGGGGTTCTGGGGGCCGCAGGCTCCATCACCTCTCAGATCGCGCCAGCTTTGAATGAGGCCGAGCAGGCCCGCGACACAGCATCCCGGATCTTCGCACTCGCAGGTCTTGAGGCGTGGCTCGCCGTTACTCTCCCATGGATCGGGATGGCGATGTTTGTCGGTGTCATCCTCTATGCGCTAAAGGCGCGCTCCGCCCGCATTGAAGATCACCGGACAGGACGCACGCCATGATCGGCGTTGTCCGCGCACTCCTGAGTGGCTTGGGCAGGCGGGCTGTTCTTTACGGCGCGCTGGCTTTGGCTGTGATTGTCGCCCTGTGGGTTGCCTTTCGCCAGGGGCGCCAAGCCGCAGCGGCGAATTTTGCCGTGCGCCGTGCCGATGCGCGCGTCAGATCCATGCAAACCTCAAAGGACATCCGCCATGACGTGCAAAACGCTGACCGCGCTGATCTTGAGCGCCGCGCTGACCACTGGATGCGCGATTGATCCACCTAGCTTGCGCGATGACTGCGACTGGGCAGAGCCTATTCGACCATCGCGTCAGGACGTTTTGAGTGACGTGACGCTGGCCCAGATCGTGGCACATAACGAGGTGGGCGCGCGCCTATGCGGGTGGCAGCCATGAAATTGTTCTTTAGCGTTCAGTTGCGGCCGCAACACTGCTTGTATTTATGGCCCGACCCGCAGGTGCATGGATCGTTTCGGCCGGGTCGTGGTCCTGCTTGAAACGGCTGCCCCGGCAGGTTGGCCGGAGCCTGTCCGGCGAGTTCGCGGCGAAATTGATGAAGGATTGTCATCACGCAACCCGGAATCAGATCAGACGCTTCGAGGTCGATCTCGTCGATCTCTTCCTCCGTGAATTTGCTATTTCCGGTATTGATGTCCTGCAGCGCCATCATGAAAATCAGTGTGGCCTGTGTTTCCTCATCGGCGACGTCGAGCAGGTTTGACCAGGCATCCGGTCTGAGACCC
>NZ_QJJL01000016.1 GCF_003201935.1 Loktanella sp. PT4BL | reverse complement strand
GCCATACGCAACCTCCATCTGCTAACGCAGACCTTCTCGCAGGCACCTCACGCGTCAGGAACAGGCCAAATCAATGGGGCGGGGCCGCCGCTTACGGCCAGCTCATCTTGTGTGCTGATGGCGTTTCAGGGGGACTCGTCAAACGTTGACGTGGCGTTGACGTAAACGTGCAAGAAGCCGATGGTACTATGCTACCACCGACTTAAGAATTTGATTTATTTGTTAGATTTGGTTGCGGGAGTAGGATTTGAACCTACGACCTTCAGGTTATGAGCCTATAATCCAACGATTCTAATATATTAGCAAAAACAGTCTTTTAGCCGGCAAGCCTTTGATTTTACAAATTTGCGAACCAGATATTGAACATAATTCACATGTGTTCGCACTCAAAACCCGTCGGAACAAGACGTGCGCTCGTTGACATGGCGTTGACATAAACATTCGGCGCCCACTGCAAGTTAATCGCTTCCAAACTTAGCATTTGCCTAATGATCGCGTGGTTAAGCCGTCGCAACTCTCTTGTTTACCGGCACCAAATGAATGCCGTCGCGTGCAGCCTGGGTACCAGGACGCCGCATATAAGAGAACAGCGCCAATTTGATCTTGCGGGATGTCCGCAATTTCATCCTGTATCGCCTGCAGACCGGTGTTGTGCGACAATCACTGAAAACCCGTTCAGTGATACTGAGTTCGCCATGGATCGTGTACCAATCAAATGTTAAATTTATAAAATCGAAAATGTTTTAAAAGTTTGCGCTGGATCAAGGTTAACCCAATCGGTTTCTGCTACTTGCCCTTGTAACCAAAAAGGAAACCCAAAAGCATTGCTCCTCCTCATCCTGTCGAAAGACCTAAAGCTACGCTTCATTGCTCCTGATGCAACTGCATCGTTCCAGCCGCGTCATGCGCATCTCGATCAGCCAATCGAAGGCGCTGAGGGGCTAATGGCGGTTGACCCGGGCCTCTCGCTCGACTGTCGCTCAGTACTGCGAGGTGGGCAAGCTTCGGTGCGTCAAGTCTCCCCTTTTGGGGGTGAGGGTTACATGCGCCGGATCATGCTGCGAGCGGCATGTGAGGAGCAAGCCGAGGAACTGGTCATAAGTTACGAACCTACGGATTCCGCACAACGGTTGGAGCTGACTGAGGTTCGCAAGAAGTTGGTCGATGCCTTGGACTCGGTCCAAGAGCCATTTGCCTATTATGATAAATATGACTGTCTTGCTCACTACAATCAGGCCTACGCCCGGCTGCATCACAGCAGCGAAGGCGAAATTATCGCAGGCATGCGCTTCGAGGAAATCCTCCGCCGCGACCTTCGAAATGGCCTTATCGGAATTCCTGTTGAGGAACATGAACAGTGGCTGCGCGACCGTATTGCGCAAAGAGAGCACCAGAACTTCGAAAAGGAGATGCGCTTCTCCGATGGGCGCTGGTTTCGTGTCACCGAGCGCTCAAGCGCAGGCGGGTCTTGCGTGCATCTGCTCGTCGATATCACTGACCTCAAGATCGCACAGGTCGGTCTACAACAAGTAATATCCGGGGCGCAGGCCGCCACGTGGACCGTGAATCTCGAGACCGGTGAGAGCGATGTGAATGATCGCTGGATCGAGATGCTTGGCCTGGATAGGCAGGCTGTCAGCTCCCTCGGGTTCAAGGGATGGCGTGCGTTGGTACATCCGGAAGATGTTGCCGCCGCCGAGACAGGATTTCTGCAATGTACGGACGGAACTGCCGCCGCGTTTGAGGTCGAGTACCGCTTGCGTCATCGACTTGGTCATTGGGTCTGGGTGATGGGCCGGGGCGGGGTCTCAGATCACCATGCCGATGGACGCCCGTACAAGATCTCAGGTGTCTTGCTGGACATTTCTGGGCAGAAGCGGCTGGAAGCTGAGCTTGCGATGCAGTCTGCTGCGATTGCCGCGACCGAGGAAGGGATCACGATTACCGATGAAGCAGGCACCATCCTTTTTACGAATCCGGCGCACGCGGCAATGTTCGGACATGACGACCCAGTATCTCTGATCGGTCAGCCTTGGTATAGCCTCTATTCACCGCAGGTCGCAGCAGAATTGGCGGCAAAGGCATTCCCTGCACTCAGAGAGCAAGGCTACTGGGCCGGGCAAGCCGAGGCTCTCCAAGCGAACGGCACGACTTTTGAGCAGGAGCTCAGCCTGACTGAGATACCTGGCGGAAAGATCATTTGCATCAACAGGGACGTGACCTCACGCAATGCGATCGAACGCGAGCGAGTCCAGATCCGTGACCGCATCAAGTTGGCGCAGAGACAGGAAATCATTAACCTTTTGGCCGCAGGCCTGACGCATGATCTGGCTAACTTGATTGGGATCATTTCTTACATCTCTGATCCCGCTCTTGAAGATGTGGGGATCAGGCTTCCCAGATCATTAGAAAATATTCATGCTACGGCGCGACAAGCAATCTCCCTACTGGAGCCGCTTCAGTCTCTTGGCACTGGCAAGCGCGAGACCGAAGAGACTGACCTTGCGGAACTACTTAATGAGGCCGCGGGGATTCTCAAACTCGGCGCAACCCATAACCACAAGATCACGGCCGATGTACCTGACGAACCGATCATCGCAACGGTCGATCCGCTTAAGCCGATGCAAGTTTTGCTGAATCTCGGCTTGAATGGGCGCGATGCCCTAGGCGACGGTAAGCATGAGATTGCACTTTCACTGTCACTCGGCGAGCCCGTCCCGCAGACAGCCGCCCTTGAGGTGGGTGAGATTCCGGACAAACCCTATGCCCTCTTCAGGATCAGCGACACCGGAACCGGAATCACGCCGGAGGTCAGGGCTCGGCTGTGGGAACCACATTTTACCACGAAGGGGAACATGGGGACGGGACTGGGGCTTCCGGTCATCGCGGAGATCGTCCGCGAGACAGGTGGGGCCATCGCGCTGGAAACCACTTCAGGCGTAGGAAGCGTCTTCTATGTCGCGTGGCCACTAGCCTATCCGGACGTACAATAAAGGAAAGCTGGGTAATGTGGTGGTAGGATCGACGCATGAGGTCCCGTCACCCTGTATTGACAGGAGTAAGGCCGTCCAGCCTGCCCGGACCCAATAAGTATCAAGAAATTCCGCCAAGCTCGCCAACCCGGTAGGAATAGAGCGCAACCGCGCTAAGGTCTTTATCGGGTTTCGGCAAAAAGCGCAGGCGTTTCATGGCCGAAGAATGTGATCTCGCCACGGAGGCAGGCATTTTCAACTGCGACGGCAGTCCGGATATTCCGCCGCGTCGCTGTTGAGAGCTCCGGGCCATCAAGTGCTTCGATCAGGAAATCGCGCCAGGCTGTGCGGGGTGGCGAGCCAGCAACATTGTCGCTCCGATTGTCTGCGGATTTGTCCCAAGTGGCACCAATACGAGGCGACCAGAAAACATCACCCAGAAGGGCCAGACGGCCCCAGCCTATTTGGTCTTCGCCAAATCGGAGCCCATCGGGATATCCTTGGCTCTCAATTAGACACCTTTTCCACGTTCCGGCCGTGCTCGACGAGACAATCATGGGCCCGGAACTCATGGTCTCAAAGAAGCAGCCAAGCGGTCCACGATGGTCTGATCCAATTCCAAAACCGTGCTTTTTTGCCGTATGTTCCCGCGAAATCTCCCCCCATGCATCTGCATAGAGCACGGCTTCCAGAAATTCTGCCATCAAAACTAGCATCTCTACCACGTGATGGTTCGCCCAAGTATCATCTGCATTCAGAAACAGGATGACTTCACCACGCGCAGCTTTCCAACATGCGTTGCGGGCAGCGGCGGCGCCTTGGTTTTCCTGTCTGACAAGGTGAAGGACACTTGCGTGATCAAAATCCTCTGCCGCCCGGTCTGCGCGTTTCGCATGATGGCGGGCAGTGATTTCAGCTGATCGTGGGCAGCGATTTCACGGGAAGGCGGGCACCTGTTTCACGCGATCGCGGGCAGTAATTTCATGCGATCATGGGCAGGACTGGCCAACGAACTGCAGTTACTCCGTCTCCTGAAGAACAGGAGGATCGGAATGCCGACAGGACGTTTGACCATGCGCCGTCTACGGCATCTTCAAGCTCCAGACAAACCCGATCGTCAAGTAGAACCCACTTACTGGGGGCAAGGCCGTGTTGCCTGGCAGAACGGACTGCCATTCGCTTTCGGAACGACCAGTTTCGCAGAATCCAGCCCGGCTGACATGGGATGCCACGCAACTGATAGGGTCAGAGCCGACCGATAGAAGCCACGCAAGTCACCGTCAGCCAAGTTCACGGCAACACGCTGATGCGATTGTTCTGCCAGCCCGCCACCATTTCCCGCAGCGCAGGTGGTTCGATGACCTCGACCGCGTCGCCCCACTTATAGAGGTGCCAGGCCATTTCAACCAAGCCACTGGCGTCAAATGATACGATCAACCTTCCATCCTCCTCGTCGATCATCTTCTGCTTTGGGTGGAATTCAAACTCGCGCGCGGTCACTGCGGCTTCTGGGTCAAAACGCCAGACGACACGGCTGTACTCCGCATCCATATGAAACGACCCGAATGCCTGTGCGGCGTAAGTTTCGAGATCGAACCCCTCGTCTTTTACAAACCAGTCAGGTGTGGCCTCAGCAGTGGAAATGCGGTCCATCCTGAACCGGCGGAACTGGTCATCTTTGTGTGGGCCGCGTGCTACCAAATAATGCCGGGTGCCAAGCAGCATACCGTAGGGCTCAACAATCCGCTCACGTGGAGCTGGATCATGTTCCCCTTGGTAGCTGATCGTAACCCGGGACGGCCCTTTTAGCGCAGCGGCAATGACACTTGTAAATTTAGGCGACGTTTTCACCTTAGGACCCGGGCGGCACGCGTAGCCCTGCGCCTCGAGAACCGCTTCCGCATCCACCTCCGCCCGCCGCGCCGTTGCGGCGGGCAGCGTTGCGACAAAGCGTTCACGCAACCCTTGCAACAGCTCGGCCTGCGCGTGCGCGCCGTCACGTGCGGCCCGCCGGGTGCTCATTTCAAGCGCCACCAGTTCATCATCATAAATACCCTGCATGCTGATCAAGGCAATGTCACGCAGCTTCCACCAATGCTGACGACCGCCATACGTGTGTGCGGCAAGAGTTGGGAACACATCCTTTAATGCCTGCACCATGCGCTGTGCTGTTCGTTGGTTCACCTCGAACGCGATGACAATATCTTGCAAGCACACGCCACGATGACGTGCCGCGCACATGTCCGCCAGCCGCAAGAGCTCCTGTGCTTTTCGGTATGACATGGCGTTCCCCCTCTTATCCCTGACAACTTCTGACGTAGCAACTTGCGTAAGCTCTCTCTAGAGGGCGACTCGCTCTATGGTGTTCTTTTGGTTGAGGAATAGTGCCATCACCGATGAGGGGGTGACGTCCAGGCATGCCTTCCCCAATCTACAGCGTAGACGGTGTTTCCCTCTCACCAACGTCCAGGCGGCGCATACCTTTACCAGGTGGCATGCGGCGTCTGCCTAAACAGAGAACGGAACCAAAATGGCATTACCACCCAGAGCCTTCTTCACATTGCACGAAACAGCAACACGATGGGGCTGCACCATTGCCGACCTCGCGGGCTGGGCCAGCGAGGGCAAGCTGGATATAGTGACTGGCATTCCACTGGCCGCATGCGGACCCGACAAGGTGTCCGGCAAGATCAGCATATCACCGATGGACATGCTGCCCCTCTTCAGGCGCAGCGGGACGGGGCCAACCGCCATCCAGCTGATGCGAGTAAAACCTGAACGCACTCGCGACTGGGCTTACGTCACAGAACCCGTCGATGGGGTCAAAGTCTCCGTCGCGGACTTGCTCATCAGCGGCCACGATGTCCTGCGATTTGAGGATGAGCATGATTTATTGCGGCGCGTCGGTGGCGGCACAGGCGCTCTTTCACCCTATGACTGGGAGGGCATGTACGTGGCCTTGACCCGGCGCGTTCACGAACACGGCTTACCGGGAACACAAACAGAGTTGATAGCCGAAATGCAGGACTGGTTTGCCGATGTCGCAGAAAGCGGCGACGTGCCCGACGAAAGCACCATTCGGCGCAGATTGCGGCCGTTCTGGCGCGCGCTGCGCGGTGATGGCTGAACATCAAATATGTCAAGCACGCTTCACATCAGCATCATGGACAATTTTGGGACGCGGGCGGAACATGCCAGCCACCGCATCAACGCCCGCACGCAGGGGTGAGTCCATGAGATGCGCGTAACGCTGGGTCGTTTGCATTTGCGTATGGCCCAGCAGCCTGCCGATCATCTCAAGTGATGCGCCACCGCTAACCAGCAAGGAAGCAAACGTGTGGCGCAAATCATGAATACGGACATCGGGCAGGTTGGCCTCTCGCTGCACATTGATCCAAAACCTGCGGATTTCTTTTACAGGCTGACCGGGAACATCGCCTGGAAACAGCCAAGGGTTATCTTTGGGCACCAAAAGAGCGCGTTGGCGCACGATGGCTGCGACATCTGCAGAAATCGGGATCCGGTGGATCTTGCGCTGCTTGGTTGTGGCGGCAGGTTTTGACCAGATGCCCAGTTCGAGATTGAACTGTTCAAACCGTGCTTGGCGCACCTCACCCACACGGCTGCCGGTCAGCATGCAGATCCGGATGATACCCGCCGCCCGCTGATCCTCGGCTGCGTCCAGTACGGCGGCCAGCCGTCCGATCTCTTCTTGCGACAAGAAGCGTTCACGCGCTGTTTCGACGCGCTTTTTAAACCCCGTGGCCGGGTTGTCCGTGCGCCAGCCCCAGCTGATGGCTAGCGTGAACATCTTGCGCAGCACTTCGCCTACGCGATTAGCCCGGATCGGGGTGGGCTTTGCGCCTTGCAGTTTGCGTGCACGGTTGTTTGGTTTTTCTTTGGACGGGCGGGCCCTGCCCTGCGCTATAATGTTCAGTAATGTGGCAACATCATGCGGCGAGATATCCGCCACCAGCTTGTTGGCCCAATGAGGCGCCACAAGCTTGGTCAGCATCGCACGCTGGTCGGCTGCATTCAGTGGTGCCAGATGTGGCACATGCTCAGCACAATATCGGTCAATCATGTCTTTGAACCTTGGCGCTTCGCGTAGTTTGCTACGATCATACAGCGGATCACGCCCCTCGTCGATTTCTCGACGTAGCTCACGCGCGCGTTCGCGAGCGGCTGTGGCACTCCACTCCGGCCAGCGTCCAATTGCCATCCGGCGCTGGCGACCTGCAAAGCGGTAATCCAACACGAACGACCGAGACCCTGATCGTAAGATACGAATGGAGAGCCCCCGGATCTCGGTGTCGAACACCTGATAATCCCGAACTTCTTGTGCAATCAGGTCTCTCACAGTTTTTTCGTTCAGTCGCAGTCGTTTAACCATGTTTATTTCTCCTACTGCCACAGACACATGCGTAGATAAGCAGACCTATCAAGCGAAGCATGGACCTTTGACCGGCGCATAGGCGGTGACCGGCGGTGATGCACCAAACGCTTGCCGGTCCCTGTAATCATTAATGAATTTCGAGGGGCGCATGTGTCACACCGCCGTGGGGCAGGGTGGACCCGAAGTTAAGAGCGGCCAAACGACAGGCGTAGCGGCCAATTTGGTACGAGCCGGAGTGTTTAATACCCAGATTTTTGTAAATCTTGTTTAATATCAATGACCGGCAAGGGTCTGAACACCTTGCCGGTTGGTTCAGTGCCGATGGATAGCCGCCAAACCACGTGAAAAAAGGCCAAAGCTTGTAAATCGGTTGTGAACGCAGCGCGCGATGACATCGCGAGGCCTCCGGTACTCCTGATTTGTCACAGCGAGATTATTGCGCCGAAACGGTCGAACTCCATAAAACTCAATAATATCAATGACCGGCAAGCATCTGGCGCATCACCGCCGGTCAGTGCCTTCCCGCCACCCCTTCGTCTCTGCGTTTCTTGAGGCCTGCAATCCGTCCGGTTCGGGCGACAAACAAGAGACAGACGATGACACAACAAAGAACGCCTATGCGTCCCACCAACGCAAAGCTCTTGAGCGGCTGGATCAGCCGACTGGACCTTGCGCTTGAATTCGGTGTGACAGTCGAAACCCTGCGTCGCTGGGAGGGCCTGCGATTTGGTCCGCCCTGCGTGCGTGCCGGGCGCAAAGTTTATTACCGGCGCGATGCGGTTCAGGACTGGCTGACACAGCAGGAGATGCCGAACCCGCGGCGCACGGGGGGACGCCGATGAGCATCCCCCTGCCCTTCCGGCAACGGAGCCGGCGCGCTGAACGCGATGAGGCGCGCGCGGACTGGATTGACGAGCGGCGGCGCGAGGCCCGCATCGTCGTGGCCGATGTCATTCACCATTCCGACCATCTGCTGCGCATCGCCTGCAATGTCCTGGTCCGCCATGGCGAGACACCCGAGGAACGCGAGGACGCGCGGATCTTGCTGGTCGTGCTGGAGGCCAAGACCCCGGGGCACAGCAAGCATCACAGTCAGGACCCGGAGGTGGAGCGATGAAGCGGCGTGGAACACCCGAAGCGGATCTGCAGCGTGCCGTTGTGGTCGCCTTGCGCTTTGCCCTGCCCAAGGGGGCCATCGTGCATCACTGTGCCAATGAGGTCACCGAAGCAGGCCCCCGCGGTGCGCGGCGTCAGGCGATCCTGGTTGGCATGGGCGTGCATCCCGGCTTTGCCGATCTCATTGTTCTTTGTGACGGGCGCGTGCTGTTTCTGGAGCTGAAGAGTGCCAAAGGTCGGCTCAGCCCCGCACAGGAAGGGTTTCGGGATGCCGTGCTGGCGCAGGGCTTTGGCTGGGCGCTGGTACATAGCCTCGACGATGCGCTGGGCGCGCTGGCCGATCATGGCTTCACCACGCGTGTGGTGCAAACAGGTACATCGGAGGCCCAACGCGATACAGGGGCTGGGCACGATGGTGTGGGTTCCTCAGCGCGGAGGGCCACGTCATGAGCCATGCCGCCACCAACTGGGCCATCCAGCGCCGCGGGCTCAAGCCCACCACCAAGATCGTGCTCTGGCATTTGTGTGATCGCTTCAATCCCGACTACGGCTGTTTCCCCTCCCAAGCGCGGCTAGCGCATGATTGCGAGATCAGTCGCTCGACCTTGAATGATCATCTTGGTCAGCTGGAAGCGGCGGGATTGTTGCGTCGTGTGCCGCGCATTCACCCTGCAACCAAACGGCAGATGCCCACACGCTACATCTTGGGGTTCGAGCCTGGCTTTACCCCGCATGATCCGAACCCGTGTCCAGAAATCGGACATGGCGTATTGCCATTGGAAGGGACAGCTTCAAGGGACCAGAATTGTCGCGCGGAACTGGCTCATCAGCAGGACCCGTGTCCGGAAAATGGCAAAAGCCGTGTCCGAAATCCGGACACTAACCTTGTAAGAGAACCTTTAAGGGAACCAGTAAAGGAGGAGGAGGACGCGCGAGATTCAGATTTTGAGATTTTCTTTGGCAAACTGCTCGGGGCGTTGGGCTTTGACGCCAACGCCGGCCTGCCCGCATGGTGGCAGGGCTGGCCTGCCCGGCAGCACGTGCGTCGCTGGATCGATGATCTTGGGCTTTCCAAGGCTGGGATCATCGAAGTTGCCACTGAGACGCGTCGCGATCATCCCAATCCACCCGATGGTCCGAAAGCCCTGGATCGTTTCATGGAACGGGCAGCCCAGCGCGACGCACAAGCAACAGCGGCCAGTGGCAGCAGAACGCGCGTCAAAGGTGGCCACAGACGGCAGAAGGCGCCACCAGTCAGTCCAGATGAGCTGGCAGCATTCTACGCGGCCAAGGTCAACTCCGACGCATACCTGCCTCCCAGCATGATTAGCAACGCCATATGCGGGGCGATGCTGGAGCGGGGGCTGGTGACCACCGAGCAGCTGCGCGCGCGAGGTCTGCTATGAGCAAGTTTGATCGCAAGCTGCATGGGCCTGGTAAGCGCTCTCCCCAGGCAAGTCAGCAGTCAGCAGCGCGACATAGTAGCCCAAAGCGGTTGATGGGCGTGCAGCAAGCGCTGGAATGGGCCTTCCGGGTCGAGAAAGCCCAGCTGGAGTTGCCCCCAAGACAGGACGCCGATGCGGAAAGCCGCGGCTTCGGGTTGGAGTATGTACTGATGCAACGCGCCGTATTGGGCTGCAAGGTCGATGGCGGTCAGCACAAAAGCGGCAGCTACACCCATCCGGACGCCGAGGTCATCGCGGCCACCGTGGCCGGATTGCCCGACAGTCTTGGTGGGATCCGCATGGCCCTGCGTGTGGCAGAGCTGGCCCGGGCGGGAATGACGCCTGACTGGATGCCAGGTGCGGTGCCGCGATGCGTGCCCCGCGATATCCATCAAAACCGCTACGGCAAACGCGCCGCGACCGAAGTGGTCGGCACCGCACGCGTCATGGTTCGCGGCAAGTGGCGGACAGTCGATGTACTGGCCTGTCCGGTCACGTGGCGGCCGCATCCGGAGCAGATCGCATCAGCGCGACGTGACTATGACGACTGGTGGGCCGCACTGGACTGGGTGCGCGATGGGTTGGTCACTGGCGGGATGTTGAGGGAGGTGGAGGTAACAACGGGGATGCCAAAGGTGCGGCCTTGGGAGAAGCAAACGCAGCTCGCGCCAATTAAACACGCATCCAGAGGGTCGTTAGCGACATGCCGCACACAACCCTAAATCGAAAGATAGGCAGTACAACAATCAGAAACATGGCGCTGTGTTTGGCAACAATGTTTAAATTGCACACTTCTGTTAAAGTATGGAAAGCATCCGATGAGCTATCCCGTCGACATCCACGTTGGAAATCGCATCCGTCAACGTCGACTACTGCTTAATAAGACCCAGCAGCAAGTGTCAGACCAGGTTGGTGTGAAGTCCCAGCAGTTGCAAAAATACGAAACCGGCAAAAACCGTGTCAGCGCGTCTCGCCTTTGGCAAATCGCAAAGGTCCTGGACGTGCCTGTATCATTTTTCTTTGACGGGCTGGATCATCAGCCCACAGCTGGCATCGCGTTAGCAGATCTGCCTTTAGATATCCTCAACGACAAAGAAGCCCTGGAACTCTTGCGCGCCTACTACTGGACACCCGAACATCAACGACGCTGCTTGTTCGATCTAGCCAGAACCTTGGGCACATTTGATTAATTTTCCCACAATATCCCTTTTGACTTCGTGGCTTCGGCGATGGAGATTTTCAGTTGCAGCCGGTGGAACAAATGCTGAAATAGTCGGAGAGGATGTTGATCGCTACGAATTTTCTTCGCCAACTGAGATTGACATCACGTCTGAGCCCAACATGTTAACTGTATTCCAGCTGGCGCTCGAGGAAGTGCCTGCGGGGACCTGGATCATTTTTCATCGCGGGTTCGCAACACGCGGCACCCGCGCCGTTCAGGTTGCGATGAAGGAACAACAGTCTGGCAAAGTTACGTTACTACAGAGACGCATCAAACATGGCAGTAAGTTCCAGTTCGAATACATAGCTGTGAAGCGATCAAAACCGAGGGTTTGAAGGCAACTGGCAGTCTTTGGCCTGCAACTATGGCTTGGCGACAGCGCTGATCTCGCACTGCAGGGATAACGTTGCTTTGGCTGAATAAAACACAAATTTCTCCCTGTAGATTTGTTCTTGAGAGGAACAACAGGGAATAGCGCACCTAATAGGCTATGAACTCCATAGAGTTTGTCGTCAAAACTGACCTTAAAGCGGTTCCAGCTTTCACTGAATCAAAGGGGATTCACAGCGGGCTGTTTTTCTGATTCATATGTGGACGCCGCCTTTGGCAAGGGTTGATTTTGTCCTGTTGCGGTGATCGGTTGCTTTCATATGTCCGGCCTGTTTGTGCAGCTTGAAACGATCTGCTGGCCCTGATGGAAATCCGCTGGAGAGGTCCCTAATCAACCTGGCGCGCTTGTGAGGCGCGGTGAATCAGACGGGTTTGTCTCGCCGTTGGCTCGATCGTTACGCATCATTGACTGCCTTTGCCAATTCGGATCGGGCTGCGCGCTTAGGCGGCAAGCCCATAAGGTCTATATGTTTCTCCTCGGATGAGTACCACCCATGCGATGCGCGCCAGTTTGTTTGCAAGAGCCACAGATACAAGCCGGAATGGCTTTTTCTCCAGCAAGTTATTGACCCAGTCTGTCATGGGTGTTGGATTGCGCTTCGCGTGCCGCATGACGGCGGTCGCCCCTACAACAAGCAATCTTCGCAGATATCGATCGCCTTGTTTCGAGATGCCGCCTAAACGGGTTTTGCCACCTGTTGAGTGCTGTTTCGGGGTCAGCCCGAGCCAAGCCGCAAATTGCCTTCCCGAGCTGAATTGGTCGGGGTCAGTCACGGTGGCGGCGAGGGCGGTTGCTGTGATCACGCCGATACCAGGGATAGCTGCAAGTCTTCGGCTTGCTTTGTTGCTGGCGTGCCAGGCCTTCAGTTCTTGGTCGAGCGCACAGATCTCGTCGGTCAACTCAGCCATGCGCCGGATCAGGATTTCAAGGGCTCTGTGGGCGTAAGGTGGCAGTGTTGCATCTGCAAAAGCTTTATCAGCCACCTTCACAAGATTTGCGATGCCGGGATTTGCGACCAGCCCAAACTCCGCCAAGTGCGCCCGCAGCGCATTCGCAGCCATGGTTCTCTGGCGCACAATCAGCGCCCGGGTTCTATGTGCCATCAGAATGCTTTGCTGTTCGACCGTCTTCATAGGGACGAACCGCATCGTGGGGCGCCCCACTGCCTCACAGATTGCCTCGGCATCAATCGCATCGCTTTTTCCACGCTTCACGTACCCTTTGACGTATGAAGGCGGCATGATCCGAACGTCATGTCCCATCGCACTCAACGTGCGCGCCCAATGATGTGCTGTGGCACACGCCTCCACACCGATCAGACAGGGCGGTAATTTCGAGAAGAAGGGGATCATCTGCTTGCGGTGAAGCTTCTTGACCAGAACCGCATCGCCCGCTTCGTCGATGCCGTGAGCCTGAAAAACGCTTTTCGCCAGATCAAGGCCGATTGTTTTGATGTGCATTTGGTACACTCCTTTTTTGCTGCACTCAGTTGCAGCACCATTCTAAGCACTGCGCTGGCAGCGGCGTCCACATCATCATCCTTTTCAGGAGGATCAGATCATGCCCAACCCGCTTTCTGCCGATATTCGAGCCCGTTTTGAGGTGCTCTTTGGCCAAGGTCTGACAGGTCGAGAGATCGGTCGTCGATTGATGATTTCTGCGGCATCGGCGTCGCGCCTTTCTCAAAAGCTCAAGCAGGGGCTGGGCCTGACGCCAGCCGATAACCCGCGCAACACCGGTTATGGAAGGCTCGCCCCCTACCATGACTTTCTGGTCGAGTTGATCCATCAAGACCCAGACATCACGCTCAAGGAACTTCAGGGTGCTCTTGCGGATGCGCATGACGTGACCGCGTCTGTCTCCGGCATCGATCAAGCCCTCAAGCGGTTGGGTTATACGTATAAAAAAAGAGCCTCATTGCGGATGAACGCAAGCGCGCAAGGGTAAAGCGCGCGCGAGCTGATTGGTTTGCACATCGTGTCCCTGCGATCAGCGCAATGCCTGAACGCGTTGTGTTCATTGACGAAACATCGGTCAAAACCAATCTGACGCGGATACGCGGTCGCTCCATGCGCGGCACAAGGCTGACAGCATCCGCTCCTTTTGGATCATGGGGGACCCAGACCCTGATTGCTGGCTTGGGTCCATCCGATCTGGTCGCACCCTGGGTCATCAAGGGAGCAATGGACGGCCCAGCCTTTGTCGCTTACATCCGTAACGTGCTGATACCCGAGATCGAACCCGGTACCGCCGTCGTCCTCGACAACCTGGCCACCCATCGCAACAAAGAAGCCGAGGTGCTCCTGCGCGCTCACGGTTGCTGGTTCCTGTTTTTGCCGCCCTATAGCCCGGACCTGAACCCCATAGAAATGGCGGTCTCAAAACTCAAAGCCCACCTGAGACCCATTGGAGCGCGGTCATTCACTGGACTGTTCGAAGCCCTCAGTGAAATCTGTGATCTCTACACACCTCAGGAATGCTGGAACTACTTTTGCGAGGCCGGGTATGCTTCTACATAAACTGGAAACGCTTTAGCCCAAACAACCTTCATTTGCCCACGTCCTACAGATAGACTGACATAGGATGCTTCGGACTGAAATCTGAGATCTCGAGCACACTAAACATATCCGTTCTTGGCCGATTACTTCACACTGTGCGACCAGACCGCGCGGGCTGGCGCAGGCTTCAGGCGCATTTCTTGACACCGCACCGTCAAACAGTCGACCAATCGGAACATAAAGTGAACACATAGAGAAGCGCAGATGCCAGTTTTTCCGCTAGAAGCCCCAATTATGGCAAAGAGCAATGTGATCCCCGTTGCTTTGCTGCGCGTCAGTGCCAGCTTTCCGTCACCGGCAGGAGATGACCTTGAGGATGAAATCGACCCGATCGCCTGGGTCGTGCGGCACCCTGGATCAACATTCTGGTGGCGTGTTGAAGGCGATTGCCGGTGGGACGTCGGAATTCGTGATGGCGACTTTATTGCCGTTGATCGCGCGGGCAAGCGGCGGTTGGGGCGAGCGGTGCTCACGGTCGTCGAGGCGCAGTGACCGCGAAGATCCTGCGTAAGCGCAATGGGAAGTTCTATCTCGCGCCAGCAAACAGTCGAGAGGCTTTCCCTGATATTGAGCTGAACGAGGATAGCGAGTTCTGGGGTGTGATCGCCGGGGTGGTGCGGCGGTATCATCTCGCGTAACGCGGCCTATCGCGATCAGCGACAGCGCAAATTTCTAAGTTAGCGCCGAGCGGATCTTTGACCCAACCCTGACCGGCGTGCCAGTGATCGTTCTATCCAACAACGATGGCTGCGCCGTCGCGCGCAGTGACGAGGCCAAGGCGCTGGGCATCAAGATGGTTGAACCCCTCCACCTTGTTCGCGACAAGGTCGATGCGCATGGCGTGCGAGTGTTTTCATCCAACTTCACGCTCTATGGTATAAGTCGTCGGGTGGTCGAGGTCTATGAAGACTATACGCCAAACGTGGAGATCTACTCGATTGATGAATGCTTTCTGGACTTCGGAGGTATCAAGGATCGCACCATTCACGCAAAGTCGATGCGGCGCGACGTGCTGCGCCGCGTTGGTGTGCCGGTCCGGGTTGGAATTGCAGCGACCAAGACGCTTGCCAAATGCGCCAACGATATAGTCAAGAAGAACCCGATCTTTGGAGGCGTGCTCGATATAATGGATCCGACACTGAGTTCTTGGTTATTACCACTTGTTCCAGTTGGGGACATCGGGGGAATTGGCCAGAAGACCACAGCAAAACTAAAAGGGATAGGCGTTGGCACTGCGTCAGAATTGCGTGACATGCCGCTGCGCCAGGCGCGCGCGCTGGGCACAGTAGTGCTCGAACTCACAGTTCTGGAGTTGCAGGGCGAGCCATGCTGGACCTGTCACGGTTTGATGCCGCTCCTTTGATAGCATTTACTGCAACAAAGGAGATTGACTATGGGACTGAAACGGACGGACGAATTTCGCCAAGATGCAGTGCGGATCGCGCTGACCAGCGGGTTAACGCGTAAGCAGGTGGCGGATGATCTTGGCGTCGGTATGTCGACGCTGAACAAATGGATCACCGCGCACAGAGACACAGACGTGGTGTCAAAAGAGGATTTAAGCCTCGCCCAAGAGAATGACCGGCTTCGGCGCGAGGTTCGCATCCTCAAGGAGGAGCGGGACATCCTAAAAAAAGCAACGCAGTTCTTCGCGAGCCAAAGCCGTGAGGTTTAGGTTCGTGGAAGAACACCGGGATGCGTTTCCGGCAGCGCGCCTGTGTCAGGTTATGGATGTCAGCATGCGCGGTTTGCGGGCTTTCCGCAGTCGGCCAGCCAGCCGCAGGCAGCGGTCCGATCTGGTGACGCTGGCACATATCAAAGAACAGTCTCGTCTCAGCCTGGGCAGCTACGGCAGGCCGCGGATGACGGAAGAGCTGAAGGAGATCGGCTTGGATGTCGGGCACCGCCGTGTTGGCAGATTGATGCGTCAGAATGGCATATCTGTTGTGAGAACACGCAAACATAAGGTGACGACCGACAGCGATCACAAGTTCAACATTGCGCCCAACCTATTGGATCGGAACTTCACTGCGGATCACCCAAACCAGAAATGGGCCGGTGACATCAGCTATGTCTGGACGCGCGAGGGCTGGTTGTATCTGGCCGTGATCTTGGATCTGCATTCCCGACGCGTCATCGGCTGGGCTGTGAGTAACCGCATGAAACGTGACCTCGCGATCCGGGCGTTGGAGATGGCCATCGCGTTCCGGCAACCACCCAAAGGCTGCATTCATCACACGGATCGTGGGTCGCAATATTGTTCACACGACTACCAGAAACGCCTGCGCCAGCACGGGTTCAAGGTATCGATGAGCGGCAAGGGCAATTGCTATGATAACGCGGCGGTCGAGACGTTCTTCAAGACCATCAAAGCAGAGCTGATCTGGCGGCATCCTTGGGAGACAAGGCGCAAGGCTGAGATGGCGATCTTTGAATACATAAACGGGTTCTACAATCCGCGCCGCCGCCACTCAGCATTGGGTTGGAAAAGCCCTGTCGCTTTCGAGCGAAAGGTGGCTTAAACGAGCACTTGGGGCGGCACAAAAGCGCGACAGGTCCATGCATCGCGTCTGATGACGTGGAGCCTCAGCGAAAGGGCATGGCAGTTACTCGTTCATCCGGCGTGCCGATGAAGGACATCGACACATTGTTCCAAGCCATCACGGCACATGCAACGCGCGCCGCTGAAAAGCTGCGGCAACACGGGCTGGTAGCCAGGACGCTAACCGTCTTCTTCCACACGAACCGGCATCGCTCTGATCGGCCGCACTATGCCGTGTCACGTTCAACATGTTTGCCCCCATGTCCTCTGACACGTTCGAACTGGTTGCTGCTGCCAAACGGTGTGCCAAAGTTGCTTGGCCCAAGAGAGATAACCAGACATGCGGCTTCACCAAAGCAGGGATTATACTGGACGATCTGCTACCACTGGAAGATCGGCCAAGGACGCTCTTCAATGTGCCGAAAGGATCGCCAGCATTGATGACGGCGCTTGATGCTGTGAACACCCGGTTCGGCAAGAAGACCTTGGTTCTTGGGAGTGAGGGGATGTCGCGCTCCTGGCAGTTGCGCGCAAATCACCGCAGCCCACGCTACACAACGCGGATCTCGGATCTGCCAGTGGTGAGGTGACGCACGGGCGGGCAAATCCAGCATGGTTGCTCCCACACAATTTATAGCTGAAGCTTTTAGCGCGCCATTTCGCTCGTTTCAGGATGGTTTTGTGGGCGTTGCCGGTCAGGCGCCCACTCCCGCAACGAAAACTGAACCCATGGTTTCAATATCTCCACGAGGACACTCATCCTTGGGCAGCCCGAATACCTAAGGCAAGCTGGCAACCGTTTGGTTTCAGAGTGAGGCAATCCGCTTTATAGTACCCTAATCGGCGACGCATTCCTCTCAGATGCGCCGCCGATGCCACGCTGCAAAGAGCGACATGAAACGCTCCACCTGAGCGCGGCTACCCAGGAACTTTTTTCGTGTCAGATTAATAGCGGCACGATCGCCTGAGTTAAAAAGCTATCACGGGTTTGTGATTGAGCAATGCGAACTTAAGTGCTCAGCCCCATCCAAAAAGATAGGACAGCTTATATGACCTTGAGCTTCGCAATCGACTTCATCGAAATGAGACCGATAACAGATCAGCACCCCGATGCGGGCGGATGCAAAGGCGCTTTGCGCCCATCATTGGTGCAAGCAAAATTACAGATTTGATCGAATTGCGGCGGTTGGCTTTACGCGGCAAAAAGACAACGAATGAACAGCGTCGATGCACGCACCGGTCCCCGGGAGGGTGAGGATAATATTCCGGCCACGCCGGAGGACCCGATCAGCAGCTCTGGCGGTCTCTTGATCCTCGGCAATCACAGACTACAGTGGGGAGACATTACGGTTGCCACCAATATCGTGCGGCCGCTCGGGACGGTGAAACTCTGCTGATGGTGAGGCAACAAGCGACCTTTCAGTGCCGCTAGCTGTAGCTCTGCCCTTGCAATCGCAAGCAAACATTCCCCACCAAATCCTGCACAAGCCCTATCGTCAGTCGGAATTGGCCGAGGCGCTATTTGACCTGACCGGATCCGCACAAGGAGTCACATCGCAGGTGAAGGAATAACCCATACCGCGAATCGTCGTGATCAATCTGGGCGATGCTGGGTTGCGTTCAACTTTCTTGCGCAAACGGGCAATCTGGTTGTCGATGGTGCGATCCATCGGGGCATAGGAACTCCCCTTCGTCAGATCCATCAACTGTTCGCGCGACAACACGCGTTTGGGCCGCATCAGAAATGCAATAAGAAGCTTGAATTCATCGCTTGTCACATCAACCCATTCGCCGTCCCGATCAAGCAGTTTCATCTCATCGGGAATGACTCGCATCCCGTCAAACTTCCAGCAAACGGTCGCCGCTGCAACTTTCGGCGGTAGCACAATGCCGGGCGAGCGACGCAGGACGGATTTGACGCGGGCCAGAACCTCTCGCAGGTGAAAGGGCTTGGTAATATAGTCATCGGCACCTATTTCGAGACCCACGACACGGTCGATCACATCATCCTTTGCCGTCACCATGATGATCGGAACGGTCGAGGTTTTCCGGATCGTCTTCGCGACGTCAAGTCCATCATCGGTGCCAAGGTTCAGATCAAGTGTCACCAAATCGACCGGGCCAGCCGCAAGTGCCGCAAGCACAGTCTTATTGTCATGCGCTTCTCGGACCTTCCTACACTCGACTTCAAAACAGCGTCGCAGCAGATTTCGGATCTTGGGGTCATCATCAATGACTAGAATAACAGCATTCTTCATGAAGCGCCCCCGCTCATGTGTCACAATGGTATTTAATCGGATGCTAACATCACAACACCTGCGACTTCAGCGTAACCTTTGTGCCAGTATGTGTCACTGACGACATAATGTAATACGTTTTCGTCTCTTGCAAAACACTAGCTGCAGTGATTTTTGCCATATATTCGCGTTAATTTTAAGACACGTTCATCCGTTTTGTTGTGCTCAGTCATGAACTTGATCGGAAAGATTTTTCGCTAACTCTTGGGCAGCACCAAGTACCGCTAGAAGTTCGTTCTGATAATCAAAATCGTCGCGAGATTCGGGGAAGAGGTAAATCAAAACGTCGATTAGATTACATAGTTGCCGCAAGCCAGCTTGAACCTTCACCATATCAATATCTGCCTTGGTATACATAGGAGTCATCCCTAAACACAATGCTAAGGTGTAATGTATCTTAATGAGACAAAAAGTCAATAATTATATTATCTTTTGATATTTTATAGTATCGATATGATACATAAGTCATCGTTGGCTTAGGCGCTTCACACCTGCCTTCGTCCACGAAATCCACCATAGCGTTAAGTCTTTGATTCAAATCTTACCCTAAGGAGATCTGCAGTTGGGGAAATCTAGGTCGACGTGATCTAAAAGAAGATTTATGATTTTGACTTGGAAAGCCATAAGGCATCCATAAACATGAAACACGTCAGCTACCGTCAGAGGTATCGAAGCCTTGAACAAACAGATCAATAGAAAAAGAGTATTCGTTGCTTTTGCGAAGCTGCATTTTGTACTCCGCGAACTTCAGAGCGATCTTGGTATCGAAGATCTTTCAAAGCCAGAACTCGATATACTTTCTGTTGCTATCCAGCTGGCGAAGGACGAGGCAACTTTCTCTTCCAGCGAGATCGTGGGGTACCCACTGTTGCAACAACACGGAAGAGCAACTGTATACCGCGCAATCAGTTCTTTGGAAGATCGCGGGTTTTTCGCACCTGAACAAACGGGAGCTAAGCACTCTTACACACTGGACTTGGAAACCAACTAACGACTTTGCTGAATCGCCCCGGTTTTATCGGAGACCTATAGCTTCATTTCACGCGACCATATCGAGCACGTCGCGCTGTGCATAGAAGTTCTCTTCGGCTTCAGCTGGCGGGATGTTTCCGATGGGTCCAAGCAGGCGCCGGTTGTTGAACCAATCGACCCAGCCGAGGGTGGCCATTTCCAGATCCTGCATGTTGCGCCACGGTCCCTGACGATGAACCAGCTCGGTTTTGTAGAGACCGTTT
>NZ_QJJL01000015.1 GCF_003201935.1 Loktanella sp. PT4BL | reverse complement strand
TCAAGTGCGGGTGCCATTGGCCTTGGTCAATTGATGCCAGCAACTGCGCGTGATCTGGGCGTCGACCCGCGTGATCCGCTGCAGAACCTCGACGGGTCCGCCCGCTACCTCGCGATGATGCTGGAAACCTTCGGCGATCCGCATCTGGCGCTGGCGGCCTACAACGCGGGGCCCGATGCGGTCCGCCAGTATGGCGGCGTTCCCCCCTACCGAGAAACCCAGAACCACGTGGCCCGCGTCATGGCTGTCGTGGCCCGATTGGAAGGATCAAATTCGTGAAACAGATTTCAAACCTCTTTGTCGCCTCACTGGCGCTATTCCTGCTGATTGCCGAACCCGCCCTCGCCCAGAGCATTGATCTCTCCCCGATCCAGAGCTTGTTGCAGGGCATCGTCGATGCGCTGACCGGCCCGCTTGGTGTGGTCATAGCCACACTCGCGGTCCTCGGCGTTTTCTTAAGCTGGTTCTTCAACATCATCGATCTGCGCCAGGCGCTTTGGGTGCTTGTCGGCATCGCTGGTGTCGCGGCTGCCCCGACGATCGTTGCTGCGGTCTTTGCCGGTGGTTGAGCGCGCGCCTCTCTTTCTCGGCCTCGTGCGCCCGCCGAAGCTTCTGGGCCTGCCCATCATGTATGCGATGGTCTGGCTCTTCGGCTCCGTGCTCTTGTTCGTCTGGGTCCAGCACATCGCGGTGCTGGGTGTCGCCGCCCTGCTCTATCCGGTGCTGTGGAAGGCCGCGGATTGGGACCCGCGTTTCATCGACGTGATGATGACAGCCCTGCAGGAGACACCGCCCACACGCAACAGGTCCATCCATGGCGGGGACAGCTATGCCCCGTGATGACGCCCGTGATGCTGCGCTCGATGCCCGCACAATGACGCCAGACTGGTATGCGCGCGAGACCCGGCTTGCGCATATGCTGCCCTATGTGAGCCTCGTTGACGACCAGACCGTGCGGACCCGGGTGAACGAACTCTTCCGCTGCATCCGGCTCGAGGGGATCAACAGCTACACGACCGACGATGCCTATCTCGACAAGGTGACGGCACTTTTTGCCCGCATCGTCGCGCAGCTCGGGCCGGAATTCAGCTACTACGTCCACAAGGTCTCCAAGGCCATCAAACCTGATCTCGACCCCATCCGTGAGGACAGCTTCGCGGGCGAGGTAGACCGGCGCTGGCGCGCGAAACTCGAGACCAGCGGGCTCCGCGACAAAACACTGACGCTCACCGTCATTCACCGCCCGCCTCCGAAAAGCCTCCTGCCGCACCTCGGCCGCAGCGCGCCGGACCGACTGAAAGAGGAGACCCGCAAACGCCTGCAGCGCCTCGGCGAGGCCGTGAACGTCTTCCTCTCGGGGCTTACCGAGCTCAAGCCGCGCCTGCTGTCAGCCGCATCGGGGGAATTGGTGGGGTTTCTGGGCGCGCTCAACACGGGCACCGAGCTGCCGCTCTACCCGGCCAACACCTACGGCTTTCTGTCCTTCAACGTCGCCAATACCCGCGTGACGTTTCAAGGCGACCATTTCGAGCTTTCCGAGGGCGTCGTGGGCCACCGCTACGGCAAGAGCTTCACCATCGGAGAATACTCGGAAGGCACCTCCTGCACCATGTTCGACATGCTGAACCTGCCGGTCGACATGATCGTCACCCATTCCTTCACGCCGATCAATTCGAACCTCATGGCGGGCCGCATCAAGCGGCAAAAGCGCCAGATGCAGGCGAGCCAGGACGCAGCCCTCTCGCTCCTGGAAGCCCTCGACATCGCCGCCGATGATCTCGAGGCCAAGCGCCAGAGCTTTGGCGAGCATCATATGGTCGTCACACTCTTCTGCGACACGCTCGAAGAACTGCAGACGCTCAGCGCCGAAATCGTGAACGCCGCCGCGGCCGAAGGCGTGAAGATGATTGGTGAGCGGGTCGCCGCAAAGGCCCATTACCTCAGCCAGCATCCCGGCAACCAGCCCAAGCGCGTGCGTGCCAGCGCCGTCACCAACCGCAACTTCGCAGATTTCGCGGCCTTCCACCGGACACAGCTTGGCAAACCCGCAGCACTTACCCCTTGGGGCCGGGTCGTCACTTATTTGCCCACGCCGGAGCAGAGCGCCTACCGGTTTTCCTATCACGAGCAGGGATCGCCCGACAAAGAACCGACCAGCGGCCATACCCTGATCATGGGTCGGCCCGGGTCGGGCAAATCGGTGCTGTCCGCCTTTCTGATGACGCAAGCCCGTCGCGCAGGCGCGCGGATCTTCGTCTTCGATTACCGTCTTGGTATGGAGATGGCGGTCCGCGCCAATGGCGGGCGCTACGCGTCCCTGAACGCCGGTCAGCCCACGGGCCTCAACCCGCTCTGGACCGAGACCGATGCGCGCGGCACCGCCTGGCTCTCGGACTGGCTTGCCACCCTGCTCTACCGCGCCGACAAGCCGCTCACTCCTGCCCAGACCAATCGCATCCAGGAAGTCGTGCGCCAGAACGCGCAGGCCACAAACCCGGCCCTGCGGAACTGGCGGGATTTCGCATCGCTTTTTGTGTCCACCGACGATGGCGGCGATCTGCACCAGCGCCTGCTCGAATGGACCGAGGACGGCCGCTATGGCTGGATCTTCGGGCAGAGCCTCGAGGACACGTTCTCGCTCAAGGGCGATGTGGTGGGCTTCGATCTGACCGGCATTCTCGACAGCGAGGCCGACAAGGAACGGATGGCGGTCCTGTCCTATCTCTTCCGCCGGGTCGAGCGCGAAATCGAGGACCGCCGCCCCACCATCATCGTGATCGACGAGGCCTGGAAGGCCCTCGATAACGCGTATTTCGCCGAGCGGCTGTCGAACTGGCTGGTGACAGCGCGCAAACAGAACACGGTCGCGGTGATGATGACGCAATACGCAAGCCAGCTCGAGCGCACCCGGACCGGCAAGACCATCATCGAGGCGGTGCCGACGCAGATCCTGCTCCCCAATATCCGCGCGCAGCCAGCGGACTACGCCATGCTGAACCTCACGGAGAAGGAGCTCGATGTCCTTCTCAACACGGGCAGCAACAGCCGCTTGGCGCTGATCCGCGACGATCAGGGCTCGATCGTCGTCGATGCCGATCTGAGCGCGCTTGGACCCAATCTCACCATCCTTGGCGGCATGGAAAAGGGCGAAGCGCTTGTCGGCGCCGATTACCGCGACCGCCCTGATTTCTGGAGGCTTTCATGACCCGTATTTTGATGTTCGTTGCCGCGCTCGGTGCGTTGGCCTCCTGTGCCCAGTACCAGGAACCGCAGGCCAATTGCTTCACCTTCCTCGCGTCCACGGCAACCGTCGCGCCTGATTGTGACTTCACGCCCCTTGGCACCCCGGAGGGCGACATTGAAGTCTAGCCTGCCTCATATCCTGGCCCTTTGCCTGCTGCCCGGTCTCGCTTTGTCTCAAGGCGTGCCGACCAATGACAGTGGGCTGACCGCGCGTGACATCGTCGAGACTGGCGATCGCGAGGCTGACTTGGCCCTTCAGGCCGACAAGCTTGCCGTGCGCGAACTCATTGCCGAGATCGAACGGGAGCAGCTGGAAACCCTGCAACGCATCCTCGATGCCCAGACCAGCTTCGGCGGTCAGGGCTTGCCGGCTATGGTCTCGGGGCTGGAAAGCGGCAGCGGGGATCCGGCCCGGTCAGTCGAGGCGGTCTATGGCAATGCCGACATCGACCCCAATCCCGGCGGTGCGCAGATGTTCGGGGATGCGGCGGAAAACATCGAGCAGCTCATTATCCGCGTGGCTCAGGAGACCAGCGGCTTTGCGGGTGTTGGCCGCGCAGGCCTCTCGCCCGTCCAGTGGCGAGCGCTTCTACAGGCCCTCATCTGGCAGGAAAGCCGGTTTACGATTGGGGCACGGTCTCCCGTCGGCGCCTATGGCCTCACCCAGATCATGCCGGGCACGGCCAGCGATCTGGGCATAAACCCGGAATACTATGACAGCCCTTACCTGCAGGTGCATGGCGGCGCGCGCTATCTCGCGACCCAGCTCAACACATTCGATGGCAACATCATCAACGCCCTTGCGGCCTATAATGCCGGACCCGGCCGGGTTTTCGAGTATGGCGGCGTGCCACCCTTCCGCGAGACCCAACATTACGTCCAGGTTATCCCGGAGCGCTACAATCTCTATCTGAGCCGTATCGGCGGGATCGACGCACTTGGCACGATCGATCCGGCGCTTCTCGCCAATGCCAACCTCTCGCTCACTGGGCACGGCGCGGCCTTCTATGGCAACAACTCACCCGCCGCGATCAGGCAAGCCGCCCTGCGTATTGCGGATATCGTCGAACGGATTTCCGAGACCGAGGATGTGCAGGAGAGCGTTGCGCTCAACACTTATGCCCGCGCCGAACTCGTGCGTCTCGTGGCCGCCCGCATCCGGCTTCAGGCCGCCCGCACCCGCGTGCTCTCCGCCGAAGAGCTGGCCCAGGCCAGCGCCCGCATGGCCGAAGGCGCGTTCATGGATTTTACGATCAGGGAGATTGAATGATGAGACATTTGCTCGTGAGGACGGCCTTGGCCACGACACTTGGGATCGGTCTGCATCTTGGCGCTCTATCCCCTGCCCTCGCGCAAGGCGTGCCTGTCGTCGACACCCAGAACATCGCGCAAAACATCCAGCAGCTGCGGCAGATGATCGAGGACGAGATTCTGCAAAACGAGCAGCTGACGCAGCTCCGCGAACAGCTTGCCACACTCACGGATCAACTCGCGGAGCTGCAAAGAACCTATGAAGCGCTCACCCGCCTTGCCGAACTTCCCGAGATTATCCGCACCGAGATGGAGGACGAGCTGAACGGCCTGCTCGACCAGGAGTTCGGCGATATCATCGCCACGATTGAGGCGATCAAGACTGGGGATTTCTCGGGCCTCTCGGGCTCCGGCGCAGGCGAAATCGAAACCCAGATGGACCGGGTGCTGGCCGATCTCGGCTTCGATGAAGACACGCTCTCGGAAATGGCCACCAGCGGCAATCCCGGGGCCAACCGTGTGGCCACGCAGGCAACAACCGGCGCACTCGTCTCAGCCGCCGCCCAGAACAGCTATGAAGATGCTGGCCAGTCGCTCGAGCGGGTCGACCGCCTTGTCGGGCTCATCGACGACATGGATGAGCTGAAGGAAAGCGTCGATCTCAACACCCGCGTCACGGCGGAACTGGCCATCGCGCTGGTCGCCATGTGGCAGCTCGAAGCGGTGCAGACCGTGGGCGATGGCACAGGCGGCGTGATCGATGCCGCCACCATCGCCGAAGAGCAGCGCTTCATGGACTTTACGCTGCCGGACCTGCGCGCAGACTGATTTGAGGCATGACGCGTGGCGAGTGAACAGGAAATCATCGAAGAAGAGCTGGTCTATGGTGCTCTGCGCCGTGAACGCCTCTGGCAGCGCCTTGGGCTCATCGGGCTCATCTTCGGCATTCTCGGATGCCTGAGCGCGGCGGCTGTCGCGATCCTCGATGTCGATCCGCCGCCTGTGGTCGTGCCCTATGATCCCGCCACCGGCTTTGCCCTGCCCGAGGCTTCGGTGGGCGCGACGTCTGTCACAGCCAACCAGGCGATCATCGAGGCGGAGGTCTTCCGCTACGTGACCGACCGCGAGGTCTATAACCAGCTCGACAACGACCTGCGCATCCGCAGCGTCCTGCGCCGCTCGGACGGAGCTGCCGAGAGCGGGTTGCGCCAGATCTGGAACAGCGCCAACGAGAATTACCCGCCGACCGTCTATGGCCCCAACGCCAGGCTCGACGTGGAAATCCTCAGCATCAACCGGATCGGAACCAACCGCGCGACGGTCCGCCTGCGCAAGCGCCTGACGTCCATTAACGGCACCCAGACCGGCCTCTTCACTGCGACGCTTCTCTTCGAGTTCCGCCCGGAGACCCGCCGCTCCATCGACGAGGTCTGGACCAACCCCTTCGGCTTCACCGTGCGCGAATATTCCATCCGCTCCGACAGATTGGAGAACTGACGTTGTTGTATATGAGATCGCTTATTTTTGTCATTGCCCTGTTGCCCGGCCTCGCCTCTGCCGAAACCATCCCGCGTGGCGGTCCCAACGACAGCCGAGTGCGCTTGGCCACCTACCAGGAGGGTCAGGTCTACCGTCTCAGCGTGTCGCTCACCCATGTGACCACGGTCGAGTTCGGGGAAGGCGAGAGCATCCGCTCGATCATTGCGGGCGACACGGAAGGCTTCGAGATCGACGGCGTACCCGGCGGTCAGGCCTTCGCGATCAAGCCGGTGGCGCGCGGGGTGCATACCAATGTGACCGTCTACACGAACAGGCGCAGTTATTACTTCAACGTCCAGGAGACCCGCAGTCCGACCTTTTACGTGGTCCAGTTCCGCTACCCCGAAGACAATACGCGGCCCACACGTGCCATCGCGACCCAAGCGCCGAACTATAATTACGGTGCCAGCGCGCGGACCGAGTTCACCCCTACCCGTGTCTGGGATGACGGGACGTTTACGTATTTCGAATTTCCGCGGAACGCGCCGGTGCCTGCGATCTTCCGCTACGCCAATGGCCGTGAGCGCACGGTCAACACGCAAGCCACCGAGGACGGCGTGATCCGGGTTTCAGGCGTCAACCGACAATGGGTGCTGCGGATCGGAGAGGAGGTGGTCTGCATCGAGGCCACACCACCTGCGGGGGTAGGCTCATGAGCGATACTGGAAACGCAGACCTCGAGAAACGCCTCGCTGCTCTCGAACAAGGCAAGGGCGCTGGTTCGCCCCCTGCCCCACGGCGCTCACCGCTGCTCGCTTTGGTCGTCGTCCTCGTGATCGGCGCGGGCGGTGCGTTGCTCTATCTCATGTCCCAACCCGAGGAAGAGGAAGCCCTTCCCACGGCCACGCCGGACGTGTTCCAGAACGAAGGCGACGGGTTCGGCGCCATCGAGACCTTGCCCCCGCCCGAGCCCGAGGTTGTGTTCGTCGCACCCGATCCGGTCGAGCCCAATGCTGAGCTTTTGGCGCAGATCACCGCGCTGCAGGCTCAGATCGAGGAATTGCGCAACGCCCCCGAGCCGGTCGTCGAGGAAGACACCGCCGCCGCAGAGGCGATCGACGCGCTGACCGCTCAGATCGCTGCGCTCCAAGCCGCCTCGGAAGCCGCACAGCAACGATTCCAGGACGAACTGACGGCGCGGGATCGCAGCCTTGAGCAACTCCGCATGGATCTGGAACTGGCCCAACTCGAGGCCAACCGCCCGCTCCCCGCACCCATCGGGCCCACCGAGGACGAGTTGCGCGCGCGGGAAGAAGAACGGCTCCGCCGCGAGGAGGAAGCACGGCGACTCGCGGAACTTGAACGCCGCGCGGCCGAGGAACGCGCCTTCCAGGAGCGCCGCATCACCTCACCCACCATCGCTTTTGGCGGCACCTCGGGCGCAAATGAGACGGCGCTGACCGAACGGACTTTTGGCGAGGTTACGGATTTCGTGTTGAACGGCGCGCTGCCCACGTCCGTGACGCAAGCCGAGGTCATCGCCAATCCCTCCAACACGATCATCCAGGGCACGATGATCCAGGCCGTCATGGAAACCGCCCTCGACAGCTCCCTGCCCGGCCAGACCCGTGCCGTGGTCTCCGAAGATGTGTTCAGTTTCGACGGTTCTCGGCTCTTGATCCCGCGTGGATCCCGCCTCATCGGGCGGTATCGTTCGGGCGTTGATATCGCGCAGCGCCGCGTCACCATCGCATGGGACCGGATCATCCTGCCCGATAATCAGACCGTCCAAATCAGCTCCTTCGGGGGTGATGAGTTGGGTCGCTCAGGTGTGACCGGCTTTGTCGATACGCGCTTTGATGAGCGCTTTGGCTCGGCAGCGCTGATTTCACTGATCTCCGCCGCACCAAGCGCCGCCGCCGCAAATGTCCAGGACGAAACAGCCGCGGACGTGCTCGAAGACGTGGGCGATGATCTAGCGGATGCCACGGACAGCGTGATTGGCGACTATCTCTCCATCGGCCCCGTCATCTATGTCGACCAGGGCGCGCGCGTCACGGTGATGGTCGACCGCGATCTGGAGATATTCTGAGCCCATGTCGCTGAGCTATCTCGAAACCTCGCTCGACCGGATCGACGCCGCCGCCCACGACGATGTCATCGAGATCTGCATCAACCCAGACGGCACCTGTTGGGGCGAATTCCAGGGCGATCACTTCATGCGCGCGCTGGATCAAAGGCTGACGGGCGTTCAGGTCAGGGACCTCGGCAACCAGATCGCCTCCTCGGCCAATACCACGATGAGCAAGGACCGCCCCATCGTCTCGGTCTCGATCACCTATAAGGGGCGCCCGATCCGGGCACAGGTCATCACCCCGCCCGCCGTGCTCTCGGCCATGTCGATCAGCCTGCGGTTCTTCTCAAGCCTGCCACTCGAGGGCATTGCGCTCGACTTTCTCTATGGCAAAGAACGCAAGCTCGAAGACCTGCGCGTGGAAAAGAAGCGCGCCTTGCGCGCCGTGGTGGCAGCGGGTTTGATCGATGATGCGCTCGCCTTCTGCGTCGAGAACAAACTCAACATGATTGTCTCGGGCGGCACCTCCACCGGCAAAACCGTAGCCGCGCGCAAGATCCTCTCTCACGTACCGGCCGAGGAACGCATCGTCACCATAGAGGAAGCGGCCGAGCTTCTGCCGACCCAGCCAAATGCCGTGACCCTCATCGCCAATCGCGACGCAGAATTCCAGACCGCCGATGTGCTTCTCACTGCGACGCTGCGCATGCGCCCCGACCGGATCATCCTCGGCGAGGTGCGCGGCAAGGAGGCCATGACCTTTCTGGAAGCCATCAACACCGGCCATGGCGGCTCCATGACCACGCTCCATGCCGAAACCCCGCAACTGGCCGTACAACGCCTCGCGATCGCGGCCCTCAAGACCGAGATCCCGATGACCTATGCCGACATGATCCAGTACATCGAGAACTCCATCGACGTAATCATCCAGGCCGGTCGCCATGACGGCAAACGCGGCATCACCGAATTCTACCTCCCCGGCGCAACTGAGATTGGAATTTCCCAATGAAGACGTTTGAATATGACATCCTGTTCTTTCCGGTGAAGAAGCAAAAGGACTACGACGAGGTGCGACGTGCTTTGAATGAGCGCGGCGCGGAAGGGTGGGAGGTTATCACCGCCGAAGCCGGCGACTACGGCTACACCACTTTCTTGAAGCGCGAGACTGCTGGTACGAAGGCGGCATCAGAATGATGCGAGCCGTTGCAATCGGAAGCCTGCTCGTCGTTCTTGTCGCAACCGCTGGCGTCGCTGAACGGAACCTGATCCCAACGCTCGACAACGAGCCAGATGTTTGTCCCGACCAGCCTCCAGAGCCACAGTGGATGAAAGACATCGATGCACGCGAGTCCCACAAACGGCTGCTGATCCAACAAATCTACCGGGCACAAAGCATGCAACGCATCGTTGAAGCCCAAAGCTGTGAATGTCCAACGCGGTATCCTTCTTGGGAGGCAGCCGAAGGCGTCTTCGTCGAGCATTTCGCCGCATCTGAATACTGGGACATCGTGGAAGCGACTTCAGATTACCGACGGCAGGCAAATGAGCTTCGGCGCGAAGCCATGCCAATCTGCCAAGTCGCTGGAAACTGGTAGGGTTCCATGAGCGTCGTCACCTACTTCGTGGAAACGGCTGAAGGATATCTCAATACCGCTGCCGAGACGCAATTTGGCGCGGTTGCCGCAACAGTCGGAACGACGCTCGTACTCGGCACGACACTCGTTGTCATCCTGGTTTTCATCAACACGATCTACCAATATCGGGCGATGGACGGGCGCACGGCCTTTTGGCTCGCCGTGAAAGTGGGGTTGATAGGTGTCTTCGCGACAAACTGGGTCCAGTTCAACATCCTTGCTGCAGCGATCTTGAATGGAATCGACAGCATTGCAGGATCGCTTGTGGCGTCTGTCGGCGGCGGATCACCCGGTCCGTCCGGTACCTTTGCTGAGGAGTTCGACGACCTGATTGCAGCGCTCGGCGATTATCTGAATGCCGCGGGGTCTGAATTGAACTGGATGGCCGGTGCCCTGTTGGACACCCTTGGCGTTCTGCTGCTCTCGATCCTCGGTGGTTTGGCGGCATTCATTGTCGTTGCGTCTCGGCTCATGATCGCTCTTCTGATCGGGATTGCGCCGATCATGATCTTCCTGACCCTCTTTGAAGTGACCAAGGATTATTTCGCGCGCTGGCTTTCGGCGCTGATTTCCTTTGCGATGTACCCCATCGTCGTTGCTGGCGTGTTCGCGACGATCACGGGTGTTTCGCGTGCGCTTCTTGCTGAGCTGGGCGACCCGGAAGGGGCCTCCAACATCGGCGCGCTCATTCCATTCTTCATGATGGTGCTGATGGCAAAGGGGTTCATCATAGCAACGCCCTTCCTTGTTCGAGCCATTTCTGGAAACATCATGATGCCAGCGCTCTCAGCTGGATTCGGCGGTAGCTATGCCTTTGCCCGAGGGCTCGCAGGCAGCCAGCAAGTCTACAACCGATACGCCATCGGAGGTGCGACTGGCGCGGAATACGCAGCTCTGCGCGCACGACAATTCTTTGGTGTGCAAGCGTTGCCAAGTCGACCCAATTCTGCGGGAGGGCCAACGGCAGCTCCTCCCGGCAACGCGACCGGCACAGGAGCCCGAATGCTGGCGCAGCTTTCGAGGCTGAGTCGCCTCGGTAGGCGGTGAGGCGACAGCGACAAAAACCTGCCAAAACCGCAAAGTTTTTGCCGGAGGGTTTTGTCCTGGCTAAGCCGTTGATCTTGGGAAAGGTGGAGTGTTTGGACAAAAACGACCGTTTTTGGCGCATAGGTTCTGTCAGGGGGTTTGTGTCCGCTTTGCGGACTTTGCCGCCGTTCGGCATTCACACTTTAAGGAGTGCTTCCGGCCCAATGCGGACCGTAGCGACAGTGTGGAGCGCCGCATAGCAGCTTCACTAGACCGGCCATTCGCTGCAACTGCAAAATCTGCGAGAAGCTGATTCATACAGTCTGGACCTTTCTGCCTTTTGCCACGACTGCTCGATTCGCGCTGCGGGTGCGAAAGTAGTCAGGAACAGAGAGTGGAAAACGGTCGTTCTTTGAACATGCAAAAATCATCAAGAGACTTTGGGAGAATTGCAACTCAGCCTTGGAACGCGGAAAGCACGACGGCAAAGTTCCTCGACACTCTTGAACTAATTTTATGAAGAACTCTCAGCCGCCGAATCTGAATCGGTTCGAGATCATGTTCGGGAAACGGAAGACAACGAATGGCGACAGGCGACAGGCGACAGGCGACAGGCGACATAGGCCACTATGCGATGATGTCGGAACGTCAACGCAATGTTCGAAATCTAATGTCTATCGCCGTCTCGCCAGTTCGACAGGATCGCGGCGGCGACAAATAAACATTCGTGGGTGGGGGTGCAGTGCTCTGGCTGCCCCCCCATTTGGTCGCTCTTTCAACTTGGTACCGTTCTTCAGGACGCCGGGGTGGCCACAGGCTTGGCTCTGCCCCCCCGTTCATTCAGCATCGACACTGCGGCACCTGCGACTAGGGCCCAGAAGGGCGCGCTGATGCTGAGGAACGATACGTTCGACATCGCGACGATCAGCGCGACAAAGGCACCGATCTGGTGGCCCGCATTGCGATCGAAGGCGGACTGGAACGCGCTCAGAAGGACGGTAATCATCGCCAGACCCGCAACGGCCCCGATCAGCGGTCCTGGCAGCGCCATAATCAACGGCACCGCGACCCCGGCGAAGACCCCGAAGGCCGCGAATAGCACGCCGTTCAGGACTGTAGCCGCATAGCGACCCTCGGGGTTCTCGCCGGCCTGATCAGACGAACAGATCGCAGTCATGGGCCCCGCGATGTTAGCGTTATGGCCGCCGATCAGTCCCGCCAGCATGCCGCCGATGCCCGAGATCACAGTCATCGCGTTGATCGGCGGGCGGTAACCCTCGGCGTAGAGGACCCCGATGGCCTGAGCGTTCTCGGCCCCGATGACCAGCACGGCCAGCGGCACGGCAATGGCCAGGAAGGCGTCGACGGTGAACACGGGTGCGGTAAACTCCGGCGCGACAAAGCTGATCGCCGCCTCGCCGCCCTGAAAGCCCCCGGTCAGGGTCACGGCCACAAGGCCGACGACCAGTGCCGTCAGCACCGGCGGAACCGCGCGCAGGAACCGCATCGACAGGAAGAAGGCGATGGTCGCGGCCCCGACCACGATGGGCAGCTTTTCGATCGAGGTGACCGCCCCAATGCCGAAGCGGATGAGCGCGCCTGCGATCATTGCCATGACGATGGGCATCGGCAGCCAGCGCATCACCTTTCCAATGAGCCCGGTGATGCCGAGGACGAACACCATTGCGCCCGCCATCAGGAACGCTCCGACCGCCTGTTCGAAGGGAAACGTGCCAAGCGCGCCCGCGACCAGCGCTGCGCCCGGGATCGAATAGGCCCCGGTTACCGGCAGCTTGTAGTAAAGTGCCATGATCAAGCTGATCAGCCCGCCAAGGCCATAGATCGCCAGCAGCCAGGCTACTGTCTGCCCCTCGGTCAGCCCGCCATTATTGGCCGCCCCGATCACGATCAGCGCCGGGCCCGAGCATCCGAAGATCGCCGCGACCAGTCCCGCGCTCGCGGTCTTGATGCCAAGCGCCTCGCGCAGGCCCGACAGGCCAGCGCCGAAGCCCGGTCCCTTCTCGATCCAGTTCGATTGTTCTGTCTGTTCCATTTGGGTCTCCTCCCTTGAATGTGGTATCTTGGCCGTCTTAGCGGCCGGTGAATGCGGGCTTGCGCTTGTCGTGGAAGGCCTCGACGCCCTCGCGGAAATCCTCCGATTGACGCAGGCGACTGTAGTTCAGCCCTTCCATCTCGATCGCGGTGCTGAGAAGCGCGTCATCGGTGTCGTTCAGCAGCTTCTTCGCGGTGCGCTGCGCCATGGGTGAAAATTCACGCAACTCGGTGACCAGGTCGGTCACCGCCTGTTCGAGATCGCCGTCGGGCACGCATTCGGTGGCGATACCCCAGTCGAGTGCTTGTTGACCCGGTATGCGCTTGGATCGCATGACGATGTCCTTGGTGCGGGTGACGCCGACGATTTTTTGCAGCCGGGCAGAACCGCCCGAGCCGGGGATCTGGCCCAGTTTCTGTTCGGGCAGCGCGTAGCGACAGGTCTCGGACACGAGGCGGAAATCGCAGGCCAGCGACAGCTCAAAGCCGACGCCGAACGTGTAGCCACGATTGGCCGCGATCACCGGCTTGGAGCAGCGCGCAGGCGCGGCAATGTTCCAAGCCAGATGCGAGACATGCTCGGGGCTTGCCTCAAGGAAGCCCTTGATATTCCCGCCCGACGAGAAGTGCTCGCCCTCGCCCGAGATCACGATGATGCGCACGCGGTCATCGGCATCGAGGGCCTCGAAGACGAGGCGGAGCTGATCGCGGGCTCCCATCGAGATCACGTTGTAGGGCGGTCGCGCTAGGATGATGTCGGCGCGTTCATTGCTCGCATCGAGCTGCACGTGGAAGCCGTCGAGCTCGGAGAGGCGCGGATCGGTAAAGGTCATTGTCTCGGTCATAGGAGTATCTTTCATCTGGGTGTCTTTCTCTGGACTTACGCGGTGGTGGTCTCGGCCGGTTCGGCCTCGTATTCGCCCGCAACGAGCAGACGGCGGAGGAGCTTTCCGACCGGGGATTTCGGGATTTCGCGAACGAAGACGTAGCGGCGCGGACGGCGGAAATTGGAAAGGTCCGAGCTGCGACAATGGGCGTCGAGATCGTCTTCGGTGACATCGCCGGCGCGCTTGACGAAGGCGGTCACGACCTTGCCCCAGCGCGCATCCGGCAGGCCGACCACCGCGACCTCGGCCACGGCGGGGTGCAGCGAGAGGCAGCTTTCCACCTCGACGGGCGAGACGTTCTCGCCTCCGGAGATGATCATGTCGTCGGCGCGGCCTGTGACGAACAGATCGCCGTCCTTGTCGAAATGCCCGCAATCGCCGGTGAAATACCAGCCGTCGCGGATCGCCTTGCGGTCCGCCTCGGGGCGGTTCCAGTAACCCTCGAAGGCCTCGTCGCCCTGCATGGAGGCAACGATTTCACCTTCCTCGCCCGGCGCGCAGATCTCGCTGGCATCTTCCGCGCCGAGCGGCACCACGCGCAGGCGCTGGTTGATCGCCGCGCGGCCCGCCGATCCAGGCTTGGCCGCAGCGTCCTGGCAGATGGAGAAGGTGTAGATCTCGGATGAGCCGTAATGGTTCACGAAAAGATCGGGCTGAAAGGCCTCCGCCAGTTTCTGCAACAGGCCATCGGTCATCGACGCGCCGGCAAAGCCCAGCTTGCGCACGCTTGCGACCCGGTCCGGCGTGAACGCGGCGTGGTGGAAAATGTCATGATAGAGCGTCGGCACCAGATAAAGGTTGGTAACCCGATGCGTCTCGATGGCGTCCAGAGCGCCCGGCACGTCAAAGCGCGGCAGACAGATGAAGGCACCGCCGATCACGCTGGCCGACAGGAGCGACCGGATGCCCATCGTGTGATAAAGCGGCATGACGCCCAGCGTCCGCTCGCCGTGGTGATACATGTTCTGCGCCACATGGGCGACGGCGGCGGCGCGCTCGGCCCGGTGGCGACGCGGCACGCCCTTGGGCTTCGAGGTCGTGCCGGATGTGTAGAGCATCACCGACAGATCTTCGGCTCCCGCTTGTGGCACCGCGTCGGGCGCGTGGCCCGCCAGCAGCGCCGCGAGGCCCTGATCGCCGCCCAGCGGTATGACTTTCAGGCCGTGCGCCAGCACCGATCCGGCTACCGCATCGGAAGCGGCATTGTCATGCACCAGCACGCGGGTCGAGCTGTCGCGCAGCGAGTGGTCCAGCTCATCGGCGGTGACGCGCCAGTTCACGGGCGTTATCACGATTCCGGCAAGCTGGCAGGCCCAATGCAGCGAAGCATTCTCCCACCGGTTCTGCATTGCCGTGACGAGCGTGTCGCCCTTGCGCAGGCCGATCTGGCCAAGCCCATCCACCAACGCACTGATCCGGCGATACCAGTCGATATAAGTGATTGTCTGGTCCCCTTCGGCGATGGCCATCGCGTCGGGGTCGCGTTCCACGGACGCGAGAAAGCTGGTTCCGAGGTCAAGCATCGATTGGTCCTCCCTTGATGCGGTTGCGGGCGGCCAGTGCCGCCTGAACGATGGGCGCGTAACCCGTGCAGCGGCACAGATGGCCCGAGAGCGCCTCGCGGATCGCGTCTTCATCAGCGTCCGGTTGGCGCGAAAACAGCGCGTCGAGCGTCATAAGGATGCCCGCGGTGCAGAAGCCGCATTGCAGCGCAAAATGCTCGCGGAAGGCCTCCTGCAATGGGGTCAGCGCATTTTCTTTCGCCAGTCCCTCGACCGTTCGGATGTCGCAGCCCTCAGCCTGATGGGCGAGCATCAGGCACGCGCGCGCGGGCTCTGCGTCAACCTGCAATGTGCAGGCCCCGCAGACACCATGTTCACAACCAACATGGGTGCCGGTCGCGCCGATCTCGTGGCGCAAGACATCCGTAAGAAGCGTGCGCGGGGTCACCCGGGCCGAAACTGGACGTCCATTCAGAGTGAAGCGAACCGGGTGCGTGTCGTCTTGGGTTAGTCGCGGCATGACAAAGCCTCCTTCAGGGTTGCGCGGCCGAGTTGCCGGACCAGATCGCGGCGGTAGCGGGCCGTCGCGTGCAGGTCGTCGCGGGCCTGCAGATGCCAGGCGAACTCGTTCAACCGCTCATCGAGACCCTGCGCATCTGCGGGTAGATCGAGCGTGCGGGGCATGTCGGCGACGCCGCCCACGCTCAGCGTGGCGGTGCCGTCGGATCGGGCGATGGCGGCGCAGGCGACGATGGCGAAATCACCATGGCGGCGGGCCACTTCGCGGAAGGCATATCCGGTGCCCGGCTTGCGGGCCGGGAACGACACCGAGACGATCATCTCGCCGGGGGCGAGGTCGGTGGACATCATGCCATGGAAGAAATCGCGCGCCGCAACGGACCGCGTCGTGCGGCGACGGCGCATGGTCACGGTGCCACCGAGCGCGATCAGGCAAAGCGGAAGCTCGGCGCTGGGATCGGCATGGGCGACAGAGCCGCAAACCGTGCCGCGATTGCGCAGTTGCGTGTGTCCGACCCATGGCAGCGCGGCGCGCACCAGCGGCAGGCGATCCGCCAGATCCGGCCAACGTTCAAGCGTGCTCTGTCGCACGGCGGCCCCGATGGTGACATGATCCCCCTTGGCCTCTATCCGCGACAGCTCCGGGATGCGGGTGATGTCGACGAGTGTGGCAGGGCGCGCGAGGCGCATGTTCAGCATGGGCACCAGAGATTGGCCGCCAGCGATGACCCGGGCCTCGGTGCCACCCTCGTGCAGCGCTTGCAGCGCTTCGCCCATCTCTGTGGCGGCGACATAGTCAAACGGGGCGGGCTTCATGACCGACCTCCTTTCGTGATGCGGTGGAAAAGGCCCGTGAGCCGCGCGAAAGGTCCGCTGCTTGCGCCGCCACCGCAATGGCGGGCCAGCGCGCGGAAGAACTCGCCGATCACAACCTTCGCCGCGCCGTCCAGAAGCCGTCCGCCGACCGATGCGACCTTGCCGCTGATCTCGGCTTCGTAGCAATAGGCGATCTCGGTGCCGGCGTCGGTGTCGGTCAGGGTGATGCGTCCATGTCCGCCACCGGTGCCAAGCGCGCCGACGGCTCGGCCTGACAGGGTCACGGCGTTGGGCGGGTCGAGGTCCGACAATTCGATATCGGCCTTGTAGCGGCCCCGGACCGGTCCGACGCCCAACGTAACATCTGCGTTGAAGCGCGTCTCGCCGACCTTCTGCACGCCGTGCGAGCCAGGAATGATCGCATCGAGCGTCGCGGGATCTAGAAGCATCTGCCAGACATCGGTGCGGCTTGCCTGCACCACGGTGCGGCCTTCGCCCGTGAGCTTGCGCCCGCCTGACGTGGCCTTGGCTTTCATCTCGGGCACCGGGTCTTTCGCGCCTGGCTCGTCGCCGAATATATGCGGCGCGAGCTTGGCTCCGGTCACTGGCAGGACGATATCAGGCGCATTGCCTTCGGGGGCCAGCGCGTCGGCCACGGCATTAGCGATGCAGACGGGCGTCGACATGCAATTGCCTTCGCCCACACCCTTGGCCCCGAGCGGCGTAAAGGGAGACGGCGTTTCATGATGCAGGATGACCGGTTCGGGCACCTCCATCACCGTGGGCAAGAGGTAGTCGGCCAGCGTGCCGGACTGGAACGATCCGTCCGTACCATACGCATATTCCTCAAGGAACGCCGCCCCAACCGCCTGGGCAAAGCCGCCGCGCACCTGTCCGTCGACCATCGCGGGATGCAGGATACGCCCGCAATCGTGCATGGTGACGTAGCGGTCTATCTTGGGTTCTGCGGTCTCGGGGTCGATTTCGATGCCGCAGAAGTCGAAGATGAAGCCGTGACAGAGCGAGGAATTGATCCCGTCCTCGGCGGTCGGGGCCTCCAGTTCGGGCGGACTCCAGAAGACCGTCTCGCGCAGCGTCTGATCCACGCCGTCCGGCAGGGTGCCCGGCGACCAGTGCGCCATTGCGGCCGTCCGCGCGAAGGACAGGCTGTTGTCGGAATTCCCCTTTGCTGCAATGCGGCCCGCCGCGAAGGACACATCCTCGGGCGGAATGTTTAACTGCACGGCCGCGACTTTGGCCAGCTTGTCGCGCAGACGCGTTGCTGCGATTTCGGTCGCACCAGCGACCGCCGGGGCAAAGCGCGATGCATAGTTGCCCGAGGCGATGGACCAGGCATCGCGCATCGTGTCTACATCAGCCAGAACCCGCACCGCCGCCATAGGTAGTCCCAATCTGTCGGCCACCACCTGCGCCAGCACGGTCCGATGCCCCTGGCCCTGAGGGACCGAGGCGACCTTGACCGTGACTGAGCCGAGCGGGTCGATTGCGATGGTCGCCGTCGCCTGCGCACCGTTCTTGGGCCCTGCCTTGGCGCGCTCTTCAGGGGTCAGGACAGTGGTGATGTAGCCCATGTTCGACACGGAGGGTTCAACCACGCAGGCAAATCCGATGCCGTAGTGGCGGCCTTCAGCGCGGGCCTTGTCGCGGCGGGCGTAAAGGTCGGCCAGACCGCCTTCCGCGACCGCGCGGTCCAGCGCCGTGGCGTAGTCGCCCGAGTCATAAAGGGCACCGCTGGCCGTACGGTAGGGAAAGGCCGCGGCGGGGATGAGATTGCGGCGGATGACCTCGAGCCGGTCCAGCCCGAGATGTCGCGCGATGGTATCCATTAAACGCTCTAGCGCGAAATAGATCTGCGGGCCGCCGAAGCCGCGATTGAGGCCCGTCGGGGTCTTATTGGTCAGCACAACGCGATTGCGGATCGCCATGTTCGGGATGTCGTAGGCACCGGTCATGTTGCCGTGCATCCGGTATAGCGTGGCAGGCTCCGGCGCGCGCAGATGAGCGCCGCAATCCTCGATCTGGTCCCAGTCGAGCGCGGTGATCTGTCCGTCCGCCTTCACCGCCGCCTCGATCCGCGTCTGACGATTGGTGGCCGAAACGCTTGCCGACAGATGTTCCAGCCGGTCTTCGATCCATTTGACCGGCGCACCCGCGATGCGCGCAGCGATGCCCGCGAGGATCATGTAGGGAAACACGCCCTGCTTGATCCCGAAGGAGCCGCCGGAATCGGGCGGTGTGCGTAACCGCAACCGATTGCCCGGTACATTCAGCGAACGGGCCACCACAGCGTGGATCGAAAAAGGGCCCTGGAAATTCGCGGCAACGTCATAGGCATCTTCGCCCGGTTCGTAGCTGGCGATCACGCCGTAGGTCTCGATCGGAGTGCAGGCGCTGCGTGGATAGGTGATATCGATGCCAATCCGGTGCGGAGCTGCGTCGAACGCCGCCTCGGGATCGCCATAGCGGAAGCGCCGTTCGTTGATGAGGTTGCCGCCGAGGCTGGGATGCAGCACTGGCGCATCGTCCGAGAGCGCCGCGACGGGATCGATCACCGCGTCGAGAGGGGCATAGTCAACCGCGACCAGATCGGCGGCATCCTCGGCCAGGTATCGGTCGGTTGCCACGACCATGACCACTGGTTCGCCGACATAGCGCACGCGGTCCACCGCCATCGGCCAGCATTCGACATCGGCCTTCACGCCCACGGTCATCGACCGGGAGCGCGCGGCGACGTCCTGTCCGGTGATGACGGCGACGACGCCAGGCGCGCGGGCCGACTCCGTGGTGTCGACCGACCGGATGTCGGCGTGGCCATGCGGCGACCGCACGAAGGCCAACGACAGCGTTCCAGGTGCCACCGGCAGGTCGTCGATGTAACGCCCGCGCCCCGACAACAGTGCCGGATCCTCGACGCGTGCGACTGAGCGGCCGACAAGTGGCTCTATAACCGTATCTTTCATGTCTCCTCCCGGCTTGGCATGGGCAAGCCCTTGGGAAGGGACGTTAGGCGCAGGTCTGCTGACCCCGCGATACCGCCAGGTCTCAGACCTTACCGAGGAGTCTCAAAAAAGGCGTCAGCCGCTGTCGCGAAGCGCCGAGACATCGCGGAAAATGCTGGGCGAGGACCCTGCATGGTCGTGAAAGAAGCGTGAGAAATGCGCCGGCACCGAGAAGCCCAGATCGTTGGAGATGTCGGAGAAGCTGCGGGTGTCGTTTGCGACCGCCTCCACTGCGCGCTCGACCCGCTGAGTGTTCAGATAAACACGCGGGGAAATGCCGGTCTCGGCCTCGAACAGCCGGAAGAAATGCGCGCGGGACACACCGCTTTCGCGCGCCAGCCACCCCATCGAGGGAATGCCGGCCGGATCCGCGCGCATCAAGGCCAGGGCCCGCGCGATTCGCCGATCGGGCGCGCGCATTGCCATGGTCCGTTCCCGGAGCGACGGCAGCGCCTCGCGCCAAAGCGCCAGCCGCTCGATGATCGAGACCATCAGCCGCCCGATCAGCCGCTCATGTGCTGCGGCGTCGCCCGGTGCCTGCACCATCGCCTCGGCGGTCTCACCGACCTGGCGGCGGATCTGCCGGGTTATGGAACCTCCCGGATGCGGAAAAAAACCAGGTCCCGCGCTTGCCTGCCAGTTGCCGCGAAACGCGCCGAGCCAGTTCGGCTCGATGTAAAGCGCAAGGATGATCGTCGGCGGCTGACCCGCGCGGTGCACGTAGCTGTGGTGTTCCCAGGCGTTGACGAGCACGGCGCTTTCATCGGTCAGCGCCACGCGCCGCCCGCCCACGTCAAACTCGGTATCGGCACCCTCTACCTTCAGCAGCACGTGGCATTGCGCATGGGCATGCTTGACCAGGGGCCGGTCCATATCAAGCAGAGCGACCCGGCCGAACGTTCCGATAGCGATCCTCAGCGCAGACGACATCCCGAACCGTTAACAGTTTTGGCGACCCAGTCAATCTCGTTCGGCTATAGGCATCACGACGGTTTGGCGTTTCGGGACGTCGTCGGCGGCGCTTCAAAAGTCTGTAACGTCAGGCGGTTTGCAGATGCCGGATACCACGAACACTCAACGTGATCGCAATCTAGTCGGCCCAAAATATCTGTTTCGTTGGTACGGAGATCGCTCCGCTTAAACGCAGATGCCTATAGCCAAACTGAAGACTCCTTCGGCAACACAGAAGTCATTTCCTTTCAGCTGCACGTAAGCCGGAACTTCTTCCAAATTTCAGGCGTGTGCGCGGAGCAAAGCACTACGTCGTCAGTCGTAGTTCAGAGATAATACGTTCAGATATCGAATGATCGATTCGAAAGAAGGAGAGCTGGAAGCTGACTTGCAGCGGTGCAGCGTGACGGTTGATGTCGAGACAATCTGAATGGCCGCTTTCGCTTGCGGCGGAGGAAGTTGTCACACTTGCAGCGAAGTTTCGGTTCCCGCCCGCAGTGTCGATCGACGTGGACGGCCCAAACCGGACACTCGCCTTGTCGTCAGACGCTGCGCTGCAGCTTTGCGGAAGCTGTCATTTATCGTAAGCGCAGCAATCTGGTAGACAAAGGAATGGCCACATGACTTCTTGGCTGTGAAGAATGCCTATTTGACCTCGAATTGAGACCAAAGTGCCGGATACTGACCAAACCATCACCTTCGACCAGATGAAGGGTACTATCGGCTCACTCTTGTATCTTTGGTCGGGGATCGAGAAGTCACTGAACGTAGCAATTGAAAACCTGCACGGAGAGAATGTTCCCAGATCGGTTCATGGCATATCGAGGTCGATCGATGTGTGGTCTCTTGCGATCAAACAAACGGATCAAACCAGTACACTTAGGGCAGACCTTTGCGATCGCTTGGTCAAGATGTTGAAGGAAGCTCTCGTGATCAGGAATCTCGTATGTCACGGATTGATTGGCATCTCTGCGCGGCTTCATATCGATGACCCAGAAGCGCACCTCAAAGTCCAGCTTGGCGACGATATGCGCCTTCTGACTTGGCATCAACTTGACGAAATGTTCAGTTGGATGTCGAGAACTAGATGGCTCATCAGAGACTTAACCGAGGCCGCCATACAAAATGATCCTCAGCGAGCCAATGATAGACTGCTCAGTTGGGTGAATTTCCCCGAGTAACAGTAACGGCCCAAACCGGACTTTTATGACGTCCGCAGCGAACGGCAAGAATGAGCCCCTATCACTCAATGCTGCAGCGCTTACGAAAGGCTTCTATGACCAATGAGGCAAAACCCTTCAACACTGTTTGGCTTGTGAACGAGGTTTGTAGCGGCGCAGAACTGTTTACCGCCGAGCCTTTCCAGAAATGTGCGTTTTGGAAGGGGCTGCACAGCTTTCAACTATGCAGCCCATTTCAAATCAGTTCACGTTTGCTGTTAGCCAATTTTTCATAAGCTCAATTTCACCAACCTGAGCTTCCATGATTTCCTCAGCAAGTTTAATCATTTCTGGATCATCGCCATGGTCGAGCAGGACCTGCGCCATGTCGATGGCACCTTGGTGATGCGCAATCATGGCACAAGCGAATGCGACATCGGGATCTTCATTCATCATACCTTGCTCCATGGCAGACATGGTAATCATCATCTTTCGCATATTTACCTGAACATGTTCGGGAGAGTCGCTGAGGTCAGCGCTCTCAGGCGCCATCATTCCATCACTATGGCCCTTGGCTGAATGGTCCATGGCTGAATGGTCCATTTCACCCATTGTGGAAGATGTGATGCACTGTTCGGGAAGCTGGAATTCAGTATCTTGAGCCAAAGCTGGGAGCGAAAATGCTGCCGCTGCGAGCGCTGTTGAAAGGGATAACTTCACAAAGTTCATATTGAGTTTTCCTTAGAGTTTGAACGCAGAGTGGGCGCAGATGCGAACCCGACAAACTCATAGCTAATCCTTCCAGCAAGTGGAGGGTCAAATACTAACGGATCACAGCTTCGAGAGCATCCAGAGCGCCAGACCAATTATCGACGTTCGCTATTCATCACTTCATTCAATATATGCGTTCCCAAAACTACCGTTCCTTGAACAGCTCGCCTAAACGGACCTTGGCGCACATAGAACCAAGGTCTAAAAAGTGCTGCTTAGCGGTTATCTGTGCAGATCGCAGGGAATGACCGGTTGCCGCGAAAGTAACGGCGTCAGCGATCGGCTCGGCGCTGCCGTTCACCGGGCAGTCCGTCGCTGCCATGCAGCTTCCCCGAACCAGCCTTTCGTGACATCGTGCAGCAGTTTCTGATGGGTGAATGTCAGGGTGTTAGTTCCAGATAGCCTCGTGTTCCCAGCCCTCCGGGAACCCCGCGGTCTGTGGGCGGATCTCGTAAGGGAGGTCTTGGGTCAAGATCATGTCGCGAAGACGGATGTGCCACTTGGTGCGCGGATAATACTGCCGCAGCATGAAGATCATGATGACGATCGCGCTGTAAATCTTTTTCGTGGGCGCATCGTCCCCCATCCTGGGCTGGCGGAGGTGGTCGAGCTGTCCAAATGTCGTTTTTGGGGGAACTCCTGGGCTGTTAACCAAGGGCTTGTTCCACGTCCGAGCGTGATGTGCGCAGCTGTTGCGGACGTCATTGAGCGCTGTGATCCATGAAGCGAATGTCTTCATGGGGAGGTCCGGGTCAATGCGCGCCGCGATTGCCATTTTGTTTTTGTCGGACAGGTGGGCGATAATATGGGTCAGGTTGCCCCAGGTCCATGTTCCAGCCTCGATCCAGATCGGTGGAGGACCAAAGTACTTTAGTGCGAAATGCTTCGCGAAGTCCTCTTTAGAGCTTCTGAAGTGCTGATCCAGTCCGGCTATGAAGAGCTCGAGAGGCGTGTTGCCATCTTCGCCCTTTTCGCTGAAGCTATCCTTGTATGAGCGTCTGTCGCGATGCGCATGTGGTCCCAGCTCCCCAAGGACTTCAATCATCGCGGTTCTAACCGCGATCTCGATCCGCTCAATCGCGTCCAGAAGCTCGATGCGCAAGGCTTTGTCGAAGAGATAGAAGTTGATAGCCTGATCGAAGGACGTACCCTCTTTGAACTTGTCGCATCGAACCTTCTGCTCCGCCTCGCCGTCCGGCGTTGGGATCGGGCAGAAGTCACGATACGGATAGGCAAACGCGCTGAGCCGGTAGTATCCGATGCGGTGTAGGGAGCGCTTGGCATGGACCCGATCAGGGATGTCCATACCTCTCATCATCATAATGTCGATGCATTCATCGATCGACTTATGCTGCTTAAGATACTTCAATGTTGATGCGGCGATGTCCAGAAATTAGAAGACCGGGCTGTAACGAGGCGACTGAGGCCAAGTCAGGGAGCACCGGTCATAAGGCAAAATGATTAATAGTGTCACGGCCGACAATGTCAACATTGAAGATGAGGCACCGCACGGTGGAGCAACGCGGGAAGGCATCACGCGAGGATAAAAATGCATGTATGTCAAACTGGATCAGATGTACAAGCTGGGCTGACCCTGCCTTCCGGCGGTGCAGCGCCTGATTATGGCGCTTTGGGTGGACTGACGCCCACGTCAATGACGGCCGCCAGCCCGAAGCAGATTTGGGTCAGCTTCCGGCAGCCCAAAAGCCGACCTTCAGCTAGAATATTAACTCTCAGACCCCTTAATTTTGCTCAGGAAGTCCGTCCTGAGATTTTCATGCTCAAATTTATGTTCGTCAGTAACGAAGTCCGCATCTCCATCACGATGCATAAGTCGTAAACTCGAGAAACGCACGCCCTCTGGCGCGTCAATGCCCTTGTAGTTGAGCCGGTATAACTGCAACTCCAAATGATCAAAAAGCACCCTGCATGCTTGATGAATATCGTCGCTTATGTACCTTTCCGGTTTTAGGTCTTGTGCGGCTTTCGGGACTGGGTAGCGCCCGTGGTAGGGGACGACGTCGGAAAGCATTGCGAGTAAATTTCGCTCTTCACTGTTTAGTTGGACGGTTCTTAGCCGGTCGGTTAGTTTGACGAGGTCGTGACCAAGCAGATGCTTACCTAGTTTTCCGCCATTTAGCAGTTTTGGTTCTTCTGAGATTAACAAGCCCTTAATCAAGTTTTCAAAGGACAAGCCATGCAACAGCAGAACTGGGCGGGACACTAATGGGCGGCCGTAAATTTCACTTCCACCATCAGCATGACCGATGCTGTAAGCAATCCACTGGTCTTTCGATTTTTTAAAGATCTCTTCGGCGGTATCCGCGAGTTCACGCGCATAACTGTACCAGAACTCCGGCGCAGCCTGTTCAATAAATTGCTTTTCCGTGTCGGTCATTTGCGGAACTTGGGACCGGGAGTATCTCAATACAAGTCTGGGTTGTTGGGATAACCAAAATTCGCGACGAATAGGACACAGTGGTGGCTTCGACTACCGTTGGGAAGTCAAAAAAGGGTTTAGGTCAGACATTACTTCGATGTCTGTTCTCAGGACGGACAGGGCTTTGCAAACTCCGCTTCCTGCGTACAGCCGACTTTGGTGCGCAGCGCAGCATAGGGGCTTCGGTATGCGACGGCTTGAATGGCCGCTTTCGCAGTTCTGGCACAGTACCTTTGCAGACGGAGCTAAGGCCCGGTTTCCGCCCTCCCTGACAGACAGGCGATGCCTGCCACTTTATCGAGCAACTAGCTTTTGACCTCCATCCTCTCGCAACATCGCTTCCATGTCGTTCAAGCCATCGACTGCAGAACGCATCTGCGCTTCATCTTCCACGCCCACTGTCTCGGCATCCGCAACCTGGCCCCCAAAATCCATTTCCATCTGTCGCTGTTCCTCGGCGATTACGGCTTGAACGACAGGCGCAGTCTTCTTTGGGGTGACATCGGTTTGCCCTGACGATTGGCCATCAGCAGCCTGGCGTGCGGCCTCAACGTCGGCTTCTGTTCCCCCTGGCCCATCCGACGGCGGAGTCATCGGCATGGCGCGCACACTCAGCGGCAGGTTCCCCTGCGGCCCACCTCCCCCGGGCTTTGGAAACGGCAACTCCCCTGTCTGCGCCGCGTGGATCGCCTTGAACAGCCGGTCGTCAAAATACTGGATCCGCTTTGCCCGGACCGGCATCTGGGCATCGATGACCATGACTACCTCGTCGAGCGGTAGGCGGCGCGCTTCATCTTCAGGCAACAACGAGCTCTCTTCAGTCCGCGTGGATTGGCTGCGGCCCTCGAAAGGGTTCTTACCGATGGACTGCGAACGCGTGATGACGGTCTTGGTGGTCTTGCCGACAGCCTTGCTGAGCTCTTCGACGGTCTTTTCATCCGAGGGTGTCAGGTAGAGCTTCACGCCGGCGTTGCCCTGCAGGGCGCGGCGGGTGTTCTCGCCGTAGATATCATCGAGGGCGGGAATGGTTTGGGTGACCACGGCCAGGTGACCGCGATAGGTGCGCAGGGTCTCGATGCTCTCGACCACGATGGGCATTTTGCCGAGGCGATTGAACTCGTCGAGCATGATCATCACGGGCCACGGCTCGTCTGGCCCGGGATCCCTTTCCTGCATGGCGGAGAGCAGGTCGGAGAAAAACAGCCGGATCAGCGGCGCGAGCGGCTTCACCATCAGCGGCTGGACCACGAGATACACTGAAAAGGGCTTCTTGCGGATCGTGCGGAAATCAAAGTCCGACACCGCCGTCGCCTCATCGATCGCGGGGTTCTGCCATTGATCGAGCCCCGAGGTCATCAGGAGCGAAACGTAAGACGTCAGCGTATCGTTGTTGGTCGAAGCCAGCCGCGTGAAGATCAGCTTGGCCGCCCTGTTGTCGACCTCGTGGCCCCGCGCGAAATACTCCTTCTGCTTGTTCCCGCCCGAGGCCGCGATGCGGTAGATCTCGCCCAAGGTCGGACGCTTGCGCTGGAACGCCAGCAG
>NZ_QJJL01000014.1 GCF_003201935.1 Loktanella sp. PT4BL | reverse complement strand
TCAAGTGCGGGTGCCATTGGCCTTGGTCAATTGATGCCAGCAACTGCGCGTGATCTGGGCGTCGACCCGCGTGATCCGCTGCAGAACCTCGACGGCTCCGCCCGCTACCTCGCGATGATGTTGGACACGTTCGGCGATCCACGCCTTGCCCTTGCAGCCTACAACGCCGGACCCGATGCGGTCCGCCAGTACGGCGGCATTCCCCCCTACCGAGAAACCCAGAACCACGTGGCCCGCGTCATGGCTGTCGTGGCCCGATTGGAAGGATCAAATTCATGAAACAGATTTCAAACCTCTTCGTCGCCGCGCTGGCGATCTTCCTGCTCATTGCAGAACCGGCCCTGGCGCAAAGCATCGACCTCTCCCCAATCCAGAGCCTGCTGCAAGGTATCGTCGATGCGTTGACCGGCCCGCTTGGCGTTGTCATCGCGACGCTTGCCGTTCTCGGGGTCTTTCTCAGCTGGTTCTTCAACATCATCGATCTGCGCCAGGCGCTCTGGGTCCTCGTGGGCATCGCTGGTGTTGCCGCCGCCCCCACCATCGTTGCCGCGGTCTTTGCCGGTGGCTGAGCGCGCGCCTCTCTTTCTCGGCCTCGTGCGCCCGCCGAAGCTTCTGGGCCTGCCCATCATGTATGCGATGGTCTGGCTCTTCGGTTCGGTGCTCCTATTCGTCTGGGTCCAGCACATCGTAGTGCTGACTGTCGCGGCCCTGCTCTATCCGGTGCTTTGGAAGGCCGCCGATTGGGACCCACGCTTCATCGACGTGATGATGACGGCGCTGCAGGAGACACCGCCCACGCGCAACAGGTCCATTCATGGCGGGGACAGCTATGCCCCGTGATGACGCCCGTGATGCTGCGCTCGATGCCCGCACAATGACGCCAGACTGGTATGCGCGCGAGACCCGCCTCGCGCATATGCTGCCCTATGTGAGCCTCGTTGACGACCAGACCGTGCGGACTCGGGTGAACGAACTCTTCCGGTGCATCCGGCTCGAGGGGATCAACAGCTACACGACGGACGATGCCTATCTCGACAAGGTGACGGCGCTCGTTGCCCGGATCATCGCGCAGCTGGGACCGGAGTTCAGCTATTACGTCCACAAGGTCTCCAAGGCCATCAAACCGGATCTGGACCCGATCCGTGAGGACAGCTTCGCAGGAGAGGTTGACCGGCGCTGGCGCGCGAAACTCGAGAACAGTGGGCTCCGCGACAAAACACTGACGCTCACCGTCATTCACCGCCCGCCCCCGAAAAGCCTCCTGCCGCACCTCGGCCGCAGCGCGCCGGACCGACTGAAGGAGGAGACCCGCAAACGCCTGCAGCGCCTCGGTGAGGCCGTGAACGTCTTCCTCTCGGGGCTTACCGAGCTCAAGCCGCGCCTCCTGTCGGCTGCATCGGGGGAATTGGTAGGGTTTCTGGGCGCGCTCAATACAGGAACCGAGCTGCCGCTTTATCCGGCAGACACCTACGGCTTTCTGTCCTTCAATGTCTCCAATACCCGCGTAACGTTCCAAGGCGATTATTTCGAGCTGTCCGAAGGCGTCGTGGGGCACCGCTACGGCAAGAGCTTCACCATCGGTGAATACTCGGAAGGCACCTCCTGCACCATGTTCGACATGCTGAACCTGCCGGTCGACATGATCGTCACCCATTCCTTCACGCCGATCAATTCGAACCTCATGGCGGGTCGTATCAAACGGCAAAAGCGCCAGATGCAGGCCAGCCAGGACGCGGCCCTCTCGCTCCTGGAAGCCCTCGACATCGCCGCCGATGATCTCGAGGCCAAGCGCCAAAGCTTCGGCGAGCATCACATGGTCGTGACGCTCTTTTGCGAAACGCTCGATGAGCTGCAGTCGCTCAGCGCGGAGATCGTGAATGCCGCCGCGACCGAAGGCGTGAAGATGATCGGCGAGCGGGTCGCCGCCAAGGCGCATTACCTCAGCCAGCATCCCGGCAACCAGCCCAAGCGCGTCCGCGCCAGCGCTGTGACCAATCGCAACTTCGCGGATTTTGCGGCCTTCCACCGAACGCAGCTCGGCAAACCCGCCCCGAAAACTCCCTGGGGCCATGTCGTCACATATTTGCCCACGCCGGAGCAGAGCGCCTACCGGTTTTCCTATCACGAGCAGGGATCGCCCGACAAAGAACCGACCAGCGGCCATACCCTGATCATGGGGCGGCCCGGGTCCGGCAAATCGGTGCTGTCAGCCTTTCTGATGACCCAAGCCCGCCGCGCAGAGGCGCGGATCTTCGTCTTCGATTACCGTCTTGGTATGGAGATGGCGGTCCGCGCCAATGGCGGGCGCTACGCGTCCCTGAACGCCGGTCAGCCCACGGGCCTCAACCCGCTCTGGACAGAGACCGATGCCCGCGGCACCGCCTGGCTCTCGGACTGGCTTGCCACTCTGCTCTACCGCGCTGACAAGCCCCTGACGCCAGCACAGACCAACCGCATCCAGGAAGTCGTGCGCCAGAATGCGCAGGCCTCCAATCCAGCCCTGCGGAACTGGCGGGATTTCGCATCGCTTTTTGTGTCCACCGATGATGGCGGCGATCTGCACCAGCGCCTGCTCGAATGGTCTGAGGACGGCCGCTATGGCTGGATCTTCGGGCAGAGCCTCGAGGACACGTTCTCACTCAAAGGGGATGTGGTGGGCTTCGATCTGACCGGCATTCTCGACAGCGAGGCCGACAAGGAGCGGATGGCGGTTCTCTCCTATCTTTTCCGCCGGGTCGAACGCGAGATCGAGGATCGCCGCCCCACCATCATCGTGATCGACGAGGCCTGGAAGGCCCTCGATAACGCGTATTTCGCCGAGCGGCTGTCGAACTGGCTGGTGACAGCGCGCAAGCAGAACACGGTTGCCGTGATGATGACGCAATACGCAAGCCAGCTCGAGCGCACCCGGACCGGCAAGACCATCGTCGAAGCCGTTCCGACGCAGATCCTGCTGCCCAATATCCGCGCGCAGCCTGCGGATTACGCAATGCTGAACCTCACGGAGAAGGAACTCGACGTCCTTCTCAACACGGGCAGCAACAGCCGCTTGGCGCTGATCCGCGACGATCAGGGCTCAATCGTCGTCGATGCCGATCTGAGCGCGCTTGGACCCAATCTCACCATCCTTGGTGGCATGGAAAAGGGCGAAGCGCTTGTCGGCGCCGATTACCGCGACCGCCCGGACTTCTGGAGGCTTTCATGATCCGTATCCTGTTTCTTCTCGCCGCGCTCCGCGTTTTGGCCTCCTGCACCCAGTACCAGGAGCCGCAGGTGAACTGCTTCACATTCCTTGCGTCCACGGCACCCGTCGCGCCTGATTGTGACTTCACGCCCCTTGGCACCCCGGAGGGCGACATTGAAGTCTAGCCTGCCTCATATTCTCGCGTTTTGCCTGTTGCCTGGTCTCGCCTTGTCTCAAGGGGTGCCCACCAATGACAGCGGGCTGACCGCGCGCGACATCGTCGAGACCGGCGACCGCGAAACAGACTTGGCCCTTCAGGCGGACAAGCTTGCCGTGCGCGAACTGATTGCCGAGATCGAGCGCGAACAGCTGGAAACCCTCGGACGCATCCTCGATGCCCAGACCAACTTCGGCGGTCAGGGCCTGCTGGCTATGGTCTCGGGACTGGAAAACGGCAGCGGGGATCCTGAGCGCTCGGTGGCGGCGGTCTATGGCAATGCCAACATCGACCCCAATCCCGGCGGTGCGCAGATGTTGGGCGACGCCGCCGAGACCATTGAGCAGCTCATCATCCGCGTGGCTCAGGAGACCAGCGGCTTTGCCGGTGTTGGCCGCGCGGGTCTCTCCCCCGTCCAATGGCGCGCGTTGCTGCAAGCGCTGATCTGGCAGGAAAGCCGGTTTACGATTGGGGCACGGTCTCCCATCGGTGCCTATGGTCTCACCCAGATCATGCCTGGGACGGCCAGCGATCTGGGCATCAATCCGGAATACTATGATAGCCCCTACCTGCAGGTGCATGGTGGCGCCCGCTATCTCGCGACCCAGCTCAACACATTCGATGGCAACATCGTCAACGCCCTCGCGGCCTATAACGCAGGACCCGGTCGAGTGTTCGAATATGGCGGCGTCCCGCCCTTTGCGGAGACCCAACACTACGTCCAGGTCATTCCTGAACGCTACAATCTTTATCTGAGCCGCATCGGCGGGATCGAAGCGCTCGGCACGATCGATCCGGCGCTTCTCGCCAATGCCAACCTCTCGCTCACGGGTCAAGGGGCAGCCTTCTACGGCAGCAGCTCGCCTGTCGCGATCCGCCAGGCCGCCCTGCGCATTCGCGATATCGTCGAACGGATTTCCGAAACCGAGGATGCGCAGGAGAGCGTCACGCTCAACACCTATGCCCGAGCCGAACTCGTGCGTCTCGTGGCTGCCCGCATCCGGCTTCAGGCTGCACGCACCCGCGTCCTCTCCGCCGAAGAGCTGACCCAGGCCAGCGCCCGCATGGCCGAAGGCGCGTTCATGGATTTTACGATCAGGGAGATTGAATGATGGGACATCTTCTCTTGAGGACAGCTTTGGTCACGACACTTGGCGTTGGCTTGCAGTTCAGCGCCCTACCCCCTGCCGCAGCACAAGGTGTACCGGTCGTTGACACCCAGAACATCGCGCAAAACATCCAGCAGCTCCGGCAGATGATCGAGGACGAGATCCTGCAAAACGAGCAGCTGACGCAGCTCCGAGAACAGCTGGCCACGCTCACAGATCAACTCGCGGAGCTGCAAAGAACCTACGAAGCACTCACCCGCCTTGCCGAGCTTCCCGAGATCATCCGCACGGAAATGGAAGACGAGTTGAACGGCCTGCTCGACCAGGAGTTCGGCGACATCCTCGCCACGATTGAGGCGATCAAGACGGGGGATTTCTCCGGCCTCTCCGGTTCTGGCGCAGGCGAGATCGAAACCCAGATGGACCGCGTTCTGGCCGACCTCGGCTTTGACGAGGACACCCTCTCGGAAATGGCCACGAGCGGAAATCCGGGCGCGAACAGAGTCGCTACTCAGGCCACGACCGGTGCCCTTGTCTCAGCCGCCGCCCAGAACAGCTATGAAGATGCCGGCCAATCGCTCGAGCGGGTCGACCGCCTTGTGGGGCTTATCGACGACATGGACGAACTCAAGGAAAGCATCGATCTTAACACGCGCGTGACCGCGGAGCTCGCCATTGCGCTGGTCGCCATGTGGCAGCTCGAAGCCATCCAGACCGTGGGCGATGGCACGGGCGGCGTGATCGATGCCGCCACCATCGCCGAAGAGCAGCGGTTCATGGATTTCACCTTGCCGGACCTGCGGGCCGAGTAATCGTGGGGGCATGAATGGTGGCGAGTGAACAAGAAATCATCGAGGAAGAACTGGTCTACGGTGCCTTGCGCCGCGAACGGCTCTGGCAACGCCTTGGCCTGATGGGCCTTGTCTTCGGTGTCATCGGCTGTCTGAGCGCGGCGGCGGTCTCGATCCTCGATGTCGACCCGCCCCCCGTCGTTGTCCCCTATGATCCCGCCACCGGCTTTGCACTCCCCGAAGCCTCGGTCGGCGCCTCCTCGGTGACCGCCAACCAGGCGATCATCGAGGCGGAGGTGTTCCGCTATGTGACCGACCGGGAGGTCTATAACCAGCTCGACAACGATCTGCGCATCCGCAACGTCCTGCGCCGCTCGGACGGAGCTGCCGAGAGCGGGCTGCGCCAGATCTGGAACAGCGCCAATGAGAACTACCCGCCGACGGTCTATGGCCCCAATGCGCGGCTCGACGTGGAGATCCTCAGCATCAACCGGATCGGAACCAACCGCGCGACGGTCCGCCTGCGCAAGCGCCTGACATCTATCAACGGCGTCCAAACCGGGCTTTTCACCGCCACGCTTCTCTTCGAGTTCCGCCCCGAGACCCGCCGCTCCATCGATGAGGTCTGGACCAATCCGTTCGGCTTCACCGTGCTCGAATATTCCATCCGCTCCGACAGATTGGAGAACTGACGTTGTTGTTCACAAGATCGCTTGTTTTTGTCATTGCCCTGTTGCCCGGCCTTGCCTCCGCCGAAGCCATCCCGCGTGGCGGTCCCAACGATAGCCGGGTGCGCTTGGCCACCTACCAGGAGGGTCAGGTCTACCGCCTCAACGTCTCGCTCACCCATGTAACCACCATCGAGTTCGGCGAAGGCGAGAGCATCCGCTCGATCATCGCAGGCGACACGGAGGGCTTCGAGATCGACGGCGTACCCGGCGGTCAGGCCTTCGCGATCAAGCCGGTGGCGCGCGGGGTGCATACCGATGTGACCGTCTACACGAACAGGCGCAGTTATTACTTCAACGTCCAGGAGACCCGAAGTCCGACCTTTTACGTGGTCCAGTTCCGCTACCCCGAAGACAATACGCGGCCCACACGTGCCATCGCCGCCCAAGCGCCGAACTACAATTACGGTGCCAGCGCGCGCACCGAGTTCACCCCGACCCGCATCTGGGATGACGGGACGTTCACGTATTTCGAATTTCCGCGGAACGCGCCGGTGCCTGCGATCTTCCGCTACGCGAATGGCCGTGAGCGGACGGTCAACACGCAGGCCACCGAGGATGGCGTGATCCGGGTTTCAGGCGTGAACAGGCAATGGGTGCTGCGGATCGGTGACGAGGTGGTCTGTATCGAGGCCACACCACCTGCGGGGGTAGGCTCATGAGCGATACTGGAAACGCAGACCTCGAGAAACGCCTCGCTGCTCTAGAACAAGGCAAGGGCGCTGGTTCGCCCCCTGCCCCACGGCGCTCACCGCTGCTCGCTGTGGTCGTCGTCCTTGTGATCGGGGCGGGCGGTGCATTGCTCTATCTCATGTCCCAACCCGAGGAAGAGGAAGCCCTGCCCACAGCCACACCCGACGTCTTCCAGAACGAAGGCGACGGCTTCGGTGCCATCGAAACTCTCCTCCCGCCTGAACCCGAGGTCGTGCTGGTCGCACCAGACCCGGTGGAACCGAATGCCGAGCTTCTGGCGCAGCTTGCAGCTCTTCAGGCCCAGATCGAGGACTTGCGCAATGCACCCGAACCCGTCGTCCAAGAAGATACAGCTGCCGCCGAAGCCATCGATGCGCTGACAAGCCAGATCGCGGCGCTGCAGTCCGCCTCGGAAGCCGCGCAGCAGCAGTTTCGCGATGAGCTCACAGCGCGCGATCGCGAGCTGGAGCAACTCCGGATGGACCTCGAACTTGCGCAACTTGAGGCCAACCGGCCCCTTCCAGCACCCATCGGCCCCACGGAGGACGAGTTGCGTGCGCGGGAAGAGGAACGGCTCCGCCGCGATGAGGAAGCAAGACGGCTCGCGGAACTTGAACGCCGCGCGGCCGAAGAACGCGCGTTTCAGGAACGCCGCATCACCTCGCCCACCATCGCCTTTGGTGGCACCTCAGGCGCAAATGAAACAGCACTGGCCGAACGGACTTTTGGCGAGGTGACGGATTTCGTGCTGAACGGTGCGTTGCCCTCCACCGTGACGCAGGCCGAGGTGATCGCCAATCCCTCCAACACGATTCTACAGGGCACCATGATCCAGGCCGTCATGGAAACCGCCCTCGACAGCTCCCTGCCCGGTCAAACCCGGGCCGTCGTTTCCGAAGACGTGTTCAGTTTCGACGGTTCTCGCTTACTAATCCCGCGCGGCTCCCGTCTTATCGGGCGGTATCGTTCGGGGGTAGATATCGCGCAGCGCCGGGTCACCATTGCCTGGGACCGGATCATCCTGCCCGACAACCAGACGATCCAGATCAGCTCTTTCGGGGGCGATGAACTGGGCCGCTCCGGCGTGACCGGTTTTGTCGACACGCGCTTTGATGAGCGTTTCGGTTCGGCGGCGTTGATTTCCCTGATTTCTGCGGCGCCCAGTGCCGCCACCTCCGAGGTCCAGGATGAGACTGCTGCGGATGTGCTCGAAGACGTTGGCGATGATCTGGCAGATGCCACGGACAGCGTCATAGGCGATTACCTCTCCATCGGCCCTGTCATCTATGTTGACCAAGGGGCCCGCGTCACCGTGATGGTCGACCGCGATCTGGAGATATTCTGAGCCCATGTCGCTGAGCTATCTCGAAACCTCCCTCGACCGGATCGATGCCGCGGCCCGCGAAGATGTCATCGAGATCTGCATCAATCCTGACGGCAGCTGCTGGGGCGAATTCCAGGGCGATCATTTCATGCGGCAGCTGGACCAGACGCTGACCGCAACGGAAGTGAAGGACCTCGGTAACCAGATCGCCTCTTCCGCCAATACCACAATGAGCAAGGACCGCCCCATCGTCTCGGTCTCGATCACCTACAAGGGCCGCCCGATCCGGGCACAGGTCATCACCCCGCCTGCCGTGCTCTCTGCCATGTCGATCAGCCTGCGGTTCTTCTCAAGCCTGCCACTCGATGGGATCGCGCTCGATTTCCTCTATGGCAAGGAACGCAAGCTCGAGGAACTGCGCCTCGAAAAAACCCGGGAACTGCGCGGGGTCGTGGCCGCGGACGTGATCGACGACGCGCTGGCCTTCTGCGTGGAGAACAAGCTCAACATGATCGTCTCGGGCGGCACCTCCACCGGCAAGACCGTCGCCGCGCGCAAGATCCTATCGCACGTGCCATCCGAGGAACGCATCGTCACCATCGAGGAGGCGGCCGAGCTTCTGCCGACCCAACCAAATGCCGTGACCCTCATCGCCAATCGCGACTCAGAATTCCAGACCGCCGATGTGCTTCTCACCGCGACGCTGCGGATGCGCCCCGACCGGATCATCCTCGGCGAGGTGCGCGGCAAGGAGGCAATGACCTTCCTCGAGGCAATCAACACGGGCCATGGCGGGTCCATGACCACCCTACATGCAGAAACCCCGCAACTCGCCGTGCAGCGGCTCGCGATCGCCGCACTCAAGACCGAGATCCCGATGACCTATGCCGACATGATCCAGTACATCGAAAACTCCATCGATGTGATCATCCAGGCCGGTCGCCACAATGGCCGGCGCGGCATCACCGAATTCTACCTCCCCGGCGCAACTGAGATTGGAACTTCCCCATGAAGACCTTTGAATATGATATCCTGTGTTTTCCCATGACCCGCAAAACCAGCCTTGCCGACATGCAGGCCAGCCTGAATGCCAAAGGTGCGGAAGGCTGGGAGGTGGTGTCGATCAGCTCCTCGGAATTCGCCAATATCGGGCACACCGTTTTCCTGAAGCGCGAAACCACACCCGCTGGAGCCACGGCATGAGGCAGGCGCAGCACCTGGCCTTGGCCGCGCTGGCCCTAAGCCTGACGCCTACCTTCGCCGTTGCCGAGCGCAACCTAGTGCCAACCCTCGATCGCAGCTTTGACGTCTGTCCGGACCGGCCCGCCGAGCCCGTCTGGATGCAGGAAATTCCGCTCCGCCAAGCCTATCAGCGGGTTCTGGTTCAGGACATCTATCGCGCCCAGAATCTCGAGCGGGTCGTCGAGATCGGCAACTGCGACTGCGCGACCCGGTTCCCGTCCTGGGACGCAGCCGAGGCCGTGTTTCGGGAGAGCTACGCGAGCGACGAACGGTGGGAAATGCTGCAAGCCTCGGACGCCTACAACCGCCGCGCCAACGCCGCCCGCCCTGCCGCTAAGGCAATCTGCGACGCCGCAGGCAATTGGTAAGGCAGCGCCGCGATGAGTGTCGTCACCTATTTCGTTGAAACCTCCCAGGCCTATCTCGACACCGCCGCTGAGACCCAGTTTGGTGCGGTTGCGGCAACGGTCGGCACGCTCCTGGTTTTGGGGACAACGCTGGTGGTGATCCTCGTCGGCATCAACATGATCTATCAATACCGGGCCATGGATGGGCACACAGCCTTCTGGCTCGCGGTCAAGATCGGGCTCATCGGGATATTCGCGACCAACTGGATGCAGTTCAACGCGTTCGCGTCTGCCATTCTCTATGGGATCGACAGTATCGCGGGCGCGCTGGTGGCCTCGGTCGGCGGCGGCAGTCCGTGACCCTCTGGAACTTTCGCCGAAGAATTCGACCGATTGATTTCGGAGCTTGGCGATTACCTGAACGCCGCCGGGTCAGAGCTGAACTGGATGGCAGGGGCCATGCTCGACATTGTCGGGGTCCTCTTGCTCTCGATCCTCGGCGGGCTGGCCGCCTTCATCCTCGTGGCATCCCGCCTGATGATCGCGCTTTTGATCGGGATCGCACCGGTGATGATTTTCCTGACCCTATTCGAAGTGACCAAGGATTATTTCGCGCGCTGGCTGTCGGCGCTGATCTCCTTTGCGCTATACCCCATTGTCGTCGCAGGCGTGTTCGCAACGATCACAGGCGTTTCTTCCGCGCTCATCGGCGAACTAGGCGACCCCGAAGGGGCCTCAAACATTGGCGCGCTTATTCCCTTCTTCATGATGGTCCTCATGGCGAAGGGCTTCATCATCGCAACGCCGTTTATCGTTCGCGCGATCTCAGGCAATATCATGATGCCCGCCCTCTCCGGTGGGCTCGGCGGCGGCTACAGCTTTGCCCGCGCAGCCATGGGCAGCCAGCAGGCCTACAATCGCTACCTGATCGGTGGGGTAAGCGGTGCGGAATATGCAGCCCTCAGAGCGCGGCAGTTCTTCGGTGTGCAGCAGATGCCTGTTCGGCAAGGGATGGGGCAGACGGGTTCCGCAGGAGGCACAGAATCCGCAGAATCGGGGTCAAAAATGCTGGCGCAGCTGGCGAGACTGGGACGGCTTGGACGACGGTGACGGCCCTAACCGGCCATTGCCGCACTGATCCGAATTCTGCGGTGCAGTCCACTTTGCGGACATTGGCCTCCGTGATCAGTGCCTCTATCATCTACCGCAGATCAAAGAGGAATTCATATGGAACGCGAACCCAACCTTGTCATTTCCAGCACCTCGCAGCGCATCGTTGAGGATGGGGTGCCATTCAAGGTAGACATCTACAAACTCGAAGGCGGGGACGGTTGGTCGCTGGAAGTTGTGACCGAAGACGGGACATCCATTGTCTGGGACGATCTCTTTGAAGACGACCGAGCCGCATTCGAAGAGGCTATCAGTACCATCCGCAGTGAAGGCGCAATCGCTTTTGCCAACGGTGGTTCAAACGTCGTCCCGTTTAAGCAGTAGGCGGCACTGTCAGAAGAAACTGGCTTGAGGCGGGCAGGGTGTATTTGTAGCGTCTGGATATGATCACACCTGATCCATTTCGCTATTTCAAAACGAGCCGCGAGATTATCCGCCTGGCGGTGATGATGTACGTCCGTTTCCCTCTGTCCCTTCGCAATGTCGAGGATCTGCTGCACGAGCGCGGCGTCGATGTCAGTCACGAAGCAGTCAGGTATTGTTGGCATCGGTTCGGTCCAATGTTCGCGGCGGAGATCCGTAAGCGCCGAATCCAAGGCATGAAATCGAGCAAATGGCGCTGGCATCTGGACGAGATGTTCGTGAAGATCAATGGCGAGCGACACTATCTCTGGCGGGCTGTGGATCACGAAGGCGAAGTCCTGGAAAGCTTTGTGACTAAAACTCGCGATAAGAAATCCGGGCTAAAATTCCTCAAGAAAGCAATGCGTAAGCATGGTTGTCCCGAGGTGATCGTCACGGACATGCTGCGTTCGTACGGCGCTGCGCTGAAAGAGATAGGCGCCGCAGACAGGCAGGAAACCGGCCGCTGGCTGAACAACAGGGCAGAGAATTCACATCTGCCATTCCGACGACGAGAACGGGCCATACTTCGATTCAGGCGCATGCGAAGTTTGCAGAAATTCGCCGCCGTTCACGCTTCCGTCTACAATCACTTCAATCAGGAACGCAGCCTCTCAAGTCGAACTAATTTCAAGCTCAACCGTGCCGCTGCTCTTGCCGAGTGGCGTGGTCTCTGCGCGACATAAGGGGCAGCTTCACTGTCCTTGCAGAGACGAGTTCGAATTAGTCTGGCAGCACCGTCGCTTCAGATTGAGCGCGATAGCTCAAACGGTAAAGTAATCTGGACACGATCCGCCGCCTTTTGATCAAACCGGCGGGGTATAATCTGTGCCCGAAATCCCTGCCATCCGCGCCAGCACGTCATCGCCCAGCTGCATCAACCAGTAGAGCACGTCGATGAAAATCCAGTTCTCGGCCAGTTTGTCGCCCTCGCGGCGATAGATATCTATCACGCGGAATTCACAGGACTTATCGGAGCCTGGCATGCCCATGAACCCACCATGCTGTTTGGCCGTAAAGTTCGGCCAGCCGAAAAAGCCACCGTAATGCCCTTCAGCCAATCGCGCCACATGACCTGTAGCAGAGCGATCATGGAACGCCGCGCGGAACGGACCGGAGTGTTGTTTGGCGTAGCGTTCGATCGTGTAGGCCGCGCCGATGCCGGTGGGTCCCCACCAGATCATGTCATCGTGCCATGTGCGGGCCAGCTCCTCCTCAAGTGGAAGGCCCAATTTCCACGTTCCCAGATCGCCAATCATCGCGTTGATTGCGGCCAAGGTGGCCCTGCCCTCGCCTTCGGGCTGCTCATCTATCAACAAGCCGTCGTGCATCATTGGCCCGGGTTGCACCAATTGTGCCGCCGTCTGTGGCGGAAACGGATTTTGCCCCGCCTGTACCATCAGATGCGGGATATCGACGTGCAGCATTGTTTCAGCGATCTTGCCGTTTTCTATGCGGTTGAATTCGCAATAGCGCAGCATCGTGATCTTGCGGCTGGGCCGGATGCCCAACCAAACCTCATCGAACAGGCCCATCAGGTGCCCCATCGAGATGACCCACACCCCCTCGCCCACGGAATTTTCACCCGCAAAGAAGATATCCTCGCGCCGCTGCAACCGCGTCAGAGAGGTTAACAAAGGCCCCCAAAACACCCGCGCCACATCGGCCGCACCGCGCTGTTCATAAAACGGATGCATCCCGCGCCAGTGCCAATCGGGCGTGGTATGGGAAGCCAGCACCCCTTCGATGGTGTCGGGCGTGGCCCCCTTCATATCCGCATAAAGGGCGCGGACGACAGCCTTGTGATCTTGTAACATGAGTTACCCTTTAACTGCCCCAGCCGTCAAACCGGACACAATCTGACGCTGGAAAAAGAGGATGAGAACGAACAGCGGCGCGGTGGCCGACACAACGGCAGAGACCGCGAACATCACATTGCCTTCCTCGAAGGTAGACCCAAGGAAGGACGCAATTTTCGGCACCATTGTCGCGTTCTCCTGGCTAAGCAACACCGCCGTGACGGCGAAATCGTTATAGGCCAGCAGGAAGGAAAACAGCCCCGTCGTGATCACCCCCGGCCACATCACCGGAATGATGACATGGCGAAACGCCTGAAAACGGGTGCAGCCATCGACCATGGCGCTCTCGTCAAGATCCTTGGGGATGGTCAGAAAGAACGAATGCAGCATCCACAACGTGAACGGCTGGTTGATCGCCACCAACACGATGATCGAAGTCTCCAAACGCCCCCAAACGCCCCATTCAAAGAATGGCAAAAGATAGCCCGACACCAGCGTGATATGCGGCATGGCGCGGAACACCAGCGCCAACATCAGCAACCAGAACGCATAGCGATACCCCGACCTTGCGAGCGCGTAGCCGCCCAAAGTGCCGAACGTGAGCGAGATTACGACGACGCAGACCACCACAACCATCGTATTGAGCGCCGCGCGCCAGAATTCCTTTTCGATCCATGCACCTTCATAGCCGTTCAGCGTGAAATAGCCGCCCGTTTCCGCAATCGTGCGCGTGCCGGTCAGCGCGTTCGTCCAATCCGCCTTCGAAAAGAAATCCCCCTGCACTTTGAATGACCCCCAAAGGGTCCACAGGAACGGAAAGGACGCGATCACGACCCAGATCAGAACCAGTGTCGCAGTCAGAACGATCAGCCCTTGCGAGCGTCTTTGAGCCTTGGACGCCATGGATCACACCCGCTTTCGGTTAAAGTCGCGCCACGTGCGGATCAGCACAGGCGTCAAAAGGATCGCGACCCCGCAAATCGTCAGCACAGACGTCGCCGCCGCCGATCCGAACAGCTGCACATCACCGCCGCGCAAGTCGTTGAAGATAATCCAGCTCAGCGATGTGGCAGAGGCCTGCGCGCTAAAGCCCACGATGGGTTCAAAGACGCGGAAGTTGTCCATCAACTGAATGAGCGTGATGAAAACCGCCAAGGGCGCCACGTAGGGAAACACCACATAACGCACCTTCTGCCAGCGCCCCGCCCCGTCAAGAGATGCGGCCTCTAATGTGTCCTCGGGCACTGTTTGCAGGCCCGCATAAAAGACGATGAAAGCAAAGGGCGTCGAGGACCATACGCCATAGACCATCAACATAATCCACGTCAGCCACGGCGACGCCTTCAGCGAAAGCGAATTGTCGTCAAATAAGTTTTGCAAGGCCGCGCCCAAGACGCCCTCGGCGTCGACCATCCAGAACAGGATCAATGATCCCACCAGCGGCGTCACGATCATCGGTAAAAGCGACACGAAGATCGTCGGCCCCCTGAAGATGCGCGGCAGGGAATTGACGCCCAGTGCGATGAATAGCCCGAAAAACAACACCAGCGGGGTGACCACAAAGGTGAACGTCAGTGTGAATGCCAGCGCTTTGTAGAACGGCAGGTTGTAGACTGCCGACAGGAAGGTGCCCCAGCTCTCGCTGGTCACCCAAGCCTCGCCCACCTCGGTGAACGCCAGATGTGCGCGATTGGTATAGGTACCCAAGCCGTTGAACCGGCCCAAGGGCTGCTCTTCTCGCAATTGCGCCATGGCCTCTTGATCTACATTGACCTCGACGGTGCAGCCGAAGGGGCCGCAGTTCTCAACCTCGACCAGCACTTGTTCGTGCTCGATATACATTGACTGCACGATGACAGAGATGATGGGCACAAAAATGAACAGAAACATCGCCAGAGCGGACGGCAGAATGAACCACATGAAGGTTTTATGGGGCATCGTGTCGGTCGCTCCTGTTTACGGCGATCAAGCGGATGGGCCGCCCCGTTTAGGGGGCGGCCCGTATGTCGCTTACTGGATGAAGCCTTGCTCAGTGGCGGCGGCGATATAGGCTGCTTCCACGTCTGCCAGCGCCTGTTCGGCACTTTCTTCCCCTTGCATGAACTCTGCCAGCTCGTTGCCCAGTGCGGTGTGCATCAGGCCCATAAAGGGTATCATCGGATAAGGCTTGGTCCCCGTGGTCGCCGTCGCTGCGACACCCGCCGCCGCGGGGCCGGGCACATAGGCGGGGGAAAGCCAAACGGCCGCGTCGTTGTTGGCCTGAACAACTTCGTCACGCATACCGTGGACCATGGCGATGAACGAAGCTTCTGCGTCTGCGTCGCTGATGTTTGCGGCAATGGTGAACCCGTCCCACCACAAGGTCGAGGCGGGCGTGTCACCGCCCCCAACGGTCGGGGCGCCGGTCAGAACGGTAGTCGAGGTGATCTCTTCTGTCGATCCTTCGTCATCTAAAATTGGGCCACCGCGTGACCCCCACATGAAGCCGAGCGCTGCATTGCCTGCTTCCCATTCCGCGGCTGTCTCGTTGGACGCGAAGGTCAGGAAGTCAGGGTCGGAATATTCCGCCAGCGCCTTCATCATCTCTAGCGCTGCAACACCTGTCTCGTTGTTGACGGCAGGGTTCGCGGTGCCCGGCTCAAAGAACGCGCCGCCAAATCCCAGATACATGTTCACGAACTCCTCGCCGAGGTTCCAGCCCACAGCCGTGTTTGTGATAAACGGGTTTTCCATCAGTCCCTGGCTGCGGATCGCCTCGGCTGCAGCAAGCACTTCTTCATAAGTGGTGGGCGGCTCAACACCCGCGGCCTCAAGCACGTCAGAGCGATAGAACAGGTGCTGCGCGTTCGCCATAAAGGCAATCGCCACAACTTGCCCGTCCACCGTGATGCGCTGGTTCATCGGAATGTCAGGCGCATGTTCCGCGATCAGATCGTCCAGCGGGCGGATCAGCCCTTCATTGAGCAATGCAACGATGGACGAGTTGGCCACAACGGCGACTGTATACTCCGCCGGATTGGCTGTCAGCGCGGCGACCTGGATGTCCCGGTGTTCGGTGGTGGCGTTGTGGCTGAAGTCTGCCCCTTGGCATTCCCCTGCCCCAGCGCTGACCGCGTTTACGGCCGCGAAGTCATTGGAAAGGATGCTGACACGGCCCTCGGCGACACACCCGTGCCCGTCGGCAAAAGCTGCGCTGCCCATGGTCACAGCCATCGCCGTCGCGCCCATTAATTTGGTAAATTTCGTCATCTATGGTCTCCCGCTAGTGCAATTTCTTATTGGGCGCCGCACCAGATCGAATCGGAACGAGGCCGTGCATACGATTGCAATCAAACGTTCTCGCAACCCATATTGCAAGTCTTATTGCGCATTGCCCCCGAAATGCGATCTATGCTGCGGTTGCGAGCAAAATATAAACCATAAACCACTTGCACCGGCCCAAGAATCGGCAATAACTTTATGCATACGTTTGCAAGGAGGGCGTTATCATGGCCAAGATCCAGCTCAAGAATGTCCACAAACGGTGGGGCAACTTTGTTGGTGTCGATAATTTCGACCTCACAATTAGGGATCAGGAATTTCTGGTTCTGCTAGGCCCGTCAGGCTGCGGCAAGACGACGACCATGCGGATGATCGCAGGGCTTGAAGACGTGACCGAGGGCGACATTCTGGTCGATGGCAAAAGGATCAACGACCTCGACCCCAAGGACCGCGACTGCGCTATGGTGTTCCAGTCCTACGCGCTCTACCCGAACCTCGACGTCTATGAAAACATCCGCTTCCCACTGCGCATGCGTAAGATTCCGGCGAAGGAGCATGACGAACGGGTCATGCGCGCCGCGCAGATGGTCGAGCTGACCGATTTTCTCCACCGCAAACCGGCCGAACTCTCTGGCGGTCAGCGTCAGCGCGTCGCATTGGCCCGCGCCATCGTGCGCCAGCCGAACGTCTTCTTGATGGACGAACCTCTCTCAAACCTCGACGCAAAGTTGCGCGTCTCCACTCGCGCCCAGATCAAAAACCTGAGCCACGAGCTCAAGGTCACGACGATCTACGTCACTCACGACCAGATCGAGGCGATGACGCTGGCTGACCGCGTGGTGGTCATGTCCGCAGGGGTGGTGCAGCAGGTTGGCTCGCCCACGGACATCTACGACTATCCAGCCAACACCTTCGTGGCCAGCTTCATCGGCTCACCAGCCATGAACCTGCTGGACGGGACGATCGAAAATGGCACCTTCACCGGCAAAGACGTCACGATCACCGGCCTCGACAGCACCCGTTCAGGGCCGATAACTCTGGGGTATCGCGCCGAAGACGCCTCCATTGGCGGCAATGCGCCCTCCATCAATGCGCCGGTCTACTCCATGGAACTTTTGGGCGATGCCACGATGGTCACCTTCCGCATCGGTGGTGCCATCGCGACCGTGAAGGCCGATAAGGACTTCCGCGCCGAAATCGGCGAGACCATCACCGCGACGATCCCCGCAGCCACCTGCCACCTCTTTGACGCCACGAGTGGAGAGAGGATCTGACCCATGGGCCATGCTCTTGCTCTCGTTCAGGACATGGAGGCGGCGCTCGGGCGATCCGAAACCGACTTATCCCCATGGTTTCATGAAGATTTCGCCTGGGACGGCAACCGCGGCTGCGGCGTAAAACGCGGCCTGCCCGAGTTTCTCTCCGGCTGGCAATCCCGCTGGCGTGCTTTCCTGTCTGATCGCAGCTACCACACCGTACAATGGATGGAAGACGGCGACTGGGCTGCGTGTTTCGGCGAAGCGCACGGCACCCACTCGGGCCCGCTGATGGGCATCGCCGCCACCGGCAACACCCTCCGCGTGCCATATATCGACTTCTGGCAGGTTCGCGACGGGCGCATCGCCTACAACAAGGTCTCGGTCGATCTGGCCGAGGCTTTGCATCAACTCGGCCATGACGTGTTCGGCGGCCACGGCTGGGACGCGAGCGACGTGGTAAAGGCTGTATGATCCCATGAGCTCTTCCTCCACATACGACTACATCATCGTCGGTGCCGGATCGGCTGGCTGTGCCGTGGCCGCTGGCCTCATCGCGCGCGAAGCAGGCTCCATTGCCATTATCGAGGCAGGCCCGTCCGACAGGCATCCTTTCGTCAAAATCCCCATGGCGCTGATCTGGCTCATGGGGTCGCGCCGCGACTGGCGGTTCAAGTCCGCACCAATGCCGGGCGTGAACGGGCGGCAGGTGAACATCCCGCGCGGTCGGATGGTCGGCGGGTCAGGTTCGATCAACTCGATGGTCTGGTTTCGCGGGCGGCGGGATGACTACGACAAATGGGGCGTTCCGGGGTGGGGCTGGTCCGATGTCGAACCCGCCTTCGAAGACGTTGAGGCCAAAACAAGCCCGAACCGGTTGGCCCACCCCCACCCCCTCACCGAAGCCCTCCACACTGTGCTGGGTCGCAACGACATCGCCCCACCCACTCCGGAATACGAAAGCGCGGGCGTGTGCCACTTCAACCTGCGCAATGGGCGGCGCTGGTCTGCAGCCGATGCCTTCCTGCGCCCCGCCGCCGGCCCCGATCTGACGGTGATCACCGGCAAGGAAGTCACCCGTCTGTCAATCTCCAAGGACCGCGCAGACGGCATATACCTCGGTACCGAACTGCTCTGCGCGACCAAGGGCGTTATCCTTTCGGCAGGCTCCATAGGATCGCCAGATTTGCTGATGCGCTCGGGGATCGGGCCAAAAGGCAGCGTTGAAAAACAGATCGTTGATGCCCCCGAAATCGGCCAGAACCTGCAGGACCACCCCGGCTGCGGGCTACACTTTGCGGGGGCCGAAAGCGGCTATGGCCTAACAGTAAAACAGGCGGCCAACTGGCTGACGGCGCCCCTACAATACCTCGCGGGCCGCGGGCCGCTGGCTTCACCGACGGTCGAAGGCGCGATGTTCTTCAACGCCCGCGGCACCGACCCCAAACCGGATGTGCAATCCCATTTCATCCCGTTCTTCATGAACTGGAAAGGGTCTCGCTACGCCTACGGATCGGGCTATTTCGCCGACGTCTGCCTGTGCCGCCCGAAATCGCGCGGTTCGCTGTCACGGCGCGACGGGCAACTCCAGATCGATCTTGGCCTCTTCACAGACGAAACAGATCTCGACACCCTCTCCCATGGGCTCTTTCGTTTGCGCGACCTTCTCAAACAGGCCCATGGTGACAAAGCCGCCCCCGAAATGCACCCCGCTGGCAAAGCCGCCACGCTGGACGAAATGCGCGCCCATGTCCGAAGCGCCGCTGGCACCGCCTATCACCCTGTCGGCACCTTGCGCATGGGCACCGACAAATCCGCGCCCGTCACGCCGACGCTTCGGGTGCGCGGGGTCGACGCCCTCTGGGCCGCCGACGCGAGCATCATGCCCGCCGTCACCTCTGCCAACACCAACGCCCCCTCGATGATGATCGGCCATCGGGCCGCCTCCTTCATCGTCGGTTAAGAAAGGTTCACCATGACAATCCGCCACTTGAAAACCGCCCGTTCCGCCAAAGCCCGCGCCGAAGACGACGCCAAAACCAAGCAGATCGTCGAGGCGGGCCTGAAAGAGATCGAAACCAAAGGCGACGCTGCCGTGCGCGATATGTCGGTGAAGTTCGACGCTTACGACCGCGACAGCTACCGCCTGTCCGAGGCCGAGATCAAGGCTCTCATCGCAAAGGTCACCCCGCGCGAAATGGCCGATATAAAATTTGCGCAAGAACAGGTCCGCACCTTCGCACAACATCAGCGCGACTCCATGCTGGATATCGAGGTCGAAACCATGCCCGGGGTTATTCTGGGCCATAAAAACATTCCTGTTCAATCGGTTGGCTGCTACGTGCCTGGCGGCAAATTCCCCATGGTCGCAAGCGCGCATATGTCCGTTGCCACCGCTTCGGTTGCGGGCGTACCGCGCATCATCGCCGCCACGCCCCCCTTCAAAGGTGAACCGAACCCCGCTGTCATCGCTGCCATGCACCTTGGAGGCGCTCATGAAATCTACGTTATGGGTGGCATCCAGGCGATCGGCGCCATGGCCATTGGCACCGAGACCATCGACCCCGTCCATATGCTCGTCGGCCCCGGCAACGCCTTTGTCGCCGAAGCGAAACGTCAGCTTTTCGGTCGTGTCGGCATCGACCTTTTTGCAGGACCCACCGAAACCATGGTCATCGCAGATGAGACCGCTGCCGACGGTGAGCTTTGCGCCACCGACCTGCTGGGCCAAGCCGAGCACGGCTACAACTCCCCCGCTATTCTGCTTACCAATTCCGACAGACTGGCGACGGACACCTTGCGCGAGATCGACCGCCTACTTGACATAATCCCCACCGCCGACACCGCCGGCAAGAGCTGGGAGGACTATGGCGAAGTCATCGTCTGTGACACCTACGAGGAAATGCTCCAAGTGGCCGACGACATCGCCTCCGAACACGTGCAGGTCATGACCGACCGCGACGATTGGTTCCTTGAACACATGACCTGCTACGGCGCGCTGTTCCTTGGGCCGCGCACCAATGTGTCCAACGGCGACAAGGTTATCGGAACCAACCACACCTTGCCCACCAAAAAGGCGGGGCGCTACACGGGCGGCCTCTGGGTCGGCAAGTTCCTGAAAACACATAGCTATCAAAAGATCCTCACAGACGAGGCCGCCACCCTCGTGGGCGAATACGGCTCCCGCCTGTGTATGCTCGAAGGCTTCGTAGGCCACGCCGAGCAATGCAATATTCGTGTGCGCCGTTACGGTGGGATCAATGTGCCATACGGTGAAGGCGCACCCTATCGCGAGGCTGCAGAGTGAGTTTTCATCCAAGCCTGAGGCCGCTTCAAGACGCCCTGAAATGCGTCACACAAGATGCCGGCGCAACCCTTGACAAAATGGTCGCACCCGACGCGCGGATACACTTATGCGCGCCCTTCGGCACCGTCTCGGGGAAGGATATGTGGGGCAATCTCTACGCTCCATTGCTCACCTCCATGCCAGACCTTGAACGACGCGACATGATCGTTCTCACTGGTACTACGCCAGAAGGTCAGGACTGGGTCGGCTGCATGGGCAACTACATGGGCACGATGATCCGGCCCTGGACCATTAACGGCCACCATATCCCGCCCACGGGCCACCTGACCCACATGCGTTACCACGAGTTCTTCCGCATTGAAAACGGTCAGGTGACCGAGGCCCAGATCATCTGGGACATCCCCGAGCTGATGATGCAGGCAGGCGCTTGGCCCATGGCGCCACAGCTTGGCAAATTCCTCTGTACCCCCGCCCCGATGTTTCAGGACGGCCTGACAGCACAGGGCGATGGTCAAGCGGCGATGGACCACGTCATCGCCATGCTGACAGACCTATGCAAATACCCCGCCAACCCCGATCCGGCGGTGATGAACCTAGAGCACTACTGGCACCCCCGCTTCAACTGGTATGGCCCCGCCGGCATTGGCACCGGGCGCGGCATCGCAGGTTTTCGCAACTGGCACCAAATCCCCTTTCTGCGCGCCATGCCCGACCGAAAGCTCGATGCGATGGGCGATCTGATGTCCCACTGGTTCGCCCAAGGCGATTACGTTTGCGAAACCGGTTGGCCCAACATGCGCCTCTCCGTGAAAGAGGACGGTTGGATGGGGCTGGCCCCCGCCGGAAAAGAAATTGTCATGCGATCGCTGGATTTCTGGCGCATGGAGGACGGCAAAATTCGCGAAAACTGGGTCCTCGTCGATTTGCTGGACGTTTATGCCCAACTTGGCGTTGATGTTCTTGCGCGCATGTCCGAGTTCAACAAAGCCAAATCCATTGGCCCAATTACACTGCCCGAAGGACAGTTTTCATGACCCTGCCCCGCACACCATCTATGCGCCTTGACGGCAAGCGCGCGCTGGTGACAGGTGCCACTTCGGGCATCGGAGAAGGCTGCGCCGTTGCCCTCGCCGAGGCGGGGGCGCACGTCACTTTGGTGGCCCGCACCGCTTCCGCCTGCGACGCCCAAGCGGAAGTATTCCAGTCGCAAGGTTGGGATGCTGCCGCCATGCCTCTCGACATCTGCGATGTCGCTGCGACCGAAGCCGCCGTAGCGGCCAACGGCCCCTTCGACATCCTCGTCAACTCTGCAGGCCTCGCACGCCACAGCGCCGCGATCGAAACAACCGAGGGTGATTACGACGCCGTCACCGACCTCAACGTCAAGGCTGCCTATTTCCTGACCCGTGCGGTGGCCAAAGGCCTGATCGTCGCCGGCAAGCCCGGAAGCCTTATCAACATTTCCAGCCAAATGGGCCATGTAGGCGGCATCGATCGTGCGGTCTATTGCGCCACCAAACACGCACTCGAAGGCATGACCAAATCCATGGCCATCGAATGGGCCCCGCACCAGATCCGCGTGAACACTATCTGCCCCACTTTCATCCGCACACCTTTGGCTGAGAAAACGCTCGCTAATCCAGAGCGCCGCGCTTGGATCGAAGAAAAGATCAAACTCGGTCGTGTGGGCGAGGTTGAAGACATCATGGGCGCAACCACCTTCCTCGCCTCCGACGCGGCGGCGCTGATCACTGGAACGCATCTTATCATCGACGGAGGTTGGACAGCAGGCTGATGGGCGCGAGAACCACCTCTCTTCAAGTTGCCAAACTGGCAGGCGTCAGCCAATCTGCGGTCAGCCGCGTGTTTTCCGGCGCCTCAGCAAGCCCCGAGACGGCCAAGAAGGTCAGGAAGGCAGCCAAACAACTTGGCTACCGCCCAAACGTCCTCGCCCGCGCGATGATCACTGGCAAGTCGCGTATCATCGGGCTGATCGTCGCCTACCTCGACAACCAGTTCTACCCCGAAGCGCTCGAACGCCTCTCTAACGCGTTGCAGGCAAAGGGTTATCACATCCTGATTTTCACAGTCCCCAATACAACGGACCGTATCGCGGGCGTCGTAGAGGACCTTTTGGATTATCAAGTCGACGGGATCATTGCGGCCTCTGTATCGTTGTCCTCGGGCCTGACAGACCTCTGTGTCAAAGCAGGCATTCCCGTCGTTCTGTTCAACCGCGGGCAGCCGGGCAGCGGGCTGTCATCTGTCACCTCGGCCAACATCAAAGGCGCAACGATGGCGACGCAGGCCCTTATTGAAACTGGCCACAGTCGCATTGCGCATATCGCTGGTTGGGAAGGGTCGCTGACAGGGCGCGATCGGCAACAAGGGTTTGAGGATGCAATGGCGTGCGCGGGCCTCACCCCTTTTGCGATCATCGACGGGATGTACAATCGTGACACCGCCGCCTCCATTGCCCGACAGTTGATGACAGGTGACACGCGGCCGGATGCGATCTTCGTGGGTAACGATCACATGGCCTTCGCGGTCATGGATGAGATCCGCCAAATGGGGTTCTCGATCCCCGCCGATGTCTCGGTCATCGGATATGATGACGTGCCGCTCGCCTCTTGGCCCGCCTATGATCTGACGACGGTGCGTCAACCCGTCAATCGCATGGTCGAGGCCACCCTGGAAACACTTCTTTCCTCTATAAACGGGCAGGAAGTCTACCCTCAAACCATTGAAATCGAGGGGCCCCTTATACAAAGGGGCTCTTCCAAACCGATCAAAGGATCATAAAGATGAAGGGTTCTTCGAACCGCTGGAAAGATTTCCCCGATTACATCATCGGCATCACCAAAGAGATTTGGGAAGACCGTGGCGTCGGCACCCTGCACGACTATTACGCAAAAGACATCGTGGTGCGGTCCCCTATGGGCATTCAGCGCGGCAACGGGGCTGTGATGGCCTCAACGATGGCGACGATCAACGAATTTCCAGACCGCGAGCTTTTCGGGGATGACGTAATCTGGTCGGATGACCCTGACTTTGGCTTGCTGTCTTCACACCGCCTGATCACCCGTGCCACGCACGAGCAGGACGGTCAGTTCGGCCCTGCCACAGGCAAGCAATGGACCGTTCGCGTCATCGCCGATTGCGCAGCAAAGAATGACTGCATTTACGACGAATGGCTGGTGCGCGACTATGGTGGCATCGTGCGTCAACTGGGCATGAACCCGCAGGACTACGCCGCCAGACTGATCGACGCCGAAGGTGGCCCCGACGCCGCTTCCAAACCGTTCACGCCAGATCAAGACATAGACGGCGGCTACAACGCCAAGGGCAATGACAATGCCTGGGGCCAACGCTACGCCGACACGCTGACGCGGATCATGAACCTCAACTTCCATACCATTCCCAAAGACTACGACCGCGCTGTGAATTGCGAATATGCAGGCGGGTTGTCCGTCTTGTCCCACGACAGTGTCACAAAATTCTGGCTTGGCCTGCGGTCGTCCTTTCCGGACGCCAAATTCCAGATTCACCACCAGATCGGCATGGACAATGACATACTGCCACCCCGCGCAGCGATCCGCTGGTCGTTGGACGGGTCTCACTCTGGCTGGGGCACCTTCGGCAAACCGACAGGCGCACCCGTCCATGTGATGGGCATGTGTCACGCCGAATACGGCCCCTTCTGCAACGCGGACGGCCCGCAGGACGCGACCATCCGCCGCGAATGCGCCCTCTACGACGAAATCGCGATCTGGAAGCAAATTCTAATGCGAGGACCACACCAATGACACCTGCCGATATGGAAACCCGCATTGTCCGTTACGGGGATTTGCAACCCTGCAAAACCGCCTTCATCGATGCCCACACGCCGGGCAGCAACCAGAAGGAAAACTTCACGATCATCGGCGGCGGGGTCTCCGAATCCCCCGACCAGCACGTCCACATCTCCATCCCGCACGGCTTCAACATCGGCGCTGCCGGCCAGCCGCCGCGCGTTACAAACTCGCTCCATGATCACCACACCGCCGAGGCTTTTTTCGTATTGTCCGGTAAGTGGCGCTTCTTTTGGGGCCGATGGGGCGACGCGGGCGAAGTGACGCTGGAAGAAGGCGACATTTTCAATATCCCCACCGGAATATTTCGTGGCTTTGAAAATATCGGCACCGACTACGGGATGATCATGGCAATCCTTGGCGGCGACGATGCAGGCGGCGGCGTCATGTGGGCGCCGCAAGTCATCGAGAACGCTGCTGAACACGGGCTGATCCTTGGCGAGAACGGCAAGCTCTACGACACCAAGCGCCAGCAAAAGCTCCCAGAGGGCATTTCGCCCATGCCGCTTATGTCGGAAGAAGAATTGGCCAAACGGGCAGAGCCCACCACCGCAGAAGTCCTGCCCAACCATGTGGCCCGCTACTGGGACCTTGTGGCGCTGGCAGACAAGAAACCGGCCAAGGTCATCGGAGAACACGGTCTGCTGCGCGACAAACCCGGGTTCGAGATCGATTTCATCACCCGAGGATCGGCAACCGAGGCCAAGCACAGCCACCCCTTCCCATCCGTTCTGATGCCGATGCGTGGCCATTGGAAGGTGCGTTGGGACGGCGGCGCGGTAACGCTCGCCCCAGGCGACACAATGTCCGTCCCCGAAAACCTTCCCCATTCGGCTGTCCCTTCAATGACCGGAGAGGCCAGCCTCTACCACGTAGTGGCCACCGGCGATCCGGCTGGACCCAGCTGGAAGGTTTAACTCGCGTCCTGTGCTCCGCCGTACATACAGGTTGTGTACAGAATGTGTACGCAATGTGACTCTTTGGAAAGGCCTACAATGTCCAAGATATTAACGTCCCACGTTGGTTCCCTCCCTCGCACCCAAGAGGTCGTGGATTTCATTTTTGCGCGCGAGCACGGCAAGGATTACGACGCTGCCGCTTTTGATGCAGCCATGACCAAAGCGGTGTCAGAAACCGTTGCAAAACAGAAGGATGCGGGCATTGATATCGTCAGTGACGGTGAAACTTCCAAGATCAGCTATGCCACCTACGTTAAAGACCGCTACACCGGTTTCGACGGCGACAGCCCCCGCAACGCGCCAGCGGATTTGAAGAAATTCCCCAGCTTTCTCAAACGCTTAGCCGATGAGGGCGGCACCCCCCAATACGCCCGCCCCATGTGCGTTGGCGAGGTGAAATCCAAAGGTCAGGGCGAGCTAGAAAAAGACATCGCCAACCTCAAGGCCGCCATGGCCAACCAAGGCGTCGAACGTGGCTTCATGAACGCCGCAAGCCCTGGAGTTATCTCCCTGTTTTTGCAAAACCATTTCTATGCCACCCGCGAAGAATACCTCGCCGCTCTGGCCGACGCGATGCGCGACGAATACCGAACCATCGTGGACAGCGGGCTTGATCTGCAACTGGATTGCCCCGACCTCGCCCTGTCGCGTCACATGCTGTTCAACGACCTCTCTGACGACGAGTTCCTCAAGATCGCAGGGTCCCATGTCGAGGCTCTCAATCACGCCCTCGAAGGGATCGATCCATCCCGCGTAAGGGTCCATATTTGTTGGGGAAATTACGAAGGGCCCCACGTCTGCGACATCCCCATGGCCAAGATGTTCGACACCCTCATGTCCACCACTGCGAACTACGTTTTGTTCGAAACCTCCAACCCGCGACACGGCCACGAATGGTCCGTCTTCCGCGACCGCAAAGCGGACATTCCCGAGGACAAGATCCTTGTGCCCGGCGTGGTCGATACAACCACCAATTTTGTCGAACATCCCGACCTCGTGCAGCAGCGCATTGAACGGTTCGTTGACATCGTCGGACATGACCGGGTGATCGCTGGCTCAGATTGTGGTTTTGGAACCTTCGCCGGTTATGGCGCGGTCGATCCGGAAATCGCCTATGCGAAGCTTGCCGCGTTGTCCGCTGGGGCCGCGCAAGTCAAATGACGCTTGTTCTGCTCCCCGGAATGATGTGTGACGGGCGGCTGTTCGAACACATGCCGCCCCATCATTGCCTCGCGATTTCGCAACATGACACCGTTGAGGCATTGGCTGCAGATGTGCTGAAGAAGGCGCCGGAAACCTTTTCGTTGGGCGGTCTGTCGATGGGTGGCATCGTAGCGATGGAAGTCATCCGGCAGGCCCCTGATCGCGTCACGCGCTTATGTCTGATGGACACGAATTGCGAAGCTGAAACCGACCAAATCAAGGCGATGCGACAACCTCAGATCGACAAAGCTCTGGCGGGAGGACTGGACAGCGTCATGCGTTACGAAATGAAACCTAACTACCTCGCCGACAGCCCGAGCCGCGCTGATGTGCTGGATCTGTGTATGGAGATGGCGCTCGGGCTTGGCCCTGAAGTGTTCGCGCGCCAGTCTGTTGCCTTACGGGATCGTCCTGACCAGAAGAAAACCCTTGAAAATTGGACCAAACCAACGCTGATCCTGACCGGCGCTCAAGACCGCCTATGCCCCTTGCACCGTCACAAACTGATGGCCGACCTGATGCCGCAGGCAACCTTCACCATAATCGAAAACGCCGGCCATCTGCCCACACTGGAACGCCCCGCGGCAACCCGCGCCGCGCTTTCGCTTTGGCTAAAGGAGTAACCCACATGCAGCCTTCCTTACATAAGCTTCTGATCTCGGTCGACACACCCACAGTTTGCAACGCCATTGAAGTGGCTCAAGGCAAACGTGGCTTCAACGATTTCACGCGCGGCACGATGTTGATCAACGAGCCGACCGGAGTATTGGTCGGCTATGCAAGCACGGCCAAGATCGCCGCCGTAACCCCGCCACAGGACGCCCCCGACGTCGTTCGTGCACGCCGCATGGCCTATTACAAGCAAATGGCCGAAGCCCCGCGACCCGCAGTCTGTGTGATCGAGGATGAAGACTTTCCAAATGCTGTCGGCGCATTTTGGGGTGAGGTCAATACGACGATCCATAAGGGATTTGGCGTGGCCGGTACGCTGACCAACGGCGTCATGCGTGACTTGGGCGACATGGCACCGGATTATCCGGTGGTCGCTGGATCGGTCGGCCCCAGCCATGGGTTTGTTCATGTGACGGCGGTGGATATTCCGGTTCAGGTTTTTGGCCTAACGGTCAACCCCGGCAGTCTGGTGCACGCCGATCGACACGGCGCGGTTGTGATCCCGCCAGACGTCATCCCCGATCTCGAACTTGCCATCCATAAGATGCAGCAGACCGAACGATTGATCCTTGATCCTGCGCGGCAAACCGGCTTCGATTTCAACGCATTTGAGGTTGCCTGGAAAGCGTTTGAAGACGCGCGAACTTGAAGACTAGTGAGTGCTGTCCACCCTTGATGGCAAGGATGCGCCAAATGTCCTTGCTTTTCAAATACCTCCCTAGACCTTTGCGCCTATATTCAAGCCATTCTCCCGCCACTTTTTTGAACACGTCCGAACCGCAGCCAAACCCCCGACAAAGCGCGCCAGAAGGCGATTTCAACTTGCGCACATAGTGCACACGACGCCTAATAAGTCTTTGAAATTAAACCAAAAACAGTCCAGTCCATCACAGGACGGAGTGCAAACTCAACCCAAACCAGACAAATGTAACTGCCGCTGCCAATAACTTTCCTCCGCCATGCGCAACAGACATGCCAACCCCGCCACGCTATCGACCAACCAGGTTTTCGCCATCACCCTCCCGCAGTATCGTTTCCATTTCATCCAATCCATCTACAGCAGAGCGCATCTGCGCCTCATCATCCACGCCCACTGTCTCGGCATCCGCAACCTGGCCCCCAAAATCCATCTCCATCTGTCGCTGTTCCTCGGCGATAACGGCTTGAACGACAGGCGCGGTCTTTTTGGGCAAGGCGTCGGTTCGCCCTGACGTTTGACTGCCCGCTTCTTGGCGCGTGGTCTCCACTACGACGTCAGACCCACCTGGTACGCTTGCAGGCGGTGTCATCGGCATGGCGCGCGCACTCAACGGCAGATTGCCCTGCGGTCCCCTGCTCCCAGGCTCCGGGAACGGCAACTCGCCTGTCTGCGCCGCATGGATCGCCTTGAACAGCCGATCGTCAAAATACTGTATCCGCTTCGCACGGACCGGCATTTGGGCATCGATCACCATGACGATCTCATCGAGCGGCAGGCGGCGCGCCTCGTCTTCGGGGAGCAGAGAGCTCTCTTCGGTCCGTGTCGATTGGCTGCGGCCTTCGAAGGGGTTCTTGCCGATTGATTGAGATCGCGTGACGACAGTCTTGGTGGTCTTGCCAACCGCCTTGCTCAGCTCCTCGACAGTCTTTTCATCGGAGGGCGTGAGATAGAGTTTCACGCCCGCGTTGCCCTGCAGGGCGCGGCGGGTGTTTTCGCCATAGATTTCATCGAGGGCGGGGATGGTTTGGGTAACCACGGCGAGGTGACCGCGATACGTCCGCAGGGTCTCGATGCTCTCGACCACGATGGGCATCTTGCCCAAACGATTGAACTCGTCGAGCATGATCATCACCGGCCAAGGCTCGTCCGGCCCTGGGTCCTTTTCCTGCATGGCCGAGAGAAGATCGGAAAAGAAGAGCCGGATCAGCGGCGCAAGCGGCTTCACCATCAGCGGCTGGACCACGAGATAGACCGAAAAGGGCTTCTTGCGGATCGTCCGGAAATCAAAGTCCGACACCGCCGTCGCCTCATCGATGGCCGGGTTCTGCCATTGGTCGAGCCCCGAGGTCATCAGGAGCGAAACGTAAGAGGTCAGCGTATCGTTGTTGGTCGAGGCCAGCCGCGTGAAGATCAGCTTGGCGGCCCTGTTGTCCACCTCGTGACCCCGCGCGAAATACTCCTTCTGCTTGTTCCCGCCCGAGGCCGCGATGCGGTAGATCTCGCCCAAGGTCGGACGCTTGCGCTGGAACGCCAGCAG
>NZ_QJJL01000013.1 GCF_003201935.1 Loktanella sp. PT4BL | reverse complement strand
AGAACTCGCCTTCCTGCGAGCGGCGGTTCAGCACCAGATGCGCATGCGGGTGATCGCGGTCCTCATGCACCGCGATGATGTAGTCGAAATGCCCCTCGTCGGTCTGGAAGAACCGCTCGGCCACATCCGTCGCAATGTCGCGCACATCCTCCCCGCGCGTGCCGATGGGGAAGGACATGAGCATGTGTGTGGTCTGGCCCAGCTTGGGCTTGAAGCCCGCATCCCACCGTTTGGCAAAGCGCTCGGTCAGGTCCTTGATGTCACCCGCCTCGAGCTTCGCTTTGCCATCCAGGAACCCGCTACTGTCAACGATATGGGTGGACTTGGTCGTGAGGTAATCGAGCTGGTTTGCGAGCTGCGATTTCGTGTGCGTACCCCCGCCCCGGATCGCCTTGAAGACCGCTGGCCGATGCCCTGCTGCCGCGCGCGTCAGCTGGGTCTGCTTGGCCACGTGCAGCCCCTGCATCGAGCCCCGGACGCGGCTCCAGCCATCCCGGAAAACCTCGCCCGTGACGGCATGGACGGCATCATTCAGCCGCATGGGCAAACTCCCTCAGCGCGGCCGTGGCCTCGAGCTTCATCGCGTCGCGCCGACGCCGCAGGAGCAGATCGATCTCGTCAGCAGAATCCAGGATGAACCGCGCCAGCCCGCGCATCTGCGCAAGGCGCAATTCGGTGAACTCGGCACTCGTGCCGCCCACGGCCCCCTGCCCCATCCGGTTGGCCCGCGTCATCTGCTTGGCGATCTGCGCGACCCCATTGCCAACCTCGTGCAGAGAGGCGCGGTAGCGCGCCATCTCTGCTGCCATCTGCGCGTCCGGAACGAACACCCCACCCGCCGCCTGAATGAGCCGCCGCAACCCCTCGGCCCGGCTCTCGATCCCCGCCTTCGCCAACACCTCGTCGAGCGCCGCCAGCTCCGCAGCCGTGACCTTCACACTGACTGCTGAGACCGGGATCGCGGCATCGGCCTGGCGCTCGGCATCAGCTTTCAGGACGTAGCGCACGGCCCGCGATGTGACCTCGAAACGCTCAGCCAGCTCGGACGTCGACACACCCTCCGCGGCCTCGCGGACGATCTGCATCTTCTCGATCTCTGTCAGGCGTTTTGTTCGGGACATGCGGAAGAAAGACCCCCTATTTCCTGCCACCTTCCACCAAGGCTGTCCCTACATTACGATAATATACCTAGCTGTCAATTATATACTTACGTCGCATTCAGGCTCAGGCAGCCTTGGTGTCCGCTTCCCCCGCGGCCCGCAGGGACGCGGCTCTGCCGCCCTCACCACCGATTGCACCACCTGTCCTAGGGGTCCCGTCCGCCAGCCCCGCCCGAGGGTCTGGCCGAACACCCATGTGTTCGGACGGAACCGCGGGCGGGCGCAAACCCCTCCGACAGGGCGGACAGGCAGGGTCAAGGAGGGCCAGATTTGGCTTGCCAAATCTCTGCCGCAAAAACCGGGAGGCCTTGGCCGATAGGTTTTTGTGGATGGCCCCCTTGAGGCTGACTGGCCGGTCTGTCGCGGCCTGATCATTCCGGGCGGAGTGCGTCCGTTGAACGCGTAGGGACCGGCATCCCTGGAACAGGGATCGGGCCGCCCCAAGATCGTCCTGGGGCGGCCCATCCTCGTCAGAGGATTCAGTCCTGGGGATCTTTCGCGCTCGGTGGGAACATCACCAGCTCCGAGACCGCGACCGGGAAGTCGAGCTTGAGGCTGAAGAACTCCGAGCCATCCCCGTTGCGGGTGTTGCGGAACATCGCACCCACGCGCTGAAAACGGGTGCGCTCCTGGCCATCGGTATCGGTGAACTTGACGGGGACGGTGGCGACGTAGTGGTTGGTCATTTGGGTTACTCCTTGTTGCGATGGGGATTACCCGGCACGGGGGCAAGAGGCCCGGTCGCAAGCGCAAATGCGGAGGGTCCACGGCCAGCCGTGGAAGCCGTATTTGTGCTTGCCGGAGCGAAGCGCAGGGCACGATTGGGTCGACCCCGTGCGATCCACATCTATGAGCAAAAAGGAGTGATCCGGATGACCCCTGCCACCACCCCGCCGCCACCATCCGCGTCCGCGTCCCGCCGAGCCTGGCCGGGGTGCTGACGGAGCCCGCCCGCGTGGATGCGATGTTCCAAAACACCACCCGAGGGACGCGCAAGTCTTCAGCCTCAAGTGCGACGTCTCGACCCCTCGCGTCTTGCCCCGCTGACGATGTGCGTGAGGTGCGCACCATCCCCAGCCCGTACCGATGCGGATGGGCCGCGCGCTGACGGACCGGGTAGAGGGATAACGGTGCTGGCCGCCGCAGACTGCCGATCACGCATGACCAATCGCACGCGCCATGAGACATGACGAAAGGGCCGCGCCAAGCGCGACCCCCTCTCTTCACTCCTGCGACACCTTCTTCACCGGGTCAGCAACCCGCATGACCGTCAGACCTTTCGCTTCCGCCTTCTGCCCGAGGTTCAGCGCGACCCCGTTGCCACCGAAGAGCACAACCCCCGTCGCCGCGAACTTGTCGTCCAGCATTTCGTCGTTGCACTTGAACGGTGCCGCCCGCCCGTGCGCGGACCAGCGCGGATCGAAGCGCGCCTGTGCTATCCCGCGTGCCCGGGCCCACCGAGCCGCGATCATCTCCGCCCCGTGCTTGCCACCCTTGTGGCAGAGGAATATCTCCTGGTTGCGGTTCTGCTTGATCCGTTCGCGAACCTTGTCGAGCGTGTTGAAGATCACATCAACATCGGTCCAGTCGGTGGCGCCTGAGACGATCAGGGGCACCCCCTCGACTTTGGATTTCTCGGCAGTCTCACGGTCGTGCTGCTCCAGGAGCTGCCGTGCCTCGAAGACCGCCCCGGTCTCTTGCGCCCGGACGCTTGCGCGCGACCCGGCTGCCGGGATGAAGGCGTGGCCCGTCTCGATCTCGTAGCATTCCGCCGCTGCCTCGCTCATCACCTCGATGGCGCTGACAATCTCGCGCAGCTGCACAAAGCGCGCCTGCGCCTCTTCGAGCGCGGTCTCGGCGATCTCCGATCCGTCGTGGGATTTTGCCAGCGCACCGATCTTGTCGGCGGTGCGGTCGACCTCCTTGCCAAGCGCCACCTTTCGGCGCTGCAGGATCGTCGCGAGCCCATGGGCCAGCGGTTCAATCTCTGCTTCAAGCCCGGTCCCGCGCAGCTGACCGAGCAAAGCCTCGAAGCTCTCGCGGATGATGTGGTCGGTCAGGATGTGATCTTCCGGGATCGGCAGCTGCGCGTCCTTCTCGGTCAGCCCGAAAAGTTCGATCGTCTCGTAGGTGTTTGCGGTGTCGTAAGCCATGTCTGGTCTCCAGTGTTCGGTTCCTAGGCCACCACGTGAGTGTGGGGGCATGGCCGAATGCCTGGTTTCCGAATCTGCCCGGGTCAGGGACGGCGCAGCCGCCGGCTTGCCGGGCGCAAAAGTTTTCCGTGCACAACACCCGACACATGCGCGCCCTCACCCACGGGACCGCCCCGCGCAACGGGCACCGCGCTCGCCGAAAAGTTTTGCGATCCTTGACGCGGGCTGATTTGGGGGCCATCCGGAGGATATGCTTCCGCGCTCATGTGTGTGTGTTTTGACGGTAGGTTTGCCCGACCCGAGCAGGCAAACGGCCCGACCGGACGCGGGAGACGGATGGAGCGGCGGGATCGTGTTGGCCTCGGGCCAAAACAGACCAGAGCGCAATCCGGCGGAGCGGCCGGGGAGGGACGTGCTCGCGAGGCGGGCAAACCGGAATGCCGGGCGCAACGCCGCGGTGAGGCCGCATGGCCGAATGCGCGACGGACCGAAGGGCCGTTCTCCCCTGCGACACGCGAAGCCGAGCAAGGGAGGCCGAAAGGCTGTTGACGCATTTCTCGTGGTCGGCCTGACCTGCTTGCCAGAAGCGGCAAAATTCGGTAGTCTGTTGGAGTACCAAGGAGCCCGCAATGAGCGTTCAAAAGCAATCTGTCAGCTTCACCGACACCGCCTACACCTTCGCAAGGGAACTGGTCGAAGCTGGCGAGTACCCCAATATGAGCGCGGCTGTTTCGGGTGAATTGGCGAAGGCTAAGGCTGAACGTGACCGTGAGCGTACTTTGCTTGAGGCAGAACTGGAGCGCCGACTGTCCCTGCCACTCGACCAATGGGAACCCGTCGGCGAAGCCTCCGACGTCACTGCAGGCGCACGGGCCCATCTTGCTGCGATGGCCAAAAAGACCTGATGCGTTTTGTCAGGCATCCGTTCTTCGAACGGGACGTTATCGGTATCGTTGATCATATTGTCGAGGTGACCGACGGTGACGTTGCAGCCGCGAGCCGTCGCCTGGATGAAGTAGACGCGCTCTTAGAAGCGATTGCCTCAAATCCAAATTCAGGCGTCCGGCTGAACGGAAAACTGGATAGATGGCTCGTGCGCCACGGCGGCACCAGTCACCGACTGACCATCGTATTCAAACCGGACATGGATACTGAGGTCATCTATCTTGCACTCGCCGCCTTTGGAGGCAGAGATTGGATAAAGCTGGCGTCAGCAAGACGGGTATTCGCGGACTAATATTGGAGCCAACCTCAACATTAAAGTCAGAAACGGGACCTTCGCTGCGCTCGACTTGAATAGGAAACATGTAGGGCTTTTCGGGCTTTCGCTACGCCATTCAAGAAGGTCCGTTGCCCCCCTTCTTCAAGCTGGACTAAGCATCAAGCAACCCATCGATCACCGCGCATTCTGGGGCAGCATCACCGGTGCATCGCGCAACAGTGTCCGACAGGACGCGTTCGATACGCTGCAGATCGGCAATCTTGGCCTGAACGTCTGTCAGATGATCTTCAGCGATCAACTGCACATCGGCGCATGTCCGGGATCGGTCATCGACCAGCCCAAGCAGCCCGCGAACCTCTTCGAGAGAAAAGCCTAGATCGCGGGACCGCATGACGAATTTCAGCCGCTTGACGTGGGCATTGTCGTAGCTTCGGTAACCCTTCGTACTGCGCGGCGGGTCCGGCATGATCCCGATTTTCTCGTAGTAGCGAATGGTTTCCAGGTTGCAGCCCGTCGCTCGTGCCAAATCACCCCGCCGAATTGATCTCACGCTTGTGTTACTCATTTCGCAAAAAAAAACCCCTTGAGCCTGTATCAACTACAGACCTTAGAACGGTGGAAACATCTGTTCAAGGAAGATTCGATGGAACAAAATTTGGCGGAACTTCCGCAATCTCGGTCGCAGAAAATTGGCGACGAAACCACCAAGGGATGGGGCGTGACCGGCCTCGGCGTCCTCGGTGCGCTGGCGATGACTTCTTGCTGCATCCTTCCATTGGTGCTGGTCAGCTTTGGCGTGACAGGCGTGTTCATCGCGCAGCTCGGAGCGCTCTATGCCTACAAATGGTACACCTTCGCGCTGAGCGCCGCGTTTTTGGGATACGGCTTCTACAAGGCTTACAAGCCTGTAGATGCCGAGGCCTGTGCCGATGGCACCTGCGCCCGCCCCATCGACCGCCGCATCATGCGCGCAACCCTCTGGGCCGCTTCCGCGATTGTCGCTGTCGCCATGATCTTTCCCTACATCACCCCCTTCATCCTGAAATTCTGAACGAGGACCAAGACCATGAAGCATCTTCTACTATCCGCCCTGACCATCGCCGCACTTTCGACTCCGGCCCTCGCTGAAGAGCGCCAGGTCGAGATCGCCGTCAGCGAACTGACATGCCCGTCCTGTTCATTCATCGTCGCCAGCTCGATGCGCGGTGTTCCGTCGGTCGAGATCGCCGCATTCGAGGACGGCCCCGAATACGGACAGGGTGTTTACAGCGTGACCTACGATGACGCAGAGACTTCCATCGAAAGCATCATTGGCGCGGTGACAGCCAATGGCTATCCGGCGCAGGTGCTGCCCGACACAGCTTCCTGAGCCGCCTGCAATGCGTGACAATCTGATGGGTGGCCTGCTGGCCTTCGGAATAGCGGCTCCGGTCGTGGTCGTCTGCTGCGGCGGCGGAACTGCCGTGCTTGCAGCGTTGTTCAGCGGCGTTGGGGCTTGGCTCTCTGGAATGAGTGGCATTGCCATGCTGGTTTTGGCGGGTCTGACCTACCTGATCCTCCGCGCACTGCGTCGTTCACACATGAAACGGGCCTCCAGCACCGAACCATCACGAAGAAAGACGGCCCATTGACTGACACACCAGAAAATCCCGACCGACTGCTGAAATGGGGGCTTGGCGGTGCGCTGTTCGCCGCGCTCTGCTGCTTTACGCCGCTTCTGGTCGTCATCGTCGCTGGCGTCGGATTGTCGGCCCTAACGGGTTGGCTCGATTACGCCCTGTTCCCGCTGCTGTTTTTCAGCCTCGCCGTGGTGGCACAGGCCCTTTGGCTGCGCGCTGGCAAACCGGGACCGGCACCGAAACTTTGGGCCACCGGCCTCGCGGTGGCCCTGTCGATCCTGATCATTCTTCTCGAATTCAGGTTCGCAATACGGATCACAATCGGCGTTTTCGCCGCCACAGCACTCTACGCGGTTCTGCTGAACCGTGCGCAAAAGAAAGGAACGCTCTCATGATGATGGGATGTTGCACCGCCACCGGTATGTTCTTCGGTCTTCTCGGCATGCTCACACCGCTGATCGCAATCGGCGCGGTCATTTATCTGTTCGCTGCCAAATCGAACAACCCCGAGTATGGTGAGGCGCGCTGAGATGAAAGACCTGAACAAAAACGACGATGGACAGGGCGGCTATGACCTGATCGTCCTCGGGGCGGGATCGGCGGGGTTCTCCGCCGCAATTACCGGCGCGGATGCCGGAAAGCGCGTCGCTCTCGTGGGACATGGCACCATCGGCGGAACCTGCGTCAACGTGGGATGCGTGCCGTCCAAGGCGATGATCCGCGCGGCAGAGGCCGTGCACGGTGCGGGAGCTGCCAAACGGTTCCCCGGTCTATCAGGCCACGCGCAAGTCGATGACTGGCAGACGCTCGTTCAGTCCAAGGACGATCTGGTCGAGACCCTGCGCCAGAAGAAATACGCGAACCTTCTGCCGGAATATGAGGGTGTCGATTACATCGACGCCGGTCCCGCGCGGCTGATCGAAGGTGGCGTGACAGTCGGTGAGCGAACCCTGAAAGCACCGAGGACCATCATCGCCACGGGCGGGCGTCCCGTCCTGCCGACCATCGACGGCATCGAGGAAATCGGCGCGCTCGACAGCACCAGTCTTCTGGAGCTCGAAGTACTGCCGAAAAGCCTGATCTTCATCGGCGCGGGTTACATCGGCGCGGAACTGGCCCAGATGATGAGCCGCATGGGCGTGAAGGTCACGCTTGTCGCCCGTTCGCATCTGTTGCCCGGCGCGGAACCAGAGGTCTCGGAGGCATTGGCGGCGGCGTTCGAGGCCGAAGGCATCACCCTTCTGACCGGGTTAAGCTACGACACTGTGCGCCGCGACGACGCAGGCGTGACGCTACGCGTGATCGAGAACGGAAAGCCTGTCGAAGTGACAGCGGATCACCTCGTTTCGACCGCTGGCAGGCGGGCCAATACCGAAGATATGGGCCTGGACGCAATCGGCGTTGAAACAGACGCGCGTGGGTCCATCGTCGTCGGCGAGGACATGCAGACATCGGTGCGAGGCATCTATGCGGCGGGCGATGTGACCGACCGTGACCAGTTTGTCTATATGGCGGCCTACGGTGCAAAGCTCGCCGCCAAAAACGCGGTTCTCGGCGAAGACCATCGCTACGACAACGCCGCGATGCCCTGGGTGGTGTTTTCCGACCCTCAAGTCGCGGGCGTCGGTCTCGGTGAAGCCCAGGCTCGGGACGCGGGCTTCGACGTAAAGACGTCCATCGTGCCGCTCGATCAGGTGCCGCGCGCGCTGGCCGCACGCGACACGCGCGGATTGATCAAGCTGGTGGCGGACAGAAAGTCCGACCGGCTGCTTGGTGGCCAGATCATCGCGCCCGAGGGGTCCGATACGATCCAGACCCTCGTTATGGCGCTGAAGTTCGGCATGACCACCAAGGCACTTGGCGAGACGGTCTTCCCCTATCTGACAACGGTAGAAGGGTTGAAGCTGGCGGCGCAAACCTTCGATATGGACGTGGCAAAGTTGAGCTGCTGCGCCGGATGAAGATCAGGACAAGGACCGGAGAATGAGCGAAGACTACGACCTGATCGTCATCGGGGCTGGCATGGCAGGCGTGGCCGCGGCGAACAAGTGTGGCGCAGCAGGATGGCGTGTGGCCATTGTCGATGCGCTGCCCTACGGCGGCACCTGCGCATTGCGCGGCTGCGATCCAAAGAAAATCCTGCGGCGCGGTGCGGAAATCATGGACGCGGCACGGCTCATGCAGGGCAAGGGGATCGATCCCGGTGATCTGTCGATCAACTGGGCCGATCTGATGGCACACAAGCGTGGCTTCACCGATCCCGTGCCGGACAAGATGGAAAAGGGCCTGTCGGGCAACGGCGTCGAAACCCTGCATGGAGCTGCCCGCTTCACGGGAGACAACACGCTGGAGGTCGATGGAACGGCATATCAGTCGGAACGGTTCCTCGTGGCCGCCGGTGCCATGCCCAGGCCGCTGAGCTTCACAGGGGCCGATCTCGTGACCGACAGCACGGATTTCCTCAACCTGGAGGCCCTTCCCAAACGGGTTCTTTTTATCGGCGGCGGCTTCGTGTCCTTCGAGTTTGCGCATATCGCCGCACGGGCCGGAGCCAACCCGATCATCGTGGATCGTGGCGCCCGGCCCTTACGCGGCTTCGATCCCGATCTGGTCGAAATGCTGATCGAGCGCGGCGCCGGTATCGGCGTGGACCTGATGCGCGAGACCGAAATCGTGTCGGTCTCGGAAGCCAGCGGAGCATTAAGTGTTGAAGTGAAGTCAGGCGATGAAACCCGAACAATCGAAACCGATCTGGTCGTGCATGGCGCGGGCCGGGTTGCAGCCCTGGCCGATCTGAATCTTGAGGCGGCCGGTGTTGACTACAGCGACAAGGGCATCGTTGTAGCCCCCCATCTGCAAAGCACGACAAGCAGCGCGGTCTATGCCGCCGGAGATTCCGCCGACACCGATGGTATGCCGCTGACGCCGGTCGCGGTGATCGAAGGGAAGGTCGCAGCCTCCAACATGCTCAAGGACGCGCAGACCGTACCGGACTATGCCGGTATTCCGACAGCCGTCTTCACCGTTCCGGAAGTGGCGCGTGTCGGCATGTTGGAAAGTGAGGCAAGGGACGCCGGGCATGACGTAGATGTCCGGTTCACCGACACGAGCGGTTGGTACTCGAACTACAGGATCGGCGAGACCTCCGCCGCCGCGAAGATCCTCGTGGACAGGTCGAACGGCAAGATCCTCGGCGCGCACCTGTTCGGCCCGGAATACGGCGAACTGATCAATTTCTTCGGGCTGGCAATCAAGCTGGGCCTGGCGGCCAAGCAGCTTAAGTCGATGACGGCGGCCTATCCAAGTGTTGGATCGGATTTGGGGTCGCTCCTTTGAATTTGAAAATTTTTCGCAATAGACCCGATTCTCCTCGGAACATATGTCTGGCCCGATGAAGACGGTTCTTATCTACTTCGCCGCTGCGCTGGCCGAAATTGCCGGATGCTTTGCTTTCTGGGCGTGGTTCCGGCTGGACAAGAGCGTGTTTTGGTTGGCACCGGGCATGCTGTCCCTTGCCGCTTTCGCCTGGCTACTGGCGCTCAGCCCCGCCGATCAAGCGGGCCGCGCCTATGCAGTCTACGGTGGCGTTTACATCGTATCGTCCCTGCTGTGGCTATGGGGTGTGGAAGGGCATCGCCCGGATCAATGGGATGTTGTTGGAGCCGTCATTTGCCTTGTCGGTGCGGGTATTATTCTCTGGGCACCGCGCAGTATTTGAGAGGCAGCCGCAGACGGGGTGAAGTACTGAATCTTTCGATTAGATCGCCTTTTGGTTCACGCGTTCCGACAACTCGGCGCTGCTTTCCTTCCGCATCGCGGCTGCGATCAAGCAGATTTTCTACCGCCCTCAAAAGCAGCGATACATCCTTTACGCAGCATCGGTCAAAGTGGGCTCTTCGGTTGCATTAGCTGCCGGCGAGACGAACGTCTGCAATGTAGGCCGGGTTCATTCAACCACACCAGCACAGCAAAAGGGGAACCGTGGTCCCACGGCTCCCCTTTCGGTTCAGGTCGTCTCCCCCTCGCGCGCCGATTAGGCGACCAGTGACAGCCCCGCGCCCGCGTCCTGCGGCTGCTCACCGCTGTCGATGAACGGGATGATCGAGAAGGTCTGCCCGCCGCGCTGTTCTTCGTTCTGCACGGCGTTGACGCGCAGGTCGCCATCGGGCGTGTTGATCAGCAGCGACAGGTAGTCATTGCCGGTGCGGCTGCTTTTGGCCATCCAGGCCGAACCGACGCGGATCGGTGTGCCCCGGGGCGAGCTGACCTCGATCCGGTAGTCGGGGTGGGTCTCCTCGGATTTGTAGCTGTTCTCGATCAGCATGAACTCCAGATCGAACATCATGTTGGCGATGTAGCCCGTGAAGGCGTTGTCGGCGTCCATGGCAGTCAGCTCGCCCGAGATCGAGCCGGATTTCATCAGGCCGTTCGAGACCAGCGGGATGATCTCAAACTCGCCGCTCTGGGCCGCACGCGCCTCTTTCGTCTGCACCGCGTTGACCCGGAACGGGCCCAAGCCGACATCGATCTGCATCGAGATGTAGGGGTTGCCGCTGGTGTTGCCAGTCTCGTTCCAGGCCGTGCCGATGCGCACCTTGCGGCCTGATTTGTTCACCGCCGTCACGTCAAAATCCGGGCTGCGCGCAGACATTTTCGGGCGGGTTTCAAGCTGGATGGCGATGTCAAAGCGCGTCGAGTGGATCATGCCGGTGTACTGAGCGGCTGCGGTCTCGACATTGCGGGTGAGGGTTCCTGCGAACATGGGATGTTTCCTTTTGGATTGGCCGGTGCCTGACGTCCTTGCCAGCGCATCCGGGATTGCTTTTTCGACCCCTCCTGGGATCACAAACCAGAAAGCTCGCTTTCCTTTCAGCCCCGCCCATGGGTCAGAGCTGCCGTCCAAGTGGGAATGCCCCCGCGCCTCCGGGTGCTACGCCCCTCCCCTGCCCGTCTGGTCTTGATTGGCTGCCCGGATTTTCAACGCTGTCCTCCGAGCGCGCGATGAAAAACTCCGCCTCTTTGCCGTTCAACCGTTGCCCTTCCCGGTCGGTCAGGCCGATGCAGCTGCCGTTCGGCAGATAGGTGATGAGGTACTGCCCGAGCCGGTCCTTGTGGACAACGTAGCCGGTATTGGCCCAGTGCACGGTCTGGCCGGCATCGACGGCGGCCTTGATTTCATCGCGTGTCATACGATCCTCCTCAAAAAGAATGGTGGGGAAACAATGCAAGAAGCCCGGTCGTCCAACCGGGCTTCCGTGCGCCATTCATTTGGCAAAAGGCCGGGTTCTGTCAGGCACCTTGCGTGGCTTGCGTCGCGCGCGCCGCCATCCAATCCTTCAGGCCGAGAACCGTTCTTCCGGCCGCAACCTCGGACACCCAGGCCGCCCTTGGATCGCCGCAAGGCTTCCCTCCGACATACTGCTCGATATGGCCATTGGCCATCCATGGCTCGGGCTGGATCCGCCGCAGCCAGTCCGCCATGCTCGGGATGCGGCCCTGGCAGTCTTCCCGGATATGCTGCTCGCCGATCCAGCGTACGGGAATGTCCCGACCTGCGCTATTGGTCAGGGTCAAGCCGAAGACACGTTCGGCCTCGAACAGGCCTTGGGCATGGTGGCGCATGGCTCGGTGCGTGAAGAGCGCGAGGTGCTCTTTCGAGGCGTCAAACCAATCGTGCACAGCCTGATAGTCAGACGGCACCCCGCCGAATTTCCGGGCAGAGCTTTCAGCATGATGAAGCGGATGCGCCATCTCACAGCCCCTCGTCATAGCTGTGCGAGCAATCGACGTAGCGATCCGCGTGATCGAGCGTGATGCTGTCGTTGCGCAAGTCCCAGGTCAGCGTGCCATAGCCGCCCTCGTTGTTCTCGAACCCCGGGTGATGGTGATAGGCGAACGACCAGGCGAAATCGCCGACCTCGGTGGAAAGCGGCTCCGGTAGTTTGACGTCCGCAGGCTGCACCGTCACATCCTCGACATTGCCGGAGTCGCCATAGCCTTCGTATTCGGCAGTGACCTCGCTGATGCCAAGCACACGTAGTTGCGCGAGCAGCTCCGCTCTGGACGCCTTCAAGGTGGTTTCACGCTCCGCGCGCCACTGAGCCGCCATTGCGGCATAATCGATCTGGGGATTGGTCATGGGTCTGTCCTCTTGTCTGAATTTGGGGGGCCGGGCGAGGCATTGGTCAGCGCGCGCCCGGAAAGCGCAGACCGGGCAAACCCCGATCCGCGACGCCCGATCGAAAGCCCGCTTTGACTTTTCAGGCGGCTTGTTCTGACGTCATAGCGGCTTCCTGCCCCACGATCCGAGCCAGAATTCCCCTCGTGTCGATCCCATCCCCATGCGGCAGGAACACCCGCAACTGGAAGGCGATGATCTCCGTGAAACACCCCATGGCCTTGAGACCTTCAATCATGCCCCGATCCGCACCGCCCAGCTCGAGACGCATCTCGCCTGCGACCCGGCGACGGGTCAGGGTCAGACCCCGACCCAGATCGACAGGTGCGGTGGTGCCGAGGGCGGCGGTCAACATCTCCTGTGGCGTTTGCGGATTGGAGACGAGGAAGCGGGCGCGCAGCGCGGCCGCCCCTTCCTCACTCAGCGTCCGCCCGATCATGGCCGTCGCCCCGTCGGGCGTGACCCGGTAGATGCGCTCATTGGTGGTCGGAATGTCCTTCCAAATGGGCAGCAGCAGCCCGGTCAGCAGGTAGAGCTTGGTCGTGGTGGTTTTTGGCAGGGACGCTGCCTCGGCATCCCAAAGCCTTGCAAACTCGGGCCTTCCGATGTCTTCCCAGGCCGAGGACTCGAACCGCGTCTCCTCGAGGTAGCCGGACCCGTTTGGCCTCACCGCCTTGCGCATGAGCGTGACGATATCCTCGTCATACATCTGCATGGGCCGCGCCGAGATGAGCGCCGCGCGGCCAGACGCTCGGTTGACCATCGGCAGCTTGTCGGGATTGCGCGACATGGCCTCTTCGGCCCCAAGGACGTGGACCGGGTCGGTCACCTCCAGCCCGATGATCCGCGTCACGGCGCCGGATTTCGGGCAGGTCCAGAGATCCTCTGTGGAGACCTGTTCGATCTTTTCGCCGCGCAGGGTTTCCACACCGAGATCGAGCGTGCCCGCCGCGCGCGCACGTTCCGTCTGATCAGCAATCCGGCGCATGAACTCGGCAAAGAGTGCGTTCTGCATGTGGATGGGCAGGGCAAGCACCCGGTTGAGAAACCGCTGGATCGGGGGAAGCTCCTCAAGGAGCACCCCATCCTTGTCGATCAGCCGCAGGGCCGTCCAGTCGGTGAAGCTCTCGTAGCTCATCGCCTCAGCGCGCCCGGCGGCAAGATCGGCGAAATACCCACGCAGAGCCGCCCGTGCGATCGGGCTTTCGAGATTGTCCTCCTCGCGGAACATGCCTTGCGAGCCGGTCTCGCGCTGACCCTTGGTCAAGGCCCCTAGCTGGTCGAGGCGCTTGGCTATAGTCGAGGTGAAACGCTTTTCGCCATGCACATCTGAGGTGCAGACCCGGAAGAAGGGCGCGCTTACCTGGGCCGAGCGATGCGTACGGCCCAGCCCCTGGATGGCCGCATCGGCGCGCCAGCCGGGCTCCAGCAGGTAGTGCCGCCGCCGTTTCTGGTTCTTCGCCGTTTGCGCCGCGTGATAGGACCGGCCCGTACCGCCCGCGTCGGAGAAGATCAGGATATCCTTTTCGCCGTCCATGAAGGCTTGGGTCTCGGACGAATTGCTGCTGGCGCTGCGCTTTTCTATGAAGAGATGGCCGTCCTCGGCCTTGAGTGGCCGGATGAACCGCCCCGTGACTTCTGCCACGGCCTCATCGCCAAATGCCCAGAGGATCTGATCGAGCGCCGAGGGGATCGGCGCCAGCGTCATCAATTCCATCATGGCCGCGTCACGCAAAGCGAGCGCCTCGCGCGAGACAACGAGCGCCCCGGTCTCATCCCGCAAGGGTTCCGCCACCATATTGCCGTCGATCTCGACGAGTTTCTGGGCATGGATCGGGAAAGCCTGTTCGAGGTAGCCCAAGACGTAGTCGCGCGGCGTCAAGGCACCCTCGACCAGCTCGTCCTCCGGGTCCATTGTCTCAAGTCGGCGTTTTAGAAGGCTCTCACCCGTCGAGACCACCTGGATGACGCAAGCCTTGCCCGCTGCCAGATCTTCCTCGATCGCGCGGATGATGCTTGGAGCCTTCATGCCCATCAGGAGATGGTTGAAGAAGCGCTGCTTCGTGCTCTCGAAGCGGGACTTGGCCGAGGCGCGTGCGGCCGACGCATTAGTTTCCCCCGAGGCGTCGTTGACGCCGGTCGCAGTCAGCGCCGCTTCGAGATTGTGGTGGATCATCCGAAAAGCACCCGCGTATGCGTCGTAGATCTCGATCTGGGCCGGGGTCAGCGCGTGTTCGAGCACGTCATACTCCACCCCATCAAAACTGAGGGCACGCGCCGTGTAGAGCCCGAGCGTCTTGAGATCGCGCGCGACCACCTCCATGGCAGCCACGCCGCCGGCTTCCATCGCAGAAACGAAGCTCTCGCGGCTTGGGAAGGGGTATTCGGGGCCCTGCCCCCAGAGCCCCAGCCGCGCGGCATAGGCAAGATTGTGCACGCTCGTGGCACCCGTGGCCGAGATGTAGAAGACGCGGGCGCGGGGTGCTGCCAGTTGCAGCCGCAGGCCAGCAAGGCCCTGCTGAGAGGGTTTGACCCCCCTGCCCTGCTCGGACCCTGCCGCGTTCTGCATGGCATGGGCCTCATCAAAAGCGAGGACGCCTTCAAAGTCTTCACCCATCCAGTCGAGAACCTGGCTCAGTCGCGTGGTACGGCATTTGCCCGCGGACCGCAGCGTGGCGTAGGTGACGAAGAGGATACCGTCACCCATAGGGACGGGCTGGTCCGGCTTCCATTTTGAGAGCGGCTGGATGTCGGCTGGCGAGCCGCCGAGATCGGTCCAGTCGCGGATCGCGTCCTCGATAAGCGTGGCGGATTTGGAGACCCAGATCGCCTTCCTGCGCCCGGAAAGCCAGTTCACGAGAATGAGCCCCGCGCATTCGCGGCCCTTGCCGCAACCGGTGCCGTCGCCAAGGAAATAGCCGAGGCGATAGGTCCGTGCATTAGGGTCATCATCGGCGCGCGTCAGCTTGGTCTGGTCGTCATCGATGGTAAACCGACCGGGCAGATCACGCCCATGGGCATCATGCGCCATGATGATGGTCTCGAGCTGCGCCTCGGAGAGATGTCCCTCCTCGATGAGCTTGGCGGGCAGACGCAATTCTGCGCTGGCCGCAAGCGAAGGCATCGGCGGCGCGACAGACGCCATGGCGATGCTCTCAACAAGCGGCGTGGGATGTTCTTGCGCTCCCGCGATCTCGATCCGCTGCGGGCGGTAACGCGCATAGATATCCGAGACGGGCGTGTTGTCGCGAGGGGCATCGAAGCTCGTGAAAGTGAGCGGTATGGCGGCGTTGGTCTGAGCGTTGGACGCCGCAACACTGGCAATTGGGCGCTTGCGCGTGACAAGTAGTGGACCGACCGAGCGCGCATGAGGGTTTATCGCCGCCGGTTGGGCGGGGCGCGTCTCAGGCCGGTTTGCGGCCACGGCATCGACAAAAGGAAGGGCTTCCTCCAGATCCTGAACCGTGGCGCGGATCATCTTGCCGTCCTCCTGCACCTTGTCGAAGACCATGAGCTGGGTTTCCACCGAGGTGCCGAGCTTGCGGTAGACCGGCCCAGGCATCGTCAGCGCCAGTCGCGGCGTCAGGAGACCGCAGGCGCGGGACCAATGCGCGGCATCGCGTTCGGGCGTGAATCCCGGCGGCATGATCGCCACCAGCCGCCCGCCGGGTGCCAGGCGCTTGGCAGTCGCGATGAGATGCTTAGCGGCGATGTGCTTGTCTCGCGAGCGGTCGACCGAAGACGCGAAGGGCGGGTTCATCACCACGACGCCTGGCAGAACCGGTGTCTGCAGCAAATCATCGATATGCTCGCCGTCATGGCCCGTCACCTCGCCACCGAAGACAGCGCGCAATAGGCCCTGGCGAGAGGGGTCGATCTCGTTGAGCAGAAGTGTGGCACCGGCCCGGGCGGCGAAAGCGGCCAGAGCACCTGTGCCTGCCGAGGGCTCCAACACGGTCTCGCCCTTGCGGATCGCTGCGGCCCGCACGACCATTGCCGCGAAAGGCAACGGCGTGGAAAACTGCTGCAACCGGATCTGCTGTTCCGACCGGCGCGTTTCCGTCAGCAGCCGTGAGGCAAGGAGCTTTGCAGCGGCGATGTCACCTGCCGCGCCGTCCCCACCCAGCAGCACCTGGATGGCCGCAGCCTGCATCATGTCATAGGCTATGCGCCAGTCCCAGGCGCCCCCGGCATCACTGCCATGAAACGTCTCGCGCATGATGCGCGCCAGCGCTGAGCTGCGCAGGGGTTGGTGGGCGATCTCCGCGCAGATCTGTGCCAGTGCAGAGGCGAGGTTAGCGTCGAATTCAACAGGATTGGGGAGCGTTGAGCGGGGCTTGGACATGGGGGTTTCCTTTGGATCAGGGTCTGAGTTCCAAAGACAAAAAGCCCTCTTTCGCTTTTCGGGATGATGAGCTCAGACCAAGAGGCATCCAATCTACGGCCGGCCAATCAAACGGTTTTTCGGAGTTGGATTAGAAAACTGAAAAACCCGCCGCAATGCGACGGGCTTTTGCTTTCTTTGTGCAATGAGGGGAGGCATAGTGCCCGCAATCTCAAAGCTCACGCTCTATATGGCACCGAAAGTCTTTACTGTCAATGTATCCACCGTTCACGGCTGATGAAGAACACCACCTTCCGAACGTCCTATCCGCACCTAGGTTTGCGACCTATCTGCGCGAAACCGGCAATGATAGGACGCGAGCTCTCCACCTATACCACTGGAATCTTCAAGTATCAGCCGCGTTCATGGTTCCACTCCATGTTTTGGAAGTTGCGCTGCGAAACGCGATCGTGGAAGCAATCGAAGCTGTCCATGGAGGAACATGGCCTTGGACACAAGGCTTCATCCGTTCGTTACCGAACCCGCGCGGTCCGGCATACAGCCCCAAACGAGACCTCGAAGGTTGCGCAGCACAGCAACCCACTGCCGGAAAGGTCGTCGCCGAACTGAAGTTCGTGTTTTGGGAGAAGATGCTGACAAACAGGCACCAAGGCAGACTGTGGGACGATCATTTCTACGCAGTGTTTCCGGACGCGCCTCGTGGTGTCGCTGCCAGCCAGCGCCGATCTGAATTAAGGTCTGACATTGAAGCCGTGAGGAGGCTCCGCAACAGAATCGCACACCATGAGCCTGTTTTTCCGCGCGCCCTTCAGGATGATTTTGATCGGATCATCCGCTGCATAAGATGGCGCAACGAAACGACCAGCAACTGGGTGCTGGAAATCGAGACGGTGCGCGCACTACTCGCAGTGCGCCCCTAAGCGTCCCGCCCCGCTAGGAATTCCGCCAGCACAGGACTGGCCGCGCCCTTTGCGGAGCTGAGCAGCTCTGAGCCCGCAAGCGAGGCCTTCGACAGGCGTACGAGCCCACCGGTTTCCTCGATGCGGTAGCAGCGGCGTTTTTGCCGCCCCCGCTTGTAGTACGTCGCGGTGACAATCTGGCAGGTGCTGCCATCGGTGAGCGTCACAGGGGCCGCGAGCCTGATCTTGTCGCCTTCCTCGTAGTCCGGGATCGACGCCCAATCCCGGCAGCGCTGACGCCAGTCCTGGGCGTAGCTGCCTTCGTCTTTCAGGTCGGAGAGGCGCTCGATCAACCCAAGGGGGGCACGCGACTCGTTCGGGCCAGCGCTTTCCTCCATATCCTTGTAGCCCCAGCAGCCGTCATCGTATCGGGTGAGGAAGACAGCCCCGAACGTGATCGAGCCATCCGCATCGGTCAAATAGGTCGTGTCCTCGACCGGCGAGCCATCGATACTTGTGACCTTTGCCGCCGCGTACCAAGTCGAACCCACCTTGCAGGCTTTGACCAGTTCCGTCTTGCGCCTGTCGCTCTCGAAGGTGCAGAGCCGGGCAATCTCCGCTTTCTCATCCGCGTAGGTCTGGACGCGGCGATCGGTATAGAAGAGCCAACCCATCACGCCGCCCTCCGGTCATCGATTTCCATCAGCGCATCGAGCGGCACGCGGTAGGGCTGCATGGCGTCGAAATCCTCGCAATTGCCGCAGTTCTGCACGATCGCGAAGGTATCGCAGGCATCCTTGAGGATAACCCGGAAGGTGCCGCCGAGGCCCGAGGGCACTTCGTAGGTTCCGCCGATGAGATAATCCGAGGCCCGGCGCACGAAGACGCGGATGCTGTGGCCATCGGTGGCGAGCCGGATGGCCCCTCGCCCCCGGTCGATGAGCACCTGCACGTCATCCAGGATGTCGGTGTAGAACTGGCCGGTCAGATCACGAAACGCCATGCGGCGCTGCGCCATCCAGTCGGTGTCCCGAAACGGGTTCATGCCGTCGGCGAAGGCGAAGGAAGGATCGGCCTGCTCGGTGGTAACGATACGGGTGGTCGTGCCATCGATGCCGTTCGAGCGCAGATGCACACCATTGCCGACGATGAGGATCAGGGCGGGCCTGTCCACGGGCCCGTTCCAGTTGGGCAGGAAGGTCTTGCAGGCGCGCGCATGCGCGATTTGCGCCGCAACAGCGGAGGCAGAGAACTTGAGAATAGCCATGGGGATGTCTTTCCGTTGGGTGTGGGAGGGGTCGACCCGCGCGGGGAATGCCTCGCGCGGGTCGCGTGAGGACTCAGGCCGCTTGCGCGACCTCGCTGTCAGGCTCCGGAGATTCCTCGATGGGCTCCGCCTCATCACAGGCGACACCGGCCGTCTGCATCATCGGCGGGCACCAGGCGACCACGGCAGCGCGCTGCGCGTCCGTGAGCGTGGCGAAGGGCTCGGCGAAGAGCTTGTCGCAGAAGGCGACGATCTCTTTCTTGCTCGACGAGGCCAGCGTCACCGCCTCCTGGGCCAATCCCAGATCCTCGCCGAGGATCTTCAGGAGCCAAGCCTTCTTGAAGCGGTTGAAGAGCGCCGCATTCGGCGTCCAGTGGGCGCGGATGTCGGGCATGATCTCGATCTCGAACGCATGCATCAGGCTGTCGCGCTGGCGGTCCCGCGCGAAGCAGGACTGCGTGGTGCTGGCCGTGGCATAGGCCACGAGCTTGGCCTTCTCGCCGGCCTCCAGCGCGCGAAACGCCGCGAACTGATCGGCGGGCGCGCGGGTGTCATCGAGCCAGGAGAGATCAAGCGCATCATGCGCCGCCGCCACCTGCTCGAGCGAGGTCTCGTCGATCTCGTCCATCTTGGCATGGCTGCGGTATTCCTTGCGGGCATCGATCTTGATCGCCTGCGTGACACTCATGCCGCTGGCCAGAACGTCACTGACCAGCTTGAAGAGCGTCAGATCGAGCGTGGCCTCCGGATTCAGCACCATTGCGGCGCCAAGGGCCATGGCTCGCTCGGTCTTGAGATCCTCGGCCAGCGAGGCCGGATAGGTGATTTCGCCGGCGTCTGGGGCCTCCTCCCCGGTCGGGCTAGCCGAGGAGCCGCGCGCGCCCTCCTTTTTGACGGTGTCTTCCGGGCGGACGAGGCCAACATGAAGGGTCACCTGCCCGCCCGACCAGGACGCGATTACCCCAGACCGCGCGAGGTCCTCGGCGCTGTAGGCCTCCTGCAGGTCGCGGGCTTCCTCTTCCAAGGCGTCCACGCGCTCGTAAAGCGCGTTGTAGGCACCGTCCTCGAGCTCCTCATCTTCCATCTCGAGCTGCAATTTCTCAAGCTCGGCGGTGATCTCATCGATGCGCTTCTGGGCAGCCTCATCAGGCTCGATCGGGCCGGGATAAACGCGGCCGTAGTCGGCCATGGTCGCGTAATCATAGCGGACCATCGCATCGGCCCAGGCAAAGCCCAGCTCTATGCGGGCCTCTTCGGCGGCGGCACCGAGCTTCTCGAGCAGGATGGTTTCGACCAGCGCTGCATCCTCCAGCACGGAATGCTCTTCCAGAAGGTCAGCCGCGACGGCGCCGCCGCGGGCCTCGTAGTCCGCGCGCACGAAAGCCCCGATATCATCGCTGACCTGCACACCGCGTGATTTGAGCGCCTGACGGACCGTGTAGGCCTGCAGATAGCCGCCGTCTTTTGTGAGCGCCTCGAAGACCTCGCGCTGCGCCTCCTGGCTCGGGTGCTCGGCGAAGGCTTTCATCGTGTCGAGCGTGATCACCTTGCCCCGGGCCGCGGCGCGGATGTCGGGGTGGATAAGGCCATAGCGCAACCGGCCTTTCACGGCCGCCACCGTGGTGCCGAAGGTCTTTGCGATCGTCTCGGGCGTCTGGCCGTCGACCTCCATCATCCGGGCGAAGGCCTCGAACTCGTCGATTGCGTTCATCGGCGCCTGGGTGATGTTCTCGGCGAGCGACAACGCCGTGGTGACATCGCACTCGTCCGGTACGAGGCGGCAGTCCACCTTGGTTTTCGCAGTGAACCCCTTGGTGGCCTTGTCGGCGATCAGCTCCTTCAGCGCGGCATGGCGCCGGCCACCGGCGAGGACAGCGTATTTGCCGTCAAGCTTCTGGACCAGGAGAGGCTGGAGCAGGCCCAGAATAGCAATACTGGCCTTCAGATGGGCGATGTTCTCAGGATCATAGGTTTCCGGCGCGTTGCTGCGCACATTGGCTGGATGCGGGACCAGATCGCCGATGGCGACGTTGAGAGGGGCAAAGCTTGTGGTCATGGGATATCCTTCCAGGTGGGTGAGATGCGGCCCGCGCGCTTGCGCGTGACCAATCCCCGGCTTCAGGGATCACCACGACAAAAGGCCCACTCTCCCTTTGAGGGTTAGTGGGCCTTCATCGCCTGGGGTTTCAGCGGGGGGTATCCCCTGCCCTACCAGTCGCGCGCCAGCATGATGGTCAGCACGCGCATGGTGGTGGCGGGATTGTCCGGGGTCTCAGCCCCGTAGCGGAAATCCGAATCTGCTTCATAGAGATCGATCTTCCAGAACACGGTCTCTCCCCGGATCTCGACCACCCCGAAATCGTGCCAGCCTTCCGGGTCATTCTCAGGCTCGAATGTATCGAACTCACCGGTCGCCTTCACCGCCTCGGCCATGAAGCCGTCACCGGCCTCCATAAGCGCGCGGGTGACATGCATGCGGCCTTGGATGGGCTGCGCAGGCGGCACTCCAAGGCACGCGAGCTTGCGAAACGCGTCGTTCTGCACCGCGATCACGGTCGGATCCGGACGGTCTGGCTGGGGTTGAACATTCATGGACATCGGGATCTCCTTTGAGAAGTTGAAACACCCTTCCCAAAGCCTGCTTTCTCTTTTCCGTGCGGCGGATGAATCGAGGCCGAAGGCGCCCTACCCGAGCAGCCCCTTGGGTCTGTAATTCGGGTTGGGGATGGTTTCGATCCAGCCGCCTTGTTCTTTGATGCTCTCGAGCGCTGCCGAGAGCGGATAGGCGCCCTCGGACTGGCTCGACCAATAGGCACCGCGCTTGAAGGTGATGATCTTGCGGCGGCCGTCGTTGAAGCAGGCCACCCGCAGCGTTTTGGGTTCCTTACGTGACATGGGTGTCTCCGTTCTCCGTGCGGTCAGGCGGCCTCGGCACTGCGACCTGCCCTGCCCACCTCCGATCTGGCGATCAGATAATCACAGGCGCGCTGCGCGTCCGCGGCGTGCTTGAAGATCGCACCCTTGTCCGACCGAAGAACGCGCAACCAGTTGTGGAGGTAGGCGGCATTCATCTCGAGCGTATGCGCCGTGAAGCCGAGCGTCTGCCCCAGAAACACCGAGGTCAGTTCCGCGACGATCTCCTCGCGCGCATAGGACGTGTTGCCGAACTTCGAGAACCCGAAATCACGGTTCAGTCGATGGGGGGACTTCGTGGCATGGGCCAGCTCATGGGCCCAGACCCCGTAGAAATTGCGCGGGTCCTGGAACCGCGTGATGGATGGCATGTAAACCTTGTCCACGGGCGGCAAATAGTACGCCTCCGTGCCCGTGAAGACGGTCGTGATGTCGATAGCATCGAAAAACGCCTGCATGTGCGGGATGGGCTCGGACTGCGGATGTTCAGGCGCTGGCTCGGGGTCCGGATGGAAGCTGTCGGGCAAGCCCTCGATCTGGCAGGCATTGAACACACGGTAGGATTTCTGGAAGCGGAATATACGAGCTTCCTCGGAGTGATCATCCCCGTCGCTGTGATCATGCTCATCGCCGGCGTCACTCCGGCTTTGACCGTAATAAACGACGACAGAGGACTTCTCGCCCTTGCGGACCTTTGCATCCAATGCATTGGCTTGCGGCAATGTCATCCAGAAGGGAGAGCTGTGGCCCGCCATCACGGTCCGCATCGTCAGCAGGAAGTTGTTCACTCCCTGGTAGGGTTCCCCGCCCACGCGCAGGGGGCGAGAGCTGCCTCCTGCGGTCCAGGGCTTGCGCCACGGCAGGACGCCGCGCTCGATGATACGGATGATTTCGTTTGTGATGACCTCGGAGGCATCGAATTTGGGCGTGCGGGATCGTGCCATGGTTGGCGTCCTTTCGAGTGTTGGTGAGAGGGAATGGGGATCAGATTGACTGACAGAGCCGCGGATCGTTGGCGATCCTGGCACCGAGGGCTTCGACCATGTCGATGTAGGTGGTCAGCGACACGGACCTGCCGGGACCCCAAGGTTCGGGGTCGGCCGATCCGTCCCGTGTCACCCGCGGCAGGTTCGCGAAGACGATGACATCGGTGACGGGTCGGATATCGATGAAGGGCGTCCCTCGTGCGACCGCAAGAGTGGCCAAGGGAAAGCACTCGATCGGCGCGAAGGTCGACACGGTGGTCCAACCGAGATGGAGGAATGTCCCGCCCTCTCCGCAGATCACATGGGCATTCGGCAGCGTCGCCGCCTGCCTGAGATAGCCGAGATCACGCAGGACGGTCTGGCGTTCGAGCCGCTGTGCCTGCCCCGTCTGGCCGGTTCGGCGTAGTTCCTTGTGTCGCCACCACGAGGCAGCGGTCGCGCGTAACACGCGCAAGACACCTGTTTGCATCGGAATGCCCTTCATCAGGAAAGACAGACCGGAATCCGGCCCGGACCCATCTGAGGGACCCCAAAGGCCCTCATCCGTCAGTCACAAAACCCGAAGAACACTTTCTCTTTTTCCAAGCCCTTTGGGCACACAACAAAACTGAAAAGCCCGGCACATCTGCCGAAGCCATTGATTTCATGCAGCAATTCCAGATCGGCAGGCAAGATCGGCAGGCAAGATCGGCAACGCATATCGGCAAAACCTTGCTTGAAAGTACGAAATGTGTTTATTTTTCAATTACTTTGCAAACATGGAAGATCGGCAAAAATGCTGGAAACACCCGCCAGGATCGAACCCTGCTTCTTCGAGGAGCATATTCCCACAGAACTGGCAGACCTTTCGGTCGACATCCAGAGGGAAGCCACCGGGCTGGGACAAGGGTTGCATCCTGACAGCGCAGCCGAACTTGCCGATCTCGTCCGTGTGATGAACTGCTACTACTCCAACCTGATCGAAGGACACAACACGCGCCCCCGCGACATCGAAAGGGCGCTGGCTGGCGCCGAGCTTGAGGAAGAAACCCGTCCCCTCGCCCTTGAGGCCCGGGCGCACGTCATCGTTCAACGGGCCATCGACGAGATGCATCGCAAGGGCACCCTGCCCCGCCCCACATCCGTCGAATTCCTGACTTGGGTCCATAAGAGCTTCTACGACGAGATGCCGGATGAGTTTCGGGTCATCGAACATCCCGACGGCACACAAGAGCCCATCGTTCCGGGACGCATGCGCCAGGATGATGATCGGGAAGTTGCGGTCGGGCGCCACCTACCTCCTTCATCGTCGCGCGTCGCGGCATTCATGGACCATTTCGACAAACGATTTCAGATTGCGGCGCGGTCTTCGAGCGGACGGATCATCGCGATCGCCTCTGCGCATCACCGGCTCAACTACATCCACCCTTTCCCGGATGGTAACGGCCGTGTCAGCAGACTGATGTCTCATGCCATGGCCCTCACAGCGGGGATTGGTGGCCAAGGGCTCTGGTCCGTATCACGTGGGCTGGCCCGCGGGCTAACCGATCGGGGCGAGTACAAACGGATGATGGATCTGGCCGACAGTCCACGCCGCGGAGACCGCGACGGACGGGGGAACCTGTCAGAAGCGGCACTGAAGACGTTTAGTGAATGGTTCCTAAAGGTGACGCTCGACCAGATCACCTTCTCAGCAAGATTGTTCGATCTCGGCGGACTTGACCAACGGTATCGTCGTCTTGTTGCAGATACCATCGATGACAAGCGAGCGCCGGAACTAATCTCGGCGGTTCTTCGGCATGGGGCACTGGAACGAGGCGATGCGCAGATTGTGCTCAAGACGTCCGAGCGTACTGCTCGCAACACGCTGAGTAAACTGACCGCCGCCGGATACATGACGTCCGCCTCGCCGAAGACGCCGGTTCGGTTGGCGTTTCCGTTGGATTATCGAGAGCGGCTCTTTCCAAACCTCTTTGGAGACGGTGACCTGACTGTGTGATCTTCGTTAGTCCGCGCTCTGCGCAGGAAAGCGCGCCCAGGGAAAAAGTGGACGGACCCCCTAAGCAATGAGTTCACAGCTGTGAACCTGTCTTCTGCGCGACGAAACAAGACGCAGTTCACAGCTGTGAACTTTTCATGCAGCGTCCTTTCTCATAAGGGCCATGATCATGGGACCACAGGAGAATTCACCGAGCGCAGCCTTTGCAGACAGCGACCGCAAATACCCACCAGGTGACCGGATGTCGCCGAAGCGTTCCAACATTGCCAAGATGACCACCGATGCCTCTTCCGGGCCCATGTACTGTTTGGCTTCATCCCACGCTGAAGGAGAGACGCCCATCATAGGTCTTATTACATCGGCAACCCTTACTAGATCATGCCAGTGGCGCACAGGTCGTTCAGCATAAGTTCGGTATTCAGAGCAAGCGGCCAAAACGAGACCGAGGGGTATCCTAGGCAGATTGTTGTCGACCGAGACAGGCTCATCAGTACTACCCTCTGCAACCAGTGCTGTCGCCGGATCGGAGGCGCTGCTCTCGCCCTGCGCTTTTTCTAAGCGTGGTTCAAAATCATAAGAGTCTTTATTTGAATTCTGATAGTGCTGCTCATTTGTGACTTCATTGGTGCTCATATCTTGTGATTGCACTGGTTCCAACAGGTCCCTAATGGCGTTGAGGGCTTCGGACAACGCAGATTCCATCTGCTGCAACTCTGCAAAGTCGAGCTTGCGGCGAAGGTCACGCGCCGTCAGGACACATAGGTCGGACGCCTGGTCCCAAATGGCGCGGCCAGGGCGCAGAGAGCGGCCGTAGTCGACTAGACCCGCTAGATCACGGCGCATGAGGCTTACAGTGGTTCTAAGCCGCTTGTAGCGCTCCTCCGCAGCACGGACAGCCTCTGCGGCTTCGCACACTTCGACGAAGCGTTGGGCGAGGGGGGCCAGATCGAAGCCGAAAGCGATCTTTTCGTCGCCATATCGGCGCGCGTAACGCTTGCCATTGGGACTGTCGCGACGCACGACGAAACCGGTTTGCACCAGGTTCGCCAGATGCCGCCGCATGGTCGAGCAGGGCATGCCGTTCAGGCGCTCACAAATAGCCTTGTTAGACGGATGCACGACAGTTTCACTATGGTTCCCGCCAACGATCGTGGCCTGATGGAAACTGACCAATGCCTGAAGCACGCTCAAATCACGGTCGGACAAGCCGAAGGCGATACGGGCAGCGGCGAGTTCGCGAAGTGCTTCCCATTTGTTGACGCCGGAAGGCGGGAGGTCCTGTTGCGCCGCTGCCTGATAGTGTAGAATGGCAGCATTTATGGGTCGCCTGAAAGGCGTTACGGGGGTGTAGTCCATTTTACATTCACGAAGACAAAGAAATCACGGTCCGCGAATCACTTAAGACTTGCGAAAAACGGCGTCCGAGACTAACTTGAGAGTGCTAAGAACAAGTCAGGGTCTCGTAGGGCGGTCGCTTTGCGGGACCTTTTCTTTGGCTTTTTCGTGCCTCCTGTTTTTGGTTTCTGCTCTTCCTCAGTCTTCTGAACGCTGCTTCCAGCGTTCGTGAAGTTCTTCAATCAAATCATCGGCTTCAGACTCTACCCAGTCGGCAAACTTACTATTCTGCAACTCGATCGAGATCCCTTTGGCGGTGCGTTTGAGCGTGCCGCCACGTTTGCCCCCAATCCTGAGCGGCTGACTGGATGCAGCAGAAGGGGAGGGGGCCTTGGCCGGTTTGACTAACCTTGTGACAACCTTCGACACGGCCTCGAACGCCTGCACAGAGGGGTCGTCGGTCGCAGGTGCGGCATCAATCACCATGGCCACATCGGCCTTGCCATGGGTTTCCTCAGCAAGGCGGATCAGGCTGCCCCGATCCAGGTCGTTGTCCGCGATGGCACGGCCCATGGCCTCCCACCGGGGTCGGCCAATGCCGTGTGCGGCACCGATGGCGCGGATGAGGTCTGTACCGACCATATCGGCGATGGCGATGGCCATGGACACCGAGGATTTGGTCACGGTCAGAATTTCTGCAACCTGTGATTGATTTCCAAAGCCCGACGATACGAGTTCTTGCGCAAAAATCGCCTTTTCAATGAAGGACAAATCGCGGCGCGCCATGTTTTCGGAAATCTGCGCACGCAGGGCGCTGTCATCATCCAGATTGGCGACAAGTGCGCGCACCTTGACGACCTTGTCGGACTGGCGGATCGCCTCGAGCCGACGGCGACCATAGACGAGCAGATAGCGGTCCGTCTCTGACGGGTGCCGGCGCACAAGAATTGGTACGGTCTGACCATTCGCCTCGATTGCGGCGCGCAGATCATGCACATCCGCCGGATCAAGCCGGTCGGCCATTCGGTCGTCGACGATACTGGCCGGATCGAGTTCCCAGACATTATGTGAATCGACCGCATCGCGGGCCGAGCGCAGGGCGCGGTTGGACGTCATCATAGGGGTTACGGCGCCAGCCTGAGGGGCAGGGGCCGGGCCACCGGCTGCCGCGAGATTGTCGAGCATCGACATCCGTTTTTTCTTGCCACTCGTCATGACCGCCCCCACGTTTTCTGAATAAGATCAGCGACTTCGTCGTTCAGCGCGTTCAGACTTTCAAGGGCGCGATCGTAGGTCGTGCGGGTAAAGGCGCTCCGCTCGACTTCGTATAGGGTTTGCTTTGTCAGACCTGCATCGGAGATCGCCGTGGATTTGAGCATTGGCGAGTTGAGCACCGCATCGCCATACATGGTGCGCAGAAAGGCGACGATCCGGTTTTGTGGTGCATCCTGAGGTTCATAGCGTGTCAGCGCATAGCGCATCCAGTCGTGGGACATGTCCGCACCGCTTTCGGCGATCACGTCCATCAGATCAGCCGTCATGCGCAGAAATTGCGACATCGACATCACGTCGAGCATTTCCGGATGAATTGTGACCAGCACGCCGGTGGCGGCCGAAAGTGCGGACATGGTGAGAAAGCCCAGTTGCGGCGGGCAGTCGATGACCACAACATCGTAATCGCCGTCAACCTGCGCCAACGCCTCTTTCACGCGGAAAAAGAACAGGCCTGCGTTGCCTTGTGAAAGAGCACGCGGCGTTTCGTGTTCGAACTCCATCAGTTCCAGATTGCCCGGGATCAGGTCGAGGTTCGGGATATAGGTCTTGCGGATGACAGCGCGGATCGGCTCTGGGTCGTCATAGCGGATCGCGTCATAGAGCGTGCCGCCATCTGTCAGATCGAATTCGGGCTGTACGCCATGTAACGCCGTGAATGAGGCCTGCGGATCAAGATCAATGCCCAGGACGCGATAACCGCGCAAGGCCAGCCGTTGTGCAAGGTGTGCCGAAGTCGTCGTTTTGCCCGAGCCTCCCTTGAAGTTCATCACACCGATGACTTGCAGGTGATCGCCATCACGCCGTCCGGGGATATAGTCTCCAGGCTTGCGCGCGGTCTTTTCCAGCAGGATACGCAGGGCCTGAATGTCCTGCGCGGAATACAGGCGACGATTGCCGGCCGTCAGTTCAGGCGAAGGGCCCTTGCCATCAAGGTTGATTTTGCGCAGGTATGAGTCGTTCACACCAAGAAGCGCTGCCGCCTCGCCGGAGGTGAATTTGCGCATTTCCTTTGTGGCGTCAGGGGGAAACAGGCTCTCGCGTTGCGAATGCAACTGGTTGGCCAGCCACTCGGAATGCTGGCGGATGACCGCGTTCAGGTCCTGATGCACGAAAGTCTTGTTCATCTGCCCTCTCGATCCGCGCTACGCATCTTCGGCGTGTTCACGGTTATTGACGTTTTTTGCCTCGTTTCCGTGACTATTGCCGTAAGAGTCGGATTCGCGCAAGTTTTTTCCACATCTTGTGTGAGCTCACCGTCGAAACACAAGCCCGTTCGCCGTCGTCGTCGCATGCTGATCTTGGCAACTGCGGCAAGATGATATACATACAGGCTCGTATATCCACTTGGAGGAACGACACCATGCAAGTTGCAAAATGGGGGAATTCGCTCGCGGTCCGGCTGCCTGCCGATCTTGTGCGCGAACTCGGCCTCAAAGAGGGTGACCAAATCGATCTGATAAAGGACGACGGTACCTTGCTCGTCCAGCGCCAACCTCGCGCCGATGAAGTCCTGCAAGGGCTAAGGCGGTTTCGCGGAAAGCTATCCAAGGACGCACGCCTGAGCCGCGACGCTGCGCATGAGCGCTGAATTCGCGGATACAAATGTCGTCCTTTACCTTCTTGACGACGGCCCAAAGGCGGATCGGGCGGAAGACATCCTGGGGCAAGGGCCGCGGATCAGTGTGCAGGTCCTGAACGAAGCGATGGTCAATTGCCGGAGGAAAGCCGGTCTCAGTTGGGAGGAGACCGGCGCTTTTCTCGCAGGGGTCCAATCCTTGTGTGAAGTCGAAGACCTGTCTGTGCAAACCCATTTGGTGGGCCGAGCTTTGGCAGAAAAATACCAGCTTTCGGTCTATGACGCGATGATTGTGTCGGCCGCCCTTATTGCTGGATGCACGACTTTGTGGAGCGAAGATATGCACGACGGATTGCTGGTTGAAGATCAGTTACGCGTCGTGAATCCATTCACCTGACCAGAAAACGGGCTGCAACCTTGCAATTGTTCGATGAGTTGGAAGATTTGCAAGGTTGTGTTTATTGCTCGCACTTCAGCAAGCCCAACTTCTCCGCGCGTTCCAGCAGCATCCTCACGGACGACGGCCGCCAGCTGGCGCGTCCGCGCGGGGTGCGTTCGCGCATGGATTCCAGTCGGTCACAGATCGCCTGGAGCGTGATGTCAGGGTCCGCGCCCTTGATGCCAGCGACAATCGCGGGCAGGCGGTCGTCGGTTTCGCGTCGTCCAGCGCGACCAAGCACTTCATTGGGCAGAAACCCGTCGCGCACATAGGCTTTCACTGCGCGCAGAAGGCGGCTTTGCGTCCAGTGGCGGTCGTAGGGCAGGGGGCCATTGATGATCCGAAGCACATCTTCCCAGGCCATATCGGGTCGAAGTCGTCGGACATGTGGCACCCAGTCCTGAGCCGTCTCGTTCAGCCTCTCCATGTAGCCGTCTTGCCGCGCGCGCCGCACTTTGCGTAGCGCCGCTGGATCGCGGGCGCGTAGGCCCGGGTTCCCGCCGACCCGGCCCTTAGTACGGGCACTTGCCAGCCCCGCCTTGGTACGTTCGCGGATCAGCGCCCGCTCGAACTCGGCCGCGGCGCCTAGAACCTGCAATGTGAACTTGCCCTGTGGGGAAGCGGTGTCGATGGGGTCCTGCAGGGAGCCCCCCTGTGTCAGGGATGTTGTCCGCTGCTCTATTTTTCTCTAATTTTCAGGTGGGCGGATTAGGACAATGACATGGGATATTCACTGGAACGAA
>NZ_QJJL01000012.1 GCF_003201935.1 Loktanella sp. PT4BL | reverse complement strand
TGAAACAGTCAGGGCTGGGGCGTGAAGGCGGGCATGAAGGCATGCTCGAATTCATGGAAACGCAATACATCTCGGCCAGCTGGTGAATGTGATGACAGATGTAATCGCCTCTCCTTCCGTCCGCACCCTAGCAGGTCAAAAAGGCATTGATCTGGAAAAACTGGCCCGCGATCTGGGCCGGACCACCATCGCCCGCGAGGATCTGACGGGCGATGCCAAGCCCGCATCACCCCAAAGCGATCACACCAAATACTGGGATGTGGATCACAGCCAGTTCGGCCCTGTGACCGAAGAACCGCTGAGCCGGTTTGCCCAGGTTGCGGCCGGAAACCTTGGTGCTGCAAACACCATGATCCCGCAGGTCACCCACCACGACCGCGCTGATGTCTCGGCGATTGAGGCACTGCGCAAAGAGTTGAAACCGGAGGCGCAGGCACGCGGTGTCAAGCTCACCGCCCTTGCCTTTCAGGTCAAGGCACTGGCACGGGCCCTGCGTGAATTCCCGCGTTTCAATGCGTCGCTGACACCGGATGGCAAGACACTGATCCTCAAGGATTATGCCCATATCGGGATCGCCGTTGATACCGCCCACGGTCTTATGGTGCCTGTGATCCGTGATGCGGACCGCAAGGGTCTTTGGCAAATCGCAAGCGAGATCACCGATCTGGCGACGCGCGCACAAGCCCGCAAGGTGGGCCCCGATGAAATGGGCGGCGCGTCCATGTCGATCAGCAATCTGGGCGGGATCGGCGGCACAGCCTTTACCCCCATCGTGAACCCGCCCGAGGTGGCAATCCTTGGCCTGACGCGTACCGAAATCACGCCCGTCTGGGATGGCGAGGCCTTTCAGCCCAAACCGATGGTGCCACTTGACCTGAGCTATGATCACCGCGTGATCAATGGCGCGGAGGCCGCTCGCTTTGTCAGCTATCTGGCCGGTCTACTGGGTGATCCCCGCAGGATTATGATTTAACGGACAAGCCACCGATCCGCTAGCCGTCAGGCGAAAGCAAATGATCCCGCTGGTCTCGCAAAGCGGCATTTCCACTTTGATCAAAGCGCTCTAGGGTGCGGCTATGCAGGATCAACTGACGCAGATTTTTGTACTACTGGGCTTCGTTTTCGCGCTGCTTGTCTGGGGGCGTATCCGATACGATCTGGTGGCATTTGGCGCACTTATCATCGCGGCGACAATCGGGCTTGTCCCCACCGAGGAGATTTTTTCGGGGTTCGGGCATGCGGCTGTGGCGATTATTGCACTGGTCCTGATTGTCAGCCGTGGTCTGTCATCGTCCGGTGCAGTGGAACTGATCGCGTCGCGGCTGATCAACCCTGACCGGCCCGTCCAGTTGCATATCGCTGTTGTCGGCGCGCTGGCTGCGGGATTGTCCGCCATCATCAATAATGTGGCCGCCCTCGCACTGCTCATGCCGCTTGATGTTGAAGCCGCAAAGAAGGCCAAGCGCGCGGCAGGGCAAACGCTGATGCCGCTCTCTTTTGCGACGATCCTCGGCGGCATGATCACCTTGATCGGCACGCCCCCGAATATTGTCATATCCGAATACCGACAGAGTGCCCTTGGCGAACCCTACGGTATGTTTGATTTTGCCCCTGTCGGCCTTGCCGTGGCCGTTGCAGGCATTGCATTTGTCTCGCTGTTCGGTTGGCGGCTTTTGCCGTCGCGTACTGCGGTCATGGACCAGAAAAAAGAGGTCAGTCAGGGCCGCTATATCGCGGAACTGCGGATCGGCGAACAATCCTTGCAAGACGGGATGGTGGTCGCTGATCTTTACCCCAAAGCGAATGATGCCGACGTCCATATTCTCGGCCTGATCCGGCGCGGCAAACGTATCCGTGGCCTTGCGCGCCGCGTTGAGCTGCGGTCGGGTGATTTTCTTGTGGTCGAAGGTGATCCCAAGGCAATCGAGGCCTTCATGGGTCAGGCTGGGCTTGATTTTGCAGGGTCCGAAAAACACGAAGGCGGTGTCGTCGCACCTGGTCTTACGCTGACCGAGGCCATCGTACCCGAAGGTGCGCGCATTGACGGGCGCACGGCGCGCAGCCTCAATCTGTTGCAACGCCATGCGGTGACGCTTTTGGGTGTGTCGCGGGGTGGGCGGAATTTTCAGGACCGTGTGCGCCTTTTGCCGATCCGGCCCGGTGATGTGCTGCTTCTGCTCGGGCCACCGGACCGCGTGGCGGACGCCATGGATTGGCTTGGCGTGTTCCCTCTTGAAGGACGCCAGACCGAGGTTGTCCAGCGGAGCAAGGCGGGCCTGTCCATTGCGGTCTTTCTGGCCGCTGTCGGATTGGCGGTTTTGGGGCTCGTGCCTTTGTCGGTTGCGCTGGGTGGTGCGGTGATCGCCTATGTCGCGTTCGGCCTTGTCAGTGCCCGCGAGGTCTATGCCTCGGTGGAATGGAAGGTCATTGTCCTGCTGGCCAGCCTGATCCCGCTGGCTGAGGCGTTCGACCATTTCGGAGGTGCCGATCTGGTCGCAAGAGAAATTGTGAGCCTGAGCGAAGGATACCCTGCCTGGGTGTCGCTTGTCGCGCTGATGGTCGTGACGATGACCCTGTCAGATTTCCTGAACAACGTCGCAACCACATTGATCGCCGCCCCGATCTCGATGTCGATCGCAACCGCGACGGGCACAAACCCCGACACTTACCTGATGACCGTTGCGGTCGCCGCATCCTGCGCGTTCCTCACTCCTATCGGGCACAAGAACAACACCCTTATTCTGGGCCCGGGCGGATATCGTTTCGGCGACTACTGGCGCATGGGCCTTCCGCTGGAAATCATCGTGATCTGCGTTGCAGTGCCGACAATCCTTGTGGTCTGGCCCTTATAAACAGACATTTCCTGGCAGGTTCCCGCAGCCATGTTCCGCAATGTGGCTACCGCAAGAGATTGAGGTCATCCATGTCGATCCCGAGTGGTGTGCTCAGATCGTCGATGGAATCGTAAAGAAGCTCCAGCGTGTATTGCGGATTATGCGCATAATTGCCCGGATCGGCGGTGACCAGTTTCCAGTTGAAGGCAGTCCGCAGGCTTCTGGGGGTCCATGCCTCGTAGGCGACGGGCGCACCGTCAACCATATCAATAACGCCGTCACCGTTCGCATCCGTAAAGAAATAGGGGTAACGCGTGCCGTCATAGATCACCGGCACCCCGACCACCTCACGTGAATAATCTTCGATCATGTCCAGCAGAGTGTCGGCATTCGCCATGATGTCGGACCGGATCCCGACAGATGTGTCACCGCTGCCGTCATAGCTTTGGCGTGCAATCCGGATATCCTGCGGGCTGTTGGCTTCGTGGCAGGTCAGGCAGGGCTCGAAAGCAACCTCAAGCGTGTGTGGTTCATGACATGAATTGCAACTGGCGACGGGGCGTGCGTGAAAGAAGCGCCCGCTGTAGGTACGGTCTTCATATTGAAAGCCGGCGCGCCCGTAGCCGCCCAGCCAGGTTGCGGCAGCCGTCGCATAATGCGGGTTAATGAACCGCAACGTGCTGTCTGGCGCATCAAGCGCCTTATCTGCTGTTGCCCGTTCGACAGTCAGACCAGCAGCGCGGCCTTGGTGGCAGGTCAGGCAAGAGGCTTCGACACCTGTGACCGGATGCACGATACCGCTTGGAAATGTCACTTCGGAAATCTCTGCCAGTCCGGCATTGTGGCAAGTCCCGCAATCGACAACACCGCCCACATCAATTGTCCCGTTCACGACGCCGACCTCTGTTCCGTCCAGACCGTGAAAGTCCCGGAATCCTTCGCCCGAATGACAGGTCGCACAGGCGGCGCGCACCTCGCCGTCATCATCCCAATGGCTGAATGCCTCTGAGGCGGCATTGGCATGGGCCGAGCGGAACCAGTCGCTAATCGCCTTGTCATTCCCGATCTCGATCTCCGCCGGTGTGAACGGTCCTGATTTGGGCAAAGCGAAGGGAATAAGCGCATGGTCATCCTGCACTTCTTGCGCTGTCTGGCTCGCGGCCTGACTGAAATAAAAGACAGCGGCAAGTCCGGCAGCAAGACACAAAGACATTGAGAAATTGGATGAAGGCAAAGGCATGAACGGTCTCCTGTGCTGGAACCTCAAAGGTTGTTTTAAACCATACCGTGCAAGCAACCGCTCGCTTTGATCTATGTCATGTCTTGGATCGCCTTCAGGCTGTAGACGTTGAGGGAGTGATGCGCGGGGGTTGCTGCGCGCAGCAGGCGTTGGCACATGTGATCGGAGGGCAGATGCAAATTCTTGGTTCCGGGACAGGTTTAAACCCGGACTTTCCGTCTCCGCCGGTGACACCAGGGATACAGGACGTGGTCACCGAGGAAGCGGCGGTGGCCGCTCCGGAAGGCTCTGAACTGAAAGTAACCACGCTTGTCAAAGAAGGTGATCCTGTTGCGCAGGGTGCGGCTGTCGCATGTCTGCGGCATGCCCCGGACGTCTGTTTTGTTGCGCCCTTTGCTGGCCGCGTGGCACGAATTTCGCTCCTGGCGGGAAAAAAGCTGTCTGAAATCGTTCTGTTTCGCGAAGCTTCGGATGCGGTCGAAACGCACGATGTGACAGGTACCAAGACCGATGCCGGATTGCGTCATCTGATGCAAAGCGCGGGCCTCTGGCCATTGCTGCGCCGCAGACCTTTCGGGGGTTTGCCCTATCCGTCAGAGAAACCCGCCGCAATCGTTGTCATGGCAACGGATACCCGACCGTTTGCGCCTGATCCGCAGATTGCCCTTGAGGGACGCGAGGATGACTTCGCGCGCGGTCTGGCTGCGCTGGCACAGCTGACCGAAGGGCCGGTTCTTGTGTGTCAGCAAGCAGATGCGCCGGTTCTTGCACCTCCCAAAGGTGACAATAAGTTCAGGTGCGTCACCTGTGGCCCGCGTCATCCACAAGGTCTGGCTGGTCTGCCCATCCATCAACTCTTTCCCGCAGGTCTTGATGCGCCCGTCTGGGACATCCATGCCGAAGATACCGCAGCCCTTGGCGCGCTTTTGAAAACCGGCGTGTTGCCAATGACACGGCTTGTCAGCATTGCCGGACAAGCGCTGCGCGAGGCACAACTGCTGCGCACACATCCGGGTGCCGACCTGCGGCAACTGACGCAGCGCATCGTTCTGCCCGGACCGCATCTACTGATGACGGGATCACCACTGGATGGCCATCCGGCAAGATGGCTGGCACCCCGCGACAGGCAGGTCACGGCGCTGCCCCGCGAGACAGCGCAAAACAGACCCCACTGGTTCATCGCCGCCCTGACGCGGTCTGCGGGCAAGACACCTGCCATCCCGACCGCCGCATTGACCCAGTCTTTCGGGGCCGGTCTTCCGGCTATCCCTTTTTTGCATGCGCTCAGTGCAGGCGACGATGAAACCGCGCTCAGCCTTGGCATTCTTTCACTGCTGGAAGAGGATGTGGCGCTTGCCGACTATGTGCTCAGTGAAAACGGGCAAATCACCGCGCAGTTGCGTGCCATGCTTGACCGGATCAAGACGGAATTTGCAGCATGAACCGCGGTTTGTGGAACCGCGAAACCGTCGCAGCCATCCTGATCGCGGCCTATCTTCCAATGGCACTATTCTGGCTTTGGCTGGAAGGCACCGACGCGTTGGCGCGGCTGGGTTTCACCGCGCTTGTCATCGCTGTCTGGCACTTGGTCTTCATGTTGACGCGCGCGCAGGCGCCTTCCCTCGCAGCCGTCACCGCCGCATTTGCAATCGCGATGCTGGCGCCAGAGGACCTTGGGATCTTCCGTTTGGCGCTTGGCATCAGCTTTGGTGTGGTGATGGGTGAGCTTGTGTTCGGCGGATGGGGGCGCAACGTCGTGCATCCGGCAACCGTTGCGCTGTCGTTTCTGGGATACGGCTTTCCAACTGCTGCATGGCCGGTGCTGGACGCGCCCATCGCATGGGCCGCAATTCCTGCCGCACTGATCGGCATGGCAACCGGGGTGATGCCCGCGCAGGTTATTGCTGGCGCGGTTCTCGTTGCTGGCGGGGCGGCGGCGGCGGGCCTTTTGGGGGAACCCGCGCTTTTGGCCGGAGGCATTGTTTTGGTGCTTCTGGTGGCTGATCCGGTCACCAGCGCGATCACCCTGCCCGGGCGCTGGATCAACGGCGCACTCTATGCCGCGCTTCTAACACTTTTTGCAACCGGCTGGGCCGGGGCTGCCCCCATTCAAATCGCAGTGGCCGCGGCCCTGCTCACATCACTTGCGGCCCCGCTTTTGGACGAAGCCGTGTTGGCGCTTTGGGTTGCACAACGTCGGAGGCGACATGGCAGGACGTGAATGGAACCCCTGGCGGCGCCTGTTGGCCTTGCCAAATGAAAGCCGCGCGAAAACAGTGATCATTGCCTTTCTGGTGTCAGCGGTTTGTGCGGCATTGGTCAGTAGCGCGACAGTGGTGCTGCGCCCGATCCAGACGGCCAATCGCGCGGCAGAGGAACAGGCCCGCATTGCCGCACTGGTACAGGGCATCCCCGGGATGGCGACACTTCTCGAACAGTCGGGCGGCACGCTCTCGACCGTTGTGATCAACCTCGAGACCGGTCGTGCCGCCACCGCCGTGACACCCGCGAACCTTGAGGCAACGTTGCGTGATCAAACAAACTGGACCGAGCTGGATGCCGCACAGGATTTGGCCGGTCTCGGACAGCGGCCCGATTTTGCGCAGGTGTTCTTGCTGCGTGAAAATGACAGGGTCTCGCTGGTGCTTTTGCCGATCAGCGGTCAGGGCTATGGCGGGCGAATTGATGCGATCATTGCGCTGCATGGTGACATGAACACCATCGCGGGGATTGCGGTAACGCAACACGCCGAGACACCCGGTCTCGGGGGGCGGATCCAGGAGGCATCATGGCAAGGCACATTCCCCGGGACGGCATTGCGCGATGAAAACGGTGACATGCGTTTTGAAATGGCGCGCGGTCCTGCCTCTACCGCCTATGAGGTTGATGGCATTACCGGGGCCACGCGCACCGGACGCGGGGTAACACAGATGGTGCGGTTCTGGCTGGGGCCGGACGGTTACGGCCCTTTGCTTGACGCAATCCAGCGGCGGGAGTTCTGAGCGATGCCGCAAGTCCCCTCATATTGGAGCACTCTGACGACGCCGCTCATCCGGCAGAATCCGGTGACTTTGCAGATTCTCGGGATTTGCTCGGCGCTTGCGGTGACGACCTCGCTTGTGACCGCCCTGACCATGTCGGTATCCCTGACTGTGGTTCTTACGCTTGCCGCAGGTCTTGTCAGTGTCATCCGCCGCCATATCCCCGATACAATCCGGCTGATTGTGCAGATCGTGATTGTCGCCTCTCTCGTGATCGTCATCGACCAGATTTTACAGGCCTATTTCGCCGAAATCAGCCGTGCACTTTCGGTCTATGTTGGCCTGATCACGACCAATTGCCTCGTGCTGGGCCGGACCGAGGCCTATGCCAGACACCACCCCCCGCTGCCTGCGATGGTTGACGCGTTTGGCAACGGGCTTGGCTATTCCCTGATCCTGATCGTGATCGGCGGGCTGCGCGAGCTTCTGGGAAAAGGTCAGCTCTTGGGCGCGCAGGTTCTGCCGCTTGCGGATGCTGGCGGGTGGTTTACGCCGCTCAGCCTGATGCTGCTTGCGCCATCGGCCTTTTTCCTGCTGGGCCTCCTGGTGTGGGCCGTGCGCAGCCTCTATCCTGCGCAAATCGAGCAGCCTGAATATGCGCCAGCACAACTAAAAAGCCCCGCCGAATGACGGGGCTGTGGGATATCTTTGTGACTGCGGCTTTTGTCGACAACATGCCGCTGACGCTTTTTCTGGGCCTGTGCACCTTTCTGGCCCTGTCCAAACGCCCCGAGGCCGCATTGGGCCTTGGCGTGGCAATGACGGGCGTGCTGGGGTTCACGGTGCCGCTGAATTACCTGATTTACCAAGGCCTTCTGGCACCCGGCGCATGGGTTTGGGCGGGCCTGCCGGACTTGGACCTGTCCTATTTGGCCCTGATTGCATTCATCGGGGTGATCGCAGCGGCGGTACAGCTTCTTGAGATGGTGCTGGACCGGTTCTTTCCAAAAATCCACGCGGCGTTTGGTGTCTTTCTGCCACTTCTGACAGTGCAATGCGCGATCCTTGCCGGCAGCCTTTTCATGGTCGAGCGGAGCTATAACCTCGCAGAGTCCGCAGCGTTTGGCTTTGGCAGCGGGCTGGGCTTTGCCCTGGCCGTTGCCATGCTTGGCGCAATCCGCAAACGGCTTGTCTATGCTGACCTGCCGGCTGGTTTGCGCGGCCTCGGGATCGCGTTCTTACTTGCAGGGCTGATGTCGCTGGGGTTTGCCTCTTTCGCGCAGATGGCGGTGGCGCAATGACAGAGGTTCTTTTTGGCAGTCTGATCATCGTGGTCCTGATTTTGGGGCTCACGTCCGTGCTCTTGCTGCTCAAGGCGCGTCTTGTGCCCGATCACGGTCTGGACGTCGCGGTGAACAGCGATTTGCACCTGACGGCACGTCGCGGTGATCGGCTTTTGGGTGTGCTGCATAACGCAGGCATCATGATCCCTGCGGCGTGTGGTGGCACAGGCACCTGCGGGCTGTGTCGCGTCACTGTGACGGGACAAGGCGCAGGCCAGCCACAGGCCACCGAACGCGGCGTGTTGTCGCCCCGTGACCGCCGCGCGCATATCCGGCTCGCCTGCCAGACCACATTGCGCGGCGATTGCGCAGTCAAAGTCCCCGATGACATCCTGAGCGCGGGCGGCGGGTTTACGTGCAAAGTGTCTTCCACCCGCATGCTGGCGCCGCTGATCCGCGAGATCATGGTGGACCTTCCGACCGATCACGCCTCCGACTTTCGCGCGGGGGATTTCATGCAAATCACCGCACCACCCTATCAGCTGGACTTCGACACGCTCGCCCTTCCCGAGGCCTTCCGCGATGCATGGCAAATCGCAGGATGGCGCAGCATGCGGGTCGGCTCCGACACAGAGGTAACACGCGCCTATTCCCTTGCCAGCAGGCCCGAGGACAAAGGCCGCGCCGTGTTCAACATCCGCCTCGCCGTCCCCCCCGCAGGGCGTGAGAACGAGGTCCCGCCAGGTATTGTGTCGTCATGGCTCTTCTCGGTGGCGTCGGGCGACGATATCACACTCTCGGGTCCGTTCGGCGATTTCCATGTGCAACCGACCACGCGGGAAATGGTCTTTGTGGGCGGCGGTGTCGGCATGGCGCCACTGCGCGCGATGATCCATCAGGAACTCGGCAGGGGTACCAAGCGGCGGGTGCGGTATTTCTACGGTGCGCGTGCAGCGATTGATTTGCTCTATGCCGACGAATTCGCAGCACTGGCCGAACGGCACAAGAACTTCAGTTGGACGCCTGCCTTGTCCGATCCTGCCCCGGGTGATCGCTGGACCGGGGCCACCGGTTTCATACACGAGACACTGCGTGCCGAAATGGGTAGCCATCCCGCACCCGAGGATTGCGAATACTACCTGTGTGGCCCCCCTGTGATGATCTCGGCTGTCCTGTCCACCTTGGGTCAGCTTGGGGTCGACCCTTCTTCAATCTTTTACGATGATTTCGGAGCTTGAGCATGATGCAACCTGTCTTTCAGCCCTCCCGCCGCAGCGCACTGACGATGCTCGGGGCCGCGCTGCTCGCGCCGCGTGTCAGCCTTGCGGCCCCTGTCGAAATCATGTCAGGCGCAGCGTTCGGCACATATTGGCAAATCAGCGCACCCGGTGGCGGCGGCGCATCGGAACTTGCCGCAGACATTCAGCAGTTATTTGATGGCATCGACACAGTGTTTTCACCGTGGCGGGCCGACAGCACAATCAGCCGGTTCAATCGTGGTCGTGCCCGCGCGACCGATCATGCGTTCATAGAGGTGACAACGGCCGCGCTTGACATCGCGCGCAAAAGTGAGGGCGCCTTTGATCCCACGGTGGGGCCGTTGGTCGCGCAGTGGGGCTTTGGCCCTGTGATGCAAGGCAGCGCACCGGATTGGCGGGCGTTGTCGGTCGGTCCCGATCTACTGACAAAGGCGCGCGCTGATCTGACGCTTGATCTTTGCGGAATTGCCAAAGGCTGGGCACTCGACCGTGCTGCTGGGCTGGCACGCGACGCGGGCTTTGACAACCTACTGATAGACCTTGGCGGAGAGCTTTATGCACAGGGACAACACCCCGCAGGCCGCGACTGGCATGTCGCCATTGAGGCGCCATTGCCAATGCACAGCGCACCTGCGGTGCTTAGGTTGCCGACGGGGGCCGCTGTTGCCACATCCGGTACGCGGGCCCAGAGCTATCAACTCAACGGGCGGACCTATAGCCATATTATTGATCCCCTGACGCGCGCCCCTGCGTCGGGTGGTTTGCGATCTGTGACCGTCGTAGCGCCCGACGCCATGACCGCTGACGGGTGGGCCACGGCATTATGTGCGGCTGGTGCCAGCGCCGGTCCGGACCTTGCGATGACGCAAGACATCACGGCGCTTTTCCTGATCGAACAGGACAGTGCGTTGCGGGCTGTGCGCACCGGCCAGATCTCCCAGTTCATTCTATAGGGGGCGTCAAATGGAAGTCTTGTTCGCCATTGTCATTATCAGCCTTGCTGCAGGTGGGATCGGTCTCGGGCTCGCTCTGGGGCGGGGTCCGGCGCGGACAAGTTGCGGTGCGGCAGATGATCTTGCTGTCGGGCGGTGTGCGGATTGCCCGTTGCGACGGCGCGGCGCACGAAAGGAACCGACATGACCGAATACACAATCAGTGCGATCATGCGCACCGATATCATCACACTGACCGGCGAGACACCGATCCGGCGCGCAGTTGCTGCTCTGGTTGACGCCAAGACGCCAGCGGCACCTGTGCTTGATGAAAACGGGAACCTCGTTGGCATCCTGACCCAAAAGGACTGTTTCCGCCCGACACTGCATGCCAGCTATCACCGCGAATGGACCGGTCAGGTTGCCGATTTCATGTCGCGCGACGTGGTCTGTGTTGATGTCACCGATGAAGTCATTCGTATCGCGGAGATGTTTGTCAAAGAACCGCACCGTGTCTTTCCGGTACTGAGAGCCGGTCAGGTTGTGGGGCTCGTCCATCGCTCGGATATACTGGCATTCCTGACGCGGTTCGGCTGAGACGCCACTGCCGGATTGATATCGGTCAATGCCGCGCGCATCTGACGTGCAAGACTCCGTCTCAAGTGCTGCAATCTGCGGCAGGGAGAGGAGGACCATGCCTGTTCAACGCATCCGAAAAGCCGTGACCCAAGCCAACATGTCTGACTATGATGCCTTGCGCGACAGTTTCGATTGGTCAGACGCACAAGCATTGCTGGATGGTCTGCCTGACGGGCACCTCAACATCGCCCACGAAGCACTCGACCGGCATGTGGCGGCGGGGCACGGTGATCAGGTTGCGCTGCGCTGGATCGACAAGTCAGGCAATCGCACCGACTACACATATGTTGACCTCGCGCAGCAAGCGAACCGCTTTGCCAATGTCTTGCACGCGCGCGGACTGCAAAAGGGTGACACGGTCTATAGTCTGCTGGGACGCGTGCCAGAGCTTTACATCGCGGCACTTGGTACACTGAAAGCAGGCTGCGTTTTCTGCCCCTTGTTTTCCGCCTTTGGACCAGAGCCTGTTCAGGCGCGTTTGCAGATCGGTGAAGCGCGCGCGCTGGTCACGTCCACCCGGCTTTATAAACGCAAGGTCGCTGGTATCCGTGATACCGTGGCAACCCTCAAGGATGTGTTCACCATTGACGGTGCGGCAGAGGGCACGACCGACCTTGCGCCATTGATGGCTACAGCCTCGGACATATTCACAACCGCTCTGACCCTGCCCGAAGACCCTGCCCTGCTGCATTTCACATCAGGGACAACCGGCAAACCCAAAGGCGTGGTGCATGTGCACCAAGCCGTTGTGGCCCACGATACGACCGGCAGGATCGCCCTCGATCTGCGCGCCGGTGATGTCTACTGGTGCACGGCCGATCCGGGCTGGGTGACGGGCACATCCTACGGGATCATCGCGCCGCTGACGAACCGCGCCACAATGATCGTGGATGAAGCAGAATTTGATGTGACCCGCTGGTACGACATCCTCAGCACCGAGGGCGTGAACGTCTGGTATACTGCCCCTACAGCCATCCGCATGTTGATGAAGGCCGGGGCCGATGCCATCGGCGTGCGCAGCTTTCCGGACCTGCGGTTCATGGCCAGCGTGGGCGAGCCATTGAACCCCGAGGCTGTCATGTGGAGCAATGACACCTTCGGGATGCCATTCCACGACAATTGGTGGCAGACCGAGACAGGCGGCATCATGATCGCCAATTACGCCGCGATGGATGTCAAACCGGGCTCCATGGGCAAACCGCTGCCCGGCATTACCGCGGGAATTGTCGAGGTTTCGGGCGATACCGTCACCGAATTGACCGCGCCTATGGCCATGGGTGAACTGGCGCTGCGCCCCGGCTGGCCGTCGATGATGCGGGCCTATCTTCACGAGGAGGCGCGCTATCAGAAGTGCTTTAAGGATGGCTGGTATCTCAGCGGCGATCTCGCGATGCGCGATGCCGACGGCTATTATTGGTTTGTGGGCCGCGCGGATGATCTGATCAAGAGTGCGGGCCATTTGATTGGCCCCTTCGAGGTGGAAAGCGCCTTGATGGAGCATGAAGCCGTCGCCGAGGTCGGGGTGATCGGGTTGCCGGATGAAACCGCCGGCCAAATCGTCAAAGCCTATGTTGCGCTGAAACCGGGCTATGCGCCAACCGATGACCTGCGTCTTGACCTGATGGGTCATGCCCGCAAGCGGCTGGGACCGGCCGTTGCCCCCAAAGAGATCGCCTTTCGCAAGAACCTGCCGAAAACACGTAGTGGCAAGATCATGAGACGCCTGTTGAAGGCCCGCGAAATGGGGCTGCCCGAGGGCGATATTTCAACGCTGGAGAGTGACGAGACATGACCGTGACCCGCACGAAGCCCCGTCTTGATAGCGCCCACGTGCGCGAACTGCTGCACAGCATGCTGCGTATCCGCATGTTCGAGGAGAAATGTGCCGAGGCCTATACGCAGGAAAAAATCCGCGGGTTTCTGCATCTTTATGACGGGGAGGAAGCGATCGCTGCGGGCATCATTCCTTTGCTGGAGGATCACGACAGGCTTGTTGCGACCTACCGCGAACACGGCCATGCGCTGGTACGCGGTGTGCCCATGGGGGCTGTGCTCGCCGAGATGTACGGCAAATCGAATGGCTGCGCGGGCGGGCGCGGCGGGTCGATGCATCTGTTCGATGCGGATCGCAACTTCTATGGCGGGAATGCGATTGTGGGGGGCGGTTTGCCGCTTGCCGTGGGGCTTGCGCTTGCCGATCGCATGCAGGGCAGACAAGCGACAACCGCCTGTTTTTTTGGCGAAGGCGCCGTCGCCGAGGGGGAATTCCACGAAAGCCTGAACCTCGCCAAGCTGTGGGGACTTCCGGTTCTGTTTGTCTGCGAAAACAACGGCTATGCGATGGGCACACGGCTGGACCTGACCGAGGCCGAAATCGATATCACAACCAAAGCGCGGAGTTATGCGATTACGGCAGAAGCCGTTGACGGGATGGATGTTGTTGCTGTCGAGGCCGCGGCCCGCAGGGCCCTGCAAACCATCGCGGAGACCGGCAAGCCCTACTTTCTGGAGTGCCGCACATACCGGTTCCGCGCCCATTCCATGTTCGATGCCCAGCTTTATCGCCCCAAAGAGGAAGTGGCCGCTTGGCGCGAGAAAGGCCCGATTGTGCGGTTTCAGAAATGGGCCTTGCAAAGCGGGCTTTTGCACGCGCATGACATCGATGAAATCAAGGCCGGGATCGCGACCAACATCAGTGATGCCGTTGCATTTGCCGAGGCTGGCGCGGATGAACCGCTGGATCATCTGACCCATTTCGTCATGGCCCCTGACCGCCCCGCCCCGCCCAAAGTCGCAGTGCCGGCAAAGATGATCGAGACCACCTACCGCGAGGCTGTCAAGGCGGCGATCACGGACGCGATGACCCGCGACGACCGTGTGTTTCTGATGGGTGAGGACGTGGGCCATTACGGCGGGTGCTATGCCGTAAGCAAGGGCCTGCTTGACCGGTTCGGTCCGGACCGTATCCGCGATACGCCTTTGTCGGAATCCGGATTTACCGGTGCGGGTATCGGGGCGGCCATCGCGGGTATGCGCCCGATTGTCGAGGTGATGACAGTGAACTTTTCCTTGCTGGCGCTAGATCAGATCATGAACACAGCCGCCACCCTGCGGCATATGTCCAACAACCAGTTCGGCGTACCTGTAGTGATCCGCATGGCAACAGGTGCCGGCAAACAGCTCGCCGCGCAGCACTCGCATTCATTGGAAGGTTGGTATGCCCACATTCCCGGCCTGCGCGTGCTGGCCCCTGCCAGCATGGAAGATGCGCGCGGGATGCTTTGGACCGCCCTGCAAGATCCCGATCCGGTGCTGATCTTTGAAAATGTCATGCTCTATAATCGCACGGGCGAACTGGCCGAGAACGCAGGCCCCGTTGATATTGACCGTGCCGTGGTGCGGCGCGCGGGGCGCGATATCACGCTGATCACATATGGCGGATCGCTGTTCAAAACGCTTGAGGCCGCCGAAGCGCTGGCGCGCGACGGTATTGATGCCGAGGTGATTGACCTGCGCAGCCTGCGACCGCTGGATATGGCGACGATCAAGGCTTCGGTTGCCCGCACCCACAGGGCGTTGATGGTGGATGAAGGCTGGCGCACAGGGAGCCTTGCAGCCGAAATCGGGATGCAACTGGCCGAGGATGCGTTCTACGACCTTGATGCGCCTCTCGCGCGGGTCTGTAGCGCCGAGGTGCCGATCCCCTATGCGGCCCACCTTGAACAGGCTGCCATCCCGCAAGTGGACAGCATCATTACCGCAGTAAAACAGGTCATGGAGGATAAGCCGTGAGTACATTCCTCATGCCCTCTCTTGGCGCAGACATGGAGGACGGAACCTTGGTTGAACAACTCGTAAACCCTGGCGATGCGGTCACGCGTGGCGATATCATCGCAGCGGTTGAGACCCAGAAAGGGGTGATTGAAATCGAAGTCTTCGAAGACGGGTTTCTGGATAAATGGCTGGTCCCGCTTGGCACGAAAGTCCCTGTCGGAATGCCCATTGCGATGATCCGTGCCAGCCAAGACCCTGACGAACCCGCGGTCCCGCAACCCGCCGATCCGGCCCCTGCACCGCCACCGCCTGAGGCCCCACAGCCCGAAGATCCTGTTGCGCCGCCCACCATGCCGGAAGAGCCGCCCGCCGCGCCAGAGCAACCAGCCGAGCCGCCGCAGGAGCTGTCACAACCGATCCGCCAGCGTGTCAGTCCCGCCGCCCGCAGACGGGCCGCACAAACGGGGTTTGATCTGGCAAGTCTCGGGACAGGCAGGATTATCTCACTTGCCGATGTTCCCGACGCCACGGACAAGCCCGACACGGAACCCCTCTCGGCGATGCGGCAGGCGATTTCGGCGGCAATGACGCGCGCGAAACGCGAGATCCCGCACTATTACCTGTCTGATACGATTGACCTGACGTTGGCAGAGGCGTTCATCGGTAACTACAATGCCGATAAACCGCCCGATGCCCGTCTCGCGCTGAGCGTGCTCTATATCCGTGCGGTTGCCCTGGCCGCCCGAAAGTACCCCGACTTCAACGGCCATTTCGAAAATGACCAGTTCAGCCCTGCCGACGCCGTGCATCTGGGTATGGCGATCAACCTGCGCGGTGGCGGGCTTGTCGCCCCTGCCCTGCATGATGCGGACAAAGGCGACCTCGCAACACTGATGACACGGCTCAGAGACCTTGTGACGCGCGTGCGTCAGGGGCGGTTTCGGGCGCGTGAATTATCAGACCCGACAATCACCCTGACCAGTCTGGGCGACCGAGGTGTGGCCGGCATCACCGGCGTGATTTTTCCGCCGCAGGTGGCCATTGTCGGGATTGGCACACCCGGCCTCCGGCCAGCGGTTGTTGACGACAAGGTTCAGCCGCGCCGCCTTGCACAAATTACCCTTGCCGCCGATCACCGCGTCAGTGACGGACACCAGGGGGCAAAGTTCCTCCGCACGATCATCAAACACATGCAGACACCGGAGCAGCTATGACTGACGATCCCCTACGCGACTTGCTGATCAGACATCTGGGGCGCATCGCCCCCGACATTTCCTTGGACGACGTCGATACGGGCGCCGATCTGCGCGAGGAATACGACATCGATTCGATGGATTTCATGACACTGATCACTGCTTTGGGCAAAGAGCTTTCCTTGCCGATGCCAGAGGCTGATTACGACCAGATGCGCAGCTTTGATGATCTGCTCGCCTATCTCCACCGTCAAAGCTCGACACAGGCCAAACCGACATAGAAAGGCCCAGATGATCGCTTTACGCCTCACTGACATCCAGAAAACCTATGGCGATAACCACGTCCTCTGCGACGTGAACCTGACCATTGAAGACGGAGAGTTCATCGTCATCGTCGGCCCCTCAGGATGTGGCAAGACAACCCTGCTGCGCGTGATCGCAGGGTTGGAAACACCCGATGCAGGCGAGATCATGCTTTTTGATACAGTCGTGAACGAAATGTCGCCCGCCCAGCGCGAGGTTGCGATGGTGTTCCAGTCCTACGCACTCTACCCGCATTTGACCGTCTTCAAGAACTTTGAGTTTGCGCTGAAGCTGGCAGGCATGACGTCGGAGCAGATACAGCAACGCATTAATGAGGTGGCGCAAACCCTTTCGCTCTCAGACTATCTTGATCGCAGACCGTCAGAGCTCTCGGGCGGGCAGCGTCAGCGTGTGGCCTTGGGCCGTGCGCTTGTGCGTAAGCCGCGCATGTTCTTGTTTGACGAACCCTTGTCCAATCTTGATGCCGCTTTGCGTATGAATACCCGCATCGAGATTGCCGATCTGCACCGGACCCTGAATACACCCATTCTCTACGTCACCCACGACCAGACAGAGGCAATGACGCTGGCTGACCGGATTGTGGTTATGCGCGCGGGCCGGATTGAACAAATCGGCGCGCCGCTTGAGCTTTATAATACGCCCAATAACCGTTTCGTGGCCGGTTTCATCGGATCACCTGCGATGAATTTCATCGAACCTGATCTTCTGCCGGGCCTGGAGGCCGCATGCATTGGCGTGCGCCCCGAACACTTGTTTATTGCCGAAGATGGCCGCTTGTCCGGCAAAGTGCTGTTGCCCGGGCAATGGGAATTCGAGCGCGGCGCGCCCATCGCCTTTGACTTCGCTAATGCAGATGCGGTGCTCTTTGATGCGCAAGGCGACCGGATCGTCTCAGATCGGGAAGCCCTCTAGCGTTTGCTGCCCGGCCTCTTCGGGTCGAGCCGGAAAATCAGCGGAACAATGGCGATGACGCAGACCGCCGCCAAGAGGAAGGGCGCACCCGGCAGATAAAGCCCCTCATCATTGACCGATCTTTCAAACACACCTGTCAGAAACAGCGGTGCCGTGACGGCCGCGACTGACGACAAGGATGCGATCACACCCTGCACCAACCCTTGCTGGTCTTCGTCCACCCGATTGGCGGCGAAAGCGGTAATCAAAGGGGGCGCCATATCCGACAAGGCTGCGATGGGCAGGAACAAGAACACCGCCCAGACCGCAGTTGTTGCGCCGAACCCCACCAGTCCGATGATGGCGGCGGCAGTCGCGATCAGCAGTGTCTGGTAGTCACCATAGCGCCCCGTCAGACGCGGCAGAATACCTGCCTGCACCAATGCGATCAGAATACCATAGCCCGAGAGCGTCAGCCCGATCGTGAAACCGTCCCAACTGAACACCTCGCGTCCCCAGAACGCCCAGAGCGTCGGGTAGACCATATTGGCAAATTCGAACACAAAGATACAAACCAGCGGCACAGCAAGTCCCGGAATAAGAAAGGCACGCATTATGGTGCCGAAGGGGTTCAGATCGCGCCGCCCGAAGGGACGCCGGTTTTCGGGTTTGAGCGATTCAGGCAGCAGGAAGAACCCGAAGGCCACATTGAGCGCAGACAAACCCGCAGCGATCCAGAATGGTGCTGTGATATGCCACCCCGATGCCAAACCGCCAAGTGCGGGGCCCATGACAAACCCCACACCGAAAGCCGCGCCGATCATACCAAAGGCCGCCCCCCGCTCCTCGGGTTTTGCAATATCAGCGATATAGGCCGTGGCCGTGATGTAGGTGGCACCCGCCATCCCTGCGAGGACACGGCCCACAAGCAAAACCCAATAGGTCCCTGCCAGCGCCATGATCACATAGTCGATGGTCAGCGTCACCAATGCGAAAATCAGGACAGGCCTGCGGCCATAGGCATCTGACAAGCTGCCGATAATTGGGCCGAAAAGGAACATGGCGGCCGCATAGGCCGACATCATGATGCCGCCTAATAACGCGCCCTCCGCAGTGCTGGTGGCACCAACACGGTCCATCAGATCGGGCATAATGGGAAAGACAATACCCACCCCGATGGCATCGATCACGAGCGTCATCAGGATGAAAAGAAAGGGGCCGTTCAACTTCATGCCACACCGGACACGCTAAACGCGAGTGAGACAACCCTTAAAACGCAAATCTGTCAAAAAGTTACAGATTTTCGGGTCATGCCGTGACGGGGGACACATCCGAGATGAGGATATAGCCTGCGCCGTAGATCGTCTTGATGATCTTGGGGTCTTTGGTGCTGTCCTTGAGCTTGGCGCGCAAGCGGGAGAGGCGCACATCAATCGCACGATCAAAGGATTCCGCGTCGCTTTTTTCGTTCAACTCGTCACGCAATTGATCACGGGTGATCAACCTATTTGGACGGGACAGGAAAATACGCAACAGCATCGCCTCGCTGGCCGACACCCGCGTGCTGTTGCCGTCTGCGTCGATCAGGTTGAATTGAGCAAAATCTATCGTCCAACCCGAAAACGTCAGCTTCTCGGCCTCATTCTTGGCCGTTGTCGGAGCCTTGCGCCGCAAGAGCGCACGCACCCTTGCGATCACTTCGCGTATCTCGAAAGGCTTGGCGAGATAATCATCCGCCCCCAGTTCAAGGCCGACGATCTTGTCTTGCAGGGTCGAACGGCCCGAAATCACCAAGGTGGCCGTCGCGCTGTTGGCCAAAGCCGCAACTATGCTCAGGCCGTCCTTGTCAGGCAGGCCCAGATCGACGACGCAGACTTCGGGCTGTTTGGTGGCGAGCGCGCGTTCAAAATCCGCAGCACGGGCAAAGCTTTGCGTCGTGAAACCCGCATCGGTCAACGCCGCCGACAACATATGCCGGATATCGGGGTTGTCGTCGATGATGGCGACATAGCCTTGCGTGCTCATAGACTGGCCCTCAAAAATGCGGCCTCGAATGTGGCGAAATCGAACGGTTTTGGCAGAACCGGATGCGCGGCCTTGGCTTTTTGATGCAAAGCGTCAGAGGGCGGCAAACCGGTCACGATCAGGACCGGTATGCCTGACGGCGCTTTCTCTGCGACATCAAGGCCCGAGCCCTCGCCGATCGCCAGATCCGTAACAACATGTGTCAGCCCTTCAAGCGACATCAGCTTTTGCGCCTCCTCGACCGAGGCCGCCTCAACCACAGCATGGCCCGAGCGGCGCAGGAAACTGCGCATGGTCTGGCGCACATCAAGCGTGTCATCCACCAAGAGCACCAGCCCCGCCTCGACGGTACGTGCGGGTGTGTAAGGTATGCGCAGTGTCACAACAGCGCCGCCCGAGGCATGGTTGCGCAAGCGCACAGTGCCACCACTTGATTTGGCAAAATCGAATGCGGTTGTCAGACCCAGACCGCGCCCGATCTTGCCGCTTTTGGTGGAATAGAACGGGGCCAACGCATTGGCGAGCGCGTCTTCAGAAAACCCGGGTCCATTATCGGCAACGATGATTTCCAGCATCCCGTCCGCTGCCCGATGCATGCGCGTGGTGATCGTCGCGGGCCCGTCCTGCGCCTCGGCGGCATTGAGAACAAGGTTCAGAATGGCATCCTGCGCAAAGCCCGGATCAAAGGTGAGGCGCGCATCGGGTATATCATAATTGATCTTCAGCACAGCATCATCCGGCACAGCTGCACGCGCCAATTGCAGCACATCAGCGACAAAATCGGCAACCTTGACGGACACCGGATTGAGGCTGCGATGTGCTTCGATCCTTGAGAGGTTTTCAATCAGCTCGCCACCGCGTTTCGCCGCCGAATTGATCGTCGCGGATACCTCGGCCAGGGCCGGATGAAGTGACGCCAACTCATCCAGCTTGGCCTGTTGGCCCAGAATGATCGTCAGAAGATTGGCGAAATCATGAGCCATCCCGCTGGTTAGTTGGGTGGCCAGTTCCTTGCGCCGCGCATGGGCAAGGGCCGCACGGGCCGAGACTTCTTCGGTTACATCAACTGTCAGGATATAGGCCCCCTGAACAGTGCCATCCCCCGCCATGTCGGGGGTCATCGCAAGACGCATGAAACGTCCCGATGCCTCGTCACGGATTTCCGATGTGGTCGGTTTGCCTTGCAGGACCCGCGCGAATTGCGGGGCAACCTGCGCCCAGACAAACGGACCCAGCACATTTTCAAACGACTGCCCGACAATTTTGCGCTCACCCACAGGCAGGATCGTGGGCAGGTTGCCGTTCGAGTGGGTATAGACCCCTGCCGCATTCACATGCGCGATATGGCCCGGTGTCATCGTGTTCATCAGTGCCAGATGTTCGCGACTATCCGTGACCTCTTGCTTGGCCACTTCCAGCGCATTCACTGTGGCCGACAAGGCCCTGTTGGCCAGCGCAAGGTCTTCGGAGCGCTGCAACAGCTTTTCGGAAAGGGTTTCGGTATGCGAGCGGAAGAAATTCTCTTGCCGCTTGGTTTCGGTGATATCCGTGTAGACCGAAATCCAGCCACCCTGCTGGAACGGGCTGCCTTCGACCGAGATGGCCGTTCCGTTTGAACGCGTGCGTTCGAAATAATGCGGCTTGAAGGTAAAGGCGAGACGGACCTTTTCATCTACAAAACCGGCAATGTCATCGACGTGCCCGTATTCGCCCTGTTCCGTCAGGTACATCACAATATCACGAAACTCGGCCCCGGGAGCGACAAGCCTGTCCGGCAAGGAAAACATCTGTTGAAAACGCCTGTTGGCGGCAACAAGGCGCAGTTCCTCGTCATGCAAGGAAATCGCCTGCTTGATCAGGTTCAGCCCCGACAGGATCATGTCGTGGCGCGATATGTCGGTCACTCCCATGACAGAATTTCTAGCAGCAAAGCCTTGCAATGTGACAGCGGAAAGAGCGCTGTAAGAATTCGTTAGGATTTAGAAGAAAACTAGCAAGGATCACAGATTACCCCTAGTCTTGTCAGAAGGGGGGAATTTCATGACAACAGACGTGTCGCGTGATGCACCACAGTCCTTGCCGGCCTTGCTGGCACGTAACGTTGCACGTTTTCCCGACAAACCTGCCTTTCGTGAAAAGGAATTCGGCATCTGGCAAAGCTGGACATGGGCCGAAACAGCAAAAGAAATTGATGCCTTCGCCCTTGGCCTGCTGACCCTTGGGGCCAGCGAGGGTGACCATATCGCCATTATCGGGCGCAACCGCCCTGCGCTTTACTGGGCGATGGTTGCGGCGCAAAAGGTGGGCTGTATTCCTGTCCCGCTCTATCAGGATGCCGCCGCGGAAGAGATCGCCTATGCGCTGAACCACTGCGGCGCGCGCTATGCCGTGGTGGGTGATCAGGAACAGGTGGACAAGATCGCCGATGTCCGCGCCGATGTGACGGCACTCGAGCACGTGATCTACCTCGATGGGCGCGGTCTGCGCAAATACGACCACAGCCATATGACATCTTACGCAGACATTGCAGCCAAGGGCGGCGACCGCGCGGAGATGGAGCGCCGGACAAATGCACTGACCTATGATCATACCAGCGTGATGCTTTATACCTCTGGCACCACAGGGCGCCCGAAAGGGGTAGTGCTGTCGAACCGCAATGTGATCGAGACCGCCAAGAATTCCTCCGAGTTTGATCACCTCCTGCCGACAGATGAAGTCCTCGCCTATTTGCCAATGGCTTGGGTCGGGGATTTTATCTTCTCTGTCGGGCAAGCAATGTGGACGGGTTTCTGTGTGAACTGCCCCGAGTCTGAGCACACCATGCTGACCGATCTGCGCGAAATCGGGCCCACGTATTTCTTTGCACCACCCCGCGTATTCGAAAACCAGCTGACCTCGGTCATGATCCGGATGGAGGACGCGGGCCGGTTCAAGAAGTGGCTGTTTGACCATTACATGCGCGTCGCGCGGCGGGTTGGCCCCGCCTTGCTGGATGGCAAACCTGTCAGCTTTGGCGACAGGCTTTCCTATGCGCTTGGCAATATTCTGGTCTATGGCCCGCTGAAAAACACACTGGGCCTGAGCCGTATTCGTATTGGATATACCGCTGGCGAGGCCATCGGCCCCGAGATTTTCGATTTCTACCGCGCGCTCGGGATCAACCTCAAACAGCTCTATGGCCAGACCGAGGCGACTGTCTATATCACCCAGCAACCCGATGGCGAGGTGCGCTCGGATACGGTTGGTGTGCCCTCGCCCGGTGTCGAGTTGAAGATCGCGGACAATGGCGAGGTATTTTATCGCTCACCCGGTGTGTTCGTGGAATACTATAAAAACGCGGAAAGCACCGCATCGACCAAAGATGCCGAAGGCTGGGTCGCCACGGGCGATGCGGGCTTTATCGAGGAAGGCACAGGGCATCTGCGCATCATCGACCGCGCCAAGGATGTGGGCAAAATGGCGGATGGATCGCTTTTCGCGCCCAAGTATGTTGAAAACAAACTGAAATTCTATCCCAACATCCTTGAGGCCGTTGTCTTTGGCGCTGGCCGCGACCGCTGCTGCGCCTTTATCAATATTGACCTGACGGCGGTCGGCAACTGGGCCGAGCGGAACAATATCGCCTATTCCTCCTATCAGGAATTGTCCCAGCACCCGCGAGTGCTGGAGATGATCGACGGGCATGTAGCCGAGGTGAATGCCTCTGTCGCGCAGGATGAAATGCTGGCGGGCTGCCAGATCCACCGCTTCCTTGTGCTGCACAAGGAACTGGACGCCGACGACGGCGAAATGACCCGCACCCGCAAGGTGCGCCGCGCTGTTGTGGGGCAAAAGTTCGATGACCTTGTGAACGCGCTCTATAGCGATGCGACCGAGATCTACACAGAGACAGAAGTCACCTATGAGGACGGCCGCAAGGGTAAGATCAAGGCAACGCTGAGCATCCGTGATGCGATTGTCGCCCCCACGATGAAGGTGGCTGCGGAATGAAAGATATGCTGACACCCTATGTGACCGATGATGGCCGCCAGATTGGCGAAACCCTGATGGATATGCGCAATATTACCCTGCGTTTCGGCGGTGTTGAGGCGATCAAGGATATCTCTTTCAATATCCAGGAGGGCGAGATCCGCGCGATTATCGGCCCGAACGGGGCTGGCAAATCGTCCATGCTGAACGTGATCTCCGGCTTCTATAACCCACAGGAAGGCGAGGTCTGGTTCCGCGGCAAGAAACGCCCGCCGATGAAGCCGTTTCAGGTCGCCCGCCTTGGCATCGCCCGCACCTTCCAGAACATCGCACTGTTCGAGGGCATGTCCGTGCTGGATAACGTCATGACGGGCCGGTTGAACCACATGAACGCGGGCCTGTTTTCGCAGGCGCTTTGGAAGGGTCGCGCGGAACGTGAAGAAACCGAGAACCGCGAGGCGGTGGAACGGGTCATTGATTTTCTGGAAATTCAGGCGATCCGCAAGACACCCGTCGGCCGCCTGCCCTATGGCTTGAAAAAACGGGTCGAACTGGCCCGCGCGTTGGCGGCGGAACCAAAACTGTTGCTGCTGGACGAGCCGATGGCAGGCATGAACGTCGAGGAAAAAGAGGACATGAGCCGCTTTATTCTGGACGTGAACGATGAATTCGGCACCACGATTGCGCTTATCGAACATGACATGGGTGTCGTGATGGACCTGTCAGACCGCGTCATCGTGATGGATTACGGCCGCAAGATCGGCGACGGCACACCCGACGAGGTGCGCAACAATCAAGAGGTGATTGATGCCTATCTGGGGGTGGCGCATGACTAAGGGGGGCGGTCGCGATGTCAGCTGATTTTCTTTACGGCATTGAAGTTATCATCAACGGGCTGATGGCCGGTGTGCTTTATGCGCTGGTGGCGCTCGGGTTCGTGCTAATCTTCAAGGCATCCGGAATTTTCAACTATGCCCAAGGGGTTATGGCGCTTTTTGCAGCTCTTACGCTGGTCGGCATTATGGAAGGCGAAGTCCCGTTTTCCCATCTTATCAACGCCGTCTTCGGCACGGAGATTCACCACTTCGGGTGGGAGGTCCCCGCTCTACTCGCGATCCTGTTGACGCTGGTGGTGATGATCTTCTTTGCATGGGCGGTGCAGCATTTCGTGTTCCGGCATCTGGTGGGTCAAGAACCGATCATCCTGTTCATGGCAACCATCGGTCTGGCCTATTTCCTTGAAGGCGTGGGTGATCTGATGTGGGGGTCGGACATCAAGACGCTGGCACTTGGCTTGCCGCAGGGCGGCTCGCTCTGGGTGGAAGATATAACATCGGGCCTGGGCGGCGATGATTTCTACGGCTTCTTTATCGACAAGCTCGACATGGTGGCGACTGTCGTGGCGATTGTGCTGGTGACCGGCCTGATCCTCTTTGCGCAATACACCAAGCAGGGCCGCGCCATGCGCGCAGTGGCCGATGACCATCAGGCGGCCCTGTCTGTCGGCATCTCGCTCAACTTCATCTGGGTGCTGGTCTGGTCGCTTGCGGGGCTTGTGGCGCTCGTCGCGGGCGTCATGTGGGGTGCGAAATCCGGTGTGCAGTTCTCACTTTCGCTGATCGCACTCAAGGCGCTGCCGGTGCTGATGCTGGGCGGGTTTACCTCGATCCCCGGCGCGATTGTCGGCGGCCTGATTATCGGGGTCGGCGAGAAGCTCTTTGAATATATGATCGGCCCGATGGTGGGTGGTGCGACCGAGAACTGGTTCGCCTATGTGCTTGCGCTGATCTTTCTAGTGTTCCGCCCGCAGGGCCTGTTCGGGGAGAAAATCATTGAGAGGGTTTGATCCACGCATGGCCCACAAGCGAAATTTGACCAAACGGGAGGCCCAGCATGCTTTATCGTGAGGCCGGAGATTTCAAGACGTCCTATCAGGAAGACAGCCAGACCTTCCCGATTGCCTTTGACCGGTACCGGTATTGGGCCGTCTTGGCCTTCGCCTTTCTGGTCGTCCCCTTCGTGATCAACGACTACTGGGCCAACGCCATTCTGGTGCCGTTCCTGATCTATGCGATTGCTGCGATCGGCCTGAATATCCTGACGGGCTATTGCGGGCAGGTGAGCCTTGGTACCGGCGGTTTCATGGCTGTGGGGGCCTATGCCTGCTACAAGCTGATGACGTCCTTTCCCGATGTCAGCATCGTCATTCACATCATTCTGTCGGGCGGGATCACCGCAGCGGTCGGCGCGGCCTTTGGCCTGCCCTCTTTGCGGATCAAGGGGTTCTATCTGGCTGTGGCCACGCTGGCGGCACAATTCTTTCTGGTCTGGCTCTTCAACAAGGTGAGCTGGTTCTACAACTATTCCGCCTCGGGCCAGATCAACGCGCCGGAACGCACCGTCTTTGGTGTGCCGGTCACAGGCCCCAATACAGAAGCCTGGGCGCAATATCTGATCTGTCTGGTGTTCGTGACAGTCTGCGCCATCATCGCGCGCAATCTGACACGCGGGTCATTGGGGCGCACGTGGATGTCGATCCGCGATATGGATATCGCAGCCGAGATTATCGGGGTGAACCCGCTCAAGGCCAAGCTGACGGCCTTTGCTGTGTCTTCCTTCTTTATCGGGATCGCCGGTGCGCTGTTCTTTGCCGTCTATCTGGGCGCAGTGGAAGTGGGCGAAGCCTTTGGCATCCAGAAGTCTTTCCTTGTGCTTTTCATGATCATCATCGGCGGTCTTGGCTCGATCTTCGGCAGCTTTGCAGGGGCTGCGTTTCTGGTCGTCCTGCCTGTTGTGCTGAAACTGATCGGTGTCGATCTTTTGGGCTGGCCCACCGATCTGGTGGCGCATTTCCAACTGGTGATCGTGGGCGCGCTGATCATGTTTTTCCTGATCAAGGAACCACACGGACTGGCCCAGCTATGGCGGCTGGCAAAAGAGAAACTGCGGCTTTGGCCGTTCCCTTATTAAATGCGGCGCGCGCCCTGCGCGCGCCTAAAGATCGGGGCAAACCCCGGCGTGACAATCGGACCAACCATGGGAGGAGAAACCCGATGAAACTGAAGCAACTGGCCGCAATGGCCCTGACCGCAACACTGGCCGCAGGCGTGGCAAGCGCGGAACTGGTGATCCCTGATCTGAGCTACCGCACCGGCCCATACGCGGCAGGTGGCACGCCGTTCTCGGATGGCTATCAGGATTATTTCAACATGCTGAACGCCCGTGACGGCGGGATCGGCGGTGAAAGCATCCGTATCGTGGAATGCGAAACCGGCTACAACACCGAGAAAGGTGTGGAATGCTATGAAGCCACCAAGGGCGAAGGCGCGTTGATCTATCAACCACTGTCCACAGGTATCACCTATCAGCTGATCCCCAAAGCCACCGCAGACGGCATTCCGCTTCACACCATGGGTTATGGTCGCACCTCTGCTGCCAATGGTGAGGTGTTCAACTGGGTGTTCAACTACCCTGCGAACTATTGGGATGCTGCATCGGTGATGGTAAACTACCTTCTGGAGGAGAATGGTGGCGATCTGTCGGGCAAAAAGATTGCGCTGATCTACCACAACTCTGCCTACGGCAAGGAACCGATCCGCACGCTCGAAGAGCTGTCGGCAATGCATGGTTTTGAATTCACCCAACTGGCCGTCGACCACCCCGGACAAGAACAGAAATCACAGTGGCTCCAAATCCGCCGTGAACGTCCCGACTATGTTCTGATGTGGGGCTGGGGCGTGATGAACCAGGTTGCCGTGCAGGAAGCTGCCAACATCGGTTTTCCGATGGAAAACTTCATTGGCAACTGGTGGGCCGGCGCTGAGCATGACGTCACCCCTGCGGGGGCTGCGGCAAACGGCTATAAGTCGCTGAACATGAACCGGATCGACGCCAACCTGCCTGTCTTTGATGACATCCGCACCTTGGTCCACGACGCGGGCAATGCGGCCGGTGACGGTTCGAACATGGGATCGGTGCTTTATACGCGGGGCATGTACGCCGCGATGCTGGCCGCCGAAGCCATCGCCAAAGCGCAGGAAATCCACGGCGTGTCCGCTGTGACCCCTGCGATGGTGCGGGACGGAATGGAAGCACTGGAAATCACCGATGCGCGCATGGAAGAACTGGGCATGGCCCGTGTCGGTCCTGCGTTCAGTGTGAGCTGCCAGAACCATGGCGGGTCCGGTCTGGGGATCGTGCAGCAGTGGGATGCATCTGCGGGCAACTGGGTTGCCCTGACCGACTATATCGCGCCCGATATGAGCGTGATCCAGCCTTTGGTTGCCGAAGACTCTGCTGCATTCGCGGCCGAGGCCGGGATCGAGCCGGGCTGCCTCTGACAGAAAAAACACCGGGCGGCCCATCTCCGGGCCGCCCGCCACGATGAACACAAATGGAGCCGCGCCCCATGCTGGATGACAAACCGGTTGAGACCCTGCTTGAGGTCAACAACATCGAAGTGATCTATAATCACGTGATCCTTGTGCTGAAAGGCGTGTCCCTGACCGTGCCCAAAGGCGGCATTACGGCCCTTCTGGGTGGCAATGGTGCGGGCAAGACAACAACGCTCAAGGCGATCTCCAACCTGCTGCATTCCGAACGCGGCGAAGTGACCAAGGGCGCAATCACATATCGCGGTGAACCCGTCCAAGACCTGTCGCCCGAGGCGCTGGTCAAGCGCGGCGTTGTGCAGGTCATGGAAGGCCGCCATTGTTTTGAACACCTGACCATTGAGGAAAACCTGCTGACCGGCGCCTATACGCGCAGCGACGGCGGTGCAGCCGTGCAGGCTGATCTAGAGATGGTCTACAATTATTTTCCGCGCCTGCGCGAACGGCGCAAATCTCAGGCGGGCTATACCTCGGGCGGGGAACAACAGATGTGCGCGATTGGCCGCGCCCTGATGTCCCGACCCGAGACGATCCTGCTCGATGAACCCTCAATGGGGCTTGCACCGCAACTGGTGGAAGAAATTTTCGGGATCGTGAAATCCCTGAATGAAAACGAGGGCGTGTCCTTTCTGCTGGCCGAGCAGAACACAAACGTCGCCCTGCGGTTCGCCCATCGCGGTTATATTCTGGAATCGGGGCGCGTTGTCATGGAGGGCCCCGCGGCGGAACTGCGCGAAAACCCCGACGTGAAAGAGTTTTATCTCGGCCTCTCTGACGAGGGGCGTAAATCATTCCGTGATGTGCGCAGTTACCGGCGGCGCAAAAGGTGGTTGGCATGAGCATGAACACCCTCGAAACCCGTTCTCAGGACGAAAGACTGGCCGCGCAACTCAAAGCGGCACAAGAGATTTTTCCGGAGGCGGGCCTTGCCTGTTTGACGGATCTGGCGCGTCTGCCGGTCATGCGCAAAGACGCCCTCTGCCGTGGGCAGGCCGAAAACCCGCCTTTCGGCGCAGTCCCTGCCCGCAACGTCAGTCACATCTTCCAGTCGCCCGGCCCGATCTATGAACCGGGCAGCACACGGCCGGATTTCTGGCGCATGGGGAGGTTTCTGGCCGCGATGGGCTTTGATGCATCGGACGTGGCCCAGAACACATTTGCCTATCATTTCACCCCAGCAGGCATGATGTTTGAAAGCGCCGCACGCGCGATCGGGATGGTGGTCTTCCCCGCAGGTCCCGGCCAGACCATGCAACAGGCCGAAGTCGCTGCCGCGATTGGCACGACCGCCTATATCGGGACGCCGGATTATCTTGCCACGATCCTCGCCAAAGGTGACGAGATCGGGCTTGATCTCAGCCGGATCACGAAGGCGGCTGTGTCCGCCGGCCCGCTGTTTCCCCAGATGCGTGCCGCCTATGAGGCGCGCGGTATTCTGTGCCGCCAATGCTATGCAACCGCAGATGCGGGACTGATCGCCTACGAAAGTGCTGACAGCACCGATGGCATGATTGTGGATGAGGACGTGATCGTCGAGATCGTCACCCCTGGCACCGGTGATCCTGTGGCGGCAGGCGAGATTGGTGAAGTTCTGGTCACCGTGCTGAACCCCGATTACCCGCTCTTGCGGTTCTCGACCGGTGATCTGAGTGCAATACTGCCTGGTCAAAGCCCCTGCGGGCGGACCAATACACGCATCGTCGGCTGGCGCGGGCGGGCGGATCAGGCGACCAAGGTCAAAGGCATGTTCATCCGTCCCGAACAGGTGGCGACCCTGGTTGCGCGCCATGCAGACGTGGCCAAGGCCCGTGTCGAGGTGCACCGCGGTGCGACCGGTGACGAGATCACCGTGCAGCTGGAAACCGAAGCAACCGATCCGGCCGCGTTTCAGGTGTCGGTCTCCGAGATCCTGAAACTGCGCGCCAGAATCGACCTTGTCGCCATCGGCGCCCTGCCCCGCGACGGCGTTGTCGTCTCGGACCAGCGCCCTACACTTGAGCAGGCGGTCGCAGGCGCATAGACCTGTCTGGATACAAACCATCCCCCTGCGAAGATGCAGGACCGGGTGGCCTGTCCGAAATCATTTCTCCGGTCTTTCAGGATCCGCCTGTTTGCGCAGCAAGGTATGAACAAGAAACCTTGCGCGCTGGCGTACCCAATGGCAAAATTATCCCGCGAGAGGCCAACAGCTTGCGTTATCGGGCGTTTGGGATTGTGCGGTGGTGCAAAGGCAAAATCTGCGTATCCCGCATTGCTTTCATCCAGCACTGAGTGGGTATCGCGCATATAGCGGATGTAACAGCAAGAACATTATCACTATAGGATAGGCGTATCCTGCGCATACGAGAGCGCTGCCATGCCGGGTCATTGACCACGGCGTTCTGTTTTGTTCCATTTTAAACTTGAAGGCGAGCGCTGTTACTGCGACTGTTCACGCATGAACGCGCGTTTTGATGATGGCGCCCCGAACAGATCACCCCGGTGACCTCTGGTGCGGTAGCCGTGCAAACACCTGAAAAGCAAGAGCTGAGCGATCGGGCAGAAGTACGTTTCCGCGTCATGCGCGCACTTCAGCAGGACCCGAAGATGTCGCAACGCGATTTGGCGCGGGATCTCGGGATTAGTTTGGGTGGCGTAAACTACTGCCTTAAAGCCCTGATCAACAAAGGCTCTATCAAAGTTGAGAACTTCCGCGCCTCAGACAAAAAGATACGCTATGCGTATATCCTGACACCTGAAGGCCTGGCCGAAAAAGGGCGCATGACGGCGCGTTTTCTAAAACGAAAAATGCGTGAGTATGAAGCATTGAAAGCCGAGATAGAGGGGCTGCAAGATGAAGTTTACATTGAGAATAGTGACAAAAATCGCTGATTTTATGCAGTTTCGCATTTGGGTTGAGCAAAAACTATTAGGAGTGATCTTGGTAGCCAAAATTACTTGCAATCGCAATCCTGAATAGCTGGAGTAAGCCAACCAAAACCTCTCCCGCCAACGGCTGAACTGGCTTACCCCTTCATTTGTGTACTCGACGAACCGCGTTTTTCCGCTCCCAGTGTCAAATCATCATCGTATTTGGCAGCCTTAACGACTATTTGCGCTGGAAATAGACCACCAAGACTGGGCCCCTGCTACGATCAATATCGGCTTGGAGCTCCTTGGATGGAATTGACATTCGGTTTTGTCATTACCAAGAGAGGCAACTAAATTTGACAAATGGTTGGAAATCGGGGCTGCGCTCGCTGCCCCGCAAGTTTCTCGGTGACGTGCGCACAGAACAGGTCAAGCGCTTGCTGGCAGTTCTTAATGAGGGGCGATGGCAATGCATGTTCTCTACTTCACATACTAATGCAGCATGCTCTCTGTCGGAGTTCTCAATTCGAGGGCGTGATGTATTCTTTGGCTACTACGACAAACGGCAGCTGTCGTTGGATGGGAAGCGCCTCCTAGCTTGCTCTGTCACCTCTAGCTTGAACAAACAACACGAACCTCAGGGGGTAATGGACGTCGGCTGGTTTTCTGTTGATGGAGGAGGTTTCAAGACACTAGGTGCGACAAAAGCATTCAATTGGCAGCAAGGCTGCATGCTCAGATGGGTTCCGAACACGGAGGACCAGTCAATTACATTTAACGACTTCCTGGAAGGCAGATTTGTGAGTGTCCTAAAGGATGCCGGAACAGGACAAACAATTAGAATACGACCATACCCATCCTATGACTGCTCGCCGGATGGCAAGATGGTAGCGACCTGCGATTTCTCTCGCTTACACCACTGCAGACTTGGCTACGGATACTGGCAAGAGGGCTCCAATAGCACTCGGGCTCACCCAGAATCCAATCGAGACCAGCTCCTCGTTGTCTATGATGCGAAGACGGACGCGAAATTGCACCAAGTCACGATCGGCGATGCTGAAAAAATCCTTGGTAGCTTCGATGACCTAGAGCACGTCTACATCAACCACCTTCATTTTTCGTCAGGCTCAAAAAACCTGGTGTTCTTGCTCTTCTGGCGCAGCGGGACTCAGGACAAGATGGCAACGCTTGTTCTTGACTTGGACACAAGTAAACTGAAGCTCGTCACGAGAATGTATATGTCACATTTCTGCTGGGAAACCGACGCTTCATTAGTCGCTTGGGCTGAAAATAAAATCGGTCACCAAGCCTATTTTCGGTTCGACGTCGATAGTGGAGAGCAAACAGAGTACTGGGATGAACCATCATTGTCTGATGGTCACTGTAGCATCGCGCGTAACGGGACAATGTTGTCGGACACATACCCAGATACTGCCGGCTTTCAAAGTCTCTTTATCAAAAGGCCCGGAGCTTCCGCCTGTCAGCTAGCAAGCTTCAAGAACCCAGCTAGGTTCATTTCGGACTTGAGGTGTGATCTGCATCCTCGCCTGTCTAGCCTTCCCGACAGCTTCACTTTTGACTCTGCACACTCGGGACACAGACGAACCTACCTACTCCGTACTAATGTATAAGGTGTACCTTTTCATTCCGACCCTCTCGTTTGTGACAATAAGAACGGGGAGTACCCCGACAGTTTTCACATTTGGAGAAAAGGTATAATCCAGCGCCACTGAAGTGACAGATTTTGGCAAATTGACCCAGAGCTATTAGCAATCGCCTCAGAGTGCGTAGACGGAAGAAATACCTCGCAACAGCGCTCCACAGTCAGAAAACATATCTCGGAAAGGCGGCTAAACGAGAAAAAAATGCTTATAAATTTTCGAAAGCTATTTACTGCGAACGTCATCGTTGGAATTCTGGGGCTCGTCTCGCTGACATTGGTTTCCAGAGAGCTCGGGGCCGCCGCATTTGGAATATTTGCGGTAGCGGTTAGCATCAGCGCCTTCGTCGAACAGCTTTCTGGCTTTCAAGCATGGCAGGCGGTGACGAAATTCGCCACGGAGGAAAGAGAAAAGAATGACCCAAAACGCTTTTGGAAGATTGTAGGCCTCGGAGTCGCACTAGACTTTATAGGATGTTTCCTAGCAGCCCTTCTGGGGTACTTCGGCGTCTTGGTGTTTGCATCGACACTTGGCATTCCGCAGCAATCAAGCGCAGCAGTAGCATTCTATATGCTTGCTCTAGTCTTTGCTTTTTCGGGAACGCCAATGGCCGTCCTGCGGATATACGAGAAGTATGACACGATAGGCTGGGTGCTGGTCTCAGTCTCAGCACTGAAGTTGCTATTGCTCTCTATCTTTTTTAGTAGTGGACTAACAACGAACGCTGCACTCGCAATTTATGCGGGGACCATGATGCTGCAGCATCTTACTTTTGTTTACCTTTTGGCTCGGATCGCCCGTCGCGATCAGCGCTTGTTGAAACTTTCGGACCTTCGATGGAGCGATTTCAAGAAGTTCCCTGGGCTGCTACGCTTTGTTGGCAGCGTCTATTTGAGTGCTACAGTACGCCACATATCCCAAGAACTGGACACGCTCATTCTGTCTGCTGCCTCAGGTCCAGCAATTGCTGGCCAATATAGACTGGCAAAACAATACGGCTCGGTAATCTTGCGAGTGATCGAACCGGCACAACAAGTGCTTTACCCTCGGGTCGCTAGACTTGTTACTCTAGGACAGTTTGACACTTTGGCTGCGCTCTCCAAAAAAGTGGTTTGGCTCGGCGTGGGGTTCTCGCTGATCTTAATAGCAGCATACTATTTTGTTGGGTCACATATCGTATCAATAGCGGTCGGAGAAGAGTACAACCGGGTACCAATGTTCCTCGGACTATACCTCGTAGCGCTATCAATTTTTTGTTGTCTGTTCGTCTTGCGCCCCTTGGTTCTCTCGTTTGGGAAACCAGACGCTATTCTTCTTATCTATGTGGTTGCGACTGTTACGTTCTTGCTGAGCTACTATTTTCTTAGAGAGCTTTTGGGACCTGCAGCAATGATGATAGGGCAAATTGCTTTCTACTCGGTTTGGGCAGTCGGCATGGTCATTACAGTGTATGTATGCTGGCGCTCCAAAATTCGCGATGCCACCGCAGCTTCAGACTTAGACTCAGATGCGTTGAAGGGTCCCTAACAAATGGAAGAAGATGTGAAAGCCATTCCTATCGTTGTATCAGGTTACAACCGTAGACAATCCTTGGCACGAGTCCTTCAATCATTAAACCAAGCAATCTATCGTCGTGCCGATATTCCCCTGTACGTCAGCTTAGACGACGGTGGTGCCGACGGGACTCTGGAGGTTGCTCGTGCATTTCAGTGGCGACACGGGCCCAAATCCATTCTACCACACAGTCGACCGCTCGGCATGCGAGAGCATGCCTTCAAATGCATGGAATTACCCTCGGAGTTCGAGCAACTGATTTTCATAGAGGATGACTCGTACGCTGGCCCGGAATTCTATGAATTCGCCGTTCAAGTCGCACACTGTGTGAATGTTGATGAGGAGGTCTTCGCGGCCTCACTCTATTCATTTGACATTTGCGAATTTGATAGGCTCCGCTTCGCACCTCTGCAGACGGGGGAGGATGCATATCTTTCCAAGAGCGCATCAACGTGGGGTATTCTTGTAGACAAACGGAAGTGGCAGGGTTTTCGGGATTGGTATGAAACTAATGGTCAAGTGGAGACCGGAGCGCTTTATGTTCCGGATCAGGTAAATTTTTGGCCCAAGACATCATGGAAGAAGCACCTAAACAGATATCTTTCTGCGAAAGGCTTATCATTCATCTACCCAGTTAACTCTCACCTTACTCATTTCGCGGATAGGGGCACACATTATGCCTCATCCTCAGCGAATTTTCAGGTGCCTTTCGTACACCGTCGCGCCGAAGGGTCAAGCCGTTCGGCTAGGCTCAACACCAACAATATGGCGCGCTACGACGAGTTCTGGGAACTCATTCCAGACCAAGGCTTGATTGATGCAATCGGCTTGGAATTCGAATTTGATATCCGCAGGTTGAAACGAACGACACAACTGCGTAGTCCATACGTCATAACATCGCGCCATATCGAAAAACCGCTGAAGTCTTTTGGTCGCGACCTCTTTCCGTTGGAGGCAAACGTGCTTCAGGGCTTTCAAGGAACTGATCTGAATTTGACAAGTAGTGACGCCATTCCCAACGTGACACACCCAGCCGACGCACAGGAAGTCAGACTCTACATGAAGGATTTGGGCACACGCCGCGAAATATTGCTCACTGCTGATCGTCTTCTTCGCAAACTTCGTTTGAAAAACTGACGGTAGGCAACTGGTCATGTCAATGGAGAAGTTTTACGTTGTCCCTTAATCTCATAAGCCGCATAGCAAATAATCTACGCATGATGCGAACGCTAAAGCGCGAAAATGGATTGTTGAGCAGTCTCACAATCCTTTCATTCAACTCTCTACGAATAGAGCGTATCGTTGGTATCAAGTACAAAGGCACTCAACTCCGGGTACGGACCTCCTCTCCAGATATCTATGTCGCGATGGAGACGCTTGGAGGAGAGTTTGACAGTATAGTTGATCTCCCACTTTCAGATCCGCTCTTCATCGTCGATGCAGGCGGATACATCGGGACTGCTAGCTTGGCACTCAATAGCCTCTTCCCAAGCGCCACGATCATCAGCATAGAACCTTCACCAGAAAACTTTGAGCTCCTCAAAGCCAACACTCGTTCGATCCCGAACATTCACGCAGTCAACGCAGCACTCGTCGAAGATGGTGGACCCAACACTGTTGGCCTAGCTAAGTCCAATACTGGCCATTGGGGCTATCAAGCCAGCAGCGATACACCCGTAGAACATGTCCAAATTCCCACAACAACGATAGCGAAGATCTTGAGCGAATACGATCGGGATCAACTGGACATCTGTAAGATGGACATCGAAGGAGGCGAAGCGCCACTTTTGCGCGCTCCGCGAGACTGGCTGGAACGGGTGGATGTCCTAATAATTGAACTGCACGAGCGAAAACGACCAGGCATTGAAAGAGACTTCAAAACTGCCACATCCGCTCGGCTGAACTTTCAACTTCCTGGTGAGAAAGTTCTATCTATTTCACAGCATTTTCTAATGAGAAACTTGTTGGATAACTAACCAGAAGCAATACTGATCCATCAGAACTGCTTATATTGTTAGATCGCGTTACATTTGGGCGCCCATAATTTCCAATGTTAAGGCAGAATGGACCAGCTACTAGAAATGAACCACAACGATTTGGCCCAACCACTCCTCTCTATCATCATAGCGACTTACAACAGCGCCGAGTCACTGCAAACCTGTCTCGACAGCATTCGTGCTCAGACTTATTCGGCGATTGAGATCATTATTGTCGATGGCGCCTCAAGCGATACTACTGTTGAGGTAATTCGGCGCAACACCGATTTGCTAGAGCGTTGGATCAGCGAGCCAGATGATGGTATCTATGATGCATGGAACAAAGCGCTTGGACTTGTAGCCGGAGACTGGGTCTACTTTTTAGGCAGCGATGATGCCCTCCATTGTCCAGAAGCGATTGAGAGAGCTATGCAAAGGCTTAGACACGTACCAGCGGGCACGCTAATCGCGTACGGATGCGTAAATTATGTATTTCCCGATGGCAGAATTCACAAACTTGGAAAGGTATGGGACGATGTTAAGGGCAAAATGTACTCGCAAATGGCATTGCCCCACCAAGGTGTCTTTCATGCAAATGAACTATTTGTAAGATTTGGCAAGTTTGACAGCCATCTGCAGATCGCTGGCGACTACAAGATCATCATGCAGTCTTTGGCTGTATCAGCCCCTAAATTTCTGGGTGATATTATCATAGCGGACCAACATGCCGGTGGCAAATCAGGGCTGAGAGAAAACAGGACCATTGCTTTGTCCGAGTTTCGGACAGTTCAGAGAGAACTTGGGTATCCGGTGTCGGTTCGTTGGGCATGGGCCTATCTGAAAGGGATCGTCTGGTTAGCCTTGGCTAATAGCCGGAGGGCCATTTCTATGCTGGCTGTCAGAAGAACAACCGAGAAGGATTCATTCTAGTTGCACCATGCAAGAAAATGAGGGCCAAACTGCCCAATTTGAAGGTACCAAATTTTGCCGATCTATCTTCTGATTGGCAGCGTTTGAAGTGCATCATGCATGTGTGCTTGGGCGAAAAGTGAATAGAAACGGGATTCAGAACTAGGTGCTTGATCTCAAGGTTGTCAACTTCAGGAGCTGTATGTGACTTCGTTGATCCTTTACGGCATGATCCCATTAGCGATGTTAGCCGTCGCTCTAATCACCAGAGTAGCTCAGTCACCGCTGTCTTGGCTGTTCGGCCCGTGGGTCCTAGTGTTTCTCCCCATTTGGACCGGAGTGATTGAGTACCACAACCCGCCAATAGGTGCATTTGTCGAGATGTTCGTAGTCTTTCATCTATGCGTTATCTATTTGGGCTACATAAGTGTCTTTATTGTTGCAGGGTATCCTCGATATGCTCGAGCGCTATTGAGCCCTCCACAAGAGACACGAGCTCGGGAACTCCGTCAGCTAGGCCCTCTTGTGGATTTCGTGGTTGCAATGGGCTGTTTGGGGTCGATTCTATTTTTAGTCGATGCCTTCGTTGTTAGCGGTTTCGCTGGTGCGGAGAACGCACTTGAAGTCCGCACTAGTTTTATTGAAGCGGACACTTCTTGGTTAGGTAGGCTCGCGCCAATCTTGGCTTGGGGTAGTTTTCTTGCTATAATTTCGATTTGTTGGTTTGGCCCCAAGCTGCTTGGAGGTCGCCTGATACCATACATAGTATCTATTGTACTCCTTGCAGGGTTTTCCTACCTTAGTGCTGGCCGTCAGATAGTGTTTCAAATCCTTCTATTCAGTCTTATTGGTTGGCTGATTTTGCGACGTCCTACCAATTTTAGATCCGTTAAGCCGAAAGTTCTCTTATATGGCTCAGTAATTATTATTATGGCGGTTGTTGCTTTTGGATACATGGCCAACCTATTTTCAAACCGAGAAAGCGCAGATATTGCCAGCGTGTCGGAGTATCTTCTGTTTATTTTTGGAGCGGAGCTTAACGATAACCTTCGACAGCTTCTGAGCGGCGCATCAGATGAATTCCAGACAATGCTAGTCGGCTCCATCATTTATTTTTCGAGCCAACTCTCGAGCCTCTCCGCATTTCTATTGCCGGAGGCGCAGGATACTATGGCTATTGGCAAGGGTGGCATACAATTCCCTTGGCTCTACAGACGATTGGTCTCGCTTGGTCTACCTAGCTTCGAGGAATTCATGCAAATTCGTAGAAGCTACCTAAGCAGCCGTGGATACATGTCTGTCTCGTGGAGCACTGCCCTTGGCACATTTCTTAACGACTTTGGCTTCTTTGGCGCTTTCTTGTTTTCATACTTCGTAGGAGTTGTTGGGGGCCAAGTGCTTGTTGGTTACCAGCGAAAGCCGTCGGTGTTTTCCTTTGGGCTCTTGATCGCCAGTTATGTCTATTTATTCTATCTGATCTTGCTACCTGCCTCAGCTGAAACCATGTATTTCTTCCTGATAATCGGACTTTTTCTCCTTCAGAAACGATATGTCAGAACAGTAAGTGGAGAGATACATTTCCGTTCTTTTCGAATACGGATCGCATAATCGAGCGGAGTGACACGATCTTCTCTTTCTCGACCAAAATCCAACGGATGAAGCTATTGTTAAATACTAAAGTTATGGCTTAACTCAATAGAAGCCAGAATCCAGAAGCCAGAAGCCAGAAGCCAGAAGCAACAAATGCCTATAATCAAACGAAGCAAAATAGCCATTTGGTCTACAAAGTATTCTGAGGTGACCGGCCAGGGAATTGTCACACAACATGTCGCCAAAATCATCTCAAGTGACAGCAATGGCTGTATTGAGTACATTTTTTCCCCTGGCATGCGCTCGCAGGCGCTATGGGACTGGATCAAGGCGTGGAGCACTTTATGGAAAGACATCTATTTTGGCAAAGTGGAGACACTCTACCTAGTTTGCTCTCGCTCAAATGGCGGCTTTCTGCGAGACATTCCGGCTTTGCTTGCCGCTCGGTTTGGTCTTAGGGTGATCGTCCATTCACATGGCTCAGATATTGTTAGCCTTTTGCAAGATCGTCGCATCTCCCGAGCAGCACGTTGGCTTTACCGGCCCTGTGAAATGATCGTTCCTTCAGTCCACTTGCCAAGCATGGTGAACGGATTTGTGAGGTCAGTTGTCGTTTGTGAGGGTTTCTATGCATCGGCTGAGGACTCTGCTGACAGACCACAAACGCAACATAAAGAACTACGGGTCATGTGGAACTCGAACATAATGGCGAGCAAAGGGTTCTTTGATCTGGTGGAGGCGGTGAAGAGGCTGCATGAGCGCGGAATAGAGATACGCCTTTCTAGCTTAGGAGCACCAACCGCTGACGAAGAGATGGGGGAACACGAGGTTCGAAGAGACCTCGAAATTCTCCAAGATGTTGCTTGGTTTGAGCATATTGGTGCGGTCGAACACAAAGATGCTTTGTCACTACTCACCGAAGCGGACGTCGTGGCCCTACCTTCGCGATATTCTTCTGAGTCCCAAGGCCTTGCAATCATCGAAGCAATGTGCGCCGGAAAAGGCATCCTTGTTTCAGATATTGCGGCACTTAGGGCTACCGTCGGGGATTATCCTGCTGAATTCGTTCCCATCCGATCCGTTGATGCAATTGCTACGTCGTTAGAACGTATCCGCGCCGAAAAGAATGCTGATCCATCACTCTTCTATGAACGCCGAACGCAGGCAGCTAGAAATGCACGAAAGCGCTACTCTGTCCAGCGATTTGAGCGGGCGATACGAGGGATACTACTGACAAGGGAGTTCTAGCTCATATGTTCAAGGTGTCCGCCGTCAGAGTTTTTGGGGCAGTTAGCGGCCTGATCTAAGAGAGGTTCTGGCTCATCTGGTTGGTCTGATTATGCGGCGGATTTGCGGTGAAGCAAGCGTCGCGTTTCGATGGTCTTCCGTTTGATCCTTTCTCGTTGTTTTAAAATGGTCTGGCCGTGCCCGAAGTAGACATCGGCCGGTGTGAGGTTTTGCAGGCTCTCGTGATAGCGCTGGTGGTTGTAATGCTCGACAAAGGCATCGATCTGTCGCCTGAGATCACCGGGCAGGTAGTAGTTTTCCAGCAAGATGCGGTTCTTCAGGGTCTGGTGCCATCGCTCGATCTTGCCTTGGGTTTGCGGGTGATATGGGGCACCGCGGACATGATCCATCTGCCGGTCATCCAGCCAGTCGGCCAGCTAGCCCGAGATATAACTCTGATCCTCCCCCACTGAAGTGGTCCTCCGCTATGTTTAGGAAAACGGAGGAAACACATGGCCAACAAGCGACCAAAGCCGGAAGAGATTGTCACGAAGTTACGGCAGGTTGAGGTTCTGACGGGGCAAGGGATGCCGCGTCTGGATGCAATCCGCCAGATTGGTGTGACTGAACAAACGTTCTACCGTTGGAAGAAGAAATACGGTGGAATGGGCACGGATCAATTGAAGGAACTTAAGCGTTTGCAGAAAGAGAACGAGCGGCTCCGCAAGGCCGTTTCTGATCTTACGTTGGACAAGCTGATCTTGGCTGAGGCTGCAAAGGGAAACTTCTAAGCCCCGCTCGCCGCCGTGCTTGCATTGATCGTGTTCGAGCTGAACTGTCTGTCTCAGAACGCCGAGCGTGTCGCGTTCTGAGACAACACCGATCCACACAACGCAAGGTACCAGTTGGTCGCCCAGACGAAGAACGTTTTGTGGCTGATATGATCGAGTTGACCCGGCAATACGGCCGCTACGGCTATCGTTGGATCGCAGCGATGCTGAGAGATGCAGGCTCGCATGTGAATGACAAGCGCGTTGAGCGACTATGGCGGCGGGAGGGGCTGAAAGTGCCAATGAAACAACCGAAGAAGGGGCGGCTATGGCTGAATGACGGATCGTGCGTTCGATTGCGGCAAGAA
>NZ_QJJL01000011.1 GCF_003201935.1 Loktanella sp. PT4BL | reverse complement strand
AACTGCAACACGGTAGCGCGGGATGGAGCAGCCCGGTAGCTCGTCAGGCTCATAACCTGAAGGTCGTAGGTTCAAATCCTACTCCCGCAACCAAAACTTCCAAATAAAACAAACGCTTAAGTTGGTGGTACCATAGTACCATCGGCCTTTTGCACGTTTACGTCAACGCCACGTCAACACCAGCTCAGATAAACTGCATTCGCACGCAGTCGCGTGCAGTGGCGGACACTTGCAGGCAAGGGGCAACTAATTGTGTTATAGATGACATGCCGTTGCTTAATTCCGGCCGCAGCACAGCTTATACTTCTTACCTGAACCGCAAGAGCAAGGATCGTTTCGTTCGGGACGTCGTTCTCCCTTATGGGGCATTCTGGAGAGGTTTGCTGCAACAGTCCCAGCAAGTTCAGGGCGTGATTGGAGTAAAATGGTTGCCACACAATTCAGGATTAAGTCGGGGGCTTCCTGATCAATCTGTTCAATTTCCTGTTTGGAAAACTTGCTGTTGCCCATGCTAATGTCCTGCAGTGCGATCAGAAAAATCAGACTGGCTTGGGTTTCTTCATCGGCTCTGTCCAGTAACCCTTCCCAAGCGTCTGGCCGTAAGTCCATCGCACGGCTGAAACCGTCAACCCAAGGTTCCCATAGGGTCTCACCGCTCTTGGAATCCACCTCGTAGATAGGGGCGACCCAACGTGACCAGGTCATGGCTTTTGCCAGGGCATTGTAATGCTCCATGACGGCGCCGATCGTTTCTTCCGGCACCTTCTGATCGACGAGATACGCATCGCCAGTTATGCGCCACACCTGTGGCATCCACAACATGGGTGGGATCATCTCAGGGCAAGCCAGAACGCCAGTGATATAACCGTCGAGTTCGCTGAGGGTCATGGGCAAGCTTTCGACTTGCAGCGCGTTCAGTAGTTCAGTTAGGCGGGCCAGCCGTTTTGCGTTTTTAGCCATGTCTCATCCCTGTTCGAAAGCCGCTCTGGTATTCAAAATGCGCCAAAACGTGAAGCCCAAGAGCCAAGACCGGGATTGACGTGGCAGCTTTTTGCCGAAGGCCAAACATTTACCTGGCGTCGATTAGCGCACCCATGTTGTCGTGCGATCGCTTTAACCGAAATGGTGCAGCTTGAACCCTTTAGCGCCTAACCAGTACGTTTGGTCGTAGCTGCCCATCCTTGCTCTTGGAAAGGCGCGTCGCGTTCAGCGTTCACGAAACCCATGTGTGACAGGCTTTAATGCTCGTCCAGTAATTTATCCAAGTCCACCGACCGTAGTGCCTTATTGCAGTTTCGAAATCTGTTGGCCTCCATTACGTTGCTGCTAATACGGGGCCATGCCGGCCATTAATCTGCCGTGGTTCGAGACGAAGCACGGCACGGACAGTTGAAGATTATCAGGCCTGCAGCGAACATCGCAAACTGCGCCAGGTGAAGTGCCTTCGCGCTGTTGGCGCAGCGCTCAAGGCTCGACAGCAGCCTTATCTCGAACGTGTCCGAGGCAAACCGTACGAACATCAAGGCCGACCTATCTTTGGACAACATCGGCATTCATGAAACCGTGATACACTAAAAATATAAAGCGTTGGCGTTCGTCAGCCCGCGTTATGGGAGGGGATCCAGCGACACTCTGTAATCAGGCGTGGAACGGATCATTACGCTCTTTGAGGAGCGGGTTCGACGGCACTACTGGGAGGAGGTGTCGTCGAATTGGGCACCTTTGGTGTCAATTCCGCAGCGATACACCCACCACTTTGATGCGACGCAACGAGGCCATCTGTAACCGGGTATCCAATGCCCTACATCACGGCAAAAGATAGGTTGATCCGTTGAACGGATAACGAGCCCACTAATAGGCGAATGTCTGGTAGATGAACCAAGGGTCCGGAATGATCAGAAGCGAACTGATAGCGCGGCTTGCGGCGGAAAATCCGCATCTTTACCGCAGTGAAATTGAAAAGGTCGTAGCCGCTGTATTCGACACGATCAGTACGCATCTTGCAGCGGGTGGTCGGGTGGAGCTGCGCGGGTTTGGTGTCTTTGGTGTCCGGCACCGTTCGGTAGGCAGGCGGTGTAATCCTCGTACAGGAGAGATCATGACCCTCGATGCAAAATCCGCACCGTTCTTCCGTACTGGCAAGGACCTGCACAAACGGTTGAATCCTGATGGTTAGCAGCGTGAACGCCTGACGTTGATAAAACGTGCAGACATTTTGACCATATTCGCGCGCTCCCCTTGCTGTTCCAGTTTCGTTTCAAATGACATATAGCGCGGCACGGCTCCCGGCATACAGTCAAGCTTCAGCCCAGAGTGGGCGAATTTCATCAATCAGATCGTCATGCGCTTGCGGCCGTGATAGTCCGGCATAGCACCCACGCTCGCCGTGATGCTCCCCTCGTTTGTGTCGAGGTGGCAGCCAATCATGTGACTTCTCCATCGACATTGCAGCCAAGGTTGGTTCCTCGGATTTCAACCGTGTCACCATCGATCACGTTCGTCACGCCATTCAAATCATTCGCCGTAGCGGGCGCTGGGGCTGCGGAACCCCAAGAGCTTGACGCGATTACGTTCATGCTCAAAGCATTGCGGGGGGGGATAAGGTAATCGGGCTGTGATAAGACAAACTCCAGCTATCTATACTTTTCAGCGTCTCAAAATTCTCTACAGCCGATTCAAAGCCACACCCTCAAAATGAAGTTTATCGTTTGTTTCCCCTTTTGGTAATTTTACGAAGAAACCTACCGACTGGACTAAGCTTGGCCAACGCCGACAATCCGACAAGCTCTCCCTGAAATTCCTACTGGCCGTCGCGGAATATCAGAGGACGTTTCCACGCGACGTAAAATGCATCAACACTTAGCCGCTTCACCAAGTGTGGACAGGATCCGCTGCGGTCGATCAATCGTATTGCTAACCCTTTGGCAAACGACACTGGTTCATTTGGTTTCGCGAAACGCAGAGGGCCTATCGATCTGTTGGTTGTCTCATTTGACTGGGGCAATTGCTTGATGGTCTAGGCCAAGTGCAGGTGGTTGCCGGGCGCAACAATGGGGAAGGGCGCCGTTATTCTTTTCTTGAGGAGACAGACTCGGCGGTCACGTGCGGTGCTTTCGACCTCTGCTATAAAATTTGCAAAGGGCATTCTTGTGGTCGAAACGTGATCAATAGGTCTCTGTGGTTTGACGGGCCGCATCAGGCCTTTCCTGTCGCATCGCTGCATCAGCTCGGTGACAAGCAGAGTTGGCACAACAGCGGGTGATTTACCGATTTTCACAATGTGTGCGATGCCAAAGAGGGAGTGGATTTGGCCCCAGAAGTCCTGAGACATATCAAGCGCCACAAAAAGGTGGTCTGGAAAAATAGGGCGCGTGGATGGCAACGTCGCACAGAAGCATGGGTGCGGTTCTTCCTCGAACGGCAGAAAGGTCTCGAAGTTTTTTATCTGCAGATTTCTCTGGGCAATCTGAACGCTGTTTGACTTGGCCTGTGCCAAAAACCATCGAGATTGTCCTATTTTTGATGAGCCTCTGATCGCTATGCTGCCGCACACCTTGTGTGGGGCCTTTTCCGCCTATGCGCCAATATGCATGGGGGTTGCGTTGCGTATCTTTGGATGAGCGCGCAGTACAGATGAAATGGTAGTTGCTCAGTGGTCCGCCAAAAAGTAAAGAACTATTGATAAACCATCATGCCCATCGGCGCTTTATCAACAAAAGGTGTCGCGCGACTGAAGTTGAGGAAGATAGGGCCGTAGAGGGTTGATCGTCCTTTGGGCATGCAAGAGCGCTGTGCCGTTGATCTGATTGCTTGTGCGTTGTCAGGTGTCTGTAAATACTCTCTCCGAGCGAGACGTGACTTGATAGCACTGCAATCGCTGATTACCATGGTGTCACAGTCGGAGTACGCAATGGCAAGCATTACCATCCGGAACCTTGACGATGACGTGAAGCGCCGCCTTCGCATCCGCGCGGCCGAGCATGGCCGTTCAATGGAAGAGGAGGCGCGCGAGATATTGCGTCACGTCGTGGGCGAAGCAAAGCCCTACCACGATCTTGCCGCGGCCATCCGTGCACGGGTCGCGCCTCTGGGTGGCGTTGATCTCGACCTTCCGCAGCGTGAAGCCATGCGTGAACCGCCCGCGTTCGACCAGGCTTGACGCATGATCATCCTCGACACGAATGTCATCTCCGAGCTTTTGCGCCCGGCCCCGGAGCCCAAGGTTGAACACTGGTTGTCGGCTCAGGACGGGCTCAACGTTTACCTGACCTCGATATCGGAGGCGGAACTGCGCTTTGGCCTCGCAATCATGGGGAACGGCAAGCGCCGCGCCGCGCTGGTTGACGCCGTGGACCGCATCCTGCGCGAAGACCTGGCCGGGCGTATTCTGCCCTTCGACAGCAACGCCGCGCAGTCCTTCGCTACCATAGCAGCGGCACGACGGTCCGCCGGGCGACCGATCGCTCAGGCCGATTGCCAGATCGCATCCATTGCCCACGCCTGCGGCGCCACCGTCGCGACACGCAATACGCCTGACTTCGAGGGTTGCGATATCGACCTGATCAACCCCTGGACAGCCGAATGAACGCCGTTGAAATCGAACAAGCTGTTTCCGAACTTGCCGAGCAGCTCTTTGACGCGGCCGAGTTCCCCTATGCTTTCCTCATAGCCTTCGGCAACAAGGACACCACCATCAAGCGCCTGCGCACCGGCGCGTCGAACAAGTCCGACCTCGGCGGCGTCCTGCAGACCAACAACATCCACCTTGCGACCTGCGCCCCGGGCGACATCGCGGCGACCCTGACCGCCCTTCGCGACAGCCCCGCCACGACCCGCGCCAAGGCCAAGTTCATCCTCGCCACCGATGGCATCGACCTCGAGGCCGAGGACATCACGACCGGCGAGACCATCGCCTGCCGCTACACCGATTTCCCCGACCATTTCGGCTTCTTCCTGCCGCTCGCCGGCATATCCACCGTCAAGCAGATCCGCGAAAGCGCGTTTGACATCCGCGCGACCAGCCGCCTCAACCGGCTCTATGTCGAGCTGATCAAGGACAACCCCGACTGGGGCAGCGCCGAGAAACGCCATGATATGAACCACTTCATGGCGCGGCTGATCTTCTGCTTCTTCGCCGAAGACACCGACATCTTCGTCAGCGACAACCTGTTTACTGCCACCATCGACCAGATGGCGAACCGCGACGGGTCGAACACGCACGAGGTCATTGGCGAAATCTTCCGCGCGATGAACACCGCCATCCCCAAACGGGCCGAGGCCAAGCTGCCCCGCTGGGCCGACACCTTTCCCTATGTGAACGGCGGGCTCTTCTCGGGCAGCACCGATGTGCCGCGCTTTTCCAAGATCGCGCAGCGCTACCTGTCGCATATCGGCAGCCTCGACTGGACGCAGATCAACCCCGACATCTTTGGCTCGATGATCCAGGCCGTCGCGGATGAAGAGGAACGCTCGGTCCTCGGCATGCACTACACGTCCGTGCCGAACATCCTGAAGGTGCTGAACCCGCTCTTCCTCGATGATCTGCGGGCAGAGCTGGAGGCGGCGGGCGACAACGCGCGCAAGCTGGCCAATCTGCGGGCGCGCATGGCCAAGATCCGCGTCTTCGATCCCGCCTGCGGGTCGGGCAACTTCCTTGTCATCGCCTACAAGGAAATGCGCGCACTGGAATATGAGATCAACAAACGCCGGGGCGAGCCGCTGCGGCGCACCGACATTCCCCTGACCAATTATCGCGGGATCGAGCTGCGGGATTTTTCGGCCGAGATCGCGCGGCTGGCGCTGATCATCGCGGAATACCAATGCGACGTGACCTATCGCGGCCAGAAAGAGGCGTTGGCCGAGTTCCTGCCGCTAGACGCGCAGAACTGGATCACCTGTGGCAACGCCCTGCGGCTGGACTGGCTGTCGGTCTGCCCGCCCACGGGGACGGGGGTGAAGTTTCAGGCCGATGACCTGTTCATGTCGCCGCTGGATCAGGCGCAGATCGACTTCGCGAATGAGGGGGGTGAGACCTATATCTGCGGGAACCCGCCTTATCTGGGGTCAACGTGGCAAAGCACCGAACAGAAAGAGGATTTGCAGCGCATTCTCGACGGACGCACGAAAAGCTGGAAATCGCTCGACTATGTCGCGGGCTGGTTCATGAAGGCCGCCGATTACGGGCTGCACACGCCCACCGTGTCGGCATTCGTGTCCACCAACTCGATTTGTCAGGGGCAGCAGGTGCCGATCCTCTGGCCGCTGATTTTCAAGACAGGGCACGAGATCGCCTTTGCTCATACCAGTTTCAAATGGGCGAACCTTGCCAGCCATAATGCGGGTGTGACCGTGGCGATTGTGGCGATTTCCAATAATGCTGGACCAATTAGGAAGCTGTTCACGTTAGCGGACGATGGCGGTGCGGTGGTGAAAGAGGCAGACAATATTAACGCCTACTTGGTTACTGCCCCAAATGTGATAGTCACGAAATCCAGCCAGCCGGTTGGAACGGTACACCCCATGACAAAAGGCAATCAACCCACGGATGGTGGACACCTTTTGTTGAGTCCTGATGAACTTGTCAGTATTGGCTTGGAAAAGGACGAGCAAGACCAATTCATTCGCAGAATATACGGATCAGCGGAATTTATTCGTGGCCAAGAGCGTTATTGCCTTTGGATCAAGGGTCATCATCTATCTGCGGCCATGAGCATCAAACCAATTCGCGAACGGATAGAAAGCGTTCGAGCTATGCGTCTCGAAAGCACAAAGCAGGCGACTGTTGATGCAGCACAAACGCCACATAAGTTTGGCGAGTTACGTCAATCTGGCTCAGAAACGGTGATCGTAGTCCCAAGTGTATCGTCAGAAAGCCGTGACTATCTACCGTGCGGGTATTCCGCACCAGGAACAATAGTCTCCAATCTTGCTTTCGCCCTCTACGACGCCCCGCTCTGGAACATGGCCCTGATCGCCTCGCGCCTGCATCTGGTCTGGATCGCCACTGTCTGCGGCAAGATGAAAACCGATTTCCGTTATTCCAACACCATGGGCTGGAACACCTTCCCCGTCCCCAAACTGACGGAAAAGAACCGCGCCGACCTGGCAGCGGCGGCGGAAGGCATCCTTCTGGCCCGTGAGGCGCATTTCCCCGCCACCATCGCCGACCTCTACGACCCCGAGAAAATGCCCGCCAACCTGCGCGCCGCACATGACCACAACGACGAAGTTCTGGAACGCATCTACATCGGCCGCCGCTTCCGCAACGACACCGAACGGCTGGAAAAGCTGTTCGAGATGTACACGAAGATGACGACGAAGGTGAGCGCATGAGTGACATCGTTCTATACATCACCGAAGACGGCACCAGCCGCATCGAGCTGCGCGCCGAAGGCGGCACCGTCTGGTTGAGCCAGGCCCAGATCGCTGATCTTTTCGCGACGACAAAGCAGAACGTTTCGCTGCATATCAAAAACATTCTAGAGGATGATGAGCTGACCGAGGCGGCAACTGTCAAGAATTCCATGACAGTTCAAACCGAAGGCGCACGACAGGTCGAACGCCAGATTCAAGTCTATAATCTGGATATGATCCTGGCCGTTGGGTACCGCATCCGTTCGCCGCGTGGCGTGCAGTTCCGCCGGTGGGCCAGCACGGTGCTGCAGGACTATCTGCTTAAGGGCTTTGCGATGGATGACGCGCGCCTGAAGCAGCCGGACTTTGATTACTTTGACGAGCTTCTAGAGCGTATACGCGACATCCGTGCGTCGGAAGCGCGGTTCTACAAGAAGGTGCGCGACCTGATTTCGCTCAGTGAAGATTACGATGGCACATCTCAGTCTGCACAGGTTTTCTTTGCAACGATCCAGAACAAGATGCTGTACGCCGTATCCAGCTTTACCGCTGCCGAACTGATCGTGGCCCGCGCTGATGCAGATGTGCCCAACATGGGCCTGACCTCATGGTCTGGCAATCGGGTTCGCAAAAAGGATGTCGTCACGGCCAAGAACTATTTGGCAGATGGTGAGGTTTCCGAGCTGAATCTGATCGTGACCATGTTCCTCGATACGGCTGAATTGCGCGCACGAAGGCGTCAGGCGATGCGGCTTGCCGATTGGGAATCGGTACTGGACGTGTTCCTTCAGTCCAACGACCTGCCTGTGTTGAGTGGCGCCGGATCGCGATCCCATCAGCAAGCCGTGCAGGTTGCTGAACAAAAATATGCTGAATTTGATGAGGCCCGCAAAATTGCCGAGCGCAAAGCGGATGCCGAAATTGATGAATTGGATGAATTGAAGAGGATTGCCGAACTGACCCTCAAGGAGGGCAGAAGATGACATTTGACCCGAGAATGAAATCGGTTCCTTCCGTCTCTGTCAATTACGCGGCCAATGGAAGCTCGACCAAATCGAACGAGCTTGGCATGCGCGAAATGCAAGAGGGTGCCTATGAGAAGCGGGGCGAGCAATACCTGCTGATCAAGTCGCCGCCGGCATCTGGCAAAAGCCGCGCGCTCATGTTCATCGCGCTCGACAAGCTGCATAATCAAGGCCTGCGTCAGGCCATCGTCGTGGTGCCAGAAAAGTCTATCGGGTCCAGCTTCAACGACGAGCCGCTGAGCAAGTACGGCTTTTGGGCAGACTGGACTGTGCAACCGCGATGGAACCTGTGCAACGCTCCCGGCGGGGATGATGGCAAAGTGGGCGCTGTCGGCAAGTTCCTGGCGAGCGACGACAAGATCCTGGTCTGCACCCACGCGACCTTTCGGTTCGCCATGGACAAGTTCGGGATTGAAGCGTTTGATGATCGGCTCATCGCGGTAGACGAGTTTCACCACGTCTCTGCCAACCCTGATAACAAGCTGGGCACGCATCTGGTCGCCCTTGTCGCGCGCGACAAGGTACATCTGGTTGCGATGACCGGGTCCTATTTCCGCGGCGATGCCGAAGCCGTTTTGTCGCCCGAAGATGAGGCAAAGTTCGATACATTCACCTATACCTACTATCAGCAGTTGAATGGCTATAAATACCTCAAGACGCTCGACATCGGGTATTTCTTCTATTCTGGGTCCTATGCGGACGACATCCTCACGGTTTTGGATCCGACCGAGAAGACGATCCTTCACATCCCGAACGTGAACTCGCGCGAAAGCACCAAGGACAAGCATCGCGAGGTCGAGCATATCATTGACGCCCTGGGCGATTGGCAGGGCAGCGACCCCGCTACCGGGTTTCAGTTGGTCAAGACGCCCGAGGGGCGCGTGCTACGCATAGCCGATCTGGTGGATGATGAACCGGCCAAGCGTGACAAGGTTTCCGCCGCGCTGAAAGACTCCACGCAGAAGAACAACCGCGATCATGTCGACATCATCATTGCCTTGGGCATGGCGAAGGAAGGGTTCGACTGGATCTGGTGCGAACACGCCCTGACGGTCGGCTATCGCGCCAGCCTGACCGAGATCGTGCAGATCATCGGGCGCGCCACCCGCGATGCCGAGGGCAAAACGCGCGCGCGGTTCACCAACCTGATTGCCGAGCCCGACGCCGCGGCTGAAGCCGTGACCGAGGCGGTCAACGATACGTTGAAGGCCATCGCTGCAAGCCTGCTGATGGAACAGGTCCTCGCCCCACGTTTCAACTTCACGCCCAAGACTGTGAAAAGTGGACCTGTCGCAGGGTTCGATTACGGTGAGGGCGGCTATGATCCGAACAAGGAGAACGTCGGCTTCAACGAGGCCAGCGGTCAGTTCCAGATCGAGATCAAGGGCCTGGTCGAACCCAAGAGTAAAGAGGCCAAGCGCATTTGTCAGGAAGACCTGAACGAAGTGATTACCGCTTTTGTGCAGGACAAAACCACGATCGAGCGTGGACTGTTTGATGAAGAACTGGTCCCCGAAGAGCTGACCCAAGTGCGCATAGGCAAGATTGTCGGGGCCAGGTTCCCGGAACTGGATACGGAAGATCAGGAGGCCGTGCGCCAGCATGCAGTAGCCGCGCTTAACCTGACGCAAAAGGCCAAGCAAATCGCGCTGACAAGCGGTGATGATGGTGAAGTGTCCGCCAATACAGCGCTGATCGACGGGGTGCGCAAATTCGCCATGGATGTGCGCGAGCTTGATATCGATCTGATCGACCGGATCAACCCGTTCGGGGAAGCCTATGCGATCCTGGCCAAAACCATGAGTGAGGAAAGCCTCAGGCAAGTTGCAGCAGTGATTTCGGCGAAGAAAGTGCAGCTCACCCCGGAAGAGGCGCGTGCGCTGGCCAAACGTGCCGCCGCCTTCAAGCAAGAACGGGGGCGCCTGCCGACGATCACATCGGCTGACCCGTGGGAGAAGAAAATGGCTGAAGGCGTGGCCTATCTTGTGCGCATGAAGCAGGAGGCCGCCAATGGCTGACGGCTTCACGGATGAAGATGACGCATTGCTGGCCGAGCTGGGCGTCGAGGTCGACACCAAGAAGCACGTCTCCCGCACCCCGCGTGAAGAGCGGATCATCGCGGGTTTTGAAGAGATCCAGCGTTTTGTCGAGGCGCACGGTCGCCGCCCACAGCATTGCGGGGAAAAGGATATCTTCGAGCGCCTGTATGCAGTGCGTCTTGACCGGATCAGCGAGTCACAGGAATGCCGTGATCTGATTGAGCCCATGGATCATCAGGGACTGCTGAGTGGCGCATCACTTGCGCTGCCCGGTAACACGGAAGAGCTTGACGACGACGCGCTCCTTGACGCGCTGGGGATCGAGGTTGAAGCGCCTGCGATCACAGAATTGAAGCATGTCCGGTCAACGGCAGAAAAGAAGGCTGCGGAAGAGATCGCGGCCCGCGACCGCTGCGATGATTTCGCGCGTTTCAAGCCGCTGTTCGAGCAGGTGCAAAAGGAACTCGACAGCGGTCTGCGCGAGGCACGGAAATTCGAGCTGAAATCAGAAATCGAACCTGGCCGCTTTTTCATCGTAGGTGGCCAGAAAGCCTATGTCGCCGAAATGGGGGAAATGACACTCACGGATCAAGGACGCACAGATGCGCGGCTCCGGGTGATCTTCGACAATGGGACCGAAAGCAATATGCTGATGCGGTCACTGCAGCGGTCCCTGAACGCAGATGGCGATGCCGGGCGGCGCATATCTGAGCCGCATGCAGGGCCGCTCTTCTCAGACCGGATGATGGACGGCGATGAGGCCAGCGGAACCATCTATGTCCTGCGCAGCAAATCTGATCACCCGCTGGTGGCCGAGAACCGCGATCTGGTTCACAAGATCGGTGTGACCAATACGAGCGTGGAAAAGCGCATTGCCGGGGCGCAGTTGCAGCCAACATTCCTGATGGCCAATGTTGAAATCGTCGCGACCTACGAACTCTACAACATAAACCGCACCCGCCTCGAAAACTTGATCCATCGCGTTTTTGAACCAGCACGGCTTGATATCGAGATCATGGACCGCTTCGGGCGGCCTGTAACCCCGAAAGAATGGTTTCTGGTGCCGCTCTTTGCGATCAATGACGCTGTCGAGAAGATCAAGGACGGCACGATTGCCAGTTTCGCCTACGATCCGGCTCAGGCGAAATTTATCGGCCGATCAGGGGGAGCATAGTTGGCTTTTCGTTTCTGGCGGCGCGTCCGCCTTGCTCCCGGTGTTACGCTGAATCTGTCGAAATCGACCGCCTCGCTGTCACTGGGCCCGCGCGGCGCGAAATATACCATCAGCCCGCGTGGGAATCAGGCGACTGCCGGACTTACGGGGACGGGGCTTTTCTACACGGTTCATGACCGCAAGCTTGCTGGACGGAGTGGCGCTGCGCCTGGCCCTGAAGTGGTTGAGCGCGATCGTTTGAAGCTTGGCTTTTTTCAGCGACTGATCACCCCGGCTGATGAACGCCATTTCGTGGATGGCATTCGGGCACTGAATGATGGCGATCAAGATGGCGCCTTGGCTGCGTTGGAAGAGTCTCGGGATCTGCCTGATGCGGCGTGGATGGCCGGAATGATCCGTCTGCGTCGGGAAGAATTCGACCGTGCCAAGGTCCATTTTGAAGTTGCACTGGCAGGTCGAAACGAACTTGGCGCGCTCTTTGCCAAATATGATATTGCAGCTCAGGTCAGCTTGCCGATCACCCCTGACGTATTCGCCCATGTGTTTCCGCGTGAGCGTGGCACGCGGTTGGCACTGGTGGAAATTGCCCAGCTTGAAGGCCGACATGGCGACGCAATGGCGCATCTCGAGCGGTTGATAGAGATCGACCCGACTGATCCGATCATTCTGCTTTCGTTTGCCGAGCTTGCGCTTGATACGCCGGATGATCTTGCGATGATGGAGCGTATCGTGCGTGATACGGTGAGCGTGCGAAACGAAACGCCGGTTGACACGTCGATCCTGCTCTATCGCGGGAAGGCGCTGGCGGCGATGAACTTACCAGATGCGGCCATCGATGTGCTGACGCTGGCAAACCGTCGTCGCAAAGACCGCCCGGAAGCGCTGATGCACCAGATCCGTTACGAGCGCGCAGTCCTCTATGAACAGTTGGGCCGTAAAGCCCAGGCACGGCGTGAATTCGGACGTCTGTTTGCCGCTGATCCAGACTTTGAGGATGTGGCCGAGAGGCTGAAGATATAACCATTGATCATTCATCTATGATTTAGCTGGCGAATGATCTTGATAGAGTTTCGGCGAAAGAGTTCAATTGGGTAACATGTCGTCAGTAAAGGCGCTGGACACCAACGCGCCTTTTTTGATGACCACGCTTTCGATTTTATTCCCGTGTAGCAGTCATGGGCCGCATGCCCTTGCCTGTTTCCGTAACACCGCATAGTCCGCCAGCCACCCAACGATTAGCGTGCCTTCAGGCAATGCAGCGAGTTCTCCAGCAACCTGCGTCTGTTCCGCCCGACTATATTCCACCACCGGCGGACAGTCACTGTCTGGAGCTTCAGAACCCACCACGGCGCAACCGGTCAAGAAGATCGTCGTGGCTGCGAGGGTGATCTGCGACCGCATCCAACATTTCGCGCTGTGCATGATCGATATGCTCCAAATTGGTCAGGCGCTCTGCTGCGCGCCCGGCGCGTTCGCCCGGGCGCCGCAGATTGAGGAGGAATAGGGTGGATGACAGGATCGTGAGGCTTGTCGCTGCCAAGCGGTGCACCCATCGGCGGGCAAGCGTAGTTTTCCACATCAGCGGCGTCCTTTTTGCCAATTATTTAGGCGGGCATAAACTGCCAACGACAAGTCCGGCAGGACCGAGGGCAATCGGAATGTAGCCAACTGTGAGTTAGGGGACGACCAGAAGAATTGCGATTTGTGTTTCGGCCAGCACGTTGTCAATGCAATGGAAACCAAACAAACAGGCACTGCGCAGACCGCAACCTTAAAAACTATACCCAATATTGAGACCAAAGCCGAGCGCTGTATTGTTTTGAAACTCCGTTAAACCGTCGTTGGCGTCGCCAAGCACGGCATATTCAATACCGCCTGTGATTTCAACGGCGTCTATGGTGTAGCTTCCACCGATACCATAGCTTGCCAAACCGTCTGTCGGTGCAAGGCGGGACGAGATACCGCCTTGGGCATCCTCGTAAGTTACACGAGCAAATACTGAAAGATCTTCGCTTATGCGGCGTCCGACGCCAAGCCGGTATGTGTAAACGTCATCGTCCAGCCCCGTGACCCTGTCACCTGTCAGGCCTTCATAGACGCTCGGACGGACTTCCCAGACGGACCATTCGCTCCAGCGGATGCTGCCGAACACCAACGTATCGGTGGCCACGCCAGACTGGAAGTCGAGCGTGACAGATTGCGGCATCTCGATGTTGAAAGTGCCTCTGGAACTGTCTGCCCCGATGGCTGGAAGTGTTTCGCTTGAACCGAAATCATGTGTCAGACCGCTTTCATAGGTCAGCGCGACACGAAGTGCGATTTCGGGGCGTTCATAGGCTGCTCCAATGATATAGCCAACCTGTGTGTTCTGGTCGGTCTTGGCACTATAGCTCAGCGCTCCATCGGGCGACTGGACGAGTGCAATCGCATTTTGTAGCGCGTCGGGGAGAGGGTTGATCGAAGGAAGCGGATCAGGAATCTGGCTCGCGATACCGGCGCGGATCAGCTGGTCGGGGATCATGATCTCGGCCTTCGACTGTACTGCGCGCAGACCGCCATAGACAGCAATTCGGGGTGCGGCCTGATACTTGACAACTGCTGCCGCTTGGTTGCTTTCCCAAATTGCGGTCAAACCCTCATAAAAGCCCGTCGTGTATTCTGCGTCGGCCCCGAAAGGTTGGTTAAGAAACACAGCGAGGTCGATCTTGTCCGTAATGCCGTATTTGAGCGCGAAACCAACTGAAGTGTAGTTGTTGGCCATATTGTCGGTCGTTCCGCCACCAACGGTACCAGGAAAATCACCACTGACATCCGGTGTTGTCGAAGAAAAGGACAGCTGTGCATAGTTGCCGTCTTCGAACAAAACCGAATAGGCGTTCCCCGCGCGGTCAAGCCCGCCTGCTTGTACGATACTGGTAGTGAGTAGAAGCACAGACCCAAGCACAATGGCGTTTTTCATCTATCAGGTCCCCGCTTTGATAAAGGTAATTTCAAAGCTTAGGATGCAGTGCTGGGCATTCAAAGTCATCGTGTCAAAAGATACTAGGAGGGCGGATCGGGAAGTGAATGGAGGCATCCTGATGATAAAGACGCTTGCCGCGTTGCTGGCGAACATCACCGAAAGGGCGATTGCGAGGGCGACCATCCGCCGTTTGCGCACGAATTATTTCTGCAAAAGCCACAAAATGCTGCTGCCCTCAAGACCGATGAGGACAGTAGAGCGCTGCCAGCCTGCGACCTGATCCGCCAGCACTACGGCGACCACGCAACCAGCCGGTGGACAGGCTCAGCAAGCCGATGACGATGAAAATCTCGTTGAACCCTTTGAGAAGCTCAAAGGGTTTGTCACCTGCGGCAAGGTTCTCGCGCGTCGCGGCGGCTGTCGGAGAGGGCGATCACGCTGGCGGCCCGTTTTTCGTCGATCAGACCGGTGGCGTCAGCGGCGCGGATATCGTCGCGTTCCATCATCCGTCGATTCTTTCCACTGTCAGGTTGCCGTTGGTCATCATCGCGCGGCCACCGGCCAGCGCATCGTTGCCGCCCGATCCCATGGCGGCAATGTCATGTTGGGGTGTCAGCACGTCGCCCGCGCCGGTGATCACGAAAAGGTCATTGCCGTCGCTGACGATCAGCATCGCTTCGAGTTTTTGCAGGTATTTTTCGGTGCACCAGTCTTTGGCCAGATTCACGTTGGCGCGGGCGAATTGCCCCGGCGAGGCTTCGAGTTTGCTGTCCAGCCGTTCCATTAGGGTGAAGGCATGCGCTGTGGATGCCGCAAATCTGCAGATCATATCTTGAGTAGCGGGAGAAAGCCTGGGGACTTTGCGGGCGTTGCTCTTGATGACGGTTTGGCCAAGGCTGATCTGCCCGTTGCCCACGATGATGACCTTTCCGCCCTTATGCACTCCGACGATGTTTCTGCCGCGCCAGCCGGGAAATGCATCTTCTGTTATCCATCGCTCCTTGTGATTGTGTTGGGGGAATTATATGGCGGAAAACAACCCCGCGCTGCCGCAACGAAAGACGGCGCGGCAGTCATATGCGGGGTTGTCTTACGGCAAGTGCCGGTCGTCAGACAGCATCTGGCAAATTTCGTCAAACTTTTGGCCCAGCAGGAAATGGCCCGCATCATCGAAGCGGTGGATCGCGGCATTTGGCATCATGTCGGCCATGTCCTGTGCCGAGGATGCGGGGCAGATCGGGTCTTGGTTGCCATGCAGGAAAAGCAACGGGACGGGGACCGCACGCAGGTCGTGCGTCCAGTTGCGTTGCAGGTTCATCACCTCGTCCATCGAGGTATGGATTGCCTGATTGGCGATCAGCCGCAGCCAATCGGCCAGCTGGCCGTCGATGAATGCCGCGTCGAGCGTTGCCAGATCGGCGGGGGACTGGCGATACATGTACGACAGGGCACGTTGGGCCAGACCGGGGGCGCGGGCGATAGTGTTGTAAAGCCGTGTCATGCCGCTGACGACGAAGTGATCCTGTTTGATCCGTGCCGAAACCTCGGCGAAGAGGGTCCGTTGGTCGGTCACTGGCAAAGCCTGCGGTGTCGATACAAGAACCAGACCGGACACCCTGTCGGGATTTGCCGCCACAAAACGGGTGGCCCAGCCACAGCCGGCGCTGTCACCGATGCAAAGCAGTTTATCTTTGGTCAGGTAGTCAAGTGCGCGGGCAAGGGAGGATATCGCGCGGGCCTGCCGGATATCGGGGCTCATCGCGGTTTCGAGGCCGACGAAATGGCGGGGCATCATCAAAAGGCGCAGGTTCTGCGCCACCAGTTTGCTGTGCAGGTCACGGGTAAGAATGACCGGCGCAAGCATGCTGTGAAAGTAAAGCACCGGACGCCCTGATCTGGCCCCGAAATCCCAGATCGGAATCTCAGGGCTATCCGCGACGCTGATCCGGTTGATTGTGATGGTCTTGCCATAGTGCTTTTTGGCCAGCAGCGTTTCGGCATCATGGGCTGGCTGGGCGAGAAGTTCGTTCACAAGCCAGACCGTCAGATCCAGGGCCAATGTGCGCACAAGTGCTGTCTGGGAATTCAGCCCCAGCTTTTCCAATACTTTCTGGATCTGCTTGCGTTTGGTGTCATAGGTGGCGCCGACGCGGGCTGCGGCGGTTTTCAGGTCAAGCCCTTCCAGCAAAAGTCCGACAAGCTGGAATTCGCTGGGCGTCAGCTTGCCGTGCGGCGCGGTGCCCACGGCGATCGAGACCAGTTGTGCGGGCGAGATATGGGCCGCAACGAATGCCGCGGATGACGGCACATCCGGCCAGCGGTCAAGGCCGTCAAACGTAAAGTACAAGCCATCATCCGCAAGGATAAAACCGCTGCCTGACTTTTGCCCTTCGGGACGGACAAGTCGAGGGGGGAACGGATGCCCCATCGGATCGGATGTGACCAATCCGTTGGCCTGATCATAAAGTCCGACCGACAAGTGGCTGTGCCCGAAGGTGCGGTAAAAGAACCGCTCTTCCGCGGTATCGGAAGAGGCCTTTGTGAGGTTTTGCTCGATCGTGTCATCTGCCCATGAGGGCAGGGCAGTGCGCAGGGTTCGCGCCAGACGCGGGAGCCGTTTCATATGCTTGTTCATGGCGTTCCTGCAGGGCTTTGGGGGTTCGTCATCTTCATCTCATTTTGACTTTCGCATATTATACGAGATTTTTCTGCAACACCCCCCCCTAAAGGGGGGTGAAACGACCTCGGAAACGGCGGAACCTTTGTGTTGCGTAAGGGTCTCGGCTGACGACCCGCGCTGTTTTGGGAAATGGATGATGGTTTGTTGCGACTGAAACCCCAATTGCGATTGCTGGCGGTCCCTTTGGGCATTGCGGGACCGACAGCTGTCATCCGGCAGGCCTGTCCGTCGCGCGCCCCTGGCCTGAACTCTGCCCCACATTCCGATTGCCCCCCACTCTGAACTGGAGAGACATTTGACCTTTCAGGCCCCGACCCCCCGCAAGACCATCCGTATCAACCCTGCCCTTGATCGCGGCTGCGCCCTGCCGGGTGTGTTTTTGTCGCATGATCTGCAGCCGGATGCGCTGTCAGATGCGGAGGCGGTGCGGATTCCGCAAAGGCCAGACGCGCGGCGGAAATTCCTGAAAGCCTGGGCGCACAAGAACAGCCGCAGGATTGCGCAGGGTCTGGGGGTGATCTCGCTGATCGTGCCAATGGCCGGCATGGCGGCGGCGCAGGAGGGGCCGGTTGCGGCAGAGAGCATCGCCGGTGTGGTTGATGTCTCCTTGCAGGATGACGGCTCGGCCATCATCACCCTGGCCGACGGGCGGCAGCTTCGGATTGGGCGCGACAATATCTCAGTGGGCGATGACGGGGCGATCCTGCTGTCTGGCCCCGCTGCCGAGGCGGTGATGGTCGCTGCCGCCGAAATCTCTCCCACCGATGGCGGGGACAGTTTTGCGGCACTGGGTGCGGGTGTCGGTGGGTTGGCGCTGCTGGCTGCGGCCGCCGGTGGTGGCGGTGGTGATGGCGGTGGCGGGGGCACGACCCCTGACCCTGTGGAACTGGGCTTTGCGGTCGACGGGTATCTGTCAGGTGCCACGGTTTACGGTGATGCCAACGGCAACCTTGTGCTGGACGCAGGCGAAATCCAGACCGTCACCGGCAGCGACGGTAGCTTCAACACAGCGATTTTCCCCGACGATGTGCCGCTTGTGACCATCGGCGGCATCGATATTTCGACAGGCGAAACTTTCACCGGCACGCTGACCGCCCCTGCCGGATCGACGAATATCACCCCGCTGACAACGCTGGTACAAAAGCTAGTCGCGGATACGGCTGGGACCGACACGCCGATCTCGGTGGCGGATGCGACGGCAAGTGTCGCGTCCTCTCTGGGGCTGGAGGGGGATGCCGCCGAGCTGCTGACGGTTGACCCTGCGGCGCTTGCCGAAAGCGGTGACACGACGCAATTGCAGGCTGCCGCCAAGGTGGCTGCCGTGATCAACCTTGTCACCGCCGCGGCCCCGGACGATCAAGCGGCGGTGGACAGCGTGCTGTCGGCTCTGACCGCAGACCTGACCGACGGTGGCGATGATCCCTTCACCTCGCCCCCAGCTATCGAAGCGGCGCTGACGGCGGCGGGTGACGGCATTCAGGTGAACACAACGGATCTTGCCAATGTGATCGCCGATGTGGCCACCGAGATCGACTCGGCGGTGGATCTGGCCACGCTGGAACAGGTCCAGACAGCCGTGCAGGGGGATTTGACAGAGGCGGTCACGACCTCGGTCGGGGATACATCGGAGACTTCGGCGCTTGCGACGACGGTTGTGACCGAAACGATTGCCACCACAGTCGGTCTGCGTCCGGTCATTACCGGTTCTACCTCCCTGCCTGACCCTGTGGCCGAAGGCACCGCTATCACGATCAGCGGCACGGGGCGTGCCGGATCGACCGTTGTGGTGGAACTCGGCGAAGCGACCCGTGCCGTCGCCGTCGACGGGTCCGGCGATTGGAGCGTCGAGTTCACCGGAGCCAGCTATCTTGCCGCAGGAGAGGACGAAGGGACCGTCACGGTCGTCGCAACAGCGACCGCCGGTGGGGTGACATCTTCTCCAGCACTTGGCGCGCCCAGCTACGAGATTGACGCCCTGCCACCCGTTACGCCTGCCTTCGATATTGCGGATGCGACTATTGACGCTGCGGGCATTGCTGCGGTCGAGATCAGCGGCACTGCCGAGCCGGATACGACGGTACGGCTGGAATCGACGCTTTTCGCTGCCTCGATCGACGTATCGGTGGATGGTGAAGGCGTCTGGACGACGGGTGCGCTGGACCTGAGTGCTGCCGGAGATGACAGCTACACCATCACGGCGACATCGACGGACGCGGCAGGCAATACCTCACCCGCCGCAACGGCGGATCGGGTGGTGGATGCATCTGCACCTGCTGCGCCGGCCTTCGATATTGCGGATGCAACCATTGATGCTGCGGGCATTGCGTCGGTCGAGATCAGCGGCACTGCCGAGCCAGATACGACGGTACGGCTGGAGTCGACGCTTTTCGCTGCCCCGATCGAGGTATCGGTAGATGATGAAGGCGTCTGGACAACGGCTGCGCTGGACCTGAGCGCTGCCGGAGATGACAGCTACATCATCACCGCGACATCGACGGATGCGGCAGGCAATACTTCGCCCACTGCAACGGCAGAGCGGGTGGTGGATGCATCTGCCCCTGCCGCGCCGACGATTGATATGGTCGCGGGGGACAACTTTGTCGGCCTCGCGGATGTGACAAATGACACCTATACGATCACCGGCACGAACGAGGCAGGGACGAGCGTTGAAGTGAGTGTCGACGGGACGGTCGGGCAGGCGGATGTGAGCGGCACGACGTGGAGCTTTGATATCGCGGTCACGCCAGTAACGGAGTTTTCGCAGAACACGATCTTTGCGGTGGCGACGGATGCGGCGGGCAACGACTCGCCCGCGTCGGCGACGGTGCAGGTGAATGTTGATCTGGATACCCCGCCCGCTCCTGCCTTTGACGTGGCCAGCGGCACCATCGATGCTGCTGGCATTGCGGCGGTTGTGATCAGTGGCACTGCAGAACCGGATACGACGGTACAGCTGGTATCATCAATTTTCGCCGCCCCAATCGAGGTGCCGGTGGATGGTGAAGGCGTCTGGACGACGGGCGCGCTGGACCTGAGCGCTGCCGGAGATGACAGCTACACTATTACGGCGACATCGACGGACGCGGCAGGCAATACCTCGGCCTCGGCCACGGCAGAGCGGGTGGTGGATGCATCTGCCCCTGCCGTGCCGACGATTGATGTGGTCGCGGGGGACAACTTTGTCGGCCTCGCGGATGTGACGAATGACGCCTATACGATCACCGGCACGACCGAGGCAGGGACGAGCGTTGAAGTGAGTGTCGATGGAACGGTCGGGCAGGCCGATGTGAGCGGCACGACGTGGAGCTATGATATCGCGGTCACGCCGGAGACGGAGTTCTCGCAGAACACGATCTTTGCGGTAGCGGCGGATTCGGCGGGCAATGCCTCTCCCGCGTCGGCGACGGTGCAGGTGAATGTCGATCTGGATATCCCGCCACAGCCAAGCTTTGACGCGTTGGATGGCACGATTGATGCCTCCGGTATCGGCTCTGTCGTGATCAGCGGATCGGGCGAACCAAACACGACGGTCACTCTGGAATCGACACTTTTTGACGCTCCGATTGAGGTTTCTGTTGGTCTGGACAGTAAATGGGCAACTGGCGCACTTGATCTGACCGAAGCAACAGATGCGACCTATACGATCACAGCCACATCTGTTGATCTGGCTGGCAATACCTCGCCTTCCGCGACGGCTGAGCGCGTGGTGGACGTTGTGCCAAATGACGCGCCGGTCATCCGTATTTTTGATATTCCTGCAGGTTTTGAGTATTCTGCGGGTGAACTTGTTGTCTACGATGGTGAAGAATTGTCGATGATCACCACGGACGACGGAGTAAACGAAAGCTTGCGGGGCACCATCACGAACACGCCCGTGGGCACCGAGATCACGCTGACGGTGCAGGATGCCGCTGGTAACAATTTGATAGGGCCCTATACCGCTACGACGGCGTTGGATGAAAACGATGAGGTCGGGTTTGTTCTTGAGATACCTGACGTTGATGTATTGGGGCTTGATCCCATGACCCAATCGGCAACCGTTACGATTTCAGGTGGCGGCGGGGAATTTCTCCTCAAGTCCATCGTCAATTCCGGCCTTGGTGATCCGGAAAGCGGGCAATTCCTTGCTGGAGGGGCGGTGATCGAACCTTTCACCGACATTGGTGTCTTCGGGGCGGAAGGCGCGACGACGCGCACGATCCTTGAGGGACAGGAGATGACCAACGGGCAGACTGTGGTGATCGCCGAGATCATCGACACCGCCGATACCGATTCCGAGCAATACACCGCGATACTGGTCTATGACGGCGAGTCGTCGGCTCCGATCCGGTCTTTTGCCTTTGATGGCGGGGCGGGAGCTGATGTCACCGCGCGGACCACAAAGATCGACGTCCGTGCCGACGGTCTTGTCCTCACCCAGCTTAATGTTGTTGATGACGGCAACGGGAACCTGTCACAGGGCGATCCGTTGTTTACCGTTTATAATATTCCGGCAGCCTCGGTCGCTGCGGCTATTCCGGACGGGTCGGGCACGGAGGTGAATATCAACACCGGCGCTGCCGGCGTGACCAGCACGCCGATTACCTTGGCCGATTTCGGCGGCGTCTTGCCGGAGGGCGAGTTTTACGACCTCGATTTCCTGCCCGATGCGCCGGGTAATCCGGTATTCGTCGCGGTGCGGGATACCATCGCCGAGGGCAACTCGGTGACCGCAGCAATGATCGGGACGATCGATATGGCCAATGGCGAGGTGATAAAGCGCGTTATTGCAACAACCGAAGTGGCGGAATTCGGAAGCTATGACCGCGCGGCGGTTCTTGACCTGATCGAGACGGATATCGACGGCAATTATGTCAGCCTGACGCTGTCGGCACCTGATGAGGGAGACGGCTTTACCCGCACCGAGACATTCGATTTCGCAACTGAGAAATTCACCGGAGGCACGCTCGGGATTGATGACAACCGCGATCTGATGGTCGCGACGGAATTCCGCGAGGTTCTTGACGGAGGCGACGAAACAATCGGCACGGATGACGATGTGATCATCGTCGGCAACCAGACGGCGGATGCGGGTATTGTGCAGCTCAATGTGACCGGCGGGGTAGCGACGTTGGCCATTTCAACACAGGCATTGTTGTCGTTTTTCGATGGCGTGCCTGATGTTGGCACCGAGCCGATTTTGGTACAGTTCGATCTTTTCGTCGCAGGGAGTGTGGCACCCGATCTGGGCACCTTGACGGGTGGCACCTATACGGCGGCAGATCCCGCAGGGGCGCTATCGGCATATTCAACAGGGATCGAGACAACGCGGGTCACGCTGGATATTGATCTGCAAGGGGTGCGGGCACTTGCAACACCACCCGAGACGCTTGACCTTGCCAGTGTTGATGTCAGTGGGGCGGATGGGTCGACGTTCTACGGGCTTGGGGTCGGCTTTGTCGAAGGTGAAGGTGTAGACCCCGTCTTTGACGGGTTCGAGTTGGTCGGCGGCGTAGAGGACTTTGGGCGTAAGACCGTCGTCCTTGAAAACAGTCAGGGGCGCGGCGGTTTCGATATCGTGAGCGGGTTCGATTCATCCAATGACGATGCATCGAAACAGGACTTGCTGGTCATCGAGGCGGATTTCGGGAATTTCCGTGGTGAGGGGATCGCATCTGTCGGTGCCAGCCCTGTGACCTTGGGCAACGACACGGGGATCGTCATCTTCGAAGGTGTGACCGAGGATGATGACCTTGCCGTCATCGCAAGGGCCGATGCTGCAAACCTCGGGCTGGCGCAGGATGAGGCGATCATCGTCGTGACGGCGAATGAGGATGAAACCTCGCTCTGGACGCTGACGTTCGACGGGACTGACTATCAATCGGACAGCTTTGGCAGGCTGACGGGGGTCACGGCGAACGATCTGGCATCCATCACCGATGACGGGTTCACCAACATTGCGCTGCAGTTACCGCAGGTCTGATGTGATCAGGGGCCGGTCGCTTTGATCGACTGGCCCCGATCCAAGCGCTCCATGTCACAGGTTAAACCCCTTTCCTTTGCCGATCACGGTGCCTTGTGCTGGCACCCTTCGACTGTGCCTGTCTTTCAGCGTGGGCAGGGGCATATTCCCGTCGCCCTTGACGAGATCGCGGCACTTGCGCTGCAGGTGCCGCTAATGGTGCGGGCCACTGGCGATCTGGCGGAACCTGCGATCCCCGTGCGCGCCCTTGAGCAGGCCTGGCCTGCGTTCTTCGGTCAGGGAGGCCGGTGGTCGACGGCGGTGAGCCCTTGGGCCTTGCGGCATGGTCCGTTTCAAATAGCCCCTTCGCCGCTTGGCGACCTGGTGCTGGTCGATGTGGGCCAGCTTGTGCCTGAGGCGGACCAGGGCGACAGTGTCCAGCCCCTGTTTTTGGATGATACGGCTCTTGCACCCGTGACGGAACACCGCCTAATCCGGCTGCGGGCGTGGCGGGAAAGCCGGATCGCGGCACGCAAGGCGGCGACCGCGCTGCAACAGGCCGGCTGTCTGGTGCCTTGGCAAGATAGTGCCGTATGGCGGATCGTGGATGCAGCGGCGCTTGCCGCGCTCTCGGGGACGGTGGTGGGCAAGCTGCATGGGGTTGGCGCGGTTGGTCTGGCGCATATTTTGCAGGTCTCGCAGGGGCATCTTGACCTGCACCGCGCATCACCGCCGTCTCCCGTAGAGAAGCCGCCAGAGGATGCATTTCTTTCCGTCCTTCGTGAGGGGTTTTTATGAGGGTGGGGTTGGTTCATCTGTGTGTCCCGCTGTTTTTGGCCGCGTGTTCGGCGCCGCCGGTGGATGCGCCTGAAGGGGACGTGCCGATGGTGGCGGTTGTCGAGGCGGCTGAGACCGATCTGGCGACGGGGGCGGCGCCGGTCCATGCGCAAACGCCGCTTGGGGTCGCCTTGCAGCGGGCCATTACCGAGGGTCCGTCTTTGGCCGTCGCGCGTGCGAGAGAAGCGGTCTCGGTCGCTGCGGTGACCGAAGCCGAGGGCGCATGGCGCCCCAGTATCAGAGCGGGGGTCGACGCAGGCGTCAGCACGGCAAGTGACCCAAGCCTTGTGCCGGTCTTACGCCTGAGCCAGCAGATTTTCGATGGGGGCGTGTCCGAGAAAGAGGCTGCTGCGGCGCGGGTCCGCGTCGCGCAAGCGCAGGCAGAAACCCGTTCGCAACTGGCCCGACGGGCGCTGGCTGCGATCCGTGCGTGGGAAGAGTTGTATCTGGCGCGGGGCTTGTTGACGATTGCGGCAGAGGCGGACGCGCGGAACCAAAGATTTTCTGATCAGATCGCATTGCGTCTGCGTGCGGGCGTCGGGCGCAATGCCGATATGCTGCGTGTCGCATCACGCCGCGCCGAGGCAGCGGCCCTGCTTGCCTCGGCGCAAGGGCGGGTGCGTGCCGCAGAGACCCGCATTATCGAGTTGTTCGATGTGCCCCTTGACCCCGCGCCTCTGCCACTTGCACCTCCACCTGTCGCGGGGATCGACCGCAATCCGGCCCTGATCGCCCTCGAGGCGCAGGAACGCGCCGCACGGCGCGCGCGTGACGCCGTGATGGCGTCGCGGATGCCGAGCGTCTTTCTGGATGTGACTGCGCGGGCCCCTCAAAACAGCGATGCCTCAGTCGGGGCAGGGCTGCGCCTGGGCTATGACTTTGGCACGGACGGGCAGCGCAGCGCGGCCCTTGCCTCGGCTGAAGCGCAGGTCGCGCAGGCGGTTGCGGATCGTGAACTGACGGCCCGCGACCTGACCCGTGCGCTGGCGGATGCACGGGACCGGTCCGCGACATTGGCCGCCGAACTGGGGGCTGCACGCAATGCTGCCGAAACATCCGCTGCAGCGCTTGCCGATGCCGAGGCGCAGTTTGCGGGCGGGCGAGTTGATATCCTCGACCTGCTGGAACTGGGGCGCGATGTCGAAAGGACCGCCGCGCGGGCGCAAGAGCTGGCGTCCGAGGCGCGGATCGCGGGGTATGTGGTGCTCTATCTGACGGGCGAATTGCTGGAGGTTTTCGGCATCTGTGCAGAAGGGTGTCCGGCATGACGGCTGCAAGCCCGCTTTCTCAGGCCACGGCAAGCCTGACACCAGATGCGGATCAACCTGCGCCAGCCGCCACAGCGCGCACAGCCACGGCGGCGCAGCGGGCAGTCGCGAAATGCCTGTCGCATGCGGCATTGGTCCACGGCAGGCCGATTTCCAGCGCCTTGATGGAAGACGCCCTGCGCCCCGACGAAGTGGGCGGGTGGCTGAAGTCGCCGATTCGCGCGGCGCAGGCCGCGGGCTATGAGATCGGGTTCGGTGACGTCAAACCGGATGATCTGGATGCGACCCTGCTGCCAGCAGTTTTGCTGACGCAGACAGGGGCCGTAGTGGTCGAGGGGCGCGACAAGGGCGGCTGGCAGGTCTACGACCCGCGCCTTGGCGCGGAAGCGACAGTCATCGACGCCGCGCGACTGGCGCAAATCCTGACAGGTCAGGGAATCCTGTTGCGGCCCCGTGCACTGGGCGAGGATGGCAGCACGACGACTGGCCATTGGTTTCGCGGTGCACTTGCCCAGAACCGGTGGAGCTATGTTCAGGTGCTCATCGCCGCTGCGGTCGCGAATATTTTGGGGCTGACCACATCGCTGTTCGTGATGGTGGTCTATGACCGGATTTTGCCCAATCAGGCCATCGAAAGCCTGATTGCGCTTACGATTGGGGTCGGGATCGCGCTGCTGTTCGATTTTCTGATCCGCACGCTGCGGGCGGGTTTTATCGACCGTGCGGGGCAGCGGGCCGATCTGGTGATGGGGCGGGCCATCTTCGAGCGGCTGATGTCGCTGCAGCTTGCGGCGCGGGCAGGCTCGACAGGGTCTATCGCGTCGAGTTTGCGCGAATTCGATACGCTGCGCGATTTTTTCGCTTCGGCCTCGCTTGTGGCGATTGTCGATCTGCCCTTTATCTTGCTGTTCGTTGGCGTGATTTTCATGATCGGTGGGCCATTGGCCATCGTGCCGATGCTGGCGGTGCCGATTGTGCTGGTGGTGGCGCTTGCCGCGCAGCCTATCCTGACGCGACTGGCAGAAAGCAGTTTCAAGGACGGGCAATCCAAGCAGAGCGTGCTGTTCGAGGCGATTTCCGGTCTGGAAACCATCAAGGCCGCCCATGCCGAGACCCGCATGAAGGCGCGCTGGGAAAAGGCACTGACGACGCAGGCAAGCCATGGGGTGAAATCGCGCGCTGTCAGCCAGTTCGCCCTGAATGCGACGGCTTTTGTGCAGCAGACAGCGCAGATCGTGATCGTATTCTATGGTGTTTTGTTGATCACCGAGGGGGTGATCTCGATGGGTGCGCTGATTGCCTGTGTCATCCTGACGGGGCGGGCGCTGACGCCGTTGGCGCAAGTGGCGCAAACGCTGATGCGGATCAGCCAGGCGCGCACAGCCTATCGCGCTATCGACGCGCTGATGCGGGCCGATAGCGAGCGCGAGACCGGTCGCCACTACCTCAGCCGTGACCGGTTGCAGGGGCAGGTCAGCTTCCGCAATGTCAGCTTCGGCTATCCCAACAGCGACAGGACATCGCTGCAGGATGTGTCGCTTGATATCGCGGCGGGCGAGCGTGTGGCCATCCTTGGTCCGATCGGGTCGGGCAAGAGCACGCTTGCGCGGTTGGCCATCGGGTTATACCGCCCGCAGTCCGGTGCCGTGCTCCTCGACGGGGTGGATCTTCGCCAGATCGATCCGGGCGATCTACGGCGCAATGTCGGGTCGGTCTTGCAGGATAGCTGGCTGTTCTCGGGCAGTCTGCGCGAGAATATCGCCATCGGCGCCCCGCGTGCCAGCGATGCCGCGATCCTGCGCGCTGCGCAGATTGCCGGTGTCGACAGTTTCGTCGCGCATCTGCCTCAGGGATACGACTTTGTCGTGGGCGAGCGTGGCGAGGGTCTTTCAGGCGGGCAGCGTCAGGCGGTTGCACTGGCCCGCGCGCTGTTGAACGAACCTCCCGTGCTGCTTCTGGACGAGCCGACATCGGCCATGGATACGATGACCGAAGCCGCCCTGATCACGCGGTTGACCCCTGTTGTCGCGGGGCGCACCCTTTTGGTGGTGACGCATCGGCCCAGCCTGTTGCGGTTGGTGGACCGCGTGATCGTCGTGCAGGAGGGCAGGATCACCGCCGACGGGCCGCGCGACGACGTCTTGGGCACGCAATGGCAAAAGGCGACCTGATGGATCCCTATATCAAGGACGCACAGACATTCGCGCAAGAGGTCAAGGGCCGCAACCCGATCCGCGGCTCGCTGCTTTTGCTGGCGATCATCGCCTTTCTGGGGATTGCCGCGTTCTGGGCTGCGCAGACCGAGATCGACACTGTCACCCGCACCGACGGTCGTGTCGTGCCATCGGGTGAAGTGCAGATCGTGCAACCCGGTGAACCTGGCGTGATCACCAATATTCACGTCAGCGACGGTGATCTTGTGATGGCTGGCGATCCGCTTGTCACGCTTGACGCCACGCAGGTCGCGGGGGAGCTGGCGCGGCTGCAGATGCGTGCGCAGGCCCTGCAGCTTCGGATTGCGCGGCTGTCGGCTGAGATTGCGCAGGAGGATTTTGTCCTGACACGGGCCATCGGCCACCTGCCCCCTGCACGGTTCGCGGCGGAAAGAGCGCTGTATCTGGCGCGGAAAACTGCGCTTGAGCAAGAGATCGGCGTCTTGCAGTTGCAGATCGACCAGCGCCGCCATGAGGTGCGCGAGGCCGAAACACGGGTCGCCACCGCCGAGACGGCGCTCGGGCTGGTTGAAGAAGAGGTCGGCCTTATCGCGCCGCTGGTCACGGCCAATGTCGAGCCGCACACCCGCCTGATCGCGCTGCAAGGGCGTAGGACCGACGCCTTCGGGCGCCTGTCCGAGGCGAAATCGGCGGTCTTGCGGGCAGAGCTGGCCTTGGCCGAGTTGGATAACCGGATTACTTCGACCCTGTCGGCCTTCATCGCCGCGGCTGTGGAGGCACGTGTGATGGCAGAAGCGGAACTGGCAGAGCTTGAGGCAGTCTTGCCTTCAGTGGAAACGCGGCTGACCCGAGCCGTGCTGGTTGCGCCCGCGCGCGGGATCGTTAATCGGGTGCTGGCAACGACACGCGGCAGCCTTGCAAGGGCGGGGGAACCCCTCGTCGAGATTGTGCCGATCGATGATGACCTGCTGGTCGAGGCCTATCTGACACCGGCCGATGTCGCATTCGTGCGCGCGGGTCAAGATGTGCGGATCAACATCACCGCTTATGATCCGTCGCGCTATGGCGGGATCGACGGGCGAATCTTACGCGTCGGCGCGGATGCGGTCACCCGCCCCGACCGCGACGAACAGGCATTCATCGTCGAGATCGCAACCCTGACAAGGCTGACCGACGCTGCGGGCGATGCGGTCGAAATCCTCCCCGGCATGGTGGCACAGGTCGATATCCTGTCAGGCAAGCGTACCGTTCTCGACTACCTGATCGCGCCAGTGGTGCGGGTCAAGGAGACCGCATTCAGGGAATAAGAGATACTCTGTGTGGTGCGGCAGCGCGGTGCGAGCTTTCAGATAGCAGGTGCTTTCACCTGGGCCGGACAACCCGCTAGCGCCCAGACCCGCACTATCACCACCCGCGTTAACACCGCCGCGTGACCGCATCTGTTGATCCGGGTCAGTCATGGCACCGCGGCGTGCATCAGACGCCACCGCGTTGATCGAGCCGTCAGCAAACAACACCAGCCGTCCATTCTTGCGAGCCTTCTGCACCGCACCGCGCGACAGACCAGATCGTTCTGCATAGGCGCGTTCAGATAGACCTTCCATGGCGCTTTGAATATCCTCAACATATTGGAAATAAACGGGAAAGCCGCTCTATTTGAGTTGATTATACTGCCCGTCAGAGCGATTCTCAGTGCAAGCAAACACGCCTGAACGGAGACAAAGCAATGACCCTCGCAGAACGTTACAACGCCCAAGCCCAACGCCTGCTGCCGCATATGGCAGACAGTCTGACGGTTGACCCCACGATCACCTGCGCGGGCGAGATCGATGACATCGTGTTTCGCCGCAGCGAGTATCTCGGCGGGATGGCGATCGCCATTCTCGCCCTGATCGAACAGAAGGCTTGAGGAGCAGACCATGACCATGACCGCACACGCCATTCTGCCCAGCCGCAACGAAGATTACGGCTTTTTCCAAACCCTGACAAACTGCCCGCAGCGCGAGCGGCGCAGCGCAGAGGTCTGGACGCTGGCCTCACGCCTCATCGCCGCAGCCGTCAGCGCCGACACCGAAGACGAGATGATCGGGATCCGTGACTTTCTCGATAGCCGGATGGGCCGCCACTTCGCCGACGATGTGGTCGGCAACATGACGGGCTGCAACATCGACTGCGAGACGGCCATTAACGCAGCAATCCGCCGCTGGCAGGGCTGGCGCATCAGTAAGCGGACCGAGCGCGAGGAGGGCATCCCCGCAGGCCTGCCATATCTCACCGGCTGGGTGCAGCACTTCGCAATCACAGCTGCAATGGCAGACGCGGACTGAGGCTTGCACAGAGCCCGTTCTGGCCCGCCCGCGCTCGTGCGGGCCAATGCCGGTAGAAGGGCACGCTTCCTGCGCCGCCCGTTTGACCGGAGACCACCATGCCCAATCTCACCATAACCCAAAGCCTGATCCTGACCACGGGCGCCCAGCGCGCAGACAACATTGCCTTGCCGCTGCCCGAAGGGCTGCATGGTGCCGCCGCGAAGAAGGTCGTGACCATGATGATCGACCGCGGCTGGCTCGAAGAGGTCGATGCCAACACCCGCAAAGGCGAACCCCTCTGGCGCGAAACCGGTGATGGTCACGGCACCACGCTGGTCGTCACCGACGCAGGGCTGCTGGCGGTCGGGATCGAACCGGTCGTGGTCAAAACCATGGCTGCGGTTCGCGAGCATGCAGCCGCAGCGACCATGCCCAAGACATCGACCCCGCGAACTGGCACCAAGCAGGCACAGATAATCGCGTTGCTGCAGCGGCCCGAGGGCGCGTCGGTCGCCGAAATCGTCGCTGTGACGGGGTGGTTGGCGCATAGTGTTCGCGGCCTGATCTCCGGTAGCCTGAAGAAAAAGCTGGGCCTGCCGGTCAGCTCGGCAAAAGTTGAGAACAGAGGAACCGTTTACCGGATCGCTTGATCTGCGACGGACTATCCGATTACTAGCGGAAACGACAAATCAACGAACCTATTGAAAAACTGATCAAAGTGTCAGACGACGCCGTGGTGTCTATTTCAACGCATGCTGCGATCGGAACGAATGGCAACAATGCGCAGAGAGAGGAGTTTGCAAAGTTGCGAGCTCTAATAGCACTTGTAGTCGCACCCGTCCCCAGCTGCCGTTCAAAGACACTTCGATCAGCGCGGGGTAGCGCCACAGGAGCGGACCTTCAATCGAAAGGTGCTCTGCCTAGATCACCACACGAAATGCGGACGACCCGCCCATCGCGAAGAATGGATTAACTGAAATGTTGAGGCCGCCTAGAAGCCCTCGATCGGCTGAACTGCGTCGATTGCAATGAACACCGCAGGAATTGGCCCGCACTTCTGCGGTTCATTTCTGATCTTGCGAGTGTTGGCCTTTCGAGGCGGAAGAGACTGTCTGACGACCATTGCCTTATCGAGGATTCCTAAGCTAATAGCTGAAGAGCGGCGTTTCACGTGCATTAACCTAAACTTAGGTCAAGAAATTCAAATGAACTTTAACGGCTCGTGACCGATCTGCCGCCGTCACGAATGCTTCGGTTGCCTGATCCAGAGGAAAGCGTTGCGTGATTATTGGCAGCACATTGATCCGACCAGAGGTGATTGCGTCGACAGCTTGACCAAATTCCTCGTGGAACCGAAACGTGCCCTGTAATTTTATTTCTTTCGCAACGATTGCGTTCATGGGAATCGGTGTGTCACCTGCAACACCGACCTGAACCAACGTTCCGCGTGGGCGCAGTGATGCGATTGCTGAGCGGATTGCGGATTCGACAGCAGAGCATTCGAAGACAAGATCGAAATGACCTTTATCCGCTTCATACTCGGCTAGTGCAGTGCTGTCGCGCATCACGTTGATACAGCGTGTTGCGCCCATGCGAGCAGCGACGTCCAGCGCAGTGTCCTGCAAATCGGTCACGACGATCTCGGACGCGCCTTCATGTGCAGCAACAGCCGCACAAAGTGCCCCGATTGGACCTGCTCCAGTGATCAGAACGCGTGTTCCAGCGATTTCACCTGCAATGCGGGCAGCATGCAAACAGACAGCCAGCGGTTCTGTGCAGGCAACGGCACTAAGATCGGCATCGGCGGGCACCTTTATGCACTGCGCTGCCTCGACCACCAGACGATCGCGGAACAGCCCCTGTTCGTGGGGCAGGCGCATCGCGGAGCCGTTGAAGCGCATATTCAGGCAATGCATATGAAGGCCTTCGGTGCAAAAACGGCAGGTGCCGCAAGAGCGGCTTGGATTGATCGCAACTGCGTCGCCCTCGACGAAACCTGTCACTCCCGTACCTACGCGCTCTACCCGACCGGACGCTTCATGACCCAAAATTATCGGTTCACGTACGCGGATTGTGCCAATGCCTCCTTGGGTAAGGTAATGCATGTCCGATCCACAGATGCCACCTGCAGCGATGGACAAGAGAACCTGACCCTCCTCCGGCTCGGCGGCAGTGTCAGTTTCAATGCGAAGCTCATTTTGTCCGTAAAGGCGGCAAACACGAGTTTTCATTCAGAGCCTCATTTGATCAGGAGTGACGGCAACCAAGTCGCCAGCGCAGGGATATAAGACACGGCCAGCAGAACGGTAATGTTGGTCAGAAGGAAAGGCATGATCGCCTTAACTACCGGCATAAGCGGAAGGCGTGCGATGCCGGCACAGACGAAGAGGCAGACACCCACCGGCGGTGTGGTCAAGCCGATCATCAGGTTCAGTACGGCGAAGGTAGCGAAATGCAGAGGCTCGATCCCAACTGCTTCTGCCAGCGACAGAAGCGGAACGAACAAAATGATCAGTGCCGCGATGGTCTCCATGAACATGCCTACGACAAGCAGCAACAAGTTAATCATAAGGATGACCAGGATCCGATTGTCCGTGATGCCAAGAACGCCATCAGCGATAGCTTGCGGGATACGTTCCGACACCAGTATCCAGCCGAAGACGTTGGCAAAACCTACCAGCGCCAGAATGCCCGCAGCCGAGGTTCCACTTTCAACGATGATGCTTGGCAGCTTGCCGATGGGCAATTCACGGTAGATGAATGCCCCGACTATAAAGGCATAGACCGAGGCCACAATTGCGGTTTCTGTCGGTGTGGCGAGGCCGGAAAGCAGCCCATAGATGATAAGGAAAGTCATCGCCAAGGCCCAGAATGCCCCAGCAAACGAGCGTGTGACTTCTCCGAAGCCTTGCCATTGTTGACGGGGAAATTTCTTGCGGACAGAAACGACGTAGGCCGTGACCATCATTGCGAATCCCATCAGGATTCCCGGCACGGCACCGGCCAAGAACATTTGCCCGACCGAGATACCGGAAAGTGCGCCGACGATGATCATTGGTACGGACGGGGGAATGATGGGTCCGACGGTCGAGGATGCTGCCGTGATCGCCGCAGAGAAATCCGCAGGATACCCGGCCTTTTTCATGCCCGGAATCATGACGCCCCCAATGGATGCAGCGTCAGCGACTGCCGTGCCGGTGATGCCGCCAAACAGCATTGAGGCAGCAATGTTGGTCAATCCCAGACCGCCCCGGATCCAGCCCACTAGCGAATTTGCGAACCGAATGATGCGTTGGGTAATCCCACCTCTGTTCATCAAGTTGCCCGCGAGAATAAATCCCGGAATTGACAGCAGAACAAAAACGTCCATGCCAGCGTACATTTTTTGCGGCATGACCACGACTGGAATGCCCGAAATCAGCAGATAGGCAAGCGAAGAGACCCCGAGTGTGATGGCCACAGGTATTCCAACGATCAATCCGCCTATAAAGACGATGAACAGTATTGCGACATCCATCCGTCAGACCTCCTCGTCTGCTTTTATGGGTAAACCATCTTCAGCGCCGGTGAGCATGCCAACCGCACGCAATGCGGCAAATACTGCGAGAAAGAGCAGGAGAAGCCAGATTGTTGCGTGCACGAAATCCATGCGCAGACTAAGTGCCGGAGATGTCTGCATCGCGCCGATCGAAACATACCGCCATGCATGCGGAAGCAGGTAAACAGCCAACCCGCCTGTCACCAAGGCGGCGATCAAGCGCAGAATCCACGGCGCTCTGCCCGGCAAGTATTCACAGATCACATCCACGTTGACCAAATCGCCGGTCCGAAACGATAGCCCCGCCCCGAATGCCACCATGTAGAGCAACGCATAGCGGGTCAGTTCTTCGCTCCAGACAAACGACAGGCCTGTCAGGCGACCGCTGACCTGCAACAGAACGGTCGCGATCAGAACGGCAAAGGATAGCCCGACGCCCCATTGTGCCAGACGCGTCGTCAGGTTGATAATCTTGTCGGTGCGTCCCATCAGGGTGTCCTCGGCTGGGGTGTGTTGCGGCGCCCCCAAAGAGGCGCCGCATGTGCTGAGTTACTCTGAGAACAGGCCTTCGACGATTGGCTTGATCTCGTCGTTGACGTTCATCAGAACCGCATCTTTCGCGGCCGCTTGGAAAGCAGCGCCGTCGACTTCGACAAAGGTCATGCCTTTCTCTTCGAGGTAGGCGCGGTCAGCGGCGATAGAGGCATTGAACAACTCGCGCTCATAAGACTGCGCGCGTGCAGCGGCTTCCATGACGGCGGCCTGATCGTCAGCGGACAGCTCGCTCCATGTGGATTCAGCAATCGTCAGATAGATCCACGAACGCACGTGCTCGGTCAGGTTCACGTGGCTCTGCACTTCGTTGAAGCTGGCAGACCGGATCAGAGCAAGCGGGTTTTCCTGCGATTCGATCGTACCGTTCTGGAGTGATGTGAAGACTTCAGAGAATGCCATCGGGCCTGGGTTCGCGCCGAGTGCCTGCCATGTGTCGACGAACAACGGCACGTTAGGCACGCGCATTTTTAGACCGTTCAAATCATCCGGATGCGCAATCGGACGGTTCGAAGTGAGGTTCCGCGGGCCGCGCGCAAAATGCGCAACGGGGCGAATCTGTGCTTTTTCGATGATCTGCGCCTTGATCTGATCGCCGATTTCGCCAGAGGCTACTTCGTCCATGTGTTCAATCGAACGGTAGGCATAGGGGACAGCCAGTAGTGCGGCCATCGGTGCCCAGTTCTGGAGGCTTTCACCGGTAATCGTCATGTCCACGGTGCCAAGCTGCATGCCGTTGATCAGGTCGATTTCCTTGCCGAGGCTTTCGTTCGGGAATACCTCAACCACGATGCGACCATCGGTTAGCGCCGACAGTTCTTCGCCAAACTTCACCGAGCCGAGGTGCCACGGGTTATCCTCGTTGGCCAGATGGCCCAGCTTCAAGGTCATTTCCTGCGCATAGGCCGGTATCGCAGTCAACGCGGCAAAGCTTGCCACGGCGATAGTCTTTTTCCAGTTAAATGTCATTTGTTTTCTCCTCCTTGGATTGGTGCATTGACCGGTTGTGGGATTTTCCCATTCGGCAGGTCAAAAAAGTCGGGATTGGCCTCAAGGATCTGCGGAAGGTCGCTTAGGACCTCTCGCAGATGCGCCCTGATGGCCGCATTGGCACTTTGTGGGTCGCCAATTTCTATGCGATCAACAACCGCTTTGTGTTGTTCGATCAGCTTCATTACCGGAAAACGGCCCAGTGAAAGATACCGTACGCGGTCCATCTGCGACTTCAGCCCTTCGATCAGACGCCACGCGCCGACCTTGCCGGCGGCATCCGCTAACGTCCGATGAAACCGATCATCCAGCCCTATGAAATCCATTGGATCGGTGCGTATTACGGCGGCTTGCGCCGCGAGCTGTTCGCGTAATTCGCGGATCACTACCGGATCGGATTGGGTGGCAAGGATCGCCACGATATCAGCCTCAATCGCCTCGCGAAGAAACCGTGCGTCCAGAACCGAGCCATAACCAATCTTTGTGATTACCGTCCCTCGCTGCGGAAGAATAGCCACAAGCCCCTCGCTCGCCAACTTGATGAAAGCTTCGCGAACGGGCTGACGGCTGATCGACCATGTGCCGGCAATCTCGCTTTCTGAAATGCGGTCACCAGGGGAAAAACGGTTGCGAATAATCGCTTCGCGCAATTGGGCGTGGACCTGCGGGGATATCGCAGCAGACGGATTGAGATCCTTCGCAATGAGCCCTTGAGCTGTCATGATTCGCCGTCCTCCCTGCGAAAATGTACCATACTTCCATACTAGTCAGCAACTGATAGTGATGATAGAGTAATTGCAGGCGACTCGGGAGGATGACAAATGAAGCAGACGTGGCGTTGGTTTGGACCCAAGGACCTCGTATCTATTGACGATACGCGGCAGGCTGGTGTCGAAGGAATTGTATCGGCCTTGCACCATGTCCCCACCGGAGACATTTGGTCACCAGCCGACATCAGGCAGCGACAGCAAGAGATCGCCACGATGCGCGATGGCCGTGCCTCGGGCCTTGAATGGGCGGTCGTTGAAAGCCTGCCTGTATCGGAAGATATCAAGAAGCAGACTGGCGACTGGCGCGTTCACATCGCGGCGTACAAGCAAAGCCTGCGCAACCTCGCTGACGCTGGGATCGCGGTGGTCTGCTACAACTTCATGCCTGTGCTGGACTGGACGCGCACGGATCTGGCCTGGTCGCGTCCGTCGGGGGCGACCTGCATGCGGTTCGATTTTGTTGATTTCGCCGCCTTTGACTTGCATATTCTTGCGCGTGACGGTGCGGAGGCAGATTTCGATCAAGCCCTGCGAGAAGAGGCCACCGCACGCTTTGAGACTATGAGCGAAACGCGCCGCGACGATCTGGCGAAGAACGTCGTTTTCGGGCTGCCAGGTGCTGCGGAAAGCTTCTCGCTCGACGACGTGCGCCAACACATCGCTGAATACAAGGCCATCGACGAGGACCGCCTTCGCCAGCACCTGATCGACTTTCTCGAAGAGGTGGTTCCGGTCGCAGAGGAACTTGGGATGCGTCTTTGCTGCCATCCTGACGATCCACCTGTTCCGCTTCTTGGTTTGCCCCGCGTCATGTCGACAGAAGCCCAGTTTGCGGCTGTCATGCTGTCCGTGGACCGGCGTGCCAACGGGATTACACTGTGCTCTGGATCGCTTGGTGCGCGGTCGGACAACGACCTGCCTGGCATGATGGAACGCTTGGGCGACCGGGTCCATTTCCTGCACTTGCGAAACGTGAAACGCGAAAGCGATGCACTCTTTGGATCATTTTTCGAGGACGAGCACCTCGCTGGTGACACCGATATGGTCGCCTTGATCGCAGCGGTCCTGAACGAAGAAGAGCGACGCCGTGCGGATGGCAGGGACGATTGGTCGATCCCGTTCCGTCCGGATCACGGACAGGACATTCTGGGCGATCTGCAGCGCAAGGCGCAGCCCGGCTATCCGGCGATCGGTCGGCTCAAGGGCCTTGCAGAGCTGCGCGGCGCAATTGCAGGCCTGCAATACGCGCGCACGCGGCCATGACTATCAAGATGACCACAATTGACACGATGCCCGACAGCGTACGCATTCCAGTCTACCGAAGGGAAGATCACGGTGTCGGGATCGTCCACATTGGTCTGGGCGCGTTCCACAAAGCACATCAAGCCGTCTATACTGACGACGCCCTGTCCAAAACGGGCGGCGACTGGCGGATTGTGGGCGTCAGCCTGCGAAGTGATGCACCGTCTGACGAACTTCGGCCGCAAAATGGTCTTTACACGCTGATCGAACGCGACGCCGCGGGCAGCCGCGCACGCGTGATCGGGGCCATTGCCGCGGCGCATTGCCTGAAAACCGACAGGAAAGCGGTCGAGGCCGCGCTCTTGTCCGCTGAGACGCGGATCGTGTCCATCACGGTAACTGAAAAAGGCTACGGCTTGGACCGCGCAACGGGGGGCGTCGACCCTGCACACCCGGCAATCGCGCATGACCTCAAACTGCCTTCTGACGCGCAAGGGCTGGCGGGCCTGCTGGTCTGGGCGCTTGGGCAAAGGCGCGCTTTGGGGCGCGCGCCATTTACAGTTCTTTGCTGCGACAATCTTCCGGAAAACGGGGTGGTCCTGCGCGGGCTGCTTGTGGATTTTGCACGTCGTGCAGCACCCGATCTGGCAGACCACATCGTCCACGGCGTGGCCTTCCCGTCTACCATGGTGGATCGAATCACACCTGCCGCCACGCAGGACACGCGCGATCTTGCCGAACAAATGACCGGCTACAGGGACGAAGCTGCGATCGAGACCGAGGGTTTTCATCAATGGGTGATCGAGGATCATTTCCCGACGGGCCGACCGAACTGGGAAGCCGGCGGTGCGATATTTGCCAGCGACGTGCGGCCTTACGAAAACATGAAACTGCGCATGCTGAACGGCGCCCACTCGATGCTGGCTTATGTCGGATTTGCGGCCGGACACCACTTTGTGCGGGACGTGATGGCCGACCCGGACCTGTCGCGGCTGGTGACGCGTCACTTGTCAGCCGCCGCCGCCACGCTGGCGCCTTTGCCCGGCGTCGATTTTGCGGCCTACGCCGATCAGCTTACAGAGCGTTTTTGCAACCCGCACCTTGCGCACGCGACCTATCAGATTGCGATGGACGGTTCCGAAAAGATGCCCCAGCGCATTTTTTCAGCGATTCCTGATGCACGGGCCAGTGGTGGCGATACTCGCGCCTTTGCCTTTGCGACCGCAGCCTGGCTGCGTCACCTATCCCAGTCCACCCACGATTGCGCGCCGTATGAACTGCGCGACCCTCGTGCTGACGAGCTGCGTACTATGACGCAAGATCGGGACGCGCCGGAAATCGTTCGAGCCGTGCGTGCCGCATCCTTCGTGCCGCGCGACGTCTCGCAGGATGCGGCGTTCTGGGATGCGGTCCAGTCCATTCTACATGAGATGCTGACGCGGCCCATGTCCGAGGTCATCTCGGTGGAGGTCGCGTGATGCGCTTCGTCTCAATCGGGGAATGTATGCTCGAGCTTGCCTCTGCCGGAGGCGACCTTTGGCGGATGGGGATCGCGGGCGATACGCTGAACACAGCGTGGTATGCGCGGGCTTGCTTGCCGTCGGACTGGGCGGTCGCCTACGGGACCTGCATCGGCACCGACGATGTCTCGCGACGCATCCCAAAATTTCTTGCGCAGAGCGGCATCGAAACGGACCTTGTCCTGACCCATCCCACGCGGTCCGTCGGTCTCTACCTGATCTCGCTGGAGGACGGAGAGCGCAGCTTTTCCTATTGGCGTGACGCATCGGCAGCCCGAACACTTGCTGATGATCCTGACCGGCTTCTTGGCCTGACCGCGGACGCTCAAGTCCTGCATGTGTCGGGCATCACACTTGCAATATTGCCGCCCGCGGGGCGTGCCGCGCTGATAGATGTTTTGCGCCAGCGAAAAAATGAAGGGGCTATGATTTCCTTCGATCCAAATCTGAGACCGCGGCTTTGGGAAAATCTACAGATTGCAGCAGACACTTTGACCGAGATGGCACGTGTTTCGACCCTGGTCCTGCCTTCGTTCGACGATGAACGAACGGCATTTGGTGACGCATACCCCGAAGACACAATCAATCGCTACGCAGCGCATGGCGCAGATATTGTCGCTGTCAAAAATGGCGGATCAGAGATCGTCGGGTACCAGAACGGTGAAACCCAGATATTCGATCACTTCAAAAAGGTGAAACCGGTCGATACGACGGGCGCAGGCGATAGTTTCAATGGCGCATTCCTTGCCGCCATCACAACAGGCGCGCCCCTTGCTCAGGCGGTTGTGATGGGGCACCACATCGCCGCTCAGGTCATTGGCCAGAAGGGTGCGTTGATCCCGATGGGTGCGCTCGAGAAGCTGTCCTGCACTTAGCGACAGGTACAATGGAGTTCTTAGGTGTTCCAACCCATATCCGGTGGATCAGATCCACACCGGTCGTCGATGCGCTTCCGCGTTCGCGAGACAGCAGCGAGAGCATAGCTTGCGATAGCTTGTGTAGTTTTGGCAGCACGCTCTTGGCTTCCCATGCAAAATCCAGCTGGGCAGCGTTGGTGACGTTGACGCGACGGATTTGGCCCAAGTTCCTTCGTTCCAGACAGGGGCAGTGATCAATCAAATCCCATCTGGACGCCGTTCAAAGAATGTCTGCTTTCGCAAATTTGAACCTATTTTCTCCGCTAGCAAAGCCAATGACCGGTTTCCTCCAACCTGCATGAGCGGCACCGACGACACGCAATTCGTCGAATGTTCCTTAGGGGCTGACATGGGTCATTGCTTACGAAGGAGCGGACCGCAGTAAAGGCTCTGTGGTTTCGAGACACATGGCTTCCCTGGCTGGCCAAACTGGCTCGCTTTTGGCTTGATGGATTCTTGACTAAACCACTCAAGAATCCACCTTGAGAGCCAGTTTTGTGCGTCCAACCCTTTGTAATTGAGTCACTTTATTTAACCGGCTGGCCAAGCTGGCTTCCAAGTGGATTCCCCGGTGAAAAAGCCACGCGCTAGCGAAATGGCGCGCCAAGCCCCCCCGTATACGCTAAGGCCCAGGGAGGAACCATGCCGGGGGGTATCGAAGTACCCGGCGCACAGCGGCAGGTCAGACTGTGACGCGAAATTCTCCGAAGCGGCCGCTCAGTCCCGGCGCAGCGTAGGACAGCATCCAGACCTTTTGCGACACCCGTTGTAGCGCTCGACCCGACCGAGGACACCGGCACTTAGTGTGGGTTGCCGCCCTTCGCTACGCGATGCGCAGAGGTCCGCTGAGTGGGACAAAGCCTCTGTCATTCCATGCAAGTCAAGTGACCGGCCATAGGGTTTTGGAACAGTTGATTATTGTAGCATGGGCGTTACCAGGTATTCCTCAGGGGCGACGGTGCTGTAGGCATCCACGAGCGCACCCTTCGCGCGACGAATTAATACCCAAATCGATTGCATGGTAGCCCCTTGACGCCAACGTTTACCGCGAATAATGCGCCTTCATGCTTGTGCGCTTTTAGATGAGACTCTTCCATTGTGAAGCGGGCGGAGGTGACAAATAGAGTCTCGAGATTTTCACCACCAAATACGCAGCTGGTTGGCCATGAACACGGTAACTCAACAACTCGATCAATCTGGCCATCAAGGCGAAAGCGCAGAAGGCAACTGCCCCCAACGACGCGGCAGTTCCAGATGTATCCCTCTGCATCTATTGCGGAACCATCAGGCAATCCCCGCTCAAAGCCATCGACGATGACCTTGCGGTCCGTCAGTTGATTTGTTTCCGGGTCGATTGCGTAGCTATAGATTTCATTTTTAAGCGTGTCGGCGGTAACTAGGCGCCCGTTCGGTGCCCAGATCAATGTGTTTGTGATCCCAAACATGTCGTTGGAAACGCGCTGCACCTGCCCGTCGGCTGTTACGCGGAACAACTGTCCGGTGTCTTTGGTGATTTCGGAAGGGGACCCGTCTGCGGCGATGTTATTTTGCATCGTCCCGGCCCAAAAGGCACCATCCGGTCCGACGACACCCTCGTTAAGCCGGTTATCCGGCACTTCCGATTCTATCTGTGCAAAGACTTGAAACTGGTCCTCATAATCCCAAAAGCAGATTGATTTAGTAAACGCCACGATTGCGCCGCCATCTCTTCGCAGCCCGATTGAGGTGACAAAATCAGGGGTATCCCATCGCCCATAATCCCCGGTTTCAGGACAAAACGCGTGGATAGATTTTCCAACAATATCAACCCATAAAAGTTGATTTCGCACGTCGTCCCAGACAACGCTTTCTCCAACAATATTTGGCGCAGACAATGCAATCTGAACGGTCATCTTATGTCCTTATTAGATAATTATTGACAACAAGATTAAACATACCTAGCAATCAAATTCAACAAACTTGTAGGACAGGTTTGATAAAAGTAGCGAGATAGTTGATCATGCAAAAGACTAATCAGGACATCAGTGGAGATTCGCTCGTCAGCAATACGATCGGCGTCATTACGCAGCACATCCGGCTTAATGAGCTTGGGCCGGGCGACAGATTGCCCAGTGAAACCAACCTTGCAAAAGAGTTGAGCGTTTCACGGACAGTGGTTCGCGAGGCATTTAAGTCTCTGGCAGCAATGCGGTTGATCAATCTAAGCGCAGGCAAAAGAGCGACCGTTGCCCATCTAGATCATGGTGCGATGTCTTTAATGATCGAGCATGGCGTTGTGACGGAACAAATCAGCGTTCAGCAAATTTACGATGTCCGTCGCGCGATTGAGACGCGAACCGTGACACTTGCAAGTCTGCGTCGAACGGAAGCTGAAGCGCAAACCATTCTTTACCATGCCGCGCAAATGCGTACGCAGGTTGAAAACCCAGATTTGGTCATGGAGCATGATCTAGCTTTCCATCTTGAAATTGCAAAAGCTTCACGCAACCCGATTTTCTCGATGATTGTCGGCGCATTTCAAGGTGTATCGCGCCAAAGCTGGTCTGTGGGTTGGCGTAGTCGCACAGAGCCCAGTCAGCGTCTAGCTATGGCGCAAACTCACGTTGATATTGCGGACGCGATTGCCACTGGTGATCCGCAAAAAGCGAACGCACTTATGACCACCCATTTTAACGACAGCATCAAAGCGCTTCTTGATGCCGGCATGTCGTGAGGATGACATGAAAATTACAAAAATCCAAACCATTCGCATCGAAGAGCGACCCAATCTAATTTGGATTCAGGTCCACACAGACGAAGGTCTTATTGGGCTGGGCGAGACTTTTTTCGGGGCAAAGGCGGTTGAGGCCTATGTTCATGAAACGCTCGCGCCGATTGTCATTGGCCGCGATCCACTGGAGATAGACAAGCTTTCGGCTGACTTGGTTGGCTATCTCGGTTTTCGATCTACTGGAGTCGAAACGCGCGGCAATTCGGCTTTTGACATCGCGCTTTGGGATATTTTTGGCAAGGTAACAGGCCAGCCGATTGCACAACTGCTCGGAGGTTTCACCCGACGTGACATCCGGACCTACAACACATGCGCGGGAACCGAATATATCAAGAAAGCCAGCGGGCAAAATACGGCCAATTATGCGCTGAAAACTGGCACTGCTGATGGGTATGACGATCTGAACTCCTTCATGAACTGTGCCGATGATCTCGCCCATTCCCTGTTGGAAGACAACATCACCGCGATGAAGATTTGGCCTTTTGACTTAGTAGCTGAAAAGACACGAGGACAGTTCATCGAGACGACTGATTTGAAAAGCAGTCTGAAGCCTTTCGAAAAAATTCGGGATGCCGTGGGAGACAAGATGGACATCATGGTGGAGTTCCATCTGATGTGGCAGCTCTTGCCAGCAATTGAGATCGCCCGTGCGTTGCGGCCGTTTGAAACCTACTGGCACGAAGATCCGATCAAGATGGATAGCCTGTCCAGCCTCAAGCGCTACGCGGATGCGTCCCATGCTCCGATTGCAGCCTCGGAAACGCTCGCATCCCGCTGGGCGTTCCGCGATCTGATCGAAACCGGCGTTGCTGGGATATTCAACCTCGATATCAGCTGGTGTGGTGGTTTGTCGGAAGCACGCAAGATCGCGTCAATGGCCGAGGCATGGCATCTCCCAATTGCGCCTCATGATTGCACCGGACCGGTCGTTTTGTGTGCATCGACCCACCTTTCCCTGAACGCGCCAAACGCGCTGATTCAGGAAAGCGTGCGAGCTTTTTATCGCACTTGGTATCGGGATCTCGTTACCGCTCTACCACCGGTTAATAACGGCCGGATCACCGTCCCCCCCGGCGCAGGCTTGGGGATGGAACTAAACCCGGAACTTGACCGGGCTTTCACGACCTATCGAAGAACGTCAGATGCGAGCGACATCTGACACCAAACACGCTCATGGGAGGATACCTGAGATGAAAAAGCTACTTGCTTCCGCCGCACTGGCTACCCTGATGATGGGGGGCGCGGCTCACGCCGAGGGGATGAACATTGTGTTCACCCACCATTCCTCTGCGTCAAACACCTTCTGGCAAGCTGTCCAGAAAGGTTTTAACGATGCTTGTGAAAAGATTGAGGCAAACTGCCAGATGATCTTTACGCAGACCGAAGGCTCAATTGAGCAGCAAGCGGCCAATATGGAAGCGGCTCTTGCCCGCAGCCCTGATGCCTTGTTCACATCAATTGTAGACGACCGAGCGTTGGACGATATCATCTCGCGGGCTGTGGCTGACGGCGTCATCGTCATCGCCGTCAATGTTGATGACAGTGAAGGTGCTGACGGCAATGCACGCGCGGCTTTTGTTGGTCAGGGCTTCCGCCAAGCGGGCTATTCCCTCGGCAATGCAATGTCTGCGAACTTCCCCGCAGAAGGCCCAATTCACGTTCTTGTTGGTATCTCGGCGCCGGGCCAAAACTGGTCTGAAGCACGCGGCGGAGGTGTTCTTGATTTCTTGACTGACTACAAAGCCAACAATCCAGATCGTGAATTCACATTTGAACGCATCGATAGCGGAACCGATCTGGCCGTGACTGCAGATCGCGTCGGTGCTTATCTGAACGCAAACCCAACAACAACAGCGTATTTCGACACTGGTTTCTGGCACGCTTCTGTAGCTCGTGTGCTTGCCGATCGCGGCATCGCACCGGGCGAAGTATTGTTGGGCGGGTTCGATCTCGTGCCTGAGGCCGTGCAGCAAATGCAGGCTGGGTACATTCAAGTACAGGTTGATCAACAGCCATACATGCAGGGCTTCATGCCTGTAATGCAGGCTTATCTCGCTGCAAACTTTGGGTTGTCGCCATCAGATATTGATACCGGACAAGGTATTGTGACACCTGCAGATGCTGATGAGATCATGACGCTTGCAGCTCAAGGTCTCCGGTAAATTTATTCTTCACCGGGAAAACCATCCGGGGCGTTCTTTGAACGGCCCGGATGCATATGAAAAAGGATCGGCAGAAAGTGAAACGCCTCTTAAAGATATATATGGAAAAGCCCGAACTTGCTGCGCTTGTTCTTCTCGTGCTGCTGATCGCAGTTTTTCAGATCCAATCCGATGGCATCTTCCTAAACGCAAACAACCTTCGTGGCATTCTAGGCATTTTGCCCGAAATCGGACTGATGGTCGTGGGTGTGACGATCCTGATGATTTGTGGCGAATTTGATTTGTCTGTAGGATCCGTATTCGCCTTAATGCCGATGGTCATGGCCGTGCTGCTTGCTGACGGGTTGCCATTTATATTCGCGTTTCTGATCGGGACAGCTGTTGCTGCGATGATTGGATTTATCAATGGCTATCTGACAATCAAATTTAGCATACCTAGTTTTATCACGACACTTGGTATGCTGTTTATCGCTCGCTCCCTGACGATTGTGGTATCCGGTGGGTTTCCCCCACTCTTACCTAACGAACTGCCAACGTGGTTGTTCACGGCCTTTGTCGGACCGGGCGACATTTTCCGCATGTCGTTCCTGTGGTTCGCGGCGGTTGTTATTCTGATGTCGCTTCTGATGAATCGTACGAATTTTGGTAACTGGGTTCGCGCAACCGGTGGCTTTTTACCTGCTGCACAGGCAATGGGTATTCCAACCGCGCGAGTTAAGATCGCCTGTTTCATGCTCTGCTCGATGCTTGCTGGTTTTGCCGGAATGATACAGGTTTTGCGCTTGGGCTCACCTCTGCCTTCCATCGGCGAGGGCTGGGAGCTTCAGGCAGTCGCCGCGGCAGTGATTGGCGGTACAGCCCTTGCTGGTGGCGTAGGCACTATTATTGGCGGTGTGATTGGAGCGGTTCTAATCCGGGTCATCGATAATGGTTTGGTCCTAAGTCAGGTCGACGCCAACTGGTTCAAATTCGCTATCGGCTTCCTGACAATCTTTGCAGTTGTTGCAAATGCCTGGCTTGGCAAACGCGCCAAAGCTATCAAGTTGGAGACCTGATTCATGAGCACTTCAATTATCTCGGTGCGCAATGTGCACAAATGGTATTCAGGTGTTCATGCCCTCAAAGGTGTCTCGCTTGACTTCGCGCCAAACGAAGCTGTTGGCTTGATTGGCGACAACGGAGCTGGCAAATCCACCTTGATCAATATTCTCTCGGGCGCACAGCCCGCGAGTGAGGGGGAAATAATGCTTGAAGGGAAGCCAGTCAAAATCAACAGTCCGCGCGATGCAATGGATTTGGGAATTGAGACGATCTATCAATACAACTCGATGGTTCCCACGATGAGCATTTCGCGGAATCTGTTTATCGGCCGCGAGCCACTAAAGTACTCGATGTTCGGCCTTGGCGTCATGGACCGTAAGAAAATGGCCGAGGAAAGCGTGCAGGCGATAGCTGGCGCTGGCCTGCATCTGCGATCCCCCGATGCGTTGGTAGGTGAATTGTCCGGCGGTCAACGGCAGGGTGTCGCCATTGCACGCGCCATGCATTTCAAATCCAAGGTTATGATTTTGGATGAACCGACAAACCATCTAGCGGTTAAAGAAACGCAGAAAGTCATTGGCTTTGTGCGCTCCTTGAAAGAGCTGGGTATCACCGGCATTTTCATCAGTCATAACATCCACCACGTGTTTGAATGCTGCGACCGGATCGTGGCGATGGCGCGTGGTGAAGTCGTTTTGGACAAGCGCACGGAAGATACAAACATGAAAGAAATTCTCGACGTACTCTGAAAGGCGGACATCATGGGAAATTTGGCTGGAAAAACGGTTCTTCTGACTGGGGGACTTGGCACGCTGGGCCGGGCACAAGCGCAAAAGCTAAACGTCGAAGGGGCACGGGTTATTGTTCTGGATCGACCGGACAGTGAGGATGCCGATGCGCGCGCAGCGGCATTGGGCGCTGGGATCAGTTTTTTCGGATGTGATCTAAATGACTTGGCCAAAACCGAAGCCGCGGTTATCGCGCTGGCTGAGAAAATGGGTGGCATCGACATTCTGATTAACAATGCCGCACTGATTATTAACAAGCCGCATGATGAGTTTTCTCTAACCGAATATGAAGACCAGATACGTGTGAATTCCTCTGCTGCCTTTGTTCTGACGCGTGCCTGCACGCCCGCGATGAAGGCCCGTAAATACGGCAAGATCATCAATTTCACCTCCATTACTTTGACGGGGCAATGGGACGGCTATGTGCCTTATGTCGTGTCGAAAGGTGCAATGTTGGGCCTTACCAAGGGACTAGCCCGCGAATTGGGCCCACATGGCATCACCGTGAACGCGGTGGCACCAGGGGCGATCGTGTCCGAGGCGGAGGAGCGAGTTTTTGGCGACCGATTGCATGAATACAATGACTGGGTTCTTAACCGCCAAAGTCTAAAAAAGCGGATTCAGCCATCTCACGTGGCGGATCTTGTGCATTTTCTTGTGTCTCCGGCGAGCGATATGATTTCGGGTCAAAACTACGCCATTGATGGTGGTTGGTAGCTTTTGGCGGAGTTGTTCAAATTTTCGCGGGGACCAGCGCAGCTGGTCTTAGCACCGTCTCTGGGCGGTGCTATCGCACGGCTGGATGTTGCCGGACGGCCGGTTTTGCGTCCATGGAACGGTGATACAGGCAATCCGTTTTCGCTTGCCAACAATGTCTTGGTGCCGTTCTCCAATCGTATATCAGGCGGTGGAATCAATTGGAATGGCGACCACCACCCTATCAAAGCGAACCTTCCGGGCGATGCTTATCCGATCCACGGGGACGGTTTTCAAAGACATTGGTCGATCGAAGAAACATCAGTAGATTCGGCAAGATTGGTTCTAGAAGCCGGTCGTATCGGACCGTTTCAATATCGCGCTGAACAGGTCTTTCGACTTACACAAAACGAATTGCAGGTCGCGCTAACGCTCGTGAACACAGGGCCGCAGACTTTGCCATTTGGGTGCGGTTTTCATCCCTGGTTTCCGCGCAGTGCTGCGACCAGACTATCTTTTTCGGCGAAAAGTGTGTGGATGGAGGATGCCGACCATCTGCCAACCCGAAACTTGAACTTGGATGATACTCCCGATTGGAGTTTTCGGTCCGCGCGGCCACTTCCCGACGATCTGCTGAACAACGGCTACACGGATTGGCGCGGTCACGCGCTGATCACGCAGGGCGCAGACCACGTTTCGGTCCGCGTCACTGCCTCCGAAAACCTTTCAACGGCAATCGTATATTCACCAAATGCCAAGGCCGATTTCTTTTGCTTTGAGCCGGTGTCACATCCGGTCGATGCTTTCAATCTGAACGGCCACCCCGGCTTAGTTCCCCTCGCGCCCTCTCAATCCATACAGACGTGGATGGAAATTTCATGGAGTTCAGAATGATTTTGCCCGCCTCCGACGCCACACTTCTCGGCCGTATCTGGTCCCCTGTGGAGCAAGGTCCCTGTGTCGTGACCGTCCGCGAAGGTCGTGTTTTTGACATCACATCTGCTGCAGCGCCACTGGTGCGCGACATTTGTGAAATGGCCGACCCTGTCGCTTACATTCGGGCGACTGAGGGTGTTGATATGGGGTCAGCTGAGGCGTTGTCTGCAAATGCTGCCGACCTTAGTAAACCCCATTTCCTCGCACCCTGTGATTTGCAATCTGTCAAAGCCTGCGGCGTAACTTTTGCCAGCTCCATGGTGGAGCGAGTGATTGAAGAGCAGGCGGCGGGTGATCCACTGAAAGCGCAGGAGATTCGTAACCGGATTGGTGCGCGGATTGGCGACAGCCTGAACAATATTATTCCGGGTTCGACAGAGTCAAACAAAGTCAAAGAGGCGCTGATCGAAGAAGGTTTGTGGAGCCAGTATTTGGAAGTGGGTATTGGCCCCGATGCCGAGGTGTTTTCGAAGGCACAAATACTGTCGTCGGTTGGACAAGGCGCCTACGTGGGTTTGCACCCGATCTCAAAGTGGAACAACCCAGAGCCGGAGGTGGTGCTGGCAGTCTCATCAGGGGGCCGGATTGTTGGGGCAACGCTTGGTAACGATGTCAATTTGCGCGACATCGAAGGGCGCTCGGCGTTGTTGTTATCCAAGGCCAAGGATAACAATGCATCCTGTGCGATTGGACCTATGATCCGGCTATTTGATGAAAGTTTCACACTCGATGACGTGCGACATGCCGAGCTGGACTTGATCGTCACGGGCAAGGATGGGTTTATACTCAATGGTCATTCATCAATGGCGCAAATCAGCCGCGACCCCGAGGATCTGGTGCGCCAAACCTGTGGCCGCCATCACCAGTACCCCGACGGGTTTATGCTATTTTTGGGTACGTTGTTTGCGCCAACGCAGGATCGCGACCATGCGGGCGAAGGCTTTACCCATAAGCTAGACGATGTGGTTGAGATATCCTCACCCATGCTGGGTACTTTGACAAATACGGTAAGGCTTTCGACCGACTGTACCGAATGGACCTTCGGGGTCAGCCATTTGATGCGCAATCTTGCACAACGCAATTTAATCTAAGGACGATGGACATGCTTACGGGAAAACATTTGATTGCTGGCTTATGGGTTGGCGGCGACGCAACATTTACCAATGAACCTGTCAGCGGAACTCCAGACAGTTTTGCTATTGGAACACCAGAGCTGGTGGACCGGGCAGCGCAGGCTGCAGAAGAGGCGTTTTGGTCATATGGCTATTCGACCCGTTCAGAGCGGGCCACGTTCTTGCGCGCTATTGCAGATGAAATTGACGCACGCGGCGACGCGATTACCGCGATGGGATGTAAGGAGACCGGCCTTCCCGAAGCGCGTCTGATTGGTGAGCGAGGCCGCACCACTGGCCAGCTCAAGCTCTTTGCGGATCACATTGAAGCGGGCGATTATTTGGACCGTCGTCATGACGTTGCCTTGCCTGATCGTGCACCTTTGCCGCGCCCGGACATTCGCCTGATGCAGCGCCCGATCGGCCCAGTGGCCGTCTTTGGCGCATCCAACTTCCCACTGGCTTTTTCGACAGCGGGTGGCGACACCGCTGCTGCACTGGCGGCGGGCTGCCCAGTTGTTGTCAAGGGCCACTCTGCCCATCCCGGTGTCAGCGATTTTGTGGCACAGGCGATTGCTGCAGCGATAGAAACCTGCGGTGTTCATCCCGGTACGTTCAGCCAAATCCAAGGTGGCAACCGTGCGGTTGGGCAGGCCGTAGTGACCCATCCGCTGATCAAAGCCGTGGGGTTCACCGGCTCTCTGGGCGGGGGGCGTGCCCTGTTTGATCTTTGTGCCGCAAGACCAGAGCCGATCCCATTCTTTGGTGAATTGGGTTCGGTTAATCCGATGTTCCTCCTTGATGGAGCAGTGTCCGCGCGCGGCGATGTGATTGCAGCCGGATGGGCCAGCTCTCTGACCATGGGGGCCGGCCAGTTCTGCACCAAGCCAGGGGTTGCAGTTGTGATTGCTGGGCCGAGCGCTGATGAGTTTATCGCTGCGACAGGCGCTGCCCTTGCTGAAACAGGATCGCAGACAATGCTGACTGCCGGGATTGCAATGGCCTATCATAACGGCCGCGATCGGGTTTCAGGAACAAGTGGGGTGCGCGAGGTAATGACTTCGACATGTGATTTCCGCAACGCGACGCCCTATCTTTTCGCCACGACCGCGGCGGAATGGCTGGCTAATGACACCTTGGGAGAAGAGGTGTTTGGCCCGCTTGGAATGGTCGTGACCGCCTGTGATGCGGATGAGATGTTGGCCGTAGCTCAATCGCTTCAGGGGCAGCTAACCTGCACCCTACATATGGATGACAGCGACGCCGTGATGGCGCGCAGGTTAATGCCAGTGCTGGAACGCAAAGCTGGCCGGGTCTTGGCCAATGGCTTTCCCACCGGGGTCGAAGTCTGCGACACGATGGTTCATGGGGGCCCATACCCCGCCTCAACTAACTTCGGCGCTACGTCTGTCGGTACAATGTCTATTCGGCGTTTCCTTAGACCCGTCAGCTATCAGAATATTCCGGAGGCTGTGCTGCCAGATGATTTTGGGTGAATGGTATCAAACAAGCGCCATGGAGCGTTCTCATCGCTGCCGCTCGTGCAGCTTGCAGCATTAGTTGCTAACGGCTCGTTCCTGTCGTTAGCTGCGTCGAGCACGAAGCTCCATTCTGGGTCTATCAGATATCGAAGGGCGACCACTGTTCGCAACTTTGCAACGCCTTCTTCGTGCGCATTTCTGTTGATCGAGGGTGCGATAATGATTGAAAGCATCAAGCTAGGTCTTTTTTGCGACCACTTTAGCGAGCGGACCACGGTCTCACCTTCGGCATCACTGCGGTCGTCTCCACTTCCCGCAACATCCCGCCAGCCGCCAACCCATCGCGCACCCAGTTCAATGCAGCCCACCAGTCGTCATAGCCACGCCGCGCCGATACAATCTGATCGGGGTGGGGGCGCCATGTAACTGGACATGCGCGAACTTCCACGTCGCGCCATTTTCCGCCGACTAGGGTGCGCTCGGTGCCGACGACCACGCTGACAGCACGATCACCATGCCGGTTGCGCTTAATGTCGACCGGCACACAACGCGGCACCGCACCCGGCATCCAGTTAGGAGTCATCCCGGCCCTTGCAAGCTCTGTGACGCGTAGCGCCATGCGTATCCCGCCCAAGCTGTCGGGCAGGCCGGCCACCGTGGCCGCGATGACCTCGGCGTCTGGATGGGTGTAACTTTCCCTCTTGTACTGTCCGCCATCGACCTTGCAGCCCAGTACGGCGCGTTGCATCAGGACATACTCCAGCCCTAAGCCACGACTTTCCTCCTCGGCGTCCTGTCTCGGTGGCAGTTCAAGCTGAGCTTTCTCGACCCGGAAGGCCCATTCCAGCGCGGCCTGCACGCCCAGCCCGCGTTTCGGCTTGGCGCCTGCGCTGGGCTGTGCGCGCATGCGGGGCAATCTGCGATCAAACTTGCTCATAGCACACCCCGCATCTGGAGGCGTTCCAGGGTGACGAGTCCGCGTTCCAGCATCAATCCGCATGTCGCAGTGCTGATCATGTTTTGGGGCAGGTATTCGTCGGTGTTCACCTTGGCTGCATAGAACGCAGCCTTTTCATCGGGGCTGGGCCGTGGCTTGCTTTGGGACTTGTTGCTGCGCCTAGCTTTCAGAGAATTGGTAGCGGGCTGCGCGTCACGCTGGGCGGCGCGTTCCATCGCCCGATCAAGCGCCTTGGGCCCATCCGGCGGGGCAGGGTGCACTTCGCGGCTATCACGGGCTACGGCAAGGATCCGATCCTCCGAAATCCCCAAATCATCGATCCAGCGCTGCACGTGTTGCCGTGCTGGCCAGCCTTGCCACCAGGCAGGCAATGCCCTGTCGGAATCGAAGCCCAGCGCTTGCAGCAGGTCACTGAAAAATTCATCAAAACTGATTTCGCGCCCGCGCGCACCCTCCTCCTCCTTTACTGGTTCCCTTAAAGGTTCTCTTACAAGGTTAGTGTCCGGATTTCGGACACGGCTTTGGTCATTTTCCGGACACGGGTCGGGGTCAAAATCGGACACGGGTCGCACATCAATCCCGTGTCCCGTTTTCGGACACGGGTCCTGTTCATCGGCCAGTTCTTCGCAGGAATCCTGGTCCCCTGACACTGTCCCATCGAATGGCAATGCGCCGTGTCCGGTTTCCGGACACGGGTTCGGATCATGCGGGGTAAAGCCGGGCTCGAACCCCAAGATGTAGCGTGTGGGCATCTGTCGTTTGGTTACAGGGTGAATGCGCGGCACACGGCGCAATAAACCCGCCGCTTCCAGCTGACCAAGATGGTCATTCAAGGTCGAGCGACTGATCTCGCAATCATGCGCCAGCCGCACTTGTGAGGGAAAACAGCCGTAGTCGGGATTGAAGCGATCACACAGATGCCAGAGCACGATCTTGGTGGTGGGCTTGAGCCCACGGCGCTGGATGGCCCAGTTGGTGGCAGCATGGCTCATCGGGCAGCCCTCCCTGATGAGGTGACGTCAGTTTCTGATGTTGACGACTTCGGAGCACTGACAACACGCGTCGTGAGCCCATGATCTGCCAAGGCGCCTAGCGCATCATCAAGCGAGCGCACCAGTGCCCAACCGAAGCCTTGCGCCAGCACCGCGTCGCGGAACGCCTCCTGCGCTGGGCTCAGCCGCCCCTTGAGTGATTTTAGCTCAAGGAAAAGGACCTTTCCGTCGCAAAGGATGACGAGGTCGGAAAAACCAGGATGCACCCCCATGCCAACCAAGATCGCTTGGCGCTTGGCACCACGCGGGCCTGCCTCGCTCACCTCGTTGGCGCTGTGATGAATGATGGCGCCCTTGGGTATGACAAAGCGCAGCGCGGTCACAACAGCGCGCTGCAAATCTGCTTCTGGAGTTCCGCGTCGCTTCATGTGCGGCCACCCCGATCTGGCGCGGGCAGCCGCCCTGGCGTCTTCGCATCGAGGACAACAAGCAGGATGCGCGCGTCCTCGCGCTCTTCGGGGGATTCACCATGTTGCACCAGCACATTGCAGGCGAGGCGCAGCATGTGGTCGGAATGGTGCGCAACATCGGCAACCACCATGCGCGCTTCGCGCCGACGCTCTTCGATCCATTCCTGGCGGACGCGGTCCCGGGCGCTGGGCTTGCGGAAGGGAAGGGGGATGCTCATCGGCGTGACCCCGCGCGGCGTGGCGCAGGGGCTTCCTGCAGCATCAGCCAGTCCTGCACGGCATCTCGCCGGTAATAGATTTTCCGGCCAGCGCGCACGCAGGGCGGGCCGAAACGGATTTTCTCCCAGCGGTGCAGGGTTTCGACGGTGACACCAAGCTCGAGGGCGAGGTCGAGGCGGCTGATCCAACCGCTCATAAGGCGTTGAGGGCCGCTGGATCGGGGTAAGGTTCCAAGGTTTGGCATCTTGTTTCTCCTGGGTTTGGCCCGACAAGGGCAGAGTTCAGGGGTTCAGAAACGCAGAGCGGAAAGGGTGGCGGGAAGGCGGAGACCGGCGGTGATGCGCCAAATGGCTGCCGGTCATTGATAACATTGATCTTTTTCGGCTGCGGTGGCGGTAGAGTGCAAAGCGAAGGACGGCGTCGAGCCTGCGCAAATTGGCGGGCGCAGAGTCGTGGCCGCCCAAAATCAGCCAATTTACAAGATTTCGCCGTGTTTCAGGAGGTTTCACGGGCGCGCAGACGCATTCGCCCAACCGGCAAGGGGTCCGGACCTTTGCCGGTCATTGATTTTAAACGAAATTTACAAAATCAGCCCCTAATCTGAGAGCAAGATGCCCTTTGGATCGCGCTTTTTGCGCAAAATCCAATCTGCTGCCCAGCGGATTCGCCGAACGCGATGAAAGCCGCCCGACATTTTTTCCCATGTTTTCAATGACCGGCAGGGTTTTGGCGCATCACCGCCGGTCACTGCCTATGTGCCGCTCAAAGGACCATGCTTCGCTTGCTAGACCCTCGCATTTACGCATGTGTGATGGGCAAAAGGAGAAGTGGTCATGGTTAACCGATTGCGACTAAATGATAAAACTGTGCGTGAGCAGATCTCGGAAGAGGATCGAGCTTACCAGGTCTTTGATACCGAGATACGAGGACTCTCCATTCGCGTTATGCCCTCGGGCGAGCGGTCATTTGCGATGGACTATCGCTTCGCGGGCCGACAGCGCCGTATGGCGATCGGGCGCTGGCCTGAGTGGAGCGTAACCGCGGCCCGAGAGCGCGCCCGCGAATTACGCCGCCTGATCGACGAGGGCACAGATCCTATGGAAGAGCGGGACACGCTGCGCGAGGCGCCCCGCTTTGATGACATGATTGAGCGCTATCTTGTCGAGCACGCCTCGACCCTGACACCCTTGAGTGCGTCCGATCACAAATCCTTCCTGACCAAGCTGGTCGCCCCCCATTGGGGAAACAGGCTGGTCACAGAAATCACCCCGCATGATGTGGCAAAACTACTGAACCTCATCGCAGAGGGCAGGGCACGGCCATCCAAGGCGAAGCCGAACAACCGCGCGCGCAAGCTGCAAGGGCGCAAGCCCACACCGGTGCGTGCCAACCGGATCGGCGAAGTGCTGCGCAAGATGTTCAACCTCGCCATCCAGTGGGGCTGGCGCACGGACAATCCAGCCGCCGGCTTCAAGAAGCGCGTTGAGACCGCCCGTGAGCGCTTCCTCTCCCATGAAGAAATTGGTCGACTCGCCGAGGTGCTGGATGCGGCCGAAGACCAGCGCGCCGCTGGTATCATCCGCATCTGCATGCTGACCGGCTCTCGTGTGGGCGAGGTGCGCCAGGCGCGATTTGAACAGTTCAATCTAGAGCTTGGGATTTGGTCAAAGCCAGCTGCCACCACCAAGCAGCGCAAGATACACAGGGTGCCGATTTCAGCTGATGTTGCAGCGATCGTGCGCCAACGGGCGCTTGTCGTACCAAAGGGTAACCCTTGGCTGTTCCCAGGCGATGTCCCGGGCCAACCCGTCAAGGAAATCCGCCGGTTTTGGATGACGGTACAGCGACAAGCTGATCTTTCAGAGGTGCGTATCCACGACCTGCGCCATACATTCGCCTCGCTTCTAGTCAGTGGCGGCGCCTCGCTGGAAATGATCGGCAAACTGCTCGGTCATAGTCAGATGCAGACGACGCTGCGCTATGCGCATTTGATGGATTCGCCTCTGCGCGCCGGTGTTGACGCGGTGGCCGGTATGTTCCGGCCACGGCCGAAGATTGTGCATGACGCAAATGCTCAGAACGAAGCGAAGCGGGCTTGAGAATGTGGGGGCGGTTACTTCTCACTGCGCAGGGCGCGCCAGAAGGGCCGGAGACGTCGGCGGATGGTGCTCTCGTCTGGGACATCCCCGTTTTCAGCAACATCGGCAAACCAGTCCTGCAGCTCTCCGATCAGTTCCGCTTGAGTTTCAGGGATGCCATGCTCGTGGATGCGCTTGATCATCGCTACATACATCCCCTCCCAGTCGTAGGGTGAAAGGGCACCTGTGCCACCACCGATGCGACGCAGCAGATCGTGTTCGTCTTCAAAGCGCAGCACATCAAGCCCACTGAGCAGCAGATCTGCGATAGAAACTTCGACGCCTTCGGCTGGCTCTGTCACGTAGCACCAGTCATCCGAATGTTCCGGTTTGATCCGCTGCAGCTTGATGACCGTCGGACCGGTCCCGCTGCGGCGGAATAAAGGCAGCATGTCCATGGGCAAGATTGTAATCTTGCCAGAAACCTTTTCGGTTCCGCAGGTCACAACTGGAATACCGGTCACGATGTCCAGTTTGCCCTCCGTGGCCCAGCCGCCAATGTCGGCAATGGTACACCCCCATCGGGAGGCGGTTTCGTGCAAGGTGAGGAATGCTCTTTGAGGTAGTGCCATGCGGGCTCCAGTTCTGGATTCAAGGTGATACGGCCTGCCACGATGGAGTGGCTGGATCCGTCTGGGCTTCGGTGAGGAGAGAACGTCGAGGCGCTCGATTGATGAAGCTGGGCCGCGTTGATCGTGGCACAGTGGCGGCAGCCAAATTCTTCAATCGATCAGCTTTGTTAGGACGAATCGACCTCTTCTGAGTTATAAACCAGGCACTACGTCAATAACTGTCGGGGATAGTGCGAATATGTCGTTTCAAAAGGCACAGGACTTATTGAAGCTGGCCGGCATGTCCGCGAGCCGACACAGCGGCATCACCGTGAAGCAGGTGGCTGAGGAGTTCTGTGTAAATGAGCGGACCGCCCAGCGCATGATCTATGCGTTGAAGGACGTATTCCCGAGCATGTCGCATGATATCGATGGTGAACGGCGTCGCAGGTGGAAGCTGCGCGACACCAGCATGCTTGGCATGCAGGGGCTTTATAGGCATGAACTCGTCGCGCTTGAGGTAAGCATTACGAGGGCAGAGCGAGAGGGCGCTGATATGGAAGTGAAGGCGCTACGATCGCTGCGCGACCGCTTGGTAGCAACCTTGCCGTCTCCACTAGCGCGAAAAATGGAGGTGGATGCCGAGGCGATCCTCGAGGCCAAAGGCTATGCTTGCCGCCCAGGCCCAAAGGTCAAAACCTCCCCGGACGTGCTGAACATTGTATCAGCAGCTCTCAGAGGGCCGTTCCGGCTGGTTATTCGATACAAGGGTGCGCAGGATGCCAAGGTACGTAAGCGCGTCGTCGAACCTTATGGGATTCTGCTGGGCACGCGGCATTACCTTGTTGCTCGTGACACCGCCAAAGATACCAACCTGCGCCGCTTCCGCATGGATCGCATCGAAAAGGCCGAAATCACCAACGAATGGTTTGAGAAGGACAGGGACTTCGATCTGGAAACCTATGCGGCGAGGTCATTTGGGTCGTTCCACTCCGACAAAGAGTTCACGCGGGTCGTGTGGCGGTTCAGTCCTGCCGCCGCAGCGATTGCTCGAGAGTTTGAGTTTCACTCCAAGCAGGAAATAGTTGACTTAGACGATGGCGGGCTGCTGGTCAGCTTCGAAGCCAGCGGCCTCGTAGAGATGGCCTGGCATCTCGGCAAGTGGGGTAGGGAGGTCGAGGTGGTTGAGCCGGCACAGCTGCGAGAGATGGTGGCAGGCTACCGAGGCGCGTCCATCAGCGTACTGCCATGAAGCGGGGTTCTTCAGATCAAACGAAGCGGCCTGTATGAGCATCGATGTGGGCGGATTGCCGCCATTCGCTGAAGGTGCAAACGCATCCTGTTAAAAAACATGGAAGCGGCCATTCAGGGCTGAAGGTCGACGCGTCGCTATCTGCACCAGGCACCAAGGTCAGCAATGCGGGACCTTGCTGCCGTTCGCCTTTTGCGGCGATCCAAACTATGCTAAAGTTGTGCTATGAAAAGTGGGTTCAATTGGTCGCGTATAGGTCGAGAAATGCGGCTTCGGAGATGGGGGAGTGTATCCATTGATGGCGCACCAATAGGTCATAGTGGAATGCCCCTAAATGTTGGCCAGGCTGCGATTGGTGGCCCAAGTAAGGTAGCACGTGATTCTGGTAGAGTCCGATCTGTGTTTCTTGGAAAGATTAGAATGGCCATGGCCACTGAGAGCGCGATGCCATCTACATCAGGACTTCCCACCAACATAGCAAAAGAAATCAATGCTTCAGGTGGCCCACTGGCTTGGGCAAAGACCCAGCCAGATACCAAGCAAAAAGTAGAAAAAATTAGACGCCGTCTTAAGAGGACGATCCAAAAGTAAAACTTGAACGACGCTTACAACGACGTTTCTTGGATCTAACCCAAAATTTGCTAACTCGTGAGTGACTGAATAGGCTCGAAGCATGCGCAATTGGGCTGCCCCCTATTCAGAGGTAGAGCTCCCTTTAAAATCACAGGCAGACTGTGAACAAGGGAGATGAATGATGGAATATTTGCCAGTTTGGATGTGTCACTTCGCTCATGTGCCGTCGATGCCAAAGGCGAGGTGATGCTCGAAAGGGAAATGCCTTGTGAAGTCGGTGATCGCCGATGGGTAAGCATACAGGGAACCCCCTCCTTCTCGACATGACCTGAGGTGCGATTACTGCGCAAAGCTAGCCGAGGCATTGATGCTTACCATGAAAATATTGTAGGTGCTTTTTCAAAAAGTCGTTTGTAGCATTGGGCGACAACGGCTTACCCTTGCCCATCTAGGAGACGAGGTGACGAAGGTGTTGGGGGTCTAGGGGTGGGCGGAAATCGATTGGACTACGAAAAGCTAAATCGCACCAACCGGATGCGCCAAAACGGTTCAGAGCCAGCCGAAGGGCAAAGAGGACCGACTGACCAGCCTGCAACCCGTCCAGAGGAACGCGTTCGCGGACTACAGAAGGCGGCAAAAGCACGAACGAAAGCTGACCGTGAGGAGCTTTTAAAACTTGAGAAGCGGATGGAGTTGTGGGCCGCAGCTTCTGATGTTTCTTCGCTAGAGATGGACAAACTTAGACGTCGGATTTTGAGGTTAAGGTCTACTCTGCCAGCTTTAAAGATTGCCAAGTCTGGTAAAAGACCCCGCTCTGAGAAGAAGAAAAGGGCAAAGAAATGACCCATCGTATCGCTGACATCTTCTATGACGCTGATTGCCTGAACAGCTTCGATTATCCGATCGAGCGTGTTGGGTTTGACCAGGTTAAAACCGAAACTGGCAATCCGCTGGACCCGTCTGGCTTAACCCAGAAACCGAAATCGGCGCTCCTGAAATCAGAGATGCGGCATGAAATCGGCGGACAACTTGTTTGACAAACACCGCAGGTATGCGCGAATGCTGTCGGTCACCTGAGGGCCTGTCTGATGCGGGCGAAGAAGTAATAGAGATATGTGAGGCACACAAATGATACCCAGACTATTCACCATCTCAAGCTTGTTGATAAATATCATCGGTGTTGCTGCTTCCGCCCAGGACACTGATCGTCAAATGGCGTTCTTAATGGCAGTTAGCGGAACTTGTGCCAAATTGGTAATTGATGGGGAGGCCATGCCGTGTGACGGTAATTTGTTTAACACCGATTACGACGACGGGCGGATAGGCTTTGCCTTCATGGCGGAAGGGCCCGGAGGAAAAATCATCACCTTTTCAGGTCAAGGCCAAGAACAGCAATCTCCGTCTGCGAATGTTCGGATACAGCCTATAGATGGGGTGGTCCTGGCGGGTGGCATTCAATTGGTCGAGGGGGAGTGCTTATTTGAAAACCCATACGCCGGTCCTGCGCGGATTGAATGTGCTGCTCGGTCGTCATCTGGCCTGCAGTACGTTGGACGGTTTTTGACGGACGGGGAAGAGCCGGTGATGATCGAGCTAGGAGATCAAGATTGACCGTTGTTGAAACTGAGGTTTCGGTGCCGCCAATCCCGTCATGATCCGCGCGAACACACCCATGTCACTCCATCGCTTCCAACGGTTATACAATGTCTCGGGCGGACCATATTCCGCGGGAGTCTCACTCCAACGTAAGCCATTGCGATTAAAGAAGATAATTCCGCTTAAGACGCGCCGGTCGCCTACCCGCAGCTCTAGGGAAAGTACGGTTTGAGCTTGGCTTTGTTGAATTGGACGAGTCCATAGAGACGACAACCTACAAGGATCAACCAATGCTGCGCCCATACTTACACTATTTCCCCAAAGGACTGTGAGGCGTCTTGACCTACTAGATTTGGTCCAAAGCGACCACTTCTTTTGGTCCACCAAAGTCCGCATCCGCCGGAAGCGGCAGCCGTCACGAAGGGCGGAGAGCGGTCGTTTGCTCCGCTCGGGCGAAGGGCCGCGAAGCGCAGAAAGCGGGTTTTGCAAAGTTGCGTCATCGGCCCGGAACAGACAAGCGGATTTAATGAACTCGAGGCAAAGATTACACGTAAAAAATGTATTCAGGGATCCTATATTCAGCAATGGTTTGGAGGCGCTCGTCATCATGCATGAGCGCACCAAACATTTCGAGTATGAATTGGGGGCATGCATTGCCCCAAGGTGTTGGAATGAATACGTTGGGAGTGAAAGGATTGTGGCTTAGATCGAACATGTCAGTCCTATCATCTGGCAACGCACGCTCAGCTAATGCCTCCTGGAAAACATTCATTTGACGCACACAAATAACAGCATCAACATTCTCAAAGATGACTGCTTCCTCGCCTGATCTATGAAATGAATTACTTGTCAGTAGGCCGGCAAAATCTGACAATAGACTCCCGATAGGCTCGTAAATAAAATCATCCCATAAAATAATCAGAATATTTGCGCCCAAGTCTCTGGGGAACCCGGAGAACTTTGCATCTGCACTAACTAAAAAATCCTTTATTGGATTGTCTCGCGGCAACAGCGCGTCTGGGCTTTTCATTCGGACAGAAGTGGTAAACTCCTTTGTGATACGCACAGGGAGTTGAGCGCTAGCTGCTGCTCTTAGTCGCTGGTGGGCCAGTAGGCTTGGCGACTTAACTTCAAAATTGTAAGCGCCGTCTTTGTCGACAACCCTGAACTCAGGACGAAGTCCATTTGTGCCTCGTGGCTCGAAGTAAAACTGTGCCTCGTCACTCCAATACATCACCAAAACCCTATCGATCGCGAACACCTCGGCAAATAGCTGTAAGATCTGTTCGTAACGGCGTTCGTCGCGTTCGGGTCCACCTAAGTGCGCGAGTTCATTAATGTAGCGGATGCCCAAACCCGGCAATCGTCGCTCGGCTCGAACACACAGGTTTGCCAACCTCCACATGTTAGCGTCGATCCATGGTAAGTTGTATAGATATCCAAGCCAGTGCCAGCCGCTTGCTTGAACCAAATCTTTTGTCGCCAAATAGAAGGCGATTGTGTCAGGGCATTGTGCGCTCACATGTGGAACTGGCTTCGAGATAGCCAAACCTCTTACGTCTGAATAATACCTCTGAATGTCGGGATGCACTTGAGTGAACGTTTTCGTCTGTAGCCAATCTGAATAATCGTCATAGACGAGTAAGCTGACGGCGACAACGGAGCAAGAGAAAGCATTTCTCCAAGTCCGCTTCGGGGGGGCCTAGCCGAAATTAAACTTGTCGAAGTCTCAGCTCTTTTCTGCGCGGCATGCGGCATCCCTCATCACTTGTTCAAAACAGCTCTCGAACGCCTCCCAAGTGCTCCTAGAATCACGAAAAGATTTGCCATGGTGTTGAGACCACCAATTCATCCATGCGACCCATCCTTCTGCGTTCGGTGTTTGTCAAACAAGTTGTCCGCCGATTTCATGCGGCGTCTCTGATTTCAGGGGCGCTGGTTTCGTTTTCTGGGTTCAACCAGACGGGTCCT
>NZ_QJJL01000010.1 GCF_003201935.1 Loktanella sp. PT4BL | reverse complement strand
TTTATTTTCCCGGCTGACCAAACTGGCTTCGAAGTGGATTCCCCGGTGAAAAAGCCACGCGCTAGCGAAATGGCGCGCCAAGCCCCCCCGTATACGGATCAGGCCGGGGAGGAACCATGGGACGGGGGGTGAGCCCGATGCTCATGCGTCATCTCACCACTGGCAGATCCGAGATCCGCGTTGTGTAGCGTGGGCTGCGGTGATTTGCGCGCAACTGCCAGGAGCGCGACGTCCCCTCGCTGCCCAGAACCAAGGTCTTCTTGCCGAACCGGGTGTTCACAGCATCAAGCGCCGTCATCAATGCTGGTGACCCCTTCGGCACATCGAAGAGCGTCCTTGGGCGATCTTCTAATGGCAGCAGATCGTCCAGCATAATGCCCGCCTTGGTGAAGCCGTATGTCTGAGCATCAACCTTTGGCCAAGCAGCCATGGCGCACCGTTTGGCTGCAGCGACCAGTTCAAGCGTGTCCGAGGACATCGGAGTCAGACGAGTGGAGCGCGATCCTGCATACTGCGGCCGATCAGAGCGATGTCGGTTTGTGTGGAAGAAGACGGTGAGAGTCCCGGCCACCAGCCCGTGTGTCCGCAGCTTTTCAGCTGCGCGTGTTGCATGGGCAGTGAGCGCTTGGAACAATGTGTCGAAGTCCTTCATCGGCACGCCGGAGGACCGTGTGACGGCCATGCCCTTTCGCTGCGGTTCTACGTCATCAAAAGCAATGCAGGGCTCTCCTTGCAACTCCAGAACTGTTCGTTCCAGTACCACCGTGCCTAGCGCGCGCGCCTGGCGCAGCGGCATGTCACGCAATTCCGCCGCAGTGCCAATGCCAAGCCCCTGAAGTTTCGCGGTGGTCTTCCGGCCAATGCTCCAGATGTCCCCAACCGGAACAAGTGGTAACAGCCAAGACCGCAGTGTCGGATCCATCAGATCGAGCACGCCTGCAAAGATCGGGTTCTTCTTGGCGATATCATTGGCGCATTTGGCAAGCGTCTTGGTTGGCGCAATTCCAACCCGGACTGGCACACCCACGCGGCGCAGCACGTCGCGTCGCATCGCCCCTGCGTGAATGGTGCGATCCTTGAAACCCCCAAAGTCCAGAAAGCACTCATCAATTGAGTAGATTTCGACGTTTGGCGTGTAATCCTCGTAGACCTCGACCACGCGGCGGCTGATGTCGCCATAAAGCGTGTAGTTAGATGAAAATACTTTGACGCCATGCGCTGAAATCTTGTCGCGGATAAGATGCAGTGGTTCACCCATCTTGATGCCCAGCGCCTTGGCCTCGTCACTGCGCGCAACGGCACAGCCGTCGTTGTTGGACAGAACGATCACCGGCACGCCGTTCAGGGTTGGGTCAAAGATCCGCTCGGCGCTGACATAGAAGTTTGCGCTGTCGCTAATCGCGATCGGCCGCGTCACGCCAGATCGTACCTTCGCACCACGCCGGCGATAACGCCCCAAATCTCACTGTCCTCAGTAAGTTCGATATCCGGAAAGGCCTCCTGGCTGTTGGCTGTTGCAAGGAAGTACTTACCATCACGTTTGCGCAGGATCTTTGCAGTCACAGCCCCTTCGACAACGGCGAGCACTGCACGGCCAAGGCGCCGCTTACCAGCGCGGTCAACGGCAATGATGTCACCATCTCGAATCCCTACGTCCCAAAGGCAATCGCCTTCGACACGCCACCAAAAAGTAGACGCGGGATGCCGCACCACCCATGCGATGGGATCAATTTCATCCTCAAGGTCATCTCCTGCCGGTGACGGAAAGCCGGCACTGACGCGCGGCAACGCAACTGGAATGACATTGGTCTCTGCCACGATGGGGGTGTCTATCGGAAAAACTGGCATCTGCGATTCTCCACATGTTCACTCTATGTTCCGCTGATCAACTATTTGATAGGTCGGTGTCAAGAAATGCAGGTCATGTCTTCAGCAGTCTAGGTGGTCAGGCCTTCAGGTTGTAATGATCGACCAAGAACGCCTGGAACACACCTGTTCAGGATAATGGGTTCCAGTCGGACGCATCTGAAGGACGTCGACCTGCCAAAAACGTGGACCAAAGCATGTGGGGCATATCTGTGATAGCCCCTTTGGTGCTACCAATTGTCGTAAACGCAATAGACGCGAATTTTATCGCACCGTTATTTTGAGCGTTATGACAACCTCATCCTCCTACACCCCCTCGACGGATCGCATCCTTGCCGGTGTGGTCCTGATGCTGGGATTTTGCATCACCGCCCCCTTGCTGGATGTTGCGGCAAAGCTGGCATCGGACAGTATACCCGTGGGACAGATCACCGCCGCACGCTTCATCGTACAGTGCGCGCTGATGGCACCGTTTGTCTGGATCTTGGGGCTATCGTTGCGGGTAGCGCGGAGGCAATGGCTGGCGCTGTTGTTGCGCGCGGTTCTTTTGCTTGCGTCAACGTTCTGCTTTATCGCCGCGATCCGCGTCATGCCGCTGGCCGATGCGCTGGCGATTGTGTTTGTGGCCCCGTTCATCGTGCTGTTGGTAGGAAAACTCTACCTGGGCGAAGATGTCGGGCCCCGCCGCGTTGGGGCGGCGATGGTGGGCTTTGTGGGTGTCCTGTTCGTTATCCAGCCCAGTTTCGCCGCCTTTGGCGCGGTGGCATTGTTTCCGCTGGGCACGGCGGTGGGATTCGCGTTGTACATACTTGTCACACGCGGGCTGTCGCGGCGGATGCATCCCGTTACCCTGCAATTCCACACCGGCCTGATCGCCAGCCTGCTGTGTCTGCCGGTAATGATAATGGCCCAAGGCACGGGGGCCGAACTGCTTGATCCGGTCAGGCCCGAAGGGGTTGCGTGGCTCTGGCTGCTAGGTGTCGGGTTCTTCGCCACACTGAGCCATATGATGATGACCTATGCGCTTTCGCTCGCGCCATCAGCCACACTTGCGCCACTGCAATATCTGGAACTGCCGGTAGCAACCCTGCTGGGCTATCTGGTCTTCAGCGATTTCCCCAACGCGCTGACGCTGACGGGCATCGGCATCATCATCGGCGCAGGTCTTTATATGATCCACCGCGAAAGGGTCACCGCGCGCCAGTTGATCACCGAGCGCGCCGCTCCTCCGATCTGAGGGGGCGATAGGCTTAGTGTCCTGATGCCTGATGCACGGCTTGATGTACTCACGGCCTTTATTCAAGGTCGCTGTGATCTGACGAGACCTGGAACATGCCCTCGTCACACTGGATCAGGCGTGACCATTTTGTGGTGCCTTTTGTGACGGGACTGGCGGATGAGCGAAACAGTGTAGATTACGAGTGCTGTCCAGATCATCGGAAAGGCGATCATCCGCGCTGTGCCAAACGGTTCGTCAAAGACGAAAACCGCGGTAAGAAAGATCATCGTCGGCGCGATGTACTGCAAGATGCCGATCGTCGAGAGCCGCAGCAATTTTGCCCCGGTGGCGTAGATGATCAACGGCACCGCCGTCACCAGTCCCGCACTCAACAGCAGCCATGTATCCCGGGCCGATCCAGTACCAAAATGGCTGTTCCCGTTCATACTCGCCCAAGTGATGATCGCGAGCGCGGGTGGGGTCAGCAGTAGCACCTCGAGAAAGAAGCCCTGCGCAGGCCCAATAGGGAGGCTCTTCTTGAAATAGGCGTAGAGCCCCCAACTAAACGTCAGGCCTAGCGCCGCTATCGGTATCTGACCTGCCGCGACCGTTAATACTATGACCGCTACTGCCGCCAGCGCGATTGCGAAAAGCTGCGCTCCGCGCGGCCTTTCGCCGAGCAGCAGTGCACCGAGTGCGACGCTAAAAAGCGGATTGATATAATAGCCAAGTGCAGCATCAAGAGCATGCCCCGATCCAATCGCCCAAACGTAGACTCCCCAGTTGATCGAGATCAGCGCGGCAGTCACCGCTGCCATACCCAGCGTGCGCGGGCTGGAAAGAGCTGCGCGGATATCGGCTGTGCGCCGCATCGCGAGCAGGATCACGGCGGCAATCGGAACCGACCAGATCACCCGGTGTGCGATCACTTCGATCGGTGGCACATGGGCAAGAGCTTTCATATAAAGCGGCAGAAAACCCCACATGACATAAGCCGTCACAGCGAGACCAAGACCGCGAGGGTCGTCTTCATTCGTCGCCGTCATGATGTGTTTCCTCGCCTGCGCTACTGGTTCTTCTCAGCCAATAGCCAAGTGCTGCAAAATGCGCCACCTAAGGAAGCGTAGTACCAGCAGTTTTCTAACCGACAGGGCGGACTCCTGACATTCTCTGCTTCCGCGAACAAGGAAGGCCGACAAACTGAAAGTCGACAGTCACTTGGTGCTGTCTTTGGCTTTGTCGGGAGAGGAGCAGTGAGTGCCTAATCATGTTCGATGTTTAGGATGCTTGGATTTGCGTTTCGCGTAAATATCAAAAACTGAAATACTATGAAATTCCGTATAGTTGTCTCAGTGTTATTGGAACGTCGCTTTCTAAATCCCACTGCACCGTTATGGGCGCGTCGCCCTCCCATCCGGCGAAGCGCACCGGGCCAGCATATCTGAAGGGTGCTGCGCGGCCGTCGCGCAGTTTAGATTTCCTTAAGAACAGGTGTACAGTCCAGTTGGGTTCCGCACCGGAGATGATGCGGCCTCGCAGGGACTCGCGACGGGTGCTGGTTTGGGTTTGCCAAACAAAGCGCGTCGGGCTGGCGAACTGATCTGTGTAGTGACTGCCGACGGACATGCTGCCCTTGTCCATCGTCACCAGCAGTACCATTGCCTGGGCCTGCTTTAGCATCACAATTCCGGCTTGCCATGATCCAGTATTGAACACAGCCTCAAAATGGGGTGCGATTTGGTCGCGTTTATACTCTTGCCAAAGTTCCAGTTCCTTGCCTGGTTGCGTAGGGCTGGAAGGCGCGTCCTCGGCGGCCTCGCTCAAGCTGATTCCCTCGGGCAAGTCATGGGCCATATCCTTTGCTTGGAAGTAACGCATTAGCCTCCAGTCCACGAGTTCCGACGCGAGCGTGGTCAGCGCATTGTTATCTGCTTCTGCGAAGGCGGTCTCAAAGGTTCCTGGTCCCAGGCGGAACCATTCTGTCTCGGCCAGGATCTTGAGGGGTTGCTGCATCATGACCGCGCGCAGCCGGGGTGTGTCATCGGGATCAACGCTCAGATCATTCTTGATTTGCGGATTACGGCGAGCCTGCCAGCCGATGCGGTCTACCAGATCATTCATGGCGATTTGGCCAGGGAAGGCGCCCGCCTCGATCATCGCACGTAGGACCAGCATCTTATAGCTACGCGTCATGCGGGTGGTCTCAATCTCGTCCAGTAGGGCGCGATGCGCGATCCAAGCGGCGCGCTGGCCTTCCGACAAGTCACCCATGTCGGCAACGAAACCGAGCCAGCCAGCATGCCCTGTTCGGCCTGGGTTGAAGCCCGCATGCTGGACCTCTGATGCCGTGGGTCTTGTTCCGTGGCGCTCTCGGAAGTCACGATAAAAGGCGGCGAGTTCCTCGCCATCTCTTGGCTGCCGGATTAGGGACCGGAGGATATCGAGCGACTGTAGATCATAGGTCACTTCGCAGCCTGCAGGGAATTGGATAAGCTTGTCCCCAAATCGCTCAAGTGCCAACCGTAGCGCGCCATCGCCTGCGCTCACCTGCAATAGCGTGCGCAGCTTGGTGAGGAAGATGCGGTGGTTGCCGATATAGTCGATGACTGCCAGGTGTGTCTTGTCGGCCGATCGGCGCAGGCCGCGGCCGAGTTGTTGCAGCCACACCACCGGACTTTCGGTTGGGCGCAACATCAAAACCGTGTCGATAGAGGGTACATCCACACCCTCGTTGAACATGTCGACTGCGAAAACGATATCGAGATCGCCATTCTCTAGGGCCTGCAACGCGCTGGCCCTGGGAGCAGAGGTGTCTCCGGAATGGACCGCAACCGCGCGTAGCCCGCGGTCTTGTGCGAAATTTGCCATGAAATCGGCGTGTCGGCGGGAAACGCAAAAGCCGATTGTCTTACTTCCGCCGCGCTTGGCGAGTTGTTCGAGTACGTTCTCGGCACGAGCCTGAGTGGCGACGGCTTCGGTGAGAGCTGCCTCGTCGAAACGCCCACTGCGCCACGGGATCTGGGCGTATTCAACTGGGTCGGGCACACCGAAATAGTGAAACGGCGCCAGCAAGTCCCTTTCGATCCCCGACCAGAGATCGCACTCGTAGACAAGGTTTTCTTCACATAAGCCCAGCAGGTCGCCGCCATCGCTGCGGTCTGGTGTGGCAGTCAGGCCTAACAAGAACCCGGGCTCAAAATAATCGATGATGCGTCGATAGGTGGCGGCAGCGGCGTGGTGGAATTCGTCCACTACGATGTAATCGAAGGCGCGCGGGTCAAAAAGGCTCAGATGCGCGCTGCGTGCAAGTGTCTGAACCGAGGCGAAGACAATGTCAGCCTCAGTGTCCTTCTCTTCACCGCTGTAGCGGCCAAGCCGGGCGCTGGGCCGGATCGCGCGGAAAGCGGCCATCGCTTGGGTCAAGATTTCTTCGCGGTGTGCTACGAAAAGGACGCGGCCTGCAGTTGCGCTGTCAAAGGCAGCCAGGAAGGTCTTGCCCAGGCCAGTGGCCAGCACCACAAGCCCAGCGCCGTAGCCCTTTGCACGTGTTGCGCGCAGCGCCTCAAGTGCTTCGGTCTGAACTTCGTGCGGGGTAGGCGCTACTTCCGGCAATTCCTCGGTTACGCCTGTAATAGTGGCAAGCGGTGGTATGCGCCGTTCTTCATAAGCGTCAATCCAATCGTGAGTCAGTGCGGTGACCTCTGGCCTTTCCAGCAGCGTATCGAAGGCATCACGGGCGGCACGTAACGGCGTCGGGTCGACCGAGTCCACATGACGCAGGTTCCATTCGATCCCGTGGGTTAGAGCCGAACGTGACAGGTTCGATGATCCCACGATTAGAGCGCCACCTTCACTAGCGAAGGTGAACATCCATGCCTTGGGGTGGAATGGTATCTGTTTTGCTTGGAAAATATGCAGCTGTCGGGTGCCTTCCAGATCTGCAATAAGCCTTAAAGCTGCGGGTTCTGTCACGCTTAAGTAGTCGCCTGTTAGCAACCTGAGCTGTCCGCCACGATCCAGCAAGTCTTGCAAATGTGGTAAGATCAGCCGAACGCCTGATGTCATCAGAAACGACACCGTCAGGTCGACCGCGTGGGCTTGGTCAATCAGTGGGCGTAGGTGAGTCTGGAGCGCGTCGTCACCGCCAGAAATCAATGGTCGGTCATGGGGCATGCCTGGCAATGGGCCGGTCGTCGCTAGTGGGGGATCAAGCCGGAGATGAACATGCCCTGAGCTTTCAATGAGTGTCACACGGGCAGCCGCATTGGCTGTTTCGAGCAATGCTTGAGCTTGGCCGATCCGTGCCGCTAGAGCAGCCTGCTCGGCTGCTTTGAGGTCTCGCCAGCGGAAAACATGATGGCGCGGCGCAAGCACAAGCCCAGCGCCCTGACGGATCAAAATGACCTGAGCGTCGCATTCCACGACCGCGCTAGCATCGGCGGTGCAAATGAGGCAGGAATTATTGTGAACCTGGGTTCCTGAATCTGATCCAACAGTCAAATCTTATTCACCAAAGCGTTTACCCAAACCTCTGATTTGCGATTTTGACGGCCGTCTTCGCTTTGCCAAACTGTAGGCTCATTCAAACCAGCACATCGGCCCAGGAGGGTAAATAGTCCTTCAACGGTCAGATCGGTAAATCGACGTCCGTCTTTAATTCGCTCACGGCTGCCCTCTTTGAATGACAGGTACATTGCACCTCCAGACGTTAGATGGGCTGCTAGCCGCTCGATGACCCAAGGTAAATTGGCCTCCTCCACATGTAAAAGCGAAGCACACGCCCAAATGCCCTCGAAGTCATGCTCCCACGTGAAGTCTTCAAACCGCATCAATTGGGTCGGTACGCCGGCGTACTCCTGTGTAGCCTCAACCATTGAGGCTGAAGCATCGAAAGCCTCAACTTTATAGCCCAGGCGTCGAAAGGCGCGCGCGTCCCGTCCAGCACCTGAACCTGCATCAAGAATCCTAGCGGAAGTCCCTTCGACTATTGGCAACGCAGCCAAAAACCTGCGTTGCATATCTGACATATCTACGTGCCGAGTATCCGAGATAAAGGCTTCAGCATTGTCTTCGTAGAATGTGGTCATAGGGCGCCCAACTCAATTTTTTGCGCGGCGCCACCGCCAAGTCGCATATAAAGTCCAAAAGTAGACAAGGTTGGCTTTTCAATAAAGTGAAGCATTGACAAAAATCTACGCGCGTCTTGCACTTACCTTTAGTTTCAATTCAAGCTCAAACCCTCATGCCACATAGCCGTATGTGTTTCAAAAGCGCAATGCCGCTCAATATCACGCGCCATTCGCGTGTAGGAGTGCTATCAAGGGGTAATCAAGCGTCTTCGCCCAAAGCTTGAGTGAGCTGTAATACGTGAGAGCGTTGCGTTTCTGGTATCGCATAGTAGGCACGCAAAACCTTCAATGCCTCCGGATTATTCAGAATATCGTGAGGCAGATCTGACTTCGTCGAGCGGACCTTATTTTGGGCGTCCAGTCCTTCAAAGAAAAAAGATACAGGCACGTCTAGAACGTTAGCGATGTCCCATAGGCGTGATGCGCTGACACGGTTCTTACCAGTTTCATATTTTTGCATCTGCTGGAACTTCACACCAACCTGATCAGACACTTGCTGCTGGGTTGTGTTCAGTAGTAGCCGGCGCTGTCGAATGCGCTTTCCTACGTGGACGTCAACGGGATGGCTCATCTATTGTTTTCCTTTCTTCAATCATCGTTCGTCGTTTTTGACCAAAAAATGTATCGGCCCACTGGGTGCTTGAGCGCAATCTATCTTTCGGTTTAAAGTTGTCACCCGGTGGTAGCTTCAACCATGAGTATGCCCGGGTCAAAGACTTGGCGACACAGGCTTGGACTGCTTTCGGTACCCCCATGGTTTCGCCTTTGGCATCACTGCCGCCACCTCCACCTCCCTCAACATCCCGCCAGCGACCAACCCATCGCGCACCCAGTCCAATGCGGCCCACCAGTCGTTATAGCCACGTCGCGCGGATGTAATCTGCTCGGGGTGCGGCCTGAATATCACCGGACACGCGCGGACTTCCACGTCACGCCACTTTCCACTGATTAGGGTGCGCTCTGTGCCAACGACCACGCTGACAGCACGATCACCATGCCGGTTGCGCTTAATGTCTACTGGCACGCAACGCGGCACCGCACCGGGCATCCAGTCAGGAGTCATCCCGGCCCTTGCAAGCTCTGTGACGCGTAGTGCCATGCGTATCCCGCCCAAGCTGTCGGGCAGTCCGGCCACGGTCGCTGCAATTACCTCGGCGTCCGGATGGGTGTAGCTGCCCATCTTGTACTGCCCGCCATCCACCTTGCAACCTAGGATGGTGCGCTGCATCAGAACATATTCCAACCCGAAGCCACGACTTTCCTCCTCGGCGTCCTGTCTCGGTGGCAGTTCAAGCTGGGCTTTCTCGACCCTGAAGGCCCATTCGAGGGCTGCCTGCACGCCCAGCGCGCGTTTCGGCTTGCCGCCTGCGCTGGGCTGTACCCGCATGCGGGGCAATCTGCGATCAAATTTGCTCATAGCACACCCCGCATCTGGAGGCGTTCCAGGGTGACGAGTCCGCGTTCCAGCATCAATCCGCATGTCGCAGTGCTGATCATGTTTTGGGGCAGGTATTCGTCTGAGTTCACCTTGGCTGCATAGAACGCAGCCGTTTCATCGGGACTGGGCAGTGGCTTGCTTTGGGATTTTGTGCTGCGCTTAGCATTCAGATAATTGGCCGCAGGCTGCGCATCACGCCGTACCGCCCGTTCCATTGCCCGATCAAGCGCCTTGGGGCCATCTGGTGGGGCACGGTGCGCTTCGCGGCTCTCGCGAGCTACGGCAAGGATCCGTTTCTGCGACATGCCTAAATCATCGATCCAGCGCTGGACGTGTTGCCGTGCTGGCCAGCCCTGCCACCAGGCGGGCAATGCGCCGTCGCCATCGAAGCCCAGCGCTTGCAGCAGGTCACCAAAAAAATCATCAAAACTGGTTTCGCGCCCGCGCGCATCCTCCTCCTCCTTTACTGGTTCCCTTAAAGGTTCTCTTACAAGGTTAGTGTCCGGATTCCGGACACGGCTTTGGCCATTTTCCGGACACGGGTCGGGGTCAAAATCGGACACGGGTCTTGCGTCAATCCCGTGTCCCGTTTTCGGACACGGGTCCTGCTGATCGGCCACTTCTGCGCAGATCACCTGGTCCCCTGACACTGTCCCATCGAATGGCAATGCGCCGTGTCCGGTTTCCGGACACGGGTTCGGATCATGCGGGGCAAAGCCAGGTTCGAACCCCAAGATGTAGCGTGTTGGCATCTGCCGTTTGGTCACGGGGTGAATGCGTGGCACACGGCGCAACAATCCCGCCGCTTCCAGCTGACCTAGGTGATCATTCAAGGTCGAGCGACTGATCTCGCAATCATGCGCTAGCCGCGCTTGGGAGGGGAAACAGCCGTAGTCGGGATTGAAGCGATCACACAAATGCCAGAGCACGATCTTGGTGGTGGGCTTGAGCCCGCGGCGCTGGATCGCCCAGTTGGTGGCGGCATGGCTCATTGGGTGACCCTCCGCGCCGAAGGACCGGTACCATCGTGGCGTGCCCCTGCATCGCGCGGGGCGTCCGGTGTACTGGTTTGCACGACCCGCGTTGTGAATCCGTGATCCGCCAGCGCGCCCAGCGCATCGTCAAGGCTGCGAACCAGCGCCCAGCCAAAGCCTTGCGCCAAGATGGCATCGCGAAACGCCTCCTGCGCAGGGCTGAGACGACCCTTCTGAGACTTCAGCTCCAAAAACAGCACGCGCCCACCGCAGAGCACAATGAGATCGGCAAAGCCGGGATATACGCCCATACCAACCAGGATCGCCTGACGTTTGGCGCCCCGCAGGCCCGCTTCAGTCACCTCATTGACACAGTGATGCACGATCGCCCCCTTGGGGAGGGCAAAGCGCAAGGCGACCACAACAGCGCGCTGCAGATCTGCCTCGGGTGTTCCGCGCCGCTTCATCGCTCCACCTCCGGATCCTGGTTGTGATGATTGCCGCGCCCCGGGGTCTTGGCCTCCAGCACGACCAGAAGAATACGAGCGTCCTCACGTTCCTCGGGTGTCTCGCCATGGCGGACCAGCACATTGCAGGCGATGCGTAGCAGATGGTCGGAATGGTTGATGACGTCAGCCACGACGATGCGGGCCTCGCGCCGCCGCTCGTCAATCCAGTCCGCGCGCACCTCATCGCGTTCAGCGCGCCGGCTCCGTTGCCGGAAGGGCAGGGGGATACTCATCGGCGTGCCCCCCGACGCCCGCGGCGAAGGTCTGCCGCTTCTTGGTCTTCCAGCCATTCAATGACGGCGCTGCGGCGGTAAAAGATCTTGCGACCTGCGCGAATGCAGGGCGGCCCCCAGCGCGCTAATGTCCAGCGCCTTAAGGTCGCTTCAGTGACCTCGAGTTCTTGGGCAAGATCGGCGCGGCTGATCCAACCGGTCAGCAGAGCCCGCGACGTATCCCGCCCTCCTTTGGCGTTTATGATTTCATGCATGTGATGTCTCCAGTGTGATGGCCCGAAGGTGGGCAAATGCTGAAAACCATTCACGCACATCGCTGGGGGTGGCAGGGAGGCACGGGGTGGCACGCAAACCGCCACCCTCGTGCCACCCCATGTTTTATTAGGTTTTCTTTGCATTCCGGTAAGGCGGCGGCAGGTTTCGCGCCATTGCAGCAATCGGGCTGATATGCGGATTCGTATGCACAAGTGCATAAACCGCTACATAGGCAGGCTTTCGCGCGCGTTCGCGTGCAAACAGGGGGTGGCAACGTGCATAAACGCGTGCCACCCCCATATTTTATTGAAAATTGTGCCACTATCGTCCGGCTTTGATTGTGATTTTGGAGTTCAAAGGTGCTTTCGGGCCAAAATCATAATGGGCGCCGCACCGACCGGAGACCGGCCCAGCGCGCAATTCCCCAATAAAACAGGGGGTGGCACCATAGTGTCTCCGGCGTGCCACCCCACGCCTCCCTGCCACCCCCTGCGCCATGCTCTGCTTGATAAGGTGCGCGATCTACGCGTCATGACAGGACCAAGAGAGAGGTTTAGGGATGGTGAACAGACAGAAACTTACAGAAGCGGTTGTGCGCGAGGCCGCGCCCACCGAGGGCCGAGATTACCAGATTTTTGACACAGAGGTGCGCGGCTTTGCTGTTTGCATCTATCGCGGCGGTGGTCGTGCTTTCACGCTTGATTACCGCTATGCAGGCAGGCAGCGCCGGATGACCTTTGGCCGCTGGCCTGAATGGAGCGTGTCGGCGGCACGCACACGCGCGAAAGCACTACGACGGGATATTGATGCCGGAGGGGATCCTCTGGCGAACCGCGACGCCCTGCGCGAGGCACCACGGATCACGGATCTGATTGCGCGCTACAGTGATGTGCACCTGACGCATCTGGCCAAGCTCAACGCGGCTGATCAGCGATCAATGATGGCAAAGTTCATCGCACCGGCTTGGGGCCGGATGCTGGTGACCGAGGTCAGCGCGTATGATGTGGAACTGCTATTGAACAAGGTCGCCGAGGGACGCGCGCGGCCCGCCAAGGCCAACCCCAATAATCGCGCGCGCAAGCTGCAAGGGTCCAAACCCACGCCGGTACGCGCCAACCGGGTGGGTGAGGTGGTCCGCAAGATGTTCGCCTATGCCGTTAAATGGGGGTGGCGCGAGGATAACCCCGCCATGGGGTTTCGCCGTCGCATGGAGACACCGCGCGAGCGATATCTGTCACAAGAGGAAATCGCACGCCTTGCCACAGCGCTGGATGGGGCAGAAGACGCGCGGGCTGCGAACGTCATCCGGATGTGCATGCTGACCGGGGCCCGTGTGGGGGAGGTCCGTCAGGCGCGTTTTGAGGATTTCAACCTCGAACATCTGTCGTGGACAAAACCTGCAACCACGACCAAGCAACGGCGCGTACACCGCGTGCCGATCTCCGAAGAGGCTGCTGTGATTGTGCGCCAGCGCCTTCAGGCTGTCTATCCTGGCTGCCCATGGCTGTTCCCCGGCGACACGCCGGGCCACCCTGTGCAGGAGGTCCGGCGGTTCTGGAAGCGCATTCAGAGAGAGGCCGACATCGAAGATGTCCGCATCCATGATCTACGCCACACCTTTGCATCATTGTTGGTCAGCGGGGGTGCTTCACTCGAAATGATCGGCAAGCTGCTGGGTCATAGCCAGATGCAGACGACCCAACGCTATGCGCACTTGATGGACTCGCCACTGCGCGCAGGCGTCGATGCGGTGGCCAGCGTCTTCAAGCCCAAGCCCCGCCTTGTCCACGACGCAGACACGTCTTCGGCAACGACGGCCCCGCACAGCAACCCCGACGCAGTCACCGCTTCGGCCTCTTGAACTTCAAGGCATCAAGAATGGGTTTGAGCCGTCGACGTATCGAGCGTTCATCAGGGAAGGTGCCGTCTTCCGATTGCGCGGAGAACCAGTCTTGAAGTTCGCGGACCCATGCGCCTTGCGAGGCGGGCAACCCTTCTTCGAACACGCGACGCGTGATTTCGACATGCATTGCTGACCAGTCATAGTCGCCTTCCTCGCTCAGCCCAGCGCCTTCGGCAATCCGACCGAAAAGATTATGTGCGTCCTCGAAAAGCTGAAGATCTTCGCCCAGGATCATGACGTCCCCGATCGAGACGGCGACGCCGACTTCAGGTGCGCTGATATACAGCCACTCTTTTTCCTCGAGTGGGCGAATGCGCTGAAGATGCGCGGATTGTGGTCCCGTTCCGCAGCGGCGGAATATGGGAATGATATCCATTGGTCGGATTTGCACCATCCCGCCAGCGCGCTTGCCATCACATTCCACGGGTGGGATCCCTGTGACGATCCTCAATGATCCCATGTCAGCCCAGCCGGCGATGTCAGATATCGTGCAGCCCCAGCGTGCGGCAGCTTCGTGGATAGTGTAGAAAACACGTTGCGGTAAACTCATCAGCAGCTTCCTTTGCCTTTTTGCCGTGACGAGCCAAGCAGGCCTCTCCAGCGGCAAATTTCCATTTCAATCTGAGGCTTGCTAACCACTTACAGACATATCACCGATGACGATTCGGCCTCGACGATTGATTGTAAACTGCCTATGGGGGCAGTCTCTTACCCCTTGTTGCTGCAACCGTAAAATAAGCTTTGCCCATGTCGTTCATTAAAGCAGAACAGCTCTACCGGATGGCTGAAATGGCCAACGCCCGCAGGCAGGGCATCTCATTGCGGCTCATCATGGAAGAATTCGAGGTTGAGGAGCGCACTGCACGCCGGATGCTGCGTAAGTTCGAAGACCTGTTCGGCGGTGTTGAGACCTGGGACGATCGTGACCGCCGCCGGTGGTGGTCGTTGCACGATGTGCCTTACATCCAGCACCGGGTTTTGAAGGAAAAGGAACTGGCGGCCCTTGATCTGGCGATTAGGCGGGCTGAGCGCAATGGCGCGCAGGACGAGGCAAAAGCACTGGAGACCGCCCGCGATCGTCTTGTGGCATCATACTCACGGCCCATGATGCACGGGGCAAAGAAATACTCAGAACTGCTGCTGCTGGCGAACGGCTTTGCCTCACGGCCAGGGCCAAGCCGAAAAGTGTCTGAGGAATATCTCAACCTATTGTTCACGTCGCTCCGCAGGCCGACGATGGTCGAGATCTTTTATCAAGGTGCGCGTGATCCGGCGCCCCGCAAGCGACTGGTCGAGCCTCACGCTGTGATTGTTGGCACGCGGCATTATCTCATTGCACGCAAAGCTGATGGCGACCGAGAATACCGGGAGTTTCGGTTTGACCGTATCTTCGAGATGCACGCAACCGTTCAGCCCTTTGAACGGGACCCGGATTTTGATGTTGAGCGCTACAGCGCGCAAGCTTTTGGATCGTTCTTTTCTGACTCGGAGCATGGACCGGTCCGCTGGCGTTTTACGCCCAGCGCAGCAGCAACTGCCCGCGAATTTCTGTTTCATCCGGACCAGGAGCTGACTGATCTGGAGGATGGCAGCCTCCTGGTCGAATTCACGGCCAGCGGCTGGTTGGAAATGGCGTGGCATCTGCTCAAATGGGGTAAGGCGGTAGAGGTTCTGCATCCGCCAGAGCTTAAGGAAATGCTGGAGCGGGTCAGGCGCGGCGAGGTGGATATCCTGCCGTGATGGTTCCAGAGGGCGTGAATTGGAGCTTCGCTGCAATGGCTTGGCACCTTCATCTGCAATGTGGAGGGCTCTCGTCATCGACCGAAGCAAGCTGGTGAGATTCTTAAATTGATCTACCAAAGCAGATGCGAATTCGCGAAGTAGCCAAGAAGAAGATCCCTTACATTCCCATTGTTCTATTTTTTAAATTGAAATGATTGAAATGATATATTTTTAACTTCAAGCCTCGTGCCCTATGTCGTTCTGGCAACACGCTAGGAGCTAGCAATGGAAATTATTGTAACGATCGCCGGCAGTTTCGTTGAGCAGCTACAAAAGCCGACACTGGCGTTCTTGATTGCGGGGATGCTGTTGGCTGCCCTTGGCAGTAAATTTGAAGTTCCGGATCCAGTATATAAGTTCATCGTCATCTTGCTGCTGCTCAAGGTCGGGCTGGGAGCAGGTATCTCGATCAGAGAGGCCGATTTATTTACGCTAATCATTCCCGCACTTGGTGCGGCTTTGGTTGGGGTGGCAATTGTGGTGTTAGGCAGTCAGACTTTGGCTCGGTGGCGTGGTGTCACACATGTGGACGGTCTCGCAACTGCGGGCCTCTTCGGTGCTGTCTCCGCATCGACCCTCGCGGCGGGGATGGCGGTTTTAGATGATAGCGGCATCATTTATGAAGGATTTATTGGCGCACTTTATCCATTTATGGATATCGCAGCTTTGGTAACCGCCATCTTGATGGCGAAACTGTCAGCCGCCCGTAGGGCGCAGGTGGTGGGGTCTGGTGGTGGGGAGTTGGCAGTTCGCGTCTGTGGTGAGCAACATCTGCGCCGGTCCTCAAACAGCTCCAGCAATGCAGGTCTTGTGCGTGGTATTTTCGTCGAAACCTGCCGCAGCCCAGCGATATCGGCACTCCTGGCCGGTCTGGCTCTCGGTATTCTGTCACAACCTGACAAGGTTTTTCATGGGTTCTACGAGCCGCTGTTTCGTGGGCTTTTATCGGTCCTGATGCTGATCATGGGCATGGAAGCATGGAGCCGTCTCGCAGAGCTGCGTAAAGTAGCTCATGCCTATATACTGTACGGCATTACTGCGCCAATCATTCATGGCATGATTGGCTTTGTTTTTGGTATGATAGCCCACGAGTTGACGGGCTTTTCTGCCGGTGGTGTGGTTCTTATGGCTGTGATGGCTGCATCTAGCTCTGATATCTCTGGGCCCCCTACATTGCGCGCGGCTTTACCTGAGGCAAACCCTTCTGCTTATGTTGGTTCATCGACAGGCCTCGGCACCCCGGTTGCAATACTAAGTATACCGCTCTTTATAACTTTAGCAGAGCTGCTGATTTAGATGGCAGCCCAAGTTGACACAATATTGTGCACGAGTTGGCCATGTAACGGCGTTTGATGCCACTGACTTAATACGAGCCTGACATACCACCATCATCTTAGTCCATCATACTTTGTCACTCAGCTAGGAGTTCTTTGATGTTTCTGCAGATGCAACCAATACACCAACCCAATGAGCCACGCTGATGTCGATCCCATATCAAAATCTTCAGGACACCATGCCACATGTGCTGCGGCCAGTGATGGCGACTTTCAGTCTTTACAATCATCGACCTCACATTTTTGATCATCATCAAGTTGTGTCGACGGTTCATCCCGTTGGCTAAGAAACCAGAAAGAGAGCGCCTTGACCAATCCAAACGCAGTTCTGATCGACCGCCATCCTGGTCGGTCAACCCAAACCCTCGGCCTTGCCATCGAGATCGGTACCGACCCATCATTAATCCATGAGCCATCGGTCGGCGTGGTCGGTACCAAAGGTGATAGCCAGTGCTATCTTGGTGTTGCGGCCAAGGTCGACGCGATCCACCAAGCACTTAGGTCCCGCATCGGAACAGGTCCGGACCAACTAAGGTTTCGTCTCGTCCAGCCCGAATTCACGATCGCGACCTCCGACGGTATGCGAAATGGCACGCCCGAAATGCGTTACTCTCTAATCGGGCGCGAGGTGACACAAGATGCATTATGCGAACACTTCAGTGCAACCGGGCTGGCCGGCACAATCGCCGTCGTCGCCTGTGATAAGCCGCCCGTCGGCACGCTTTCGGCCATGCTGGAGCACAACTTACCATCGATCATCATGTCAGATGGTCCAATCCGCCCTGGCGTTGATCCCAAAACTGGCGAGCCCCTCGATATTGTGAGCGCCTTTCAGGCAGCTGGCCACCCGGACCCTGAATACCGCCACCACATCGCGTGTCATGCTTGCCCCGGTTTTGGCAGTTGCGGCGGCATGTTCACCTACAACACGATGCAAACCTTCATAGGTGTGCTTGGCATGCAGCCTTTGCATATGGTTGCCCCGCCTTCGGATGACGCGCGCCGTTTGACAGAGTTCCCCGATGAACTGGTCACTCTGCTCGCCAGGATGATTGATGCAGATCTCAAGCCGCGCGATATTGTCGAGCGAGAGTCCTTGCGCAATGCGACGATCGTCGCCATGGCAATTGGCGGCTCCACAAACGCACTTTTGCACGCGCCTGAGATCGCGCGTGCAGCTGGCTTTGCCGACTTCTGGAAGGACATCATGACACCCGAGGAATTCAATCACCTCTCGCAGCATGTCGTCCCCGTCCTTACCAATGCGCGGCCATATGGCAAATATTCCATGGTAGACATAGACAATGTTGGTGGTGTTCAGATCATCGTCCGCGAGTTGCTTGAGGCAGGTCTGCTGAATGGCGACACATTAACCTGCACAGGTGAGACATTGGCAGAGCAGGTCGCACGGCTTGGTGCAAAACAGGCTGATGGCGATGTCATTTATCCGGTAAGGGCCCCATTCAAGCCGACAGGCGGCCTACGGATGCTTGGCGGCAACCTGTCACCCGACTTTTCGGCTATCCTGAAGCTGGCTGGCGTAGAAGGCGGCTTGGAAGATAACCTGTTCCGCGGCAGGGCCCGCGTTTTTGACGGTCAGCAGGCCCTATTGGACCTGTTGGACCAGACGCCTGAGGCGTTGCAGGACAACGACATGATCATCGTTCGATATGAAGGTCCGAGCGGTGCACCAGGGATGCCTGAAATGCTGGATCCGACCGCGCGGATTACAACACTGTGCCGCGAACGGGGCATAGTTGTTGCCCTGATGACAGATGCGCGGTTTTCTGGCGGTTCAATCGGTCTTGTAATCGGGCATGTAGGACCGGAGGCCGCACTGGGCGGTCCTATTGCGTTTGTCGAGGATGGCGACGAAATCCTTGTCAATCTCAATACCAACGAGATCAACTGCACCCCTCTGAATGATCCTGCTGTACTGCGTGCCCGCAAGGCCGCCTGGGACCAAGCAGTTGATGGCAATGGTGGCTTTCACCCAAGCCTGCCAACGGCCGAGACAAGGCTATTGCAGCGCGCACGACATATGGCAGTTCCTGCTGTTAGAGGGGCGGGAATGCACCCAAACCGGACAGTCTGGGTGCGCAATCCGCGTACCGCGACACGATCAGGTTTTAAGCCACAAAATAAGTTCCGCTCATCAGCACCCGAGGAGTCCTAAATGCGCTAGTGGAGTTTTTTCGGATGACCGACACCTGCTCCGATACCAATGCAGACGCTCCTTACATACGGCGCGAAGCGTCGTCACTTCCGTTGCTACCAAATTGCTCTGGATACCAATCGCCAGGAAAGTGATGAGGACATGAAGCAAAAATCTGACGTTTTCTTGGGCGATGCGCATCGGCAACTGCCCAAAGTTGCCGTGCTGGCAACCATGCACGGAAAGCAGATTGCACTCCAAGAAACGTTTGCAGCAATAGGTGTAGATCTAACGTTGCCAGCAGATTTCGATACTGATCAATTTGGGACATTTAGTGGGGAGGTCCCGCGGCGAGGGACGATGGAAGAAGCAGCACGAGCGAAGTTGGCTGCAGCGATGAGTGTCTCGGGCATCTCAGCCGGACTTGTGAGCGAGGGCGCGTATGGCGCACATCCTATGATCCCGTTTGCGCCAGCAGGCCTAGAGATATTGGTTTGGTACGACAAAGAACGAAATTACGAAATTATTGAGCACCTGCTTGATGAAAACCCGGTATACGATCACTCTGAAATCAAGCGCTTTGAAGATCTTGGCCCCTTCCTGGGACGAATTAATTTTCCCGATACTGCCGTGATCGTTGCGCCATCCTCAAACAAATCTGCTTGTTGTGGTAAAGGCTTGCGCAGCCTACGGGATGTTGAAGAGGCGTTTAAATCAGCGGTGAAATTATCTGAGGATGGGACATGTTTCGTACAAACGGACATGCGAGCACATATGAACCCGAGACGCATGGAAACTATAGGACGCCTGGGCAAAACGTTGGCAGCGCGTTTGACCCAATTGTGCGCTTCGTGTGCAACACCAGGATGGGGTCTATTGAGAAGACAAGCAGGCTTGCCTTGTAAGTGGTGTGGGGAGGCCAGCATGCAAATCGCATATGAAATCCATGGCTGTATCGCGTGCGGCGAAGAAAAAATAGTGCCTCGGTCTGATGGCAAAACCCACGCTGACCCGGCACACTGCGGCATTTGCAATCCATGACCCAAGGTCGTGATCATAGCAAAACAACGCTGTGGTTAAAACTCCATGATACAAATCGGTGATATTGAAAAATTGACATAGGTTACTTCGAAATACTTGTCGTGTTTTGATACAAAAGGGTGGTTTGCGATGATGACGTGGCAGAAGGCTGGCAGGTCTACATCAACACCACATCAACCCGCTAATGCACGTTTCGTGCCGAGTTTGCGTCTGAATGTCGGCCAATGTGCACGAATGTGGGGTGAGAAAATGCGTGGTATCAAAGGCTTATCAGCTAAGTGCTTGTTTTTTATAACCTATTGGAATTGTGGGCTTATGGGCTCATAACCTGAAGGTCGTAGGTTCAAATCCTACTCCCGCAACCAAAATAAACAAATAAATCAAACGCTTAAGACGGTGGTATCATAGTACCATCGGGCTTTTGCACGTTTACGTCAACGCCACGTCAACAAATCAACAGTCCCCCTACGGCGCGCAGGTGAGATATAGCTAAAAGTTGGTGATGGCCCCTGAGGCATATCATGGCGTTGTTCACGCGCCGCAATTCTCATCTGAGAAAAGGATATGCCACATGACGACAAATACCGTATGCGGCGGCCCCGCCCCATTGATTTATCGGTTGCACGTTGTTGTGGCTGGTTGATGCGGAGGGCGGTCGGTAGCTCGTCAGGGACTACGAGACGAGGTCCTTATGAGCCCTTGGCTTGCTGGGCATAGGCCCATGGCATCAGGGCGTCGATGTCGCGGGCGAGGTGGCCGTTGGCCCGCTTGGTGAAGAGATCGCGCATGTAGGCATATGGTTCGACGCCGTTCATCTTGCATGTGCCGATGAGGCTGGCGAAGCGGGCCCAATTGCGGCCACCCTCGTCGGAAGCAGCGTTATGATGCCGGGAGTCTGGGTTTTGACGCGGTTGTCACGTATCCGTTTCACCCGCTTTGCGGCCAAACGGTCGAGATTACAGGATCAGTTGAGCACGACTTTTGTAATCATCTTTTGATCCGCCAAGATCATGGTGGGGCATTTCATCTTCCGGCTTGGATGATCACACCTGAGGCCGGATCTATCAAGCCTGTCGATACTCCAACCCTACCGCTTGAACGGTTGCGCGACCTTCGCGCGTTGTTGGATCAGGTCTTACACTCCCGTGAGGACGAATTGGTCAGCACAGGAGATGTCGATGCCACACGCCAATCAACCCGATCTGTTTGCCTATCTGACGCCAACGGTTCATTGGAGCCCAGTCGATCGCCAGATGGCCATGATGCTTCTTCAGGAGCTGCTGCAGGAAGCAGTGAACGCGCCACATCTATCCAATCCGTGTCAGACCGGAAAGGAGGGCGACAATGAACAAGATCACGGCTGAGCATCTGGGCCGCAGCGCCTATATCTACATCCGGCAGTCTTCCACGTATCAGGTGGTCAACAACCTAGAGAGCCAACGTCGACAATATGGGCTGGCTGAGCGGGCGCGGCAACTGGGATGGGAAGCGGTTGAGATCATTGACGAAGATCTTGGCAAATCGGGAGGCGGGGGCACCGAGCGCCCGGGATTTCAAAAGCTTCTTGCTGCGATCTGTGAAGGCCGGGTCGGCGCTGTATTTTCGCTTGAAGCTTCGCGCTTGGCCCGCAACGGGCGCGATTGGCACAGCTTACTGGAATTTTGCGCTGTGGTGGGGACGCTGATCGTAGACGAAGACGGCTTATACGACCCACGTCTGATCAATGACCGCCTGCTGCTAGGCATGAAAGGCACCATGAGCGAGATGGAAGTGTCGGTCTTCCGGCAGCGCTCGGCTGAAGCCATCAAGCAAAAGGCCCGCCGGGGTGAATTGCTGACAACTGTAGCCGTCGGCTACGTCAAGACCGATGACAATCGCATCGAAATGGACCCCGACCGCCGTGTTCGGGACGCCATTGCACTGGTGTTCCGGAAATTCTCTGAACTGCAGTCGATCCGCCAGGTTCTTTTGTGGTTCCGGGATGAGGAGGTCATGTTGCCGCGCGCGATTTATGGCGGTGGAGCACAGCGTATTACCTGGACACTGCCTGTTTACACAACGCTGCATCACATGCTGACCAATCCGGTCTATGCCGGGACCTATGCATTCGGGCGTCGGGGCAGCAAGGCCGTCATCAAGGATGGACAAAAACGCCAGACCCGTGAAAGCTTTCGGCGCAATTGGAACGACTGGGATGTTTTGATCCGTGACCACCACACCGGCTACATTTCTTGGGAAGCCTTCAAGAAGACGCAAAGCGTGATCGCGCATAACGCCAATCGAAGCGGTTTTGGCGCGCGCGGAGCAATCCGCAAAGGTGAGGCGCTGTTGCCCGGGTTGTTGCGCTGCGCGCGCTGCGGTCGACGTTTGCGGGTGGCCTATAGCGGCAAAGGCGGCAACACGCAGCGCTACGTGTGCCATGGAACTTTTGGAAGCAAAGCACGGGCCAACTGCATCGCGTTTGGTGGCATGCGTATTGACCGTGCGGTTTCGGCCGAAGTTCTGGACCGTCTGCAGCCCCTTGGGATCGAGGCGGCTCTGTCTGCGGCGTCAGCGCAGGTAGAGAAGCGGCACGAGACGTTGCAGCAGGTGGAAAACGCGCTGCAACAGGCTCGGTTTGAAGCAAAACGGACTCAGCGCCAGTATGATGCGGTCGACCCGGACAACCGGCTGGTCGCTGACGAGCTGGAGCGGCGTTGGAACGACAAACTTCGTCAGGTGTACAATTTGGAAATCGACATCGAAAGGCTCCAGACTGAACCACAGCCCAGTGCCTCTGTGCCAGATCGCGAGCGATTGATGAGCTTGGGTGCAGATCTAGGGCAGGCTTGGGACAGTCCCGGCGTCACACCCGAGACCCGAAAGCGGATATTGCGGCTCATGATCCGAGAGATCATCGTCGATATGACCGAAGACAGCCTGCCTTTGATCATTCATTGGCAAGGTGGGGATCATACGCGTCTGAGTATCAAGAAGAACAAGGCGGGTCACACACGGTGGGTAATTGCCGGTGACACGCTGGACCTGATCCGCACTCTGGCCCGTCAGATGCACGATGAGCACATAGCATCGATATTGAACCGCGCAGGCAAGGTTACTGGGAAAGGCCTCACTTGGAACCGAAGCCGTATCTGCAGTGTACGCCGCAACCATAACATTCCGGTCTATCGCGAAGGCGAACGTCAGGAACGTGGCGAACTCACTCTGGACGAAGCGGCGACAATCTTGAATGTCAGCCCGTCGACGGTGCGTCGATTGATCAAAACTGGAGAACTTGTCGCCATTCAGACCTGTAAAGGCGCCCCATGGATCATCAGGCAGGACGAGGTTCAGAAAGACAGCGTGCGCCAAGCCGCTGACGCACGCCGCGCCAGACGCCCGGCGTCTCGCGATCCCAATCAAATAACCATGCAATTATAAAGGCATATGCAGATGTGTAGTATGAAGCACCCTCGTCATGGCCCGCAAACAATGCGTTGCGGCGGTTCATGGCCGGGCTTCGGATGGCGTTTTCAACAAGATTGGAATCGATGTCGACGCGCCCATCGTCGAGGAACAGCCGGAAGCCGTCCTGACGTTTCAGCATGTAGGCCATGGCCTCGCCGAGGTCGGATTTGCGCGAGACCCGCGCGGCCTGTGCCTTCAGCCAGGTGAAGAATTCATCGAGCAGCGGGCGGGACATTTCCTGCCGGACAGCGCGGCGGTGGTCCGGGTCGGAGCCTCGGATGGCGTCCTCGACCTTGTAGAGGGCGGCAATGCGCAACAGCGCCTCGTCGACGATGGGTGATCCCTTCTTCGGCTTGGCCTTGATCAGCTTGCGTCGGCCATGCGCCCAGCAGAAGGCCAGCCGCAGCGGATCGCCGCCCGGGCGTTTCGGCGTGGCCAGATGGGTATGGCGCCATAGGCATCGACCTGGATCGTGCCGTTGAAGCCCTTGAGGATTTCGGCGGCGTATTCGCCTTTACGCCCGGGACGATAATGGAACACCACGCCGGGCGGCGCAGGGCCGTTCCAGCCCCGGTCATCCCGCAACACCGCCCAAAGATAGCCCGTCTTGGTCTTGCCCCGCCCGGGATCGAGAACGGGCGCGGTGGTTTCATCGACGTAGAGCCGGGTGCTGCCGGACAGCAGTCGTTTGGCCATGTGATCGACCACGGGGGCGATCAACGCACCGGTCCGACCCATCCAGTCGGCCAGCACCGAGCGGTCGATCGGCACCCCGTGCCGCGCCATGACCACGGCCTGCCGGTTCAGCGGCATGTGCTCGGAATGCTTGGAGACGGCGATCTGGGCGAGCAGCGCCTCGGTTGGCCAGCTCCCCTCCAGCAGATGGGCAGGTGCCTTTGCCTGGACCACACCTGTGCGCCCCTTGGGGCAGGCATATCGGGGGCGCACCGTGACGATGACCTGATAGCGCGCGGGGAGGTAATCCAGCCGTTCGCTTCGATCCTCACCAATCTTGACCATGTCACCACAGCCGCAGGGGCAAATGATGTTGTCGGGCTCGACCACCCTCTCGACGCGCGGCAGGCTTTCGGGCAGCGCCCGGGCCTTGCGTGGCGCTCGCGGCTTGCGCTTCTCGGGATCCGGTTCGCTGGCCGCGATCCTGTCTTCAACAGCCGCGATTTGCGCCTGCGTCTCGGCGATAGCCGTTTCCAGGTCCTCCAGCGCCAGTTCCAGCTTCTCGGATTTTGGCCCGAACTTGGTGCGCCGATAATCCTGAACCTGGCCTTCCAGCTTCTCGATCAGCACCTCAAGCTCTGCGATGAAGGCCTCTTTCTCGGCAACCACAGACTGCTCATGCTGGCGCGCAGCGCGCTCGACCGAAAGCTCGAACTGAACAGCTGCAAAGGCCTTCACCACCTCGGGCGGCAGGTCTGGAAACTGGCTGAGATCGAAGGGCTGCGACATACGCATTTCTACCCGAACCGGGACAGAAAGACCAATAAAACAACGTCAAAAACAGCTGCCTGAGTCATCCTGCCGCAGTCGGTGCCAGCACCCGTTGCGCCACCACCCGCCGCCAGTCCAGACCTTCGAACAGCGCTTCGAATTGCGCCCGGGACAGCCGCATGACCCCGTCCTGAACCTTCGGCCAGGCGAAGCTGCCTTGCTCCAGGACTTTGTAGGTCAGCACCATTCCGCTGCCATCCCACACAAGGATCTTCAGCCTGTCCCCGCGTTTTGAGCGAAAGACCACCGTCACCCCGGAATGCGGGTCGAGCTTCAGCTCCGTCTGCACAATCAGCGCCAGAGCGTTATGTCCACAGCGGAAATCCACAGGCTTCGTCGCGATCACGATCGGCAGCCGTTGACCGGCGACAATCACGATGCACCCCGCAGCGCCCGCACCAGCGCCGCCGCGCGCTCCACCGTAACATCACCGGGAATGCACAAGCGCAGATCGGACCCGACCTCAATCGTCATCACGCCGATGCCGTCCTGCGCGGCCTCGGTCGTGGAAGATACCGGCTGATCCATGGGCTCAGGCAGAATGGACAGCGGCACAAAGGCAGGCTCCGCCGCCTCCGGCACTGGCGATCCGTTCAACGCATCAATCAGCTCACCCGGCAGGGCCAGCCGACCCTGCCGGGCATGGCGGCGCCAATCTGACAAATGATGGGGCAGAATATCATAGCGCGCCGCCACATCGCAGACCCGCGCGCCCGGCTGAAGGCTTTCGGCGACAATCCGCGCCTTCACCTCATCAGGCCAACGCCGCTTGCCCCGCCGTCGCGGCTCGACAACCTCGCACCGCCCCATAAATCCATCGCCACCGTCCGCCATGCGCAACCTCCATCTGCTAACGCAGACCTTCTCGCAGGCACCTCACGCGTCAGGAACAGGCCAAATCAATGGGGCGGGGCCGCCGCATACCAAATACCGTTACCCAACTGCTCGATCCACAGGGATTTTCACCTGTTCCTTTGACAGCACTTTTACGGTCTGGCGCACAGCGATTGATTGAGCAAGCCGTCGAGGCCGAACTCGCTGTTCTGCTGGAGGCCTATGCATCCGACAAAACGGATGATGGCCGCGCGCGGCTGGTGCGCCATGGTCACCTGCCTGAGCGCGAGGTGATGACAGGGGTTGGCGCGGTGCCAGTCAAGGTGCCCCGCGTGAGGGACTGGGGAGCAGCCGCCGAGAAAGTTCGGTTCAGCTCGACAATCCTGCCGCCCTACCTGCGTAAAGCCAAATCCATCGAAGAGCTGGTGCCCTGGCTCTACCTCAAAGGCCTTTCCACTGGCGACTTTCACGAAGCGCTCGCGGCGTTGCTTGGTACCAATGCCGCAGGGCTGTCCTCGACCACGATATCGCGGCTCAAGGCTGACTGGTGGGATGAGTATGACCGTTGGCAACGGCGCGATCTGAGCGCGCGGCGGTTCGTTTACATCTGGGCGGATGGCGTCTATTTCCGACCCCGAATGGCCGAGAAAAAACAATGCGTTCTGGTGCTGATCGGGGCAGATGAGTGGGGCCGCAAAGAGATCATCGGCTTGGCTGACGGCTATCGTGAAAGCACCCAAAGCTGGCGCGAATTGCTCCTTGTTTTGCAACGACGCGGACTCACCCACGCGCCTGACCTGGCCATTGGCGATGGTGCCCTGGGCTTCTGGAATGCTCTGCGCGAGGTCTTTGGCGCGACGAAAGAGCAGCGCTGCTGGTTCCACAAGAGACCGGCAATGTTCTGAACGCGATGCCGAAGTCCGTTCAGGCCAAAGCCAAAGGTTACCTTAACGATATTTGGCAGGCCGAAACCCGCGTGGATGCCGAGGCGTGTAATAGACACTGCCCCGGTTGATCCCCAGCATGATCGCCTGACGGCTGACGCTCAGCTTGGCTGTGGGATCGATCATTTTTTTGCGCTCGGCAACAGACCCGCCTTGCCGAGCGCGCCGGACAAAAAATCATTCTCCAGCGTCAGCTCTCCGATCTTCGCATGCAGGGTCTTCACGTCGATCACCTGTTCTGGTTCGGCCTTCGCGGCGTCCCCAAAAACACCAGTCGCACCCTCAAGCAGCTGATCGCGCCACTGCTTGATCTGGTTCGGATGAACGTCGAAATCTTGTGCCAGCTCGATCAGCGTCTTCTCGCCCTTGATCGCGGCCACGGCCACTTTTGCCTTGAATGCCGGACTGTGATTCCGGCGCGGTCGTCTTGTCATAGTCTTCTGCTCGCTTGCAGCATCATGCTGCTGTTGCGCGGAAAATCCACTTATCCCAGCTGTTCAGATTTGCGCAGCCACTTCTCTGAATCACCGCCGCCATCCTCCAACACCACGATCGATGTGAAACTAAAGCCGTCGTCATCACTCGCAGGCAAAACCAATCTGCCGTCACGTGCCCGACTGCGCCATTCTGACAGATGGTTTGCCCGAAGCCCATAACGTGCAGCAACCGCATTCACCGTCGCACCCGGCATCAACGTCTCGGCAACAATCAGCGGCTTGACCTTATCAGGCCAGCGACGCTGACCATTCCCCCGTATCTCTACTCCATAGTCCCTGAGTAACTCACCCGTAGTCGCCATCGCGAAACTCCCGCATCAATCTCCGTCAGGCGCGACATCGCAGGTCACACTGAAGGCGGGAAGGTGGGGGACAGAAAACGCTCACGCCCAGTTCCTGGAAGCGGGTGAATATCGCGCCTATCGCTTCCTAAATCCGCATGTCTGGATCGAACATGATACCGGCGTCCCAGTCCCAAAGGTAGCCTATCGGCGGGGTGTAGCGTAGTTCGCTGCGTCTGGCCTTCGCACGGGCAGCGTCCAGCATCCGCGTTCGCAATATTGCCAGTTCAAACTCGCTGACGCTTACGTTACTAAGTGATATTATCAGTTAGATACGCCCAAAACACTACACCTAGGGTTAATCCCGCGACGACTAACCATACTATAATCACTTCTCGTCTTTCTGGCTTCCTTTTCATTTCTTCGCTCACTTTGAAAAAGGCCTATCTGGGCCGGCATCAGCCACCTCCAGTGTGACCAAGGCCGATCGAAATCTTTTTTGCTGTAGCCCTGATCGCCATAGTCATTTGGGGGTTAATTGTAGAATCTACAATATGAATCAACCCGACAATGGCGATCGTCGCCCAGCAGCGACAGGGCTCGTTGATAGACGGGAGGGGCGATCGCATCAAGGCCCAGCATCTATTCGTCGTGGGCTTCGGTCATCTCCCCCGAAAATTAACTAAGGGATGCACACATCTTTAGGTATGATTTCCCTTCCCGGGCGCTTGACGGGTTTTGTTTTGCATGATTCGATTGCCCTACCTTAAATGGAGGGCGACTTGTGGTGACTTCGGAAGGCTGTGGGCTGGGCGATTTCGGAGACGAGCGCCTGGCAAAAAGGGGGGTCTGCTGCTCGCGGAAATGGTGGCGCGCACGAGTACCTGCCTGCGGCGTCTAGCGGGTGGCCGACGCAGTGGGATTGTCGGATTTTCGCGCTTTTTGGCCAATCCGCGCGTGACGGTGGAGGCCCTGGTTGATGGCTGGGGAGCAGAGCTTTCACAAGCCTGCGCGGGCCGGCATATACTGGCAATCCAAGATACCAGCGAATTCAATTTCTCGACGACGAGAGAGCGCAGCCGCGGTCTAGGCGAGATCGGCAAGGGATTAGGGCGTGGTGTTTTGCTACATGCGATGCTGGGTGTGGATGCCGAGACGGGTGGCATTCTGGGTTTGGCCGCGGGCCGGATATGGACACGCGATGGCCGGGTAAGCGTTCCCCACCGGAACCGGCCGCTGTCAGAGAAGGAATCGCATCGGTGGCTGAGCACGGCAGAGGCCGCCAAGACGGTTCTGGCCCGAGCGCATATGGTGACTGAAATCAGTGATCGCGAGAGCGATATCTATGAGAAATGGGCGCGATTGCCTGAGCCGGGCTTTCACATCCTGACCCGTGCCATGGCGGATCGTTCAATTCTGGAAGGTGGCGGTAAGCTTTCCTCCGCACCGCTGCAATTAGCGGGTACGGCCAATGTGGCGGTGCGCGCACGCCCTGGTCGTCCAGCCCGCACCGCCAGGCTTGTGACCCGGTTTGGCCCCGTTGCGATCAAGCGTCCCGCCAATCGGGCAAGGCAGGCGGGGCTGGCCGAGACGGTAGAGGTCCACCTGATCGAGGTCTGTGAGGAGGATGCGCCGCCGGGCGCCGCGCCCATCTCGTGGCGTCTTCTGACCACCCATAAGGTCGAGGATGCAGTGATGGCCTGGCGCGTAGTTGGCTGGTATCGGCAACGCTGGCATATCGAGCAATTCTTCCGAACGCTGAAACAGCAGGGCCTCCAACTGGAAGACAGTCAACTGGAAAATGCCGAGCGGTTGATCAAGCTGGCCGCGATTGCCGCCCGCGCTGCCTGCACAATTATGCAACTCGTTCAGGCGCGCGATGGCAGGTCCGAGCAAGACGCTAGGATCGCCTTCTCGCCCACCGAAATCCAGGCCCTCCATGCACTCCTGCCCGAACTCGAAGGTAAGACCACACTTCAGAAAAACCCCCATCCGCCTGAAACGCTGGCTTGGGCCGCCTGGATCATCGCAAAACTCGGCGGATGGGACGGCTATCCGAAATCCAAACCGCCCGGACCAATAACCTTCCGCCACGGTCTCCAGTACTTCAAATCCCTCACTCACGGATGGAGGCTCAGAAATGTGTGAATCGCCTAGCGAAAATTAAGGGGCTGCAAGAGTATAATTTTCTCGGCAAAATGAACGAGGAGATTTCGAATGAAGACAAGCAGATACACTGAGACGCAGATCATCGTGATCCTGCGGCAAGCCGAAAGCGGTGTGCCAGTTTCTGAGCTGTGCCGCGGGCATGGGATGAGCGAGGCGTCGTTTTACATCTATGGATGTCTCTCCCTTTGCAAGATTTTCGCTGATCTGTTCCGCCGCCAGGTCCCAGGTTGCAAACATCTATCCGGCGTCACCCTTCGATGGTGCGCCCAAATGGGAATTCCGCGTGGTGAGCCTCAACAAATGGTCGGCCTCAGCAGGCCATTATAAAAGCCAGGTTCCTCACACACCGGAGTTTGCCCGTCGGTTCATTTCATGATCTTCTTGCAATCCTTGTTGCGCGCTTAAGCGTGGGCGCGGAACTGTTCTTTTCTGTTTAGCATGGCCCAGATGATCCGGGCGTTTTTGTTGGCCGCGGCGACGATAGCGCGGTTAATACCGCGTCGTTCGCGAAGGCTGTTGACCCATTGACTGAAGGGGTCTGTCTTTCGCTGCGCTACACGGACTACTGATCGGGCACCATGGATCAGAAGGTTTGGGAGATGTCTGTCTCCACGTTTGCTGATCCCCATGAGTAGCCTCTTGTCGCCGCTTGAGTGCTGCCGTGGAACCAGCCCAATCCATGCGGCCAGATGTCGGCCGTTCTTGAACTCACGGCCATCGCCCACAGCTGAAACAACAGCTGTCGCCGTCTTTGGGCCGACACCGCAGATGCGTGCGATCAGGCGGCAATCCTCATTAGACTTGAACACTGCATCAATGCGGCGGTCGAAGGTTGTGATCTGAGCATCAATCTGTCCCAAGAAATCGAACAAATCGCCAATGACCTCTCGGCTCATTGCACTCAGCCCGTTCGTCTTGTTCTCAAGTATCTCTGGGATGGCCCGATGTGCCCGTCCGCTCGATAAAGTGATTGGTATGCCGCGGTCCAACAGCAGGCCCCGCATTTGGCTCACGAGTGCGGTCCTGTGATTGACGAGGCGGCGGCGCGCCCGATGCAGGGCCCGAATATCCTGTTGTTCTTCTGACTTGGTCGGCACGAACTTCATGTTCGGACGCATCAAGGCGGTACAGATGGCCTCGGCATCGGTTAGATCGTTCTTTTGATGCTTGACTTATCATCAGGTGGCCATAATGCGGAGGAACGTGCGCAGCGTGGCTGATTGTCAGCGTTTTCGTCCCACATTCCTCCGCATTATTTCAGAGCGTATCGAGCCAGGCGAGCAGGCTTGCACCCCGCTTCCATGATGGCGGATGAACCGCTGTTGCCAGAGGACTGACCTGTTCCAGTGCCTTTCGCTTCGTTTCCAGGTTCGCCTTCGCGTAATGGTTGGTGGTGTCGAGGCTCACATGCCCAAGCCAGCTGCGAATGACCGTGACGTCGACACCGGCCGAGACGAGGTGGACGGCGGTAGCGTGGCGGAAGCTGTGCGGCGTCACATGCTTGTTGTGCAACGATGGCTCGATTCCGGCCGCCGCTTTCACATAGCCCGCAAGTTTGAACCGGACGCCCGAGGCGCTGAGCGGTTCGCCATAACGGTTCATGAACAGCCGCTGGTTCGGTGCTCGTGGTTTTCGCTCCAGCAGCTTTTTCAACAGCATCACAGTTTCCGGCCAGAGCGGGCAGATGCGTTCCTTGCGGCCCTTGCCTGTCAGGCGCACGCAACCTGGACTATCGAAGCGGATCATCTCTGGGCACAGATCGAGCGCTTCCTGTATTCGCGCCCCGCTGTTGTAAAGGAACGAGAGCAGCGCGTGATCGCGCAGGCCCTCAACGGTCGAGCGATCTGGCTGGGCAAGGATTGCTGCCACTTCCGCCGGTTCCATATAACAGGGTTCGGATATCGGCGCACGCTTGACCGGGATGTTGAGGATTTCCACGCATTGAGCGATTGATGCGGGTTCTCTCGTCGCCACGAAGTTGAAGAAGCTGCGGATCGCGGCAAGCCGGCAGTTGCGCGTGCCGATCGTACCTCCGCGCTCGTGTTCAGTGTGCCTCAGGAACGCAGCAACTTCGCTGGCAGTCAGATCGGTCAGCGTGATCATCGCAACCTTCTTTTCCGCGCGCTGCGCAACGAACCGCAGGAACAGCCGCCAGGTGTCGCGGTAGGATCGGACCGTATGGATGGACGCGTTACGCTGCTCAACAAGCCATTCGTAGAAGAACGCGCGCATCAGGTTCGGGAACGGGTTGGTCTTGCTCATGACCTCACCTCCCACCCAAGATTGAGGCATGGTGCGCCCACGGCCCTGAACCGCTCGTTGGCGAGATGCAGCAGATCCTGCGTGACGGTGATGTAGACCAGGGTGGAGTTGATATCCCGATGCCCGAGGTAAGTCGCGAGGAACGGCAGTCTATCGTGTGGATTGATGCCCGTTTGGTACCACTGCAGAATACGGTTCACGACCATCGAGTGGCGCAGATCATGAACGCGTGGCCCGGTGCGCCCTTGCAGAGGCTTCAACCCGGCGCGCCGAATGACGTCAACAAGCAGCCAGGTGACAATTTCCGGTGTGTAACGGCGAGTGCGGCCCTGCTCGTGCCAGAACAGAGCGGAACATGGATGCTGCGGCGCGCCCGCATAGCTCGCGCCCAGAGGGTCTCGGGCTGGTCCCCCGCAGCGCGATGCGCCGCGCTTTCAACGTAGGGAGAGACTGATGCCTCCTGTTGGGGTCAGTGAGACTTGTTACCGTTACAGCCTGAGGCTGAAGGCCGAGAACGAGGTGATCGCCGATCTGCTGACCGGGCTGACCGATGCGCGAAAGGCATGGGGATTTGGCCTGTGTTTCCGGCATCTGCGCAACGTCAAGGGGCATCCTTGGAACCACAAACGCTTCTATCGAATCTATTGCGAGCTGGAACTCAACCTGCGGAACAAGCCCTGAAAGCGGCTGAAACGGGAGAAGCCTGATGTCCTGGCGGTGCCAGACGCGCCCAATGTGACCTGGTCGATGGCCTTCATGGCGGATCGCCTCGGCGACGGCCGTACCTTTCGGCTGCTGAATGTGCTGGACGACTTCAACCGAGAAGGGCTGGGGATCGAGGTGGACTTCTCATTGCCCGCAGAACGGGTCATTTGCAGCCTGAGCCGCATCATCGAGTGGCGCGGTAAGCCCGGCGCTATTCGGGTAAGGACGGAGTTCACCAGCTCGTCGATCCTGAAATAAGCCAACGAAAACAATGTCGACTAGCACTACATCGACCCGGGCAAGCCCCAACGCCTTCATCGAAAGCTTCAATGGCAGCCTGCGCGATGAACTCCTGATCGAGGAGTTGTTTGGCAGTCTGGACGATCGAAGGGGCAAGCTGGCCCTATGGCGATACGACTATAACTACGTCAGGCCGCACTCGTCGCTCGGCAACAAAACACCCGCAGAAGCGCGCCAGGCGCTTGAGCAATTTGGGGACTCCGTTCCCGGCGCCCTTGCCCAAACCGAAACCGAAGAATATGAAAACCACATGATCTACCCTCCCTCATCGTTACGTGAGCTGGCCGATTAGACCGGAATCAAGAGTCGCTTTCATCGAAGCAATGATCCGGAGTTGGAACTCGACAAACTCTTTATCGCGGGGCATCAATAGATGATGACCAGAAATATTGATTCCAGCAAACCGAAATCAAAGCAGCGGCGTCCGGGACGCCCTGCGGGTGATAAAGATCTACGGGTCGCCATTCTGGATAGTGCGGAACAGGTTTTCTCTGAACACGGCTATAACGGAAGCCGTATGCGTGACATCGCAAGCAAGTCAAATGTCAATCAGGCCTTGATTAACTATTATTTTCAATCCAAGCAACATCTTTTTGATCAGGTGTTTCTGCGTCGTGGAAAACATATCGGGCGGCGCCGTGAAGGGCTGCTTGACGCATTGCTTGCACAGCCGGCCGCTCCATCGGTCGAAGAGCTTGTGCGTGCCTACCTTACGCCCCAATGGGATATGAAATATAGCAGCGAGTCCGGCGCGGCATTTGTCAAGCTGCAAGCCCGTTTACATGCTGAACCGGAAGAGCATGCGTTGCGATTGCGCCGCGAGGTTTACGACCAATCTGCCAAACGTTACATCAGTGCCATTTCTGACGCCCTTCCTGAGCTTTCCAAACCTACCGTTGGATTGCGTATGGCGTTTTTGATTGGTGCATATTTGTTCATGCTGAATGACGTGGACCGGCTGAATGACCTGACGGACAACCAGCTTGGTAAAGTGGACAAGACCGAAGTACTCGATAATCTTGTGATTTTCCTGAGCGCGGGAATGACCGCGCCTGAGAACACCCCATTGCTTTGAACCACGAAAGACAAACTGCTGTAGGAAAATGTTGGCTTGTTATTAATCGAAGTTTGAATTAATACATGATTAACGTCCATATTGGAGAATGATCATGAGAAGTTATCGCGTAGGACAGATTGTCCCTAGTTCCAACGTAACGATGGAAACAGAAATTCCGGCGCTTTTGCGTGCGCGTGGACAGGTCCACCCCGAAACATTCACATTCCATTCCAGTCGTATGCGTATGAAAAAAGTCACAGAAGAAGAATTGAAGGCTATGGACGGTGACAGTGACCGTTGTGCGCTCGAACTGAGCGACGCGCGCGTCGATGTATTGGGTTACGCCTGTCTGGTTGCAATCATGTCGATGGGCCACGGATATCACCGTAAATCTGCAGAGCGTCTGGGTCAGGTAACAAAGGACAATGCGGCCGAGGCGCCTGTCATCACGTCTGCGGGCGCACTCGTCGATGGGCTGCACGCAATGGGGGCCAAAAAGGTCGCTGTAGTCGCACCCTATATGAAGCCGCTGACCGAAATGGTTGTTGAATACATCCGCGCTGAAGGCATCGAAGTCACAACGTGGAAGGCGCTGGAAATTCAGGACAATCTTGCAGTTGCCGCGCATGATCCGATGAACCTGCCAGGTATTGTTGCTGGCATGGACACTAGTGATGTTGATGCCGTTGTGTTGTCGGCTTGCGTGCAAATGCCATCGCTGCGTGCGGTTCCCGAGGCTGAAGCGGCGACCGGTAAGCCCGTTGTAACGGCGGCGATTGCGACGACATGGGCGATGCTGAAGGCGCTTGATCTGGATACGTTGGTACCCGGTGGTGGCGCGCTGCTTTCGGGCAAATATTAAAGGATCGTAACATGGCACGTGGATATAATCTTCACGCAAACGGTATCCGCCAACACCTGTTGCATTATGCAGGTGAAGGCCCCCAGATGCTGCTTATTCCCGGAATTACATCGCCTGCGATTACATGGGGTTTTGTCGCAGAGCGGCTGGCCGAAAAGTTTGATGTTCATGTGCTTGACGTGCGGGGTCGTGGTCTAAGTCAGGCTGGTGATCTTAATTATTCACTTGATGCAATGGCAGAGGATGCGCTTGGCGTTATTGATGCTGGCGATATGGACAGGCCGGTCATCCTTGGGCACTCAATGGGGGCACGAAATGCAATTCGTGCTGCGCGCAAGAATAGCGACGCGATGTCAGGTCTAATCCTTGTAGATCCTCCGGTCAGCGGACCTAGTAGGCGCGCATATCCTGCTAAATGGCAGTGGTATGAAGATTCGATTATTGCCGCGACTAAAGGCTGTTCTGCCGAAGAAATGCGGGCTTTCTGTCCGACGTGGACTAATGATCAGGTCGGGTTGCGGGCGGAATGGCTTCACACCTGCCAGCTTGATGCAATCAAGACAGCGTATGACGGTTTTCACACCGACGATATTCATGCCGACCTGCCGCATATCAAATTGCCGATGCGTCTGCTGAAAGCTGGTAATGCGCCGGTGATTGGCGAAGACGACATTACCGAAATACAAAGCCTTGCCCCGCACATCGAGGTGAAAGTTGTGCAAGACGCGGGCCATATGATCCCTTGGGACAACCTTGAGGGATTTTTGGACGCCGTTATGAATTTCAGCGAAGACGCGTAGAAAAGAGGATTTTCGATATGGATCAAGAGAGTTTTACACAGATTTGCCTGCATCAGTTGAAGATGTCTGGCGTACATGAAGGCGAAAAACTTATTGTGCTGACCCAGGGCAACGAACGGCTGGATTATGCCAATGCGTTTATGGCTGCGGGCGCACAACTTGGGGCGTCGATGTATCATATGCGCCTTCCGGCGCCATCTGCGATCGGCGGCTGGAATGTCGGCGTAACCGGCCTTGCCGCCATGCCTGACGCGGTGGACGCGCTAAAGGCATGTGATATGTTGATTGATTGCGTGTTCCTTCTGTTTTCGCCGGAACAGTTCGCCATTCAGGACGCAGGCACGCGGATACTTACGGCGGTTGAGCCGCCCGAGCTTCTGGCGCGGATGTTGCCATCCAAGGAACTGCGCGAGAAGGTCGAAATCGGTGCTGAATATCTGACGAAAGCCAAGGTGATGCGCATTACATCGCCGCATGGCACTGATGTGACCTACAAGCTGAATACCTATCCGACTGTTGCGGAATACGCCTGTACCGACGAGGCGGGCCGTTGGGATCACTGGCCTTCGGGTTTTGTGTTTACGGGCGGAGATGATGACGGTGTTGACGGCCAGATTGTTGTCGCACCGGGTGATGTGTTGTTGCCGCAAAACATGTATGTCCGCGACCCGATCACCTATACCATCGAAAAAGGGTTCATCACTGACATGAGGGGTGGGCTGGATTGCCAGCTTGTACAATCTTACATGGACGGGTTTAACGACGAGCGCGGCAAGGGCATGAGCCATGTAGGATGGGGCATGAACCCCGATGCGAAATGGCATCGCATGACGCCAGGTGAATTTCCCGGTGGCATGGGAATGGAGCCGCGCAGTTTCTACGGCAACGTGATGTTTTCGACCGGTCCGAATAATGAGTTGGGCGGGTCTAACGACACGGCATGTCACCTCGACATTCCGATGCGCAATTGTTCTCTGTTTCTTGATGACGAGCCGATCGTAATTGACGGTGATCTTGTGGTGAAGGAAATGCAGATGGAGCGGTGCTAGGGTCGGGCAGGGTAACATGAGCCAGAAAAAAGTTTATGAAGACGCAGGTTTCGGGGTGCGTGTTCAACGTGGTTCTAAGCCAGCGTTGGTCGTTATTGATTTCAGCTATGGTTTTACCGATCCGCGCTATCCCACGGCGTCTGATGCCGACGCGCAGATTGTCGTCACAAACAGCCTGATTGCGGTTGCGCGCGAAAAGTCGGTTCCGGTGATTTTCTCCGTTATTGCATTCAACACTGCCGAGGTGGATACCCTTGCTTGGCTTCGGAAAGCGCAGGGCATGAAAGCGCTGGTCGAAGGTAGCCACCTTGTCGAGATTGACGCGCGGTTACACCGGTTGCCTGATGATGCGGTGGTGGTCAAAAAAGGGGCTTCGGCGTTTTTTGGCACCAACCTAGCAGCGCATTTGGCGGGCGTCGGTATTGATACCACGATCCTAACAGGTGCGACGACTTCGGGATGTGTCCGGGCGTCGGCTGTGGATGCTGTTCAAAGCGGGTTCAATGTCCTTGTCGTGGCAGATGCTTGTGCAGACCGTGCCGCACCGCCACATGAAGCTGCATTGTATGACATCGATCAGAAATACGGAGACGTTATCCAATCAGCTGACGTGCTGTCCTATCTTAACGGGCTTTGATCCGTAGGGCGCCAGTATTTAGAAAATGACCGGTATGCGACCTTTGATTAGAACACGGTGCAGTTGCTTCGACTTATAAAGGAAGTATACTTCATATAGTCTTTAACAGGAGATTCCCATGACACCCAAGATAACGTTTGAAGAGCATTTTATGGCGCCGGGATTTGAGAAGCATTCAGAGGCTTTTCTGAAATTGATTCCGCAGGATCAGGCTGAAATCCTGATGCGCCGTCTTGGCGATTTTGATGGTGAACGTATCGAATTGATGGATCGCGGTGGAATTACTCGTTCGATTATGTCGCTGACGGGGCCCGGAACACAGGGTGAAGCCATAGAAAATGCAGTCAATGCGGCGATGGGTGCCAATGACTTTATTGCTGAAAAAATCTCAAAACGACCTGATCGTTTGGGTGGGCTTGCGACCTTGCCGATGCACGATCCCGAGGCTGCTGCAAAAGAACTTAACCGCGCTGTGAACGAACTTGGATTGCAAGGGTGCCTTGTTAATAGTCACACGCATGGCACCTATTACGAAGGGACAGACTACGACCCGTTTTGGGCCGAGGTTGAAAGACTTGGCGTGCCATTCTACCTTCACCCATCAAATGCTTACGTCACGCCGCATGTTCTTGGCGGTATGCCAGTGCTACAGGGCGCAACATGGGGGTGGGGCGTTGAGACAGGCTCGCACGCTTTGCGTATACTCTTCGGAGGAGTTTTTGACCGCTTTCCGGACGTTAAACTTGTCCTTGGCCATATGGGTGAAGCGCTGCCGTTTTTGCGTTGGCGGTATGATAGCCGCTTTGGCGCCTATCCGATGGGTGTATCGCTTGACCGTGCGCCATCGGCATATTTCGGCTCCAATATATTGATCACCACATCGGGCGTTTGTTCACATCCGTCAATCCTTGGCGCGATTGGCGAAATGGGCGCGGATGCGGTCATGTTCTCTGTGGATTATCCATATGAGGACACCGGTCTTGCAGTGGATTTCATAGAAACCGCGCCGATCGAAGAGGCAACACGCAGAAAAATTTGCCATGATAATGCAGCACGCCTTTTTGGTATGCCGACTTTGGCCGAAATGAACGGGGTGTAATATGGACTGGTTCAAGACGCTTGAGACTAGGCAGGTTTTGGAGCAGGGTGCGATCGCCACAGAGGTTGACGGGCTACGAATCGCGTTATGGGCTGTTGACGGCGAAGTTTATGCAACAGGCAATATCTGTACGCATGCTTTTGCCTATCTAACAGATGGCCACGTTGAAGGTGGCTGCATCGAATGTCCCTTGCACCAAGGCCTGTTCGACATCCGGTCCGGCAAAGCACTTAGCGCGCCGGTTTCCAAGGACATCGCAACCTATGCAGTTAAACAAGAAGATGGATTTGTATGGGTGGATATCAACACGCCCGCGCAACAACTAGAGGAAGCGGTCACGACCGCGCATGTCATTGGATCGGATGATCGCACGCTTGTCGTGATCGGGGCTGGGCAGGCGGGTGCCGAGACGGTGATTGCGGTGCGTAAACACGGCTTTGGTGGTCGTATCGTTCTAATAGGGTCTGAGGCACATATGCCATATGAACGCCCGCCGCTGTCAAAGGAACTGCTGGCTGGTGTGACGACGATTGAAGATGCGTATGTCTTTCAGGCAGGTCAGGCCGCGGAGTTGCAGGTGAAAATGATGCTGGGTGTAAGTGTTTCCGCCATCTATTCTAACGACAAAACGGTTCGTTTGTCGAATGGCGAAACTATTTCCTATGACATTCTGGTCCTTGCTACTGGTGCGCGCCCTCGTAAACTTGTCGTTAGCGGGTCTGATGACACGCGCATACATTATTTGCGCGATTTGCACGACGCCGAACATCTTGGCGCTGCGTTGAAAACTGCGCAAAGCGTTGCCGTCATCGGCGGCGGTTTCATCGGGCTCGAGCTGGCCTCTGCTGCGCGAAAGTTGGGCGCGAAAGCGACAGTGATTGAAGCACAACCACGCTTGATGACCCGTCTTTTGCCCGCGGCACCCGCCGATTATCTGGCCGGAATTGCCAAGCAGCACGGCGTTTCTATTGAACTGGGTGCGCGCATCACGAATGTCAGTGACAAGGGTGTGGGATTGGGCGACGGCCGTTTGATTGATGCGGATGTCATCATCGCCGGAATTGGGGCAATCCCCAACGACGATTTGGCGTCGGACGCTGACATCAAAACCCATGACAAAGGTGGGATACTAGTCGATGTGGCCAACCGTACAAACCTTGCGGGCGTTTACGCTGTGGGTGATGTTGCTGTCCGTCAGGAGCGCCCCGGCGGACCGTTCCAACGTATGGAAAGCTGGCAGAATGCGCGGTTAAGCGCAGAACGCGTTGCCCGGCATATCACCAGACACAGTCCCGTTGCCGAAGATGCGCCGTGGTTCTGGTCTGATCTGTTCGGTGCGACGATCCAGATTTACGGACAGACTGACCCCGACATGGCTGTTGTGCGCCGCGACGGTGACAAGGCGCCGGTCTTTTTGGGTCAGGACGCAATTGGCAGGGTCAAATGCGTCATAGATTTCGGTGATCCGTCTGCGTTGCGTGCAGCAAGGTCTTTGATGGCGAATGGACAGCCGCTTGCGACCGGTGGGTCCGAAGCGGGCGACAACGAGGAGGATGACATGAAGCAACAATCATTTGAGAGCCGGTTTGTCTGGCCAGCCGAAGGGCTGACCCGCGTGCCTGATTGGGTCTATACCAATCAGGATGTCTATGACCGTGAAGTCGAGCGTATTTTCCAGGGGCCAACTTGGAACTATGTGGCGCTCGAGTGTGAAGTGCCGAACACAGGTGATTTCGTGCGGTCATATGTCGGGCCGACCCCAGTTGTTGTGTCACGGGACGAAGATGGCGAAGTCCATGTTTTTGAAAACCGTTGTTCGCATCGTGCCGCTGAATTTTGCCGTGAGCTGCGTGGTAACAGTACCGAATTTGTCTGCCCTTACCACGAATGGAGCTATGATCTGAAAGGCAATCTGGCGGGTGTTCCGTTTCGCCGTGGTGCCAACGGAGAGGGCGGAATGCCAGCCGATTTTAATGCGGCGGATCACGGGTTGCGTAAGTTGAATGTTACAAAGCGCGGCGGTGTGATTTTTGCGTCTTTTGCCGACAACATGGAAAGTTTCGAGGATTACATGGGCGAGGCCATGCTGACAGACTTTGACGCCGTGTTTTCGGGTCGTAAGCTAAAGCTGTTCGGTCATTACCGTCATACTATTATGGGCAACTGGAAATTGTATCCGGAGAATCTGAAAGATCCGTATCACGCGACATTGCTGCATACGTTTCTGGTGACCTTTGGGCTTTTGGTGGCAGGTAACAAGTCTGCCATGATCTGCGACCCCAAAGGCCGCCATTCGACCATGGCGTCGGCCAAGAGCGACAAGAGCGTTTCGGACGAAAACAAGAAAGAGATGCGTGCGTATCGGGATGGTATGACGTTATCGGATCCGCGTTTGATGGATTATGTGCCAGAATTCGACAGCCCGTGGTCTGTCACCATGCAGGTTGTCTGGCCGAATCTAATTGTTCAACGCGAGATGAACACGCTTGGCGTGCGCCAGCTAGTACCCAACGGTCCAAACGAATTTACTATGATCTGGACCATGTTCGGGTACGAGGACGATGACGAAGAAATGATACGCCACCGATTGCGTCAGGGCAATTTGATGGGCCCTGCGGGTTTTCTTGGATTGGAAGACAACGAGGCGATAAAGTTTGTGCAGGACGGAATGCTGAATTCAGCCAAACCTGCAAATCACATGGTGCAGCTCGATCCCGACGTGCCCGCTGGCACATCTGAAACTCTGATATCAGAGGCTGCGATCCGCGCACTTTATCAGCACTGGCGCGAGGAGATGGGCGTATGAGCCGCGAAACAAAACCGTCACTTGATGTCGGACTGAAAGACGTGACAGGCGCGTTGCAGCGTGCCACGAGCCCCGCCGTGCGCGATGCCCGATACGCAGTCGAGGCGTTTAACGCGATCTATTGTGCCGTACTTGACGACGGTGATCTGGAAGACTGGCCAGAGTTTTTCACGGAAGACGGATTTTACAATATCGTCAGCCGTGAAAACTACGATCACGGGCTTCCTGTGGGGCTTGTCTACTGCGAAGGCAAGAACATGATGAAAGATCGTGCGATGGCGATCGCCAAGACCTCCATGTTCGGCCCGCGATATTTGCGCCACTTTATGACAAATACCCGTATCTTGGGCATAGACGACACTGGGACAATCAGGTCCGAAACCAATTTTATCCTGATCGAGGTGCTGGCTGAATTGCCCGAGGGGCGTCTGCATATGGCCGGACGGATGCAGGATATTTTTGAGACACAGGGCAACGGTAGCCTTTTGTTGAAATCACGCATCGCGATTTATGATACGCTGCTTGTCCATAATGCGCTCGTCCTACCAGTCTGACATAACAGTCCGGTCTGACAAAAGACTGTTTTTAACAAAAAAGTGGGCGCGAACGTATTATCGTTCGCGCCCACTTTTTTGTTAGGGACCGTTGGGCAGTCAGCTTCGCTGAAACAAGGCCCGCAGTTTGCCAGCGATAATGACGCGGATCATGGTAAACGCGCTGATGCCTTTGTTGTAGCGCAATTCGCCCCCCGATAAGACGGAGTCGCAGTTGGCGACAAACTCGCCCAGAATATAATCGACAAAACCGTTGACCAGTTCGGGCCGGTTAAACTGGCCAAGAATGCCTTGAATACGGAACCGGAACCCGACATCCACGACGGACGCATCCGGGTTGCCTTGCGCGCGCCGGACTGTATAGCTTAGTTCACCTTCGACTGCGGATTGGCCGCCGCGATCCTTGCCGCGCCCCGATACGGTGCCGATGCGGGTACTATCGTCGGTTTTATAGGTGCCCTCGCCTTCGAATTTTGCAGCAATGGGGCCAAAGGCGACGCTGATATGACCTTCAAAAGTGCTGTCGTCATGTTGGGCGAGTTTCGCCCCCGGCAGACAGGCCGCGACCGCGTCCAGATCTGAAAAATGCGCCCAGACGGTATCCGATGAATGGTTGATCGCGACCTCGCGTTTGACGACAGACCATCCGTTTTCAACAGTCATCGTCCCGGATGACACGGCGGGGGCTGACGGTTGTTTGAAGATGTCAGCATCAAAGGGCGCGAATCCTGTCGGTGGGGCGCGGTCAAGGCGCGGCGTACCGGTGCACGGAAGGCCGCATGCGCGCCTTTCTTCGATCACTTGCATGATGGAGTTTACAATCCCGACGTATCCGGTGCAACGGCACAAATTTCCTGACAATTCGTTGCGGATGCGCACTTCGTCGGCGGTATCGAGCCGTTCGACCAGATCGCGCGCAGTTGCGAGCATGCCGGGTGTGCAAAACCCGCATTGTAGCGCGTGATTGCGGTGAAACGCGGCCCGTAGTCGATCCATCAGATCGTCGCCTTTGAATCCTTCGACAGTTTCGACTGCGGCACCTTCGCAAGATACGGCAAAGGTCAGGCACGCGCGTTCCGGACGTCCGTCCACCATGACCGTGCAGGCGCCACATACACCCTGTTCACAGCCCAGATGTGTTCCCGTCAGATCCAGATGGTCGCGCAGAATTTCCGCCAGTGTCGTGCGCGGAGTTACGTGAACAGTCTCGGGCATGTTGTTCACTATCAACGATACTGGCTGTTTGGCGACAGAAGGCGTAACGGTGGCATTCATGATGGTATAACCTTTGCAATGGCGCGCGACAGGGCGGTTTTCAACAGTTGTCTTTTCACGCGTGACGCGCCGGGCAGATATGTCGCGAGCGTGCTGTCGATGTCACCCAGTGAAGGAGCGGTTGCGGTGCGCGCAATTTCGCGGGCCATGTCCGGCAGCAGTAGCGGTGCATCTTCTGTCGCACCAACGACGACGCGGGCATATTTCAAATCTGGGTGTATCACGATCGCACCGATCGCATCTGCAAATTCTCCGACCTTGCGGCAGATTTTATCGTACCCCCATAAGGCCTGTCCCATGGCAACGGGCATTTCCACGGCGGTGATACATTCGTCCTGTTGCAATCCCGTCCGATAGGCACCGCGCATGAAACTGGCCATCGGTTCACGCCGCGATTTTCCGCGCGCGTCCCTGATCACGAGTTGCGCATCAAGTGCTGTCATTGTTGTGACCCAATCGGCCGCGGGATCCGCGTGGGCAAGTGACCCGCCCAATGTGCCTTTGTTCCGGACGGCGCGGTAGGCGATGCTGCGGGCCACATGGCGCATCATGGGCGGAAGATCGACACCATCGATGCCGTCTTCGATGCGTGCATGTGTGACGGCAGCACCGATGGACAGAGTGTCGCCTATTATATGAATTTTTTGCAGCTCTTCCAGTCGGGTGACGCCAATCAGGGTTGTCGGGCGCACTAGGCGCAGGTTGAGCATAGGACCAATGGATTGACCGCCTGCGATAATCTTGCTGCCGTCAGTGTTGAGTGCCTTGCTGGCGAGCTGTAGTGTGTCAGCGATATTGTGTGAAAAAGGAACTGGTTTCATTCTGCCGCCTCCAACATTTCGCGGGCATCGCGGGCGTCGAATATCGCCTGAAGTATGCGGTGCGGCGTGGCTGGAATGCTGTTAATCTCGGCCCCAAACGGAGTGAGCGCATCGTTGATCGCGTTCACCAGTGCCCCGCTGGGAGCGATTGCGGCTCCTTCGCCGACGCCCTTGATCCCGTGACGCGAGTAGGGCGAAGGCGATTCAGAATGACCAAGGCGGAAACTGGGCAATTCCGCAGGGCCCGGAAGGATATAGTCCGCCAGTGTAGAGGTCAGCGGCTGGCCCGCGCTGTCATAAATCACCTCTTCAAAAAGTGCGGTACCGATCCCCTGCGCGGCACCCCCATAAGATTGACCATCAAGGATCAGCGGGTTCACCCGCGTTCCGCAATCTTCGAAAATCACATAATCGAGGATGTCGACCTTGCCGGTTTCGATGTCGACTTCGACGACGGCGGCATGGGTGGCATACGTAAAGACACCGGTATCAATGGTTGGCTTGTATCCTTCGGTGACTTCCATTCCGGTGGTTTCGATATTGTCGGGCAACAGATCTGGCCGCAAATACCAAGCCTGAGCGATCTGTTTCAGGCTGACCGACGCTGCGCCTCTGAAGACGGCACCGTCTTTCAGTTCGGTTTCTTCCGCTTTGCATTGCAGGAGATGGGCACCCAGTACCCGAATACGGCGGGCCAGCTCTTCGGATGCTTTTGACACAGCACCACCTGCCATCACCATCCCGCGCGACGCATAAGCGCCCGTTGAATAGGGCGTCATGCCCGTATCGCCCATCGTTACCTTGATGCTGGAAATATCAAGTGACAGCCAGTCACTGGCCACTTGCGCGATTGTCGTCTCGAGGCCTTGCCCTGTTGTTTGGTTGCCTGACTTGACTTCGACCGATCCGGTCGGGGCCAGTTTCACCATCGCCTGTTCGTAGCCTGGCACGAGCGCAAGCCCCCAGGACGCGAATACCTTTGTGCCGTGTGCGGATTGTTCTGTGAACGACGAAAATCCGATCCCCAGATGCCGCCCCGTGCTGGCCGCTTCTGCTTTGCGTTTCGCAAAAGATTTTGCGTCGATCATTTCGGCAGCCTGACGCGCCGCTTCCGGATAATCACCGGTGTCATAGAATTTTCCGGTGATGTTCGTGTAAGGCATCTTGCTGCCGGGAACCAGATTCAGGCGGCGCACATCAAGCGGATCACGACCCACCGCGCGCGCAATGGCGTCAATCGTCAGCTCCATCGCGAAACAGACGCCAGGGCGCGCTACGCCGCGGTAGGGCGTGAATCCCGGCTTGTTTGTGGCGACCGAATAGGTCCGGCAAGCATAAGCGCCCAGATCATACGGTCCGGGCAGGTTGCCTCCTGCTTGTGCAGCCTCGAGGCAGGCGGTGAACGGCCATACGGAATAGGCGCCGACATCGACCCAGATATCGGCATCCACGCCGAGAAGGCGACCGGTATCATCAGCATAAGCCGTCATTTTGTATTTGTGTTCGCGCGTATTGGCACCGGCAGTCAGATGTTCGCGCCGGTCTTCGGTCCAGCGGATGGGCCGGCCAAGATGTTTGGCAGCCCACCCCACTGTCAGCTCTTCTGGCTGCAAGACGCATTTGTAACCAAAGCCTCCGCCGACATCGGGTGCAATGACTCGTACCTCGCCCTGATCAAGGCCCATACATTCAGCCAAGCCTGTGCGGATTAAATGAGGTACCTGTGTAGAGGTGTATATCACAAGCTGATCTGCTTTGCCGTCCCAATAGGCCAGCGCGCCTTTACCCTCCATTGGAGCCATGCATTGCCGTGCCGTTGAATACTCGCGCTCGACGACAACGGCGGCGGTTTTGCGGATTTCGGTAAGGTCGGTGTCGAACTGCGTTGTCAGAAACAGGTTGTTTTCCCATTCATCGTGGAGCTTTTCGGCGTTCGGGGCAAGGGCAGTATCGACCGTGACATGAACTGGCAGAGGCTCCAGATCCACAATGACGGCCTCCGCTAGATCCTCTGCCTCGGCGCGCGTGGGCGCCACGCACATGACAATACATTCGCCTACAAACCTGACCTTATCTTTGGCCAATGGCCAGTGATTAGACTGATTGTATGTGGGGAGCGTTGATTGAGCCGCTATCGGTCCAAGCCCGACCATGTCGGCCATCGAAAACACCCGGTCCTCAAACCCTTCTGGTTTGGTGATTGATTTTATCTTTGCATGGGCAAGGGGGCTGCGGACATATGCGGCCTCCCACAGGTGCGACATCTTAATATCACCGACGAATTGGGCAGTCCCGTTCAGGTGGCGCGCGTCTTCTTTGCGGGGAACCTTTGCACCAATACCTGTCTTCATGTCGCGACCTCCTCGTTGAAATTGAAGTTAAACCGTGATTATAAGGAGCATACTTCTCAATTAATTTGTTAGCAACTCGTAATTGGTTTAGTAACCTCCACAAGCTGTACAGGAGGCAACTGTTAATGAATCAATACAAACCCAAGTATCGTCACGTTATGACATCAAGCGATCACATGCCTCAACTAGCTGGCCGTTATAAACAACTTTGGAGCAGGCCGGGTTATTTGATACGCCGGTTGCACCAGATTCATGTCGGTTTGTTTGCTGAAGCATGCGGAGCCGACGGTGTGACGGCTGTTCAATTTGCTATTTTGTCGGTCTTGCAGGAAAATGACGGCCTAGATCAACTAACTTTGTCCAAAGCTGTAGGCATCGACCGTACCAGTGGCGCAGATGTCATTAAAAGACTGGTGCGTAATGATCTGGTGACGCGAGAGCCGTCGAAAGACGACGCGCGCGCAAACGTTGTACGGATCACGCAGGCAGGGCGCATGCTTATTAAAAAAATGCAGCCCGCCATGGCGGCAGCGCAGGACAAACTGATGAGTCCGCTCAACGCTGAAGAGCAAGCAGTTTTCATCGATTTGCTGAGTCGCCTGATCGAGGCAAATAACGAATTCAGCCGCGCACCTATGGCTTGAATCACTCTGGGCAGTGCGCGACTGAACAAGTTTTTCGGCTGTGGAGCGGTGATTTCCAGTGAAGCTAGCGTCGAAATCACTGCTCATAAGGTGTGTATTTTCTTATATTATAAAGCTTAAACAATAACTTAAACAAATTAATTAATCACATGAATAAATACTTTGCGGATTTCATTTAAGGGGGTATGCTTCTTAAAAAGCATGAGGGAAAACTGTGAGATGATTTATTTTCAAGCAACAGCAGATATGCTCTGCGGGCCGGATCTGGCGGTTGGCAAATCCGATCAGATCGAAGGGGCGGGCCGATGACAGTTTTCTTCCAGCTTGTGCTTACCGGTCTTGTTACGGGGTCTTTTCTTATTCTTGCAACGATCGGTTTTTCATTCACCCGCCGCGTTGAGGGATTTCTGAATATTGCGCACCCTGAATTGCTTGGCGTGTCGGCCTTTACCACATGGGGGCTAAACGTGATTTGGGGCTGGCACATCATTCCCTCGGCAATGGTTGGGATCGTTTTTACAGCTTTTGTCGGGTTGATTATTGGACGTGTTGTGTATGATCCAATCCGTGCGCTTGGTCCGGCAATCTTGCTCATTACGTCCGTCGGCGTGCACTATGTCCTTGGCGGGTCGGTTGATGCCATCGTCGGGACCGGAATTCGCAGCCTGGACATTCCGCTTGCTGAAAGTTACCGATTTTGGGGAGTGCGGATCACGAATTACCAGATGATCGTCGTTGTTTTCGCGGCTTTGGCAACAGTCGGCCTCGCGTTGTTTCTTAACAAAACACCAATGGGCCTTGCGATCCGGGCCATGTCAGCCAACCCGGAGCTTGCAGCGTCTCGCGGCATTGATGTGAAATCGACCTCGCGCATTACGTGGCTTATTTCGTCGGGTCTCGCAGGTCTCGCAGGTGTCATGCTTGCTGTAATTGCGACACTGTCGACCGATATCGCATTTAACCAAATACTACAGATACTTGCTGTCGCAATCCTTGCGGGGCTCGGCTCACTTTATGCGGTCGTCGCAGCAGGGTTGATTATCGGCGTTGCTATGGATGTGTCGGTATTCTGGATACCCGCAGGCTATCGTCCACTTGTCGCCTTTAGCGTCGTCATTCTGGTGCTAATGTTCCGTCCAGAGGGTCTAGCAGGGAAGAAATCACGATGACTATTTACGCAATCATTATCGCGACACTCACCTTCGGGGCCATTTTCTCAGTGCTGACGTTGTCGCTAAATCTTCAATATGCCCGTGGTGGCATGATCAACTTCGGGACCGTAGCCTATTTTGCGGCAGGTGCATACGCCTACGCAATTTTCACACAAGAGCCTCCAAGCGGCCTTGACCAATACCGGTTTGGTTTCGACATGCCCTGGTACGTCGGCTTCCTTGCCGCTGGTGTTGCGTCGCTGCTTTTTGCGCTGGTCACCGGATGGCCGACACTCAGGTTGCGCGGCGAATACCTTGCGTTGACGACGTTTGCCTTTGCCGAAGTTTTCCATTCCCTCCTTCTTAATGAGCGCCGGATTGGTAACGGGAGTGTTGGGCTTGCCAATGTCGAACGTCCGGACCCGACAACGCTGGGTATGAGCGATACTGTCGGATACGCGCTTGCTGCCGTAGTGTTAATGTTGGTCACGGCTTTTGTGTTTAACCGTCTGTTGAAATCACCCTTCGGCCGGACAATTGACGCCGTACATGATGATGAAATCGCGGCGCAGGCCGTCGGCAAAGACGACGCCCGCATCCGGCTTCAGGTGTTTATTATCTCAGCAATTCCGATCGGGTTTGCCGGAGCTCTTTATGCGATGATTACCACCTTGGTCGCACCTGCAATGTTTACGGCAGAAGTTACATTTTTTGTTTGGATCGCCCTCGTGCTTGCTGGTGAAAAGACAATCGTTGGTGCGATTTTAGGAGCCATGGCTCTCGTATTGTTTCAGGAACTCGTCAAAGGGGTCCCGTTCGAGACTGTACGTGGTGCCCAGATTGCTGCTTCGGTCGAAGAAATAGTCACGGGAATCCTGTTCATACTCGTATTGAGATTGCGGCCTTGGGAAAAATTGTCAAAAAGGAACGCGTCATGAGCGATATCATCCTTAGCGTCGAGAACGTCGCAATGGACTTTGATGGATTTCGGGCCGTTGGCGGTGAACACGGCCTCAGCTTTAATGTTAATCGTGGAGGTTTTCTCGGGTTGATCGGCCCCAACGGAGCTGGCAAATCCACAACGTTCAATCTGATTTCGGGTGTATTGAAGCCGACGCAAGGCCGTGTTGCCATGAATGGTGTGGAACTGTCTTCGCTCAAGGCTGCTGAAATCGCTGGTCACGGCCTTGGGCGGACGTTTCAGACGCCACGCGCTTTTCCGTCTTTGAGTGTAATTGACAATGTCATCGTCGGTTCAGAGCATTCCGAAGAAGGGCCCCTTGCTGCACTATTCGGACGATGGCGCCCTGCAGATGTGGAATTACATGAAAAGGCGGAACACGCGCTTGAACGTGTCGGGCTTGCGGACCGGTTGCATGACTCAGTTGCAAACCTGTCGGGTGGTGAACTTCGCATGCTCGAGGTTGCACGCCAACTGAACCGTGATCCCTCGATCCTTTTGTTAGACGAACCCACAGCAGGGGTCGATCCGAACTTGCAAGTGAAACTGTCGGAAATTCTGGTGCAGCTTCATGCGGACGGTACAACTTTGATCGTTGTGGAACACAATTTGGCCTTTCTGCTAAACATTGCGGATAGCGTCGTTGTTCTTCAGAACGGTGCGCTGCTTGCAGAGGGTGATCCGGATTCTATTCGTCACGACCCGGCGGTAATTTCAGCCTACCTTGGAGCAGACCATGAAACTTGAAGTCAAAGGGCTGCACAGCGGCTATGGGAAGGTCACGATTTTGCATGGGATGAATTTTATCGCGGAGCCCGGCGAGATTACATGTATTTTGGGACCCAACGGTGCCGGCAAGAGCACATTGATGAAAACTATCGCTGGTCACTTACCTGTTGATCGTGGCGAGATCACGATTGACGGAAAATCTTTTACTAAATTGAGTGCTTTGGCAACAACACGATCTGGCGTCGGCTATGTTCCGCAAGAGAACAATACCTTTGCAGAGATGACGGTGCGCGACAACTTATTGGCTTCGGCGCTTAACTTTGCGGACACAGGTGCGCGTATCGACAATACCTATGAACGGTTCCCGATACTGAAAGAACGCTCGACACAGCTTGCTTCAACGTTGTCAGGGGGCGAACGGCAGACGCTTGCTGTTGCGAATGCGTTGATTGGTGCGCCGAAGGTCTTGATGCTTGATGAACCGACTGCGGGACTGGCGCCGATCTTTGTCGACCGGATCGTCGATTGGGTTTGTGAGCTGGCCCAATCTGGCATGACCGTCATTTGGGTCGTCGAACAGAACCCAGAAAAAATCCTAAAAATATCGCGAACGACCTGGATGTTTGATGCTGGGCGCAATCGCGAAACCTTGCCAAGCGCGGACTTGCTGGAACCTGGCAGGCTGGAAGAAATGCTTTTACAGGCACACTAACCGGAAAACCGGATCATACGACCCAACAAGGAGAAAACAGATGAATACAATTTCAAGGAAGTTACGTAACATGACTGCCATTGCTGCAGTAGCGGCCATCGCGGCGCCGTCTTTTGCTGCCGCCGATGTGACCGTCGGCGTGCTGGTGCCGCTTACTGGCGAACTGGGCGAGTTCGGTGCTATTGTTGCAGGAGGTGTGGAAGTTGCTGTCAACGAAATCAACGCTGCCGGTGGTACCTCTTGCGGGATGTTGCGCACTGTTATTGCCGACACTGGGGGCAGCGCTGAAAAAGGCATCCGTGAAGCCACCAAGATGATCGAAACCGAAGGTGCTGTTGCAATTCTTGGGCCAACGTCCGGCGTTATGGTGGCGCTTGTTGATCTTGCCAAACGCAGACAGACACCCATCATTTCACCCTATGCCGGTACAATCACTTTGGACGAGCTGGGTGGAGACTACGTTTATCGCACTGTTGGTTCGGATCTTGGTGACGGCGCCGCGGCGGGTCTCTGGCTGACCGAAAAGGGCTATAAATCTGTGGCCATGCTGGTTCAAAATGAAGAGTCTACAATCTCTCCTGCGCAGGTTGCTCGCGCGGCCCTTGAAGAGGCCAATGTCGAAATCACCGATTATGTGATCTACAACCCAGGCCAACCGTCTTATCAGGCTGAACTGGTCGCGGTCCTTGCGAACAATCCCGACGTTATCTATTTGGCTGGTGGTCAGGAATCAGGCGTAACCGTTATGAAAGAAGCCGCCGTTGGTGGGTTTGAAGGCGAGTGGTTGTTGACTGCAGATCTGGCCGTCCCGCAGATTTTTGAAGCCGTCGATCCGCGCATCTTGAACGGAAGGGCTTATGTTCAACTCGCAGAACCTGACAATTCATTGCCAGCCTACCAAACATTTGCCGCGAAAATGATGATGGAAACAGGTGCTGCACCTGGCCCGTTTGCAGCCAATTCCTATGATATGGCGATGTTGGTCGCCCTTGCTCTTGAGGGGTCGGAAGGCTGCAACGGCGAGGCAATCAACTCGGCAATTCGCGATGTAACTGTTGATGGGGAGATGGTATCCGATTTTGCAGCGGCGCGTGATTTAATTGCTGGAGGCACCAATATCGACTTTGAGGGTGCATCCGGCCCGTTGACGATGGATGAAAGCGGAACCCCGGCTGGTTCTTTCCTGATCATGCGTGCCGAAGATGGCGCGTGGGTGTCGGAAAAATTCTATCCGGCGACAGTATTCGAATAAAGCTAATATTTGAGGCCCGCTCGTTTTGGGTGGGCCTCAATCTCTCTGGCGTAAAATCCCAGAATTTCATATATCAGGACCTAACAAATCATGGTTTTTGGCGTAGGGATATCGGCAGGTTGGAGCCTTTCACGGAAGTATTTTCGAAAGCAGCTTAGACTACACCAACCTTTTAGTTGTTTGTCCAATGCTGACGATTTAGCCTTAACGCTAAAGCCAAAATTTTACGGGAAGTACTCTGAGGAATATCGAAATGAAAGTTGTTATTGTTGGTGCAAACGGTGCAGTTGGAAACGCGGCAGTCGAGGCACTATCTGAAAGGCACCAGATAATCCGTGTCGGCAAAACAAGCGGTGATATCCAGGTTGACCTTGAAGATGTCGCCAGCATTAGAGCTATGTACGAAGCAATCGGCAAAATTGATGCAATGGTTTGCGCGGTCGGCCATGGGCATTTTGGACCCGTCGATGAGATGACAACTGACCAATTCATCGAAGGCATCAACGGCAAAGTGCTGCCGCAGATAAATTTGGTGCTTTCAGGGTTTGAGTATATGAACGATGGCGGCTCGTTCACTTTGACGAGTGGTGTCCTCAACCGTGATCCGATAAAAGGTGGATCTGGCGCAGCGGCTGCAAATGGAGCGATTGACGGGTTTGTCGGAGGCGCAGCAATTGAGATGCCAAGAGGCATCCGCATCAATGCAGTTAGCCCGGAAGTTCTTGAAGTGTCGCGCGCTAAATACGACGGCTTCTTCAGGGGCCACAATCATGTCTCGAACGAAGCCGTTGGGCGCGCATTCAGCAAAGCAGTTGAAGGGCTTGTAAACGGGCAAATACTCATCGTCGAGTAAGCGCGATTCGATCGCGCCCAAAAGCGACTCGCAAATACTACCTACGTAATTTGTTGATTGCTCTGAGTGGCAGGCCTAAAACCATCGCACACAAAGAACGCGTTTTCTGCCAACAATATCCGCTCAAAACCCAAACAGTTGGTGAATGTTTTTACCTCCCCTGCTGTCGCTGTACCCTAATTAATCAGAATCGCGTCTGAAATTTCCCAATAAAATCCATGGCGGTTTGCACCTGTCGCGTAGCCCTTAGAGCGGTTCCTGATCATCTTGAATCGTTGGGGATTCCCACGTGTGCGGATTTCTGATTCCTTACTGCTCAGGAGGATCGTTTCATGCCCGCACCCTTGTCACCCGACATTCGCCATCGTTTTCAAGTTCTACACCGAGAGGGCCATTCGGCGCGTGAGATCGGTCGTCGCTTGCTGATCCCCGCTGCAACCGCTGTACGGTTTGCGGCGTGCTTGCGGGAGACTGGAAACCTCACGCCAGCTGACGTGCCCCCAATAAACCGGGCCATTCAAAAGGAGAGTTTGTTCTTGTAACGTTCGTCAGAACAAGGAGAACAGACGATGCGCAAATCACGTTTCACCGAAGAGCAGATTGTGGTGTCAATCGATGCTTTTTCAGTGCCCCCCTAGCCTGACAATGAATAAGGATTTAATTGGAATGCGGATCAATGTCCTTGTGAATCTGGTTCACCGTTCCTGCGAAGAACGGATTGAATGGATGTTATAGAGCACCAATGCGCTTATCACTATGACGCCGCCAAGTAAGGCTTTCTGACCCGGATTTTCACCTACGACGAGCCAGACCAGAAGGGGCGCGAGGATGGATTCGAGCAGGATTAACAAAGAAACTTCACCTGATTTGATATAGCGCGGACCGAGCGTGAGAAGGCAACTTGCTGCGCCAATGAACGCGCCATGTGCCAAAAACAACGGCCATTGTGGGCCGAAATCTGGACCCGGAATAGAGATAAGCCCAAGGATCAACGCCGTCCCGAGGTACGCGCAAGGGATGGCCGGGATCATCGAGACGTCTTTGACGCATCGCACTGCGGTCAAAGCGCCGGCGTAGGATGCGCAGACCAAAAGGGCGCAAAGATCACCTTGCCATGATGAAACATCGTTCTCATGTGATCCGGCTGCTATGATTGCCAACCCACCCATTACTGCAGCCATCGTCACCACCATACGCAAGCAAATTGGCTCGCCCAAAAAGATGCGGCTAAAGATTGTCGCAAAAATTGGCATCGCGGCCAGAATAAACACCACATTCGCCACGCTTGTCCATGCGATCGCGAGGACAAAGCCGATATTTGTCGTGCCGAGAAGTAGGACATATACCAAACCGATACGTCCCGTGCGCAGAGCGGCCAGAAACGCCCCCCAGCCTTGAAATACAAGAACAAGCGCGAAAATAATGAATCCAGCGATGAGACCCCGCCAAAAGGCTGTGACTAAGGGGTCTGCTTCGATCAGCCGAACAAACAATGCGTCCGGCACGACAAGCAGGACGCCAAAGATCGTGATCAACACACCTTTTGAATGTGACGTCATGGGGTTAGTGGTGTGGCCGGTGTGGACCCAGTATCCAAGTTTTCCTGGCGCAGGCGACTGCCTGTCGATTTCGCATGCTCGGCTATATTCTCCATCGATGTCAGCCAGACATCGCCTTGTTCGACGATCCGTTCAATATGCCGTTCCAGTTCTCGCCAGCGGGCAAGGCGCCCAGTCAGGAAGGGGTGGAGTACGGGCATCCAGAACCCTCCAGCCTCATACATAGCGTCAAATTCCTCTATAAAGGCTTTGATGCCATCGGATGGACCACGCACAGGCATGATGTAATCCAGCTCACCCATGTGTGCGAAGGGCGGCCAATCGTCGGTTCCCCAGTGCGGCGGGATCTCAATGAGTGAACCTGAGTTGGTGACAACCTCGTAGGGAAGGTCATCCGCCATCATAGAGCTATCATATAGGAAATCATGCTCGATCAATCGGTTCACGATAGCGGGGGTGATGCTGTACACAGGCGCGCGGTAGCCGCGCGGTTTGTGCCCTGTCATTTTGATGTGAGTGTCCAGTGCACGCTCGAAAAGCTCGGCCTCTACTTCGTCCGAATGTTCCATAGGATCTTCGTGGGCCCAAGAATGGTGGCCAATCTCATGGCCGTCTTTCAGGATCGCCTCAACAGTGTCGGGGTATTCCTCCATCACCCATCCAGGCATGAAAAATGTCTGCGTAAGTTCAAGCCGGCGGTAGGTTTCCAGAATGCGCGGCACTGCAACAGTCGGGCCATAGCGCCCCATCGAAATGGGTTGAAGGCGCAGGTCTGCATCTTTAGGCCGCCCGACCCGCACAAGAGAGTCGGCATCAATATCAAACGTGACCGATGCTGCGCACTTCTTGCCATTGGGCCATGACATAGGATGAAGAAACATTGTTTTCCTTTCTGAAAATCTGTACGCGCTTGCTATGCAGTAACCGTCGCTTGAACCGCAAACAGCGCGTCTAGATCATTGCGGATGCGGCGCAAAACGTCCTCTATTTGTAAATTTTCCGAGCATACAAATTGGATGAACCGCGCGTTCTGAAGGTGGAACAGCGCCTTACCCAAATGTTCGGGCACCACAGACGGCGGCAACGCCCCCGCTGCTTTCATCCGCTCCATCTTTTGCACAAGAACCTGCGCGAGCTCTTGGTCCAGATCGAAATACGGTTTGCTGACGGAATCGTCAGCGTTGGCTGTTACCGTTGCGATCACCTGCCGCCAAATCACCTTCCGAAGATTGGCGACTGCGTGTTCCATAATCGTTTTTGAGAATGACAGCATAACTTCTGTGACAGTTTGCGGACAGTTTGCCAGTTCTTTATTTAATCGGGTGACCAATGTGCGATCATTTTCGGCGACAAGCGCCAATAGGATGCCCGATTTTGTCCCATAGTAGTTATGGACAGTGACACCTGACATGCCTGCCGCCTGTGCAATGTCTTCAATTGTCGTCTTTTCGAATCCATGCTTTAGGAACAGGGACTTTGCCACCTGAGCAATTCTGGCCTGACGATCTTCTTTTTGCCGTTCTCTCAGTCCAGTCACAGCAGCCTCCTCGCGTTCACATACTGCAACTATAAGAGGCAATCTTGTGGAAAATCAAACTAAAAACTTTAGTAAGCTAAATATTTTGTTGCATAAAGGATTTTGCTGGATAAGGGTTTAATGTAACTTCAACCAGGAAAGGACATCTCATGCGAATTTTCAATGCACTCGGCGCGGCGGCCCTGCTGTCTGCAGGCATCAGTGCGGGCACTGCTGCCGCTGATGAAATCAAAGTGGGGATCTGTGTTTCATGGCCGGGATACGCGATGCTTGAACTGGCGCGTCAGCAAGGTTTTCTGCCTGAGCACGATCTGGATATTACAATTTTTGAAGACCCTCTTGGCGGTCACTCAGCCTTGGCGGCTGGGCAAATTGACGTCTATGGTTGCACTGCTGATTACACACCGATCATCGTTGACCAGGGCTTTGATGTTGTAAACGTAGCCTTTTTGAACCCGTCTTATGGAGTTGATCATATCATTTTGGCCCCCGAGGTTGAAGTCGAGACGCTCGCCGGATCAAAGGTATCCGCACCCCAAGCCTATATTGGGCATCTTCTGATGGGGATGTGGTTGGACCGTGAAGGTGTTGATCTCGACACTGTCGAATGGATTAACCTGAATGCAGACGAGGCCGTTGGCCCGATGCTGTCGGGCGATCTTGCGGCGGGCTACATGTACGAGCCATGGATTTCTCAGGTTCTTGAGGCAAACCCTGGTGCCCGCAGCGTGATCAATACCGGTGATGCCGAGCTTCTGAAGTCGGGCATTTACATGGACGCGATGTATATGAACAAGAACTTTATTGCTGAAAACCGCGAAGCTGCGGTTGCTGTGCTAAAGGCGCGTTGGGATGGTCTGACTTATTGGAACCAAAACGTCGAAGCGGCGAACAAGGCAATGGCTGCGTTTTTGCAATGGCCTGAAGAAGACATCGGTTATGTAATTGGGACGGACGGCAAAAGCCTTGATGGCGGCATCTACATGCTCGACTTTGATGAGTCCGCACGGATGTGTGGCGTGCTGGAAGGTGAGCCGCCGTTTGGCATTGAAAATGGTGCTATGACCGGAACAATCGCGACTATCAACGAATGGTGGATCAGGTTGGGGCTGATGGAAAACACGATTGATGCCGCCGCTGGTGTTGATTGTAGTTTGATGGGTGATCTTGTTGCGGCAGGCTACCGCCAAGACCTTCAACCAAACTGATTTAACCAAGTCCCTGCGCGTACCGATGTTTCGCGCAGGGCTTTTGATATATGAGACAGCGAATGACAAACAACAAACCCAAACCGGACTTCTTTGCGGTCCGGGGCTCCGTTGGACATTTGCAAAGCACGATATCCGCAATCGGCATTTGGGCCGTTTTCTTCGGTGTCTGGGTTTTGGCCACAAGTTCCGGCTGGGTGAATGACCTCTTGGTGCCGTCCCCGCAAAGGGTTTTGGCCGCTACCTATGATTTGTTCATAAATCGGGGGTTTACTAGCGACGTCTTGATCTCCATCTGGCGTGTGTTTATTTCGTTTGCGATAGCCTGCGCAGTTGCTATCCCACTCGGAGTTGCCATGGGAACATTTGCGTCGATTGAAGCGATTTTTGCCCCGTTTGTATCGGCATGGCGTTATTTGCCTGCGCCGTCATTTATTCCTATTTTGTTGATGTGGTTCGGTACCGGAGAAGCACCAAAACTCGCGCTATTGGTGATCGGCGTCATCTTCTTTCTGATCACTTTGGTGATGGATCATACTAAAAATGTTCGCAAAGAGCTGATCGAAACGGCGCTAACGTTGGGCGCTAATCGCTATGTCGTGGTCCTAAAGGTCGTCTTCCCCGCGGCACTTCCCGATATCGTAACAGCCATGCGGCAGATGTTGGCGATGGGCTGGACTTATCTCGTCATCGCAGAAATTGTAGCATCAACAACGGGGATTGGGGCAATGATGATGCGCGCACGGCGCTTCTTGAAAACCGATGAAATACTGGCGGGTATCGTCGTGATCGGCATTCTTGGCCTGCTGACGGACGTGATGTTCAGAATGCTTCATCGTCGTTTGTTCCCCTATCTCGAGGTTAAGAACTGATGTCTGGCACCCAACTTGAAGTTCGCGATCTTTCCAAGACATTTGTACTTGGTGGCGGCAAAACATTGCAGGCCGTTGACAGTGTTTCTTTTGGCGTCGACCAAAATTCTATCTGTGTCCTGCTTGGCCCGTCAGGCTGTGGTAAGTCGACGGTTCTGAGGATGATGGCAGGTCTGGAAACCCCGACAAGTGGTGCGGTCGTCATTGGTGGCAAAACAGTTACTGGACCGGGCCAGGATCGCGGCATGGTGTTTCAGGCCTACACATCATTTGATTGGCTGTCCGTACGCAAGAACGTCGAATTCGGCATGAAGGTGAACGGTGTAGATGCGGCAAAGCGTCGCGAACGTGCCGATCATTTTCTTGGCCTTGTTGGGCTCATTAAATTTGCTGAAGCTTATCCGTCGCAACTGTCTGGCGGCATGCGCCAACGGGTTGCGATTGCGCGCACGCTGGCCAATGATCCAGAGGTGTTGCTTATGGATGAACCCTTTGGCGCGCTGGACGCAGAAACCCGTTGGTTGATGCAAGAATTGATGATTGACGTAGCCGAAAAGACAGACACGACAATGGTGATCGTAACCCATGATCTGGAAGAGGCTATTTTCCTTGCTGATAAAATCATCTTTCTGTCCAGCCATCCGGGCCGCCTGAAAGAAGAAATTATTCCCGCGTTCAAAGGTGGTAAAAGGATCGGCGATAAGGAACATATCATCCGGATGGATGGCTATTCAGAGCTTGAGGAAAAACTGATGCGCTTGATGCGCGAAGAAGGTCATCGCCGGACTTAGGAGGGGCAGACGTGTCTATTTCATTTGATTTTAGGGGCAAATCTGTTCTTGTCACCGGTGCCAGCAGCGGCATTGGCCAAGGTGTGGCCGCCGCGTTCGCACGGGCGGGTGCCGATCTGACAATCCTCTCCGATACCGATGGCATACACGCCGCCGCCGCCGCGATGCATGGTAGGGCGAAAGCGATCAAATGCGATATCTCTGATGCGAGCGCAGTAACAGCCGCGCTTGCCAATATTGAACGCGTTGACATTCTGGTTAACAACGCAGGCCTCGAAAAACCTACACCGCTCAGTGGAACAAACCCCAACGGCGATGCGACGTTTGAACGTGTGATGGCCATCAACGTGAACGGAACACGCAACGTTACCGACACGTTGATCAACCGTATCCCAGACGGCGGGCGCATTATCATCACCGCGTCGATTTGGGCGAAAACGGCCGTGGGGGGGTTTTCTGCTTACGTCGCTTCAAAACACGCCAATGTCGGCCTGATGCGCACCTGGGCGCAAGAGCTTGGGCCGCGCGGCATCCGCGTAAATGCTATTTGCCCGGGCTGGGTAAAAACGGGCCCTGCCATGGCTTCTTTGAGTGAACTGGCGACAACCAGCGGAACCACCGAAGACGGATTGCTCGCTGACGTCATGTCTGCACAGGCCATTCATGGCTTGATGACCCCCGAAGACATGGCCGACACCTATCTGTTCCTTGCCAGCGATGGCGGCCACAACATCACAGGACAGGCCATTAACGTCGATCGTGGTGAGGTGATGTCGTGACCCTTTCAGGCCAGACCGCGATCGTCACAGGGGGATCACGCGGCATTGGGCGGGCGATTTGTATTGCATTGGCGCAGCAGGGAGCGAAGGTTGCCTTTTGTCATGCCGATGACCCCGAGGCGGCAGAAACCTTGGTCGCTATCAATTCCCTCAGCGAAGGGTTTGCCTTTGTCTGTGATGTCTCCAATGAGGGCGAAATCGACAGTTTCTTTACCTCAACGCAACAGGCATTGGGCGTGGCAACGATCCTTGTGAACAACGCGGGCATCCTGAAAGAAGCCCCACTTTCGCAAACTGAAGTGCGAGATTTTGATCGCGTCATCGCCGTTAATCTGAGGGGTGCGTTTCTTGCGTCACGGGCCTTTGTGCGGCGCACCACGACGGGGCGGATCATTTGCATTGCCAGTGATTTGGGCGTTCTGGGACGTGAAAACATGATCGCCTATTGCGCATCAAAGGGTGCCATCATCAGCATGACGCGCAGCATGGCCCATGAATTCGCGCCGGACATCTTGGTCAACGCCGTCGCGCCCGGATCAATCGCCACAGACATGACAAAACCTGAATCCATGAGCGCAGAGGCGCTTGCAAAAGACCTCGCTACTCCTTTGGCGCGTTTTGGCGACCCAAAAGAAATCGCGTCGATGGTTCGTTATCTCGCGGGCCCCGACAGTACATTCATCACCGGCCAATGTTTTGGCGTAAACGGCGGCAGCGTGATGCGCTAATGGAGAATAGCAATGAGTGATACATATTTTCAACCGGTGTCTGGTTTCGATCTTCCGCGTTTTGCAGGTATCCCGACGTTTATGCGCCTGCCGCATGTTGCGCTGGACGATCCGAAGATCAAAGACGTCGATATTGGCCTGATCGGTGTGCCGTGGGATGGTGGAACCACAAACCGCCCCGGCCCCCGCCACGGCCCCCGCCAGCTGCGGGATATGTCGACAATGATGCGGGCACAAAATGGAGGCACTGGTGTGCGTCCGTTCGAATTGGCCAACTGTGCAGATCTTGGCGATGTTGCGCCCAACCCGGCGGATTTGATGGCGACAATGGCGCGAGTCACAGCGTTTTATGAAAACGTGAAGGCGGCCGGCATTCGTCCACTAACGGCTGGTGGGGACCACCTGACATCCCTGCCTGTGCTGCGTGCTTTGGCAAAAGATGCGCCTGTTTCGATGATCCATTTCGACAGCCACACAGATCTTTTTGACAGCTATTTCGGCGGCACACGGTACACTCACGGAACGCCGTTTCGCCGCGCGGTTGAAGAGGGGCTTCTTGATCCCAAAAAAGTCGTTCAAATCGGTATTCGCGGCACGACCTACGACAGCGAAGACCGTGATTTCGCTGAGGCTGTCGGAATTCGTGTCATACCGATTGAAGAATTTCATGCACGCGGTGTGGACGACGTGATGCAAGAGGCCTGCGATATTGTCGGAGAGTCTGAGACTTATATTTCCTACGATATAGATTTTGTGGACCCTAGCTTTGCGCCCGGAACTGGCACCCCCGAAATTGGGGGACCAAACTCCTACCAAGCACTTCAGGTTGTTCGCGCATTGGACAAAGTGAACATAATTGGCGCAGACCTCGTCGAAGTGTCCCCGCCCTTTGATCAAAGCGGAAACACAGCATTTCTTGGGGCCTCCATCATATTCGAGCTTCTATGTGTTATGGTGCCATAGAAGCGTAGCTGAAAGCTTCGCTCTTTAGATCCGTGATGGGTTCAACGGGTGCTAGTGAAAACTGTATCCATATGAACGACGTGGGTGCCAGCGAAATAACGCGTAAGCAATCTAAGGGCACTTTGGAGAATGCGATATAGTAGTTCTGACAGTCACAATGAACGTCAACTTTGGGACGTTTCCTTCGAGGGCAAAATTTCAGTTTTCTGAAAGCGGACCTTATTTGCGATGCCGCAACTTGGAAGTCGGGCTTAAAACCGACCTTCGCTCCAGAACCCAACAATGTCTGACGAGGGGGAAAATGATGGTGGTTGACGTAGCATTTATCAGCCTACATCAACGCACTATCACCAGCAGAACCACTACCCCCAACACCACCACGCGACCGCATTTGTTGATCCGGATCCGTCATGGCACCGCGGCGTGCATCAGACGCCACCGCATCAATCGACCCATCGGCAAAAAGCACCAGGCGACCATTCTTGCGGGCCTTCTGAACGGCTCCACGCGACAGACCGGACCGTTCTGCATAGGCGCGTTCAGATAGATCTTCCATGGCGCTTTGCATGTCCTCAACATATTGTAAATAAACGGGAAAGCCGATCTATTTGAGTTGATTATACTGCCCGTCAGAGCGATTCTCAGTGCAAGCAAACACGCCAGAACGGAGACAGACCCATGACCCTCGCAGAACGTTACAACGCCCAAGCCAAAAGCCTGCTGCCGCATATGGCCGAGAGCCTGGCTGTTGATCCCGCCATCACCTGCGCAGGCGAGATCGACGATATCGTGTTTCGTCGCAGCGAGTATCTCGGCGGGATGGCGATCGCCATTCTCGCCCTGATCGAACAGCAGGCTTGAGGAGCACACCATGACCATGGCCACCACGACAATCCGCATCGACCACGCTGCGCTGCCCGACCACTTTGACCGCAGCCGCCCCGACGCCACCGCAGCAGCCATCGAGACGGCGCTGCGGGACGCAGGCATCAAGGCTGAAGCCTCGGACATCTTCTCGCACATCAAGATCGAACTGCCGACCAGCCAGCTCGCCGCCGCCAGCACCGTGCTGGCCGAGCTGCAGCTGATTTGAAGGAGGACTGGTCATGAGCACGCGCGCACAGATCGCCATTCAGACAGGGCCTGACAAATGGGCACATGTGTATGTGCACTTTGACGGATACCCCTCCCATATGCTGCCCGCTCTGGCGCGTTGGACACCCGAGGACATTCTTGCCGCCCGCGAAATCCGGCAAGTGCGTGCAGAAGCACTGGACTGTTTTGATCCACCGCGCGCACCCCGCATCCTGTCGCATCCCACTTGCGAACTCAGCCATCTTTATATCTGGCAAGCCGGTGCATGGCGTGAACTGACCTCCCTGCGGGGCGTGTAAAAAAGCAATCAAATTGCGCCGAATTGACTACGCTAATCGCCCTGTCAGAGCGATGGTTGTTTCACCAAAACGATGCAGCGCACCAAAGGATCCAAGCCCATGACCGCACACGCCATTCACCCCAGCCGCAACGAAGACTACGGCTTTTTCCAAACCCTGACACACTGCCCACTGCGCGAGCGGCGCAGTGCAGAGGTCTGGACGCTGGCTTCCACCCTTATCGCCACAGCCATCGGCGCCGATAGTGAAGACGAGATGATCGGCATCCGCGACTTTCTTGACAGTCGAATGGGTCGCCACTTTGCGGACGATGTGGTGGGCAACATTACGGGCTGTAATATCGACAGCGAGGCGGCCATCAAATCAGCAATCCGCCGCTGGCAGGGCTGGCGCATCAGCCGCAGCACAGCGCGTGAAGAAGGCATCCCCGCGGGTCTGCCGTATCTGACGGGTTGGGTGCAGCACTTTGCAATCACGGCCGCGATGACAGACGCAGACTGAGGCTCGCACCCATCACGTTCGGGCCCGCCCGCGCTCGCGCGGGCCAATGCCGGTAGAAGGGCACGCATCCTGCGTTGCCCGTTTGACCGGAGGCCATTATGCCCAATCTCACCAAAACCCAAAGCCTGATCCTGACCACGGGCGCCCAGCGCGCAGACAACATCGCAATGCCGCTGCCCGAGGGGCTGCATGGCGCTGCTGCCAAGAAGGTCGTGACCATGATGATCGACCGCGGCTGGCTCGAAGAGGTCGATGCCGACACTCGCAAAGGCGAACCGCTCTGGCGCGAAACCGGTGATGGTCACGGCACCACGCTGGTCGTCACCGACGCAGGGCTGCTGGCAGTGGGGATCGAACCGGTGGTCGTCAAAACCATGGCTGCGGTCCGTCAGCATGCAGCCGCAGCACCGGCACCCAAAACACCGATGATACGAGCCAATACCAAACAGGCACAGATCATCACCCTTCTGCAGCGGCCTGAGGGGGCCTCCATCGCTGAAATCGTCGCTGTGACGGGGTGGTTGGCGCATAGTGTTCGCGGCCTGATCTCTGGTGGCCTGAAGAAAAAACTGGGTCTGCCGGTCATCTCTGAAAAGCAAGACGGGCGGGGAACAGTCTACAAACTCGACGTTGCATGACTGTGGTCGTTATTGCCAGCGCTCGAACAGTCTGCGCAGCACGTAACTGCGTAGAAGCGAGGTGATGACGAAGATCGCGCCGATCGCGAGAGTGTTGCCGATGCTGACCACCAGACCAAACCATGGAAACACCACGATCTGCGTCGCAACGGCCAGCACATAACCGACCACGACGTTGGCGCCAGCCTCAACCAGTGACATCCTGCGCGACTGTCTCATGCCGCCAGCCTTTGAGATTTGAGGGCGGCAAAGCTCTCGCCGGTTTCCACAAGCAAGGCGTCCTCGCCGGTGAACTGCTGCCAGCGCTCGATGGCGACATCGACATAGGCCGGGTTCAACTCAACGCCAAGGCAGACCCGCCCCGTCGTTTCCGCCGCGATCAGCGTGGTGCTGGACCCCATGAAGGGCTCGAACACGGCCTGGCCGGGACTGGAGTTGTTCAGTATTGGGCGGCGCATGCATTCGACGGGCTTTTGCGTCCCATGCACGGTATCTGCATCCTGATCCTTGTTGGCAATCTGCCATAGGGTGGTCTGCTTGCGATCGCCTGCCCAGTGGCCTTTGCCCTTGGCGCGCACGGCATACCAGCAAGGCTCGTGCTGCCAGTGATAGTCACCGCGACTGAGCACCAGCCGGTCCTTGGCCCAGATAATCTGCGAGCGGATATTGAAGCCTGAGGCAATCAGGCTGTCGGCCACGGTCGCTGCATGCAGAGCCCCGTGCCAGACATAGGCGACATCGCCGGGAAACAGAGACCAGGCCTCGCGCCAGTCCGCGCGGTCATCATTCAGCACCTTTCCGGTGCGCTTGGTCTTGGCCGCACCCGCCTGGTTGCGCCAGCCTGGGTCGTATTCCACACCGTAGGGCGGGTCGGTAACCATCAGCAGGGGCTTCACATCGCCAAGTAGCCGTCCGACGACATCGGCCGACGTACTGTCACCACAGATCAGCCTGTGCGACCCGAGCTGCCAGAGATCACCAGGGACCGACACCGGCGTCACCGGCACATCCGGAATGTCATCCTCGCCCTCGACCGGACCATCAGTGCCCAGCGCATCGGGGTCTTGCAGCAGCGCATCGAGCTCTGCATCAGTGATCCCCAGAAGCGACAGATCAAAATCATCCGCCAGCAGCCCCGCGATCTCGTCGCGCAGCATGGCTTCGTCCCAGTCACCCAGTTCGGTCAGTTTATTGTCGGCGATCCGGTAGGCCCGCCGCTCGGCTTCATCAAGGTGCCCCAGCCGAATGACCGGCACATCCGTCAGCCCCAGCATCGTTGCGGCCAGCACCCGGCCATGCCCGGCGATCAGCTCACCATCGTCGGCAACCATGCAGGGCACGGTCCAGCCGAACTTGGCCATGCTGGCCGCGATCTTGGCCACCTGATCGTCGCCATGGATCTTGGCATTACGGGCATAGGGGTGCAGCCGGTCGATCGGCCACGTCTCGATCTCGCTTGGCGCGAAGACAAGGTCCATGAGGATGTTCTCGTTTGTGGGGTAGGGCGGACGTGTTGATGCCACGGCCAAGGAAGCCGGTGACTGCATTGGGATCCGCGATGTGGGGAAACAAAAAGCGCCCGCGAGGGGTATCCTCCGGGCGCAAAACTTCGATGATTTGTGTATGAGTCAAGGGGGCTAGAAATGTCAAACCATTTTTAGGCGCGGAACCAATACGTTCTGATTAATCCACGTAAGCTTCAAACAGGGTGGCTTCCCTGGCTGGATAAACTGGCGCGCTTTTGGCTTGGTGGATTCTTGACTAAATTACTCAAGAATCCACCCTGAGAGCCAGTTTTATGCGTCCAACCCTTTGTAATTGAGTCACTTTATTTTCCCGGCTGGGCAAGCTGGCTTCAAAGTGGATTCCCCGGTGAAAAAGCCACGCGCTAGCGAAATGGCGCGCCAAGCCCCCCCGTATACGCAAATGCCCAGGGAGGAACCATGGGAGGGGGATCAGGCCCCCTCGCCGTTGGCCTCGAGGTGATAGGGTGCGATCAGAGAGGCCGCTGGGATTTTCCAGCTGGTGTTGATCTTCTGAATCATGCGCAGGGTTAGCGGACGCTTGCGGTTCATGATCTCGGAAGCGCGGGGCTTGCCGCCAACCAGCTCGGCCAGATCACTCTGCTTTTTCTTCTTGATGTCCATGAAGACCTTCAGCGTCTCGATCGGATCGAGCGCCTCTATGGGGTATTCACGGTTTTCATAGGCTTCAATGAGATCGGTCAGGATGTCGAAGCGATCGGCTTCTTCCGTTCCAGGCGCAGGCGGTGCATCGAAGTATTGTTCGATTTCCGCAAGCGCCCAATCCAGATCTTCATCGGTTCTAATGGCGCGGAGTTCCATCTGTTTCTTCCTGGTTTACTTAGATCTTGGTTACGTCAATCTTGTCATATTCTGCGTGGGTTCCCACGAACTTGATCATCACACGGTAATACGGGCCGTACACAACGCGGGCGACCAGACGGAACTTGTTGCCGCCGACGTCGAACACGATCCTGCTGTCGCCCACGAAGTCCACGGATGCACCAAACATGTCCTTCACGTCCTGCGGGCGCTCCCATTGTGCCCGCTCGACTTCAGCGTACCAGAACTGAAGCGGGGCTTTCGCCGCCGCATGCTTGGTCCAGTATTCCACAAGTGTTCGTTTCGACAGGATCCGCATACAACCTCACGAAGTTCCCTCATCGGGAACCGTTCTCCGTATGTTACCCAAATGGGAACTTGTCAAGCGTGTCTTGCCTGCCGGAGAGACCGCAGCGAACTGGAGGTGCTGCAGCCGACATCAAAAATCACTCTGCGGCAGCAATAAAGCGATTTGCTAAGAACAGCCTCGACTGCATTTACTTGCGGCGGATAGCCATCATTCACCGCGCCCGCAAAATAAAATTGACAATTCGAAGAAAGCAGACTCTCTGAGCAACGCACAACATCGAGGATCACCGGACAAATGTGGCCTGCATACATAATCAGGCACACACTCCCAAATCGCGGAGAGTAGGATAAACAGGATAGCCCCTTAAAGTCACGTTAGCGTCTCAGCTTGGCAGGCAACACACCAAGCCGCTTCACACTGACAAGCACAGGGTTGCGGTGTTTATAAGTGCGAATTATGCGATCCACCGCTTCAGCCTCCTCAGGCGCTGCACAAACATGCTTCAACATTTGACCCCCAGATTGGATCGTAATTTCGAATCTTTGACGCAGCTGCGAAGATGACATGACCTATTCCTATTATGACATTCCAGGAGACCGAATAGCTATTTTATAGCGCAATGCAAAACCCAATTGAGGTGCTCTCTTAAATGTAGCGCCCTCGCCGAAGGGGCTTGTTGCATCGTGAGCAAATATCCGATTGACGTGTTGTAAACTCTATATGTCAGGATCGTCTCACAAAGGTATGGTGTAGCGATTGCCGGTTTGGAAACCTGATCTACTGCTTACGGCCTAGCCTTCTCAATCCCTGCGTGGAAAACCTTTTTGTCAAATAGGAGCAAGCGGACATGCCAAGCCCCAGTTCCGTAAAGATGGTAACTCTAAGTAGCTTTCAGCAATCCTCCGATCGTACTACGTCCAACGGATTGCGCGACACACAAAGACAGCACCGTGAATCGCTCCGAGTTTGTCGGAGACCATCAACTTAAGTAAGGATGATGGTTATGACAAAAAGCAAAATGGCAAATCGCTACTCACCTGAGGTCCGCGCGCGTGCG
>NZ_QJJL01000009.1:62006-72484 GCF_003201935.1 Loktanella sp. PT4BL | reverse complement strand
AGGACCCGTCTGGTTGAACCCAGAAAACGAAACCAGCGCCCCTGAAATCAGAGACGCCGCATGAAATCGGCGGACAACTTGTTTGACAAACACCGACCGTCTCTGGCGGCGTTGATCCAATCGGAGATACGAGGTCGATCCCGCGGGAGGCTTTTACACTTGACCACACTGCTCGGGTTATCAGCGTTGCAATCCGCGTTCCGCTTCAGCGCTTCTGATCGCAGGCTTTAAAAAAGGCAAATCGACCAAGACCTTTTGGAGGACGATATGTTTCGCACCATTTGCTTTGCCGCAGCAATTACAAATCTGTTGTCTTGTGCTCAGCCTACCGATTGTCAGAACTGGACGACATACCAATTTTTTGTCAAGTCGTCCGTTGAAGACGTCGCCAGTTGCATTGCCATCGGAGCAGACATCACCATGACGGATGAGGAAGGTGGAACCCCCCTACATTTGGCGGCTTTGGGTGCTCGAGACCCAGCTGTTATTAAGGTCCTGATCGCCGCTGGTGCTGATGTTGACGCACGCGATAGGGCCGCGCGAACCCCACTCCATTGGGCGGCCCTGATTAACGAAAACCCTCTGATCTTTGCGGCGCTGATTGATGCCGGCGCAGACGTTAATGCGCAGGATCTCTGGGGCCAAACCCCGCTGCATCAGGCGAGGTTTGTGTCTAATTCCCCTTCTGTTATTGAGCTATTACTGGCAGCCGGTAGTGAATAAACACTGGTTCAGTTACTTCAGTTGCATATCGCAGACTGGTCTTGGATCTATAAGAGAGCGATGAGACCTATTTTTTTGCAGCGCCTTCCGCTGTTTACCGTCGCCACGAGCTAATTGAGCACTAGAATGGGGACCGCTTTTTGGACCACTTTTTCCGAATACAGACATCTCAAGTACATATCTTTTATACGATAATTCGGAATAGTTGATTGCCTCTCCTGGGCACCACCAAACCCCAGATAAGTTGAAGAAAACCAAGTCAAACTTGGCTTTTAGGGTTTTGTGGGACCATTTTCGGGACCGCTTTTAGGACCACTTTCGTCAGTTTTGGACTGTAGATTGTCAGGTCTGGCGGGCCGTTTTCGGTTGCCTCTGGTCATGCTGTGACAGACGTTGCTCAGCATGGACCAGAAGATGCCCCTCAAGCTCCCACGCTACATGTTCCGCCGTGCCAACGGCTCTTTCCGCTATAAAAGGAATGTTCCCAAAGACCTGCGCACAGTGATTCCTAAGGCTACGATTTATCGGCAATTGGGGAATACCTACCAAGATGCACTGAGAGCTTTGCCCAAGGTCCATGCCGAGATCGAGGCTCTCTTTGATCTGGAGCGGCGCACCACAGATGAGCAACGGGCCAAGGCATTGGTCCGGGAACGGCTGGGCGAACGGTACCAAGCCATGTTCATAGATGGAGCCGTTGATCCTGAGTGGCCCGAGTTCGACGACTTCCAAGAACTGGCTGAGGATGTGGAGCACGCTGTGCCCTCAGGTGTGGTGAGGCAACTAAAGGCAGCATCTTCAACCCCCGCCCCCATGTCGCTCTCTCGGGTTCTGGACGAATACTACACCTACAAAGCGGAAGAGAGTGACAACGGGCTGCGCACTCGCATGGACCGCATCCGCAAAGACTTGATCCTTTGCCTTGGGAAAAACCGCTTTGAGTGGACCGAACTCAAAGACCTCACGCGGGCCGATGCCAATGCATACCGTGACCTTCTGCTTGCAAGAATGTCACCCAACTCGGTGCAGCGGAACCTTGGGGTGGTGAAGGCGGCCATCAATCATGTCTTGCTGGAGCATGATCTGGACCTCCGCAATGTCTTCCAAGCCATCAAGATTAAGGGAGCGGGAAGCAGCAACACTGATCGACTTCCCATCACGGATGAGCAACTGGCTCTCATGGTGCCCGCCTTTGCCAGCAGCGAGGTTGCCAGCAGTCTTTTGCTCTTACTGACAGACACCGGGGCTCGCTTGGCAGAGATCACAGGTCTTGAGGCCAAGGACGTAGACCTCGAGAACGCCATCCTGCATATCCGCCCAAATGACCGGCGAGGCCTCAAGACCAAGACCTCTACCCGCAGCATCCCTCTGTCACAGAGAGCCACAGAGTGCCTCAGACAGCATCAGGTTGGGCTCTCGGATACCGACCCCATCTTTCCCGCCTATGCTAAGCCCCGTGGCAACGACAAAGCCTCGGCAATGCTCATGAAGCGGCTCCGCACCGTCATCACGGACAAGAAGGTCACCATGCACTCCCTCCGCCACCGCATGAAGGACAAACTGCGCAACACCGGCTGCCCTGAGAATCTGTCGATGGAGATACTCGGACACGCCCAGGGCAGTGTCGCCGCTAACTATGGGACAGGCTATGCAATCGACGTTATGCGGGAGGCGTTGGTGAAGGTGTGGGGTGAGTGAGTGTGGCTTTCGGCTAAGGTGGCCGGCGTTCGCCGTATGTGGAACGGCAGCTTTGAGCGCTTTGCGCGCACGCCAACTCTTGCTATCGTTCGCTATATGGCCGATTTATCCGCACGTCTCTCAAAACTCGTCAAGCTTGAGAAAGAGCTTACGCGAAAGGCTGCTCACATTATCCAGCCGAACGCTCCCATGTATATTGTTGACTGGTTCGTTATGGGTGCTGCCCAACGAACACTTGCGCAATCTCGTGGCTTTCGATCCATGATAGAGACCAGCAACTTTCCTTCTGCAGCAATACTACTGAGAACTCAGATTGACACTGCGATGCGCATTAATGGATTGCGTTACCTTGATGAGCCAGAGGATCAATTGCTCGAAGTCTTCGAAGGTAAGAAGACTTTCCGCAACTTGTTCTCATGGCAGAAGACAGAAAAAGACAAGCCAATAGCTATGCACGACAAGAAATTGAGGGAGTGGCTTCAAGAGGATGAGCCTTGGATAGAAAGAATATATGAGAAAACCTCAGATTTCGTCCATCTGTCGTTTCGCCCTCTCTTTGCCAGCATTCAACACCTAGATGATAATGAGAGAGTGGCATATTTTGCTATTACGGGCGAAGATAATGCAAAAGATGAAACTAACTACTACGAGATTTGTGACGCATTTTTTGATGTATCTAAGCTGACTTGCACGAGTATCTTGGCAGCCCTTCTGGCTCGGCATGCCCCAGATACAGCAGGAGACCGTAGTCTGAAAATCTAAGGCGACTACGTACCGCTTCGCTGACCGTGGTACTCAGCGCAGAGAATGGCAAATCCCCGCCCAGCCTACCCGGTCAGCACCGCCTCATCACATCCCAACACACCCTCAAAGCCCAACCTTCTAAGGCACAAAAAGCACTGCCGCCTAATGAGGAAAGCATAACAGTATCCGCCTTAGCGCAAGCTGTTCTTCTTGCTTGGCAAGAGAAGAAGACGGGTTACCCAAACCCTTATATATTACTTCTTAGATATTAAGAATTATAGCTTATCCCTTACTCATTGCTCCTTACTTATATCATTAAATCAATACATTAACCTATAGAAAGACCATCCCTATGACAGTATTCATCCGACCCGAGTTCACCCCGGGCACCCTCCCCACCTTTAACGGCTACCACCTCCAGATCTTTGCCTCAGGACGGGCCAAGCTCAGCCTCCAGATGCTGACCAACAACAAGAAGAAAGAGTTCTATACCGCCCTCCCCAAACGGGACCGTGACGGGTTACGGCGACAGAAGGCCCGCTCACTGGCCACCCTGCCCGATCACTTTGCCCGCATCGATCAGCTTTTGTCCGACAACCCTGACGCCAAGGTCTTCCGCCTCCATGCCAAGGGCGACAACAACGCCACCGCTGACAACGCCCATCTGCTTGCCTCACTCGAGCAGGCATCCCTCTGGCTGGTCATGTCTGATGTTGTCCACAAGTGGGAGCTTACCACGATGCTTGTCCACGTGTTGCTAAAGGGCAAAGGCAAGCGCAAAGGTGAGGCCAGCATCTTTAACGAGTATGCCCCAACCCAGGACCATGACTGGCAAGACGCGACCTTCGAGATGGGAGACTATGCCAAGGGCTTTCGCGAGGGACCGGCCAGCACAGCTTTACCAACGGCACCTAAGCCACTTCTATCAAAGGCTGCACCACCCCCAACCCAAGCTATCACTCGGCCCATACCAAAGGCAGCTCAACGTGTTCAGCCAACCCCTGTGGAGACTGACTATATGTCCGACGATCCCTGTGACGATCCCATCCTCTTTGCAGACCTCCTCCATCACTCGGAAGAGGAAACCCTCCCCGAGCAGCAAGATAACCAACCGTGGACAACCATATCCAAGGGTCGGTCAACGCTCTATGGCACGGACGGCTTGCGAGCTCAGCTACTCGGGTAACTGCAAACCCAGGCTGGTTGGTGGGAATATTCTGGCCAAAAACCCAAAAGCTTCATGGCCTTATGCGGGAAATGCAGCCAAAATCACTGGCGAACAAAACTAAAATCCACTGAATGTCTACTTGGCCTTGGCGCAACCCTGCCTCGCATTGAGTGACCAATCACGGGACGGCGCAGCACCATGTCAGGCAATGACTTCCAACCAGACCCACCTGATCACCTTCTACGGTGGCATGAGAACTTGGCCGAGCATGTCGAGGTGTTCCCGCCCCAACCCCAGCCGGGTGAGGCATCCTTCGATACACTGGAAAACATCCTCAAGACCATTGCCCAGTGGTATGTGCGCAAAGATGGCAAATACTACGATGTGGAAGAACCGGGACCCGTGTTCTCGCGCGGTGATGTCGAGCGGATCATTGTGCAAAGGCTCAAGGGCGAGTTCCCTGGACAGGACCTGTCAGAAGACGTTGTAAGGCAGCTTTTGCAGGTCGCCATCGGAGACATCTTTGTCGATCCACGCCGGTCCATCCCGATCTGGTCGGGCCTACGACAATCCATGCCTGGCAACCCCAACAGGCTGTCCTTCAAGCGCATGGCAGCAACAATTAACACGTGGCGCGAACCTTCCTATCGGCGACTTGAGGGTGTGGCCCCTGATTGGGGTCCCTTTGAGGAGTTCATGCAGGTGACGTTCACCCGCGAAGATGAGCGTCGGATGCTCACAGACTGGCTCGCTTGGTGCTTGCAGAATGAGGACGACAAGCCGGGCTGGGCCCCGTTCTTGTTCTCCGCCGAGAAAGGCTCAGGCAAGAGCACCTTCGCAAAGGTCGCTGGCTTGCTTTTTGGCGATCAGAACACCGCCACCGAGAATAACATCAACAAGCTGGTGTCGCGCTTTAACGCCCCCGTGCTCGAGAAAAAGCTGGTGATCTGCGAAGAACTCTACCTACCTCCAGGGTCCGACAAGGCGAATGCGGTCAAGACCTTCATCACAGAAAAAGAGGCGGTGGTGGAGCACAAGTTCCAGGCGGTGCAGCAGGTCCAGCAAGTTTGCTGCTTTGTCTTCATTACCAACCACAAACCCGTTTGGCTCGAGCAGGGCGATCGTCGCTTCTACGTGGTGCATGTCGATCATGATGGGCACCGCTTTGGCCCCAATGGAAGCAAGTACGCGAGCCAAGTCGCGGCACTCTTCGCCTACTTTGAGGAACCAAAGCACGTGGCCGCCCTCTACAAGGCCTTAAAGGCACACAAGGTAGCAGAGGACTTTAACCCCCACTCACTGGAGGTCATTCAGAAAGCGACCGCCGTCATGCGAGAAATCCAGGAAAGCGCCATCGACATTACCCGCAAGGCTGTGGCCGAGTTCTTCGATGAGCATGAGTGTGTGGCCGTCAACATGAAGGGTGCCGACTTTATGGTCGAGCAAAGGCTGGCAACCAAGAAAACCGCCCTAAAGCATGTGTTGGCCGACCTCGGTTGGGTCAGCAAGAACGCCAAGTGGGGCGGCAAGGACTACAAACGGATGATCTGGTTAAAGCCAGGATACACCCTTAAAGGCAGCGTGATCTCTGGACCAGACACTTGGGAGCTCGACACAGAAGTTGTCGACAACTCAAAAGGCGAACTGGGAAACGGCTTTTACGTCAAGGACCAAGGCGAGCCGACTGCCCCAACCCTCAAGGATGATCTCGATGCAGAAATTGACTTCTGAGCGTGATCGCATTTGGGCCCGTCATGAGGTCTATATGCGCGAACGGATGCAGGTCGAGATTAGCGATCGGCAGTATCTGTGGTGGGACTGGGTGTTCGCGACCCATATGGAAAGCGCCGTCGCAAAGTATCTCACGCTGATCTTCCAATTGGCCAGCCGTGACAGTCACGGGTGCCTTTGGTTCGGCGACCACGCCCGCGCCAACATCAAGTTCCAGAAGAAGACGCTCACGGCCTATCGCTTTGCCTACGGGATCGCGACAGTCGTCCCACTTAGTCAGACGCAATTGATGCGCCACGAGTGCGACAACCCCTTTTGCGTCAACCCACGCCACCTTCTAACCGGCGACCAGAAGGACAACTTCCGCGACCACCTCGCAACCCAAGCCTATGGCACACGCTGGGAGCTGCTACGTGGGTAGGACTCTATGTAGAGAGTTTAGCAATCCACCCACCCCACCTTTCCACCCTCGGTCAGGACAAACAAATTATCGGCCGCCGAATATTGCCATAACGGACCTTCGTTCAAGCCGCAGCGAATGGCGGGATTGAGCCAAGAGTGACGGATGCTGCGCAAAGTCTGAACGACTTCCAAGCGAGGCATAGCGGTCATTGGTTCATTGCCGTTGGTCTCCTTGGTCTTTGCCAAGTTGGATTTGCTTAGATGAGATGGGTGAAGATCGCACTTCATGGCTTCGGGCGTCGAGCACACCTCCGCTTGCCGGGCCCCGCAGCGGTTGTATCAGCATCCGGTCAAGCCAGAGGTCGCGGCTTGTGCGAAACTGCTCGATGCCGATCACCATCTCCGTATGTCCCTGAACAGGCTGCGCGACATAGGTCCCCAGGAGCCGATCCCACCACGGTAGATTGAAACCGAAGTTCGAGTTGGTTTCGCGTGGATCAATGGAGTGGTGCACGCGGTGCATGTCCGGGGTGACGACGATCCATCTGAGGATACGGTCTACCGGACGTGGAAGATTGATGTTGGCGTGATTGAATAGCGCCGTCGCGTTCAGGATCACCTCGAACAATAGCACGGCTATGGCGGGCGGACCCAGGGCGGCAACGACCGCCAGTTTGATCCCCATCGAAATGAGGATTTCCACTGGATGGAAGCGCAGTCCAGTGGTCGCGTCGAAATCGAGATCAGCGTGATGCATCCGGTGCAGCCGCCACAGCCCCGGTACCGCATGGAACATCACGTGCTGAAGGTAGATCGCGAGGTCGAGAAGCAGCATCGAAACCACAACGGCAACCCAAACCGGCACGTCCACGTTGTTGAATAATCCCCATCCGCGCTCCTCGGCCAAAACCGCGAGACCCACCGCGAGGATCGGAAAGGTCAACCGCAGAATCGCGGTGTCGAGCACGACGAGTGCTAGGTTATTTGTCCACCGGACAACGCGTGGAATTTCCCTCCTTCTGCGCGGTGCTGCAACTTCCCACAGCGCCATGGCCGCAAGAACGCCCAGAAAGGCGACAAGGCGGATGGTCGGCTCGGCGGCAAGGATTGCGTCAAACATGTTACGTGTGCTCCTAGGTTGGTCGTCGCAATCGAACTGCAAACACTTCTTAGTGACGACCGCGCCCTTAACCTAAGCAGACATTCAAGCGATGCCAACTGAGGTCGGTTTGGTACCGCATGCCGGCCATACATGGGGACATATTGCGGCATCGGCATTGTAAGGTGGATTCTCCCGGAACAGGCCAACAAAACACGAGAGCTATCTGTTGCTATTTTCTTTGAAGATAACACATGATGACGCTAGCATTTATCCACATCCAGCCTGGAGGCGTTGCGTTGTCGTTCTCAATCAACTCTGTATTGGCGGTCAGTGACAAACCAGCGCTTGATGCCCTCTTGCTTGAATATTATGGCGTGATCGTTAAGAAGTTCGTGGCAGCTGGGGGGCCACCACTCTACTCTCCTGAAGATTTGAAGGCGTCCTTCTGGCCCAACCTGCACAAATTCCTTCCGCCAACAGGCAGACTGATGTTGGTGAATGACGCGCGGGGGAAGCTGGTAGGATGCGCAACTCTTCAACAAGCGCGCCCTGATGCAGGTGAGTTGAAGCGGCTTTATGTGCGCCCAGAAGCAAATGGCCATGGACTTGGGCGGGCCCTAGTTGAGGCTAGGATAGACGCTGCGCGGGAGATGGGTTGGAAAACGCTCTTGGTAAATGCAATCCGAGGCAATCAGGATATGCTTCGGATCTACGAAAAGATTGGGTTCCGTTTCATTGATCGCTTTCCAGAATGCTCGGACCCAATCGAGGTTGCCGACTACTTTATATACATGCAGTACGATCTCCCCTGATTTTGAGGTTGCGCCTTGGATTCCTTGCTGCCGTTCGCTGCTATTGTCATGACGGTCTAGTTTTGAGCCGATAGCAGACATTTGGCCTAGAACGTCAAACGACGGCTTCGTCCCGCTTAGCAGACTTCGGCACCAAGTGCTCGGAATGGCTGCTTTGAGTTGGCGCTGGGAGCTTCTGCGTGGGTGGGACGCTATGTAAGTGATTTTGCAATCCACCCACCCTACCTTTCCACCCTGACGACCTGATCTGGTCCGCCAAGCCCATAAAAACTGAGCAAACCTTCGCATCTATACAAAGAAACCCTTCATGGAGATGTATAGATGTTTACACCCTTTTTGCTGCTTCTGGCGGCGGGGGTCGGCTTCCGGCTGACCTTATCCTGGATACTGAGGAAGAGGTTCGGCCTCGACCTTGCGATCCCCCAAGTCCTTGCCGGGGCACTGTTGGTCTTGGCTTGTCTGCCAAGCTGGCTCCAACCTATCCCCTTGCCCATCCCGCTTGGCGTGGCTCTCGGCGTGGTGCTTCCTGACCTTCTGCTGACGCGGAGGTCGCTATGACAGACTGGCACCTCAAAGAAGATGACGTGGTTGTCTTACGACCCCTCGATGACATTCCAGAACACCTTTTCCAGGTCTGGGAAGTCTTTGACGACTGCATCACCGGCTACTCGCTGACGGGACCTCTCGAGGGTGTCTACGGCGAGCCCGGTCTCGAGCTGATCTTGCGGGTCCACTCGCGCAGCACCGGAGACACTCAGGGAAGGGGTTAAACCCTGACCAGCCTTGGTCTTCCTCACAAAAACGCAATTCCACACACAAACCGGGGCTATTGCCCCGCTAGGAGACTCTATGTCTACACAAATCAAGTATGCCTACAGGCGGCATAACACATGGATCTACCGCCGCACCTATCCAGTCCAGTTGCAGGAAATCCTGGGGTCGTCGCTCAAGCGGTCCCTGCATACCGCTGATGCCAAGGTGGCTGCCAAGCGGGTGGCAGAGCTCAACACCACCTTCGATGCGATTGTGCAGGAAGCGGAGGCCAAGCTGGCTGCGGGGGTGCTAAGTGGTGAACCAACTTCGCTTGCCCTTGCTGTCGCCGTCCCTCGGTACCAGCGGGCTCGGCTCTTGGGGGAAGAGCCGGTGCAGGAGGTTGCTGCTGTCTACTTGGCAGAGGCTTCCAATCGCCTGCGTCCGGGCAGCTACAAGTCAGTCCGCTTTGCCTTGGAGTTGCTGACCTCACACCTTGGGGATCGCAAGCTTGGCGACCTCAACGACATTCTAGGCAAAGAGGTCCTGGGGTATATTGCGCGGCTGTCTCCCAACGTCAGGAAGTACCGTGACGCACAGGGGGCCTCGTTGGCAGAGCTGGCAGCTTTGTCGGAGGAGCATGAGGACTTATCCCTGACAGCCCAAACCCAGCGGCGTATCTGGCGACAGTTGCAGCAGTTCTTGGACTGGTGTGTCCGCTCAGGGAACCTCGAGGCAAACCCTTGGGGCGGTCTTCAGGTGAAGGAAAGGCCAGAGGTCCGATCACACAGGGTCCTGACTGACGCGCAGGTCTCTCTCCTCCTCAACACGCAAGACAGGGTGCTTCACAGCGCCCTTCTTTTTTGTCTGCTGACAGGGATGCGGTCGGGGGAAGCCTGTGGGTTGGTGGCTGAGGACATCAGCACCAAAGGCAATCTGGGGCGGTTCATGCATATCCGGCCTAACCACCTGCGGCCACTCAAGTCCAAGGCAGCAGAGCGGGTAGTGCCCTTGCATCCTGCGCTGGAACAACTGCTGGACCAAAGGCTGCCTACCTCAGGCAGGTTATTCCCAGACCTCACTGTGGATCGAGTGGTCAAGCGCTATGCCTACCTCCGGTCCCTGCATAAGGAGCTGCATGGCACGGTGTTCCATTCAACCCGCAAGTGGTTCATCACCCAGTGTGAACGCACAGGTGTCCCTGAGCACTTCACCGCCTCCCTTGTCGGCCATCAGTCAGCACGCTCGGAAAACAAGCTCACCTATGGGCTCTACTCTGCTGGCATCAGTGACACCCAAAAGCGGGAGATCATTGACCAGATCAGGCTGCCTCAGGAGGTGCTGCTAT
>NZ_QJJL01000009.1:0-61909 GCF_003201935.1 Loktanella sp. PT4BL | reverse complement strand
AAACAAGCTCACCTATGGGCTCTACTCTGCTGGCATCAGTGACACCCAAAAGCGGGAGATCATTGACCAGATCAGGCTGCCTCAGGAGGTGCTGCTATGAGCGCCTCGCGTATCCCTGACATCGAGGCCTTTGAGGAACGGGCGGCCATTGCTGAGTACGATGGGGGGCTAACAAGGCTGCAGGCTGAATCCCTTGCCGCACAAGAGCAGGGCTTTGCATCTGGTGGTGCGTACTGGCGGTGGCTCGCTGAGTATGTGAGCAAAAGAGGGCTTGGCTAGACCTCGAAAAGATACCCCCCGTCCGGCTTCCCTGTGTGGGTGGTCGGGCGGGGGGAATGGGTCAGGCCGTCTTTTTTTCCAGGTGAACGCAAGTGCGGCTACCCACGTGCCTGCAATCACCCGATCCGACGAATTCTACATACCCAGAATCAACACTTGTGTTCTGTCGACGAACTCTGCCGACATCTGCCTTAGCTCCGTCGCAGGGTCATCTCGTGTCGCTGCACCAACGATCCCTCCCAAGACCCAGCCGCCGCCTCCAGCATCGATTTCTTGAGGCGGAATTATAACTTGTCCATTGCGCGCATTGACGAGAGACACCGTGCCTTTCATCACACTTTCTCCTCCAATCAAGATACTCTGAGCCGCACTGATCAGATTTACGCTTTCAAGCTTGATCACAACAACAGTTGGCGTTGCGCCAGCTCCCTGTCCAACGAGCCTTGCAGCTTCCTCTTCAAGAATTCGCACAGCCGTTGATGAAGGTACCTGTTGTCCTTCGGTAGTCGCGCCGAGCGCCGATCCATCCACACTCACACTTTGTATAACGACAGAATTCCTAGACGCCTCGTCCAGCATTGACTCAGTTGGGCCTGCTCCAGCGCACCCCGCCAAGAGTAAGCCCAGCCCCAAAAGGAAACTTCTTTTGCCGATGTTCATCGTACCCCTCCTCCAACGATTAGAGCGCGAGCTCATAGTCCTTCTCGCACAAGAACGTTCGTATTTGTGGCATTTAGTACACATCGTCGTCGTTGACTTAGATCAATCACACCTGGGAGAGCAGCCCTAGCACTAACAGTCCTGATCAAGCCAGTCGCTCATGGCACCAAGAAGAATTTCGAGCGACCAGGGAATCCGCAAGGCTGCTTGGCACGCGACAAATAGACTAGAATCCAAACGCCAACAGCAAACTTAAGTAGCTTCTGTCGCGCTCTTTAAGGTCCTTTTTGTGTGCTTAATTAATGCAAACAAACGTCTGGAGGCACTTTCGTGCTAGCATCTACTTCTCGCAGACGTACTGGCCCCATTCTTGTAGTCAGCAAGGTCCGAGGACAAGCTCACCTATGGGCTCTACTCTGCTGGCATCAGTGACACCCAAAAGCGGGAGATCATTGACCAGATCAGGCTGCCTCAGGAGGTGCTGCTATGAGCGCCTCGCGTATCCCTGACATCGAGGCCTTTGAGGAACGGGCGGCCATTGCTGAGTACGATGGGGGGCTAACAAGGCTGCAGGCTGAATCCCTTGCCGCACAAGAGCAGGGCTTTGCATCTGGTGGTGCGTACTGGCGGTGGCTCGCTGACTATGTGGTTAATCGAAGGCTTGGTTGAGCCTCAGAAAAATACCCCGTCCGGCTTCCCACTGCGGGAGGCTGGGCGGGGACTAGAGAAGATATTTATTCTGGGGGCAGAAAGTTGAGCGGGAGCAGAAGCGGTAATTGATGGTAATCGCGGAGAACGGCAGCAAAGAGCGCAATGACACTATCGTAACTGGACAGTCCAAAGTAATAATTTTCCGTAAACCCCAAACGGACTGAGGGCCATTTTCTTGATATCGAGCTTTAAACGGGCCTCTGAGTGGGTGAGCAAACGACTCTCAAAACATCATATTTCTGTGAGCGTTCCAACAGAACGGAACGCATAAGATCGATAATCCTGTCTGATTGCCTCGCTCGACGAACATCACCGGAACCAATTTCAGAATAAAGGCAGTCCCAAACTTCTTGCATGCTATTTACCCACTGCGGACCAAACTGTCTCGTGTAGCTAAAAAAGCCAACATGAGTCACATCCCACCCAGTCGCAGATAGCAAATTCGATAAGGATTTCCTGGAAAAGAATTGGATATGTCGTCCCGCGTCAGTATGAAACCAAGCTGGACCATATTTAGAAAACCCGTAGTTTTCATGGTTGGGCACTTCGATCAAAAATTTACCTCCCGGCGAACAAAGGTCTCTAATATTTGTCAGTACCTGCACCGGATTTAGGCAGTGTTCGAGACTTTGCTGCATCGTTATCAAATCAAACTTCTTTTTGAGCAATTCTTCAGGGAGTGCTTCCCCTGTTCCCAAGAAACCTGTGATCCCTTTGGACTCCAGTGCATTAATACTGACGGGACTGGGATCGATGCCAACCACCGACCCAACATGCGGCCTAAGACGCTCGAGCAGGTCACCGCTTCCACATCCAATATCGCAGACATTTTCTGAACCTGCTATATCTTTTAGCAAAAACACGTCGGCAGATTGATCGCTATTGTCTAGCTTCCATGCTATTTTGGTAATGACTTTGTCCCAGAAGCCAATCTTGCCGTTACAACTTTTGGTTATGCCAGACAAATATTCATCATATTTACCAGTATCATAAAATTCATCTAGCTCCGCGGTACTAGGCAACGGGTGAAGTTTTCCGTACTCGAGTTCATTGGACCAATATATCCCAAACTTTCTCGAGTTCCTTTGGGTCCAAATTTTGGGTAGAGTGTATCTTAGAGTTAGATCGATCCGCTGACCGACTGGCCACTCAACACCGATCTTATCTGGCAATTGCTCAATCAAATTAGTCCTCGCTCTCTTATTCTGCTCAGTCAGGCTAGGCGAATAATGCGAGAAAAGAAACGATTTGCAAAAGATAGAAATTATCAAAGGTCTGATACAAAATTCGGGAAAAAGATAAAGGAAAACTATCTTCACAAAAAACGGGATCTACGTGGGTCAAAATCATCGCAGCAATGACTGCTCTATCCAGCATAACGGTCTCTGGCGATTGCCACCGCAAAATCTTGTTCCAGTTCCCTCTGCTCGCGGCCATAATCCACTTCTTATCGCATAAATCGGGCCCGCTTTCAGGACCATTCTTGATAAACTGGCATGACTTAAGTCTCTATTATTAAATGGTTATTTTGATAAGTAGATTGCCTCTCCTGGGCACCACCAAACCCCCTATATCGCTAAGAAAAGTAAAGAAAACCTAGGGTTTTGGATTTTGTGGGACCATTTCCGGGACCGCTTTTAGGACCATTTCCGTCAGTTTTGGGCTGTAGATTGTCAGGTCTGGCGGGCCGTTTTCGGTTGCCTCTGGTCATGCTGTGGCAGACGTTGCTCAGCATGGACCACAAGATGCCCCTCAAGCTCCCACGCTACATGTTCCGCCGTGCCAACGGCTCTTTCCGCTATAAACGGAATGTTCCCAAAGACCTGCGCAAGGTGATTCCTAAGGCCACGGTCTACCGTCAGCTCGGGAATACCTACCAAGATGCACTGAGAGCTTTGCCCAAGGTTCACGCCGAGATCGAGGCGCTCTTTGATCTGGAACGACGGACAACAGATGAGCAGCGGGCAACAGCTCTTGTCCGAGAACGACTGGGTGAACGTCACCAGTCCATGTTCATAGACGGGGCTGTCGATCCTGAGTGGCCCGAGTTCGATGATTTCCAAGACCTAGCCGAGGATGTTGAGCACGCTGTCCCCAAAGGCGTAGTTAGGCAGCTCAAGGCCGCTTCCTCGGATGCTGCTCCCATGTCGCTCTGTCGCGTTCTAGAAGAGTACTATGCCTACAAAGCGGAGGAGAGTGACAACGGTCTGCGCACTCGTATGGACCGCATCCGCAAAGATCTGATCCTTTGCCTTGGGAAAAATCGCTTTGAGTGGACAGAGCTGAAGGACCTCACCCGCGCAGATGCCAATGCCTACCGTGACCTATTGCTGTCGCGCATGTCGCCTAACCCTGTGCAGCGGAACCTTGGCGTCGTGAAGGCAGCGGTAAATCACGTCTTGCTGGAACATGATCTGGACCTCCGCAACGTCTTCCAAGCCATCAAGATCAAGGGAGCGGGAAGCAGCAACACCGATCGACTGCCGATCACGGATGAGCAACTAGATCTGATCACACCTGCCTTCGAGAGCAACGATGTGGCCAAGGCTCTTCTCATTCTCCTAACCGACACTGGAGCCCGCTTGGCAGAGATCACAGGGCTGGAGGTCAAAGATGTGGACCTAGATAAGGCCATCCTCCACATCCGCCCCAATGACCGAAGAGGGCTCAAGACCAAGACCTCTACCCGCAGCATCCCTCGGTCACACAGAGCTACAGAGTGCCTCAGAGAGCATCAGGTTGGGCTTGCGGATACCGACCCCATCTTTCCCGCCTATGCTCAACCCCGTGGCAATGACAAAGCCTCCGCCATGCTCATGAAGCGGCTGCGCACGGTCATCGCGGATAAGAAGATCACCATGCACTCCCTCCGCCACCGCATGAAGGACAAGCTGCGCAATTCCGGCTGCCCTGAGAATTTGTCGATGGAAATACTTGGTCATGCCCAGGGCAGTGTCGCCGCCAACTATGGGTCTGGCTATGCAATCGACGTTATGCGGGAGGCTCTGGTGAAGGTGTGGGGTGAGTGAGGGTGGCTTTCGACCCAGAGCGGCCTTTCGAAAAGCACGCAGCTTAGGCTGGACGGAAGTCACCAGCAGACTTTCAAAGTCACCGATTAAATGGTTGGCGTCATTCGAGCTTTTTCGCATAGGCTCGCATGTCAATCATCGGCACTGTCGCGACTGCCTGTAACCTAGACATAAGCTCCAAGAGGAAGCGCGTGACGGGCTTCGTTTCCTCGGCTAGAGAGTAGGTGCCATCCTCATTTAGCCAAAGGTTGCCGCAGTCAGCCACGCATCCAGCGTCGAGACGTTCATTGCCCTGCCCTGCCATGAGATGGCCCATCATGGTGTCGCCGAAGACTGGGCTCCATTGGCTGCTAAGGGTCAAAATGCCACCCAGCACCGGCATCAGCACCTTCGCCTTCTTTGTGCCGTCGATCGTTGGGATCGGAAACGAGGTGCGTTGCAAATTACGAACGGAGGCGATCTTCCTCTGGGCATAACCGATATGGCTTGCATTCATTTCTTGCTTGCATTCGAACGCCGCATACCGATGCTACGTAGTGTATGAATGTCAGCTTTGGCCGGAGTGGCGCGACAACTTTTCTGACAGTATCGCGCCACGAGACTGTGATGCCTAGTTCTCAGCGACGGCCTTAAGCTCAGCATTGAACGTTTGATACATGGGCAGCAACTGGTTCACGAAGTTTGCAGCATAGGGGTTGTCGACAACTTCGTCTGACTGGACGAACAGGGTCTGATCATCACAGGCTTCGACCAGATAGAGATGGTTGTCATGGCCGCCGCCAATGTCTTCGGAGAACGGGTCGGACCAACCAAAAGAGCGGCCTTCATCATAAAGGAGCGTATGAGGTATCTTCATCACATTGGGCTCACCGTTTTCATCGGAGCCAAAGATGAAGGTGATCGTCACGCTGCCTCCGTCTTGGCTATCGCCGGTCATGCCCTGCAATGTGCCAGTGCTCCAGCTTGCCATGCTTTCAAAGTCAGTCAGGGTTGCCCATACATCCTCTGGGGGGCATTGATCAGCACCAAAGTGTCGACTGTTGCATGAGTTGGGCTGAGTTGCGCGACGCTGCCTCGCATCAAGTGCGCGTTGCAGGCAGTGTCTGCCGCCAAAGGTGTGCTGAACGCGATTGCAAGCAATGGGGCGGCAACTGCGGTTGAGTTGAATAGGAAAACACGGTTCATAGCGACTCCAATTGAGTTTGCGTTTTGATGTCTTGAGGGGTTTGAGGAAGGCGCGACTATTTGCTCGGATCACCCGACGCCCATGCCACCCCATCCCCACGGTCCATGGTCGCCATATGTGCCATGTCGGCATCTTCGATGGTGAAAGTGAACAGATCCAAGTTTTGAGCCATCCGATCCGGGTTCAGGCTTTTGGGCAGAACGGCATAGCCGTTCTGTACGCCCCATCGCAGCAAAAGCTGTGCTTCAGAGACACCATACTTCTGCGCCATATCCTTGAAGGCGGCACCATCTGCTTTCATGTCATCAGTCTTTGCGCTGTCCTGACCCGGCTCTGTGCGCCACGTGGAGAGAGGAACAAGACTGCTGTAGGCAATTGGTGCGATGTTGTGACGGGCCATATGGTCAAGCAGGCCGGGTTTCTGGGACCAAGGATGCAATTCGATCTGGTTAGCATCTGGCATCGGCAGGCCAGCGGCGCTGATCTCATCAAGATGGCTCTCGTTGAAGTTGCTCACGCCAATGGAACGGGTCTTGCCACTGGCTTGCAATTCCAACAGGGCGCGCCACTGCTCCAGACGCATGTCGTCGCCGTAAGGCGCGTGGATCAGGTAGAGGTCCACATAGTCTAAACCCAACCGAGACAGGCTAGCGTCACATTCCTCGATGGTTTGCGCACCAGTTTTGGGTGCATCACCCCAAGCGGGGTTCCCGGGCCAGAGCTTGGCCGTGACAAACAGATCAGCACGCGACAGACCTTCGGCCTGCAGCCCTTTGCTGACCCCTGCCCCAACCGTTTCCTCGTTGCGATAACCAGAGGCGGTGTCGATGTGTCTGTAGCCTGCGGCGATTGCCGCACTGATTGCGGTCTCAGCATCGTCGTTTGAGATCAGATAGGTGCCAAAACCGACTGCGGGGATTGAAGTGTCAGAGTTGAGGGTGAAGGTGGTTTGTTGTCCAGACATGCAGTGCTCCATTGTTGAGTGTAGTTGATTGGACGCTATGGGTTTGGCGGCGATCCGTCCTGCCGAATTCTCCGTCAGTTTTGCCAATTCCTCCGAATGATTGAGAAAGTGCGTGATCTCACGCAGCACTCCTGATAGGGATCGGCAGAGGAGGCGCCAATGATGTTTGAGAGATTACAGCACCTGTCAGCAGACCTTTTGGCCCGCGAAGAAGCATATTCTGGCAGAATTCTTCCTGCAGCACACATGTTTCAACGCGAACATGTCACCTCGTTTGAAGCTGTCGTTTATAATCCTGTAATCTGTCTAATCCTACAGGGCCGAAAAGAAATGAACGTAGGTAATCGCATGGTTTTTCTGGCTGAGGGGGATGCACTCTTGGTCAGTCACGACTTGCCCGTGACGTTCAAAATAACTGAAGCCAGTCCCGATGCTCCCTACCGCGCACTTATTCTCTCATTGGATTTGGGTATTCTGCGCAGCCTTTATGAACAGGTAGGAGAATCAGTGTCTGACGTGCATGAAGCGAAGTCTCTGTCGGCGAGTGTCGCTGATCCCGCATGGGTCAATCCAATACTGCGCTATCTGGAATTGATGGATTCACCTCTTGATGCGCAGGTTCTTGGTCCGATGATTTTGAAAGAAATCCACTACCGTCTTTTGTTGTCGCCGATTGGTGGCATGTTGCGGAACCTGTTGTCGGTCGACAGCCATGCCAGCCGTATCGCCAAATCCATTCATCGGATCAGGACCAACTTTAGAGAACCGTTGGTGGTAGGTGAACTGGCCGAAGTGGCAGGGATGAGCCAGTCGTCGTTTCACGAGCACTTCAAGTCTGTGACCGGAACTTCACCGTTGCAGTATCAAAAGGATCTTCGGATGATCGAGGCGCGCGCTCTCTTAGAGCGCGGTGTTCCTTCTGTGTCCGTTGCGGGATTTGAAGTAGGCTATGAGAGCCCGACTCATTTCAGTCGCGACTACTCTCGCAAATTCGGTTGCTCCCCCAAACACCACCTAGCACGCGCATCTTAGTTTACTTCTGCGGTGAGCAAAGCAGACATTCAAACAGAATAGGTCAACGGCAGCATAGTCCCGCATAGCAGACTACGGCACCAAGCGCTCGGAATGGCTGCTTTGAGTTGGCACATGGTACGCGCTGGGAGGTTCCGCGTGGGTGGCAATCTATGTAGGTGATTTTGCAATCCGCCCACCCCACCTTTCCATCCTAACGACCTAATCTGGTCCACAAAGCCCATAAAAACTGAGCAAACCTTCGCATCTATACAAAGAAACCCTTCATGGAGATGTATAGATGTTTACACCCTTTTTGCTGCTTATGGCGGCGGGGGTCGGCTTCCGGCTGACCTTATCGTGGATATTGAGGAAGAGGTTTGGCCTCGACCTTGCGATCCCCCAAGCCCTTGCCGGGGCACTGCTTGTCTTGGCTTGCCTGCCAAGCTGGCTCCAACACATTCCTTTGCCCATTCCGCTTGGTGTGGCCCTTGGGGTGGTCCTTCCTGACCTTCTGCTGACGCGGAGGGGACTATGACGGACTGGCACCTCAAAGAAGACGACGTGGTTGTCCTGCGTCCCCTTGATGACATTCCCGAGCACCTTTTCCAGGTGTGGGAAGTCTTTGACGACTGCATCACCGGCTACTCGCTGACGGGACCTCTCGAAGGTGTCTACGGCGAGCCCGGCCTTGAGCTGATCCTGCGGGTCCACTCGCGCAGCACCGGAGACACTCAGGGAAGGGGTTAAACCCAGCCCCCTGTTGATTCCGTTCACAAAAGCTCAATCCAACACATAAACCGGGGCTTTCGCCCCGCTAGGAGACGCTATGTCTACACACATCAAGTATGCCTACAGGCGGCATAACACATGGATCTACCGCCGCACCTACCCCGTCCAGTTGCAGGACATACTAGGGTCGTCGCTCAAGCGGTCCTTGCATACCGCAGATGCCAAGGTTGCTACCAAGCGGGTGGCAGAGATCAACACCACCTTCGATGTGATCGTGCAGGAAGCAGAGGCCAAGCTGGCTGCGGGGGTAACAAGTGGCGAGCCACCACAACTTGCCATTGCCGTCCCTCGGTACCAGCGCGCTCGCCTCTTGGGGGAAGAACAGGTGCAGGAGGTTGCTGCTGTCTACTTGGCAGAGGCCTCCAATCGCCTGCGTCCCGGCAGCTACAAGTCAGTCCGCTTTGCCTTGGAGTTGCTGACCTCGCATGTGGGGGAGCGCAAGCTGGGGGACCTCAACGACACACTGGGCAAGGAGGTCCTGGGGTATGTCGGGCGGCTGTCACCGAACATACGCAAGTATAGCCAAGCACAGGGGGCGTCTTTGGCAGAGCTGGCAGCCTTGTCAGAAGAGCAGGAAGGCGTATCCCTGACAGCCCAAACCCAACGGCGTATCTGGCGACAGCTGCAACAGTTCTTGGAGTGGTGTGTTCGGGCGGGGCACTTGGAGACAAATCCTTGGGATGGCTTGCAGGTAAAGGAAAGGCCTGAGGTGCAGTCACACAGGTTCCTGACTGACGCGCAGGTCTCTATCCTCCTCAACACGCAAGACAGGGTGCTTCACAGCGCCCTTCTTTTTTGTCTGTTGACGGGGATGCGCTCAGGGGAGGCGTGCGGGCTCTTGGCTGAGGACGTCAGCACCAAGGGAAACCTCGGGCGGTTTGTGCAAATCAGGCCCAATCACCTGCGACAGCTCAAGTCCAAAGCGGCAGAGAGGGAGGTGCCCTTGCATCCGGTGCTGGAGCAACTGTTGGACCAAAGACTGCTCTCCCAAGGGCGGCTCTTTCCATCCCTCACTGTGGATCGAGTGGTCAAGCGCTATGCCTACCTCAGGTCCGTGCATCGAGAGCTGCATGGCACCGTGTTCCACTCCACTCGCAAGTGGTTCATCACCCAGTGTGAGCGCACCGGTGTCCCTGAGCACTTCACTGCCTCCCTTGTCGGGCATCAGTCAGCACGGTCCGAGAACAAGCTCACCTACGGGCTCTACTCTGCTGGCATCAGTGACGTCCACAAGCGGGAGATCATCGACCAGATCAGGCTGCCTCAGGAGGTGCTGCTATGAGCGCCTCGCGTATCCCTGACATCGAGGCCTTTGAGGAACGGGCTGCCATTGCTGAGTACGATGGGGGCTGACAAGGCTGCAGGCGGAGGCGCTCGCGGCACAAGAACAGGGCTTTGCCTCCGCTGGTGCGTACTGGCGATGGCTCGCTGACTATGTGAGCAAAAGGCGGCTTGGCTGAGCTCCAACAAAAGATACCCCCGTCCGGCTGCCCTTAGCGGGTGGTCGGGCGGGAGATTGACGGCAGCTATTTTTTTTGGGGGTCAGAACGCCTTAACTCCTGCATGTGGTCAGTCAAGAAATTGCTCAGTTCGGTCTCGCACTCATGGCTCAATTTATCTCATAGCTTGGAAAATAAATCCCTCCTCAAACCTTAAAAGTTGTATTTGATCGGAGAAAATTTAAGATGTTCCAAGAACTATTGATTGGTATTCATATTCACTCTGTAAAGATGAAGAACTTTGCTTTCGCTTTTATCAAAACTTGAATACGCCGACCTCAAACAGATTGCGGCAATCGACGAAGCGGGAGAATTGACCTATCGTTCACTACTTTCTAAGGCGGCGGACATCGCTGGCAAGACGGGTGTATCCCGAAAACTCGCACTACTGGAATGCAATAACTCACGAGAATGGCTTATCGCCTACGTTGCGCTGCAGATGAGCGGTCACGCCACACTGCTGGTACCACAAGGTGCACGCGAGACCATGAACCGACTTGCAATGCAATATGGAGCTGAACTCGAGTTCACGGCTGCAAACGGATACCGTCCGGTACATCTTAGTCAAAGCGGAGCGCCGCTACACCCCAATCTGAGCACCCTGCTGTTAACCTCAGGGTCGACGGGTAGCCCAAAATGCGTGCGATTGTCATACGAGAACATCTCGAGCAACGCCCAGTCGATTGTGGAGTATCTGCAAATAACGCGCGATGAACGTGGCGTTGTGAACCTGCCCGTCAATTATTCCTACGGAATGTCGATCGTGAACAGTCATCTGTCGGCGGGAGCCACACTGCTGCTGACCGAGCGCTCAGTGATCGAGCCGGAGTTTTGGAAGTTTTGCCGTGATCACCTTGCCACGAGCTTTGCGGGCGTACCGCATACCTACGACCTGCTGTCGCGGATCGATTTCCCAGAGGTGGCACCGCATACTCTACGCTACTTCACACAGGCCGGTGGGCGGCTCGCAACTGAACGGGCGCTGGAACTTTCTGGCATTGCGGCCGAGCGGGACTGGCGCTTCTATGTAATGTACGGCCAGACCGAGGCTGCGCCGCGCATGGCATATCTGCCGCCCGATGCGCTGACACGTCATCCCGGGTCTATCGGGATCCCTATTCCTGGCGGCTCTATGACAGTGCAAGACGAAGAAAGCCGCGTCCTGCCGCCCGATACGGAGGGCGAGCTGGTTTACGAAGGCCCGAACGTGATGATGGGATACGCCTCGTCTCACGAAGAACTTTGCGACGCGCCGGGGGAGGGGCGACTACCCACAGGCGATCTGGCGAAAATCACACCGGACGGATACATCTATTTAACAGGCCGCAAGAGCCGCTTCATAAAGATCTTTGGTGTTCGGATCGGACTCGACGACGTGGAGCGCCTATGTGCCGAGGCGGGCGACCCTGTCATCGCCACCGGGACCGACACGCGACTTCTAGTAGTCACCCGTGAAGCGGACCGGGTGACGGCGCTGGAGCGTTTTCTGAGGGACCGTTTAAAGCTACCTGTAATGGCGATCGAGGTGCGCTTCCTGCCAGAATATCCTGTCCTTCCCACAGGCAAGGTGGATTATGCGGGGCTTGAGGGCTCAATCACCGAACATACAAGTGATTGGACGCGAGGTAGGAAGACCGTTGAAGAGGTATTCACAGCCACGCTTGGACAACGGGCCCGCGACACGCGGCTCTCATTTAACGATCTCAACGGAGACTCGCTGACCTTCGTGCGGGTGTCGCTGGAACTAGAGGAAATCTTTGGTGCGTTGCCCGAGGGATGGCACGAGATGCCCGCTGTTGATTTACAGGATCGCCTAGCAAGCAGTTCCGACGCGTCTGGGGCCGCCAGCCGTGCGTCTGCGAATAGTTTGCTTCAAAATGCTAATACGCTTCGCGCCATCGCCTGCCTTCTAGTTGTAACATTCCATGTTTTTGGCGGGGAAGACTCGGGGCTGAAAATTGCCGGAGATACACTCTGGCGCCGGCCCTTCGAAGTGTTTGATTTGCTCCGGATGCCGCTCTTCACTGCGCTGGCCGGCCTAGTTTACGCCGGCGTACCAGTTTCGCAGAACGATTTGACTGGCTTTGCACGCAAACGGTTCCTGATACTCATGGTGCCCGCAATCGCGGTATCATTGATATACTTTGGAATCCGCACCATCATGGGCCAAGCAGATCCGCCGCTGTACCCGAGTATCCTTGTCGGTTACTTGCACCTTTGGTTCCTTTACGCGCTGTTCGAGATGGCCATCGTCGTGGCCGCAATCGATTTGTTTTTGAAGCCGACCAAACAGGTCTGGATCGGCATCCTGCTAGGCCTCTATCTGATGGCGCAGTTGATGCCCTGGATACCATTCATGCCAGCGATCGAACTTGCACCTTTTTACATTCTTGGCATGCTGCTCTATCGGCACCCGTCAGCCTTGCGCGACAAACGCCTAATAGGGGCAGCTCTCATCCTGTCCGCCACCGGGCTGATCGTGACGTTGTTCCACTTTGCATCGTTAGTCGTGCCCGCGAAGTGGGCTCTGCCGGTGTTCTCTGCTGCGAGTGTGATCGCCGTAATGCGGTTCATGCCACGGCTCCGCGGGATCGAATGGATCGGGCTCTATTCCTACGCTATCTATCTTTGGCATCCAGCAGCCAACGCGGCCGTACGCGAGGGCCTTCAGAAGGTGGGGCTGCAGGATCTTACCACACTGTTCATCCTTGGCACGATCGCAGGCGTTTACGTGCCGATCTACATGTATCGGCAGATTTCCAACTGGCCAGTGCTACCGCGACTGGCCCTGATCGGTCGTCTAGGTGGGGACTAACAAGACCGTTAGTCGCAGGTATTCTTACGGCCACATCGCCCCGCGTTACTGTGACTGGCGGCTTCGTCGCGCATAATAGACCTCGGGCATTGGCGCAGCGAAAATCTGGCCTTGGGTGCAAGCCACAAATCCACACCCTGACCTGATGCATAAATCGGGACCATTTTCGGGACCACTCTCAATCAGACGGCAGAGTTTAAGTATCTATAATTGAATGATTCTCTCAGATGTGAGATTGCCTCTCCTACGCACCAAAATCCCGAAAAGCGTTATGGCATTCGCCGGTCGAGCATGTTGCCGCTTGTGTGTGCGATCTTTTCAACGGACCATTCGTCATCCTGCACAAAGGAAGACACCACCAGATGATCGGTCATGCGTTCCCAATCATCGGAAACTGGCCTTTTGCGGCTCTTCGGGCGCACCACGTCTATCAACACATACAGATGTAAGGCCCAAAACACCGCGAACTTGGCCAGAGGCGTTGCGTCGCTTGCGCGTCTTGGCATCCCAGAGCCAGACCTGATTGAGACTTGTCTTTTCTGCCCGAAAGCCGGACGTTGGCGGCCCCGGCAATAGCGCAAGTGCACTGCTTCCATGGTTGATATTCTTGATGGTCTCATCGCGGCATTCTGGCTGGTCGTCACCTTTGACGCCGAGCTTTGGGAAATCAGCCTGCGCTCGCTCCGCGTGACGCTGACCGCGCTGGTGATTGCCTCTGCCATTGCGATCCCGCTGGGCACTTTCCTTGCGGTGCAGCGATTCCGCTATCGCCGGTTCGTCATCTCGATGATCAATGCCCTGATGGGATTGCCGCCTGTCGTTGTCGGCCTTGTTGTCTATATACTTCTGTCGCGGTCCGGCCCCTTTGGTGTGTTGAATCTGCTCTTTACGCCCACAGCGATGATCATCGCGCAGGTCATTATCATCACACCGGTCATTGCCTCGATCGCGCACCAATCCATGCGCGAGCTCTGGGCCGAGTATCATGACCTGCTGATATCGCTGAACACATCGAAAAGGCAGCGGATCATGACACTGATCTGGGATGGGCGGCGCAATCTGCTGACGGCGGCACTTGCCGGGTTCGGACGCGCCATTGGCGAGGTGGGCGCGATCATGATCGTCGGTGGCAACATCGACAATGTCACCCGTGTGCTTACCACGGCAATTGCACTGGAAACGGGCAAGGGTGACTTTGCATTGGCGCTTGGTCTCGGCTTTGTCCTGATCGGCCTTGCAATCTTTGTGAATCTTGCCATCCACACCCTGTCGCAAACCGAGCGGGAGGGCCGCTGGTGACACAGATGTTTCCACTGACCCTGAACAAGGTACTGGTGCGCCGCCGTGGCAAGGTTGTGATCGGCCCGACAGACCTTGTGCTTGATGCGGGGGGGCCAACGATCATAATCGGGCCAAATGGGGCCGGAAAAACGACCCTGCTACGCGTGATGCATGGGATTGAGCGCGTCACGAGCGGCACGGTGACATGGCACCACGATGATCCCGCGCAACATGCCTTTGTCTTTCAATCGCCCATCGTCCTGCGGCGGTCCGCGGCGGATAATCTGGCCTATCCTCTCAGGCTCTTGGGGCGTCCAAAAGCCGAAATCGCGCAGGCTGTGGACCATTGGCTTGACCGGATCGGGCTGACCGAGCGCGCAGGTAACCCCGCGACACGCCTGTCCGGCGGCGAGCGGCAAAAACTCGCCATCGCACGCGCCCTGATCCGCAAACCGCAAGTGCTGTTTCTGGATGAGCCTTGCGCGAACCTTGACGGCCATACCACGCGCGACATCGAGGCGCTTTTGCAGGAAACCTCTGCCGCCGGTACCCGCCTTGTGATGTCCACCCACGATATGGGGCAGGCCCGCCGGCTCGCGCACGAATTGATATTCGTGTTGCACGGCAAAGTGCATGATGTCAGCAATGCAGAGGCGGCATTTGCGCGCCCGCAAACCGAAGAATTGGCTGCGTTTTTGAGAGGAGATATTGTGACATGATGAAGGGAATTCTGGCCGGTATCATGGCCATCTGGGCGACAACGTCTGTTGCCGAAGACATGCGGATGGCGGTGACGACATCCTTTGATAGTTCAGGCCTTGCCGAGGTGCTTTTGCCTGCGATCAAAGAAGACCTTGATATTGACCTGCAACTGCTTGTTGTGGGCACAGGTCAGGCGTTGCGGCTGGGCGAGGCGGGTGATGTCGATGCGGTTCTGGTGCATTCGCGCCCTGCGGAAGAGGCGTTTGTTGCCGCAGGCCACGGCACGCATCGCCGTGAAATCATGTATAACGATTTCGTCCTGATCGGCCCTGCGTCGGACCCTGCCGATATCGCCAATGCCGCAAGCGCGGCCGATGCGCTCCAACGGATCGCGGCTGCCGAGGCGCCTTTCGTCAGCCGTGGTGACGACAGCGGTACCCATAAGGCCGAGCTTGGCGTTTGGGCGACAGCAGGTCTTGACGCAGCAGGTTTTGATGGCTGGTATCGCCCTGTCGGTGCGGGCATGGGCCAGGCGCTGAACACAGCCGCAGGAATGGATGCCTACATTCTTTCAGACCGTGCTAGCTGGCTGAACTTTGCCAACAAGGCCGATCTGGCGCTGCTCTATTCCGGCGATCCGGTGCTGTTCAACCAATACGCCTATCTGCCCGTCGATCCGTCCAAGAACGCAAACGTTCGCAACGATCTGGCGATGGCGCTTGAAACCTGGCTGGTCAGCCCGCGTGCGGCCGCGTTGATCAACGATTACACGATCAACGGCGAAACGCTTTTTGTGTTCAACGCCAAGGCTGAGTGATCAGTGCGTGTGCGGCTCATCCAGTGAGCCGTGCACGGCAAATTGCGTCAGGTCAGCGTCTTGGGGCGCAATCACACGGTAGCTTTCCCGCACACCGGCGTCGGTTAATTCACGCGCCACAGTCAGCAGAGTGTTGGCGTCGTGATCGGCGCAAAGATCGGCCATTTGCGCGATCTCTTCCAAGGCCACTGCGTGCGCCGCTTCCAGCGAGGGCGCGCCGTAGATATCAACAAAATGCTGGGCCAGAAGGCCTGCGATGGCGTCCTTTTCCTGCGGCTCAATCTGGGTGACCGCGACAAAACTGACCCGCCCGAAGGTTTCACACCCCATCCAGCCGTTGGAAAAGGCCTGTTTCGCCTTGCCCATCAGATCGGCCTCGCTCCAGTTGGAAAATTCAAAGCCGCCTGAAATGCACCATTCACCCGTGCGCGCGGGATTATGGAACACGCGGCTGTCGCTTTCGTCAAAATGGATCGCGCGGGCAAGTTTCATGCGGGCCTCGTCAGGGTTTCAGTCAGTGGAACCAGTTCGACCTTGTCCCCGATTTTGAGCAAAAGGCCAAGGTCTTCGTCCAGTCCGGTATATGTGCCCGTTCTGCCTTTGACCGTGACTTCGCCCTCCAATGCATGCGCAAGGCCGATCCATTCGCGGTGCAGCGTTGCCGTGCCGCTGTCGGTCCATGTGTTGATTCCAACCAGAGTATGGCGCACCCACGACTCCAGCAACGTGATCGCATCCACCTCGGCGCAGCCTTCGGCGTAAAGTGCCGTTTCATCGGGGGTAAGGCCGGTGTCTTCGCTGGGCGGCCAAAGCGCCAGTTCCAGCGCGATGACCAACCAATCGGGTTCATCCTCTGGCTGGCCGGGGGCCGCCATTTTCAATGAGCCGCAGCGCCCCCCGTTGACATAGATTGCGCCATCCCAACCAAGGTGAACCGCCACCTCGGGCGGGGCCAAGGCGCCAAGGGCATTTTGAAAGCCGACGCCGCAAATGGGCAGCATTACGGCCGCTTTGCGCAGTGGCACATCAGGGGCAAAGACAATCGCCGCGCGCAAAAGATCGGGCGCAAGATCATAGATCACGAGACCCGCGTCGCACCCCGCATCAGCTGTGGCACAAGCAAGTGCAAAAGGATCGTTCCCCGCCGCATCCTGCCCTGTAAAGAGCGGTGGAAACGACGGACCGCTCATGCGTGACCTTCTGCGATCAACGCGCGCGCCACTTGGCGGAAGGCAGCCGCTTGGCTGCTGTCGGGCTTGGACACGACAATCGGTGCGCCGCCATCGGCGGCAAGGCGGATATCCATATGCAGCGGGATTTCCGCAAGCAGGGGAACGCCCAGCTTCTCGGCCTCTTTCGCCACACCGCCATGGCCGAACATATGTTCCTCATGCCCACAGGCGGAACAGATATGCGTCGACATGTTTTCGATCATCCCGATGATCGGCGTGCCCAACTGGTTGAACATATCAATGCCTTTGCGCGCATCGAGCAAGGCAATATCCTGTGGTGTGGACACAACAATTGCACCGTTCAAATGCGACTTCTGAGCCAGCGTCATCTGCACGTCACCAGTGCCGGGCGGCAGATCAACGATCAGCACATCCAGCGCGCCCCATTGCACCTGAGTCAGCATCTGCTGCAACGCACCCATCAGCATCGGGCCACGCCAGACAACGGCCTGATCCTCGTTCGCCATCAGCCCCAGCGACATCATGGTCACACCGTAATTGCGCATCGGCAGAATGGTCTTGCCATCAGGCGACGCAGGCCGCCCAGATACACCCAGCATCCGCGGCTGGCTGGGTCCATAGACATCGGCATCCAACAAACCAACGCGCCGCCCCTCAGCCGCAAGCGCGCAAGCGAGGTTGGCCGAAACCGTCGATTTCCCGACCCCGCCCTTACCGGAGGCCACTGCGATAATCCGGTCCACACCGGGGATTTTCTCGGGCCCTGCAGGTGCGCCGCCACGCTGTGGTTTCAGATCAGGTGGTGCCGCAGGTGTGCTATGCGCCGTCATCACGACCGACACCGACGCCACGCCATCCAGCGCCTTGATCTGTGCTTCGGCGTTGTCTTTGACTGCCGTATAGGCCGTAACATGGCTACCGCTGACCTCCATCACAAAGCGCACTGCGCCGTCTTGCACGGTCAGGGCTTTGACGATGCCCGCCTCTGCAATGGATGTGCCGCTAATGGGGTCTTCAATCGTCTTGAGGATCTCAAGAACGGCTTCACGTGTCAGCGCCACGTCACGACTGCCCTTCGATTTTGCCGGTCACGACATGTTCAAGATCAAGCCCGTCGACCGTCAGCACAACCTTGGCTTCAAAGCTACGCCCAGAGGTGTCACCGGCGTTGCGCATCGCCTCTTCGATCGCCTGTTGCGAGGTCACGCCGACCTGTTTGAGGAACTTGCGCATGGACATGTTAAAGTCTTCGCTCATTGGGTTTTCTCCTTATCAGTTATGGATCGCCGGATCAGTGATCCCTGCGCTTGGACAAATAGTCATCGGTCGTGCGCGGGCGGGGCCGTTCGCCAGATGCGAAAGGGTTATTCTCGGAATGATACTGCGCATTGATGCGGCAGTTGTCACACATCTGAATCATGCGGATCGCGTTCGGATTCTGGTACATCGCGTGATTGTTCGCCAGCTTTTCAGTGATCCGTTCCACGGTGGATTTCACGCCGAAGAGGCTGCCGCAGTCGATGCACGCGAAGGGTTCTTCCTCGTTCAGCACCGTTTGCGACAGGGCGGCATCGGTCAGGTCCAGTTGCGGCTGCAAGGTGATCGCCTTTTCAGGGCAGACATTGGCGCAGAGGCCGCATTGCAGGCAGGCATCCTCCTGGAACCGGAGCTGCGGCAGATCACTGTTGTCGCCCAGCGCGCCAGAGGGGCAAAGCGAGGCACAGGCCAAGCACAATGTGCAAGCATCTGTATCAACGATCACTGCGCCATAAGGTGCGTTGGCGGGCAACGGCAATGTCGTAACATCGGGGTTGAGCGCCTTTGCCGATAGTCGCGCCACCTGCCTGCGCGATCCCAGCGGCAGGATCGGCGCCGCAATGGCGGGCGTTTTCGGCTGATCAAACAGGTGATCCGACAGCGCATCAGGATCAGCGATATCTAGGAGTGCTACTTTGTCCGGCGAAATCGCATTCGCCAAATCCGCTTGCTGCACCAGCGCGTCGCGTTCGGTCTTGGGTGCAAGCAGGATGTCCACACGGGCAAATCCGCTGGCCAGCGCACCGACCATCTCGGCATGACCGAAACCGGCCAGCGCATCCACCTGCAAAGGGATCACATGGGCAGGAAGTCCGCGCCCGTACCGTGCGGCAAGGCTGATCATTTCCGCACCGTGGTCATCGTGAACCAGAAGCGTGGCATCCTTGCCGCCTGCCGCGCGGTAGCTGCTGGCCAAGGTGTTGATCCGGCGGAAGGTGAAATCGGCCGATGGCGCGTCATAGCTGATCGCACCGGACGGGCAGACCGCTGAACAGGCACCGCACCCGGCGCAGATCATCGGATCAACGCTGACATGTTCACCTGCCGATGTGATTGCGCCGGTGGGACATAGGTTCAGACAATTGGAACAGGCCGGTTTCTCAGCGCGGGAATGGGCGCAAAGACTGGTTTCCAAGCGCACGTAGAAGGGTTTTTCAAACGTGCCGACCAATTGGCTGGCGGCAAACACCGCATCTGCGACAGCAACAGGGCTTTTGGGATCAGCGCGCACATAGCCGTCGCGTTTGTCGGGTGCGGGGAACAGGGGTGTGCCGCCTGTGAGATCAAGAATGATATCACACTCCGACACCGCGCCGTCACGTGGCGCTGTCATCGCCGGCGTTCCACGGCCGCCTGTCATGCTTTGCTGGAACGCACTGATGCGCACCTGAAAGCGGCCAAGCGTGCCGCTGGCCTGATGCAACGTGCCGACGACAATGTCGTAGTTCGGGTTCGGCATGATTTCGGCACCTGGCGCAAGAAGCACAGTGACCGAAAGCGCCTCTGACAGCTTTTCAGCAGCAGCAAGAGCAACCTCGCCCGCACCGACGATCAGACAGGTGCCTTCCGATACAACATCAAAGGCCTTTTGCGCCGGAGGTGTCAAAGCCGCCTCGGCGATCAGTGCTGCCATTTTCGGCGTCGTGTCCGCAGTATCATCGGTCCAGCCGGCACGGTCACGAATGTCGACAAAGGCAGGTGCCTCTGCGTCGATCTCTTCAGACAGGGCAAGAAAACGATGGGCCTCTTGCTGGCAGGCGATCATCACGTCGCCTTGCGCGATTGCCTTGGCTGCAACCTCGATTTGGTCAGTGCAGAGGCTTGAGTAACACCCGCCACAACTTTGGCCCGTGGCGGCCTGCAGGGCAGCGGCATCGACTGTTTGAGACCCAAGACAGTCACAAACCAACAGTGTTTTCGCCATCATTATCCCCGATTTTCATGAACGCAGATCGGAAAGTAGCTAGTCAGGAAATCGCAAGACAGTAAACCCAAATATCGGTTTGATTTACATGCAACCGGCTTTGCAGATGCAGCAATTCAAATAATCCTCGAGACAAAGTGGGGGCCTTTCACACGCAGAACCCTTGCAGATTGGGCGCCTAGCAAATGCTGCACTGCAGTATGTTAAGGGTGCGACATCTTTACATAAAAACAAGCTTTGCGTTTGCAAGTTTCTGCGGCAATCTGTCCGTGTACCAAGGCACACTAAACGAGGATTTCTTTTGAAATTCGAATACCCAGGTTCGCAGTCATTACCGCTTGGCGTCGTCGTAAGACGCGCGCCAGGTGTAACGCGTTGGGCCAAGCACGCGTGGAAAGCCTCTGCGGTCCTGCCGGGTGCCGGGCCTGCGGATTGGAAAGTGCTGCGCAGCGATGGTGATGTGACCGAGTTCCATGCCGCAACGCTTCCGCTGACGCTCTATGTTTCTGATGTTGAGGCTTATGCCCATGAACTGCAGGCGCGCGAACCTTCTGTCTATGTGGTGTTGCGTCCGGTGTCGGGAAGCAAGGACATACCCTGGACGGTCGTGCTGGTGACAGCCTCTCCCTATGAGGCGCAGGACTACTGCGATTCCGCCGAAGAGCAGGTCGAGAAAATTCCAATGCCGGATGGTCTCGGGGCGTGGATTACCGAATTTGTCGACAAGCACTATGAAGAAGAGGTTTTCGTGAAACGCCGCCGCGACAAGGCCCGCGTCGATCAAAATCAGGACGGCATTGGTGATCCGCGTATCCGCCAGACGGCCGATGTCTATCGCGCCCCGCGCCGCAATGAGGTGCTGAATTGAGCGATATGTTGTCATCATGGTCCCGCCGCCGTGCCGCTGTCGCGGCCGAAGCCGAACAGGAGAAAAGCGCCGCGCAAGAGGCTGCTTTGGCGCAAGAGCAAGAGGCGCTGGCTGGGAAATCGGATGAAGAGATCTTGGAGTCGCTCGGCCTTCCTGATCCTGACAGCCTTGCGATTGGCGATGATTTCAAGGCTTTCATGTCCAAGGCCGTACCTGAACACATTCGCAAACGCGCGCTGCGCAAGCTATGGCGCAGCAATCCGGTTCTGGCCTGTGTTGACGGGCTGAACGATTATGATGACGATTATCTGGCGCAAAGCATCGGGCAAGATGCGCTAAAGACCACCTATCAGGTGGGTAAAGGGATGCTGGCGCATCTGTTGGAAATCGAGCGCCAGAAAGAGGCAGGTCCGGCCGTCGCAAAGGTGGAAGTCGAGGAGGACACCACCGAGAATGTCGTCGAGACAAGCGCGCCGACTGTTGATCTGCCCAAGGATGGTGCAGCGGTTGAGGAGGACCCTGCACCATTCACCCCCCGCCGTATGCAGTTTCAATTCGAGGATGATGTCGCATGAACGCCGCTGTCGAAATAGTCGATATCGCCGAGGAAGACCGTCTTCGCGCGGATCTCTATAACTATCTTGGCGTTATGCTGGCGGGACCACCCGATCAATTGCTGCTGGATCAGACTGCGGGGCTTTCGGGCGATGACACCGCTTTGGGACAAGCAATCAACAGTCTGGCGCGTGTGGCAAAGATCTCCAAGCCAAAGGCGGTGCGCTCGGAATTCAACGCGCTCTTCATCGGCCTTGGTCGGGGCGAGTTGCTGCCTTTTGCCAGCTATTACCTTACCGGATTCCTGAACGAAAAGCCGCTGGCCAACTTGCGCAGGACAATGGCCGATTTCGGCATGACGCGTGCCGAAAACGTGTTTGAACCCGAAGATAACATCGCGTCCTTGATGGAAATGATGGCTGGCATGATCGTTGGCCGGTTTGGTCGTGTGGCGACACTGGCCGAACAACAAACGTTCTTTAACGCGCATATCGGCACATGGGCATCGCATTATTTCAGCGACCTGCAAGGGGCCAAATCATCCATCCTTTATGCCTCTGTCGGTGCTGTCGGACAGGCATTCATGGACATCGAGAAAGAAGCGTTTCGCATGACGGCAGGCTGACGAGCTTGCGACATAACCGGTGGGGATGCCCGCCAAAGAAAGAAAGGGAGACATCCTTATGACCGAGAAAAAAGAGGGCACAAACCGCCGCGGATTTCTGAAACTGGCCGGCACTGCCGCGCCGGCCGCTGTTGCTGCCGTGGCCGCGGGGGGTGCGACGCAAGCCGCAGCACAGCCCGTCGATCTGTCATCGCAGACGATGCAGGATACCGATCACACGCGTGCGTATCTTGAAAGCACGCGGTTCTAAACATTCTTGGGCTCTTCGCGTGGTCGCGACACACCATGACGCACAGGCCCCAAAAGGATTATCCGAGTAGATCGGATCAGGGAGGAAGAAAATGCTGAGGAAAAAGACCAACGGGTATACACGCCGGTCCGGTCGTTCGCCGATTATGGTGAACACAGGTGCCAAAGGAATTGACCGTCGCGGATTCTTGCGCGGATCGGGCCTTGCCATCGGTGGCCTGGCTGCGATTGCCGCAACAGGCGGCAGCGTGACCCAAGCAACAGCACAACAGGCCGCGACACGCGCCGTTGAAAGCATCAAATCGGTTTGTACGCACTGCTCGGTCGGTTGTACCGTGATCGCAGAAGTCGATAACGGCGTCTGGACAGGGCAAGAGCCCGGCTGGGACAGCCCGTTCAACCTCGGGGCACACTGCGCCAAAGGTGCTGCGGTCCGCGAGCACGCCCATGGCGAGCGCCGCCTGAAATACCCGATGAAGAAAGAAAACGGCGAGTGGGTCCGCATCAGCTGGGAAACCGCGATCAACGAGATCGGCGACGGCATGATGAAAATCCGCGAAGAAAGCGGGCCGGACTCTGTGTATTGGCTGGGCTCTGCCAAGAGCAACAACGAGCAGGCCTATCTGTTCCGCAAATTCGCTGCCTACTGGGGTACGAACAACGTCGACCACCAGGCGCGTATCTGTCACTCGACCACTGTTGCCGGCGTGGCGAACACATGGGGCTACGGCGCCATGACCAACAGCTACAACGACATCCATAACTCCAAAGCGATGTTCCTGATTGGCGGCAACCCGGCCGAGGCGCACCCTGTGTCCCTGCTGCACATGCTGAAAGCCAAAGAGCAGAACAACGCGCCGTTGATCGTTTGCGATCCGCGTTTCACACGGACAGCCGCCCACGCCGATGAATATGTCCGCTTCCGTCCGGGCAGTGACGTCGCGCTGGTCTGGGGTATCCTGTGGCACATCTTTGAAAACGGCTGGGAAGATCAGGAATTCATCCGCACCCGCGTCTGGGGCATGGACGAGATCAAGAAAGAAGTAGCCAAGTGGACACCTGAAGAGGTCGAGCGCGTCACAGGCGCACCTGGCAGCCAGCTTGAGCGCGTTGCACGGACGCTCGCCAACAACCGCCCCGGCACCGTGATCTGGTGCATGGGAGGCACACAGCACACCAACGGCAACAACAACACCCGCGCCTACTGCATCCTGCAGCTGGCACTGGGCAATATGGGCGTCGCCGGTGGCGGCACCAACATCTTCCGTGGCCACGATAACGTGCAGGGTGCAACCGACCTTGGCGTTCTGGCCGATACGCTGCCGGGCTACTACGGCCTTGCACCGGGATCATGGGCGCACTGGGCGCGCGTGTGGGAAGAGGACCTTGATTGGCTCAAGGGCCGGTTCTCGGATGCGTCTTACGGAGACACATCCATGATGAACCTCACAGGCATTCCCGTCAGCCGCTGGATTGATGGCGTGTTGGAAGATGCCGAGAACATCGACCAGCCCGACAACACCCGTGCGATGGTACTTTGGGGCCATGCGCCGAACTCGCAGACCCGTCAGAAAGAGATGAAAACGGCGATGGAGAAACTCGACATGCTTGTCGTGGTTGACCCTTATCCGACAGTGACGGCTGTTTTGCAGGACCGGACAGACGGTGTTTACCTGCTGCCGGCATGTACGCAGTTCGAAACGCGTGGTTCTGTGACGGCGTCGAACCGGTCGCTGCAGTGGCGTGATAAAGTGGTTGAGCCGCTGTTTGAATCGCTGCCTGATCACACGATCATGGCGATGTTCGCCGAAAAGTTCGGCTTCCACGACAGGATCTTCCGCAACATTGCGATTGATGAGGGCGGCGAGCCCAACATCGAGGACATCACCCGCGAGTTTAACCGCGGCATGTGGACCATCGGCTACACCGGCCAGAGCCCTGAGCGTCTCAAGATGCACATGGCCAACCAGCACACCTTTGACCGCACCACACTGCGGGCTGTCGGTGGTCCCGCTGACGGTGACTTCTACGGCATGCCCTGGCCATGCTGGGGCACACCCGAGATGAACCACCCGGGCACCGCAAATCTCTATGACATGTCGATGCCGGTCGCCGAAGGCGGTCTGACCTTCCGCGCCCGCTTCGGGGTGGAACGCGATGGTGAAAACCTGCTGGCCGAGGGCGTCTTTACCCCCGGATCGCAGATCGAGGATGGTTATCCAGAATTCACCATGCAAATGCTGATAGACCTTGGCTGGGACGGTGATCTGACCGCCGAGGAACGCGCATCAATCGAACAGGTCGCAGGTGGCGCGGATAATGTCGGCGGCATCAACTGGAAAACCGACCTATCCGGCGGTATCCAGCGCGTCGCAATTGCGCGTGGTTGTGCGCCCTTCGGCAACGCCAAGGCACGGGCTGTGGTCTGGACCTTCCCTGACCCTGTGCCGATCCACCGCGAACCGCTCTACTCGAACCGCCGCGATCTGGTCGCAGATTATCCAACTTACGCGGACAAGAAGTTCTGGCGCGTTCCTACCATGTATGCCTCAATTCAGGAAAACGATTTCTCGCAAGAGTATCCGATCATCCTGACCTCGGGCCGCCTGGTTGAATACGAAGGTGGCGGTGACGAGACCCGTTCAAACCCGTGGCTGGCCGAATTGCAGCAGGACATGTTCATCGAGATCAACACACGCGACGCCAACAACCTTGGTGTCCGTGACGGTGCACAGGTCTGGGTTGAAGGCCCCGAAGGCGGCAAGGTCAAAGTGATGGCCATGGTCACCGAACGGGTTGGCGAAGGCGTGGCGTTCATGCCGTTCCACTTTGGTGGACACATGGAGGGCGTCGATCTGCGGGATAAATATCCTGAAGGGGCCGACCCATACGTCTTGGGCGAATCCACCAACACCGCACAAACCTATGGCTATGACAGCGTAACCCAGATGCAAGAGACCAAAGCGACTCTTTGCAAAATCTGGACGGCATAAGGGAGAAGTAGAATGGCTAGAGCAAAATTTCTCGTTGATGCTGAACGCTGCATCGAATGTAACGCCTGCGTCACTGCATGTAAGAACGAACATGAGGTGCCTTGGGGTATCAACCGCCGCAAGGTTGTCACGATCAATGACGGCAAGCCCGGCGAGCGGTCGATCTCGGTCGCATGTATGCATTGCTCGGATGCACCGTGCATGGCGGTTTGTCCGGTAGACTGTTTCTACCAGACAGCCGACGGTGTTGTGTTGCACTCCAAAGACCTGTGCATCGGGTGTGGCTATTGCTTCTACGCGTGTCCGTTCGGCGCGCCGCAATTCCCGCAGGCTGGTAACTTTGGGTCGCGCGGCAAAATGGACAAATGTACCTTCTGCGCTGGTGGTCCCGAGGAAAACAACTCGACAGCTGAATTCGCCAAATACGGGCGGAACCGGATTGCCGAGGGCAAGCTGCCGATCTGTGCCGAAATGTGCGCAACCAAAGCGCTGCTGGCCGGTGATGGCGACACAGTATCCGACATCTACCGCGAGCGTGTCGTGGCCCGCGGTTTCGGGTCCGGTGCCTGGGGTTGGGGCACAGCCTACGACCAGAAAGGCGGCTAATCGCCCCTTTTGCGAGATGCAAATAAAGGGGCGGCCTTTTCACGGGCCGCCCTTCTTTGATTAGCCAGAGAGGATTTCTCAATGCTGCGTCTGATGACAGTTTTTGCATTGCTATTCGCCATGACAGCCCCCGCATCGGCACAAGAAGCCACCGATGATCCGCGCGCAGCCACTGGCGGGGCGCAAACATTGGAGGATATCCTGCGCCGCCAGGAAGGCCTGGTCATGGATGACAGTTTCCGGAGTGATGTGACAGGCAACCCCGAGAATGCCGCACCGATCACAGATCAGCTTGGCACCTTGGGTGGTGCGTCGGATCCCGATTTATGGCGCGCATACCGCTATGAAGTTGCCGATCTGACCACCCAGGCACGTGGGCCTGCGGTCACAACAATGATTCAGGATCGCGGGATGTGGTGGCAGGCGTTCCGCGAAGGACCACTGGTTTCAATGACCGCTGCCTTGCTGGGCGGCACGCTTGTGCTACTGGCCCTCTTCTATCTGATCCGTGGGCGCATCCGCCTGCACGGCGAAAAAACAGGGCGGACGATCACACGCTTCAAGGCCTTCGAGCGTTTCGGCCACTGGCTATTGGCATCGTCATTTATCCTGCTTGGGCTCACAGGACTGGTGTCGCTCTTGGGCCGCAAGGTTCTGATCCCCACCTTTGGGCATGAGGCCTTTTCTGGTTTGGCAATGGCCAGCAAATGGATCCACAACAACGTTTCCTGGGCGTTCATGCTGGCGCTTGTGATCGTGTTTGTGGTTTGGGTTGTGCATAACATTCCCGACCGCACCGATTTGAAATGGCTTGCAAAAGCGGGCGGTCTGTTTGGCGGCGATCACCCGCCTGCGAAAAAGTTCAACGCAGGTCAAAAGCTGATCTTCTGGGCGGTGATTATCCTTGGCGGCTCGATCTCGGCCTCGGGCATTTCGTTGCTGTTCCCGTTCGAATTCAACATGTTCGCGCACACATTCTCGGTTATCAACGGCTGGGGCGTGCCGGGGTGGTTCGGCTTGTCTGATTTGCCCTATCCGCTGTTGCCACATGAAGAGATGCAGTTCGCCCAACTCTGGCACGCCATCGTCAGCCTTGTGCTGACAGCGATTATCCTTGCGCATATCTATCTTGGCTCCGTCGGCATGGAGGGCGCCTTTGATGCGATGGGCAAAGGCGAGGTCGAAGAACAATGGGCGCGCGAGCACCACAGCATTTGGGCCGATGAGGTGCTGAACGCCAAACCATCCAAGAGCGAGGCATAGCACGATGAAAGCTTTCCTTATCTCGCTGGTCGCCTTGGTCGTCATCACGGTGGGTGCGAATCAGATCCTGACGCGCGTCGGACCCTCCAGTGCCGAAGCCACCATTTCAAACGACAACGTGCGCCTTTCAGATTAAGAAACTGTCAAATATGACGAAACACAGGGCCCTACGGGGCCCTGTTTTACATGCGCAAAAGGGGATTTGCGCATCGCTCCGGAAAACGATACCAGCCGGACAAAGCAATCAGGCCGGGGGTAGGCCTGATCCGCGAAACCAAAATCTAAACCCAGTTTCCTGTCTCTGGCACAGCGTTGAGGATGCATTCCTTCGGCGCGTCTCTGGCGGGGTGTGGTCGTCATCGAGAAAGGAAAGGCCCCAGCGTGCTCATCTCCATCAAGACACATCTCAGCTACACCACCGCCACCTCTTGCAGCCTGCTGCTTCAGATAGAGGCCGCGCAGGATATCGCGCAGGTCTGCGAAAGCAGTCACTTTACCACAAACAAAGATGTCTACTGGAACATCATTCCGGGCGAAGAGAACATCGGTTTACGTCGCTGGGGGCGGATCGAACAGGAATTCGATTGTGTCTACGAAGCAAAGGTACGCGTGCAGCGCCCCGTATCGGATCTTGCGCATCTTGCGGCCCATGATGTCACACAATTGCCCAGCGATGTGACCAAGTTTCTGATGCCCTCGCGCTATTGCTTCCCCGAAGCTTTCCTCGGCTTTGTCCCTAAACAATTCGGGTCACTCGCGGGTGGCGCGTTGATCGCGCAGATGAGCGACTGGATCAGAGAGAACTTCACATACGACATCTGCGCCAGCAATGCGCTGACCACTGCGACCGATAGCTTTCAGGCGCAGCGCGGCGTCTGTCGCGATTACGCGCATGTGTTGATTGGTATGGCACGCTCTGCCGGTATCCCCGCGCGGATCGCCAGCGTCTATGGGCCCGCAGTGAACCCGCAGGATTTCCACGCCGTCGCCGAGGTGTTTCTGGATGGTGCATGGCACATCGTTGACCCCACAGGCATGGCCCACCCAAGCGAGATTGTCCGCATCGGCGTCGGGCGTGACGCGGCTGATGTATCCTTCATGACGTCCTATGGTTGGATGGAGATGAAAAAGCAGTCAGTTGATGTGTCTTTCATCGCATGAAGCCGCAGGAAGCGCGCCATCTGCTTGCAACTCCCTTGCCGCGCGTTAGGTTAATTTTATGAGTACAGATCGACAGCACTTTGATGAGATGCTTTTGGGCGGAGAGGGCGTTCGCGCCCCTTACGCTGAATATCAAGAGTGGTTCTCGCATGAAGACGTATCGCGCCTCTCCAAAAAGTCGAAAGAAGCAGAAGCCTTCTTTCGCAGGACGGGTATTACCTTCAACGTTTACGGTCAGGCGGCGGCGCAAGAACGGCTGATCCCCTTTGATCTGATCCCGCGGATCATCGCGAACCGCGAATGGACGAAGTTGTCGAAAGGCATCGAACAGCGCGTGCGCGGTGTGAACGCCTTTTTGCATGATATTTACCACCGTCAGGAAATTCTGCGCGCCGGCGTGGTGCCGGTTGACCTGATCGCGAAAAACGCCGCGTTCCTGCCGCAGATGATGGGCGTGACACCGCCGGGGAATGTTTACACACATATTGTCGGCACCGATATCGTGCGCACCGGCGAAGATGACTTCTTTGTGCTGGAAGACAACGCGCGCACCCCGTCCGGCGTGTCTTACATGCTCGAAAATCGCGAAACGATGCTGCAAATGTTCCCTGAGCTTTTCAGCCAGATCAAGGTGCAGCCGGTCAGCGATTACCCCAAGAACCTGCGCCGGTCCCTTGCAGCCTGCGCACCTGCGGGATGCAATGGCAAACCGACGGTCGCGATCCTGACGCCGGGTATCCATAACTCGGCCTATTTTGAGCATTCGTTCCTTGCCGATCAGATGGGCGTGGAACTGGTCGAGGGCCATGATCTGCGGGTGGTGGACGGCCATATCGCGATGCGCACAACCGAAGGCTACAAAACCATCGACGTGCTCTATCGTCGTGTTGACGATGATTACCTTGATCCGCTGAACTTCCGCCCGGATTCTATGCTGGGTGTGCCGGGCATCATGGATGTCTACCGTGCCGGCAATATCACTATCGCGAACGCCCCCGGCACAGGTATTGCCGATGACAAGGCGATCTATTCCTACATGCCTGACATCATCGAGTTTTATACCGGTGAAAAGGCAATCCTGAAGAACGTCCAGACCTTCCGCTGTTCTGAACCTGATGCGTTGAAATATGTGCTCGATAACCTTGCTGATCTGGTGGTGAAAGAGGTGCACGGATCGGGTGGTTACGGCATGCTTGTCGGCCCCGCCGCATCAAAGAAGGAATTGGCGGCATTCGCAGCGAAACTACGGAAATCTCCCGGCAATTATATCGCGCAGCCGACACTGTCGTTGTCGACCGTTCCGATCTTTACCAAGAAGGGCCTTGCCCCCCGCCACGTCGATCTGCGGCCCTTTGCGCTTGTGTCGCCTGACGGCATGAACATCACACCCGGTGGTTTGACACGCGTCGCGTTGAAAGCCGGGTCACTGGTGGTCAATTCCAGCCAGGGCGGCGGCACAAAAGACACTTGGGTTTTGGAGGACTAGGCGATGCTTGGAAAAACCGCAGGTGGGCTGTACTGGATGTTCCGCTTTCTGGAACGCAGTGAAAATACCGCACGACTGGTTGAGGCGGGGTTCCGGATTGCCCTGACGCGATCGTCAGACCCTGAATCAGAGTGGAAGTCCGTTCTGACAACCGCCGGTGTGCGGATGAACTATGACCAGAAATATGATGGTTATACCGCACTGGATGCGATTGATTTCCTGCTGCGTGATACTGACAACCCGTCAAGTGTCATGTCGTCGATCAACAACGCGCGCACCAACGCGCGGATGGTGCGCACGGCACTGACAACCGAAGTCTGGGAGGCCGTGAACGAAAGCTGGATGGCCATGAAGGCGGCGTTGAAGTCACCCGTCACACAGGCAAAACTGCCGGAAGTGCTGGGTGAAATCCGCCGCTACACAGCGCTCGTGCGGGGCGCGTTGCATGGCACCATGCTGCGCAATGATATTTTCGACTTTTCCCAGCTTGGCATCGCGATCGAGCGGGCGGATAACACCGCGCGGATCATCGACGTGAAATATTATACGCTGCTCCCGTCAGCCAGTTTCGTCGGCTCTGCCCTTGATAACGTGCAGTGGGAAACGATCCTGCGGTCGGTGTCGGCCTACCGGTCATTCCGGTGGCTGAACAACGACGATATCTCGCCGATGAGCATTGCGGACTTTTTGATTTTTGACAGCCGCTTTCCGCGGTCACTCTCGTTCTGCAGCCGTATTCTGGACGAGAATCTCGGGTATCTGGCCAAGGACTATCGCACCCGGCTGCCATGCCATGACATGATCGACGCCCAGCGCGACAGACTGCGCGCCAGCACGATTGAAACGGTCTTTGATGAGGGGCTGCACGAATTCATCACGTCGTTCATCCGTGAAAACAACGCGATCGGGCTTCAGATCGAACAAGACTACAGCTTTGTAGGATAGGTATTTTCAGACCATGAGACTCAGTATCAGACATGCAACGAAATACACCTATGATGCGCCTGTGTCCTATGGGCTGCAACAGGTGCGGTTGACCCCTGCAAACTCCAGACATCAGACGGTGCATGACTGGACGGTCGAAGTGACAGGCGGAACCAAAGAGCTGACGTTCGAGGACCATTATCAAAACCAGACCATTCTGGTGCGGGCCGATAAAGGTGCCACCGAAGTGTCGGTCGAAGTGTCCGGCGAGGTCGAGACGCACACGAATGATGGCATTTTTGGCAAGACCTACGGCACCGCTCCGCTATGGCATTTCAAGCAAAGCACACGGCGTACAGAGGCAGGCAAGGGCATTCGCAAGCTGGCGAAGACCTTGGAAAAAGCACCCAATGTGCTTGATGGGCTGCATGCTTTGTCACAGGCGATTATCGAGGCGGTCCCTTACGGCCAAGCCATCACCTTTTCAGGCACTACCGCCGAAGAGGCGCTGATAGCTGGTGGTGGTGTCTGTCAGGATCACGCGCAGATTTTCATTTCGGCGGCACGACTTGCAGGTGTGCCAGCACGCTATGTCAGCGGTTATCTGATGATGAATGACCGCATTGATCAGGACGCGAGCCATGCATGGGCCGAGGCCCATATCGATGAGCTTGGCTGGGTCGGGTTTGACGTATCCAACGGCTATTCACCCGACGAACGCTATGTGAGGATCGCAACAGGGCTGGATTCGCGCGATGCATCCCCGGTTAGCGGCGTGCGTTTAGGGTCTGCGTCAGAAGCAATGATTGTATCGCTTCAAATTCAGCAGTAGATGCTAATTTGAACGCTGGATTTCTCCTATCGGTAATGGACCACTAAATTGACATACTGTGTTGGGCTTCGCCTGAATAAGGGACTGGTCTTTATGTCCGACACCCGCACAAATGCAGGTGTAGATAACTTCTCTGTCACCCGCAAAATGTTTACATGGAATACACCCGGTGAACGGGTCATCACCCTGATGACCGCGGGTAACCTTGCCACGACCCAGGCCCTGGTCAGCCTTCTGGACGAACGATCAAAGGCGACGGCCGAGCGCAACCCAACTGTGCTTGAACTGCCGACGATGTTTCAGGTGGCACGCATGGTCGGTGCAACACTGAAAGAAGTGATCGAGGAAAGCGGGCCTGACGGGCAAGAAGCCTCAACCAAGTTTCGCGCGTCGGTCATTCTGGGCGGCCAGATCAAAGGCGGCAAGCCTACACTGTTCCTGATCTATCCCGAGGGGAATTTCATCGAGATCACCGAAGACAGCCCGTTCTTCCAGATTGGGGAAGCCAAATACGGCAAGCCGATTTTGGTGCGCGCCTATGATCCGGACATGAGTTTCGCGGATACAATCAAGCTCTTGCTGGTCTCTTTTGACAGCACGATCAAGGCGAACCTTTCGGTGGGCTTGCCGCTGGATCTGCAAATCTATGAGGCGGACAGTTTCAAGGTCACGGAACGCCCGCGGATTGAGGCTGATGACCCGTATTTCCAACATATTTCAAATAGTTGGGGCGAGGCTTTGCGCACCGCATTGGCACAGCTTCCCAGCTATCAGGCTGACTAGCGGCACCGCAGGATGAAGGCGGTTCTGGCCCTCATCGCGGTGATCCTGTCGCTTTTCGTGCTGGAAACCGCCCGTCAGGGTGTCAGCATCTCGCATTTCGCAGTCGGCGAAACACCCGTGACAAGATATGCACAGCCCGATGCGGATGGCCCGGCGGTAGTGGTGGCGCATGGTTTCGCCGGATCGCAGCAGATGATGCAGGGCTATGCCTTGCCGCTCGCTCAGGCAGGGTATCAGGTCTACGCCTTTGAATTCCTCGGGCATGGGCGACACAGACAACCGATGTCAGGTGATGTGAACGCGCTGGATGGCACGACCCGTCTGTTAGTTGCGCAAACAAGCGCAGTCATCGACAGCATTGATGCGGGCGATGTGCCCGTTGCGCTCTTGGGGCATTCCATGGCGACCGATATCCTCGCCCGTGTTGCGCAAGAGCGTGATGATATTGGCCCTCTGGTTCTGATTTCGGCGTTTTCGCAAGTGATTGATGCCAATACCCCGCCCGATCTGCTCTTGATCACCGGAAGCTGGGAACCAGGCCTGCGCGACTTTGCGCAAGAGGCCGTGCAAATGGTTGATCCGGCAGCCACCACCAGTGAGACCGTGACGGAAGGTGATCTGCGCCGCCGCGCTGTTATTGCACCATTCAGCGAACATGTCTCGGTCCTGCATAGCCGCGCGGGGCGGGCCGAAGCGGTCGCGTGGCTTGACGGGTTTTATGGGCGGCAATCACTGCCCACGATCTTGCCAACCGGGACTGCGATTTTGGGGCTTTTGATCGGAATTGTCCTGTTGTTCGGACCGATGACCAAGCGACTGCCGCAACGACAGACGGCGATGCCAGCGATTGATCGGAAGCAGTTGGCGGTTCTGTTACTGGCCCCCATGGTGCTGACGCCCCTCATCGCCGTACCGCTTTCACCCGGTTTTCTGCCGGTCCTTGTGGCCGATTACCTTGGCCTGCACCTGTTGATCTTTGGTGCAATCCAGCTGGCCCTGCTTTGGCATTGGCGGCACCGGATCGGGCCTGTCACGTGGGGTGCGGTGGCGCTTCTCCTGCTGTGGTGCGCGCTTTTCGGTTTCTTGCTGGATCGCTATGCCGCGAATTTCCTGCCAACGCCGCAGCGGGTCTGGATCATGGCCGTCCTCGCCCTTGGCGCCGTACCCTATATGCTGGCCGACATGGTGCTAAGTGTGCAAGCAGGGTTCTGGCGCAGGCTGCTGGTGCGTCTTGCCTTCCTCATTTCACTCGGCATCGCTGTCGCGTTGGATTTCGAGGGTCTGTTCTTTCTCATCATGATCGCGCCGGTGCTTGTGCTCTTCTACGCTGTCTTCGGCACGATGGGCCGCCAAATCGCACGCCGAGCAGGAACGGCGACATCCGGAATAGCCCTTGGATTGGTGCTTGCATGGGCTTTAGGGGTCAGTTTTCCCTTATTTGTCGGGATATAAAGAACTTTGTGTACAACAGTACACCAAAATGCATTCCCTTTCGAAGTCTGTTCCACTAGTGATGTGAATCAAACGCGTGCGGTTCTTTTCATGTAGGCCGCTTGCCTATGCAACACGACCAAACCACGAGGATATGCGCATGTCAGACCAGACCCTTCCCGATATCATTTACACGAAAACCGATGAAGCGCCGCAACTGGCGTCCGCGTCTTTGCTGCCGATCCTGCGCAGGTTTCTGGGCGAAGCGGATATCACCATCGGCACCAAGGATATCTCGCTTGCAGGCCGCATTCTGGCATCATTCCCGGAACGTCTGACAGATGCGCAGAAGGTGTCTGACGATCTGGCCCTGCTGGGCGAGGTTGTGAAAGATGCAAGCGCCAATGTGATCAAACTGCCCAACGTTTCGGCCTCTGTGCCCCAACTGGTCGCGGCGGTGAAGGAATTGCAGGGCCAAGGCTATGACATTCCCGATTACCCCGAAAACCCGCAGACCCCCGATGAGGTCGAGGCGCGCAAGCGGTATGATGCGGTCAAAGGCTCTGCTGTGAACCCCGTTCTGCGCGAAGGCAACTCCGACCGCCGTGCGCCATCATCGGTCAAGGCATACGCCCGCGCCAACCCACACCGCATGGGTGCGTGGTCAAAGGACAGCAAGACCTGCGTGTCCACCATGGGCGCGAATGATTTCTATTCGAACGAGACCTCGGTCACCTTGACCGACGCGCTGGCCGCAGGTCCGCTCAAGATCGAACACACTGCCGCCGATGGCACTGTCACGACCTTGAAGGACGGTATCAAAATGCCTGCAGGCACGATTGTCGACGCGACCTTCATGTCGGCCAAAGCGCTCAAGGCGTTCTACCACGCGCAGATCGAAAAGACGCTGGCCGATGGCACGCTGTTCTCGTTGCACCTGAAAGCCACGATGATGAAGGTCTCTGACCCGATCCTGTTTGGCCATGCGGTTGTCGCCTATCTGCAGCCGGTCTTTGACCGCCATGCCGATGCTTTTGCCGCTGCGGGCGTGGGCCCGAATGCAGGCTTTGGCACGATGTTCAATGCGATTGCGGAAATGCCCAACGGCGCCGAGATCAAGGCCGAGATCGACGCGGTACTGGCCGAACGCCCGCCCCTCTACATGGTGAACTCTGACCGCGGCATCACAAACCTGCATGTGCCCTCTGACGTGATCATCGACGCCTCGATGCCTGCGGTGATCCGCGCAGGCGGCAAGGGCTGGGGCCCTGATGGCGCAGAGGCCGACACAAACTGCGTAATCCCTGACAGCTCTTATGCGCCGGTTTATGAAGCATCCGTGAACTTCTGCAAAGAGAACGGCGCGCTTGATCCGGTAACGGCAGGCACTGTGCAAAACGTCGGTCTGATGGCGCAGAAGGCCGAAGAATACGGCTCTCACCCCACGACATTCGAAATTCCGCAGGACGGGACCGTGCGCGTGATTGCGGGCAATGGTGACGTGCTGCACACACATGCGGTTGAGGCGGGCGATATCTGGCGCATGGCCTCGGCACGTCGCGCACCGATTGAAAACTGGATCCAGCTTGCGATTGACCGGATGCAGGCCACAGGGTTTGAAACCATCTTCTGGCTTGACCGGAACCGCGCGCACGATGCGGAACTGCTGAAATACGTGGAACCCGCCTTGGCCAAGGCGGGTCTGACGGATGCCGTGAAAATCATGGCCCCGCGCGAGGCGACGACACGGTCGTTCGAGCTGATCTATCAGGGCAAGGATACGATTGCCGTGACAGGCAACGTGCTGCGCGATTACCTGACCGACCTGTTCCCGATCCTTGAGGTCGGCACATCGGCCAAGATGCTGTCGGTTGTGAAACTGATGCAGGGCGGCGGTTTGTTCGAAACGGGCGCCGGTGGGTCCGCACCAAAGCACATCGAACAACTGGTCAACGAAAACCACCTGCGCTGGGACAGCCTTGGTGAATTCTGCGCCTTGGGTGAAAGCCTGCGCTTCCTTGGCAACGCGCAAAGCAAAGCTGCAGCCAACGTTCTGGGCAATGCCGTGGATGCAGCAACCGAGAAGCTTTTGTCCGAGGGTCATTCACCGCAGCGTAAAGTGGGCCAACCCGACAACCGCCACAGCCATTACTGGTTTGCGCGTTATTGGGCCGAGGCATTGGCAGCACAAACGGATGACGCGACACTGGCGGCAAAGTTTGCGCCGCTTGCGGCAGAACTGGCGCAAAACGAGGCGGCGATCCTGAGCGAGTTGTCACAAGGTCAAGGCACACCGGTTGATCTGGGTGGCTATTATCACACGTCCGACGAATTGGCCGCCGCCGCAATGCGCCCATCAGCGACACTGAATGCGCTGATCAACTAAGCCAGAACGAATTTGGGGGCGGTTTGTTCCGCCCCCAGCCGTGTTGATCACAAACTGATCCCGACCCTTGTGTTGTCGGTCTTACCGCTTTGCATGATACCGCGAAAAGCGACTTGCTGGCCCATCTCCTCCCAGACTCGGATGTTGGAAAGGGCATATCGCTCGAACGCGCGGCCCGCGCAGGTCAACTCGGCCCCAGCCGAGGAGCGCGTGGGCATCGGAAACCGCTCAAAGTTGGATATGCTCAAGCGATAAACCGCCTCCACGTTCCGTCATGCGATTTGCTGATGGCTAGACGCATATCTGCGCGGGTAGAGCTTAATGTCGGAAGGCGCGATTGAAGGGCTTCTGCCCCTATGGATAGGAAGGGTGATGCGCAGTCCCGCAAGCGCACGCTATCCAGCTGGCGATTTCTTCTTTCGTCGCGCCAATAAATCCTGAAGCAGTGTCCGCATCGAAAAAGTGCTTTGCCGGGTCGAAAACACGCGGCGCGCGGGCCATGCTTTCCTTAATCCAAACAGCAGCGATCTGTTGCGCCTCATCAAGCTCTGCAATGTAGTAAGCCATAAAGCCCCCCAGCCATATCTCTTGTAACACGACTGTGACGCTATTGAGATGACGTCGATTCGGCAAGTTTCGACTGCTCGCCTCAAATCACCAAGCCAAGGTCGCGCAAAGCGCCAAAGCCTTTGGGTATGTCGGCTTTATTGTGCAATTCCAAAACCAGATGCGGGTCACTGCTGGAAGCAGCCAAGGCACGGAACACCGCAGTCCATTCAATCTCGCCCTCACCCGGGGCCCAGTGGCGGTCCGCATGGCCATCAACGTCTTGCAGATGGACATGTGCAAGCTGCGCGCCGGCATCGGCGATAAAATCAGCAACAGGTGGTGCACCTGCCATGCGTCGCGCGAGCTGCGCATGGCCTGTATCAATAGAAAGCGCGATGGCCGGGGATCCGAAACTGTCCACCAATGCGCGGCGGGTTTCGGGCCGCACATCCTGGATATTCTCGATCACCAATGTGATGCCCTTGTCCTCGCCCGCGCGCACGACGGGGCCCAGAATTTCATGCACACGGGCAAGCTTCTTTTCGGCGTAGTTGGGGAAGCTGAAGATGTTGTTCTGATACCAAGCCGTATAGGGAGAGTGCAGAACCATCTGGCGCGCGCCGATCCGGTCGGCGGCCTCCAATGCTTTCAAGAACCGCGCGGTGATGAGCGGACGCAGTTCGGCATCTTTATTGTCGATGTCCAATCCCTCGAAGGGGCCATGAATACCCACCCGACCCATGTGACCGTCAAGGGCTGTCTTGGCTGCGGCGACGCGATCTTCAAACCCCGTCGTCAAAGCGGAATAGGTCATGAAATCCTGCAGTTCAATATCGCGTGCTGCATCGAACAGCCAGTCGCGGTGGTCATCAATCTCAGGGATGGTCAGGCAGGCGCCGATCTTGAGCGGGGTCATTTCTGTGTGTCCTCGGATCAGGAATAAACATGTAGGTTGCCATCGCACAGCAAAGGCACAGCGCCATGACAGCAAAGGACCACCATCCCCCATAGGTCTGCGTGGCCCATCCAAAAGCAAAGGGCGCGGAGGCGTTGATCCCCATCTGCACAAATGAAATCCAGCCAAGCCGCGCGCCATACCCTTTGGCACCAAACAAAGCCAAAGGCAGTGTGCCGCGGGCAATCGTCTTGATCCCGTCACCCATCCCGTAAAGTGCCGCGGCCAGCAAAAGCCCCGGCAGGGTAAAGCCAAGCGTCAATAAGACGACAAACCCGGAAAACATCAGGCCGAGGCTGAGGGCATAGGTCACAAGAGGGTACATATTCTGACTGACCAGCATCTCGAAAAACCGGCCTACCGTCTTGAAGGGTCCAATCACCGCACCGGCAAGGGCGGCCATGGCGGCCGTATGCCCCAGATCCTGCACATTGGTCACCCAAAGCGTCATCACGGCACCCATCAGATAGCCCGAGAAGATGAACGATACGACCATCCAAAGCATGGCCTGCCTGCGCAGCCGTCCAGTCAACTCGGGCCAATCCGGTGCGTTGTCCGGCTTTGGGGCATCTGCCGCGCGTTCGCGGCCACGCAGAACGAAAAAATGGATCGGGGTGCAGATCAGCAGGGCACTGAACCCGAGGATCACCCAGGTTGTTTCCCATCCATAGCGATTGAAAAGCGCAAGTGTCAGCGGCCAGTAAATCGTGGACGCCACACCGCCGAACAGGGTGATTACCGAAATCGAGCGCTGCGGTAAGATGCGCAGATCCAACCGCGCGACGCTTGAAAAAGCTGCGTTATAGAGCACGAACATACCTGCCGCTTCAGCCAGCAATATGAGTGCAAAAAGCCCGATCCGTCCCTCGACCAGGCTCATAGACATCACTGCCAGACAGGCAACAATCGTCCCAAGCGTCATCACCCAACGGCCGCCAAAACGGTCCACCAATTTGCCTGCCACAGGCGAGACCAGCCCACCAAAAAACAGACCCAGCGACAGGATGCCAAAGACCTCCGAGAGGGTAAGCCCAAGGTCCTTGGCCATTTCAGGCAGCAGCACGGCATAGGCGTACATCAACGTGCCGTAGCCCATGATCTGTGTGATCCCCAACCCGATTGCAGGCAGGTAATCGCGATCAATGCGCAGCAGGGTCATGCAACCCTGTTGCCTTGGCTCCACACGCCCCGCAGCAGCGGCGTTTGGCCGATTTTGCGCACCCGCAGGACATCACCGCGCAAACCTGTCTTCAAGGCACCACGATCATGCAACCGCACAGCCTTGGCAGGGTTGGTCGTCACGGTCGCAATAGCGCGTGGCAGATCATTCCAGATATCGGCAAGGCGGAAGGCGGACAAAAGCAGCGCCGAAGGCACATAGTCTGACGACACGATGTCAAGAAGGTCAGCTTTCGCCAGTTCTTCGGCGGCGACATTGCCAGAGTGCGACCCGCCACGGATAAGGTTGGGTGCGCCCATCATCACGGCAATCCCGTGCGTGCGACATGCCGCGGCGGCCTCGACCGTTGTGGGAAACTCTGCAAAACCCACGCCATTGCCCGCAGAGGTGCCAACGTGGGTGGCCGTGGTGTCATCGTGGCTGGCAAGCACCGCACCAAGGCGCACTGCTTCGGTAACAGCACCGGTTTCATGCTTGGCGCCATAGCGGGCTTGCAGGTCCAACAGGTTCGCGACATGGGCGTCAAATTCTGCGTCATTCAGACCGCGTTTCTTGCCAACATAGGTTTTCAACGCCGTCAGGTCACGAAACTGGCGCTGGCCCGGCGTATGGTCCATCAGGCTTACGATCCCGACGCGGTCCTCGGGTGCAAAGGCCGCTAGTTCCTCAAGAAGCGTTTCCGAACAAATCTCGGCGCGCAGATGAAGAAAATGGCTGATCTTGAAGAACCCCGCCGCACGCGCCGCCAGGAGCTCGTCCGCCAGTTTGCGTGCATAATCACTATAGCGCGCCTTGCCGCTATGGATCGAACCCACGCGCAGCGCATCGAACACCGTTGTGATCCCCGTAGACGCCAGTTCCGCATCATGGGCGATCAGCGCGGGCAGATGCGGCCAGTCCACCTCGGGACGCGGTTCGATGTGGCGCTCGACATTGTCAGTATGCAGTTCAACAAGCCCCGGGATTACCAGATCTCCAGTGCAATCGAGTGCACCTGCCGGAACATGATCTCCCTCGGCAATATCGCAGATGACCCCCTGTTCGATTGTCACCGATCCGGTGATTACCTGATCCGCCATAACAAGCTGCGCATTTGCAAGACACAGGTTGCTTGACACATCCGTGTCACAAGCCTTTGTCAAAGAGGCCGTGGGAAAAGGGGAATTCATGTCATACTCTCGATTTGCAATTTACTATGTGCCGCCGGCAGGCTCTTTGGCCGATTTCGGGGCGTCGTGGCTCGGGTGGGATGTTGTGAACGGTCAACTGACACGTCAGCCCGATCTGCCCGATCTGCGTGACATTACAATGACACCGCGCAAATACGGGTTTCATGGGACGTTGAAGCCGCCCTTCAAGCTGACGGACGGACGAAACGTCGCCGAGCTTGACAAGGCGGTCGCGGAACTGGCGGCGTCCCTTGCGCCTGCCATCTGCGATGGTCTGGCGCTGACCTCGCTGGGCCATTTTCTGGCCCTGACACCCCACGGTGACACAGAAGCCTTGCAGCGGGTGGCAGCGGCCTGCGTCAGCGCGCTTGACGGTTTTCGCGCACCCGCCAGCAACGCAGAGTTGGCGCGCCGTCGTAAATCCGGCCTCACAGCGCGGCAGGAAGCCCTGCTCGTGCAATGGGGCTATCCCTATGTGATGGAAGAATTCCGCTTTCACCTGACACTTTCGGGGCAATTGCCCGAGCCAGAGCTTACCACATGGTCCGACACTGTGCGGAAATTTTTGCCCGCCCTGCCCGCGCTGTTCATTCTTGACCAGATCGCCTTGTGTGGTGAGCGGGAAGATGGACACTTCGAGATGCTCCATCGCTATACACTCGCCGGCTGAAGCAGCGCCACCCCGCGGGCAACGGTCTGGGATAGCGGGCCATCATTGGCGAGGTCGATCACATGAAGCGCCTCTGGCAAAGGCTTGTCCGCCTGCGCGAGACGTTTAGCGATTTCTTCTTCGGTCTCACGCCCCCGTGCGGCCAGACGCTGCGCAAGCGTTTCCGGTGTTGCACTGATGTTGAGAACGAGGAAGTTCGGGAATGTCTCGGCCGCTTCAGCCAGAGCCTTGCGCGAGAAATTGGCAAGGCAATCGGTGCCTTTGCCTAGTTGATACCTGACAGTGATCGGGATGCCGTAGTGCAGCCCATGCGCGCGCCAATGCACTGCGAAAGCGCCGTTCTCGACCAGATCCTCAAATTCCGGCACTGACACCGCATCGTAATCTTCGCCACCAAGCGCGGGCGCGCGGGTGATGACGCGCCGCACCAGATGCAACCGCGGCATAGCCTCACAAAGGCCCGCCATCACGCTGTCCTTGCCAACACCCGAGGGACCGACAACAGCTATGAGGCGACCTTGGGTCATGCGGCAACCTTTGGTGTAAAGCGGCTGACGTCGATCTCACGGTCACAGACGCGGTCGCGGGCGGCCTCATCGTGGAAAATCCCGATGATGGCGGCACCGCGCGCCTTGGCCTCTTCGATCAGGGACAGCACGACTTCGCGGTTCTTGGCATCCAAGCTGGCGGTCGGTTCATCCAGCAGCATCGCAGGATAGGCATGAGCAAAGCCGCGCGCGATATTCACGCGCTGTTGCTCGCCACCTGAAAAGGTGGTGGGCGACAGCGACCAAAGGCGCTCAGGAATGTTCAACTGGCCCAGCAATGCCTTGGCGCGGGCTTGTGACACTTCCGCGGAAACGCCTAGCGTCCGTAGCGGTTCGGCGACCACATCAAGTGTGGGCACACGCGGCACGACACGCAGGAACTGGCTGACGTAGCCCAGAACTTCACGGCGCACCGCGATAACCTGGCGTGGTTCGGCTTGTACGAGATCCACATCGCCAATACGGATTTGGCCCGCCTGTGTCAGGTAGTTGCCATAGATCATCCGCATCAGCGTGGATTTGCCTGCACCGGACGCGCCCGTCAGCGCCACACATTCGCCAGCGGCAACGGAGAAAGACACATCATTAATCACCTCGATGACCGCGCTGCCCTGATTGTGCAGGGTGAAGGTTTTTGAGACGTTGGTAAGTTCAATCATGGGTCATACCTGCAAAACGGAGCTGACAAGGAGTTGGCTGTAGGCATGCTGCGGATCGTCCAGCACCTGATCGGTCAGGCCGGCTTCAACCACGCGGCCATCCTTCATCACCATCAGACGATCCGCGAGCAGACGCACCACCGCCAGATCGTGTGTGACGATGATCGCGGACAGTCCCATGTCGCGCACCAGCCCCCGCAGCAGATCAAGCAACCGGGCCTGCACTGACACATCAAGCCCGCCCGTGGGTTCATCCATGAACACCAGTCGCGGCCCGGTCACAAGGTTACGGGCGATTTGCAGGCGTTGCTGCATCCCGCCCGAGAAGGTCGTCGGGCGATCATCAACGCGCGAGGCATCAATCTCGACACGTCCCAGCCAGTCGGTCGCCTTGTCACGGATGTCGCCATAGTGCCGCTCACCCACAGCCATCAGCCGTTCCCCGACATTGCCACCGGCGCTGACACCCATGCGCAGCCCGTCGCGCGCGTGTTGGTGGACAAAGGCCCAATCGGTGCGACCGAGCATCCGGCGTTCAGGCTCGGACATCGTGATCGTATCACGCGGACCATCGGTACGGGTATCAAAGACGACCTGTCCCGCATCGGGGCGCAGATGACCTGCCATGCAATTGAGCAGGGTCGACTTGCCCGACCCGCTTTCACCCACAATTCCCATGACCTCGCCCGGGTAAAGGTCGAACGAGACATCCGCGCAACCGATATGGGCACCGTATCGTTTTGTAACGCCCTGAACAGACAGCAAAGGTGTCATGCCGCGTCCTTTCCTTTATGGCCCGCCGCCTGACGCGCCTCGCAATAGTCGGTATCCGAGCACACGAACATCCGCCCGCCTGCATCATCAATGATGAGTTCATCCAGATAGCTGTCCTGCGCGCCGCACATCCCGCAAGGATGATCGGCCTTCGTCGCCTCGAACGGGTGATCCTCAAAATCAAGGCTGACGACTTGGGTATAGGGCGGCAGGGCATAAATGCGCTGTTCGCGCCCCGCACCGAAAAGCTGGATCGCGGCCATATCGCCAAGCTTGGGATTATCGAATTTCGGAATGGGTGACGGGTCCATCACATAGCGCCCTTCGACCTTTACCGGATAGGCATAAGAGGTCGCGATGTGGCCATGACGGCTGATGTCTTCGTAAAGCTTCACATGCATCAGCCCGTATTCCTCAAGGCTATGCATCTTGCGCGTTTCACTTTCGCGCGGCTCCAGAAAGCGCAACGGTTCGGGGATGGGCACCTGATAGACAAGGATCTGGCCTTCGCCCAGCGCCTCTTCGGGAATACGGTGACGGGTCTGGATCACAGTGGCGTCGCGTGTCGCGGTGGTCGTCGCAACACCTGCGGTGCGCTGAAAGAAGCTTCGGATCGACACCGCGTTTGTGGTGTCATCGGCCCCTTGGTCAATGACCTTGAAGGTGTCTTCGGGGGTCAGGACTGCCGCTGAAACCTGCACGCCGCCAGTGCCCCAACCATAGGGCATCGGCATTTCACGGCTGGCAAAAGGCACCTGATAGCCGGGAATGGCAAGCCCCTTGAGGATTGCACGCCGGATCATCCGTTTGGTCTGCTCATCGAGATAGGCAAAATTATAAGCGTTCATTCCGCAGCCTCCTGCACTTGATCGACGCCAGCTTCGCGGCGCAGTTTGCGCACCAGTTCCAGTTCGGACTGGAAATCAACGTAATGAGGCAGTTTGATATGCTCCAGAAAGCCCGTCGCCTGAATGTTGTCGGCGTGATAAAGCACGAATTCCGCATCCTGCGCGGGGGCGCCAACGTTGTCCTCGCCCAATTCTTCCCACCGCAAGGCGCGGTCGACCAAGGCCATTGAAATCGCCTTGCGCTCGGTCTGACCAAAGACCAATCCATAGCCGCGCGTGAATTGCGGCGGTTCGGTTTTCGAACCGGTGAACTGGTTGACTGTCTCGCATTCGGTCAAGGTCACTTCGCCGATCTCGATGGCAAAGCCCAGTTCCGGGATGTCCATTTCAACGGGCACCGCCCCGATACGCAACTCGCCCACAAAGGCGTGATTGCGCCCGTAGCCGCGTTGCGTTGAATAGGCGAGGCCAAGCGTAAAACCCTCGTCCGCGCGGGTAAGCGCCTGAAGGCGCAAGGGCCGGTCTGCCGGCATTTCCAGAGGTTCGCGGGTCAGGTCACGCGGTGGCGTGTCATCATGACGGGCCTCTTCAATCAGCCCTTCGCGGTTCAAGAACCCCGTTACATGCGGCACATCGCCAGTTTCCGCAGCGCGCGCAGGCGCATCTGGCACTTCGCCATCCGCAGCCAGTTTAAAGTCCAGCAAGCGGTGCGTGTAATCAAAGGTTGGCCCCAGCACCTGCCCGCCCGGCAGGTCCTTGAACGTCGCCGAGATGCGCCGGTCGCAGGCCATTGCGCCGGTATCAACCGGTTCAGACGCCCCAAAGCGGGGCAGCGTGGTCCGGTAAGCGCGGATCAGAAAGATCGCCTCGATCAGATCACCGCGGGCCTGTTTGATCGCCAAGGCCGCCAGATCAGGATCATAAAGCGAGCCTTCGGCCATAACGCGATTGACGGCAAGGCTGAGTTGTTCGCGGATCTGCGCGATGCCGAGTTCGGCAATATCCTTATTGCCGCGGCGTTCCTCGGCAAGCCATGCATGGGCATTCTCGATTGCCCGTTCACCGCCTTTGACTGCGACATACATCAGGACACCTTTGTCGTTCTTGGCAGAGCCGCAACGCAGTCTCCACTGGTGAAGATGAAATCCAGCCCGAGCGGAAACAGCGCGTGGTTGGATTGGAAGGCAGCAACCTCTGGCAGGGAAAGCGCCGCCTGATCCTTGATACCCGGGCCGGTCAGGGCCGCGCCCGTTGCGGAAAGGTCGGGGCGTTCGACAATCAAAGTGGCTGATCTGTCGGGGTATTGTGATGTGCCGACGGGATATGACGACAGCGGCACAAGCGCATCCCATGTGCCGACAGCGAACATGCATTCCGCCGGACCAACCAAAGGGGCACCCGTGTGAAAGGCCAGCCAGACGCGCAACGCTTCGCAATCGGCAGCGCCCGCCAGATAGACCGGCGTTTCAGTGTCGCAGAGGGTGAGCAGAACGGTGCCTGCCGCTGGCGAGAGCGGTGCAGGGGGCACGGCACCTGAAATTTCCTGCACAGTCCCTGGACGTGCCATTGCCTCCATCACGGCGCGGAAGGCGTGGGATGATCCGATGGACGGGTCTGCAAATCCGCCGGAAAGAGTATCTGCCTGCATCAGTCTTCTCCTCGGACCATTGTGAAGAAATCGACCTTTGTCGCCGCAGCCTTGGCCGCGCGCGCAGCCCTGGCGGTGGTCATTTCGGCCTCCAGCGGCTCAAGCACTGATGTTCGCATTGTTTGCGACATTGCCGTTTGCATCAGCGCATCAATCAAAGCGGCCGTTTCTGCATCTTCTTTGCGCCGCCCTTGAATATAGGCATGCCCCACCTCTCCGGTGTCCAAGGTCAATGCGCAGCGGGTCACTGTCATTTCGCCAAGATTAAAAGGCGCACCCGTGGCACCCGCGCGGGCGCGCACCATGGTGCTGCCGATCTCTGGCGCACGCAGCCACGTGAAGGCAGGGCGCGTGATGGCCCCATCCAGCAAGGTGGCGGCACGGCCTTCCGGCGCTTTGGCCAGCAGGCTCATCCACGCTTTGCGGGGATTATTTTCTTGTAAAGTGTCTTTCATCTCGACAACTTTTCCATTTACTATACAACTATACATATCTTACCACATTTGTGGTCTCGCGACAGAAGAGTTTTGTGAAATTTGCGTGACAGTTCAGGCAAAACACCCATCTGGAAAGCCATTGCTGATGCCCTGCGCAGCGATTTGGCCGAAGGACGCTATAGCCCGGGTGACAAGCTCCCGACCGAAGCCGCGCTGGCAGACCGTTTCGGCGTCAATCGCCACACGGTCAGGCACGGGATCGCGGCCTTGGTTGATGACGGGTTGGTCCGGACCCGTCGTGGTGCAGGCGCGTTTGTCGCAGCGACGCCAACAGACTACCCCATCGGCAACCGCGTCCGGTTTCATGAAAACCTGATCGCTGCAGGACGCAGGCCGGAAAAGCGCATTCTTGCGCTGGACGAGCGTGCTGCAACACAAGGTGAAGCCAAGGCTTTGCAAGTCCCCACCGGTGCACCCGTCTGCGCCTATCACGGCCTTTCACTGGCTGATGGCCAGCCAATTGCCATCTTTGAAAGCCTGTTTCCATTGGATCGCATCGCGGGCATCACCGCCGCATTGCGTGACACAAGTAGCGTGACAGAAGCGCTCCGTGTGGCAGGAATTGCGGACTACACCCGCACCTCAACCCGTTTGACAGCGGTGCGCGCCACCGCAACCCAAGCGCTGCATTTGCAAGTCACGGAGGGCGATCCGCTGTTAAGGTCGTCCGGTGTGAATACAGGCCAGTTCGGCCAACCTGTAGAATATGGGCGCACATGGTTTGTCGGGGATCGCGTTACGCTGACGCTCGAAACCTAGGGTCAGGACCGACGAGGCTGTCACAAAACCTTCACTTTCCAGAACTCTTAATTCAGATATACATGAATTATGGATATATTGATTCCCAACCGCCTCGCTACTCTTGGTCACCCGCAACGGCTCGCCCTATTCCGGCTGCTGATGCGGCGATACCCTGATCGTGTTCCGGCAACTGAACTGGCGCAGGCACTTGGGCTGAAGCAAAATACACTCTCCACTTATGTAAACGCCCTTATGCAGGCAGGTCTGATCAACCAGGAACGTGTTGGCACATCCTTGCGTTATTCCATCAACATGGACGCTGCTCGCGAAACGATTGATTACCTGCTGCACGAATGCTGCAGGGGGCGCCCAGAAATCTGCGTCCCGAACGCCTATCAGGCAGAAGACAGAGGCTCTCAAATGACTGATCGTAAGTACAATGTCCTGTTCATCTGCACCGGCAACTCTGCGCGATCCATTTTCGCAGAAACGATCCTGCGCGATCTCGCCGGTGACCGCTTCGTGGCCTATTCGGCAGGTACCAAGCCCCGCTCGGAACTGAACCCCTTTGCCCTCGAGGTATTGGAACAGAAAGGACATGACACCGGCATCTTGCGCGCAAAGAACATCACCGAATTCCAAGGCGACAACGCCCCCCGTTTCGATTTCGTTTTCACCGTCTGCAATCAAGCCGCAAACGAAGACTGCCCTTCGTGGCAGGGCCAACCGATCAGCGCACATTGGGGGCTTCCTGATCCGGTCAAAGTTGAGGGGTCGGACGCAGAGAAAAGCCTTGCTTTCCACCAGACCTATGGCGCGCTCCGAAACCGGATGATCGCCTTTACCGCCCTACCGCTTTCGTCGCTTGATCGCATGTCGTTACAAAAGGCTGTCGATGAGATTGGCCAATCTATTGAAGAAGGACCTTCCACATGACTGTCTACGCCCTGAACGGCCTTGGCCGTATCGGCAAGCTCGCCCTGAAACCGTTGCTGGAACAGGGGGCAGAAATCGCGTGGATCAATGACGCGGTCGGCGACCCGGAAATGCACGCGCATCTGTTTGAATTCGACACGGTTCATGGACGCTGGAAGGCTGATTTCGCCCATGATGCGGAGAGTGTCACAATCGACGGTGTGCGCCTGCCATTCATTGGCACGCGCGAGATCGCGGATTTGCCGCTTGATGGCGTGGATGTTGTCATTGACTGCACCGGTGTGTTCAAGACCGAAGCAAAGATTGCCCCCTACTTTGATGCCGGGGTGAAAAAGGTGGTTGTGTCGGCACCGGTCAAGGATGGCGATGCTGCGAATATCGTGTTTGGCGTCAACCACGATATCTATGAACCGAACCGCCATCGCATCGTGACCGCCGCCAGTTGTACAACCAACTGCCTTGCGCCAGTCGTCAAGGTTATCCACGAGAACCTGACGATCAAACACGGGTCCATCACGACAATCCATGATGTCACAAACACACAGACAATTGTGGATCGCCCGGCCAAAGATCTGCGGCGCGCCCGTTCTGCGCTGAATTCCCTGATCCCGACCACCACCGGCAGTGCAACCGCCATCACGCTGATTTACCCTGAACTGAAAGGGCGCCTGAACGGTCATGCCGTCCGCGTCCCTTTGCTGAACGCGTCACTGACAGACTGCGTGTTCGAAGTAGAGCAGGCAACAACCGCCGAAGAGGTCAACGCGCTGTTCAAAGCTGCTTCAGAAGGGCCACTGAAAGGCATTCTGGGCTATGAAGACCGCCCACTGGTGTCGAGCGATTATACCAATGACGAACGATCAAGCATCGTCGATGCGCTTTCAACCATGGTCATCAACGGCACGCAGGTGAAAATCTACGCGTGGTATGACAACGAAATGGGTTATGCCCACAGGTTGGCTGACGTGGCCCTCATGGTTGGTCGCAGCCTGTGACCCAGTCTTCTGCGCGGCCCGAGGGCCTGTCCGCTTACATTGCTGTCACGGCGGCCTATTGGGCGTTCATGCTGACCGATGGCGCGCTGCGTATGCTGGTGCTTTTGCACTTTCACACGCTCGGCTTCTCGCCCGTTCAACTGGCCTATCTTTTCGTACTCTACGAAATTGCCGGCGTTGTCACCAACCTCTGCGCAGGCTGGATTGCCGCGCGGTTCGGGCTGACATCAACGCTTTATGCAGGCCTTGGCCTGCAAGTGGTGGCCCTGCTTGCTTTGGCCCAGCTGGATCCGTCATGGGCGGTTGGTGCATCCGTCGTTTTCGTCATGCTGGTACAGGGCGCGAGCGGGGTCGCCAAAGACCTTGCCAAGATGTCGTCGAAGTCCGCGGTCAAGCTTCTGGCACCGTCGGAAGATGGCGGGCTTTTCCGCTGGGTTGCCCTGCTGACGGGCTCCAAGAACATGGTCAAGGGCCTTGGCTTTCTATTGGGTGCGGCCCTGCTGGCGACTTTGGGTTTCGTTTGGGCGGTTCTTGGCATGGCTTTGATCCTTGCCGTCATCCTGTTGGCCGTTTTGATCGCCATGCCCGCAGGTTTGCCAAAGGGCCGCAAGGGCACAAAGTTTTCCGAAGTGTTTTCCAAGTCGCGCAATGTAAATCTGCTCAGCGCGGCGCGCGTATTCCTGTTCGGCGCACGCGACGTCTGGTTTGTGGTCGGCATACCGATCTATTTTTATGCGGTCCTGTCCGACGGCACGACCGAGGGAAACCGCGCCGCATTCTTTCTGATCGGCACCTTCATGGCAGGGTGGATCATCCTTTATGGTCTGGTGCAGGCCAACGCCCCGCGCATTCTGCGCGCAAAGACCCGACCCGAGGCAGAGCTCATCGCGGCGGCGCGCGGCTGGGCCTGGGCCCTTGCCATTGTTCCTGCTGCCCTGACGGCGGCCGCGATGTTCGCGCAGGGGCCCCAGATGTGGCTGACGCTGACATTGATTGTCGGGCTGCTCGCTTTCGGTGGCATCTTTGCGGTGAACTCGTCCCTGCATTCCTACCTGATCCTGACGTTCACCAAGGCAGAGCGGGTCACGATGGACGTCGGATTTTACTATATGGCCAATGCCGCTGGACGGCTGGCGGGCACACTGCTTTCGGGGGTCACCTATCAGGTCGGCGGACTGGTTCTGATGCTTGGAACAGCGGCCACGATGGTTGCGCTGTCAGCCATCACTGTGGGTTTCTTGCGGCCTCAAGACACCTAAGCCAATCGCTTTGCTAACCGCCGTATTTTTCCAGAAATGCCTCTGCCGTCATCACGCGAAAGTCCGGCAAAGCATCGCGTAGCGTGTCGTGCGACCAGTCCCACCAAGCCAGCGCGATCAGACGCTCTGCAATGTCGCGCGGCTGGCGCAGGCGTAGAGTCTTGGCAGGCGTCCCCGCAACGATGGTGTAGGGTGCGACATCTTTCGTCACAACGGCACCCGCCGCGACAACGGCACCATGGCCCAGCGTCACCTCGGGTTTGATCATCGCGCTTGCACCGATCCATGTATCATGCCCGATGTATGCGGTACGGGATTTACGATGTGCGAAAAATGCGTCGTCGTTCGTGGCGTCATCCCAATAGTCGGCAGAGCGATACAGAAAATGATGGCACGCGGCCGTGTGCAGCGGGTGATCAGTCGCACCGATCCGGACAAAGGCCGCGATATTGGCGAATTTGCCAATCTCCGCGTTCGCAATGTCGGCGTAGCGGTCACAATAGCTGTAATCGCCGAAAACCGCATGCGCGATGCGGCTGCCTTTGCCGATCTCGACGAAAGCGCCGAACGTGCTTTCTGTGATCTCGCATTCGGGATGGATGAAAGGGGCAGTAGCGGAAAGACGCGGCATCAGTCTTTGCGCCCTATCAGTTTACCGCGTAGCCAGCCCGAGAACCAATCCATGAACATCACCATAGCGATGATCAGGATGATGTAATAGGCAACTTCTTCCCAATCCTTCTGGGTCTGGATGGCCTGCGTCAGCATCAACCCGATACCGCCGCCCGTAATTGCGCCGATAATGGTGGCAGAGCGCGTGTTGGACTCAAGGAAATACAGGATTTGCGCCAAGAGCACCGGTACTACCTGCGGGATCACACCAAAGCGATACCGTTGCAGCGGCTTTGCCCCTGTGGAAGAGACACCCTCGATCTGTTTCTGGTCCACGTTTTCCAGCGCTTCGGAGAAGATCTTGCCGAAGGTGCCGGTGTCGGTGATCAGGATCGCCAAAGCGCCCGTCAAAGGGCCGGGGCCAAAGGCGCGCGCCAGAACCACCGTCCAGATGAGCGCATCAACCCCGCGCACAAAGTCGAACAGACGGCGGGTTGCCGCGCGCAGCAGCATGACAGGAGAAAAGCGCTTGGCCGCAAGAAAGGCCAGTGGCAGCGCGATGATCGCACCACCCATGGTGCCAAGGAAGGCCATCAGGACGGTTTCACCGATCGCCCACGCCACATCCTTGTGACGCCACATCGCATTGTTCCACCAGTCCGAGACAGCGCCCGCGATATTCCCGCGGTTCGGGTCCAGTTGCTCTCCGAACAGGATCGTGCCCAAGCCCTGCCCGTGATAGGGGCTGTCCAATGTGAACCAGAACAGTTCCCATCCGGGGAAATAGTTGAACACTTCCGTCCGTGCCCCCGTCAGGGTGATGCGTCCTTCGGGCGTCGTGATCCCGACACGGCGATCGGTGGCGGAAATCCAGTCCGGCAGGTCATCAGGCAGGTTGGTTGTGACAAGGCGGCCCTCGGCCTGCGCCGTAATCAACGGGAAGCCCGGAATGTCGATCTCGGTCCGGTTGTCCGGCAGGTAACGGACGAAATGGTCACCACCCAAGTCAATAGTGGTCACCTCGTCACCACTGACCCACGCGGGGCGCATACCATCGGGATAGGTGCCCTTGCGTTCACCCTCTACCGCGTAGGTAATCTCGCCCGAGCGGTTATCGCGGGTGACGTGGACCTTGTGGGACCAGCTGTCAGAGGCAAGCGTGACCGCATTATCCAGATTTGCGCGTTCCGCGAGACCCGGAAGGTCAAAGGCAAAGAAGATATAGGTCAGGTAGACCGCGATGACCGCAGGGATTCCAAAGCCGATGATGCGCTTGCGCTGAAATAGCTTCTCAGCCGCCAGTTTTGTGTCGTGCAGTTCAACGGCGGTCATTGGCCTTGCCCCTCGGTCAAACGGTTGCGGTAGCGGCTTGAAACCTGATCGAAGAACACGATGGTTCCGAACAGCAGAATGAAGATCGCGGCGGCCTCGTCAAAGCGGCCGGGGCCCCATGCCATGGAATTGCGCAACTCGTAGCCCAGACCGCCAGCACCGACGAAACCAAGGATAGCCGAAGCGCGGATGTTGATCTCGAACCGCAGCAATGTGTAGCTGACATAGTTTGGTGCGACCTGCGGCAGCACACCCAAAAGCATCCTCTGTGACCATGTGGCACCGGTTGAGGACAGCCCTTCGACTGCTTTCAGGTCGGTATTTTCGGATACTTCGGAAAACAGCTTTGCCAAAGCGCCAGCGGTATGGATGGCAATCGCGATCATCGCGGGGACAGGGCCACCACCGAGTACGAAGATCAAGACCAGCGCGATGACGATTTCGGGCACCGCGCGCATGATATCCGAGATGCGGCGGAACAGCGGGATCAGACGGGGCCATTTGGCCAGGCCGCGGGTGCCAAGCAGCGACAGGAACAAACCACCAATCGCACCGATCAGGGTCGAGACGGCGGCGATATTGATAGTTTCCACCAGTGCGGGAAAATATTTGACGATCAGGGCCGGCAGATCGGCGCGCTTTTCCCATGCCTCTGAAAGAACATCAGCGGGATAGTCACCAATCTGGTGCAAGCCTTCCCAAAAGCCGCCTGCGTTGCGTTCATCAGCAACGTTAAAGCCCGAAACCATCAGGATGACAAAAATCAGGAGCGTCAAACCACCATAGAGCCTGCGGCGGTGCACCTGCGCCATATAGGCGGTCTGTATGCTGTCCACGGACGGCGCCGCACTGCTGAGCGATATACCTGTCATTCCAATCCCCGCACAAAGAAATACCGGCAGCCCCTGGGGGCTGCCGGACACATCATGAAAATAGCTTAGTTGCCGATCACAGCCTGACGGGCAGCCACGATGCTTTCGTACATCTCATGGGTCACCGGCTGGAAGCCAAGTGTGTCACCAGCTGCAACACCGTAGGCGCAGTCAGCGTCACGCTCGTGCAGGCCATCGACCAGTGCTGTCATTGTCGCCTTTACATCGTCTGGAAGTGCTGTGCGCAGAACGACAGGGCCTTCGGGGATGACGTTCGATTTCCAGATCTCGACCAGGTCGTTCATATCAACAAGACCCGCATCAACTGCCTTGCGCAGCGCGCCGGAGTTGTAGCCGTCTTCCCAGTTGCCCTGACCGTCAGCCCAGGTCACACCACCGTCGATATCACCATTGCTGACAGCAACGATCGTCTGCTCGTGGCCGCCGGTGAAACGTACTTCGCCGAAGTACTCGCCGGATTCCATTGTGATACCGTCTTTGTACTGTGGGATCTCGATGGACGGGATCAGGTAACCGGAGGTCGAGTTCGGGTCACCAAAACCAAAGACTTTGCCTTCCATGTCGTCAAGCGATGTCACACCGCTATCGACACGGGCAAAACCGATGGAGTGATAGCCAACAGAGCCGTCAACGTTCACTTTGATCAGCACAGGCTCAACCACATTCGGGTCTTGCAGGTATGTCGCGGCATAGGCAGATGCGCCCAACCATGCCATGTCGATGGTACCACCCAGCAGGCCCTGGATCACGCCGTTGTAGTCAGCCGGTGCAAACAGCTTTGTTTCCACGCCGAGCGCTTCGGTCGTGTAGTCAGCCAGGCACTGATAGCTGTTCATGCGGTCCTGTGCGTTTTCACCGCCAAGAATACCGATGCGGAATTCGGTGATTTCCTGAGCGAATGCGCCATTGCTGAGCGCTGTGGTGGCGACAAGCGCCATTGCGAGGGTCTTTTTCATCGTTTTCTCCATTGGGTTTGATGAAGGTGGCCCGCGCCGATCACGCGGGGTGAACTGGCTCAGGCGTAGGCCTCTGCTTCGCGGACTTCTGGCCTGTCCAGTGTTTCGATTTCGGTAGAAGTTGCAGCCTCGGAAAAATCCGCACCCGCCCCGTAGATGTCGCGCGCGACGCCCGTAGTCAGTTGCGCAGGCGTGCCGTCAAAGACGATCCGGCCATCGCGCATGCCGATCACGCGGTCACAGTAACGACGCGCGGTATCAAGCGTATGGAGGTTGGCGATCACCATACGACCGTCTTCCTCATGAATGGTACGCAGTGATTGCATCACCACCTGCGCGTTCATGGGATCAAGGGAGGCAATTGGTTCATCCGCCAGAATAATTTTGGGGTCTTGCATCAGGGCGCGGGCAATCGCGACGCGCTGCTGTTGCCCGCCCGACAATGCCTCGGCACGTTTCGGCGCCTGTTCGGCAATGCCCAGACGATCAAGTATTTCAATCGCTCTGTGGATATCGGCCTGCGGATAGAGGTTGAACATCGTCGCAAAGGTCGAGCGTTTGTTCAGTGTCCCGTGCAGAACGTTCGAGACCACATCCATGCGCGGTACGAGGTTGAACTGCTGAAAGATCATCGCGCAACGCGATTGCCAGTCCCGCTTGGCAGCGCCGCGAAGGCCTGTAATATCCTCGCCCTCAAAGGTGATCGTGCCGGACGTCGCATCGCTCAGGCGATTGACCATCCGCAGCAGCGTGGATTTGCCTGCACCGGACCGGCCAATGATCCCGATCATTGCGGGTTTGTTGACGGAGATATTGGCCGCATCCACAGCCGTTTTGTCTCCGAAGCGCTTGGTTAGCGTATCGATTTGCAGCATATCGCCCCCATGTTTGAGAGGCGGATACGGGACAAAAGCGACAGCTCTGTGAAGGTTATGATTCAGTTACCTGACAATTGCGCAACAGTTCTGTGACACTGCGCCGATAGCTTTGTTCCGTCGGACAAGCGCCGCAGGGTATGGGATTCAGAATATTTTTATCCACAGGCTGTCATAAAGCTGTTACATTCAAACCCAGAGCAATCGGTTTTCGGATTATGAACCTTCGCACCATACTTCTCTGCGTCTACGTAACGCTTCCGGCCTTCGCGCAAGCGCAGATGGCGGATGTCAGCTGTGATGACACCGCGCGGATGACCGAGACGCTGCAACAGGTTATCGGAGCCGAGCGCAAAGGCATGGGTTTGCGTGACCCGGACACAATGCTGGAGGTCTGGGTAACCGCAGGGAATGGCAATTGGTTGGTTGTGCAGAGTTATGCCAATGGCACATCCTGCATCGTCGCGATGGGTGAGCATTGGGAAGGTTCATTCGCGAACCCTGCCTGAGCCAAATACGGGGCAGCCTTTTTCTTCAAAGCGGAACAGCCGCGTTGCGCATGGGTTGGAATAGCCGACCACTGATCTCAAGCTGACATGACTGGTAAAAGCACACACTGATGCTTTTTCGCAGGCCAGTGGGGCGTCAAAGCGTTGGTATTTGTCGCAAAGCGAACCTCTGGTCTTTAGGTTTGCAGTTAAAGCTTTGAAAAAGACACAACCCGCCAGTGCCCGAAAGCGTAAGGACAATTTGCATGAAACGAATAGCCCTTGATGCCGCAGACATCCGCATTCTGAGTGCACTGCAACAGCACGGCCAGTTGAGCAAAGCGAGGCTGGCGGAGATTTGCAGCCTGTCCGCCACCCCCTGCTGGGCGCGGCTGACCCGGTTGAAAGCTGCCGGCTATATTCGTGGCTATCACGCCGATATCGCGTTGGGTCAGCTGGCTGATTTCGCCCAAGTGATTGTGACAGTCTCGCTCAGCCGGCATCGCAAAGCCGACTTTGACCGCTTCGAGGCCTACATCAACGGCCGTGACGAGATCATTGATTGCATCGCCACGGGCGGCGGGGTTGACTACATCATGAAGGTCATAAGCTCCAGCCTGACGGCGTTTCAGGCGTTTGTCGAAGAGCTCCACGCCGAAGATCTTGGCATCGACCGCTACATGACCCATTTCGCGACCCGACAAGTGAAATCTGCTTTGCCCAACATCGCAAAGCTGGCAGGTGCGCGCGCCAAATAGGGCATGCGGCCCAAACGGTCCTTCGGACGTGAACAAAATGGCCTGATTGGTCTGCAAAGGCGGAATCTTCAGTCCGCTTTCTTTGCCTTTCTCAGACTACATCTCGGACAGAATTTACCAGTTTGTGGTCGGGAGGATCACAAACAAACGGGAGGACGTTTCAATGCAAGCAGATGATTTTGGTTTCGGCACACAGATCCGCAAGTCGCCCTATTTTGACGCAACAGTGCGTTGGGGCGCGCAGGGGTTTTCAGTCTACAACCACATGTATATCCCGCGTGATTTCGGCGACCCCGAGCAGAACTTCTGGAACCTTGTGAACGAAGCGATCCTTTGTGATGTGGCTGTCGAGCGTCAGGTTGAGATCACCGGCCCTGATGCTGCCAGATTCACGCAAATGCTGACCTGCCGTGATCTGTCAAAGATGGCCGTGGGTCAGTGCAAATACATCCTGATCACAAATGCAGACGGCGGCATCCTGAACGACCCGATCCTGCTCCGTCTTGCGGAAAACCATTTCTGGATCTCACTGGCTGACAGCGACATCCTGCTTTGGGCGCAGGGGGTTGCGATTAATTCGGGCCTTGATGTGAAGATCTGCGAGCCTGACGTGTCGCCCTTGCAATTGCAGGGGCCTATGTCCGGCGAGATCATGAAGGTGCTCTTTGGCGACGACATCATGGACCTGCGCTACTACTGGCTGCGCGAAGTCAAACTGGATGGCATTCCGCTGATCGTCTCGCGCACCGGCTGGTCCAGTGAACTGGGCTATGAAATCTATCTGCGTGACGGATCCAAAGGTGATCTGCTGTGGGAAACCATCATGGCAGCGGGTCTCGAATTCGGCCTCAAGCCCGGGCACACCTCGTCCATCCGTCGCATCGAGGGCGGCATGCTGTCCTATCACGCCGATGCAGACATGAGCACGAACCCTTTCGAGCTTGGCTTTGACCGGCTGGTCAATCTCGACATGGAAGCTGACTTTATCGGCAAGGCCGCCCTGCGCCGCATCAAGGAAGAGGGTGTCCGCCGCAAACAGATCGGCCTGATCGTCGACGGAGAGCCGCTTGCCGGCCCCAACACGACGTTCTGGGAAATCAATCTGGGTGGCGAGACCATCGGCAAGGTCACCTCTGCCGTTTACTCCCCACGCCTCAAGCAGAACATCGCGCTGGCCATGGTTGCAGCAGAACACGCCAATATCGGTGCCGAAGTCGAGGTTGTCACAAAGTCCGGCCCGACCCGCGCAACAATCTGCGAGCGCCCGTTCTTTGACCCCAAAAAACAGATCGCAGCCGCGTAACGCCACACTGGAAAGGCCACCAAGATGTCAGACCTTGCGATCGCGCTGCATTGGCACCGCGCCTCACCGGTATTGCAAACCGGTACTTACTCGAACGAGCATACGGTCCAATACAATAACCGCTATGACCTCCTGGTAGACTCCGCCCCCGATTGGGGCGGAAACCCGGACAACACGAACCCCGAGCAGGCCCTCGCCTCGGCGCTTTCCAGTTGTCATATGATGACCTTTCTGGCGCTTGCCGCCAAAGCCGGCTGGCCCGTGGCAAGCTATCACGACTACGCAGAGGCCCATTTGGGCAAGAACCCCAAAGGCCAGATGTCTGTCACGCGGATCGACCTGCATCCTGTCGTGCGTTTCGATACGGGTTTCTCGGTCAGCACCGACGAGCTCGCACAGATGCAGGACCGTGCGCACCGCTATTGCTTTATCGCCAACACCTTGGCCGACAGTGTCGAAATCAACATTCTCTAGCGCCGAAAGAGGGCACCCATCGTGACCACACCTGCCATTCTCCTGCGCGATCTGGACGCGCAAGGCATCCTGCGCCTGACCTTGAACGATGCGGCACGGCGCAATGCCTTGTCCGAAGCGATGCTGGCCACATTGCGCGCGGCATTTGAAGAGGCCGGATCAGACCCGACGGTGCGCGTGATCGTCCTTGCTGCGCATGGACCTGCGTTTTGTGCAGGCCATGATCTGAAGGAAATGACAGCCGGTCGTGCGGGCAACGATGGCGGCAAAGCCTATTTCGCGCATGTTATGTCCCTATGCGCAGGCGTCATGCAGGGCATCGTAAACTGCCCGAAACCTGTCATTGCCGAGGTCACGGGCGTGGCCACCGCCGCAGGCTGCCAACTGGTTGCAAGCTGCGATCTGGCGATTGCAGCGGATACGGCGCAGTTCAGCACGCCCGGCGTGCATATCGGGCTCTTTTGCTCGACCCCCATGGTGGCACTGTCGCGCAATGTCGCGGACAAACACGCGATGGAGATGTTGCTAACTGGCGATATGACATCAGCCGCACGGGCCGCCGAGATCGGGCTGGTGAACCGTACTGTGGCGCCTGAAGTGGTGACGGAAACAACGATGGCGATGGCGCGCAAGATCGCGTCGAAATCCAGCATGACGCTCGCCACAGGTAAACGGGCCTATTACGCACAGCGCGAAATGACCCTGCCAGATGCCTACGAATACGCGTCTGCTGTCATGGTTGAGAACATGTTGGCACAGGACGCGCGCGAAGGCATCGGCGCGTTCATCGAAAAGCGTGCGCCAGAATGGCAGGACGCCTGAGCGATGCACACAAACCCCTACAACACAGATCTGGATCGTAACCCCGCAAACCATCAGCCGCTCACACCGCTGACATTTCTGGAGCGCGCGGCATCGGTGTTTCCCGACCACACGGCCATCGTCCATGGCACGTTGCGCCGCAACTATGCGGAGTTCTACGCAAGGTCACGCCAGATGGCCTCCGCTTTGGCGCGGCATGGTATCGGGCGGGGCGATACGGTCTCGGCCCTGCTACCTAACACGCCTGCGATGCTTGAGTGCCACTACGGCGTGCCCATGAGCGGCGCTGTTCTGCATTCCATCAACACCCGCCTTGATGCGTCCGTGATTGCGTTCCAGTTGGACCATGCGCTGTCCAGGGTTGTCATCGTGGACCGTGAGTTCATGCCGTTGATCCAGGACGCGCTGGCATTGGCGACAGTGTCCCCCGTGATCATCCAATACGACGATGCTATGTTTACCGGACCTGTAACACAGACAGATGCCACTGACTACGAAGCCTTTCTGGCGTCAGGCGATCCTGCGTTTGACTGGCTCATGCCACTGGATGAATGGGACGCGATTTCCATCAACTATACCTCGGGCACCACGGGTGATCCCAAGGGTGTGGTTTCGCATCACCGCGGGGCCTATCTTTTGGCGCAGGGCAATGCGCTGACCACGTCAATGGCAAAACACGCGGTCTATCTGTGGACCCTGCCGATGTTTCACTGCAACGGGTGGTGTTTTCCGTGGACCCTATCGGCCATTATCGGCACCCATGTTTGCCTGCGACAAGTCCGTGCGGAGCCGATCTGGGCCGCCCTCGCCGACGAAGGCGTGACACACCTGTGCGGCGCACCGATTGTCATGTCACTGATGATCTCTGCCCCCGCGCACGAGAAACGCAAACTTGACCACACAGTGCAGTTCTTCACCGCCGCAGCGCCGCCGCCGGAAAAGCTGTTGGCCGATATGAAAACTGCTGGCTTTGATGTGACCCATCTTTACGGGCTGACCGAAACCTATGGTCCGGCCGTGGTGAACGACTGGCATGAGGACTGGTCCGATCTGCCAGCAGAAGAACAGGCTGCGCTGAAGTCGCGCCAAGGCGTGCGCTATCTGCCGCTTGAGGGACTTGAGGTAATGGACCCTGACACCATGGTTCCGGTCCCGTATGACGGCAAGACCATGGGCGAGGTGATGTTTCGCGGTAACGTTGTGATGAAAGGCTATTTCCGCAATCCGAAAGCCACACAAGAGGCCTTCGCGGGGGGATGGTTCCATTCAGGTGATCTGGGGGTGCGGCACCCGGACGGCTATATCCAGCTCAAAGACCGCTCCAAAGATATCATCATCTCGGGCGGCGAGAATATATCTTCAATAGAAGTGGAAGAGGCGCTCTACCGTCACCCAGCGGTCGCGATCGCCGCCGTCGTGGCCATGCCCCATGACAAATGGGGCGAAACCCCCTGTGCTTTTGTCGAACTGTCCGCTGGTGAAACCGTAGACGCCGCAGCGCTTACCCTGTGGTGCAAGGGCCAACTCGCGCCCTACAAAGTGCCAGGGCACTTCGTTTTCATGCCAATTCCGCGAACGTCTACCGGCAAGATCCAGAAATTTCTCTTGCGCGACCAAGCAAGGAACATGAGGAAAGCGGCGACCGCAGGATAAGTGGTGCAAGATAAAAGCGCTGCGGCGTTTGCCTCCAGATCAGTCGGGGTTTGCGGAGCCGGGCATCTCAGATCAGTGGCACAGTGCGTTCGGTGATCAGTTGCCGCGCTGTAACCCTCTCACGGTGAATCATATAAAGCCCTGCACCGATGATGATAGCGATGCCGGTCAGGGTCAGCGCGTTGGGGAAATCGCCAAAGACGAGATAGCCCAGCATGGTCGCAACCGGAAGTTCGAGATACTGCAACGGCGCCAATGTCGCCGATGGTGCCAGGGACAGCGCATAGGTCATCATCATATGGCTCACTGTGGCGAAAAACCCGACACCCAGCAGCCAGACCCACGCGATGCCTTGGGGCCAAGCCGGATCAAGAAAAGCTGACCCCGTCCCTTGGGCCAGCATCATCACCGGCAGACAAAGCAGGCTCGCGATAAGGCCTGTGTAGAATTGCAGGGTGACGGGATGCATGCGCCGCGACAGCCCGCGTGTGACAAGTATATAGAACGCAAACCCGACTGCGGTTCCCAGCGGAAACAGCGCGACTGCACCGAAGGCCGCAAAACTGGGCTGGATCACGAACATGACACCGACAAAGCCCACGACAGCAGCACCCACCCGGCGCAGACCGACATCTTCACCCAAGTAGAATTTGCCGACCAGAAGGACGATAAACGGGGCCACGAAGACAATTGCGAGCGCATCTGCAAGCGGCATGACGCTGATTGCCGCGATGAAACAGAATGTCGAGCCGAGTAAAAGCATCGCGCGAAACAAGAGTGCCAGCCAATGCCCTTGCGCCACTCGCAACGACAGGCCCATCATCCAGACGAACGGCGCCATAAGGATGCACTGCACTATAAAACGCGCGGCGGTAATCTGCCCGACGGGCAAACTGCCGGATGCAAGCTTGGCCGCCACATCCAGCAAAGGGGCAGTAATGCAGAACCCCAACATCAGGGCAACACCGGCAAGAATGCGGTCTGTGGATGGGGTGAAGGGGATACTGGTGCTCATGATCCCGCATTAGGGAGAGAACACGCGCGCGTCTATTCCTTTTGCGACGCTTTCCCCGACAGGCTCGAAGCGACGCTGTTGGATTAAATGCCTGAGCTTCAGAGAAATGGGGTTAGAGTTGACGTTGAACCTAGGCTATAGCCTCGCATGGAACCCACTTCAGCGTTATTATTGCTGCTTTCGACCCAGACACTCTAGGAACTGAATTACGGTACTATCAAAAAGAGTAGAGCTATTGATACGATTTTTTTCTCAAGAGTGTCCAATACGGCAGCCAAAGATTGCGGATTGTCTAAACGGATGTCGTAGGGAATTAGAATCTATTGATCAGACCAAGTTTCAGAACACGTTGTCACAGGTAAGTGGACTGATAGCTCGATCTATACATGCCGTGATAAGTGACGAGAAAGACATTTTTCTAGGGTCCGTTATCCTGACTCAATTAAATGAATTAAACAGTACCAAAATCACTTATGACCAGACCTGGCAAATAAACGAGTTCCGGGTCATTCAGGGAGCCCAAGCAAAAACGTCGTACGGCCTGTATGCGGCGTGTGCCGCGATAGTGCGCGAGCTTGATATTCTGAGTCTGTTGGATAGCGATGGTCAAAAAAAGTGGAGCAATACCGAGTTACCGACCAAAAACGAAATGTCGGACGGACTGTATCTAACTGAAGGAATAGACAGTCCGACCTTTCTATCTCCAAAGAAATACCGTCGGTTATTGGCTTTGGCGGAAATCAGTGAGATCGAGATGGAGCTATACATTTGCAACTCTGATTTCTAGGGTACTCATGGCTTGCGGACTTAAATCGAACTGATGAAACCTGGATAGTCTTCTGAGAATGCTGCTCAAATTTGTTGTAAGCGGCGGCCCCGCCCCATTGATTTGGCCTGTTCCTGACGCGTGAGGTGCCTGCGAGAAGGTCTGCGTTAGCAGATGGAGGTTGCGTATGGC
>NZ_QJJL01000008.1 GCF_003201935.1 Loktanella sp. PT4BL | reverse complement strand
AGGACCCGTCTGGTTGAACCCAGAAAACGAAACCAGCGCCCCTGAAATCAGAGACGCCGCATGAAATCGGCGGACAACTTGTTTGACAAACACCGGAGCGGAAGAAAGCTCCCTTGGCCTCCAGACGTTCGATCACCTCCAGCAAGTGCGACAGAGACCGCGCAAGCCGGTCGATCCGCACAACGACCAGCGTATCGCCGCTCTGGACGCGTTCGAGCACGCGTGCCAGCACCGGTCGCGCGCGATTGCCGCCCGAGGCGTGCTCTTCAAAGATCTCGACGCAACCCGCAGTTTGCAGGGCCTCAGACTGGGGCAGGGGGGTCTGATCCTCTGTGGAAACACGGGCGTAGCCTATCAGGGGCATAAAATCGGGCCGTTTGCAGTTTAAGGTATCGCCACTAAACGACCGATTATGGTCGGCGGTACCGCAGGGGTCTTCCGATCTCCTCGTCCCGGGCTGAGGGCTGCGTAGACGACATCGGCAACATACGTATGGGAAAGCGACGCCGCATGAGATGGTCACCCAAGGAAGCCCACCGGGTGGCCGTTGTCCGTGCCGCTGTACTCGACGGTCGGCTAACCGGCGCTAACCAAAGAGCCACGTGACCCCCTAGTTTTACCCACTCCCAATCGGGTGTGCATTGGTTTTGCCGATAAGACGACGTCATGGCGACTGGCTGACGCAAACCAAATGTCAAACTTATAGGAGTAACCGGCTGACTTGCTGACAATCAGTAGAAAAAGACGCATCTTCTCCAAAAGGATCACTTGCTGCCACGGTGTCAACGATACAATTGATGACAAATCAGCGCCTGACGTAAGTTAAGTGGTTTGATAAAAAGGCTTAACGCTCGGTCAGCCCGGCAAGTCTAAGAATGAGAAATGGGTCCTATCAAGAATGGCAAACCTCTACTTTGCGAAGGCTGACATCGCGACCCTGCTACCAGCCTTAGACGAACCTATGCATGAAATGGCGATGTCGGGTTTTGCATTTGCGGTTTTTCTCGCAGTCTTCTCAGTTACCTTCCAATGAAGTTCACGATATGCAGGCGCCGATTCTTGGTCGGACTTCCGTTTCTTGTATCGGCTTGCACTGCGCAAGATGTTTGGGCTCCAGATGACGTGGTATCGCAGGCAGTCTATCGTGATCCGGGGCCAAAGCACCTGACGCTCTACACTATGAAAAACACCGGTTCTGACAACGGGGCACACTCAGCTCTGTTGATTAATGCCAGTCAGCGCGTGTTGTTTGATCCTGCTGGGTCATGGGAGCAGCAGCAGATGCCGGAACGCAATGACGTGCTCTTTGGCGTAACCCCGCAACTCGAGAATTACTATGTCAGCTTTCATGCGCGCGTCACTTACTATGTCGTTGGTCAACAAGTCTCTGTCAAAGAAGACATTGCCGAGCAGGCACTAGCTCTTGCGCTGAACGCTGGGTCGGCGCCGCAGGCAAATTGCACCCGATTCACGTCTCGGCTGCTACGTCAACTGCCCGGGTTTGAAGGCATACGCCAGACTTGGTTTCCAAATAAGCTCTCTGAAGACTTCGCATCGCTTCCCGGTGTGAGCTACCGAGAGTATCGTGAGAATGATGCGGATGATAAAGAGGTTGCAGCGCGTCAGATCCGGACGGCACTGGAGGCAAAGCAATAGTGCACCGTGTTGCGGTTGGCCTATGGACCTGCTGCGAACCGCCACCGCTTCTTTGACTTCTCTTGTTGCTTCAAAGGAGATAAACCGTGAGATTGGAATGCACGGGTGAGCTTCGCCCTGAGGCAGTGCGGGGCGCCCTGACGAGCACGCCGAGCCGCAACTATCAGAAATCCCGGCAATGATCCGCAACGGCAAGGCTTGAAAAAGCTGTTAACGAGACTTGCGGATCAGCGCCTTCTCAGGTCACATGTCATGGAGAAAGGCCAGCGAAAGCAGGTCCTTCTCGCTTGTTGGGTCATGCCAAACTGATCAGCTCTCCAACAGTTTCTTGCGCGCCGCATAATCATCGGCATCAATCTCACCTTTAGCAAACCTGAGATCCAGTTCCGCCCGCGCTTTGGACCCATCTTGCTGCGCTACGCCTTGGTGGGTTCCACGGACAAACCAGATAACTCCCGCCACGACGAGTCCAAGCACAATCAACCATAGCACGGGCCCAAACATCATTCCCATTCCAAAGCTCCAATTCATCATGTCGCCGTATCCGTTTGTGTCAGCGGCTGCTGGCGTGCCGATGAGTAATCCAAGACTTACTATGCGTTTCATATCTTCCTCCTATTCCGGAACCATGTTCCTAGCTGTATTAGTCTTTCGTAGATCACCTTGGCTCTCTACGCGCCTTGTCTCAGCTGACTATCGGGCAGGATAAAACGCCATAGTATCTTCACTGAAGTGAAAGCCCGTTTTTCCATTGGTGCAAGATACAATTTGAACCTGACCGCCTATGGACCCTTGCAATATACACCCGTCGGGAAGAGCCAGATTACGCGCAACAGAGACTTGGTCATACGGGCAGTCAGCTTGCACATTGGAGCAAGCGCCAAGACCTAAAAAGCCTGCAGTTGCCAACGATAGAGGCCATGCGTGCTTACGACTGGCGGGCAACTTCCGGAACCGATGCATGAGCGTCCTCAAAGCTGGCGTCTGCAACTGGCTCGTGATCTTGTTCCTTTTTCGAACTGTGGCATGACTTGCCCATCATTTTGAACATCAATACGTGGGCGCCGATGCAAAGTGCGATTGGCGCAAAAAGCCCCAGATTGTTCCACATCCCAGCGATCGTTCCGCCTGCAAGCAGGAATGCCGCAACCGGCAGGAGCATCACGGCGCAGCATACCATCATGCCGTAATGCATCAATTTTGAGGAACCTGCTGTTTCCTGCTGATCAGTCTTTGCCATCGTGTATTCTCTCCAAACAGTTCTAGCATTCACCGTTACTGGCTTCCAGTAGAAGAGGGTCAAGGATACATTTGGATAAATATTAGCGCTGGCAACCTGATCGCGTTGCGTTTGCAATATCGAGGACTTGAAAGAATCGTTTTATCTACGAGACTTTAACGCGCTATGGGTATCTCGATCCTACCTTGAGAACTGCAAAGCAAATCCTAAAGAGAAGAACATGTACCAGTTGAATAGGCGCCAATTTCTGACTTCTACTGCCGCCTTGTTTGCGGCACCCTTGCCGACACTTGCGCAGGAACAGGATGTTGTCGAGCCAAAGAAAACACCCATATCCGACAGATCCATGTGGGCGAGGTGGGATGCGCGGGTAACTCCGTCAAACTATGACCCCGCAACGTCAAACCCTTGGGGCCTGCATTCCCGTTTCTTGCCGCAGCGAGTTGAGGCGAATCCTGGCCTCGTGCCCGGGGACATTCACGTAGATGCCATCGCAAGATATCTTTACCACATTGAGAGTGATGGTACGGCCATGCGTTACGGCGTGGCGATCGCACGGGGTGATTTGTATGAGCCGGGCATCTACAACATCAAACGCAAGGCGCGTTGGCCGATATGGACCCCGACTGCATCAATGATTGAACGCGAACCAGACGTTTACGGGCAATTCGCGGACGGAATGGATGGTGGACCGACGAACCCATTGGGATCGCGCGCGCTTTATCTTTACGAAGGGAACCGTGACACTTACCTGCGCATCCACGGAACTCCTCAGCCAAGATCAATCGGTAGCCGGGCGAGTTCCGGCTGCGTGCGCATGGTGATGGCACATATCATTGACTTGCATGCCGAGGTCAGAACCGGGTCGACCGCTTTTCTTTATCCACCCGAAAATACGGTCACCGAGCCACGCGAAATTGACCTGACCTGATCAAGCCGGAACGTGGTTTTTCAAAGAGTCAGCTTGCCTCACTTTGATCAGGCAGTCTGGTGCAAATTGGCCGACCGCTGTTGGTGCGAAGTGGGAGGAAAGTGGTTTCGACTGGACCGGCGTGCCGGTAGACATAGCACCCGTCAGTTGGGTCTATCATCACAGCATTGAGGTCCTGAAAAGGGGCGGCAATCGCCAAGACGCCTTCCGGCAACTCGTCGACAAATGGATTAAGCGGAACGTCATCTTCCGGCGCAACGCTTGCACATGCCCAAAGCCCAAAGAGAGAAATACAAAGCAACAGAATTCGGTAGTTCATCAAGTCATCCTCAAATGCCAGCAAAGCATGACCAAGACTTCTAGCGATGACCAGTGCAAACTTCTAGCAACGTTAGTCACTCATTTGTATTAACTTCATTTGTCTGATGGTTGTGATAAAATTCCTTGTCAGGAAACTTGTCTACGCCTTTCAGCTTAGTGGACATCACCTCCTCGGGCCATCATCAAGTGATGCTCTTGGTGGTGGGCACCTATGGTCATCAGGCCGATGAAACCCAACGCAGCAATCTGTGTCGCATCTCCAGAAACATGCATGGTGACGCCGCTGTCGGTCTCTTCGACCACAACGTCCCATCCTGTCTCCGCAGCAAGGAATGGTGCATGAGCAGGGACCATTGTTATCATCGCTTGCCGCGTGCGCCCATCGCCGGTGATGACGAAGCTTGCGCCTTGCGGGGTGGGGGACGCGACAACACTGGCGTCCTTAGCTACCAAATCCATATCAATCAAATGCTCCCGCAGGGCAGTGATGTTGACCTTCGACCAGTCTGTACTGGGGTCGTCTCGCAAGACTTGTGTGATTTCGGCAATCGCAGCAAATGCACCCTGACCAGGCTGTGACAACACAAGGTTTTGTTTCCCGCCCATATCAGTGTGATCTGAATGCGCGTGTTGAGATGCCGCAACTGTCGCCAATGCAATCCAAGCAAAGAAGCTAGTGAGTAAGATCTTCATTGATCTCTCCTTCGATTTTTCCTGAATTGCGGATACCAACCGGCTTCAAAAACATATATGATCTCGATCATATGATACCACCGTGCATTTGGTCCGGGTAAGCGAGGACGGCGAAACCATAATGATACATCGCGCGACGCCTGGAACGTGGTTTGCCGAGGCATCGCTTTTCTCTGAAACCTATCACTGTGATGCGGTGGCACAACAAAACGGAAGCGTGCTCATCATCGACAAAACAGCGGTCTTAAAGGGGCTTCAGGAGCATGACTTCGCGAAGGGATATTGCAAGATACTTTCTGTCCAAGTTCAGCTGACACGACAGATGCGCGAGATTCTCGCCATTCGATCAGCCAAGGATAGAGTATATGCTGGTGTTGTTGCAGGGCTTCTTGTCGGGACAGTCATCGACTTTGCGGCCACTGTTTCGCTGACCCATGAAGCCACATATCGCGCTCTGCGAGAATTGGTTGCCGAAGGCAAAGTGCTTAACCCTCAAAGAGGCATCTACCAACTGCACCACCTCTGATCGGCTTTCATGATTTGCTGAATAGTTGTGTCAGTGCCATGGACAGGAATGTGACCATGAGCACAAGACTAACGCATGCAACTATTATCACCTTAACTGACCTTGCCGAAAATGGACCATTTTTAGTGTCTGTTGAGTTGAGCATCACCGCCAAGTAGGTGATGACTGTACCCGGCAGAAGCGCGTAGAGGTATACACCTGATATGTTCTCGAACAGATAGGAGCGTTCGAGTGTCGGTCCGACGACACGTAGCGCCGTCCAGCGGTCACCGCCAAACGAGCCAAACCAATCTGCTGAAAAGACGTAGATCAGCATATGAAGCATTACGAATGCACCCGCGCGCACTAAGCTATCCATAAAAATATAGCGCAGCGCTGATCGTTTTGCGTTCTGCAAGACTCCGGATGCAGTAACGAAACCAATGTAATTGACGATGACAACGACAGGTAAACCGTTGGTGACAACCTGCCGGGAAAAACGACTGAGGGCTGTTGGGTTTGCCACCAGTATCTTGGTGAAGTCAGGCGTAAGGGCGACGAAAAAGACCAGAAATGGCAACAGGCTTAGAACGCTGAGAAGCGTCAGGTTCCAGCAAAACTGACCAAATGGCAGCTGGAGGCTGAAGTGTTTGCGAAAGGTGTCTTGCAGCGCCACGTCAGGCGTAGCTTGCAAAAACCTGTGTTGCGCCGTCATTCAGGACGAGCAGAACTTCGTAGGGGTCACCTGTTCCTGCCGCGCCCATCCCGGGCGAACCCATGGGCATGCCGGGGACAGTCAATCCACGTGCATCAGGCGCTTCAGCAAGCATACGATGAATCTCGCGGGCTGGCACATGGCCCTCGATAAAGTAGTCGCCGATGAGCGCTGTGTGACAACCGGACAGGTCGGACGTGATGCCAAGGCCATCCTTCATGGCCCATAGAACCACTTGATCGACATCTTCAACTTCAACGGAAAAACCGGCATCTACCATCCGTTCAACCCAAGCCGTGCAGCAGCCACAAGTGGGCGTCTTGGCAACTTGCATAACGGGAGCTGTTTGCCCGATAACGGGACCTGCAACCAGCAAACCTGCCGCGCTTACAATGAAATGCCTTCTGTTCATGGGGTAATCCTCAGTTGGTTCGTACAAAGGTAGTTTTTGCGGCACGCGAAGTCGAGCGGTGAATAGCTATCGATACTGTTACATTTGGCTACAAACATGGGACGGGCATTTCTTTTTCACAACGGCTATACGGACCATATGACCGTTATGCCGCACATCCTTGTCGTTGATGACCACCTAGAAATCAGAAAGTCCGTTTCTCGCTATCTTGAGCGTAACGGGATGCGCACCTCTGTTGCCAAAGATGCAGAGCAAATGGACACGAAGCTTACAGAGGCCAAATTCGATCTGATCGTCTTGGATGTCATGATGCCGGGAGAGGATGGATTGAGCGCTTGCAAACGCCTTCAACAAACGTCGAAAACCCCTATCTTGATGCTGACCGCGATGGGCGATGATGATGATCGGATTGCTGGACTTGACGGTGGTGCGGATGACTACTTGGCAAAGCCATTCAACCCTAAAGAATTACTTGCGCGTATCAATGCCATACTCCGACGAACGCAACAGATCCCGGAAATCGAACCCTTCTCTGGCAAGAAGCTGCGCTTTGCCCATCTGGAGTTAGACTATGATGGGCGCACTCTTTTTGATGAAGATGGCAACAGGACGATGCTGACAATGAGTGAGCTTAAGTTGCTCACGATACTCTTGGAAAGACCGCGGGCTGTATTCAGCCGCGACCAGCTTCTTGAACTCAGCGCGGGCAGGGTAGCCGGCCCGTTGGATCGGACGATTGACAATCAGATCAGTCGCTTGCGCCGCAAGATCGAGCAGGACGTATTGCGGCCTCGCGTCATCGCGACGATCAGAAATCGCGGCTACAGTCTTACCGCTGAAGTTGAGGTCATGGAGTGACGCGCATGGCTTGGAGGCTAAGAACACAAATTGCATTGTTGGTTTTGGGTGTGCTGTTTGTGGCTCAAGCGCTCAGTCTTTGGTTTTTTGTGGATGAACGATCGCTCGCGGTACAAGCGGCGATTGGTGCTGAAGCGGCTGGCCGCGCTGCCAATGTTGCGCAGTTAGTCGAAGGAGCGCCGGCTAATCTACATGCCCAGATCATTCAGGCGGCGACATCACCGTTGGTGAGATTTGATCTATCTGACGTGCCATCGGTTGCACACGGCAATCACGACGATGGAGGCGCCGTCGAGGCTCGCGTGCGCGCATTGCTCGGTGACAGCTACAGCCGTGATATTCGGGTTGAGGTTCATGAGATTGAACAAGGTTTGCTACCGTTACCAAACCTATCGCCTGAGATGGCCGAGATGCATGCAGAAATGATGCAGGGCAGTTTGGCCGCGATTGAAATGGAGCTATCCATCGCCTTAGCAGGTGGGGACTGGCTGAATGTCGGTACACGGTTTGAGCGGCCACCTTTGCAATGGTCGACCGCGTCTAACGTGTCCTTTGTGTTGACTGCAACGCTACTGTTGCTTGCGAGCTTTTGGTTCCTTCTCACGCGATTGACTGGCCCGCTGAATACGTTGGCGGATGCCTCTGAGCGATTGGGACGCGGTGCCGGTGAGGGATCACTGCCTGTTGTGGGTCCCAAAGAGATCCAAGATCTGACAAAGGCTTTTAACACCATGCAAGACCGCCTAACACGGTTTGTTTCGGATCGCACACAAATGTTGGCGGCACTCGCCCATGATCTCCGATCGCCGCTGACGGCCCTCAGAGTGCGCGCAGAAATGGTTGACGATGATGAAACCCGCGCCTCTCTGGTCGCATCTGGTGAAGAGATGCAGCAGATGGTAGATGCAACGCTGGATTTCGCGAAAGGCGTTGGACAGCATGAAGAGGTCTGCCCAACAGATATTTACGAGCTACTATCGGGATTGGCGACAGATGGTCTATCGCTCCTTTCGGACCAACCATTGATCGTACCTGCCAAACCAAGTGCTGTGCGACGCGCTCTTCGAAACCTGATCGAGAATGCCATTCGCTATGGAATGGAAGCGCGTGTTTCTTGGGAAGTTGTCGATGGGTATGCTAAAATCCAAATTGACGATCAGGGTCCCGGAATTCCAGAGAATGAACTTGAGGCGGTATTTGGCCCCTATGTGAGACTTGAGACATCGCGATCGCGTGATACTGGCGGTCATGGGCTCGGTTTGTCGATCGCAAGAAGTATCATCCTTGAACACGGCGGTTCAGTCACGCTCACGAACCGTCCACAGGTAGGGCTTCGCGCCACTGTGCGACTTCCATTTGAACGCAACGTAAAGCCCCATGTGTCCTCAGCTGATGCGCCCGATACGCCCCGATCGAAGAGTGACAAACGTCGCGCTCTTGGCGTGACAACATCGTAACACACCGCGTGGGTGCAACATTTCCGCGGCTGCCCAATAGGCGTTACATATCAGTACAAAAAACCAACGCGCTGACTCTTCATGAAATCCCACTGTGCAGTTAGAACTGAGGGAAAGCAGATAAAAAGAGGCAAGTTAGATGAATAAGAAAACGCAACTTCTATCGCGCCGAACCTTTGTTTCAGGTATCGGCGCTACCGCCTTGGCGGCCCCTTCCATCGTGAACGCACAGGCATTGGAAAGCGTGACACGCAACGTCGCGTCGTTTCAGCCGCATGAATGGCAGGATCATTTTGACGCCATCGGCCAAGGCATTCTTTTGGCGGACACCGGATCACGTTTCCTGCAACATTGGACGGCCGATGGTGAGATGCGGATTTATCCAACATCAGTACCACTCTCTGAAGACTTGACCCGGCTCGGATACACGGAAGTGATCGACAAGAAAGTCGCGCCGGGGTGGGGCCCAACGCCAGCCATGCGTGAACGCAATCCTGAGTGGCCCGCCTATATCGAAGGAGGTGATCCACGCAATCCTCTCGGGTCACATGCTCTGTATCTGTCCTGGCAGTACTACCGCATTCACGGCACGCAGGATACACGCAAGATCGGACGCCGGTCTTCAAACGGATGTATCGGCCTCTACAATGAACAGATCGAAGAGGTGTTTGGCCGCACACCTATCGGCACACAGGTTAAGCTTCTCTGATGGATAAATCTGCGTTGTTTATTGTCACCTTCTTTGTGGTCGGTGGCGCTGGACTTGTTTGGCAGCAGATGCAGCCAGCACCGCCAGTGAATGGCCATTCCATGACGCCTGCCAATCTGTCTGGTCTGGAAGTCGGTGATCCGATTGTTGAAGTGAATATGCCGTCGGAGCTTTCTGCAAATGCTCAATTCGGTGAGCAAGTGTTTAACGTTGCCTGCGCCGAATGCCACGGTACGAATGCAGCAGGACAAAATGGGATCGCACCGCCATTGGTTCATATCACCTATGAACCCGGGCATCATGGCGACGCTTCATTTCTCCTCGCGGTCAGGAATGGGGTGAGAGCGCATCATTGGAGGTTCGGCAACATGCCCCCCGTTGAAGGTCTGACCGACGGCGATGTGAAGATGGTTGTCGCCTACATCCGCGAGCTCCAAAGAGCTAACGGCATATTTTAGAAGGGATACGAGAATGCGCGCTGGACTGGTAATTCTGACGACAGCAAGCATCATCGCGGCAACGGCAGCTTTGGCGCACAAAGGTGCAACTGGCGTGGTGCTGGAACGCATGCAAGGCATGACCGCTTTAGGTGATGTCGTTAAAGAGCTGACCCCAATGATGCGTGGCCGGACGCCTTTTGATGCAGATCAGGTGCGCGCCGGTGCAGATGTGATGGTCACACATGCGGGCCAACAAATGACCAGCCTGTTTCCAGAAGGTTCGATTCAACCAGTCTCAAAAGTGTTGCCATCTGTTTGGGAAGACTGGGACGAGTTCGTAGAGCTGGCCGAACAGTTGGAGTTGCGTGCAGAAGGTCTGAAGTTGAGTGCCGATGTTGGTTTGGCTGCGAGCCAAGCTGATCAAGCGGCTTCAATGATGGGTGGCGGCATGATGGGATCCGATCAGGCGCCCGCAATGGGCGGTGGTATGAGTGGCCCAGGCGACATGATGACAGTCGATATGTTCGCGACCATGCCAACAGACACAGCATTTGCTGCAGTTGCGCAAACATGTTCTGCGTGTCACCAAAAATTCCGCGCCGAGGACGACTAGGCCGTGGGCATTTTTCGTTGGGTTGTCGGGGCAGGTTTGCTTGCAGTCGTCGGAACAGTGGCTGCTACGATCGTTTGGCCGATTGGCAAGGAAGTTGAAGAGATTGCATTGGTCGGCGATGTGAATAAGGGTGCCTACCTCGCACGCGCGAGCGGATGTATCGCGTGCCATACGAATGCGGAAGAGGGCGGTGCACCTCTCGCAGGAGGAGCACCTCTCAAAACAGACTTCGGCACGTTCTATCCGCCGAATTTGACCACCGATCCTGACTACGGGATGGGAAGTTGGTCAGCCGAAGATTTTGCGCGTGCTGTCCGGCAGGGCATCTCACCCGACGGCGAACCTTACTATCCGACCTTCACCTATCCCTTTTATGCGAACTTCTCGGATCAGGATATCGCCGATCTTTGGGCTGCATTTCAGACAGTGCCACCGGTCGGCGAGGCAGCACCGGAGCACCAAGTCACCTTTCCGTTTGATCAAAGATGGGGTCTGAAGCTTTGGCGGGCAGCCTTTTTGCCAGAACCAAATACCGCCCCTGAGCCAGGCAGGAGCGAGGCATGGAACCGCGGCAAAGAGCTCGTGAACGGGGCGACCCATTGTGCAGCCTGCCATACACCAAGGAATGTTGTAGGCGCACGGGTTATAACCGAGCGTCTTTCAGGCAACGCCGATCTGCCCGTCGGTGGAAAGGCGCCTTCGATACTTTCAAGTGACCTTTTGGCGGAAGGGTGGACCGCAGACGACCTCGCCTATGCACTGCGCTCAGGCATTACCCCGTCGGGTGATGTCTTTGGCGGATCTATGGCAGAGGTAGTTCAATTTGGCACAAGGTTCTTAACCGATGATGATTTGGACGCGATGGCGACCTACATCATGGATAACGAGATTTAGGAAGGTTCTTCACTTATGCGCAGCCTTAACCGCCGCCAGTTCATAGCGTCAGCAACTGCACTCGCAACCCTCCCCAGTTCACGTGCATTTGCCGACGCAAACGCTGACCTCTTGTCTGCACAAGAGGTCAGCGTCCAACTTTTGCCGGATAACTATGGTCGGACGACACTTTGGGGTTTTAACGGGAATGCGCCAGGTGCCGAGATACGGGTCGCGCAGGGCGCGCGGGTCAAACGCATGCTCCGAAATACTCTGTCACAACCAACGTCGGTCCATTGGCACGGAATCCGCATTGACAATGCGATGGATGGTGTCTCGGGCCTCACCCAAAACGCCGTTCTGCCTGGCGCAGAATTCGACTACGACTTTGTCGCGCCTGATGCAGGCACGTACTGGTATCACGCTCACAACATGTCCACGCAGCAGGTCGCGCGTGGTCTATACGGCCCACTCATTGTCGAAGAGGCCGATAGAATCGACATCGACCGCGAAGAGGTTTTGGTCTTGGATGACTGGCTGGTCAATCCCGATACCGCCCAGCTGGACGATGATTTTGAAGCGTCGCATGCCCTCAGCCATGCAGGTAGAATTGGTAACTTCATCACCACCAATGCGACGTACAATCTGGTCCTCAATACACGTAAGAATGAGCGTCTGCGTCTGCGCTTGATCAATGCATCGAACGCTCGGATCTTCCCGCTGCAACTGCAGGGTCTCGATGGATGGACGGTTGCTTTGGATGGTATGCCTTTGGCGGTCCCACAGAAAGTGACGGAAGCGCTAGTTTTGGGGCCTGCCCAGCGAGTTGACCTGATCATCGATGTGATTGCGGACTCAGGCGAGACGGCGCATCTTGTCCACCTCGGGCAACAAGAAGCATTCAGTCAGGTTGCGTTTGAAGTCGGCACTGGTGGAGCGACCACCAGACGGGCGGCGCCTGATGCGCTGCCGCCGAATAATTACACGCCTGTAGATCTTGGAAAGGCGACCGCACTGACCTTGAACATGGAAGGCGGTGCCATGGGCGGATTGCGGACCGCCACACTGGGTGGCGAAGAAAAATCGATGCGCGAGATTGTCGATGCTGGTCGGTTTTGGGCGTTTAATGGCGCCGCCGACGGAATGGATGGTCCACCTCTCGCGCGGGTAAGTATTGGCGAGCATGTTCGTGTGGCAATTCGCAACGACACTGCGTTTCCGCATGCGATGCACTTGCACGGCATGCATTTTCACGAAGTCGCCGAGGATGGTTCTCTCGGATCACTCCGCGATACGACACTTCTTGAAAGAAACACCTCGCGCGAGATTGCATTTGTCGCGGATAATCCCGGAGAGTGGTTGCTGCACTGCCATATGCTGTCCCATGCCGCATCAGGGATGATGACACGGATTGTGGTGGCATGACACGCCGCACGCTGCTTTTCGGGTTTGGCTTTCTGGCCTTGGCGGCCGGAGGGGCTGTTGTTCTGGCGCAGTCAGAAGAAGAGGTTGCCCTGGCTCCATCGGATTTCCCAGTCGATATTGTAGCGGGGGCAGAGCTCTATGGACAGTATTGCGCGTCCTGCCATGGTGCAAATCTCGAAGGTCAAGAGAACTGGCGCAGTCCCGGAGCGGACGGACGCCTGCCAGCCCCGCCACATGATGAAACGGGTCACACATGGCATCATGCCGACAGCCTACTATTCACCTATACCAAACTTGGCGGCCGAGAGACTTTGGCTGCACAGGGCATGGATTTTGACAGTGGGATGCCCGGGTTTGGTGAACAACTCAGCGACGAAGAGATCTGGAATATCCTTTCCTACATAAAATCCACATGGCCCGAGCGCGTGCGTGCTGCTCAGGCTGAGCGCACGGCCGCTGACATAGCGGTGCAAGGAGATGAGCGATGAAGAAACTACTGATCAGTACAGCCATGTTGGTGATCCCGTTCATGGCGGTCGCCGATGAACTGACCGAAGACAGGATAAAAGAGCTCGTGCTGGAAGCAATTCGCGAAAATCCGGGAATTGTCTTTGAGGCCGCGCAACTCTTTGAAGAACAACAGCAGGCTAGCCAAGCGCTGGTCGCCGCTCAGGTTCTGGCAACAGAAAGAGACGCGCTGGAGCGTGATCCAAATGCGCCTGTACTCGGGAACCCTGAGGGCGATGTCACTGTTGTGGAATTCTTTGACTACAACTGCCCGTACTGTCGGCGAGTAAAGCCGCATATGGAGGCCTTACTTGCGGCAGACCCGAATGTGCGCGTGGTTTATCGTGAGTGGCCAATTCTGGGCGAAGGCTCCGTGTTTGCGGCCCGCGCCGCTTTGGCATCGCGCAATCAAGGCAAGTATGATGAGTTTCACTGGGCGATGATGGGGCTTAATGGTCGCGCGGAGGAAGCAACCGTGATCCGTGCCGCTGAGGAAATTGGCCTTAACATTGCGCAGTTGCGTCGGGATATGAACGCACCAGAGATTGACGAACATATTCAAACGTCGATGCGTTTGAGCCGTGCCATTGGATTTAGCGGAACGCCCTCGTTTGTGATTGGCGACAGTCTGGCACCAGGCCTGATTGACGCTGACCAAATGATCAGCATGGTCAATCAAGCCCGCGCCAATAACTAAGCGGCAGAGGCTTCGTAGCCTGCATCGACAATCGCTTTTTGGACGTCAGTTTTTGCAAGGTCGCTCTGAACAGTGACCAAGCGCAAATCTAAATCAGTTGTGATAACTGCCGTAGGGTCTTTGGCTTTGATGCCTTTTTCAATGGCCGAGGTGCAGTGGCCGCAGCTCATCTTGGGTACGCGGAAAATCATGTCGCTCTCCATTCATGTGTTTGGCTCAAGTTGCGGCTTCCAGTTGGTGGAGAGTCAATCCGATAATTTTTAAATTTGAAAAAATCCAACTTAGGCCTTGAGCTTCCAGTTGCTGGAAGCCCTATCTCTATCGCAAGAGTTTAGAGGAGCCGCATGATGACCGAACAAAGAACCCTGAATTTATCCATCGAAGGCATGAGTTGTGCATCCTGTGTCGGCAGGGTCGAGCAGGGGTTAAACGGTGTGGATGGCGTGACCAAGGCAACCGTTAATCTTGCGACGGAGGCGGCGACGGTGACGGTTTCTGGGCCGGACGGCCTGAAATCCGCCGTCAATGCTTTGATCGACCTTGGATATCCCGCCCGCACATCGCGTATCACATTGAACATCGCGTCAATGACATGCGCGTCCTGTGTTGGACGTGTCGAGAAAGCCTTCCTGACGGCACCCGGCGTGCTTGAGGCGTCGGTCAACCTCGCGGCGGAAAATGCAACTATTGTGTATGTCACCGGGGCGACGACAGCCGAACACCTTGTCGCTGTCAGCAGCGACGCTGGCTACCCGGCCGAAGTCGCGCAAGCAGACGCGCAGGCCTCGCGTTCAGAGCGCAAAGCCGATGAAGCAAAGGCCCTCCTGAATCGCGTTGTTTTCGCAGCCATCCTTACTGTGCCCGTGTTTGTTCTGGAAATGGGTGCGCATACAATCCCCAGCTTTCACCATCTGATCGAACGTACCATCGGCATTCAAACATCTTGGCTCATTCAATTTGTTCTTGCGACGATTGTTCTCTTTGGCCCGGGGTGGGGGTTCTTCGCTAAGGGTATCCCCGCTCTGCTGAGACGTACGCCTGATATGAACAGCCTCGTGGCTCTCGGTACAGGTGCAGCATGGAGCTATTCGGTTGTCGCAACATTCCTGCCGCAGGTGCTGCCGGATGGTGTCCGTGCGGTCTACTTTGAAGCAGCAGCTGTTATTGTTGTGCTTATTTTGCTTGGGCGGTGGCTCGAGGCACGTGCCAAAGGAAGAACTGGCGCCGCGATTCAAGCGCTCTTGGGATTGCAAGCAAAGACAGCCCGCGTTTTGCGTGATGGTGAAACCGTCGAGGTCGACATCGACAGGCTTGCAATAGGCGATCTCGTCCTTGTGCGCCCCGGTGAACGGATTCCGGTTGACGGCGCCGTCACTGAAGGCAGCAGCAACGTTGATGAAAGCATGATCACCGGCGAACCGCTTGCAGTGCCAAAAAGCGCTGATGATTTCGTCACTGGCGGGACCGTCAATGGCACCGGCAGCCTGACCTTCGCAGCCACACGGGTTGGTGCAGATACGACCCTCGCACAGATCATTCGCATGGTCGAAGAGGCGCAGGGTGCAAAGTTGCCCATCCAGGGTTTGGTGGACCGCGTCACCATGTGGTTTGTGCCCGCTGTTCTGGCACTTGCACTGCTGACCGTTATTGTTTGGCTTTTGATCGGTCCTGATCCCGCCCTGACCTTTGCGTTGGTTGCAGGCGTATCAGTCCTGATTATCGCATGCCCCTGTGCAATGGGCTTGGCAACGCCCACCTCAATTATGGTCGGCACCGGACGGGCTGCCGAAATGGGTGTATTGTTCCGCAAAGGTGATGCGCTGCAGCATCTCAACGAAGTTGAAATCATCGCGTTGGACAAGACCGGCACTGTGACTGAAGGCCAACCGACACTCACAGACTTGGTCACCACACAAGGCTTTGAACGCTCCGAAACCCTCGCCATAATAGCAGCTGTTGAAGCGCAATCAGAGCATCCTGTTGCCGAGGCCATCGTGCGCTCGGCCGTCGAGGAAGGTTTGGATTTCCCAGCTGCGACAGATTTCCGGTCCGTGACCGGCTACGGCGTCGAGGCTATGGTCGACGGTCAAAAAGTGCTTGTTGGTGCAGACCGTTTCATGGAGCAGCAAAACATTGATACGACAGCGCTTGAGGCTGAGGAACGTACGCTGGCAGAGCAGGGGAGGACAGCCCTCTACGCGGCGATCGACGGATCTCTGGCTGCAGTGATCGCTGTTGCTGACCCTGTCAAAGCGTCTAGTGCCAGCGTCATCGAAGCTTTGCACGCCCGCGGGCTCAAAGTCGCCATGATTACTGGGGACAAGCAGGAGACGGCTGATGCAATCGGTCGCGAGGTCGGGATCGATGAGGTTATTGCTGGTGTATTGCCTGATGGCAAGGTGGCGGCGCTTGAAAGGCTGAGGCAGGGCGGACGCAAGATCGCCTTTGTCGGCGATGGCATCAATGATGCACCTGCACTTGCACACGCCGATGTTGGGATTGCGATTGGCACAGGAACTGATGTTGCCATTGAAAGCGCAGATGTCGTGTTGATGTCGGGCGACTTGCGCGGTGTGGTTAATGCTGCTGAGGTTTCTCAGGCGACAATGCGAAATATCCACCAGAACCTTGTCTGGGCATTTGGATATAACGTCGCCTTGATCCCGGTTGCGGCAGGCGCGCTGTACCCAGCCTTTGGATTGCTCCTTTCGCCAGTTTTCGCTGCAGGTGCCATGGCGCTTTCATCAGTCTCGGTCCTGACCAATGCCCTGCGTTTACGGCGCATTACGCCAAAAATGCCAGAGGCAGCTCCACTCAAAGCGGCCACAACCAAATTGATAACGCAACCTGCAGAATAGGAGTTCACTATGAACATCGGAGAAGTATCTGAACGCTCAGGATTGCCGCCAAAGACAATCCGTTACTACGAAGACATCAATCTCGTCCGTCCGTTGAGGAGCGACAATGGTTACCGCAGTTTCCGTGAAAGCGACATTCACAAGCTGGCATTCTTGGGACGTGCGCGCGCCTTGGGGTTTTCTATCGAAGACTGCCGCACGTTGATGGATCTATACGAAGACGAGACGCGCGAGAGTGCACAAGTGAAAGCCGTCGCCAAAGAACATTTGGCTGAGATCGACAACAAAATTGCACAGCTGAAGTCGATGCGCGAGACACTGTCTCATCTGGTAGAGGCCTGTCAAGGCGACCACCGCCCGGATTGTCCGATTTTAAAGGATCTGTCGCGGGGCGTCTGACCGATCGTCGTAATCGCGCTAAATGCAGAAACTTGTTAGATATAATAGCGTTCTGCGGTTGGATTTGAGGGTGATTGTGGCTTGTATGATGACAATGTATCAGGCCGTGTGCACGAAATAGGGGGCTGTCATGCGGTTTTGGGAGACGGTCGGCCTTATTCTGGTGCTGTCCGCGGTTGGACTTACTTATGAAATTGCGGCTGGCCGCGTATTGGCCCCGTTTTTTGGGACGTCGCTGGTCACTTGGACCACTGTAATCGCGACGGTCTTAGCAGGGTTTTCGTTGGGTAGCGCACTCGGCGGGTTGATTGCAGAACGCGAGCGAGATGTCGCGGCGCAGATCGTCAGGAGAGCTCTGATAGCTACTGCATTGCTGATGGCGTTGTCACCGACAATCCTTTCGATACTGTATGGGCTAGGAGCGCGTAATACGGGTGGGATGATCCTGTCGGTTATCGTAGCGTTCTTTCCCGCGTCAGTGCTTGTCAGCTTTCCCTCTCCCTATTTGGCGAAGCTGGCTGTTGAGGCGCGGCCAGGACGAGAGGGATCATCGTTGGGCATCGTACTAGCGGCTGGTTCATTGGGCGCCATCGTAGGGGCGATTTTGGCAGGATTTGTGGCATTACCGCTCTTGGGTTCGGCACTGACCTTTGCAGGATGCGGTGCTATAGCTCTGTTATGCGTCCTTTTCGTGCGTGGCGGTCCGCAGTCTATACTCGGAGTGATCGCACCTGCTGGATTGATCATAGCATTAGGACTTACGAATGGGCCGGTCTGTCGATATGAATCGGGCTTATCCTGCATCGACGTCGGTCAGCGCAACGGTGAAGTTCGCCTATTTTCAGACCGCATTACGCAAGCGGCTGAGCGGATAAATTCTAACGGTGCTCGATCGCAAGAGGGCGCATTGGTTCTGCGTTATACGCAAATGCTATGGGCGCGCATGTCGCTTGATCTGCCTACAGATGCAAACGTACTCTTTGTGGGTGGCGGCGGGTATACGTTGCCAAGTCAGTTGTTGAGTATGCGCCCACTAGCACGAGCCGTAGCGGTCGAGATAGACCCGCTTATAACTGCAGTGGCGAAGGAAAACCTCCCTTGGGCCGGCTCTGTAATCCGAAATAACAGACGGCTCGAGATCGTTCATGCGGATGGGCGAAGGTTTATCAATGAAACAGAACGCCAGTTTGATGCGGTTGTTATGGATGCGTTTTCATCCGGATCTGTCCCCGCCCATCTGGTGACGCTGGAGACCTATCAGCGACTGCGCGAGATTGTCGCCGGACCAGTCTATGTGAACCTAATCGACAAGCCAGACGGACGGCTGGCCCGAGGCACTTTTGCCATCCTTTCGCAGCTTTATCCGCACGTATCCGCAGTCATGGGACCCGTTAGTGCGCGCGGCTACGCCAATACTATCCTGATAGCGTCTCCTGTACCGCTTCCGCCACTTGACGGAATGCCGAGTGAGTACATGGATACAACAATCACACCAAGCCGCCCATTTACAGACAATCGTGGCTGGATCGGGCATCGCTAGGTTTAACGAACACGCCTTCTGTCGCACCTCCGACAACCTTTACCGCATCATCATGTATTAGAAGAGAGCATGTGCTCAGCGCAAAGCAGCCTCGTCCAGGACTGCCATCACGGCGGCCGTTGATAACACCTCTGATAGAATGATCCCATCAGGCGCATTTGGCCCATACACAATATTGAACGGAATCCCAAAACGGTCATGAGACTCCAGATATCGCGAAATGGCGGGGTCGGAACGTGTCCAATCAGCTTGCATAGCGATGACATCGTTACCTTGAAGCCGGTCAAAAATAGGTGCGCGATCTAGGACCAATGCCTTGTTTGCCTTACAGGTCAGACACCAGTCTGCGGTAACATCGACGAAAACCGTCTTGCCTTGGGACACAAGGCGGGGGATCTCGCCACGGTCGAAGACGACCCAATCCTGATCAACCTGTTTCGCCTCTGCTGGCGAGGTCACGCTACCGGTCATGGCAAGACCGAAAATCGCGATGACGGTGAGTGAGACAACTCGGGTCAAGCTACCAATCTTTGGAATAGCTGCAATCGCCACGAAAAGGGTCGCCAAGCCAAGCAAAAATGCTGCGGCCTGCACCCCCGCTACGCCGCTTAGGACCCACAATAACCAAGCCGCCGTTGCCGCTAGAAGCAAGCCCAGAACCCATTTGATAACAACCATCCAGCGTCCAGGCTTTGGCATCAGTCTGATCAAGCCGGGCTTCCATGCAAAAAGGAGATAAGGCAGGGCGAGCCCAAGACCCAACGCCGTAAACACTACAATCACATCAACTGGCTGCCCTGTCAGGGCAAAGGCAACAGCTGTGCCAAGGAAGGGTGCAGAGCACGGTGTGGCCAATACGGCTGCGAAAGCACCTGTGGCAAAGTCCCCGCCATATCCTTCGCGCCCGCTAGATCGCGCTAGCCGCGTTTGCAATCCGGATGGCAATGAGATCTCGAATACGCCGAACAGATTTGCCGCAAAAACTGCGAGCACCAAAAACATGATCGTCAGGAATACAGGACTTTGAAACTGCACACCCCAGCCCACGGTGACCCCAACGGATTGCAGTGCCAGAATTGTAGCTGAGAGGACCCACATGAAGGCCAAGACGCCAAGAGCTGACATCAGGAAGCCGTAGCGGACTTGTTGCGCAGGTTTGTCAGCTTGGTTCAGCACTGACGTCAGCTTGATGGAAAGAACAGGCAGCACGCAGGGCATGACGTTTAGTATCAATCCACCCAGCAGCGCAAACATGGCGATTGTCATGATCTGAGACAGGTCGGGCCGACCCTCTGTCAGTGTGAAAGGTGCCTGCGGTACATCTTGCGACCAAGCTGGGTTTGCCGTGACAGAACGTGAGCCATCTGTCAGCGTTACCTGTACCAGTGGAACAACAGCATCGCGGGCGTAAAGGGGCAGCTTTGCCCATACTTCCGTTCCAGAACTATTGGTTCTGATATCAGGCTTACCAAAGGTGAAGCTAGGACCCATTTCAGGAAAAACATCCGGCGCAACAAAGCGGTTCTCGGAACTGGCAGTCACATAAAGCGCATCATCGGTGATGACTGCTGTTTCGACAACGATGTCGCTTGCAGCAGGGTCCAAGGGAACCTTGCGCGCGTACTCAGTAATCAGATCACCCGCATTCAGGTCGATCCCGACTCCAGCGGGCAGTGAAAGGCTTAAGGTGAAATCATGTGGAACACAGATTTCGGAGCATGTCAGCAAGGTTACGCTCGCGTTTAACAGCGCCGGCTCACCGGCTTCTTGCAAATGAATCTGAACAGGCAGGACAACCCGGTCGTGATAGCCGAAATTTTCGATGCCAAACGCGGTGAACCTCTCGGGGGCAGGCCATAGAATTTCTGCACTGGCAAGGTTCTGCGACCCATCCCAAGAAATTTGTGGTGGCAAACCAACCTCGCCCGGTGAGCGCCAGTATGCTTTCCAACCTTCCTCAAGTTTGAGGTCCAATCCAAGGGAAAGCGTCGTCGCATTGGGAGGAACCGCATTCTCCACCGAAATCAACCGCGCGGTTATAGCAGGGTTGGTGTAGGGTTCCGAGACCTCAGCCACTACCATGGATGCCCAGAGGATACTCAGAACCGTGAATAAGAAATTTCGGCTGGCAGACAGCATTGATGTGCTCGCTCAGGTGATGTGATCAGTCCCAGTGATATACCTGTCGTCCTTCAATGAAGAGTTCAGAAATGTATCAAAATGTCTGACTGATGCGGCCTTTCGGCAGGGCTCTATCTATGCTTTTTAGGTGCTGATCGAACCCAAAAGGTAGATGATGAACATCAATCGACGGCAGTTGCTTATTGGATTAAGTGCGGCAGCGCTGCCCCAGCCAATACTGGCGGCAGAAAGCAGCGTTATCTTACGTCCTACAAGAGTGGGGTTGTCGGTCAACGGGCGCATGATCGAGATGCTGGGTTTCAACAACTCTGTCCCTGGTCCAGAAATCAGGCTGCCTCAAAACGACACCCTATCGGCCCGCCTTGAGAACACGCTTGAGGAGGGGACCATGATCCATTGGCACGGTATCAGGCTTCCCAATACGATGGATGGCGTAAACGTCCTCACGCAGGACGCGGTCATACCGGGCGGCAGTTTTGACTACCGTTTCGCCGTGCCGGATGCAGGGACATTCTGGTATCACTCACATTATCTTTCCCTCGACCAAGTCAGCCGCGGCATGTTTGGACCTTTGATTGTTGAAGAGCGTAACCCACCTGACGTCGATCAAGACATCACGATCCAGCTTTTAGATATTCTCACCGACGCAGAAGGCAATTTCGACCGTGCGTTTCATCCAGCTCACTACACGACAGAGGGGCGGCTTGGTGATGTCATGACGGCCTTTTCATCATCATCTCAGACGCGTGTTGGTGAGCGATTGCGCCTGCGGTTGATCAATCCGTCAGTTGATCGGGTGTTCAAGATCGCACTCCAAGGGTTGTCCGGCGTGGTCGTCGCACTTGACGGCATGCCACTGGCGGAACCGCAGCTACTGAGCGAACTGGTCTTAGCGCCGGGGCAACGCGTCGATGTGATTGGAGATGTTGAAGCAGATGTTCATGTTCTTGAGCAATCAGCATCCAAACCATTGTTGCTGACCAAGATCAGCCCATCCGGTTCCCGCGACGAAAGACAGACGGCATTCGCACCATTGCCACCAAACCGCCTGCCGCAGCCCGGCCGTATCACGCAAAGCGTTGATCTTGTGATGCAAGGCGGGGCAGGGGGAAAACCACATGGCGGCTTTGGCAGTTGGGCCTTGAACGATGTAAGTGGCCTGCCGCGGCAGCCGATCATATCGGCAGGGCGTGGTGAAACAGTCCTTATTCGACTGCGCAATGATACGGCTTTTCCGCACGGTATTCATCTACATGGTCATCATTTTTGGGAAACCGACGAAAGCCAAGCGCCGACGGTCCTGCGCGACACGACGCTTGTTGAAGCAGGAGAAAGCCGAGAGATACTCTGTGTCCTCGACAATCCCGGCGCATGGTTGATTCATTGTCATATGTTGAGCCATCAAGAAGACGGCATGGCCACCTGGTTGCTGGTCGCGTAGCCTCAGGATGATGTGCGGCTAGTCTTTAGCGGCGATAGGCGTTTGCCAAATTGTGCTGATAAGCCGAGCAGAAACTGGCTCGTCGAGCATGGCGGCAAATTCGCTGCGCGCTACCGCATTCGCCTCACACAGCTGTTGCAGTTCTGCGCGCAGATGAGTGTCTATCAGCAAGGCTTTTTCGAGCATTTCAGTCTCTGCTTCGGTCAACTCACCATCGAGAAAGGCGCTAAGTTGTTCGCTGTTTCGCGTCAATTCAATACCCCCGTAATTAGCGTTCCGGCTTGGTCCTGCGTCGGTATTTCTGGTGACATGTCACGCATAATTGCACTGCTCAGCCCACCCTTCTTCACGCTCCAACGCTATGATCCTCATAATCATTGAATCGCTGACTTGACCCTGAACAACCGTGCGCCCAATCACGAGGGCAGGCGTTCCCACTAGTGCCAACGCACGCGACAATGCGGCGCTGTTTTCCAATTCCTGAGAAACCGCTGTGCTATCGATGTCTGCGAGCAATTGTTCCTCATCGATTTCTAGATCTTGGGATAATCGGGCCAAGTATTCTGGGTTTGCGACAAATGGCGTTTTCATCAGCCTTTCATGAAACGCGACATATGCACCTTGTCGCTTGGCAGCCAAAGCTGCTTTTGCTGCAAGGCTGGACCCTTCTCCGAGTAAAGGAAGCTCATGCCATGCGACAGATATTTCATTACCTTTGGACTTGACGATATCTGCAAGGCGCTTTGTTTGGATTCTGCAAAACGGGCAATAATAGTCTGAAAAAGACGCAACGGGAACTTGCCCTGTCGTGAGGTCAAGTTCACCATATAATGCCCGACAGACGTTTTCACCGACCCGCGCATCTGCCCGTAGTTTCGCTTCATTTATGGCTACAGAATCGCTATCGCCCATTCCTGCAAAGGGGTCGAAAGAACCGCCACTTGTCTCACCCGCAACGAATTTACGAAATCCAATCGGCCGATCTAAGTCCACCAATTGAAGCTCTTGCGGTATTAGGTTTGGGCCGTACCTGAGCGCAGCATAACCCGCCACAACCGCTGATAGCGTGATCAGAGTGCTGCGCTTTTTCTCGTCCACACTGCGCCTCGTTTTAGAAAAATAAGCCCGTTTTCTATAGGCTTGTGAAGGTCATTTGATCAACTTTACATATCGATACAAAACAGTCGGTTCGACTGGGTTACGCCGCGTTGCCCCGGCTTCTAGGATAGTGCTTCTTAGCAACCGAGACCCAGAGCGAGTGACGCCAGATGGACCATGATCATTCGAACAAGCCGCAAAGTGATGATCGCATAACCCTCAGCAGTGCTGTTGCGATGGGAACAGGCGTCATGATTGGCGCGGGTATCTTTGCGCTTACGGGCCAAATTGCGCAGCTCGCCGGACCGATTTTTCCTTTGGCATTCATTGCCGGCGCAATTGTGACCAGTTTCAGCGCCTACAGCTATATCAAGATGTCAAACGCTTGGCCTTCATCAGGTGGTATCGCGATGATACTGCAAAAGGCTTATGGGTCCGGGGCCATTGCTGCGGCCGCGGCACTCCTGATGGCGATATCTATGGTGATCGCAGAGAGCTTGGTCGCACGTACGTTTGCGACTTATGTTTTGAGGCCATTTGGAATCTCTGACGGACCTCTCATACCGGTGCTCGCGGTAGGCGTCATCGTCTTTGCCTTCATTGTGAACAAATTTGGGAGTAGATCGGTCGGTGCACTGTCTCTCGTGATGGCATTTTTGAAGATAGGGGGTATCGCCCTGTTCGGCATTGCGGCGCTGTGGGCGGGTGGATTTTCCTTCGCAGCCGAAACCGAAGCAACATTCGAAGGTGATGTAATCGGTTTTGTCGCATCCGTCGCTCTTGCCATTCTCGCCTTCAAGGGTTTCACGACGATTACCAACAGCGGTGGAGAGATCGTGGATCCGCATCGCAACGTTGGCCGGACGATCATGATCTCTATTGCCATATGCGTTGTCGTATACTTGCTCGTGGCATTTGCTGTCGGTTCGAGCCTAACCATTGATGAAATCATCGCTGCAAAGGACTATTCGCTCGCCGAGGCCGCGGCACCTGTTTTGGGACAGACCGGATTCTACTTCACAGTGGTTTTGGCAGCAATAGCAACCGCCTCTGGCGTCTTGGCCAGCGTGTTTGCAGTGTCTCGCATGCTCACGATGCTGACAGACATGAAAATGATCCCACATCGGCATTTTGGCATGTCGGGGCCGATCCAAGGTCATATGCTGGTCTATACGGTCGTCGTGGCTTCATTTTTGGCGGTGTTTTTTGACTTGTCCCGTATTGCGTCGCTAGGTGCATTTTTCTATCTTGTGATGGACATGATCGTACATTGGGGCGTGTGGCGATTTATGCGTCACGAGATCAAGGCAAACGGGCTAGTCATCCTTACTGCATTGGCTCTTGATGCGGTTGTGCTGGCGGCATTCACAATAATGAAGCTGAGATCAGACCCCGCCATTGTGGTCATCGCCATCGTTTCAATCATGACAGTATTTGCGCTTCAAAGGATCTATCTGTCCCGCTGGATCGCACCGGCACAAGAAAGTGCGCATCGATGATTACAAATCGTTACAAAACTCTCTGTGTTCAAAGAGTTCGAGGCATGGACGATAGCTCATTTCTAAACCATCTTCGCGCCTGATCAAATTCACCTGAGCAGTTTTTCATGACTTACAAATCGCACCACATTGCACTGCTGGCATCTGCAGGCTCACTATTCTTGCTCACGGGCGCTTGGATCTTCCAAGCGCTTGGATACGCGCCTTGCGCCATGTGCATTTGGCAGCGGTATCCGCATGCAATTGCCATTCTCTTGGGTCTGTTGGTCCTCTTCGGTCTACGACACATCGGAGTGTATGTATTTGGCGCACTTGCAGCGGCAACGACCGCTGGCCTAGGGCTTTATCACACAGGTGTCGAACGCAACTGGTGGGAAGGGCCAAGTACCTGCACAGGGTCAGGTTCAGACATGTCCAGCATGACTGCAGATCAATTGCTATCGACTGCGGAGCCCTTGAACATGGTCCTATGCGATGAAGTCGTCTGGGAGTTTCTTAGCCTTTCGATGGCAAGTTGGAATGCGATTTTTAGCCTGATGATCGCGGTCTTCTGGGTTATCGCTGCAGTATTGGCTTACCGTTCGCGTGCATCTGTCTGAGGCGCAGTTCCGCGCAATTGACCCCCTAACAAACGGACACGGCTTGTGCAGCAAATAATACTTCGAAACACATTTTGGTTGGGGTTCTTTGCAATTGTGCTGTGGGCTTGGTGGGTCATGTTCAGCATGACAATCGCGCCAATGTCGATGATGCCTAGCAAGTATCTGGGTCTCTTCTCAATGTGGGCGATCATGATGGCGGCGATGATGGGCCCAACATTTGTGCCAACCATGCGCGCATATGAAGACCTGATTACATCGGCCGATGGGAGCAGATCAGGTTCAGTCGGCGTGGTCCTGGGCTTCTTTGTTGTTTGGGTCGGTTTCGCGGGGTTGATCGCATTCGCGCAGTATCGGCTGATCGAAGTTGGCGTGCTAACGGCTATGGGACAGTCCGTATCGAAGTATTTCTCTGCGGCCCTCCTGCTTTCCGCCGGTGTCTACCAGTTTACCGCACTGAAGGATCGATGCTTGGATCACTGCAGGTCGCCGACATTCCAATTTCTCGCACACTGGCGGACAGGTTTCTCTGGCGGAGCCTACATGGGATTGCATCATGGCGCCTATTGCGTCGCCTGTTGCTGGGGTTTGATGGTCATTGGTTTTGTTGGCGGCGTCATGGACTTGCTTTGGATGGGGGGTGCGACGCTTTTGATGACTTTGGAAAAGCTCCCTCAGGTGGGTAGATACCTGACGCGGCCACTCGGCGTGGGCCTGATCTCTTGGAGCATCTTCACCCTCATTCAATGAGGGGCATCACGGGCCAGCAAGTCGGCCATGCCCGCGCCTCAATCTTTAAGAAACGAAGGACCAATGATGATCGGCTATCTTCCATTTCCTGATATTGGGACCGAGATATTTGCGCTTGAGCTGGGTGGATTTCGACTGGCACTGCGCTGGTATGCGCTTGCTTACATCGTTGGGCTCTTTGTTGGTTGGCGCATTTGTGCACGGACTATCAGCCGTGCCGATTTCTGGGCAAAGGCTGGACCACCGTTTTTGAAGCGGCAATTGGAAGATTTGTTCACCTGGATCGTCGCGGGCGTAATTATCGGGGGGCGGCTGGGATTTGTTCTGTTTTACCAGCCAGAATACTATCTGCAGAACCCACTGGAAATCCTGATGGTATGGCAAGGTGGCATGTCATTTCACGGGGGATTTCTCGGCGTCGTTCTCTCAACGCTAATCTTCTGTCATCGGCAAGGTGTCGCTGTCCTGCCGACAGCAGATCTTTTGGCAATCGCCACACCACCCGGTCTTTTCCTGGGGCGGGTAGCGAACTTCACCAACAACGAGCTGTGGGGGCGGCCGACCGATCTGCCATGGGGTGTAGCATTCCCCGGCGAGGTGGCGCAGGCCTGTCCCGGGGTTGTTGGTGTTTGCGCACGGCACCCGTCTCAACTTTACGAAGCAATTCTTGAAGGTTTGATCCTCGGAGCATTGCTCCTATTTCTGGCTTGGCTGCGCGGTTGGTTGCGTACCCCCGGTCGGCTTACCGGAGTGTTTCTGCTAGGTTATGGAAGTTCTCGCGTTTTCGTCGAGTTTTTCCGACAACCCGACATGCAGTTTGTCACGCCAGACAATCCGATCGGCTATGCACTGCTCTGGGGAAACTGGGGCATCACGATGGGGCAGAGCCTCTCCATTCCAATGATCTTGATTGGTGTTGTATTGATCCTGTGGCCTGTTCTTGGACAAAGGAAGGCAGGGCTAGCGAACCAACCCTAGCGCGGCGCCGACCATTTCTTCAATGATACTCATCTGTAGAGGAGTGAACCGTCATGTACGGTCGCTTATTTCACCTTCCATCATGACCCGCCCGCGCACCCGCTCTTGCTGTTCTAAAATGTATGGCCTCTGTCTCTCGGGATAGGCTTCAAGCGGCGGTCGACCATCATAAAGCGCTTGCAGCATGATATCCCGCGCGATTGGTGCAGCCGCACCTGATCCGCTTCCGCCATGTTCAATTACCACGGCGATGCTGTACTTGGGGTTCTCGATAGGCGCGAACCCAACGAACAACGCATGATCCCTTCGTTCCCAAGCCAAGTCTTCGTTCCGAATAATGCCAAGCGCGCGCTCCTCTGCCGTGATCCGGCGCACTTGGCTCGTCCCAGTCTTGCCTGCTAGATCGTATCCTGTCGAAAGCACGCGTGAACCGTAGGCGGTACCTCGGTTGTGATTAACAACATCCGCCATTGCGGCGCGGCAGCGTCTTAGGGCATTTTCATTGATCGGAAGTCTTTCTGCTTCGGGCGGCGGCTCAGTCCAAAGTAACGATTTCACCAATCGCGGTGTGATGTCCTTCCCCGACGCAAGGCGCGCCGTCATGATCGCGAGTTGTAGCGGAGAGGCCAAAACATATCCCTGACCGATTGATGCGTTGACAGTGTCACCCACCCTCCACGTTTCATCGCGCACGCTTCGTTTCCACGTGCGCGTCGGATTGAGGCCTTCGGCTACCGCTGACAGCGGCAAGTCAGGACGCACGCCGATACCAAACCGGGCCGCCATCTGCGATATCGCGTCAATCCCGACGCGTTGGCTGATCTCATAGTAATAACTGTCACACGACTGCTTCAGGCTTTCGTGTAGGTTCATGTTCCCATGCCCGCCACGCTTCCAACAATGGAAACGTGTTTCACCTACATCCACAAATCCGGGGCAATAGATAGTCTCTTCTGGTGCCACGACACCCGCCTCAAGAGCTGCAAGGGCAACGATCATCTTGTAAGTTGATCCTGGCGGATAGGTCCCTTGAAAGGCTTTGGCTGCCAAAGGGCGGTATGGATCCTCGTTCAGGGCGGTCCAATTCTCTACCGAAATCCCCCGGACAAACTGATTTGGGTCAAAGGTTGGAGCAGATGCAATGCATCGCAGTTCTCCGGTCTCGATGTCCATGACCACGGCGCTCGCGCTTTCGCCCGCAAGGCGCGCCTGTGCGAAACTTTGCAAGGATGTGTCGATCGTAAGCTGCACATCTGGACCAGCCGTGCTGTCAATTTGGCCGAGTTCACGTATGACTCGCCCATTCGCATTTACCTCGACTTGGCGTGTTCCAGCAACACCTCTTAAGGATCGGTCGAGCTTGTTTTCTACGCCTGTTTTGCCAATCTGATACCTTGGTATCCGCAAAAGTGGATCGGGGTCATTTGTTCGGCCAAGATCGTAGTCACTTACCGGGCCCACATAGCCGACGACATGGGCCAGATCGGCCCCAAGAGGATATAGACGGGAAAGTCCCACCTCTGAACGTACGCCGGGCAGTGCCGGTGCATTGATGTTAATGAAAGCGACTTCGTCCCAAGACAAACGTTCCTTCAGTGTGACAGGGATGAATGGTGCCTTCTGTTCCATCTCAGAAAGGGCGCGCGCGATGTCGTCGGGATCGAGTTCGATCGCGTTCGCCAGCCTTGCAATTGCTTCAACCGGGTCACCAGCCTCTTCGCGTGTGATGACCAAACGATAGTTCTGTTCGTTCTCGGCAAGCAGGATGCCGTTGCGATCAAAGATCAGGCCACGCGATGGAGGAATGAGTTGAACGTTGATACGGTTTTCTTCGGCCAGAAGCCGGTACTGATCTGCGTTCTCGATCTGGAGTGAACGCATGCGCCATCCGATAATGCCCAGCACGCCGATCTGACCCATCCCAACAATGAGCGCGCGCCTTGAGACACCTCTGAACTGCTGGATTTGATCTTTAGTACTGCGGACCATGGAACCTTACCACGCATTCGGCTCCTAAAGCTTGACACGTCGCAAACGCAAAGCGTTCGCAATCACAGACACTGATGACAGGCTCATTGCTGCCGCCGCAATCATTGGAGACAGCAGCAATCCAAAAAACGGGTAAAGAATACCTGCGGCAACCGGGACACCAGCGGTGTTGTAGGCAAATGCAAAAAACAGGTTCTGCTTGATGTTGCGTACTGTTGCTCTCGCCAGTTTCCGCGCACGCACAAGACCAACCAAATCGCCACCAAGCAGCGTGATACCAGCGCTTTCCACCGCGACATCGGCACCTGTACCCATGGCAATCCCAACATCAGCGGCCGCAAGGGCAGGGGCATCGTTGACGCCGTCGCCCGCCATCGCGACTTGTGCACCGCTCTTTCGGAGCTTATCGACCAGATCCTTCTTATCCTCTGGCAGAACGCCAGCGTAAACTTCATCAATCCCCAGCTTTTTCGCGACCGCATCAGCTGTTTTCTGGTTGTCCCCCGTGGCCATAATGACCCGAAGCCCAAGACGATGAAGATCTTCGATCGCGCCTGCTGCGGTTTCCTTGATCGGATCGGCCACGGCCACGATTCCTGCGAATTTTCCATCAACCGCGACAAACATTGCCGTCTTCCCCGCCGCTCGAAGATCATCTGCGGTATTCTCCGCAAGTGTATGATCTACACCGATTTCGTGCATCATGGCTGGGTTCCCCAACGCAACGTCATGGTCTCGCACCCGACCTTGCACCCCTTTACCGGTGACGGCTTCAAATTCTGTTGCGTTTCCTAACGATAAGCCGCGCTCGCGTGCCCCTTCAACAATAGCTTCAGCTAAGGGGTGTTCTGATCCGCGCTCCAGTGCCGCGGCGAGGGCGAGCACATCGCTTTCTGACTGATCACCAGTCACCACAACATCCGTTAGCTTTGGACGTCCTCGGGTCAGCGTGCCAGTCTTGTCGACGATAACGGTATCAACCCGTGCTATCCGTTCGAGCGCCTCGGCATCTTTGATGAGAACACCGGCTTGCGCCCCCCGGCCAGCCGCTGTGGTGATTGAGATCGGCGTGGCCAAACCTAATGCGCAAGGGCAGGCGATGATTAGGACTGAAACGGCGGCCGTCACCGCAAAGGCCAACGCCGGATCAGGCCCGAACGTGAGCCAAACGAAGAACGAAACAATAGCGATCAGTACAACGGTTGGGACAAAAACCGATGAGACGCGGTCGGCCAATCCCTGAATAGGTGCGCGCGACCGTTTCGCCCCCGCAACCATATCCACAATCTGCGAAAGAACCGTGTCCGCCCCAACTTGCGTCGCGCGAATTGCCAAGGTGCCGTTCTTATTCAATGTCCCGCCCGTGACGCGATCACCTTCACCTTTTTCAACGGGCAAAGGTTCACCCGTGATCATGCTTTCATCGATTGAAGAGCGTCCTTCAATTACTTCGGCATCCACGGGAATGCTATCGCCTGGACGGACCCGCAACATATCCCCCTCAATGATATGTTCTAATGGTGCGTCATATTCCGTGCCATCGGGCAGGATGCGACGCGCCGTCTTGGGAGCTAGATCAAGCAAGGCTCGAATTGCGTCTCCGGTCCGTTCCCGCGCACGAAGTTCAAGCACTTGGCCAACAAAGATCAATGTAACGATGACGACCGCTGCTTCGTAGTAGGTGCCTACGCTCTCGCCCGTGCGATATTCATCGGGGAATATTCCGGGAAGGAAAGTCGCCGCCAGCGAATAGAGATACGCCGCACCAACGCCGAGCGCGATTAACGTCCACATGTTTGGCGACACGTTCTTGATCGAGTCTATACCCCTTCTGAAAAAGGGAAGTGCGGCCCAGAGTATGATTGGCGTGGCCAGTAGAAATTCGATGTAGATGGCTGTTTGATGGCCAATCCAATCACGTACCTGCAAGCCGACAAGCTCACCCATCGTCAATATGACCAACGGTACGGCAGCGACTGCACTGATCCACATGCGTCTGGTAAAGTCAGTCAATTCCTCGGAGGGTTCATCTGAAGGCACCATTGGCTCAAGTGCCATCCCACAAATGGGGCAGGCGCCTGGAGCATCCTTCAGGATCTCCGGGTGCATGGGACACGTCCATTGCGTGCCTGTCTCATCGACCATCTGTGTATTACGAGCATTTCCAGATGCATAGAAATAGGGATCTGCAGCAAACTTGGTTTCGCAGTTTTCAGAACAAAAATGGAAGCGCTCTCTGTCATAATCAGCGTGTCGGGTGCTTTCATTCACTTCGACAGTCATGCCACAGACCGGATCGGTATCTGTCTTGGCGCTTTTGGGCACTTGGGCTTGGAGATGCCCGTGATCGTGTCCCTGTTCGTGTTGGTGATCATTAGCCATTATCATAGTCCTTCACGTGCTTGACACTCACGAAGTTACTCATTCCAGCAACAGGAAGGTCAAGGCGGGTGGTCTTCTCCAATTGTATCATTTCGTAACGGCGACACCGCTACTCGCGATTTCCAGACAGAGACGGGTCAACCCAAAGTCAAAACCAGATCGTCTGAAACTGACATAACTGGAATATGCAGGTTTTCTGGTGCTGGCCCTTTTCGTATGCGACCGGCAGTATCGTAGTGAGATCCGTGGCAGGGGCAGAACCAGCCGCCAAAGTCTCCGGCCCTGTTGCCAAGCGGCACGCAGCCAAGGTGCGTACATACACCGATCATGACCAAAAAAGCGTCATGTCCGGGCACAACCCTATTGGCATCCGAAGCAGTATCCTCGCCAATCAGGTTGGGGTTTCTAGCGCTTGTATCCGGCAAGTCGCTGAGGTCCTCCGCACGCGCCTGATTGACTTCCTCCTCGGTCCGATGGCGAATGAATACGGGCTTTCCAGACAGCATGATCGTAAGTTGGGTACCGGGTTCAACACTGGACACATCAACCCTAATACTCGACAAAGCGAGGACATCCGCCGATGGGTTCATCTGATTGACTAAGGGCCATATGGCCGCGCCAGCGGCAACGGTGCCTGCACCGGCAGTCGCATAATAAAGAAAATCACGTCGTGCGGGGCTGGCGTCTAAATCACTTTCCATGATTCGATGCTACATCGTTCCCCCACAGGAAGGTCAATGCTATCGGCGAAGACAGTCCTCAGACTGGAGCAGGCGAAACACTGTGCGCTTCACTGCGTTTTTGCCCGACTGTTGCGGTGCCAAAGAGCACCCAATATGAACGGAGCAGCAGTCATAAGTCCCAAGCCCAGAACAATCCATTCGGACGTGCCGAAATCGCCCGACATCGCCTCTGCGCCAAAGTGCGCGAGAAGGAAGCTGGCAGGCAAAATGCCTGCCAGTGTTGCGACCAGAAAGCGCCACAAATGCAACCGACTGAGCCCAGCCGCATAGCTCATCGCGTCGAACGAAATGAACGGCAATAGGCGGGAACCAAAGACCGTCAGCATCAACCAGTTTTGCGAGCCAAGCAGGCCATAAGTTGCTTTGTCACCAAGCCAGCGCTCAACTTGATCGCGTGCGAAGTAGCGTGCGATCAGGAAGGCAACTAAAGCTCCCAGCTCTGACCCAATGGCTACATAGATGGCACCGGCCACATGGCCGTATGCAGCACCACTGACCAATGCAATTGGCGCGCTGGGGATCGGGCTTGCCACAACTGCGGCCATCATCAAAACAATGATTAGAACAGGGCCCCACGGCCCAGCGAGAGCGATCCAGCCTTCAATGGTCTCACGGTCAATCTGGGGCATATACCCTAGGACCCATGCGCCAATAGCGGCAGCAACCGCAACAACGAAGAGCCAGAAACCCATCCGGCGAAAATTCTCATTCTTAGAAGGCATAGAGCATCACCAGAAAAAAGGCTGCTGAGAGGTCGTAAATCACACAGAACGGAATGTACCAACGCGGGACGCGGGCCCCGACAATTGGTTTATGATGCAGTAAATCCCAAATCGCATGCAGGGCCAAGCCGAGCGGGATCGCGATCCAATGCCACAATAGACCTGCCAGTGCAGCCATGCCAAAAAGGACAGCCACCAGAAGCTCCAACGCTAGTGTTTTGCTGTCGCTTGCCTGTGCTCCAAAACCGATGTAGGCACCTCCAATCATGCCCAACGTGACTGCCGCAATCGCAATCGAAACATCTTGCGTGACGACAAAGTGCACCGGTGCCGAGACGATAAAAAGCAAACCACCAAGAAGGGCCGGGCGGCGGACGTGAAATTCTGATTCCATTGTGCATTCTCATTAAATTCTGGAATCACCTTTGCGGGTTCCAGTCAGGGGAGGGTCAAGGACGAAATGCCTAACTGACGCTAAATTGGCCCATCATCCCGCCATCTTCGTGTTCCAGAATGTGACAGTGGTACATATACGGCGCGGATCGTGAGGCCAGTTTTTCAAACCTTACGGCTAACTCCACTTGACCATTGACCAATACGGTATCTTTCCACCCACGGTTCTCCGGCCTTGGCCGCTGTCCGTTTTCCGAAAGCACTTGAAAACGAACGCCGTGAATGTGGAATGGATGCATCATCAGGTCCCCTTGAACGATCCAGCGTTCGAGACTGTTATGTGCCACGGCGAAGTTGAGCGCTGATTCATCAAAAGCAGCATTGTTGATTGAAAACTGCTCGTTGGATCGTGTCATCATCATGCCCATTCCCATGGACATATCGAGCGAAAACCCCCTGACTGATGCGCCAGTAATATCCAGGTTTGGCAAAGCACCATCAAGGCTATCGGGCAGGCCGTCGATCCGTGTAGGAAGCGTGGTATCGATGGCGAATGGCAGAACCACAAACTGGCCGCCAGAACGCCCACCCATCATCCCACCCATTGCAGAATTTGCAATGTTTTCGGAAACAAGTGAGCAATTGGTACCACTTGTGAAATCGACAAGGACCTCTGCGCGCTCACCAGGAGCAAGGACAAAGGCATTGAGTGCGACGGGGCGGTCGAGATAGCCGCCATCAGTGGCGATCAGATGCATGGGCCGGTTGTCCGAAAGTGAAAGCCTATAAATCCGCGCGTTGGAGCCATTGACAAGACGACACCGCACAATCCCCTTTGGCACGACGGCAGTGGCACCTACTTGTCCATTCACCAGCATCGTATCGCCCAGAAAGCCATTCATGGCGTCATGCATGCCGCTGTTATATGTCATACGCCCGCGCCGGTTGAACTGGCGGTCTTGCAAAACAAGGGTCAGATCGTCGATCCCGTAAGCAGATGGCAGTCCGCGTCTGTCGTCCTGTCCGTCGGTGACATGTAACACACCGGCAAGTCCGAACATCACCTGTTCCGCCGTCGTCCCATGGACGTGACTATGATACCATGCCGTAGCTGGAGGCTGATCCAAGGATAAAACAGGACGCCAACTCTGTCCGGGCGCGATCGCTTGATGTGGCCCGCCGTCAACGTCGCCCGGAACAAGCAATCCATGCCAGTGAGCTGACACCGGTGCGCGCAGCTGATTTTCGACCTCGGCTTGCGTGTCTGCGCCAGTCATCAACCGCAGTGTTGGCCCCAGATAGTCTTGATTGTAACCGAGCGTGTCAGTGGTCGCGCCACCGTTGAAACGTGTTTTTCCAGCTTGCGCCCGCAATCGAAACCGCTGTGATCTGGTCGCATCCAAAAGCGGTGGATAAGTGAGGTGCTCACGCGTCTGAGCGGCAAGTTGTACAGGAAGTGCAGCCACAGCACCGAAACTGGCGCCACAAAGCAAAGCTTGTCTTCGGTTCAGCATCACCTGCTCACACAAGGCCGGCTGGCAACGCTGCCAGTGCCGTTTCAACATCAACAATGGGAAGACCAGCCGCGATCCAACCTGGTCCCAATGATGACCCCAGCATGCCTTCGGAAACATCAATGAACCCCGTATATCCAGCCTGTCTCAGACTGCGCATCACGCTGCCTGATCGCCCGCCAGTCGCGCAAGTCAGGGCAACGGGTCGCCCATCTGCCAGTTCTCGCGCGGCAAAGAGGCGGTCAGGAAACCGGTCTTCGTGCAAACTAATCGTCCATGCGCCTTCTGCCACGCCAGTCTCGTCCCACTCCGCGCGTGAACGCACGTCAATCAAACGGATCTGGTCAGCCTTAAGCGCCTCATATGCTTGGCCTACCGACCAAATCTCAGATGACTGCGCTAACCCGAGCGATGGCGCAACTGCGGTTGCAACCAACGTCGTCACTACCTTACGGCGGGTGAGAAAGTGTGCCATTACGGGCCTCCTGATTTAATTGTCATCACCATGATGGTCTGCGGCACCGTCATCGGACATGTTACCCATGGCACCAATCCGCGTCCCCGCCGCTTGCATCTCTTCTTGCGTGACTGCACCATCTGCATCCGCATCAAGATGCTGGAAGCGATCCACCATCCGGTCACGTACCGCGTTGGTGTGCAGTGCTTCAAATTCCTCGAGCGTCAAGGCGCCATCAGAGTCTGCATCAAACTCCTGCATCTTGACCGCCATATGCGGTGCCATATTTTTAGGATCACCGTCAGGCATCATCATGCCCATGATATCGCGGTCCATCATAGCCATCCGGTTGGCACCATTCATCATACCCATCTGGCCGCTACTGCCCATCATGTTCTCATGCATCTGCATCATCATGGGCATCATATTGCCGTTCATCATTCCCATTTGTGACACGTCGCCACCCATGCCCATACCGCTACCGTTATCCATTTCTGACATCATATCCGTATCTGCATCTAAGGTGTCTCCAGGATCTTCATCAGCATAAACTATCTGCGACATTCCGGCTGAAACCAACGCAGCGAGTACCAAAACACGTTTAATCGACATCTTCTTTCCTTTCCATTTGTACAACAAATATCGGGATCGTCTTCATCCGGGTAAAGGTCTGACGCATCGGTGTTTTGTAATGTTATGTCGCGGATTTTGGTTACAAAAGGTGACAAACGCACCCCTAACAGCCTGCGGCATCACTTGATAAATTCTAGGCATCTCGCATTCGCGCAAACACCTAGCCAAGGGTAAGCTTCACATGACACCAGAGATCGGTCACTTCGCGCTGGCGCTTGCACTTGCCATGGCGATTGTTCAGAGTGTGCTGCCAATACTGGGTGCTGCGCGCGGTAATATTCTATGGATGCAATCTGCAAAGTGGTCATCACTGGGCCAGGTTTTTTTCACATCTATCGCGTTCTTCGCCCTGCTTCAGGCCTTCGTCACGAGCGACTTCACCGTCAAAAATGTCGTTGAAAACTCGCATTCGCTCAAACCCATGCTGTTCAAGATCGCAGGCACCTGGGGCAGTCACGAAGGGTCGCTTTTGCTTTGGGTGTTGATCCTGACAGTTTTTGGTGCCGCCGTTTCGGTATTTGGCGCCAACATTCCTGATAGCTTGAAAGCGCGGACCCTCTCGGTGCAAGCGTGGATCAGCGTTGGTTTCATCACGTTTATGCTGTTCACATCAAACCCTTTTGACCGCGTCTTTCCGCCCCCGATAGATGGTCAAGATCTGAACCCATTGCTTCAGGACGTCGGTTTGGCAATGCACCCGCCACTTCTTTACATTGGGTATGTTGGGTTTTCGATTGTATTTTCCTTTGCCGTCGCGGCCTTGATCGAAGGGCGTGTAGATGCGGCCTGGGCCAGATGGGTCCGCCCCTGGACACTCGCCGCTTGGCTAAGCCTGACCGCTGGCATCGCATTGGGGTCTTGGTGGGCATATTACGAACTGGGCTGGGGCGGCTGGTGGTTCTGGGACCCGGTCGAGAACGTCAGCTTCATGCCTTGGCTCATGGGCACAGCCCTTCTTCATTCTGCAATCGTTACAGAGAAGCGGGATGCCTTCAAAAGCTGGACAATCCTCCTTGCGATCCTGACATTTTCGCTCTCGCTACTTGGTACATTTATTGTTCGGTCAGGTCTGCTGACTTCTGTTCATGCTTTTGCAGTCGATCCTGAACGTGGCTTATACATTCTGGGTCTTCTGGCGGTGTCGATCGGTGGCTCTTTAGCACTCTTTGCGTGGCGTGCACCCGTCATGGAACCAGGTGGCATCTTCAAACCGATCAGCCGAGAGGCAGGTTTGCTCATCAACAACCTGATCCTTGCGACAGCGACAGGCATCGTCCTGTTTGGAACACTTTATCCGCTGTTTTATGAAGCGTTGACGGACGGCCAAAAGCTGTCTGTCGGGCCGCCATTTTTCAATGCAGCCTTCATACCGATTATGCTGCCGTTGGTTTTCGTCATGGGCATCGGGCCGTTCCTGTCTTGGAAACGTGCAGACCTACCGGGTGTACTTCAAAGGCTGCGGATTGTCGCGGTTCTGACAGTTCTGGCGACACTCGCGGTCTGGTACATCGTGCGCGGCGGTCCGGTGCTTGGCTATTTATCCATCCTTCTCGCCATTTGGCTTTTCATGGCGACCCTCAAAGAGTGGACAGTGCGGATTAAACTGTTTGAGGTGCCGTTCACAGAGTCGCGCAGGCGTGCCGCCAACCTTCCTAGATCAGTCTATGGAATGACACTCGCACATACCGGACTAGCCGTCGCTATGTTTGGCTTCATCGGCTCAAGCGTTTGGAAGACTGAGGAGATTGTCTTTGTTCAGCCGGGCAGCCAGATCGAAATTGCAGGATTTGATGTCACATTCGAGGGCCTTGAACGGGTTCGTGGACCAAACTATGTCGCCGATCGCGGCAAACTAACCGTTAGACAAGACGGGGTTTTTGTAACAGAGCTTTTTCCTGAAAGCCGCTACTACCCAGTGGCGGAGAGCAACACGACTGAAAGCGCTATTCGCTCGACGATGGCTGGTGACCTTTACGCTTCTATCGCCAGACCAGCATCAGAAGAAGCCGGGGCAGGGGGCGCGTTGACACTGCGCATTCTTTACGAGCCTTTGGTCAATTTCATCTGGATTGGATCAGCCATGCTTGTTTTGGGCGGTGGGCTATCTCTCTCGGACCGGCGGTTGCGCGTTGGTGCGCCGCGTCGTGGTTCAGTCAAAAAGATATCAAATTCGGCAAAGATTCCGGCGGAATAAAGATGACACGTGCTCTTGCTCTTATTCCGCTGCTGATCGCGGTTGTCTTTGGCGGTTTCTTCTTGTGGGGTCTCAATCCAGACCGGGATCCGAATGATATCCCCTCGGTCTTGATTTCCCAACAGGCGCCAGAGTTCACGCTCATGGACGTCGAGGGATTAGCGACACCAAGCTTTGCGCGGACCGATCTTGTTGGCAATCAGGGCCCCGTGATCGTGAATGTCTTTGCCTCTTGGTGTGTGCCATGCCGTGCCGAACATGCTGTGCTGACCCAGCTCGTCGAACGTGAAGGTCAGCGGCTTTTCGGGATCAACTACAAAGACAAGCCCGAGGACGCTGTTCGCTGGCTGACCGAACTTGGGAACCCATACGAAATGATCGGCGCGGACAGCACGGGCAGGGCTGGGATCGAGTGGGGCATTTCCGGTGTGCCTGAAACATTCATCGTCGGGTCAGACGGCACTGTTCTATACCGTTATGTTGGCCCGGTCGTGGGAGATGACGCAGTCAAAAAGTTCAGAGAAGCGCTGGATCAGGCCGGCGCGATGGAAATCGAGGCAGGCGGATGAGACATCTGATATTACTAATATTCCTCATTCTGCCCATGGCCGTTTTTGCGGTCGAGCCTGATGAGATATTGCAAGATTCCGTGCTGGAGCAGCGCGCACGAGAAATATCAAAGGAACTGCGCTGTGTTGTCTGCCAAAATCAGGACATCGACAGCTCAAATGCTGGCGTTGCGCGTGATCTGCGCATTCTGGTCAGAGAGCGTCTGGTCGCCGGAGACAGCGACGAGGAAGTGATCAACTATGTCCATTCACGCTATGGTGACTACGTTTTGATGCGCCCTCCGTTCAATCTTTCGACAGCAGCACTGTGGCTTGCACCTTTTGTCCTTGCCTTGTCCGCTCTCCTGATTGGATGGAGCGTGTTATCGGCGAGCCGACGACGAAAGACTGCAGCCGGCCTTTCTGCTGCCGAAGAAGACGAAGTGGCGCGCTTTATTGAGCAGAATAAAGTGAGCAAAGAAACATGATCTGGCTGTTTTTCGTACTTCTTTCCCTAATGGCTCTGTCGCTCATGGTGCTGCCGCTTCGCACCAAATTGCAACCCTCCGCCGTTCCTGAAGACACGACGCCAGCAGTGCTTTTGGATCAGTTGAAGGAGGTGAAACGCGATCTGGAACGTAACATTATCTCTGAAGTCGAAGCGAAAGCCGCCGAGCAGGAGATCAAGCGGCGCATCTTGATGCAGGCACGCAAGTCAAGCTCACGCAGCACTACAACCAATACCGGCGGTCGTGTTGGTGTGATCTTGGGTGCTGTCTTTGTGCCACTCTTTGCGGTTGGCTATTACATGACGATGGGATCACCCGAGATTGAGGGTCTGGCCTTTGCCGACCGCGCGTCAGAACGGCAAGAGGCGGCCCAGATCGCTGATTTATCCTCCCAACTCTATGACCGGCTTATCAGTGATCCGGATGGTGGACCAAGTGAAGGCTGGATGCTTTTGGGTCAGACCTATTCAAGGATGGGCCGGTTTGAGGATGCCGCTGCAGCTTTTAAGGTCGTATCCGAGCGGCCAGAAGCAGATTCAGGCGTGTTTTCCATGTTGGCAGAAGCACTCATCTATGCAGAGCAAGGTGTGGTCACACCAGCTGCCGAAGCAGCAATTGATCGCGCAATGTCAATAAACCCAGACAATCCCGCGAGCGTCTACTACAAGGCTTTGGCACTGTCGCAAAAGGGCGAGTCCTCGCGTGGGTATGAATTGCTTATCGCACGCCTGAATACAGCAGATGGGTTCTATCCTTGGATGGAAAGCCTCTTGGTAGAAGCTAACCGCATTGGCGCCGAGATTGGGAAGCCACAGCTTTCACTGGCTGACTTCGCGCCAATGGTGAATGCTCCCGGCCCCACCACTGAAGATGTCGCGAACGCACAAGAGATGTCTGATGATGACAGGCAAGCGTTCATTCTTTCGATGGTGGCGCGTCTGGCGAACCGTCTGGAAGAGGAACCGGGCGATCTTGATGGTTGGATGCGATTGGGGAATGCCTATTCAGTTCTTGGGCAAACAGGGGCTGCAATTGCTGCGTATGAACGGGCGGAGGCGCTTACTGCGAATGCCGGGGCAGAGGACCCTAGAACTCAAGCTATCGACGACGCTCTTTCGAGGCTGCGGCCGTGATGCAGACTGGGCAATGCGATGAAACTGCCGAAGGCGACAAATATTCGGAACCACGCGGATCGAAGTCCAGACTGTCTTTCCTAGCGATCCGCAAATGCGTCGGTGCTGTGTTTGGGTAGGCGGCCAGCGATGCTGCATCTCCTTGTATTTGTTGATAGAGGTGTCAACTTTGTTTGAAAATAACCCAACTTTGACTACTGGAAAGCCCGTTAAGCTCAAGGAAATGTGACGAACGAACCAAGGTAGGGTATTGAACCTAAAGTTGCTTGAGGTTGTAAGGAGTGGATTCATTTCATGCTGACAAAAAACTAGCATGTGCAAAGTAATAGCCGGAGTACGATTTATGTTAACAAGACGTCATTTCATCGCAACGAGCGTAGCCATGTTTTCTGCTCCATTTGCCAGCCCTGCGTTTGCAAAGAGCTGGCCCACTGCTGCGGAGAAGGCTTTATGGGATATGCAGGTGACCCCGGCGGGATATGATCCCGCAACATCTAACCCCTGGGGGTTGGAACCTCGGTTTTTACCCCAACGCGTAGCGCGGAATGACGGTTTGATACCTGGTGATATCCATGTCGATGCGGTTGCGCGTTATCTCTATCACATAGAAGAGGGCGGAACGGCGATGCGTTACGGCGTGGCGATCGGACGGGGCGATCTGTATGAGCCGGGCATCTACACAATTAAGCGAAAGGTCGAGTGGCCGCACTGGACCCCGACCCAAAACATGATTGAACGTGAGCCTGAAACCTATGCACAATTCGAGGGCGGGGTGGAGCCCGGGCCTCAAAACGCGTTGGGTTCACGGGCGCTCTACCTCTACGTCGGTGATCGGGATACATATCTGCGGATACACGGGACACCACTGCCCAGAAGTATCGGAAGCCGCGCCAGTTCCGGTTGTGTGCGTATGGTCATGCCCCATATAAATGATCTATATTCGCTCGTTAAAATAGGATCGACGGCGCATCTTTATTCTGCAGAAGACAGCGTTGCCACCCCCAGTGTCGGAGCGCTCTGGTAAATCCAAGTGTAACAGACAAACAGCCTAGGTTTGTGCGGGGAGACAGATGCGACGACCATTTCGTGTCATAACGGGCAGAAGCGTGGTTTCGACCCGTCCGCGATGTTCATACCAATAGCACCGGTCTTCCGGTAACATCCGTGCAGTTGAGATATCTTGGTTTGGCGCGGCCAAGTTCACCAATTCGGGTGGGATGACTACGTCGGTATTGGCACCGGTGTCTTCAACTGGCGCACCCGCGCAAGCGGATAACGTAACGACGCCGACGATGGCAAGTGTCAGTGTTTTTATCATTCAGCGTCCACCTTGTTCATTTTCAGTTGCGCAAATTTTCGTTTATCAACCGTGTCTGCTTCTTCACTATTTCGTCAGGCGCAGATCTTCCAGCGAAAAACCTCTTGAACCTAAAGCCACTGTAGACATTACACGTAGTGTATAGAATGATTCCGGAGAGATCGAATGGTGAATTCCAAAACTGCGCACGAAGATGGCGATCACGCCCACGACCACTCAGATCACCTGTCTGATGGATCTGCGTGCTGTGGCGCAGAACAGGTGACCGGCATTCCGTCCGCCCCTCCTCCCGAACACGGACGTAGCTTTCAGGTCAGCGGCTTAGACTGCGCTGAAGAGGTTTCAATCCTCTCCAAAGTCGTTGGCCCGAAACTCGGTGGGGCTGAACATCTTGCGTTTGATGTGATCAATGGGCGCATGACGGTCTTGGACAGCGCTAAACAGATTTCAGATAGTCAAATCACAGAATTGGTTGCCAGCACAGGCATGACGGCCCGTCCATGGAACGCTGACAACGCCAGCGCCGATCAGGCGGCGCATCTTGCCAAGCAGAAGTGGTTTACTTTTCTGAGTGGTGGGTTTTGGGCCGCGGGTTTTGGATACCATATCGTGGAGACCGGACTGAGTGGCGCACTTGGCCTGTTCTCAGGGCATGGCGAGGCCGCGATGCCAATCCCAGAGGTCGCATTATTTGGTTTCGCAATCCTTTTTGGGGTATGGCTGGTCGCACCAAAGGCGTGGTCGTCTGCACGCCGCCTGTCTCCCGATATGAACCTTCTCATGGTGGTTGCTGTGGTGGGTGCAATTGGGCTTGGCGAATACTTCGAGGCGGCGACCGTTGCGTTCTTTTTCTCGCTATCGCTCTATCTGGAGAGCTGGAGCGTGGGGCGCGCCCGGAACGCTGTTTCCGCGCTTCTTGATTTGGCACCGCCGACGGCGCGTGTTCTAAATGATGATGGATCAGAAGCCGATGTACCAGCGGCCGAGGTTGCGGTTGGGACACAGTTCATTGTCCGAGGCGGCGACCGGATCCCGCTTGACGGTGAGGTGACAGATGGAACTGGTGCCGTCGATCAGGCCCCCATCACGGGCGAAAGTGCGCTTGTCCCAAAGGAAACGGGGGACGATGTTTACGCGGGGACCATCAACGGTGAGGGCACGCTTACGGTCCGCGCAACAAAAGCTGCCAGCGATACGGTTCTGTCGAAAATCATCCGCATGGTTGGCGACGCACATTCCAAACGCGCCGAGGTCGAGCAATGGGTCGCAAAATTCGCCCGGATTTATACGCCCATCGTTATGGCACTCGCGGTTGCGATTGCTGTCTTACCGCCTCTCTTTTTGGGTGGTGCGTGGAATTACTGGTTCTATAACGCGCTGGTCCTGCTTGTCATCGCTTGCCCCTGCGCGCTGGTTATTTCGACCCCGGTATCTATCGTTGCTGCCCTTGCGGCATCTGCCAGGGCCGGTGTGCTGATCAAAGGTGGTGCCTATGTCGAAGCCCCCGGTCGCACCACGGCTCTTGCCATGGACAAAACGGGCACAATCACCATGGGAGAGCCGGAAGTGGCGGCTGTCTATCCACTGGGTGACACGTCCGAAGTTGACCTTTTGACCCTTGCGGGTGCTTTAGAGGCGCGGTCCTCACATCCTCTTGCGCGCGCCATTATCGGTAAGGCTGAACGTGACGGGGTCGCCGTCAAAGCTGCCGAGGATACCCGGACCGTGCCGGGGCGCGGGCTTGAAGGCCGCGTTGGTGGACGAATTGTCTGGCTGGGGTCTGATCGGTTCGCGGAGGAAAAGGGGTTTGGCAGCACTCTCCCCTTAGATCTTCGGGATCGAATAGAAGAGGCGGGCAACACACTGGTCGCAGTTGGTGATGAAACTGGCGTGACCGGTCTTCTTGAACTGCGTGACCGTATTCGCCCCGACGCCAAAGGTGTTATCGCACAGTTGCACGCGCAGGGCGTGAAAAAGATAATCATGCTAACCGGTGACAACGAAAGGACTGCCCTGGCTGTGGCCGCCGAAGTGGGCATCGACGAGGTGCGTGCCGAGCTTTTACCCCAAGACAAGGTAACGGCCATCGAAGAGTTGGTATCACAGTACGACATGGTCGCGATGATCGGTGATGGGGTTAATGATGCGCCTGCCATGGCGCGCGCACATTACGGCATTGCCATGGGGGCTGTTGGTTCAGATGCGGCCATTGAAACGGCAGATATTGCATTGATGACCGACGATATCAGTAAAGTGCCTTGGCTGATCGGTCACTCGCGCAGGACGATGTCGATCATCCGGCAGAACATCGGCATCTCGCTGGCCACCAAAGCTGTCTTCGTGGGCTTGACAGCCTTTGGAATGGCAACGATGTGGGGGGCGATTGCCGCCGATGTAGGTGTGTCACTGTTGGTTGTCGCCAATGCCCTGCGTCTTCTCCAAGCAAGAGAAGCCCGGATCGATCTATCCGGCGGAGATGGTGTGGGTGAGCAGTTGGCAAAAGGCGCTTTGCTAAAGGGGCATTGATCGGATCAGACCAAGTCGGTAGTCTGGATGAAAATGGCACTAAAAAAGGGTGCAAGAGCAGTGAGATCACTTTCAACTACGCGACGCAAGGCAGTGCTTGGAGGCCTGAGTGCCGCCGTTCTGTCTGGGTGTGCGAACAAACCCCAAACTTACAACGGACCGGAAGTTGCCCGTTTGCGCTTGTACAAATCGCAACGCATGCTGGTTCTTGATGGTGTGTCGGAACCCTTGCGCACTTATCCAGTTGGTCTTGGCTTTGCGCCAACTGGCCACAAGCAATTTGAGGGCGACGGAAGAACGCCTGAGGGGTCATATCTGATAGATCGCCGAAACCCTGCAAGTCTATTCCACCTCTCGATTGGGATTTCATATCCAAATGAAGCAGACAGGGCCTTTGCTGCTGCTCAAGGGAAACCGCCCGGTAGCGATATCTTCATTCACGGCGGTCCAAGGCCCGGTATTGATCCGACTGATGTGCGGGACTGGACAGCTGGATGCATTGCAGTGACTGATAGCCAGATTGAAGAAATCTACGCCATGGTGAGGGACGGAACGCCCATCGACATCTATGCATGATATTCACCAATTCGTTTCAAGGAACGATTGGTAGCAAATCTTGAACCAACGGCAATGAGTTTGATCAAGAGAAACGGCGACGCAAAGCGCCGTTGAAAGCTTCGATCGCCACCACCATGACAACCACGGCTATGGTGACGCTCGCGGCCTTGTCATACTGGAAAGAACGCACATACGTCTGGATGTAGAACCCGATCCCGCCCGCACCGACAACTCCAAGGATCAAGGATTCTCGCAGGTTCAATTCAAACCGGAAGATCGTGTCACGCGCCACGACAGGTGCCATCTGAGGCCAAATTGCGTACCTCAGCCGCGCAAGCGGCCCGGCGCCCGCACTTTCCAGCGCGGCAATCGGCGCGCGCGCTACGCCGTCGATAGCTTCAGAATAAAATTTGGCAAGCATGCCTGTGGCATGAAAGGCGACAGCGATGATACCGGGCAGGGGACCGAGCCCGACCGCGCCCACCATCAACATCGCCACAAGGATCAGCGGGATTGCCCGAATGAGCGCCAGCAGAATCCGGACCGGACGGTAGACCGCAGGGGGGGACATTGTCTCGGACGCCAAAAGCCCCAACGGGACGGAGAGAAGCACTGCGCCAAGCGTTCCCAGGATCGCTATTCTTAGTGTTTCGGCACTACCGCTCACAATCTCTTCCATGACCGTAGGGTCAGGCGGGAACATGCGGCCAAGGAAATCCGCGATCCGCGGGCCAGACGACACAAGTCGCCTCAGCTCAACATCTGTCGTGGCGAGTGACCAGAGAACAGCGCCAGCAAACAGTACTGCAGCCGTGAAACTGGCAAATCCACGGGCCCGCATTAGCTGGCTACCCTAAGACTAATTGCAGGCATTTGTGCGGCGTCCCGGTAGAGATCCGCCATTGCAGCTTCGGACAACTCGGATGTCGGCAAATCGAAAGCGACGCGCCCGTCTCGCATGCCGACAATTCGCTGCGCAAAGCGCCGCGCGAGATCCGGCTGATGCGATGAGAATACAACCGTTGCGCCTCGCACGAGCGCCGCCTCTGTCAACAGAGTCAAGACCTCGGCCGCACGCGTCGGATCAAGACTGCTCACTGGCTCGTCCGCGAGGATCAATCGTGGTTCCTGTGCGAGACAACGTGCAATGGAAACGCGCTGTCTTTGTCCGCCGCTCAGACTGTCGACTCTACGATCTTCAAGATCGGCAATGCCACAATCGGCGAGCGCAGTTTTTGCAACTTGAAGGTCACGTTCCCTGGGCGTTCCAAAGAAAGCTCGAATCGGAGACATGCGCCCAAGACGGCCATTCAGCACGTTGCGCAGCACGTTCGAACGCTCGACCAGGGCAAATTCCTGAAACACAAAGCCAGTGTCCGCGCGACAGGCGCGCAACGGTGGATGATCCGGATCGAGTGACGCACCTAGGATGGAGACGCGCCCGCACCAATGCCGAAGCCTGCCGTCCAGCAGCGTCAGTAAAGTCGTCTTTCCAGCACCCGATGGTCCAAAAAGCGCAACTATCTCACCCACCGGAAGTGAAAGCGACACATGCTCCAAAGCGGAAGTGTCGGCTCCAGAGTGCGCGAAGCTTACATCGTCGATTTGCGCGGCAGCAGTCATCGCAGCAATCCGTAGTGACGCGCGATATCTCGCACCCCGTCGAAGACGCCGGGGGCAGAAACAACATAGCCGTCGGGTCCGTAGAGATAACGCAGCATGTCGCGGTTCGCAGGTTGATTGAGTGTCAACATGGCTTCGACGAACCTTGCTTGAATATCCGCGTCCAGCCCGGGACGCGCGATAACGACATGGCTCGGGATCTTATCGCTTTCCGCAATCCAGGTCACCTCGGCCTGCTGATCGGGTGTAAGAAGTAAGTCGGCGTATTGGCTCGCGCCCGCGGCCTCGACCAGGCCCTCAGCCATGGCCTGCATCGCCTGCTGATAACCGCCGGCAAAGAAGATGCGGCCAAAGAAGGCCTCGGCTGCGCCGGGGCCCTCTATCAGCCCCACCCTCTCGAACTCTGCAAGCGGATAGAGGTATCCCGACTCCGAGATCGGGTCGGCGAACGCGATGTCACGGTCCCGTAAGTCAGAGAGTGTCTTAATACCACTATCGCGGCGCACGAAGATGCGGCCTGTGTAGCTTGGCGCGCCGCGATAAACCTCGGACAGAAGTGGTACCGCGCCGATTTGAGCTTCGGCAAGCACAAAGGGAAGCGCCCCCATGAAGGAGATATCCGCGTCGCCGTTCCGCAGCGCCTCGACGGCGGCGGCATGATCGATTGTAACAAATCCTTCGACCGCCACCCCGATTTCATCGGCCAGCCAAGCGGTCACCACTGCGATGTCCCCAAGCAGTTTCTCGGGGTTCTCCTGCGGAATGAACGCAAGGCGCAAGCGCCGGTCCTGAGCGACGAGGGGGGTGGAGAGTGCCAGGACACTCGCACCGGAAAGAATTAGCGCCGATCTGCGGTTCAAAAGGGTTACCATCAGAACGCACTCTGGTCGAGACTTGCGGCTTGCCTCTGAAATGCCGCCCAGCTTGTCTCTGCTGCTACCCATTCCCCGGCGCGCACGGCTGCTCCAACCTCGTCAAGACGGTCAGCCAGCGCGTAAACCTCGGGCCGGGCGGCAAGGTTAGACATTGTGCTGGCGTCTGCAGAGAGGTCTGCTGCGACGGTGTCGGTCAAAAGCAGGATGTGCTCGGCGTCCCGCCTTGGCAACAGCGTATTAAGGGTCGACGCGAAGGTCGTCAGTTCCGAGAAAGCCAGCCGGAAGGCGGTGTTCTCGTCGTCGAAGGCTTCGTAGGGCTCATCCGCCGCGCCGATGGTTTCAAGGTAGGCCGTGAGGTCAGAGCGTTCTGTTCCTGTCAGACCAAGAGATTTCGTCTCATCGAACCAATCCACGACCGCGCTCAGGCTAGGCAGGGATCCGTCATGGAAATAGGGGGCCGTGTAAACCGTGCCCAGAAGCGTTGGCGTGTCGAACGCGCCCGCGCGCGCGCCAGCGTATGGCGACGTGGCCGAGCCGATGTCATACGCTTGCCGATCGAGGAAGTTGCTTTGCGGCACGTGGCAACTCGCGCAGGAACGCTCACCAAGCCCTGCTAAGGGACGGTTGAATATCGCTTCGCCGCGCCGGGCGGCGACTGGGGCGGCGTCGGTCAACCTGCCATCATGCGCCAGCATCGAGTTCGGCAGGAAGTCGAATTCGAGCATGTAGGCGACCAGTGCGTCCAGCATGAATGGCGTCGGTTCAACGCCCCCAAACTCATTGACGACCACGTTGCGAGTGAAGTCCCGCAACGACGCGAAGCGCCCGTCGCGACCATAGGGTCCAGTAAAGCGCAGGCCGCGAAGGCTTGGGATGTCGATCGGGTCGTCGCGCCGATCGTTGAAGATTGGATTGAAAAACGCGCCATCCACGTCGATTGCGCCGGGCTGGTGACTGGCGCCTGGAATGAACAGGCGTTGGTTCACATCCGAGCGGTTGTGGCAGGCGGAGCAAGCAATGCCAAGATCGCGCGCCGGACCGCCGAAGATCTGCGCGCTGTCAAACAGCATGTCGCCATAGGCGACAAGCGGAAGGTCCGCCTCGTCAATTCCTTGTTCCTCAAAGTTGAGAACGAGCCGCGGAAGTGGACTCTGGTCGAAAATGTCGGAACCGGGCGGCAGGCTCGGTGGTACGTCAATGGTGCGTCCGTTGAGCACTGCGGTCTCCGGTAGCGCGCTCAGCCTTCTGCGCGGCGCGAAGTCGTCCACAAGGTAGTTCTGCTTAAGGTAATCTGAGATAACCGCGACAGCGACGCCCATGGTCTCTCGGTCAGAGGATATCGCGCCTGCACCCAGCACGCCCGATGACCCGGCACTGCTATTCAAATCCAACCATGCGATCCCGACGTTTCGCGCCGCCTCGGGATCGGCGGCTGTTACACCATCGGCAAATGCGCGATAGAGTTCACGGCCCGTCTGCACTGCCTGCCGAGTGGCAGTCGGGTTTTCGGCGATAAGTAACCGATCCAGTTCTTCCTCGATTCTGAATGCAATCAGGCGGGTCGCCTCTGTAAAAAGCGCCTGTCGATCCTGTTGATCAATTGCCTCTAGCAACCGTGTCACGTTAATTTCGCTTTTGGCATCGAGCCAGTCTAACGCTCCCACGGAATATTTCGACCCGCGGTAAGGCTCAGACCAAGCGATTGAAACTTGGCCCCAAGGCAATGGTTCAAGATTTCCTAGGAAGAGCGTCAGACGATAGGCTGCTGCCTCGGGGAGCCATGATGCCTCTTTTGCCGGTGTGGCCGAAACTGATCCCGGAAAGACAACCGCACCGATCCACGCGATGAATAGAAGCTTTAGAAAATCTCGGATAAAAATCGCCTCCAACGCCAAAAGTTAGCCGTGTCTAATTTATCTACCCAAAGCAAACTAGTTGTCAATGCTTTCGTTTCAATTCAAAGTCTGATCATGACCAAATCGCAATCCCTTAGTCGTAACACCTTTGACGCTGACCAACGAGCCCCTGAGATCCAGGCTGAGGGCTTTGCAACAGTGCGTCAGGCCCATGAAACCGAAATGGCAGAAGACTACGTCGAGCTGATCGCCGAGCTCATTGAGACGCGAGGAGAAGCACGCCCAGTCGAGATCGCTGGACGCCTTGGGGTCAAACCACCTACCGTCACCAAGAATATCTCACGGCTCAAGGCCGCTGGGTTGGTTCGCCGAGAACCATATCGGGCGATTTTTCTTACAGAAGAGGGGAGGGTGCTGGCCGAGACCTGCAAGCGGCGGCACCGGGTCGTAGTGGCGTTTCTCCGCGGCCTCGGGATCGACGAGGAGACAGCCGAGCGAGACGCAGAAGGCATCGAGCATCATGTCAGTGAAGCAACTCTACAGGCGTTCGAACGCCATCTCCAAGAACGCGGGTAACGCGGATTTTGAGTCAACCCGCCGATCATGACATGCAACCGATCTCACGCCAGGTCGCAATCGCAGTACCGCCCGGCAATACTGAGGTCAGCGGGCCATAGAGAGTACGCTGATTGCTGTCACCATAACGAGGCAGAACATGGCCAAGGCACCCAAAGCCAACGATCGACCCACCTGCCGATTAGGGTCCGCGACCTTCAACTGCAATTCAGCGGCGGTTTCGGGGAATTCCAGAGCAGCGGAGTTGGAACACCGGTGTGTAAATCGCATGGCCCATCTCTGTTCTTCTGCACGATTCCATTCATTCAGCACAAGAATGATAGACAGTATCATGACCATCGATGACGGCACCCAGATCGTAAATCCACCGATTGTTTCGTCGGCCATCGGGCTCAAGGTGCCGCTCCGAACAAGACTATGGTATTCAGAATAAATCACCGTCGCTTTTAGCGTTGTGAGCGATCCGAGAAGGATGTTTGAGACAATTAGGACGAAGCCTGACATCAGTCGCGCTCCACGTGCATGGCCCTCGGGCGGGTCGCGCGGATCAAGCAACATCGCAAAGTACCATAGTCCCGTCGCCATCATTAGAATGTGAGCAAACGTTTCCACGGCTGGAATTCTTTGAGCAAGCCCGTAGGCAGGTGGGATTTGCCACACAAAAAGTCCGGCAATCAGCATTGCTGTGGAAACGGCGGGGTGTGCGAAACTTCGTATGAGACGCTTTTTCCCGTACAAACCTAATCTGCGACGCCAGCGACGGGGTAGGGCAACATGTATCAGACGCCACGGATATGACATGGTAACTAAGAGCGGACCAAGCAGTCTGAGCAGCAGATGTTCGGCCTGATGAGCCGAAAAAAGACTGTGACCAAGAGGAGCCAATGGCGCATTGCTTGCCAGCGCGATGCTGCCAAGACCTGCCACAAAGAACCCTGATTGCAACTTACTAACAGGCCGACGCAATCGGGCCAGTCGTGACAGACCCCGGAGGTACAGGCCCAGTGTCGTCAAAAGAAAAAGAACAAATATCGGCGAAACCGCTGGCCCAAATGGATCACTGGTAAGGAGTCGCTCAATCACTGTGCAATGGCTGGCGTAGATGGAATCAGGCGCGTCACACCGGCGGCTGCACCGCTGACAACCGCGATATCCGTTGTCATGGTGAGGTATTCGCCCTGCGTCCAAAGTAAAAGAAAGTTGTCATAGAACCGTGACAGCGGATGCCCGGACTGGCCTGCTGGAATGATGTAACGTGAGCTGTTCGCATTTGCCAAGGACATCACCGCTTGAAAATTTGACCCGCGCCGGGTTTCAAACGGCCAACTGGCGCTTGAGTCAAAGAAAGAGGCCCTCTGGGTGTCGGGTCCGCCAGAGATCGGCGCAGCGAGGCTGACGAGGCTTCCCACCAAGCCTACGTTACGGATTGCGGACCACTCCATGACGAGCGTGTGCTCCGCTCCCCAGTACCAGGTGGTCGGATCATCACCGTATCGTTCCGTGATCCAGTTCAATGCGTCATTCAGCGCCAGTCCGACCGCGTCTTGACAGGTTTCGAGCCGTTCGGACGGCAAAATATCGCACCAGGCCGCAGCGCCGTCGCGATTGCTCAGAACAGCATATAACAGATTTGGATTGGGAGTGGCCCACAATACCTCCATGGACGGAAATTCGTCTTCGAAAACTCTGCGCTGCAAGGCGCGAACCCAAGTCCAATAGATCAGCGGTTCGGGTGACAGTCGATTCATATCGCCATTCCAGCGCGCCAGACGGGCCAAGACCTGTTCGCGCAGCACGCGTGTGTCCGAAGACATCCCAGACAATGAAGGATCATTGAACCAGAATTCCCGCGCCATTAACGGCAGAAGGGTACGGGCCGCTTCGCTCACGGTATCCAATTGCGCGGCCACTGCCCCATCCAGAGAGAAGATCGGCTGGCGCATGGCGAGCCTGTCGCGGCGAAGCCTCTGGAAATCCTCGGGAGACTCGGGCTGGCGTTGTGTCGTCGGCCATTCGAGCAAGATCTCACGATCTGCGATCACAAATCTGAAGGTTGGTATGGAAAACTTGTCCAACCTGCGCATCGCCTGAACTGCATCATCAGCCTTCATAAGACGGTCAAGGACGCTCAGAAACTCCCCAGAGGTACCAAACTCATTGGCATCAAGGATCGTGGTGGTGGCCAAACCACTACTTTGAACGCCCCAGACAAGCCTGTCGGAACGTCCAACAATTACCATTGGCAGACCAGGAAGAGTAGCGCCAATTACTGGCCCGCTCGGGAGCCTGAGATCAGCAAGATACCATTGCGACGGCAGGCTCAGAGGCCCCGCAATATCGGCAAGAATGATAGGTTGACCTGACACTGTGCGCGCTGCCGGAATCCCCCATGCCCGCAGATATGGTCCGACGGAGGCACCATACAGTTCTGGTACGTCGGGCCTGCCCGTGGGGATCTGGCGTCTCACTTCTTCGCGCCAGACAGGTGCACTCGAGTTTTCTTGCACACCGATAAGAAAGTTCTTTGCGATTGCAAGACTGTCGGACGGCGTCCACGGAGCGATAGATGACCGCGAAAGGAGCGACTCCGGTGCTCCTCGTCCCCGTCCGCCTTGGGAGATTTCGCTGATCCAGGCGTTGACACCGTTCGAATAGGCCACCAGGGCTGCCTCAACCTCCATGGGCAGTGCCGCTTGCATCGATTGAGTCCTGAGCCCTCCAGATGCGCGCCGCTTCCGAAGCAGTTGGCCGAGCCTATCTTGGGCGTGCACGAAACCCAGGGCAAAGTAGATATCGTCCTCAGAAGTCCCGGAAATGTGCGGAACTGCGGACGTATCCCTGAGAATTTCGACTTCACCACTGAGACCGGTGACGCTGAACTCTTCGGAGTAATCCGGAATTGACGCGACCAACAAATAAATTGCTGACCCAGCCATCAACCCAGCGATGGCGGTGACCGCCAGAAATGCCCGCATCAGAAACCGGAATATTGCCCTCATCTTTGTGTTTCTGATCGCATACGCGCTAGCCAAAAATACGGGCAAGGGCGATTGAGGCAAACAAACCCAATAACCCAGACGCGATGGCGCAGCTCGCCGCATGCTGTACCATGTCTAGGCGATTCCCACCTCGTTTCTTGGCCAAAAGGACGCCCCAGATGGCGCCACCAATACCAGCTATAGCTATGATCATGTGTTCTGTTCCTTCTTCTGTTCGGCAGCAGCGAAGTATCGGCGCAAGTGACTTGCCAGCAACAAAATCACAAAGCCACTGACTAGCAATGCATCGGCCAGGTTAAAGGCCGGCCAATGCATTGAACCGACATACAGGTCGAGAAAGTCTGTCACTGCGCCATAGCGCACTCGATCCACGACATTTCCGAGCGCTCCGCCGACGACCAACCCATATGCTAAGGCTTCAATTCGATGTTCTGCACGCATCATCAAGCCAAGCATCCAAGCGCAGATAACGAGAGCCAAGACTACGAGGCTCCACCAAGGCACGCCTCCCAACAATCCAAACGACACACCGTCGTTGCGCCCAAAGACGAGGTTGAACCCTGGAAAAACCGCAAGTCCGGAACTGAGCATGTCTGCATTTGCAACAACCCACGCCTTTGTCGCTTGATCGATAACGATGGCCGAGATCATCGCAATTAAACCGATGATTTTTGGACTTTTTGGCGGTTTCATACAGTCACCCCAGCCAAACGTCGAGAAACAGCATAATCACAAGGCCAATCGCCAGACCTAGCGTTGCCTTGTTCTGGTGACCGCTGCGGTGCGTTTCGGGAATGATCTCGTGGCTAATGACGTAAAGCATCGCGCCAGCCGCAAAGGCCAAGCCCCAAGGCAAAAGCGGCTCAGACAGCGTGATGATACCAGCACCCAGTAAACCGCCCACGGGTTCCACCAAACCGGTCAGGGCCGCGATGCCCCATGCGCGGAATTTCGAATACCCTTCACCAAGGAGTGCTACAGCAACGGCAAGTCCCTCAGGGGCATTCTGAAGTCCAATCCCAATGGCAAGCGGCATCCCACCCTCAACACCGCCAGATCCAAAGCCCACACCGACGGCCAAACCCTCGGGGAAATTGTGGATGGTGATTGCGATGATGAAAAGCCAGACGCGGCGCAGTGATGCTGATTCAGGTCCTTCTCGTCCTGTCTTGAAGTGTTCGTGTGGCAGCTTCTCGTTCATCAATGCCACAGCACCCATCCCCAACAAGATCGCGATGCAGACGATAGCGGCGGGGGCTGCTTCGTTCGCGAACATTGGTTCGGCTGCATCGAGGGCAGGGATGATCAGCGAGAAGAACGAAGCCGCAAGCATCACGCCGGCGGCAAATCCCAAAGATAGATCGCGGGTCGCTTGCGACGGGACACGACCGAAAAGGATCGGAAAGGCTCCAAAAGCTGTCATCAGGCCAGCGGCCAGGCTGCCAAAGAACCCTAGTGCGATAGGAGAAAGAAATTCCAAATTATATTCTATCTAGTTTTTGGTGTAAGACGAAAAGACCTCAGTCGATCCGTCATCATTGATCAGAAACACATCATATGCCTCGCGGTCGTCTTCCGGACCCATGCCCGGCGAGCCATATGGCATTCCCGGCACCGCCAGACCAATCGCATCAGGGCGCTCATCAAGGAGATGGCGAATGTCAGCAGCCGGAACATGGCCTTCGATCACGTAGCCGTCGACGAAGGCAGTATGGCAGGAAGCCATGCGTTGCGGCACACCACTGTCTAGCTTGAGGCGGACAAGCAGTCCTCCATTCAAATCCTCACCGGTTGGGGCAAAGCCGTTCTCTTCCAGATGGTTCATCCAGCTACGACAGCATCCACACCCATTGGTTTTCTTGACGTCGATTGAGGTCGCCACTGCAAACGCCGGAGCTGCGGTAAGCGCGCTGAACACAAGTGTGATAGCGAGAAGGTGGGATTTCATGGACTAAAGCCTTTCGTTTTGGTCGGTTGCAAACAAAGTCGCCAAATGCGCTTCAAAACGCTTTCGGGCCTCTTCCAATCGGGCAGCCGCCAATGCCTCTTGTGCGTTATTGGCGGTCGCGGCAGCCAGCCGGTCATCAGAGAGAGGGTCGGTTGGACGACCATCAACGAGCACTTCATAATGTAAATTAGGTCCGGTCGCAGTGCCCGTCGCACCGACATTGCCAATGATGTCCCCGGCCATTACCCGTTGGCCCACAGACATCTCATCGGGAACCGCGCTCAGATGGGCGTATCGTGTTTTTGTGTCCGTGCCATGCGCAATCTCGACAACCCGTCCGTACCCGCCGCGCCAACCAACAAAGGTTATTCGGCCGGGGGCTGTTGCATTGACGGGCGTCCCCTTCGCCGCAGCAAAATCGACGCCAGTATGCATTCTGACATTCCCGTAAACCGGGTGGCGGCGTTGCCCAAACACGGAACTGAGCCGCGCTCCATCGACGGGTTGCGCAAAGACACGTAACACTTCACCGTCGACGTAGATTGTTGCGCGACCTGTTCCGTCTTCGGGCCAAACAACCTCGTAAAGCGCATCGCCGACATTGAGAGCTGCAAAAGTTATTTCGGGCTGTCCAATCCGTTCGTCACCAACGCGCGCTTCACGCCACAACACTTGGAGCGTTTCTCCGCCTTTTAATTCCCTGCGAAAATCGACCGTCCCTCCCAGCATCTGCGCCAGATCGACAGCAAAGCGCGCGGGGATAGCGGCCTCTTCCAAGGCGGTGAAGAGCGAACTGTCTATGGCAGTTTCCCCCGCGAGCATAAGTGTCTCAGGATTGGGGTTAAGGGTGCGGGTCACCGTACGATCCCCAAAGATCGCTTCAACGATCACACCGTCATCAACGCCGAGTGTCACATTTTGCAAGGTGTCGCTGAACGATTTCACAACGGTCAACTCATGACCCGGACGCAATCGCCGCAGGTCGTACTCCGCCCCGAGAGCGAGAGCCACTTCTGCTCGGACGGGCGCATCCAGCCCAGCTTCTCTGAGAAGGGTATCCAGGGTCTCACCGGACGCGATCTTGCGCGACCACGTCGTCATTGGCGCATGAACTTCTGGCAAAATGTCGGCTGCCGATGCCAGATCGGGGACCAACGGTTGCAGAACAACTGGCGGCACCCAGCTGTCGGATGATGCTATGGTATGTAAACGCTCTACCGGTACAGCCGGTTCTTGCAGATCACGTGGTGCCCATTCGCCGACTTTCGCCAGCGCCTCCGGCACGGGGCTCACATCCCAAACGTCTGATAATGCGCCGGCCAGGCCCGAAACGCTGCCTGCCAAGACAAATCCCATTGCCCAGTACCTTAATTTCATGTCTTTTCCTCAGTATTGCCCTGCATCGCGCGCCGGAGTTTCGGCACCGCGAATTCCCGCGGCTCGTGATAGTCGATTGTGCTTACAAAGCGTCCCCCGGCATCAAACAGGAAAACGCTTGCTGTGTGGTTCATGGTGTATTCACCGTCATCGGTCGGCACTTTTGTATAAGTAGCCCGAAATCCTTCTGCCGCGCGTGTAATCTCATCTTCGGCACCCGTCCACCCGCGCACGGCAGGGTGAAAATAGCTGACATAGTCTGCCATCGCCGCAACCGTGTCGCGCTCTGGATCAACGGTGATAAACACTACGTTCATATCGGCGGCTTCCTTGCCCATATCGTCGAGCCAACCCGAGATATCCGAAAGGGTCGTCGGGCAAACATCCGGGCAATATGTAAAACCGAAGAACACCATGCTGGGACGCCCAATGAGGGTCTCAGGACCCACTGCATCGCCCTTGTGGTTGGTCAGCTCAAATTCCATCTGCGAAAGCGGCAGAGGACGTTGCCCAATGACCTCGGTCGCACCTGGCCCGTCTACCTGCCACCAACCAGCAAACAGTGTGCCGCCAGCGAGCGCCACGGCCGCTGTACTCAAGCCTAGAAGTCTGCGCCGTTGCATCAGCTCTCGGGCCCACGCGCGGCAACACGCAGAATTGGCACATCGACGGTGATTTCATCGCCGTCGGCAAAGATGAGCGTCAGCGCGAACGCTTCCCCTTCCACCATTGGTCGCGATAACCGCATCAGCATGGCATGCAGCCCGCCGGGCTCAAGTTCTGCTGCTTCGCCGGGAGCGATTTCGATATCACCGGCTGGTGTCATAGAACTCACACCCTGGTCATTGGTGGATGTGAGGTGGATTTCTGGCATCTTCGCAAGGTCAGTGCGCAGACCAGTCAAGATTACTGTATCTTCGCCAATATTGCGGACCGTCATATAGGCTGCACCGGGCCGGTTCACGCCAATTGACGCACGGGACCAAGCATCTTCAACGACCACGGATTGCTCCTCGGCCATGGCGGCCCCCACAAACCCTAGGATGGACAAGGCGGTCGCAGCCAAAATTTTCAATACTACATTCATAGAGTTTTGCTCTTTCTTTGTTAGCTTTGCGTGGCTGCAACCTCGGCAGCCACGAAGCGCCGCAACTCTGCTTCTCCGAATGGATCGAGGGGTTTTCCGTTCACGAAGAACGTCGGCGTTTGGCGTACACCCATCGTTTCAACGTCTGCGCGGTCTTGATTCAGTATCCCGATGGTTTGCGGGGCCATCATCTGGGTACGCGCTGCCTCTTCATCCAGTCCGGCACTGGCCGCAATCGCTAAGATAAGCTCAGGTCGAATACCGCCGTGGGACGCCCAACGCGGCTGCGCTTCCAAAATCGCTTCAAAAACTGGAAGATAAACATCTTGCATCCGAGCGGCTTCCAGCACCCTTATCGCCGTTTCTGACCCTTCCCCATGAAACGGCGTATACCGGATGATGACCCGGACTGCGTCGCCGTGTTCGGCCATGATGTCTTTGACGATCGGGTGAAACGCGCGGCAGGCTTCGCAGGCCGGGTCGAAAAACTCAACAATCGTCACGGGCGCATTCTCTGGTCCGAGGATCGGCGAGTGGGGCCGCATCAACGCCTCCGCCAATTCGGGTGCAACGGGTACGGACTCTGCGAGCGCGTCAGGGCGGGTTGCGTACCACGCCGCACCGCCAAACCCAGCAGTGCCAAGCGCGAGAACGGATAGGATCAGACCGCGTCTGTTCATTCTTGTGTCTCCTTCAAGGAAAGGGCCGACAGCGCGGCGATAAGTGTGAAGGCGGCGAGCGCCATAAGCGGGATCGGAATGCCGAAGATCAATTGATTGTCATCTGTGCAGGATGGGCCTGTCGCGGTGCAGGGTTGAATCCGCTCAGGGATTACGCCGACATAAAGACCCATATGCCAGAGGGCGACCGCCGCGCCACCAAGGGCTAGGGCGATGCCGTAGCGACCAACTTTGCGGTCTTGCCACCACAGACCAAGGCCCAGTATTATTGCGAGAGGGAACATGAAAGCGCGCTGGAACCAGCAGAGCACACAGGGTGTCTGCCCCAACACCTCTCCGATAAACAAAACGGCGAGCGATGCGACTAACGCAATGGACCACGCCAGGCCAAGCGCCGTTTCTCCTGTCTTGTAAGGCATGCTTGTTAGATCCTCGCTTTCAGATCGGCAAGGATTTCTTCTGCTGGGGTCCCATAAGACCAAGAATCCGCAAAACCTGCTTCAGGGTCAAAAAGGAAAAGATGCGACGTGTGCCCCATCGTGTAGCCACCCGGCGCAGACGCTTCTTCGATACGTTCAAAGAAGATTGGGAAAGATTCGGATGTCTCCGCGATTTGTTGCGAAGTGCCGGTAAGGCCAATGATCCCCGCGTCGAACAGTTGCACGTATTCTGCGAGGACACTGGGCGTGTCGCGTTCGGGATCGATGGTAACAAAAATGGGCTGAACCTTACCCGCCTCGTTCCCGAGACCATCCATCACGGCCGCTACCTCAGACAGCGTAGTTGGGCAAATGTCAGGACAATTTGTAAAGCCGAAGAACACAAGCATCCAGCGCCCCGAGAAATCATCTTCTGTTTGGACCATACCGCGATGGTCGGTCAGCTCGAAAGCGGCTCGAAATGCTGATTCACCATCACCAGATAAATCTGCCCTAAAGTCTGACCAAAACAGTAGCCAAGCAAAAGCCAGCGTTGCAATGCCCGTCAGACCCCATAGTGCTTTCTGAAATGCCGTCAGTTTCAATGCTATCTGCCCGCCCGTGATTCTTTCATTTCGTGTGCGTCTACATCCTCCAGCAACTAGAGGTTCAATCCTCTTTTTCCTTGTATGTCGCTGAATCACGCGCTTGTGAGTAAGGGCTGCTCCTTGCAAGTCCCACCCAGTAAACCTACAGTCGCTTCACATTCAAGAGGCTTGTATATGCTCACGATCGGAACACTCGGCAAAAAGACTGGTACAAAGGTGCAGACCATTCGTTATTACGAGGAAATTGGTCTGATGCCACAGCCCGGAAGAACCGCAGGCGGTCAGCGACGTTATGATGAAACGCAACTCGACCGCTTGTCGTTTGTCCGGCATGCCCGTCAGCTCGGCTTTTCACTGGATGCCATTCGTGAGCTTTTGGATCTTTCCGATGATCCGAACCGGCCCTGCCATGAGGCAGACGCCATCGCGCGGCGCCAGCTCATTCAGGTCGAGCAAAGAATGGCCAGGCTAGAAGCGCTTCAAAAAGAGCTCAAGCGGATGGTGCATGAGTGCAGCGGTGGAAAATCCTCCGATTGCCGTGTTTTGGAAGTCTTGCGGGACCATTCTGAATGCTTGACCGAGCACGAGGAAATCGGGGCCTGAAGGAAGTCAGCCAACATCCCGGCTGGAACGCAAATCAGCCGCGGAAGTTATTGTGTCGTACAACACAAACTGGAACCACAACATGGCCGCTAGACAAGATTCAATGGAGAGACGGACACTTTTGATCGTTCTGGCGCTCAATATCGGTTTGGCCGTGGCCTTTTTCGCAACAGGCGCCTTCGGCGACTCAAGTGCCCTGATAGCCAACGGGCTCGATAACCTTTCCGACAGCTTCGTCTACGCGATCAGCCTTTTCGCTTTGTCCCGATCCGCCAAATGGAAACGCGGGGCGGCGAACGTTTCCGGCGGGCTGCTGATCCTGTTCGCCGCTGGTATCCTTTACGATGCATGGCGCCGCTACATCGGCGGGTCAGATCCGCTCGGGACGATCATGATCGCCATGGCCCTGATCGCGGCGGCTATCAACGCAGTCTGCGTCTGGCTGCTCGCTAAGCTCAAAGATCCGGATGTCAACATCCGCGCGGCCAACACCTTCAGTTACAACGATTTCGCCGCGAACCTCGGAATCGTCGTGGCTGGCGGCCTCGTCGCCTGGCTGGGAACCAACTGGCCGGACCTCGTCGTCGGCGTGATTGTCGCCGGGATCGCGGCCTGGGGAGGTATCGACATTCTGCGCGACGCACACGGCGAACACCACAAAGCAGTTCATACGGGCAAATAGTTGCGGGAGATTTTTTCTAAAAGAAAGGATTGAAGCTACAGTGACTATAGCAATTAGTCTTGTTCTAAGACGATTCGAGGAGCGACCCGTTACATATGACCGACCCCCTACTTGTACCCACCAAACTACTGGATTTTGAGGCCGCGCCTCTTGCGCATCTAATTGAGAACCGCAGCTGGCGCGGCTTATCCGAATACGATCGGATCGGAGCCGCCTATGATTTCGTTCGGAATGAAATCGCGTTCGGATACAATCGAGCTGACGATATCCCCGCATCCGAGGTGCTTTCTGACGGCTACGGGCAGTGCAATACCAAAGGCACGCTCTTGATGGCATTGCTACGCGGTGTTGGTATTCGCTGTCGTTTACATGGGTTTACGATCCACAAAGGCTTGCAGCGCGGTGTTGTCCCTGAGCTGGTGTATCCGCTTGCTCCGCAGGAAATTCTCCACTCATGGGTCGAGATCGAATTTCAAGGTGCCTGGATCAACCTTGAAGGCTTCATCCTGGATGACGCTTTCCTCGATGTCCTGCAAACGTCATTCTCGGACACAGAAAGTCTCTGCGGTTATGGCGCGGGCACGGATTGCCTTGGCGCGCCTCCCGTCGCCTGGAACGGAGAAGATACCTACATTCAGAAAACCGGCATTGTGCAAGATTTTGGCGTGTACGATACGCCGGACGCCTTCTATTTGTCCCATGAGCAATCCTTTGGATGGCTGCGTGGCGCCCTTTACCGTCATATAATACGCCACTGGATGAATGCGCGCGTACGTGGTTTCCGCAGCGGCCGCCTGAAGACTGACCGACGCGCGACACACGCGCACGCGGAGCCTGCCAATGCTACATGACCACGGGCACGCGCATATCGATCCGAATTCTGGGGACCGGCGGGTTGCCATCGCCATCTGGGCGAACGGGCTTCTTACCGTTGCGCAGATCGTCGGGGGCATATTCTCGGGTAGTCTGGCACTGATCGCCGATGCGCTGCACAACTTTTCCGATATGGCTTCGCTTGTCATTGCCTTTGCCGCGCGCAGGATCGCGCGCCGCCCGGCTGATGAGCGCATGACCTTCGGATATGGCCGGGTCGAAATCGTCGCAGCCCTGATCAACTACACCACCCTCATCGTGATCGGCTTCTATCTGATCTACGAAGGTGGCATGCGCATGATTGATCCACCCGAAGTCATGGGGTGGACCGTCGTCATTCTCGGTGGAATCGCGCTTGTGGTCGACACGCTGACCGCAATGCTGACCTATTCGATGCAGAAGGGGAGCGTGAACATCCGTGCGCTTTTTCTCCACAACCTTTCGGATGCGTTGGCTTCAGTGGCCGTCATAGTCGGCGGGACGCTCATCATACTCTATGAAATGCGTTGGGTTGATCCGGCCATCACCATCGGCATCGCGCTCTACATCCTGTATTTGTCCTTCACCGAAATAGGGGGCCCAATTCGAACCCTGATGCTTGGGAGCCCACCAGATATTGATGGAAATGACGTAGTCAGAGCGATCCAGAGTGTCGATGGCGTTGTGGACGTGCATCATGTCCACCTGTGGCAAATGCAGGAGCACGCTGCGGCATTGGACTGCCATATAGTCGTCGAACGCGAAAGGATGGGTGAGGCCGACAAGATTAAAGAAAACGTCAAATCGGTGCTGCATGAACGTTTCTCAATCGAGCATTCCACGCTTGAATTCGAAGCGAGCGACAATGCGCATCAGGAGGCGCAGGTATTCGGGCACCGCCCATGACGAGTGCCCAAGGCATACTAGTGGTCATTGGCCTGCTGTCCGGTCTGGTTTTGATTGGTGCGCTCCTTTGGTCGATCGCCCGCCCGTCCGAGCGCATCTGGCCTCCAAACAGAGAGCATTCAGTCATACCAAACATTGCATGGGGACTCACATTGGCCGTGTTTGGGGCGGTGATCGGTTTGGGCATTTTGGATTGGAAATCCGCTTCTATGACCAACGCGCTCCGTTGGGCGGTCGGGCCGTTCTTGATCGCAACCGGAAATCTGATTGTCTGGTGGGGAGCATTCAGCATTGGACTGAAAGCCACTAGCGGTGCGAAAGACGAGTTGATCACTTCGGGTCTCTACCGTTTCTTGCGGCATCCGCAATACCTTGCTGACATGTCCATCCTGATAGGTTTTGGTCTTTTCTTCGCCTCATCTTGGGTTTGGCCTATCGTCATCGTTGGAGTTGCCGCGCTGGCCCTTGCCCCGCTCGCGGAAGAGCCATGGCTGCATGAACAATACGGCTCCAAGTATCGCGATTATTGCGCTGAAACGCGTCGATACTTGTAAACTCGCTGCCTCACGAGAACGTCATCGTTTTTCAGTTGAACCTCTAGCTACTAAAGGTCGTATCCGTCAGCCAACAAAAGAGTGAGGCAAGGCATATGACAAAGACACTGAAAACACGACGCCAGTTCGTCTCGACAACTATGATCGGACTTCTGGCAACACCTTCCCTTCTCCGTGCTCAGGAGCAGGAGCCCTCGGCGGTACGCAGAAATATTTCGTCCTTTAGTGCGGATTCCTGGCAAGACCACTTCGATAACCTTCAGCACGGTGCAATTTTGTGCGACATCGACTCGCGTGCAGTCCAGTATTGGTCGGAAGACGAAAGTGTCTACAAACTCTACCCGTCGAGTGTCCCTGCCTCGGAAGAGTTGACCCGCCGAGGATATACAAAGGTTATAAGGAAGGTGGAGGGGCCGAGTTGGCGGCCCACTCCATCAATGAAAGAGCGTAACCCCGAATGGCCTGACTATTGGCCGCCGGGTCCTGACAACCCGCTTGGAACACACGCACTTTATCTGTCGTGGCAGTATTACCGGGTGCACGGAACCGGTGACACGCGCAAAATCGGTCGGCAATCATCAAACGGCTGTATTGGACTCTACAACGAGCACATTGCTGAACTTTTTGCTCTGGCAGAAGTGGGAACCCAGGTCAGGATTTTCTGAAAGCCAAGGAAAGCTGGCTAATTCTTCTATTTTTAACATAAACTTCATTATGCGTAGTTATACTTAGTATTGCGATAGTATATTATCGTATGTATGCTGAACTCCTCTACCGGAGGTTTCGCAGCATGCACCGTCTAATCAAGAAGCTTCTCCCCTCGGTCGCTGTCGCTTTGACTGTGACAAGCTTTTCGCTGCCGGCACCCGCCCGCGCGCAGACATACCCGATCGACTGCGCGATCCTCTTGTGCCTGTCTGGCGGCTGGCCTGCATCCGTCCCGTGCGCACGGGCTCGCGCCGAATTTATCAGGCGGATCACGCCCTGGCCAGTGGAACCGCCGCTGCAAATCTGGCGCTGTCCCATGGGCGCCTCCTATGAGAGCGATCGGCTATCAAACAACGCTGGCCGCATCTTTGAAGCCTTGTACCGGACCGACAGCCGTCGACCGTTTCAGTCCTTGCCAGTAGATAATCTCGTTCCCACAGACTTCACGCTGCGGCTTGTTCAGGACCGCGCGGACATCGATATCAGCGGGCCAGAGTTCAATTTCGTGCGGTCCATCCGCGTCTTCGATGTACGGTATGCACGACAGCACGAGTCCGGGCGCGATGGGGATTGCAACCGAAGCGCGACCGTGGTCCTCGGCACCTACGGGACCCAAGGCGATTTTTCATGGCACCGATCTTCCATAACTGCCCTGCCCGAGGCCCATCTGGGACTTGAACGTTGGGGCCAGAATTGCCCGGGTATTTATCACCGATCTGTCTTCGTCGACTGGCGTGACTATGAGGGCAACTACGGCTTCGAACAGGTGAACTACTAGCGCTGACAAAGGCAGCGTTGCCATCAAACAGCAGAGATTTGAGCCTGCTGTGTTACTGAAATACCGGCCGTTCGTCTCTGTCGGTGGCAAGGTCCGAAGAGTCGGACGAAGTGTGAGTTCGCTGCATATGCACCAATTGCAGCTTTCGGTGAACCGTTCAAAACGATCTTTTTTGTTTGGTTTTCGCTAATATTTCGAATGGCCCCCACGATGCTGCCGGGGCCATTGTTCTTTCAAGGCAACTTCATCTCACTGTAATCCCCGCGTGTCCGCAGTGTGAGCAATACTGGAGCATCGGTGCGATTGCGCCAAAACCACCCATGATTTCCCGTAAAAGCAGCGACAAGCTCGCCCGTTTGGTCTGCGACACCTCGGCCTTGTTCGTAAGACACTGTGCCCTGCCCACCCCCGTCAGCATGGGTATCATAGTTCACAACTGCTCCATTGGCGGTCCACTCAAACACGGCGACAGCACCTTCTTCCATCACCAGCTTAACTTCCACGCCTTCTGTGGGCTCCAGCGTGTAGCTGACCTCATCGCGCCAACCTGTATCAACCGCTGCTACTGGTGTGGCTGGCTCTGGGGCCACAGCAACGACATCTGGAGACGTCACATTTTGTTGGGAAGCTACCAGGGGCGAAGCAGGCACCGTGCCGACCACCGCCGCGATGGCCGCAATCTGAGCTTCGATGCCTGCAAGTCGTTCAAGGACCTGTTGGTCTGTTGCAGTCGTAGTCGACGATCCAATTATAACGGGTGAGGGTTGCGCAGCAGCTGCGTCATCTGCTGCCGCTTCGGCATAAAGCTGTTGCTTGATCTCGCCCATTTGGGTGAGGCCCATAACACGGCCCAAACCCGTCGCATCAATCCCGTATTCGGCAGGAAGCCAAAACAGGGTCAAAATTGCGCCAGCCGCTATGGCTGATCCAATCGTCGCACGGATCAAACCACCCGAGGAGGACGGAATACCGCGGATATGTCCGTCTTGTGATGGCATTTTGCTGGAGCGTGGCTCAGCGCGAAGGGGTGGGACTGGTGCCCTACCGATGTCAAAATTTTTGTTCATTGGTATCTCCGAGTATTAAGTGACGATGTAGCCAGCAATCTGAAACCCCATCAGGGTGAAGCCAGCGACCATCATGAGAACATTGGCACCGTAGGCTTGGCGCACGAACGAAGGGGTTGCCCGCCAACGGGTCATCACGACCAAAATGGCTGCAAGCGCGAGAAGCTGGCCGATTTCAACGCCAACATTGAAGGCGATAAGGTTCGGCAAAAGCCCGTCTGGCGAAATATCATAGTCGATGATCTTGGATGCCAGACCAAAGCCATGCAGGAACCCGAAGATCAGCGTTGCCATTTTGGTGTTGGGCTGGACGCCGAACCATTTCTGGAATGCACCCAGATTATCCAGCGCTTTGTACGCCACTGAAAACCCGATGATCGCGTCAATTATGTAGCTGTTGATGCCAAAGTTGAACCAGACGCCTGCGAGCATTGTGGTCGAGTGGCCCACAGCAAACAAAGTGACGTAGATGCCGATTTCTTTCATGCCGTAGAGAAAGAAGATCACACCCATGAGAAACAGGATGTGGTCATATCCCGTGACCATATGTTTTGCACCGAGGTAGATGAACGGGATGATGTTCACCCCGGTGATTTCTTGGATATAGCCCTGATCGCCAAGTGTGACGGCATGGGCCACCGCTGTGGTCGCTGACGCAAGGACCCCCAGCAAGACCAGTGTCATAAAGATCAAGGTGTGCCGCATATGATGCGACATCACCCCCGACCTATTGGATCGATTGTGTATCATTTTCAAATTTCCGCTTTGTTGAAGTGTGAGGGGAAAGCGCTCAAAGGCGCATTGCTACCCTCGCGGAGGTCGATCCAGATCAAATTCGCCGCGTCCCGGTAAACTGCTGTGGGCTGTCACCCAATCAGAACGCGTTGGCACGAAAACAGCGACGCTTCTGCGCGGCGGCAGGAGGGCAGAAGAATGATCGTGGTCCAACACATCGTGCGCATGCCCGTGATGTGCCTGCACATCCTTATCGTGAGCATGACCGTGCGTTTCTGTCTCTGAATGCTGTTTAGAAGCCATTTCAACGGGACTGACGGGATTATGGGACGCAATACGCGCGGTGGACGACAGCACCAGTCCGACCGTCAGAATGACGGTTAGCATAAGTCTAAATATCGGTCCAATTCGCTGTGTCATTGCGCCTATTTCTATGGATCTATGCCCACTTGTCATATCCCCCTAGGGGGGTTACGAATTTCTTATGACAGAACACCACATTCATGCAACCCACCCTGATATCGTAAAGCGGCTGAAACGTGCCAATGGCCACCTTCAGAGCGTCATCGCAATGATCGAAGGCAATAGACCCTGCACTGATATCGCTCAACAACTCCACGCTGTTGAGAAAGCCATTCTGCAAGCCAAACGCACCTTGATCCAAGACCACATAGATCATTGTCTTGACGAGGCAGTTACAGGAACGGGTAACGCGTCCACCGTGGCGGATTTTAAGGCCATTACCAAATACCTTTGAGGGATCAATATGCTCTCTGTTCTCGCCGACCGCACGTATCGCCATTTATTTCTGGCTCAGATCGTCGCGCTGCTTGGCACCGGTCTTGCGACCATCGCACTCGGCCTGTTGGCCTATGATCTGTCTGGCGAAAGAGCGGGTCTTATTCTGGGCGCTATTTTTACGATCAAGATGGTGGCCTATGTGGGGATCGCGCCGATAGCGGGGGCCTTTGCCAACCGCTGGCCGCGACGAAAGATGCTGGTCAGCCTTGATCTCATCCGTGCAGCAGTAGCACTTTGCCTACCTTTCGTGTCTGAGGTTTGGCAGGTCTACATCCTGATCTTCGTGCTGCAATCCGCCTCCGCCGCGTTCACGCCCACGTTTCAAGCCACGATCCCGGACATCCTGCCCGAAGAAGAGCGTTACACCCGCGCCTTGTCACTGTCGCGGCTGGCCTACGACCTTGAGAACATCATCAGCCCGATGCTGGCTGCGATCCTACTGACCTTGGTCAGTTATCAGGCACTTTTTTTTGGCACAGTGATCGGGTTCGTGGGCTCGGCCTTACTTGTGGTGTCTGTTCTGCTGCCCAGTCCGCAGCCTGCGGCTACACGCGGCATCTATGATCGTACTACTCGGGGCATGCGGATTTACCTCGCCACACCGCGCCTACGGGGGCTTTTGTCGCTCAACCTTGCCGCAGCGGCGGCGGGCGCGATGGTGCTGGTGAATACAGTGGTTCTGGTCCGCTCAGATTTAGACCTAGGTGAAACGCATGTTGCAATAGCACTGGGGGCCTTTGGCGGTGGGTCAATGCTGGCAGCACTCCTGTTGCCCCGATTGTTAGATCACCGTCCCGACCGCCCCGTAATGATCGTCGGTGCGACAGTGCTGGTTGCAGCGCTACTGGGCCTGTCCCTCATGTCACTGGTATATCAGGTTCAATGGGTCCCGCTTCTTGCAGGGTGGTTCATTATCGGAATCGGTTATTCTGTTGTGCTGACCCCATCGGGTCGATTGCTCAAGCGATCAGCCCATGCCGAGGATCGGCCTGCCGTCTATGCCGCACAGTTCGCCTTGTCACATGCTTGCTGGCTGATCACGTATCCCCTTGCAGGCTGGCTGATCACAGCTGCCGGTCCCGCGATGGCCTTTGCAATCCTGGCATTGCTCGCGGGAGTTGGATTGATCAGTGGAGTTGCCTTATGGCCAAAGAAGGATAGCGGGTCATTGCGCCACTCACATGCAGATCTCCCAAGTGGTCACCCGCATGTGCAGGATGGACGAACCCACAGTCACCCTATTGTCATAGACGACTATCATCCGCATTGGCCAAGGATGTCACAACGGGAAACTGGTCGGTAATTTTTGCTAGGATTTATTTATTTAAAACCCTCCTTTTTGACGCATGCCTAAACTACCTCGATTGATGCCCCTCTTTTTCGACCCCAGCCTTGCATGCGCGGAAGAACTTACAAGAACCGCCTAACACGGGCGCGGTACGCATCGAACGCTTGGCCGTATTGTTCCTCAAGCCATGGTTCTTCTGCGAATGGGGCTGCAACAAGAACGACGATAGCAGCGATAGCAACTACGAGAGTCCAAGGTGCCGCTGAAAGGACCATCCAGCCGCTGACAATGGCGATATCGGCCATGTATTGAGGGTTGCGCGAGTATCGATACATGCCTGCGGTGCGCAGTGAACCTATAGCCCCTCCGGTTTGGGGCACGCCAAAGTGTGAAACCTCTGACCAAACAACAATGTTGCCCGCTAAGATGAACGGTATCCCGACTCCAAAGCGCAGCCAATTAGGCAAGTCCAAAGAGCCCCAGCCCCAGATACCAAGAACAAACAAACTACCGAACAGCGCAAAGGTTGGAACCCAGACCAGAATAGGCGTGACCGCAGTGTAGCGGTTTGGTGGCCAAATGCGCCGAGTTGGATAGGCGATCGACCAAATGAATGCCGCCAGTGCCGCGCCTGCGATGCTCAGCCCTAAGATAACCAACAATACCTGCATTATCCCGCGTCCGCGTGTTCGTGGTTCATCATCTCTCTCTTTTCTGCGAGTGCCTGTCTGACAATCTGGAACGCAGATGACAGGAACAGCCCAGCCATAATCGCCGCAACGATCAAATCGGGCCAACCGCTGGCAGTGCCCCAGACACCTAGTGCGGCGAACATCACCGCCACGTTGCCGATAGCGTCATTGCGTGAACACAGCCAAACCGACCGCACGTTTGCATCGCCATCCTTGTAGCGGACCAAAAGAAACACACTGGCCAAGTTTGTCAGCAGGGCGAGGAAGCCGACAACACCCATAATTTCTGCTGTGGGAACGCCGACATAGAACACGCGATAGACGGTCGATCCGAAAACCCAGAGACCCATCAAGAGGAGGCTGAGGCCCTTAAACAGCGCGGCATTCGTCCGCGCGGTTATCGAGGCCCCAATCACCGCAAGCGAAATGCCATAGGTCAGCGCGTCGCCTGCAAAATCGAGGGCATCGGCTTGCAAGGCTTGTGATTTGGCCAAGTGGCCCGCCGTCATCTCGACCACGAACATCGTCGCGTTGAGCGCAATGACGATCCAAAGCCGTCGTTTGTAGTCGTCTGAAACGCCGTCAAATTTGGCGTCATGTCCGCAACAACCCGACATTATACAGCCTCCTTCGTGTGAGGGTGCGCTATCCCCGGAACAAGGTGTGTCTCCCCTCCAGGAATTACAGGAATGACGCCTTCGCGCATTTGTCCGACCCGCCGGTTCATCCAATGTCGTATGATGTGCCGATAGATTAGGCCGCGTAGTCCGGTGAGTTGACGGTGAGTGGCATAGAATGCGTCGGGGTTATCAAAAACGCCAAAATCGCGATTGATCCCGGTTTTCTGGATGTAGGTGCTTTGGCCAGCCCATGCGACATCAGGCTTCTGCAGGCAATCCGTTCCGGCCCCATAGGCGCAAAGTGTGTCGCGTTCGGGAAACGCCGCCTGAAGAGCCGTAAGAACCCCTTGGTCCAAAATGAAGCCTTCGAGGTCCAACCAAGTGCCGTCCTGCTGCACCTCGATCCAAGAATGGATGATGCTGCGTGGTACAAGCGGATAGATCAGTTCTGGCACCACTCCCCGCTGTAATCCCTTGTCGATTGTGAATCCGTGAAACCGGCAAGGTATCTCTAGGGCACGTAGGAGTGCCATGAGTAGGGTCCCCTTGGTATTGCACTGCCCATAGCCATCTGCCAGCACACAAGAGGCAGGTAGTGCGTCATCGGCGTTGTAGCCAAAGAGGATGTCATTCCGCACGAATTCATAGGCAGCACCAATGCGATCTTCGTATGATAATCGCGTCCAGCCGCGCTGTGCGATCAGCTCTTGAATTGCGGGTACGCGATAGTCCAAAAGTGGCGTTTCGGAGAGATAATCGTGGGACATGGGAAAGCCTTTTGTCTGTGTCCCAAGTCATATACGATCTCTAGTGACTAGAGGTTCAAGAGGTTTTTTCATGTTTTCCATCGGTGAGCTTTCCAAGCGAACAAAGGTCAAAGTCCCGACCATCCGCTATTATGAGGAAATGGGGCTACTAGCTGAGGCTGAACGCACGGCAGGTAACCAAAGGCGATACGACAAGGATGGATTAGAGCGGTTGAGCTTCATCCGCCACGCCCGTGATCTGGGCTTTTCTATCGAAGCAATCTTATCGTTGATTGAATTGCAGGATCATCCGGACCGCTCGTGCGAGGCAGCGAACAGTATTGCGACATCGCAGTTGGTGAGCGTGCGTGCAAAGATCAAACAACTGAAAGCCTTGGAAAAGGAACTGGTTCGGATATCGAAGGGCTGTGACGGCAGCGGTGTATCCGAAGATTGCTACGTTCTGGCGTCCTTGTCCGACCATGGTCTGTGTGATCGGGAACACTGAGCGCTCCGGCTTCCCAGCTTCAATGATCCTTATCGGATGTGGTCGCGGCCTGTGAGACTAACGGCACATCAAGCGCATGGCCCGACGCGGGGCCGCGCAGTGGCTGTATCAACATTCGATCAAGCCACAGGTCACGACGTGTGCGGAACTGTTCAATTCCGATCTGCATGCCTTCATGGCCTTTCGCGGGCTGGGCGACATATGTGCCGAGCAATCGGTCCCACCACGGCAGGTTGAACCCGTAGTTGGAATTGGTTTCGCGCGGATCGACGGAATGATGGACGCGGTGCATGTCAGGGGTGACGACCACCAGCCGAAGAACGCGGTCCAGACGGCGCGGCAAGTTAATGTTCGCGTGATTGAAGAGCGCTGTGGCGTTCAGCAGCACCTCAAACAACAAGACGGCAACGGCGGGTGGGCCAAGGGCCGCGACCACGGCCAGTTTGACCCCCATGGAAATCAGAATTTCGATTGGATGAAACCGCAGTCCAGTCGTCGCGTCGAAGTCGAGATCGGCGTGGTGCATGCGGTGCAGTCGCCAGAGCCCCGGCACCGCGTGGAACATCACGTGCTGCAGGTAGATCGCAAGATCGAGTAGCAGCATTGAGGCGACGATGGACACCCAGATTGGGACATCAACGATATTGAAAAGACCCCAGCCTTGTTCTTCGGCCATCACGGCAAGACCGACCGCAAGAATGGGAAAGGTCAACCGCAGGATCGCGGTATCAAGGACAACGAGGGCAATGTTGTTGGTCCAACGTGTGACCCTCGGGATGTCACGTCGTCTGCGTGGTGCTGCGACTTCCCAAAGCGCCATGATGACCAGAATGCCAAGGAAGGCAGCAAGGCGCAGGGTCGGTTCTGCATTCAGAATTGCCTCGATCATGGCCTTGCTCGCCTTCAGTGTTGTCAGCCGCGCTGGAATCGCTATCATTCAATCAATCACTTGAATAATAGATTTACGGATGATCAGATGTCAACCAGCGCAAAAATGGCCCTCCTTGAAGAATATGTGCTCGTCGCACGCGCTCTTTCTGCACCGGCGCGGCTTATGCTCCTCGAACAACTCGCACAGCAGGAAAGTGGCGTAGAGGCGCTTGCAGAAAAAACAGAGCTCACTATCGCGAACTGCTCACAGCATTTGCAGCAACTACGTCGCGCAGCGTTGGTCACCAGCCGCCGCGACGGAAAAGCCATGATCTATCGGCTGACTGATGCGAAAACACTTGAGCTGATGGACCTGCTGCGTGTCGTCGCCGAGCGTAACTTGGCGCAAGTCGACCGGATTTTGCGCGACCTTTGGAACGGGGAAGATGCCCCAGTACCCGTCAGTCGCGCAGAGCTTGCCGAGCGCCTTGCCGAAGGGTCGGTCATCGTGCTCGACGTGCGGCCTGCCGACGAATACGCTGCAGCCCATATTCCCAACGCTCTCAACACAACGCTATCAGATCTGGACCAGCTACTCCCCGCTCTTGCGACAGATGTTGACATCGTCGCCTATTGCCGCGGCCCCTACTGCATCTACGCACATCAGGCGGTCGCAGCCCTGCGCAAACAAGGTTTTCAAGCGCATCACCTAGAAGGGGGATTGCCCGAATGGAGAGCCGAAGGTCGGGACGTCCAAATTGGCGTGACCTGAAGCGGTAAGGCGTTTGTTAGTGCGCATTCTTGCTAGCGGACCTTTGAACAGAGCGCAGCATTGTGAAGTTTGGGCTCTTTCGAGCCATTCGCCGCAGACGGTTTCAATGTCCGCTTCGACATCGCTGTGGCTAACCCTACCCGCTGCCGCGAAGCCGAATTCTCTTCAAGCCATCGAAGTCAATTTCACGCTTCTCCGCATCACCGAGGTCTGGCTGAACGCTTGAGACGCGCCGCGGGCCGTTGACATCCCACATCACCGCCAACGCGCCCGTATTCCAACGATATACCCAGCCAACAACACTATGCTCGTCCTTCCCGATCAAATTTGCGATCGCGACGCCCTCACCCCTATCATCGTTCACTGTTTACTAACTTCCTGCACTGTGGCGCTGCAAATTGCGGCGTGGGGTTGCAGAGCGTTCACTACGACCGCGCGCCGGACTTCGTTGATTTTGGCTACCTGGTCCTCGATGAGGGACTGATCATCAGACCGAGAAAATGGGTTCCCGTGTTCTCAACAATTCATTGGCTTCAAATCCTGTGGTCGGGCTCCGTGGCGGCTTCAACGATCGCCAGAACCTCGAACGGGTCAAAGCCGATGGCGCGCGCCAGGACGACCAGCTCGACAACGTCGACCCGGCGCTGGCCGCTCTCAAGGCGGGCAATAAGGGACTGGTGGCATCTGAGCCTGTCTGCCAGGTCTTTCTGACCAAGGCCCGCTTTGACACGGGCGTCAACCAACGCCTGACAGAGTGCCACTTGTCCCTTGCTTCTGATTGTTTTCGCCACGCGTCACATACCTTTTGTGACGTCGCTAGCGGATGAAATCTGTTATCTAAAAAGTAGATATTTGAGGGTGTTATCGGCGTCTGGTTTCCATGGGCTGCAAGTCTGATGCTCCCGAGGTTGGCCATCAATCCCCTACCAATTGCAGAAATCGGCCGTAGTCCTCACTGACCTCCCTCGCTTCCTCGAAGGCACGGGCCCGTTCACCGTCGAGGCAACGGAAGTAGCTCTGGATATCCTGAATGTAATCTTCGAAGTCGCCGCGGATGATATCCACATAGTCCCGCGCGGCCTGCGAATCGCTTGGCAGGAAAGGACGGGCCGGGGCGAAGCAGGATTCCGCCAAAACCGGCCCGGGAACGCAGATCAGAAGGACCATAGCTTGCAATGGGAGCAGGCCTGTCAACCTTGGGTTTCTCAAACCTGTTATCTCCTTGATCGCAGACACTGGCCGTGACTAGTGTTTGCGTGACCAAACTACAGCTAAAGCACGATATTACATCTTGCGGTTGATAGTATACTATCGTAACTCTGGGCTTCAAGTGGGAATGCCTGGGGTCGCGCCATTGGAGAAAGCGTGAGCCGGGCCATGAACTGGGACATCGAAGCACCAAATGTGGTTACGGAAGCCAGGTTCCGCGAACTCGTGG
>NZ_QJJL01000007.1:57850-103776 GCF_003201935.1 Loktanella sp. PT4BL | reverse complement strand
CCACTAGTTCGCGGAACCTGGCTTCCGTAACCACATTTGGTGCTTCGATGTCCCAGTTCATGGCCCGGCTCACGCTTTCTCCAATGGCGCGACCCTAGGCATTCCCACTTGAAGCCCAGAGTTACGATAGTATACTATCAACCGCAAGATGTAATATCGTGCTTTAGCTGTAGTTTGGTTACGCAAACACTAGTCACGGCTAGTGTCCGCGATCAAGGAGATAGCAGGTTTGAGAAACCCAAGGTTGAAAGACCTGCCCCCATTGCAAGCTATAGTCCTTCTAATCTGCGTTCCCGAGCCGGTTTTGGCGGCATCCTGCTTAGCGCCATCACGTCCTTTCTTACCAAACGATTCGCAGGCCGCGCGGCACTATGCGGATATCATCCGCGGCGACTTCGAGGATTACATTCAGGATATCCAGAGCTACTTCCGGTGCCTCGACAGTGAACGCGCCCGCGCGTTTGAGGAAGCGCGGGAGGTCAGCGAGGACTATGGCCGATTTCTGCAATTGGTAAGGGATTGATGAGCAGCTTCGGCAGAATCAGAATTGCAGCCCATGGAAACCAGACGCCGATAACACCCTCATATATCTACTTTTTAGATAACAGATTACATCCGCTAGCGACGTCACAAAAGGTATGTGACGCGTGGCAAAAACAATCAGAAGCAAGGGGCAGGTGGCACTTTGCCAGGCATTGGTCGACGCCCGCATCAAGGCGGGCCTCGGTCAAGAGGACTTGGCGGTCAAGCTCAAGTGCCATCAATCACTTGTGGCGCGCATTGAAAGCGGCCAGCGCCGGGTCGACGTCGTCGAGCTGGTCGTCCTTGCGCGCGCCATCGGCTTTGACCCCTTCGAGGTTTTGGCGATCGTCGAAGCCGCCACGGAGCCCGACCACAGAATTTGAAGTAAGTGAATTTACGGTGACGTTCAATTTCGGACGTATCCAGATGAAGTGTACTCTCTCAAAGAATAACAGCTAACCCATTTTGATGAAGTGTGGCGTGCGATCATTACGAACGCTTGGAGAGGCAAAGCAGAACGCGCATCGCCATAGTGCAGGAAGTTATAAAACCGTGAACGAAGAAAAAGGCGAAGGCGTCGCGATCGCAAATCTGATCGGGACGGATGGATGCAGCATTGTTGGTTGGGTGTATCGCTGGAAGACAGGCGCGCACGCGGTGATGTGGGACGTTAAAGGTCCACAGCGGGTGTCAAAGTGTCAACCTGACCTAAGTGATGCGCAGAAGCGAGAAGTTGACTTCGAGCGTTGGTCGAAACTCTGACCTTGTAGAAGCGGTTAAGGATCGCAATCCCGCGATGCTTGTCACTGTGTAGTCCGCATAGTCGGTATTGACCGCCGAGGAGTGTGCTCCCGATCTTGAGACAGGTTTGCGCTGTACAATGCTCAATTGCTGAGGCTCAGTAGTTCACCTGCTCGAACCCGTAATTGCCTTCGTAGTCGCGCCAATCGACGAATACGGACCGGTGGTTGATGCTCGGGCAATGTTGCCCCCAGCGTTCAAGGCCTACATGGGCCGACGGAAGGGCGGCTGTGGAAGATCTTTGCCAGGAGAAGTCACCTTGGCTGCCGTAAGTTCCGAGGACGACTACTGCACTTCGGTTGCAGTCGTCATCTCTTCCGGACTCGTGTTGCCGCGCATAGCGAACGTCAAAGACGCGGATGGATCGCACGAAATTGAACTCCGGGCCGCTGATATCGATGTCTGCGCGATCCTCAACGAGCCGGAAGGCGGGGTTGGCGGGAACGAGGTGCACACTAACATCTGGGGAGCGCCAAGTAGTCTCGATTGGCTCAGTAATGTCTGCGGCGCCGATCGCTGGAAAGGATTGTCGCGGTCTCGCGCGGTTGGTTTGCAAGAACGCTTCGAAGACTCTGGCTGCACTGTTTGATGGTGGATGGGTCTCATAGGATGCGCCCATGGGACAGCGCCAGATTTGTAGCGGCGGTTCGACCGGCCAAGGTGTAATTCGTCGTATGAATTCGGCGCGGGCCCGGGCGCAAGGGACGGAAGCAGGCCAGCCGCCAGACAGGCACAAGAGGATCGCGCAATCGATCTGGTATGTCTGTGCGCGGGCAGGCATCGGCAGCGAAAAACCTGTCACGGTCAAAGCGATTGCGACTGAGGGGAGTAGCTTTTTGAGTAAATGGAGCATGCTGCGGAACCTTCGTGACAGGAGTCCAGCATACATACGATAATATAATATCGCAACACTAAGTGTAAGATCGCATAACGAAGATTATGTTAAATATTTGTCTGCCGTTTGAACTGCCATCAGAATTTTCCCCTGATCCGCTGACCGAGGTAATCCACGCCTGAGCCAAGGAGCTGCTGCGCACGGCGGTTAAAGCCGAGGTTTCTGCGTTCATCGCTGAGCACGCGGATCTTCTGGACGAAGAAGGTCGCCAGCGTCTAGTGCGCCACGGTTTTCTTCCAGAGCGCGAGATGATGACTGGTATTGGAACGGTCCCCGTTCAAGTGCTGCGCGTTCGTGATCGTGTGGCCATTTCAGATGGCAGCAAGATCAGGTTCCGCTCATCGCTGGTCCCGCCCATCTGGGCAAGGCCAAGTCGGTCGAAGAACTTCTGCCGTGGTTGTACCTAAAGTGCATCTCGACGGGTAACTTCAGCGAGGCGTTGGCGGCACTTCTGAGGCCGGATGCTGAGGGGCTTTCATCCTCGATTATCATTCGCCTGAAGGCAATGTGGTGGGAGGAGTATGAGGCTTGGCGCAAGCTTGACTTGAAGGGCAAGCGCTATGTCTATATCCGGGCTGACAGGGTCTACTTCACGCCCCGCCTAGATGGTGATCGCCAATGTATGTTGGTCATTATCGGCACTGACGAATACGGTGAGAAGGATGTTCTGGCGATCCCGGACGAGTTCCGCAAAACGCAGACAGCGAGACTGTGCGTAATTTTGTGCGTGACGCGTTTTCTTACGTCATTGGAAAGCGTTCTTCGAACATGATGGCGAGCTGGCTTCTGACAGTGTGCCATTCGCGCACCGAACGCTTCCACTCGGTCGATGTAGCATTGAGTGCCAGATAGATCAATTTCGCCGCTGCGTCGTCGCTGGGGAAGTGGCCCAGGGTGCGGACGGCGCGCCGGATCTTCGAGTTCAAGGCCTCGATGGCATTCGTGGTGTAGATCAGCCTGCGTACCTCGGGTGGGTAGTCGAGGAACGGGATGATCTCGTTCCAGGCCCGGCGCCAGCTGGGCGCGATCGCCGGATACCGCCTAGCCAGGTCGCTATCCTCGAACTCTGCCAGGGCCAGTTCTGCCGCCTCGGCATCAACGGCCGTGTAGATCGCCTTGAGGGCGGCCGCGACAGCTTTGCGGTCTTTGTAGCTGGCGAAGTTCATGGAATGGCGCAGCAGGTGGACGATGCAGGTTTGGATCCGGGTCTGCGGAAAGGCGGCCTCGATGGCCTGCGGAAAGCCCTTCAGCCCGTCCACGACGGCGATGAGGATGTCCTGGACGCCCCGGTTACGCAGATCGCTGAGAACCTTGGCCCAGAACTTGGCGCCCTCATTGGCCTGAAATCACAGGCCCAGAACGTCCCGCGTGCCATCCGGCAGCACCGCGAGGACCACGAAGACCGCCTTGTTCGAGACCGCCCCATCGCTGCGGATATTGACCCGGATCGCGTCCATGAAGACAATCAACAAGCAGGGTTCCAGAGGGCGGTTCTGCCAGGCGGTGACCTCCTCCATGACCGCGTCGGTGATTGCAGAAATCAGGCTGGGCGAGGCTTCGACCCCATAGATTTCCTCGATATGACCCTGGATCTCGCGGGTCGTCATGCCCCGGGCATACATGCTGATGATCTTGCGATCGAACTCAGGAAAGCGCCGCTGATACTTGGCGATCAGCATCGGGTCGAACGTGCCGTTCCGGTCACGGGGGATGTCCAGAACCACCTTGCCGCTGTCTGTGGTCACCGTCTTCTGGCTGCTGCCATTGCGCCGATTGAGGGGCTGGTTGCGGCCCTCAGGTGCCTCCTCGGCGCGCTCTTCATAGAGATGGACGTCCATCTCTGTGCTCAGCGCACGTTCCGCCAGTGCCTTGGTCAGTTCTGCCAAGATGCCGGTCTTGCCAAATAAATCACCAGGCGAACGGCCTTCCATCAGGCGGTCCAAAATATCTTTATCGATGCTCATACGTGGGTCTCCTCTGTGAGCAGTTACCACGTCAGCGCACAAAAATCAGGATAGTCCCCAGACAGCTGGCGCGATCTACTGAAGCGGCTGCAGAAGCATGGCCTGTTCGTGCCCCCGGAACTGGCCATGCTGTCAGCTGCTTGGCATAAGGGTCAAGCTTGCTGGAACGATCTGGTGTCTGGAACGCAGGCTCAACGATCCCCTGACGTAGATACTGCTTGATCGTGTTGCGCGATATGCCAGTGCGCCGCGCGATCTCACGAATGGGCATCTTATCTCGCAGCGCCCACTTCCTGATAACCTTAAAAATGCCATGTCTATCATTCCAGATGCTCCCAACTGCTTCAAGTCGGGGAAAGGTTGCACACGGGGAAAGGTTGCACATGGGTCATTTCTCCGTGACAATTTTAGCGGTTGCCGGGTCAATTCTCAGTGACAATTAACACTGGAGGTTTTGAATCTCTGCATTGTTGCAATGGAGGCATGCGGTGGCGTGTATCACTGTGGGCGGAGAGACGGGTTTACGACCTGTTCCCAAGCATGAAATCTGCTTGTTTTCTGATAAACTAATATCTTTCGAACATCACATATATCGTTTGAAGTCCCGTTTTCTCCTACGACAATTTGCAGGGTGTGCGCTCCTACAATTAAATTGGTTCAGCAGTCGTACTGTCAGGGCTGATAATAAGTTTCTCGGAAACAAAACGTTGGTGTAGCGATCAAAAAAGATATTTATCGCATCCTTGAGAACGCCAATGATATACTAGGGTGATATTAATGATTATTGGGTTCATCGCGTTCGCAACCGCCGTTGGTATGGTGTGTGTGACCGTCAGTGTTTTTATGGGCTTTAGTCTAGCGTTTACTTTTCTAAGTTACGTACTTGGCGGAAGCATAGGGTTTTGCTTGAGTGTAGTGTATTTCTACATTTGCTCGTCTATGAAACAGGCATTAGTTGACAAAATGACACGACTGAAAGAGTCGAGCTCGCGACCCTAATCAGCTATGCCCAAAAAGTGTTTTGGCTGTCTGCTTCACATTCGGACGGCCTCATCGCTTCAGACCTGTTCCGAATAATCATTTTCGCCCGCCAGCTTCGAGATTTTGGCGTGGCTTCTTTGACTTCGACCTCGTTATGCTCAGCCTTCCTGGCATTGTTAGAAAAGACGCAAGTCAAGCCGTCAATCGCCTACGGTTTCCATGTCGTTAGCTGCGTTGGATGGATTTCGTGCTTCGCACAATCTCTTGCGCCGTCTTGTCGCCACGCAACGCCGTAAGCGCTACCGTGGTCCTCGACTTATCCGAAAAAATGCGTCTCATCGTCATTTCTGTATCCTTTCGTCATTATTGGCTGCATCTTAGCACGCTGTTCAGTTTTGCCGGACCACTTCACTGTTCGTCGTCTGGTTCATTATGCTTCATTCAGCTTATAAGTTGGAGATTCCGGCAAAATCGGTGTGGTTTATTTCAGCAATATGATCGTCAACTTATTAAATGGCACCCTGCAAAATAGGATTCAAAAATATACGAACGATATAAATTAATATCCTTTGAATAAGGTGGCAATCCTGCCCACCACTGGCGTCTCGGGGTCACGACGCATAAGTCTAACGTTGAAGCTAAAAAAACCGGTTCACCTTAGTCGGACTTTTGCTTGACGTAGTATGGCAGCTTTTTGCGAGGTAGGGATTGGTTATGAGTGAAACTTAAATATCCATCATAAGGATTGGTGGTGATACTTTGAATCTGATCAGTATGGTGTAAGTCACAAAAGACTAAATGAAAGATTAGATAGTAAATTTCTCAGCAGAAAACCTTGGCAAAAAACCTTACGCTGAGTTTTAAGTTGAGACAGCTAGTGAACCGGCCAGAGGCGATCTGTGATAGGCGTAATGTTTTGTTTGCCAGCCAGAGATGCGTTTGCGCCATTTGTGCAGCACTCAAGCTAAAAACGCTCTGAAATCTTTTGCGCAATCAGCGCAGAAGAGCAGCTGGAATAGATCTTAAGAAATGTTAAAAAGAGGCCCTGTATGACCCAGCAGAAATCAGTGACTGACGAACGAAGTGAATTGCGTAGCTACTGCAAGCCTGTTGATAATCGGGTAAACCGCTTGGTCACCTCTCCCCGATATAATGCGCTTGGTGTTGCTTGCCTAACACTCATTTTAGCTGCCTGTGGTGACAAACCATCCCAAATGGTATTGATGTCGGAGACGATCGCGACAACGCTTGCAGACTCATCAGCAGAGCTCGAGCAGTCAGACATGCGTCAGGCGATTGATACTGCCTCTGATTTTGCCGGAGCCCTACGGCAAGCGGTCCAAGCGAATGAGGGGTACCGCTCATCACTCTCCATCGAGCAGATGATGATCGCTCGAATTGGTATCGCTGAAAGTGCAAGGTTTCCTCAAGTCACAGGCAACTCAACTGTGGGTGGAATTCGAGAACGAAGTGACACGCAGTCAGATGAAACAACAACTGGTGTTGCAGTTGGGATCAACATTTCGCAACTAGTATATGACGGTGGAGAGAGCGTGGCCAATGTCAACCGCGCTACGGCAGAGGCTCTAGGTGCGCGGGCAGAACGAGTTTTGCAGGGTAATGGTCTGGCGCTGGAGGCTGCTCGGGCATGGATCGATGTATGGCAGTATGAGGCACGGCTAAGACTTTTCCATAAGCGGACTTCTGACATGGATATGGTAGTGTCACAGGTTGAGCGGATGGCCGTGAATGGAATGAGTGATCGGTTGGCGCTCGAAAGTGTGCTGAGACAGATTGTCGATATTGACCTTGAGGAGACCCGCCTGCAGGCGAACCTTGAGCAAGCAAGAGTCCGGTTTGCACGGTTCTTCAATCAGGAGCCAAAAAATGTGCCGCGTCCTGCGGAGCTTGTTAGCTTAGCTGAGGCAAGACAGCTGGCTGCTGAATGGCGGCAAGCACCAGCTTTGCAACGTGCCGCAGCGGAGTTGGTCTTGGCGCGGAGTGCAGTTGTCAGCGCACAGGCCGCCTTTAAGCCCAGAGTCCTAGTCCAGGCGGGTGTGACCTCACCAATGCAGGAGGGAGAAAGCACCGATACGAGTTTGGGCTTTGTTCTTGAATATAAATTTGCGGATGGAGGGCGGCGTCAGTCACAGCTCGAGTCAGCTGAGGCGCGTGCGCAGGCTATTGAAGTGGGGCTTTCAGAAGCGCAGCGCACATTTAAGATGGAAATGGAAGCGTCGATACAGCAGCTTGCAACACTCGAGCGCTCTATGCCGTTGGTCCAGCAACAAATCGATCTCAGCAATGCCGAAGCGACTACCTTGCAGTCCCAGCTTGCTACAGGTCAATCAGACCTGCGCCAACTCATTGGAACGAAAATTGAAAACTATCGGGCTGAAGACCGTCAAATCAGTATGCGTGCTGAACAGCTTGCACTGCAGTTTGCAATATCCTCTCAGACTGGTGCACTTGGGCAGTTGATTGGATTGAAACACAATTTAGGCGACTGACTGCTATCAAGTGTACTAATAAAAGGGACCTTCCCGCATGGAAGAAAAAGAAAGAGAACAAGGGGTTAGCCTATCAAAGGTAGCCGATGACGATAAGCACAAGATTACCCGTGGGACTGAGGCGACGGGGCCAGTATTTCAAGATTCTACTGATGCTTATGCATCAGGGAAAATCGTTGATCTTGGTTTACAAAATGACCCACGCGCTCCAAAGGATGGGCAAGGTGGAGTCGATCACGCTGTCGATGTTGAGATGCCACTGATCTTAGCTGTTCAGCACATTCTATCATTGTCAGGAATGGCTTTTTCCCCCGGTGCGGTACGTGACCTACCAGAACTTACAAGCACAGTTTTTGATCCAAAGGCTGCCGTGTCTGCATTACGTCATGTTGGTTTTGAGGCCACATATGGCGAAATGAAACTCAAAAAGCTACGCGCGTCACATTGTCCTACCATCGGCTTTCTCAAAGGTGGTGAGGCTGTTGTGATTAACGCGATTACCGAGGGCAATATTGTTCATTTGCGCCGCTTTGACGGGGAAGCGTCATTTGTTGAAGAGCAATTTTCACTAAGTGTGTTGGGCGTTCATTTAGAGCCATATATCATCCTTGCGCGACGTGTACATGCCGCCGCGAAGGCCAAACGGAAGAACGATTGGTTTTGGGGCTCTTTGCTTGAAGGTAAGTGGCTTTATGGGCAAGTGCTAATTGCCGCGGCTATCACGAACTTTCTGGGGCTTTCAACATCGCTTTTTATCATGGTGGTCTATGACCGCGTTGTTCCTAATGGGGCGATTGAGTCCTTGATCGCCCTGACGATTGGTGTGTTAATCGCACTAGGGTTTGATTTTACAATCAAGACCCTTCGTGCTCAGTTCGTGGATAAGGCGGGCAAGCGGGCCGATGCGCGTATGTCTCGGCTGATTTTCGACAAGATATTAACTATCAAACTTGACAACAGGCGTCAAAAGTCTGGCGCGATGGCTAGTATCGTTCGTGAGTTTGACACACTGCGCGAGTTTTTCACCTCAGCGACGCTTGTCGCTGTTGTTGACCTGCCTTTCATTTTTCTCTTCATTTGGGTTATCTCGCTGATTTCAGGGCCGCTAGCGCTCGTACCACTGATCGCAGTGCCGTTGGTCATTCTATCTGGTCTTGTTATCCAGCCGTTTTTGGCGCGGATTGCTGAGAGCTCGATGGAGACCAATATGTCGAAGCAAAGCATCTTGGTAGAAACACTCAACGGGTTGGAGACGGTACAAGCCACCGGCTCTGGACGATTAATGAGGCGGCGGTTCGAGGAAGCCTCTGATGCGCAATCTGATCTTGGGTTGAAGAACAGGATGTTGTCGAACTTTGCTATCAACTCTGCTGCGTCTGTTCAGCAATTGGCGCAAATTGCGACAATTTTTTATGGTGTATTCCTGATTCAGGATGGCATGATTACCATGGGAGCAATGATTGCTGCTGTCATTTTAGGTGGTCGAACGCTAGCTCCGCTTTCGCAATTGGCGTCGGCTATGTCACGTGCAAACGGGGCACGACAGGCCTATCGTTCACTGTCGGTAGTAATGAATGATGAAGCCGCGCAACAGGACAGAACACGGTCTCGGCTAAGCCGCCCACATCTGGCCGGTACTATCGAATTCAAAAACGTGAGCTATACTTTTCCCGGTGCCAGCAGTGCGATTATTCGCGACTTGTCACTCAAGATTCCAGCAGGTCAGAAAGTTGCGATCGTGGGCCGCATGGGATCTGGAAAGTCTACCATGTCACGTCTGATTTCGGGACTAATAGAGCCAAGTGAAGGGGCCGTTCTAATTGATGGTGTCGATATGCGCCAAATAGATAAATCAGACTTACGTCGTAATGTCGGTGTGATGCTGCAAGATACTTGGCTTTTCTCAGGAACGGTGAAGGAAAATCTGCAGATGGGATTTTATGAATACGACGACGCACATGTTTTGAACATTGCAAAGATTTCAGGCGTTGATGCTTTTGTCGCGAGTCACCCGCAAGGCTATGACATGGAATTACGAGAACGCGGTGAGGGGCTGTCGGGTGGCCAGCGTCAGTCCATCAACCTTGCGCGAGCGCTACTGCATGATCCGAATCTACTCGTTTTAGACGAGCCAACCAGTTCGATGGACACGGCTACCGAAAAATCCGTGATTGGACGTTTGAAAGCGTGGGTAGGTGGGCGAACGCTAGTGATGGTTACCCATCGTAATACGCTCCTGGAGCTCGCGGATCGGGTTCTTGTCATGGATCAGGGAGCTGTTGTTACTGACACAACGCCTGAGACACTCAAAGCGCAAGCAAGATAGGGCGACATTATGTCAGATATCGATTTTAAGTCTATGTCGCGCGAAATGGCAGGCCGTGAGGGTCTTGGTGGTTCAACAATTATGTTCACTATAATTGCGCTGGTTGGACTCGTTCTCGTTTGGGCCAACTGGGCCCAATTGGATAGTGTTACACGCGGCGAGGGCCGCATTGTATCTTCAGTGCAAAACCAGATGGTGCAAGCGTCTGAGGGCGGTGTGATACTACGCCGTTATGTGTCTGAGAACACAACCGTCGAGGAAGGTGAGGTGCTGTTCGAGATCGATCCTGTGGATGCAAGCAGCGAGTTTAACCGTCTTGCACAACGCTTGGCGGGTCTAGATATCAAAGAACTCCGCCTGCGCGCAGAAATTAACGACTCTGAATTTTCGGTGCCACCAGACCTTAATGCAAGGTCGCCCATGGTTGCATTAACTGAGCAAAGCTTGTTCGCTGCGCGTCGCGCTGAACTGGCTGGACAGCTCGCGGTACTGGAGCAACGTCTTCACCAACGTCAGCAAGATTTACGTGCAGCTGAAAACAGTGTTGGAACTGCTGAGCGTACGGCTGAATTTTTGGAAGAAGAAATTGCTGTCATTAGGCCATTGGTACGCGATAATATTGCGCCAGCAACGCGTCTTTTGGAATTGCTGCGTCAATTGGAGCAAACACGCGGTGAGCGCGATCGTGCTGGTGTTGGAATTGAACAGGCCCGCTCGAGTATGGTGGAGCTTGAGACTGAAATTGACAATGCAAGGGCGAACTACACTCTTCGCGCTATGGATGAACTCAATTCAGTCGTCGCAGAACAAAGTGAACTTGCGGAATCTATACCGCGCTTAGAAGAGCGGATCAGCCGAACAGTAATTCGTGCTCCTATGGAAGGGATCGTAAGCCGGCTGAATTTCCGGACACCAGGCGGCTTTGTAAATACTGGCGATGTTATGTTGGAATTGGTTCCAACTGGAGAGGCGCTGATTGTCGAGGCGAAAGTCATGCCGCAGGATATCTCGCGCATCCGCGTCGAGGACGATGCCCGTATCAGACTATCGGCTTATGATTCAGCCAAATACGGTTCAGTCGATGGTCGCGTGATCCGTATCAGTCCAGACGCTGTTGTAGATGAACGGAATCAAGGCGCAAGTTATTATCTGGTAGATGTTGCAATTGAAGGCGAACTTCTGCTCGAGGAAACCGGCGAAGCCGTTACGTTTATTCCAGGCATGACCGCCACGGTCGATGTGCTTTCGGGCAAACGCACAGTCTTGGAATATATTTGGCAGCCAATGTCCAAGGTTCAAGAACTAGCATTGCGGGATTGACTTGAGAGGACTTGAAGAAGGTAGCGGATCCGTTGTGCAAAGTGGACCGATGGAGTCTGTAGGAGTTCACACTTCCGATGGAAAGTGTTTTCTTGGCGCGCGAATAGGACGCAATGGATCATTGGAAATCGTTTATGATAAGGTCAATGTACGTCGATGCGTTTGGAAGGTGATTACCGGAAGTGTCGGATTGGTAGGGTTGCAAGAAGCTTGTGAGCGAGCCGTTAACGCTGACGATTGTATGGCCGCAATCTATCAGGCCTTGGCCAATGGTGGCATCAGAATTGAGTGTATTGAGGAACGCTTTGCTAGCGATGTAAAATAGGCGTAAGCGCTACACTGGTCCCCTCCTGCCATTTCCGACCTGAAGCAAGCATTCTCCTCGCACTCACGCAGCGGAAGATCAACCTGAATGCGTGAACCATCGGTGGGTGGGCCATCCCCCCCACCGGAATTTCCTCAGTGATCGAACATGCTGCCGTGCACCCCTAGATCTACATGCCTATCCAAGATGGGGATTGGAATTATGCACGGTACATCGCGACTAAGAGGTGATCCTGGATATTCGACCACTTTGCAGCCTAGCTAAGGTGGATCAGGGTTTCATGTCAGGCTGCTAATCTCATGGGTTCTGTTTTTCTGGCGTAGGCCTCATCGGGGGTCAAGATGCCGTGTGTCGAGTGTGGTCGCTCGGCGTTGTAGTATTCCAGCCATTTGCGGATACTAGCCTTTGCCTCTGAACCTCTTTCAAAAGCGTGAAGGTAGACGCATAGTAAGACCGCATGTCTTTTTTAGCGGCACGCGTCTGAGTGATCAGCCTGTATTCTGATCGCATTACGGCGAATGCCGTTTATCAGCGATGGAGGAAGGCATGACGACAGAACAACCAACGATTTATGTCGGGATCGATGTATCGAAAGACAAGCTGGCAGTTGCGCTTGCTGGTGGTGGGCTACGTGACGAAGTTGTCAGCTTGGGCACCTTTGCAACCGCCCCTGCCAGGGTCGACCGCTTACTCAAGAAGCTTTCTGCGCGAGGGGCATCCGTCTCGGTATGCTATGAGGCAGGCCCCACAGGATATGGCCTTTATCGGCAGGTGCGAGCGTTCGGTTTCGAATGCTGTGTGGTCGCGCCTTCGTTAATTCCGGTGCGTGCTGGAGAGCGGGTGAAGACAGACCGGCTGGATGCCATTCGACTGGCCCGCCTTTTTCGCGCCGGGGAACTGACGCCCATTTGGGTTCCGGATGAAACGCATGAGGCAATGCGCGACTTAGTTCGCGCTCGGGAAAGCGCGGCAGAGGATCAACGGCACAAACGGCAGCTCGTGTCGGCCTTTATGTTGCGTCACGGGCGGGTCTATCACCGGACCAAGCCATGGACGATGCGATATCGTCCATGGCTGCAAAGCCAAAGCTTCGCTCATCCGGCGCATCAGCTCGCTCTTCAGGAGATGCTGCAAGCTGAGCGGAATGCCACTGAACGTCATGACCGGCTCACTGGACATATTGAAGCTCTGTTGCCGTAATGGGATCTTGCTCCGGCTGTGAATGCGCTTCAAGCCTTACGAGGTGTGGCAATGATAAGTGCTGTGACATTCATGGCTGAGATTGGGGACGTGCGCCGTTTTGAGACGCCGGTGAAATTGATGGCTTATCTGGGGCTTGTGCCAAGCGAGTACTCAACAGGAAAAACGACCAAGCGCGGTGGGATTACTCGCGCAGGTAACTCCCGCGTTCGTCACAAGCTGATTGAAGGTGCTTGGACCTATCGATTGCCAGCACGGCCGGGAGCGAGGAAGCTCTACATCCTTCAGGACCAACCTGCCGAGGTTCAGGACATTGCCTGGAAAACACAATCTCGGCTGACTGCGCGGTATCGCAAACTCAGCCAACGTGGCAAGAAGTCGACTGTTGTCACCACTGCCATTGCTAGGGAAATGGCTGCCTTCATGTGGTGAGAACGGCAGTGCAAAAGTTGGCCACGGAAGTGGCGTGATAATCTCGCTGCGGGCAGCGTAAAATATTGCCACTTTGGCCCTTTCTGTTTGCAGGGAGGGCGGGAGATTTTAGTCGTGGATTTATATTTGAAGGTCCGCCTTGCGCGTCGGGGCGGTATGAGCGAACGGGAGGCCGCCGTCCATTTCGGGATTTCGCGTGCGAGCGTGAAGAAGATGATGATGTTTTCGGTCCCGCCCGGTTATCAGCGAACGGCGCAGATCAAGCGGCCCAAGCTGGACGGGTTCACCGGCTTCATCGACGAATGGATGCAAGACGATCTGAACCGTCCCCGCAAACAGCGCCACACCGCCAAGCGCATTTTTGAACGGCTTTGCGACGAGCACCAGTTTCAAGGCGGCTATACGACGGTCAAGAACTATGTCCGGGAACAAGGGCGGCGCAGCCGAGAGATGTTTGTCCCGCTGGCACATGCCCCCGGCCATGCCCAAGCGGATTTTGGCGAAGCGATGGTCGTGATTGGCGGGGTCGAGCAGAAGGCATACGTCTTTGCACTGGATCTGCCCTACAGCGATGCCTGCTTTGTGCGTGCTTATCCTGCGGCGGTCTCCGAGGCTTGGGTTGATGGCCATGTTCATGCTTTTGCATTCTTCGGTCGGGTTCCGCAGTCGGTTCTTTATGACAACGATCGATGCCTGGTCGCGAAGATCCTGCCGGACGGCTCGCGCAAGCGGACCAAGCTGTTCAGTGGGTTCCTGTCGCATTACTTCATCCACGATCGTTATGGCCGACCGGGTAAGGGCAACGATAAAGGCGCTGTTGAGGGTCTGGTCGGATATGCCCGGCGCAACTTCATGGTGCCCATCCCACATTTTGCGACATGGGAGGCGTTCAATACCTGGCTGGAAGAACAATGCCGCAAGCGCCAGAGCGATGTCTTGCGCGGGCATGGCGACAGCATCGGGCAACGACTGGTCCGCGATCTTGATGCGATGATGGATTTGCCGGCGTCACCGTTTGATGCCTGTGACCAGGCCAATGGTCAGGTGAACTCGCAATCCTTGGTGCGCTACAAAACCAATGATTATTTGGTGCCGGTTGCCTATGGCCACCGTAACGTTTGGATCCGGGGCTATGACGATCAGGTTGTCATTGGCTGTGGTGGAGATGTGATTGCCCGCCACAGCCGGTGCTGGGACCGGGAGGATATGGTCTTTGATCCCGTTCACTATCTGCCGCTGCTGGAGCAAAAGACCGGCGCGCTGGATCAGGCGGCCCCATTGGTGGAATGGGAGCTGCCAGAGGAATTTATGACCCTGCGCCGCTTGATGGAAGCCCGCATGATCAAGGCGGGGCGGCGTGAGTATGTGCAGGTCTTGCGGCTCTTGGAGACATTCGAGATGGCAGACCTGCAGGTTGCCGTCAAAAACGCACTTCGCATGGGGGCCATTGGGTTTGACGCCGTCAAACACCTCGTGCTGTGCCAGGTCGAGAAGCGGCCGCCCAAGCTGGATCTGGATGTCTATCCGTATCTGCCAAAGGCCAATGTCGGCACGACGTCAGCGGCCAGTTATATGTCCCTGATGAAGCGGGGGCAGGCAGCATGAGCGACGCTCCCCAAATTCTTCTGGACCACCGCCTCAAATCGCTGCGGCTGCCGACCGTTCTGCGGGAATATGGCAAACTAGCCCGCCAATGCGCCACAGAGGGACATGACCATGTCCAGTTCCTGGCCCGCTTGGTCGAATTGGAAATGATCGACCGTGAGCGACGGATGATCGAACGACGGATCAAGGCTGCCAGATTCCCAGCCGTCAAAAGCCTCGACAGTTTTGACTTCAAGGCGATCCCCGCCCTGAACAAGATGCAGGTCTTGGAGTTGGCGCGTTGCGAATGGATTGAACGGCGCGAGAATGTCATCGCACTCGGCCCATCAGGCACCGGCAAAACCCACATTGCTCTCGGCCTCGGGTTGTCGGCATGCCAGAAAGGCCTGTCTGTCGGTTTTGTCACCGCCGCAGCGCTTGTTCATGAACTGATGGAGGCCAGAGACGAACGCAGGCTCCTGCGGCTTCAAAAACAGATGGTTGGTTACAAGCTGCTGATCATTGACGAGCTGGGCTTTGTTCCGCTGAGCAAAACAGGGGCCGAGCTTCTGTTTGAGTTGATCTCCCAACGCTACGAGCGCGGCTCCACGCTGATCACAAGCAACCTGCCATTCGACGAATGGACCGAAACCTTTGGGTCAGAACGCCTGACAGGTGCACTCCTCGACCGCCTAACCCACCACGTCAACATCCTGGAGATGAATGGCGAAAGCTACCGCCTTGGCCAGAGCAAGGCGCGTCAGGCAACACCCAAAACCTGAACCACAATCAGCACAGATTGGCCCTGACGGGCCAAAGCATCCGGGCAACCGCCAGCTATATAACAAGCGCGGCTGCCCGGATGCTGGCGCTCGTCTTCACGCTGATTATCCCAAACCCAAAGTGGCAACATTTTGCGCTGCCCTTTGGCTCACTTTTACTCTGCCGTTGACACGCCCACCAGCCCCGGAAATCATCATCCCGATGGAATTCAGGCCAATCATGCACTAAAGCGCCCCGCCCGAAACCTGAATCGCGGGGGATTCCCACACGCATGATTTTGTGGTTCATCCTGTTTGGGAGGATGGATCATGTCAGCACCTTTACCAGACGCGCTTCGGGCGCGGTTTCAGCGATATATTGAGGAAGGGTCAAGCGGTCGTGCGGCGGCATTTCTCCTGAAGCTTTCGCCCGCGACGGGAGCGCGATGGGCTCTTGCGATACGGCGGACGGGCCGGGCGGAAGCCGCGCCGCAGGGCCGACCAAAAGGCCGGGGCAAACTGGACCCGCATCGAGACTTCTTTGCTGAAATCATCGCGCAGGATGGCGACATCACAATGCCCGAGCTGAGTGCAGCCCTGTTTGCCGCGACGCAGGTTCGGGCGCACCCCAACGCCATTGGCAAGTTCCTTCGCAAACTGGGCTACACATATAAAAAAGTCACTGGTCGCCACCGAACGCCGCCGTGCCAAGGTAAGGCGACAGCGCGAAGACTGGTTCAAGTACCGCATTCCAGCCGTGTCGAAGCACCCAGACCGCGTTGTCTTTATTGATGAAACATCAGTGAAGACCAATCTGACGAGGCAGAGGGGATGGGCCCCTTGCGGAAACCGCCTGATCATGGACGCGCCCTTCGGATCATGGGGCACCCAGACCTTTATAGCCGGGCTGAGTGCCGATGCGATGATCGCCCCCTGGGTGATCAAAGGGGCCATGGATGGCGCGGCTTTCGCCGCTTACGTCAAAAAGGTGTTGGTGCCAGAACTCTCACCCGGAACCGTCGCCATTCTGGACAACCTCGCCACCCACAAGAATGCCGAGGCAGAAAAAGCATTGCGCAGAGCCGGATGCTGGTTCTTGTTCTTGCCGCCATATAGTCCCGATCTCAACCCGATCGAAATGGCGTTCTCCAAGCTCAAAGCGCACCTGCGCCGGATAGGAGCACGCACATTCACCGACATGTTCAACGCAATCGCCGAGATCTGCGACCTCTATTCACCAGAAGAGTGCTAGAACTACTTTACGGCTGCCGGACATGTCGCAGGTTAAGGGCGGGATGCTTTAACATTCAAACTGGACCACCTAGATGGGGCTGATCACCCAAACAATAATAGCACTGTGACGCCGAAATGCTTCATCATCCACGCTTTTCTGGCATCTGTGCTGAATTGAGGCGCGCTTATTCACAAATATGTTTCATGCCATCGCTGAAATCTGAGCTACGGTCCACAGAAGAATTCTGGAAAAGTTCTTGGCTTCTAGATATGAAGCAGATTAATGAAGGCATCTTCCCGACAAAACACCAGACCTTTTCTGATCAACCGGTCCATCTCTTAGTGCCGGTTACTATACTTTCTAAGCTGAAGTAATGATGCTTGGCAAATTTTGCGTTTTATTTTGTCTTGCTGCTAATAAAGCACTTTTAACTCGGCGTTTTGAAATAGGACTACGTAGTGTTGCATCACAGATAAGCTGTCTATAGGTCCCAAAATCGTCGCTGAGGACAAACGACGAAATCATGATTACGACGGTGTTTGGCCATTTTTTTCGAAAAGAAATTAGTTCGTCCACAGCATCCTCAAGCTCACCGATTACATCAACATTTACGAGCAGATATGTCGTTCCAATCTCTGCTGGTGTGACCTCCGATAAGCATAGCGCACTAGAACAAAAATGGGCTGGCGTGATACTATTTGGCTTCAAGGCCTGTAATGCTGTGCTGGTGTCATCGGCTCCCAAGCCAAGTAAGAACACTGTCTCTTGCGCTGGCGCGCGATCAACTACACCTGATAAAAAACGATCGCCAAAAAACCACCCATTCTTTTCGGGATCTATTACGGAAGTTTCTCGTCTTAAACCCAGCCTCACCAAATGATCAAGCGCACGAAGAGCTGGGCCACCGTTTATTTTCTGCTCATACATTGTACTATAACCCTAGCCAGCGATAAAATTAGCTGTTCATGGCGATGATGATATACGACGACATTGTTCATATGTTTGTATCTTGGGTAGTATTTCATTATCTATAGTTGCTGGCACGCAGCGATCAGCCAGATTGGGTAACGGGGGTTGTCGCAGGAGTTATGACTGAAGTAGGTCTTTGGGTGGCTTGAAGGTAAACCAATTAAACTTGGTGCCGCACTCCTGTTCGAATACCTGGCGCCACTTCAGTAGAGGCTTTGGTTCTTCGGTAAAATGGCGGATTGCGCAGGATATGTAGGGGGATTTAGCCTTTGGCAAAAACGGTGGGGTACACTTGCAAAGCAAAGTTTGTTGTTTCACAGCTGAAGCTATGCGAGATACTGCCGTTCAACTAGATCCGGTGTTCACTTTTGATTAGAATCGCGTCTTTTGCGCCTTAATTGCAGCGAAAGACCATATGCTTGCGGGGGTCTAAAAGAGTTAACCTCTTATAGCGTATAGCGCTTAGGCTGCGTTCAACTAGAGGTCGCGCAGATGACTAAACACGATAGCATAGATTTTAACGTTGATGCAGAGGGCATCTCAGAACATTTGGTTCAGGCATTGAGGCTATGTAAATGCAGCGTCCAACTCAAATTACCTGTACAAGACATTTCTGATGCTCAGATTGATGTGAGTTGTGATGTTATTGTACTCTTAAGCCGCTCAGCTTACGAGTTGGAGAGTCATGTTGTGTCGATGGCTTCTCGCCAAACTGAGATTCCTGTGATACTCTACCTTTCTGACTACGATGAAGTTGCTGAACTGATCGGACTGCGGACGGGCGCACATGATGTCCTTAGTGTGATAATGTCTCCGAATGTAATTGCAGAACGCATTATGGCCGTACACAAACGGTATATTTTAGAATCTAAAAAGTGGGTAGATGATAAAAGTAATCCTAAGGTTGCTGCCACTGGGTGCTGCGTTGATTTACATAAAAATGTTCTGTGGTGTGAAAATGAGAGTGTTGAATTCACAAAGACAGAAATAAAGCTTCTTGAAGTGTTGCTAGCGAATTGCGCTAATATTGTAACGCGAAACGAACTCGCTGCAGTTGTGGGATCGAATGCAAATGCCCGTACCGTCGACAGTCATATCAAGCGAATCCGGCAAAAGATCAGTAAATCTGGTAAGAAAGTTGGCATGATCAAGTCAGTCTACGGCGTAGGTTACAGATTTATACCACCTGACCAGCACGCGGAAGAATTCTAGGTCTTCAGCTCTAACGGTCTGATGTTTGTTACTTTGAAGGTGACCTACCTCGGTATTCTTCGTTATCTCGATCTCCTAATCGATAAGATGAACCAGAAATCGTCCCTTGTTCAAATCCTCAGATATGTCCCACAGGTGCTGACGTCAGACAGTTGCAGCGGGTGCTGTTCCAGCGGGTCGGGCGTCCATCCCGTGATCTGACAGAACCTGACTGGCCTAAGATGCTGGCCGAGATGAAGCACAAGGATGTGACGTTGCTGCTGCTCTGGGAGGAGTACCGGGCAGCGCACCCTGACGGCTATGGCTACACTTGGTTCTGCACGCGTTATCAGGAGTTTGAGACCTGGATCAGCCCTCGGTATCGCAATCGTCATGATGCGGGTGCGGTGATGCATACTGATTATGCCGGTCATACCATCCCGGTGATTGACCCAGCGACAGGCGATGCGCATCGCGCCCAGATCTTCGTCGCGGTTCTGGGCGCATCCAATTACACTTTTGCGTGGGCCAGCCTGAGCCAGAAGCTGCCCGACTGGATCGATGCGCAGGTTCGTGCACTTCAGTTCTTCGGCGGTGTGCCTAAAGCGATCGTCTGCGATAACCTGAAGGCCGCCGTTGCCAAGCCACTCTGGTTTGAGCCGTCGGTGACCAAGACCTTCTCCGACATGGCCACGCATTACGACACGACCGTGTTGCCCACACGGCCGCGCAAGCCACGCGACAAGGGCAAAGTTGAAGGGGCCGTATTGATCTTGGAACGCTGGATCCTGGCCCGGCTGCGCAACCGGCAGTTCTTTTCCATCGCGGCGCCGAACGTAGCCATTGCCGAGTTGCTCGCGGATCTCAACGCGCGAACCATGCGGCGGGTGGGCCGCTCCCGGCAGGAACTCTTTGCAGAGATCGAGCATGCTGCCCTGCGCCCCTTGCCCGATACGCCTTTTGAGTATGCGGAATGGAAGCAGGCCAAGGTGCATCCCGACTATCATATCGAGGTGCTGCACAGCTTCTATTTCGTGCCACATCGTCTGATCGGTCAACAGGTCGATGTCCGGCTAACCCACCGTATGATTGAGATATTCCACAATCATGAACGCGTGGCGGTTCACCACCGCCGTGGGACGCGCGGTGGCCATACGACCATCAAGGAACACATGCCCAAGGCGCACCAGCGCTATGGTGGCATGACGCCGGAAAGCCTCATCACCCGCGCAGCCCGGACAGGCTATCACACGGCCGCGCTTATCGAGCGCCTGATGCGCGACAGGCCGCATCCCGAACAGGGCTATCGATCCGCCCTCGGCGTGCTCAGCCTCCAGCGCCAGTTTGGGGCCGAGAGGTTGGAAGCAGCCTCTGATCGCGCCCTGACAGTCGGGACCGTCTCATGTGCCTTAGTGCGTTCCATCCTCGTCACAGGGCTGGACCGGGCTCCGGAACCGCCGCAACCGATCACCGCCACCCCGGCCCACGGCAACATCCGCGGCGCTGGCTACTACCAGTAACCCTCAGCACAAAAAGGATCATCACATGCTGACACATCCCACCCTCGATCAGATGGCCGTACTTGGCCTCACAGGCATGGCAGAGGCATGGAAGGCGCTTGCCGAACAGGACCCGGGTCAAGCCCTTGAGCGTAACGAATGGCTTGGTCTCATGCTCGACCGTGAAGCTTCAGCACGGGCCGACAAACGCTTCAGCAACAGGCTGCGGAATGCAAAAATGCGCTTCCCCAATGCCTGCATCGAAGACGTCAACTTCGCCGCCAGCCGGGGGCTCGACCGCCGTCAGGTCCTCGCGCTGGCGCAGGGCGAATGGATCAAGGCAAAGGAACAGATCATCCTCACCGGCCAGACCGGCACCGGCAAAACCTGGCTGGCCTGCGCCTTTGGGCAGCAAGCTGCGCGCCTGGATCACACCGTGCTTTATGTCCGCATGCCCCGCCTGTTTGAGGACATGGCCATGGCCCGCCTCGATGGACGCTTCCCGAAGCTGGTCGATAAGCTGGCACGCGTCCAACTGCTCATTCTCGACGACTGGGGGACCCACGGGCTCACAGACCAGCAGCGTCTCGATCTACTCGAACTCTTCGAGGAACGTTACCAGAGGCGTTCTACAATCATAACCGCCCAACTGCCCGTCTCAGGTTGGCACGACATGATCGGCGAACCCACAATCGCAGATGCCATCATGGACCGAATTGTTCACAATGCCCATCGTATCGAACTCAAGGGAGACAGTATGCTTAGAAAGGATCAAAACGAGAACTTGACCCACATGGAAAACCGCGAAACGATGCCATCAGAAACATAACTGCAGGCAGACCATCAGCCGCGCCCGAACTGTCCGGTAATTACTGAAATGGCTGTCCGGGATTTAGCAAAATCGCTGTCCGGTAATTCTGAAATCCGCATCAGGTGGTACGGGCGTGAGATGTAAGCACACGCGTGTTCGCTTAGCTCGATATTGCGAATGCGCGCAAGACAATGTATGTTCTCGTAATACCAGACCTTGAGGGAGCAGTCATGACGACAAGCCCATACACCATCCGCATCGACGAAACGCTCAAGAAAGCCCTAGAATATGAGGCCGCACTTGATGAGCGCCCACCCGCTCAGCTCGCCGTTCGCGCCATCCGTGCACTGGTAGAGGCACGGCAGGCCAAACGCGACGCCATCACGGCGGCTCTACAGGAAGCAGAAAAGGGGCGTTTCATTTCGAGCGAGGCGATGTTCGCCTGGATAGATAGCTGGGATAGTGACAACGAGGGACCTGAGCCCTCGGCAGATATCGAGCGTCCCCTTACCCAATGAAAGTCGTGTTCCTGGAAAGTACAGTGCAGGATCTCAAGTGGTTCCGGCACTATTACAGGGCGGTATTTTCCGAAGGGGCGGACAAGGCAGGCGTCCATTTCAAAGCCGCCATCGCGACCCTCGAAGCAAATCCCTTTGCAGGAAGACGTGGTGAGCCACAGACGGAGATTCGTGAACTGTCGATCCCGCGCACGCCGTTCACGATTGTTTACCGGGTCACGCCGCTTCAGATCGAAGTTTTACGCCTGTGGGACACGCGCCAAGGCGGGGATTATTGAATACATCATCCGAGGTGGTCTATCTGTCCCCCATCAGTTTTTTGAGATCGGCAGCCGAAATTATGCAGGTACCGCTGGTCTCGAAAGACAGCGCACTCCACGAACGCCACTCAGCCCATGTAATATGGTAAGACGACACTTATGACCAATCCTTTGCAACTCCGTCAATTCGACCCCGATTTTCTCGCCAATTTCCAGAAGGGGCTGGCCGATCTCTTGGGCCTGGACGGCACCGATGCCCTGCCCCCGATCTTCAAACTGCCCGTGGCAGTGGCGCTGACCGACGATGCGGCGGAGCAGCTCTGCCAGCGTCACGGCATCGCGGACCACGATGAGCGCGCGAAGCATGTGGCAGCGGCCATCGATCGCTACAAGCGCCGCGTGCAGTACCACTACGCCATGCTGAAGGGCGAGGCGAAATACGACCTTGACATGCAACGCGCCGGTGAAATCACGAACCGCGAGCGCGACGACTGGCAGCGGCGCTTCGATCACCTCAAGCGACAGCAGAAGATCGGCAACCGCAAGGCCCAGATGACTGCCGTCCAGCGGCAGTTCTCGCGGGTGTGAAAGCCCTGAACCGCGCGCTACGAGGGCCTGCGTCTTGACGCAAGTCGTTCAATGGGCTACCTTAGATCATGGAATTCGAGTGGGATGCAGCCAATAGCGACGAGTGCTTTGCCGCGCGCGGGTTTGATTTCGCTTATGCGATCCGGGTTTTTCTCGATCCGCAACGTATGATCCGCCAAGATGAGCGGAAAAGCTACGGAGAGGAACGATACCAGCTCTTCGGCCGCATAGACGAGCGGCTTTTCGTGGTCGTGTTCACGTATCGTAGCACTGCCATTCGAATTATTTCGGCTCGCAAGGCCAACGCACGGGAGGTAAGGGCATATGAAGACGCATCGGGTAACAATTGATCTCTCTGAGCCCAAATCTTTGCCTCAGGGCAGGTTTGACGCTGGTCGCGTGGATGCAACGACAGAAGCCGATATTACACATCACATCGCTGAAGATGAGGCCGAGGCAGCTCAGGATGCAGCACGTTACACGCGCAAGGTGCGGAAGCGTTTAGGGCTGACGCAGCAGGAACTCGCGGAACGGATCAATGTGTCACTGGACACGATCCGCAACTGGGAGCAAGGTAAACGAGCTCCCACAGGGGCCGCTAAGGCGCTGTTCAGAATATTGGACCGCTCACCGGAAACTGCGCTGGCAGCGCTGCAGTAATTGTCAAATGTTATCACATAACATCATCCTCAATTCAGCCTGACCTGCGCTCCCTGCCCCGCCGCGGCTTTCGCTGACCCGAGCCACTCTGGAAACACGCGCAGATCCCATCCAGCCCTGGCATAGCTGTTGCGGAAAATGTCGAGGACGGTGCGCAGATGCGGGTCGGCGAGCGGGATCTGAGCTTTGCATGCGGCCTCGCCGGTGAGGGTTACAGCAAGACCTGCTGGCTGTTTGCTCATCTGGATCATGGTGCAGAGCCAGCGCGGGGTTTCGAGATCGGCCTGCACTGGTTCTGCCGGTGGTTCAGCCTTGCGGGCTTGCCGCACACGCTCCTGTGTCATCGATTGCACGACATCTGCCGGCACACCCTTTGGCGTCTTTTCCTCAAGGTGCTTTGCCACAATCGGAATGATCTGATCCATCAGCCGGCGCGTCAGATAGATCGCCTGCTTGGCGCCCGTCGCATCCACAGCGTTCAGGAAGATCCGGTCTTCAGCCGGATCATAGCGCGCGGTGAATGTCTGAACGGCGAAAGGGCGCTCCTCTGAGGGAGCGCCGCTTGGCAGGTCTTGGGTCCCATCATTCATGGGCAATTGCCCTTATTTGGACGCTGGCGCCGGATCAGCAACTTTTGCGTTCGATTTCTCCAACTCGGACTTCAGCCCGGCAATATAGCTGGCCTTGGCGGTGTTGTAGACGGCGATCTCGTCCTTAATCTTGCGCATCTGAAATTCCAGAAACTGCAAGCTAGCCAGCTGCGCCTTGCCATTGTCGCTCAGGTCTTCGGTGTTGTAGTCGATGCCATCAACAGTGAACTTGGGCATGGGTCTTTACTCCTCGTCAAACAGCGTCGAGAGATCAACGCCGGTTTTGTTTTTAATGATTTCTGCCTTGAGGTCCGCGATATAGGCATTTTTTGCCTTGGTCAGCAGCGCCATAATATTGCTTTTTTCCTCAAACTGGCGCTCGAGATGCTGCAACCGCTCTACGAGTGCCTTGGCCTCCTCCGAGGCTTTGGAGAGGTCGTAGTCCTCCCCGTCTAGGCGCAGGATCGGCGGTGTACCAGTCATCAGCTTTCCTTATCTTTCAGCTCAGCCTTCAGGCCCTTCACATAAGCGAAATGGGCCGTCTGGCAAACCGCCAGCTCGTTCTGTAGCGCCATGATCTTAGCTTCCGCAAATTGCAAACTTGCGACGGCTCCCTTCGCAGCATCGCTCAGGTGCGTGGCATCATACTCGACGCCGTCAATCACGATCTTTGGGCTTTTAGGCGCATCAGGCGGTGCGGCGCTATCTGCCACCACATCGCCGATAGCGTCGCTGACGATCTCTGTAATTTCATTATCCTGAGCGGGCTTCGCTGTCTTCTTTCGTCTAGCCATGTCTTTATCCTTTTCTTTGATGATGATTTGAAAGCGCCTCAACCCAAGCCAGCTGCTTGGGCAGACAAACGGTGTTGAGGTCATAACCTGTGACGGCGGCACCCCTTGCAGCAGCCCCAAGCCGCTCTCGTTTGTTGGGATCGTCTAATAGTCCACAGATCGACTGAACAACACCCCCCACCGAAAAGAAATCAACCAGAAGACCGTTTTCGTCATGCTGGATTACCTCGCGCAAGGGTGCGGTATCACTGGCTACGATGGCCGCGCCCGCACTCATTGCCTCAATCAAGCTCCAGCTCAGTACGAAGGGATAGGTCCAATAAACATGGACGGTAGAGAGCTGGAGGAGCGATAGGAAATTGGCATAGGGCACCTGCCCCACGAAATGCACCCGCGCCCAATCCGCGTCCGGGATCTGGCCCCGTACCTCGTTGATGAACACATCCTTCCACGATGCTGCGCCGTTCTTTTCAACGGTGGGCTTTGCGCCATAGCTAACCCCGTCGCCGCCGACGATGATTACTTGGGCCCTTGGGCGCTGTTTCAGCAATTCGGGCAGCGCGCGCAGGAAGATGTGACAGCCACGCATGGGTTCGAGGTTACGGTTGACGAAGGTGATCACCTCATCGTCTCGCGACAGCGTCAGTGGCTTGTCCGAGCCGGTTTGGCGCAGCTTGAGGCTGACATTGGGGTTTGGCTGGATCGCCTGCGTGTCGATCCCGTCATGCACCACGGTGATCTTTGAGCGGAACGGCTCCGGGAAGGTGCTGGCCTGCCAAACCGTCGGCGCGATGGCAGCATCAGCGACATCGAAATGCATGTAATTGTTGAGGTTCTTGAGCCTGAGGCGGCAATTGTTGCCCGCCACATCCTCAACCGGAAACTCAGGGTCGAACCCGGTATCCGCGCCCTCAGCCAGATAGAAGAACTCGCAGAAGATGCCGAGCCTGGCCTGCGGCCAGACCTCCTTCAGAAACAGGCTTTCGCCCCAGCCGGGATGGGCGATGATGGCATCGGGTTCAAACCCCTGCTCCTTGAGTTTGAGACAGGCCCGAAACGCGCCTTCGGCCCGGATGATCTTGGTTTCAAAATCCACCACCCACGGATGTGTGCCGGGTGTGGAGCCTTGGGTCACGCTATATGGCACCAACTCTACGCCCTGCCAGCGGGTTTCCTTGACCTTTTGCATAGTCAAAGCAACCACGCGGTGCCCGCCTTTGGCCAGCGCAGGTGCCAGATGCTTGAACTGACCGGGGAAGTTTTGGTGGATGAAGAGGATGTTCATGGGTGGTTTCTTTGACTTTTCTGTGGGTGCAGGCGTGGCAGATCGAGACTTGGCAGCGGTTTGGAACAGACGATTGGCCGCGAACCCACGTTCGGTTAACCGCTTCTGTGCCACCGGGTCGCGATGCATGGCCTTGCTGCGGTAACGTTGTAGCGCCTTCAGCCCCTCATGCCGACCCGCAGCGGATGCGTTTGGCAAGGATATGGCAAGCGGTGCCAGATCATAGGCTGCGCGTTCTCTGACTTCTTCCGGCATGGCGGTTTTGGTCAGATAAGCCTCTGCTGGCTTGAATGCCCGGTTCAGGTTGAGGCCCATCATATAGCCACCCGGGTCGCGCAGCTCAAAGCTGCCGACCTGCGTTTCAATCAGCAGAGGGAAAAACGGCGCAATTTCGGGATAGACATGGTTGGGCCAGGCCGTGACCGACCAATAGCTTTCTGCAATCTTTGCGAAATGGCTGTAATCCTTGATTGCAACAAGGCCAGAGGCCTCGAACGGCAGGATCTCGACTTTGGGCTTGCTGGGTACGACCGTATCATTGGCAACATCGACATAAAGCGTGCCGATCTGAAACGCGTTCTGGAAATAAGATCCGCGCAGATCCCCCCAGACGCGGCGCATCTCGCCACCGGCCGCCAGGAACCCTCGTAGCGCCAGACACCCGATCAAGACCGGCCCTGACAACTGATTGGCATCAACGGTCCCCACCAGCTTTTGAACGGCCTTCGAAATCTCAAGGCATTGGCTGAGCGGATAAGATTTCCCATATTTTTGTGGCGATGTGGCTGTCAGTTCAAAGTCAACCTGCCGGCGCAGGTCCAACAAGAAGGCCTCAAGCGCGGGCAGCACGGGCTGCAGAAACTTCTGTGTCAGCCGGGCAGAGAGCGCCGGGTTTTTAACCCCTGGCTCGGCCGGGAGCCATATCTTGTTACCCTTTGATACCTGCGCAAGGGTCATGCGGGTTTTGCGGCATTTGGTTTGGCTGAATGATCTGGTTTCATGGCGGTGCCATCGACAAAGCGCAAAACCCCAAGCTTCAATAGCCAGCCGAGGCCCCGGAAAACATGCGCCCGCCGTTCTGCGGCGATGTCGCGTACCAGATGAATCGCAGGCGCCGAGCCTTCAACCGAACGGGTAAGGACCATCCTGACCTCCTCTATTGAGGGCAAAACAAGTTTCGCGAAATTGACCATTGCAAGGGCCCGCATCGCCTCAACCTGCTCGCAGAGCACATTGGCATCTGGGACAGCGGCTTCCAACTGGGTTGTTTTTGTCAGGATATGCGTAGGATAGGCTTCAAAAGCGGCAAATGGGTCCGGCCTGGCAGGCCAGCTTGCCCTGATGGCCGCACTGCCCGCCATCCGCGTACGTTCGGCGTTCAGTTCCGTCCAGAGATTTTCATACTGCGGGATGATACGCGCCCAATCATAGACCTCGCATGCTCGCGCTTGCCCGGCCGCTCCCATCTTGCGCCTGAGGCTTTCACTCTCAAACAAAGCCGTGAGGGCTGCGGTGGTCGCCTCAACATCGACAGCGGTCAAGCTGCCAACATGACCGATGTACATATCATAGGAATCATTCTCAAGCGCATGACGCAAAGCGAGATCGCCGCCCAAGCCGGCACCTGGCATAATGGTGGGAATACGAAACCCATCTACACCATGCCGCACCGTATCCTTGCAACCGTCCCAATCGGAGACAACGACCGGCAGGCCCGCGGCCATGGCTTCGATCGGAGAAATCCCAAAGGTTTCCTGAATATTGTCAGATAAGGAACAGAATACATCGGCCGAGGCCCAGGCCTTGGCGCGCTCGTCAGCGTTGCGACCATCTAGGGTAAGGACACGGACGTTGGGGCAGAGCTTGGCTGCTGCGGCATTGAAGGCCTTCTTAATGGATTCGTTTCCATGCCAGCCGCATTCAATGAGCGTGACATTCTGACCTGATCGCCGCGCTGCCTCCTCTAACGCCAGATACATCGGAAGCGGATGCGCCTTGGCGTGAAAGCTCAGGCGCCCCATGAACATCACCACAAGAGTATCATCAGCAATAAACAAGGCTCGCCGGACTTCTGCACGCGCCGCCCGGCCGAAAACGAAGTCAGCTGTATGAATTCCAAGCGGAATAACCGGTAACTTAGGTAACACTGTCCGCGAGGCACCCAAACGATCACGAAGGTTGTCGGCTTCACGTTCTAGCAGGAACTCGACGTTATTCTTGACCGCGGAACTCGTGCAAATCAGTGCGTCCCATGGCTGAACAGGCGCCGTAACAAGCTGGGTGATGCTGTCCATCGCACGTGCACTGCTCGTGGTATGCGTGATACCGCATAGGCTCCATGCGCCATGCCCCCAAAAGCAGCGTTGCCGTGCATGCTCTGCAATGCCAGGACCGGGATGATAGACGACACCATGATGACGCAAGTTGCCAAGGTTAGACTTTTCGACAACAGCCACCGGCTCTTTACGATTTAGGCTCTGAGCAGCATCTGCAAAGCTTTGCGCATGGGCGCGTTCCATAACCTGAACAGCAAACTGCTCTGCACGGCTATGCTGCAACAAACCGCGTAGGAAACTTTCGCCGGCAGCGTTGCGGCCCATCAGCTTGGGGCCGGTCGTTGTATACGCTTCTGGGTGGTAGAAGATTGCAGCGTTCATAGCCTCCCCCCAATATGACCCGACGAAGCTGACAGCAAGAACGGGGAAATTATACTATAAATTTTGGCCGCGCGATTTTCAAAACTATGATCTCTACGCACCAAAGAAGACACTTCCAAAAGTCTTCTTCGATCAACATCATCAAAATCTTCAATTCGTTTAAACGCCGATTTAAGCTCATTAGCATTACGCGCGAGAAAAACACAACTCTCATAATGAGCACCTAAATGCCCTATCATGTCCGAAATAACAGGAACACCGCATGCGAGTGCATCAAAAATACGATTATTCAAGAATCCGTGTTTACGCATAACATCTAAATGATCATTCAGGACTACACGCGCACTCCGGTAATATCTACCGAGATCTTTATTTTTTACACGATGCCCCCTTATAATTCCATCGGGCAACCCCTCCCAATTAGGTCCATACACAGTAATAGGTAAGGCAGAAGCAACCGCTTGTCTGACTAAGCCGCCATAGCGACGCTCCGGATGCTGCACTCCGACAAAAAGAAGCTCAGAGCTAACCTCAGGTTCACATGCTCCCGGATGAAAAATATTTGTATCAGTACAATGTAAAAGAACACTTGTGCGCTCACCAAAACCGGAGGACGCAACGTTTTTAGAAAACTGTGTAGAAGCGACAAAAATATGCGTCGCTGCACTCAACTCACGCTTGGACAGATTTGGCCAAGAAAAAAGAATCCAAAAGACGCAGGTATTGCCTTCTGAGGCAGAATAAGGTTTAGGGCCTCGCAAAACAAGTTCAATCTCACCTGGCACGCGCCTAGTATACCACTGATCCACGCAATCAATTCGAACACGAAGGCCTAGCTTCTCAAATGCAGCCTTTAACGAAACGCCAAAATGGTATTCGCCCCAGTTCTCCTTTACAGCTTCTGTGGCAGCCGGTATCTTTATAGCAAGGTGATACTGACCTTTATTTTCGAGATTGGGCAGATCAAAATTTACCGCTAATTTATCATTGGATGGTGCATCCTCATCTGAAACACTCCAGCCCACACTCGATTCAATGGAAAGCTGTCTAAAAACAGCTGCTTCTCCATAATCGTCCAGCGAAACATTGACCCACTCTTTTACGATAGCATTATATTTCTCAGACAGAACACCACTAAACGGATCCAGTCGCTCTATTACGGCAAGACCAGTCATAGCGCAGTCAAGTACCGTTATTTTCAAATCTGGCCGGTGTTCTCTTAGAATTGGTACAATCTTCCAAACGTCTCCCGTCCAATCGCCAGTTCTCCTGCGATCCCAAACCCTCTCTGCAGCAGCATAACCTATCGGAACTATATCATGAATTACTATCACACCGCCAGGCGCCATAAGCTTCTCTACGTTGATAAAATCTCTGAGCAGCGCCTCAACTAAGTGCAAACCATCCAGGAAAGATAGGTTAATCTTTCCCGCTAGCGCCTTCAAAAAATCCGACCTGAAAAACTCATCACTAGTATCCTGAAATAGCAACAAAGATGGTTTCTTTGCAACAATATCACCACGAACTTGGAAATTAGGATCCACACAAATCGTGTTACAGTCGGCCAACAAGGCGCTCTCGCCCTTCTCTGTTCCTATCTCTAGGTACCAATTAGGCCTTAGATCTCTATGTAAATCCGTCAGAACATCCCTATAATTCTTCCCAGTCAGTCTCTTATAGCCCACATCAAACTCCCCTTCGAAGGCTTCTACGCGCACCGGATGAAAAACCTATCAATCACTACTTTTGAAGCTATGGATTTTTGAGGGGTCGGAAATCAAATCAAACGCAGCCTCACTCTTCCCATAAGTAATATTCCTTTTTTTCAAAACGCACTCCAAACCACTAAAAAGAACGCCGTGATCAAAAACAAAGTTTGGAAAATTTAAAAAAATAATATTACATCCATTCAAGGATAGACCATGAATAAGCTTAAAAAATTGAAGTGCCAATAAAGATTCTTGATACTTAAAATCACCAGTCTTCCAAAGCGAGCCAGGATGCGAAAGAGGATTTTTTCCAGCAGCTTGAGCTTCAGAAAAAACTCGCCGCCTTGCTTCGGCTGCATCAAAAAGATTGCGAACAGGAACAATAGCTAACTCAATAGGAAAGTCTGGATACATCTCTAAATCATCAGAAATCCAAGGCGACTTAATAAATTCTGGCAAAAAAGTATCACTCAGGCGTCGCTCTAAGCCAGCATGACTTATGGTATCGGGTGACCCCAGCGCATAATCAATATCATAGCCTGTATCGAGACCTAAAGCAGTGAAATACTGCATTAGGAAAGTGGTGCCACAGCGCCCAGTCCCACTTATTAGGGTGTGTTTCTTGCAGATTGAGCTATTATCACTCACAGTTCAACTCCTCCCAATGCAGCGCCACCCGCAAGAACGAGCGGTTTTCGCAAAAATGACCCTTTTGGAGCTTTAAACAGCGGCATTCGGTTCTCCTATGCCGCCACGAAGTTCAGATACTTGCGTGCTTCTAGTTTAAGATCATCCCCAGCCACACTCCGCTTCATTGCAAAGGCCCAGAGGTCAAACTTCTCGGGTCGCCGGATCGTGGCAACCGCGCCAAACCCTGCAGCACGCAATGTTCCTGCCAATACCGTTTGCGTAAAGCCAACATGGTGGGCCATGTAAAGGTTGCCGCGCTGCATTGAACCTCGATGGCCGAAGACAATATCGAGCGGAGTGATTGGGCCAGCGGGCGACACATAAGCCGGATCAAGAAGCTTATCTTCCGCGATCAACGCGGCGACGGATTGGAGATCCGGACAGGTTATTATCGCAAAGCCATCAGAGTTCAGCACCCTGTGAAACTTTCCAAAGGCGACCGGCACCTCATGCGGATAAAGGTGCTCCACGTTGTGGGAAGAAAACAGCGCATCCATCGAACCTGTTTGAACAGCCGACATATCGGTCATGGTCCCAATGATGTCAGGCTCTACACCTTCATCGATATCAAAACGCACCTCCTGCCATTCATCTGACTGAAAGGCAGGAAGAGTTTGATCCTTTCGCTTTGGACCGCAGCCTATGTGGAGTAGCTTCATACGAAGGGGTGATCCGTTAGCTTGTTCACGTGAAGATAAAACTGGTTTGGTCTAAAACATCAGTGGACTCATAGCTTATGAGGGCAAGGTACTGAAAATCAGCGGCGCCCCCACTGCCCGCAGTTGAATCATCGATCCCTTCGTTCCTATACAATGCGAGCCATGATTGAGTTGTCGAGGCATCATTATCCAAGTCATCGGCCTCAATGAGCACGATCAGGCTTTCCTGATCCAACAAAGATGTAAGGTCAAACGCATAATCAAGAGGTGGAGCAAGAGAACCCGCCAAAGTTGGATCAATGTTATCCATACCGAGGGCTGTTCCAGTTGCCTTCAATATTGCTGCTGATGAAGAGATCGCCGAGCCTTCCACTGTGGATCCACCAGCCGCGCCCCAAGAAGAATCTGTATTTACAACACTTATAGAAGCCAATGTACCATCAAAACTTCTGCCTGCGCTTAATGAAAGATTTGAAATTTCAATTCTATCGCCGGCAGACGTATCAAAATTAGTAATATTTTGGTAACCTGAACGCGTTCCAAACGCCGGTGAACCAGTAACAATCTGATCTCCTGAAGTGTTGTCTACAGTGAAAGTACTTATTATGTTTGTTGTTGGAGCAGTTCCTAGATCCAAGTTATTAGTTGGATCTATATCAGCCAATGAGACACTTGAAACCAAGCCAATCTGCGTAATCGTCATGTCATTGGGATCTGCTCCGTCGAAAACTTGATAGATTTTCACACCATCAGTTCCAGAGGTTTCGCCAACGGCCAGGACAAAGTCCAATGGTGAAGGCGTTCCTTCAGCTGCGAATTCTTGGCCTGATCCAAATAGGCTCGCCTCCGAAATATCGGCTGTGCTGACGTCGGCAACACTTAAGTATACAAAGCGACCGTTAACTGATGCGAGCGTGATTTCTCCACTGCTACCCTCTGCAACGGCTGTACCGGAATTATATACGTCATGCTGGTCAGTAATCGAACTAAAATCCAGCACATCGCCATCAGCAGCGACGAAATCAGTTATGGTATCCAAGCCATTCCCAGACGACGAGAAACGAAACACATCGGAACCCGCTCCGCCTGCCAGCCTGTCGTCACCAAGACCACCATCAATCACATCATTCCCGGCACCACCGCTAATGGTGTCATTGCCCGTACCTCCCGTCAGAGCGTCATCGCCAGATCCACCAGTGATTGATGTTGCGAATCCACTGCCTGAAGCTGCAGTGACTGATAATGCGCCAGTCAATGTACTCGCATTTACATCACCTTGTAAGTTGACGACGTTAAATGAGCCGACTGCATCTGCATTAAATTTAGTCAGGGTTAGAATATTCCCATCAGCCATCTGAGCGGCGTCTACAGTGACCATGCCCAACGCACTGTCATCATACCGGATGGTTGTCGATCCAGTGCCTGTAATAAATTTTGGGACACCAATGCTTACGAATGTCTCACCAAGATTTATGTTGCTGGCACCAGTTAATTCGACTTCCTCTACACTTGAAACGTTGGAGAATACGGCGTGAAAATTGCCATCGCCACCCAAGGTCGGGATAGTATTTAATGCTGACGTAAATTTAATACGGTCGGTTCCATCCCCACCTTGCACTGAAGATTTAGAGGCTACACCTATGGCGTCATCATCCACGAAAATGAACACATCATTACCGATACCTCCAACGAGCATATCTACGCCGCCATTACCATCAATAACGTCATTTCCCGAGCCACCGAAAATATAGTCATTTCCGGTACTACCCGTCACAGTGTCATCACCACCCTGCGCATAAACAATGGCATAATTAAGGGTGGTTAGTCCGCCAGAGATATCAGCAACGATGGTATCATTTGTATCAGTCGCTCCACCGATGTAAACGTGGGCGTCTAGATATGTATTCACACCAGTGTTGGTTTCTTGGATCGCCACATGTCCGACACGGACTGTTGAATCTGCCGCATCAATATCCGCAAGTGCAAATGTATAATTGGTGCTCGCGCCCACGTTGGTCGATTGCGTGTAGTATGTGGTGCTATCATTTCTGATTGGTGCTGTGTCCCCTTGGGTGAAATACGCACGGTGCGGCCCATCACCTTGCGTTGTGATCCCGGTGCTTGAAACCGAAATCAACGAAATCGCCAGAGCTGGCGCTGCGGTTGCAGTCGCGGTTACAGACCCACTTCCGTTATTCGTGAGTGTCAGGCCCCCGGTCACGCCAGTGTCTTTGACATAGACGTAATTGGTCACACCCCCGGATGTCCAAGAGATCACATAGCTATCGGTGTCAGTGGGATCGACGGTCGCTGTCAGTCCTGACACGGCGCCAAGCGATGATAAATCGAAGCTATCTTCAGTGATGTTGAATCCTTCGATCACATCCATCTGACTGATTGTGTTGGTTGTCGTCGTGTCACCCGTGTCCGTATATTTAAATACGTCAGCCCCAGCACCGCCGGTGATGGTATCTGCACCGTTCGTACCGATGATGGTATCGTTGCCGTCTAGACCGTTGATGACCGCGCCGGTGATGTCGTTGCCATCCACGGTTATACCAGACAGGTTGATGATGTTGTTTGAGGCCGTTCCGTTTACCGTCAGGCTTTCCCCGCCATTGTCGCCAGTTCCGACGATCTGCATGGTCTGCCCGCTGAGTGTTTGCGCGTCAAACGTCGTTGCGACACCATCTGCCAACAGAATGGTTTCAATATTGGTGATGCTTTGAACGCCGGAAAAGTTCGTTGTAGCCGTTACTGACAGCACGTCGCCGTTGTCATTGCCGCCGTCATAGATTTCCCCAGCGGCAATATCCGCTGTGCCATTCACGACCAGCGTGTCATCGCCATCACCGCCAAGCAGGGTATCCTTGCCCCCACCGCCGGTCAGCGTGTCATTGCCAACACCACCGGCCAGTTGGTTAAACCCGTTATTTCCGATCAAAACATTGGGGCCACTATTTCCGGTCAAGTCGATATTGTTGGACGAGGCCGTCAGATTATCGATCCAAAGAATGGACGAGATATCTGTGGTTGACCCTGTGGTCAAAGTGACGTCATCACCTAGAACAAATGTTTGCCCATAAATATTCATCAAGGCCAGATCAGTCGGGTCAATGGTCACCAGATCATCACTGTCATCCAGTGTGACAGAGTTTCCACCGATTTGTGTCGTCGTCCAAAGGCTCCAATCTGTCGCGGTGCCATAAACACCCGTCAGAATAATATCCTCGGTTGGGGCGAACTTGATACCTTGCGCGCTTAAAGCAGAGAATTGGTCCGTGTTGATCGTTATCGTGTTATCCACGCTATCATTCAGCACCATAGCCGCGCCACCGAGCGCAGTGGTGCTGTAATTGGCGGGGGTGGCAAAGACACTGGCCAAAACTGCCTCGGTGGCGGCGATGGTGATCGTGTCATTGCTGGCAAACTTTGCGCCGCCTGTGCGCATATTGTCTGCATCCGTGACATCAATGGTCACGCTATTGTCGCTATCATCCAGAATGATCGTGGCATTGCCCTGCGCCAAGGCCGTGTAGTCGAGGCTGTTATCAAAGACACCTTTGACGGTGACAACATCCTGCGCGATTGCCGAAATATCGCTGAGGGCGATGCGTTGGCTGATCGACATGGTCACGCTTTGCGCGCCGGTATCGGTGCCAAGATCCATCTTTTCAAACGCGGTGATTGAATCATTGGAGAGGTCGACATTTCCGGTGCCCGTCACGCGGATTGTGTCGCCATTCACATGATCGCCGCCCTCATAGGTTTCAAAAGCGGCATCGGTCGCGGCTGAGATGACCACTATATCGTCACCACCACCCAGCGTGATGGAATCCGCCATGGAAGACCCTTCGACGATGTCATCGCCAGTTCCGCCCGTGACTGTCCTGTTGCCTGCCACCATGGTGAAGGTGTTGGTGCCATCGGCCAAAACATAGGCTTCAACCCCGCCAAAGCCGGTCGCGATGCCTGCATTCGACAGGGTCACGATATTGAAGCCGCCTGCGCTGGTGATCAGCGCGTTTTGCGCCACGGTCATTGTGGCATTGATGTTTTCGTCAATGGTGATGGTGTAGTCGGCATCCTGATTGCCATTTACACCCGTGATAACAGCAGTGCTCAGGTCAACTTCCGACCCCAGATTGATGGACAAGCTTGTCGCAGCGGTGCCGTTTATGACCGCATCCATTGTCGGTTGAACTTGAGTTGTGTATTGCAGGATTGGATCAGGATGATGCGACGCTTGTTTCTGATCAAGGACGAATTGCAGCGCATCAGCCGCAGTAGAGAACTCTGGTGACGTTACATTGCGTTGCCAACCCAGTCCGTTGTCAAAATAGTCATATGTGGCAACAAAGGCTGTCAACGTGGGGCCAGTGTCGATCACAACGTGACCTGACCCAGTCGTTACATCTTGACTCGCGAAGGCCAGCGTAAATCGCTGATCACCCCCTGCAAGAACATAAGCTTCGATAGAGCTGATGCCATTCGTGTCCGCCGCATCGGAAAGAGTAACGATGTTTGACCCGGCCGCGCTGGTGATCAGCGCGTGTTGCGCGATGGTCATTGTGGTCGTGCGGGCCAGATCAAGGTCATAGCCCACCGTTCCCCCCGTTGCGGTGAAGGTAGCGGCGCTGATATTGGCGCCATCGGTCACCACGACCGTGTTTGTTCCGCCCATCAGGTCAGATGATGATGACACACCTGTGATCACCTTGACGGTGTCATTGCCCGCGCTGCCAGTCACGGCTTGACCGGTCGCCGACAGTTGCACCAATCCGGCTGCGCCCGACACGATCTGCGTCATGCTGGTGTCCGGCGTGACATAGGCCGTGGAGCCGCCCATAAGCTCCAGCCGCTCCACACTGGTGATCGGCGCTTGGGTCCCCAAATTGACCGCCGTGGTGATTTGGGATGCGATCCTGATCGTGTCTGTACCGCTATCGCCACGAACGGTTAAATCCCCCAACACATCCGAAACGGTTGCGAACAGCAGCAGATCGTTGCCGTTGCCGCCACTCAAACTGTCAGCACCAGCGCCGCCTGTCAGAGTATCATCGCCATCGTCGCCCCTGATCGTATCGTTCAGGCCACCGCCGACGATGACGTCATTTCCTGATGTGCCAAGCAGGTCATATTGCACGCGGCCTGTGCCGAGTGTTGCGTGATATTGATCAAAGGTGACAACGACATCACCTGATCCGAGCGTGCCATTGGCATCCAGATCGACGGTCAAAGTTGTGCCGCTGAAGGCTGCAGCAGTTTGGCCCGATGTGGTCGACGCCCCGCCAAGGGTTGTATTGACGGCATGATTAAAGTTGGCCACGCCGGTTTTGACCACGCGCAGAATGTCCAGATCAAACTCGAAGTTGTAGACGTAATCTTGGCCGGTCAGATGGCCATAGGCATTCGCCCCGGCAAGCTGCGAGGTGCCCGCACCCACGATAACGATGTCTTGCGCGTCATCGCCCGTGCTCCAGGTTGCCAAAGTATAGCCCAGATCAATCAGGTTTTCGCCAGTGCCGCTGACGACGGTATCAGCGCCCGTACCAGCGAACAGAAAGTCACCAGCGCCACCAGTCAGATAATCGTTTCCATCAAGGGCGTAGATATAGTCGATATCAGCTGTCGTGGTTAACGCTCCGTTGTTTCCAACAGTCCCGTATATGTAATTGTAAGACCCGCTATTATCCAACGCAGTATTGCCATATTGCAGCTTAGCATTTGCTGTTCGCGGTGAAACTGTACTCCAACCCGACCGTTCGAGTAACTGATTGGCCACGACAATGCCCTCAACATCGCCAACAGTGGCTGCAGGATCATCATCATAGATAATCAGCGTATATTCCGTTCGGGTTGAAGTCCCAAAATCTGGCGATCTCTCAACAGTGAAGATACCCGTCCGGACGTCGTATGATCCGTTGAACACTTCGAATTGTTCACGGTGCACCGCGTCGTCACCAAAACTTCCGAAGGTGCTGGGAATCGGCAGCTGCGTATATCCAGGTTCAAAGTAGGTAATAAAGTTTGCGCCAGCAAAACGATCATTTATCTCAACACGTTTTGACGAAGCTCGACCAGATGTCGTGATAAACTCATCACCGCTCAATGCGAAATTTGCAATTGTCCCACCGACATTGGCATTATCCCAACGGAGGTTCTGTACACCAGCAGATGTTACAAAAGGACTACCGGCTGCGACCGCTGAACGAACCGGAGTCTCAAACTTTTCATCAATAAGCATCGGCGATACTGGATTCGAAGCAGCGAGATAATTATTTCCGCCAACAGTCATACCCGTTGCCGTGGCTGCGGCATTGCCCTGCAAGAATTTCAGCTGCTGTGCGCCTTGGTCAGCCCAAGATTCAACAATCACCTGCTGATCCATGCCGTCTATGGCAGACAGGTCGTCATTCACAACTACAATTTCATGGCTGGAGGCGCCAACAAAGGTGATTGACGTTGCAGCATTCAGCTGACTTTCGGTCAGCGTGATTTTTGAATGTGCAACAATTGAGTAACTCCCTTGAATGTTCAAGCCAGAGAGATCAAGCGTACCGAAGGTATAAAGGACATCGGTTATTCCCGATGTCGTATCGAATGCGATCGCATCAGAAGGATCAACATCGCTCACGTAGCCAGTACCGACGTCAGGATAGTTATATCCCATCAAAGCATCGAGAGTGGCGTTTACATCTGCCAGTTTTGTTGCATCTGCGGTCGACAGATCACCGACCATAATCACGGTATCAATGGCACCATTGTTCGCAGAAATGGTGTCAGCTCCTTGCCCCCCCCAGAGGACATTGGAACCATCTTCACCAATCAGATTATCGTTTCCGATGCCCCCAAGAATGGTATCGCTACCACCACCACCGTAAATGGTGTCATTCCCTGCCCCACCATCGATGCTGTCTGCGCCTGTCTGCCCCGTTGCCGGATCTACGAAGTCATCCCCGTCCCCACCGACAATCGTCGTATTGCCCGTACCAGACCAGTAGATCGTGTCGGCCCCATCGCCGCCAGACACACTCCCACCACCACTGCCGGCATCGAGCGTGTCATTTGCAGAGCCGCCGACCAGCGTATCGGCATTGTTCGTTCCGGTTGCGTTGATAGATACGGTTGATGCGCTGCCCTGAAGGTTTAGGCTTGCCGCCGTTGCATTCGTCGTGATCGTGATGCCAGAGGCGAATGCTTCATTCGTCTGCGCACCCAGCGTGACGGTCTGCGCGGCGGTTCCTGTCAGATCGAGATTCTCGACCTGGATGACATCTGCAAAGTCAGCATCGGCAAGTGTGAGAGCGGTAGACCCCGTATCCATACGGATCGTATCCGTCTCAGACCCGCCGATCACGGTGAAATCGGCTGCAAGCTCTGCCGCTGAAGCGAACACAAAAACGTCGTTTCCGGCCCCGCCATCAAGACTGTCAAGGCCACCGCGCCCTGTGATGACATCGTTGCCAGTTCCGCCCGAAATCGTGTCATTAACGGAACCGCCGGTGATCGTATCCGCCGCGTCGCCACCCGTGATGTTGAACGTGGCATTGGTTTCGGCCGAGCCGTCCCACGTCAGCGTGCCAGTGGTCAACGCAGTACCGTTTACTGTGAGAGACGTGCCGGCAATCAGCATTGCATTCACGGTCGTCACAACAACGTCGGTTGTGGTGTTGCCCAGTATGATCGTCTCGATCCCGGTGACATTGTTCAAATCATCCGCCGCCCCGTTGGCATCGGTGAACGTCAACGTGTCGCTGTGGCCCTCGCCGGAGATCGTATCTGCGGACGTCAGATGAACGCCCAAGACAAAGGTGTCATTCCCAGCGCCACCTAGCAGGCTGTCGTTACCCGCTCCCGCAGTGATGCTGTCGGCCCCGACACCACCGTCAATGGTGTCATTGCCCGCGCTGCCGATGATCGTATCCGCAGCACCACCACCCGTGATGCTGAACTTGCCGTTGGTTTCTGCAGCACCGTTCCAGGTCATCGTCCCCGTGGTCAGGGATGATCCGTTCACCGTCAGCGTTGCACCACTGGCGACCAAAGCATCCACTGTTGTCACCACGACATTGGTGGTCGTGTTGCCCAGCGTGATCGTTTCGATCCCGGTGACATTGTTCAACTCATCTGCTGCGCCGTTAGCATCGGTAAATGTCAGCGTGTCGGTATTGGTGCCATCGTCGCCACCAGTGATCGTGTCAGCAGATGTGAGATTATCGGCTAAAACAAAGGTGTCAGCATCGTTGCCGCCTGAGAGATTATCGCTCCCGGCGCCTCCGGTAATTGTGTCGTTGCCGGCGCCACCAATCAACGTGTCATTGGCGGACCCTCCGGTGATCGTATCGGCATTGTTGGTACCGGTCACATGGGCTGTGCGGGTCCAGCTTGCATTGGACGCATCAAAGTTCAGGCTGGTTGCGGTCGCAGCCGTGGTCACAGTGATCCCATTTGCAAAGGCTGTGTTGGCGTTGGCTTCAAGTGTCACGGCTTGGGTTCCTGTGCCATTCAGCACAAGGTTTTCAAAGCGGATGACCTTTGCGAATTCGACGTCGGAAATCGCGACGGGCGCTGAGAACATCAGCGTGCTGCCATCATAGCGGTCAGTGTCAAAGCGGAGGGTATCAACCCCGTCCCCACCATCCACCGTCACATCAGCTGCCAGATTCTGGGCGGCTGAAGAAAGGATCGTGTCGGTCGTGGTATTCGTTTCAACCTCGCCGACAAGGGTCGTGACCACCTGATAAGAGGTCGAATAGACAACCACGTCCGCACTAATGCCCGTAATAATCGAGTCTGCGCCGCCTACGCCGAAAATGGTATCATTGCCCGAAGAGCCTACGATGGTGTCGCCCGCGTCACCGCTGAACACCTCAAAACCTTCGGATTGGTTGGCCAGGCTTAGATTGATGGGCGTTGGCGTTTGGACACCGTCCACGATGGTGACTGCGCCAGCCAAGACAATCGTCTCCATCCCGATGAGACGGACTTCACTGATATTGTTCAGGAAGGTGCTGGTCTCGGTGACCAACAAGATGTCGGAACCACCACCCCCATCAATAATCGCGTTCCCACCGCTGACCTTGATGTCACGCACGGATACGCGTGTGGGGATGCCCGTTTCGCCATCCACCAACTCAACAGTATATCTCACATAGGCATCAGCCAATACGAAGGTATCGTTTGTTCCGGTCTTGGTTGTGTTCTCGACTGTTGTGCCAAGCGCTCGACTATCGGTGAACGTGAAATTCGTCCCAACCAGATTGAGCGTAACCTGCGGTGCCGACACCGGGGTGTCACCATCATAAATCTTGGTAGGCCCATCATAAACACGGAAATAAGAACCTGCTGCCAAATCACCCGATACATTGCCCGAAATCAGTATCGGATTTATGACGTCCGCCAGAACACCATCGTCCAACGCAGTGTCGGCTGTTGGCGTGGCACTGTCCCTGACATTTGTAACCGTTGGGGTACGAATAACGACAGTTGGAGCTATGCCGTAGTTATAAACGTCTTGCTCACCATTATATATCCCGAAATCAGCAGCACGCAGGCGACCATCAACCTCAGCAACAAAGATAGCCTCAGAATTCTCAACCATATTGTCGCTTGAAGCGACAAGGTAAACAAATGTTTCGTCATCCGAATGCAGCGCAAAATAACCGTATATCCCACCCGAATTCGCCGTAAATTCTACCACCGGCAAATAGCCATCGCCTGCGTCTGCATTCTGGAAAAAATCCAAGAAACGCACACCAGTATCATTGACGCCAACAGTCGTGTTTAAGGTCACACCATTTCCGGCGTAACTGTCAGTCAAAACGTTCAAATAGGCGTTTACTACCCCATCATAGGTTGCATTTCGGTGCTCCCGCGTCGGAGACGGATCAAAACCCAAACCTTCGATTGGGATCGAGGCCGCAATCATCGCACCGCCAATAATCGGCCCGACAAACGGGATCGCAAACATCCCACGACCGGCGATCGCCATGCCCAAGCCAATGAATGAACTGGTACCGTCTGCGCCAGTTCCACCTTCCCAATATGCGCCACCGTCTGCCGCATCATGGGTTGCGTTATTGCTCGCATAGGAACCAGAGTAAAACGAGTTATAAAGGTAGTTAATACCACCAGATTTTGCCTGCGCAGCTGTATAGTTTGCGTCGACATCCAGCTTCAAAGCTGACCGTCCTGCTCCCCCTGAATAGAACGCGTCAATGATCTTCTTGTTGAGCATAACAAGATCACGATCTTCGGCTGAGCCAGTCGACCGTGTAAATCCAGAAACATAATGCTTGCTGCGGCTACCATCAAACTGATCGACGTAAACGCGATCGTTACCGCCCTGACCAATGGAATAGTAGTTGGTGCTCGCGTTACCATAGAGCCAATCATTGCCAGCACTGCCAATAAGTGTGTCGACACCGCCTAAACCACGGGCGACAATCTTACCCTCATTGTTGACGCGACCGCCACTTATGTCGATACGCTCAGCCTCATTTCCAATTGTATCGACGACATAAGCGCCACCAGCGCCATTGGCACTTCCAAGACCTTCGATGACTGCTGTGCCGTTCGCCAGCACACGCAAATAATCGACGCCTGCAGTCCAATCCGTAATCCGGTCGGTACCGACACGTGTCACAAGATCTGGGCTATCAGAGGTGTCCAGCCGCGAAATTTTACCAGTATCGCTTGAAGAAGAAGGCGCGGTTCCAGAAAGCCGTCCCGCGAAAGAGGTCGTCATGATGACGTCCCCTTTGGCGCCACTCACGACATTGCCCACGCCAAAATGGTCGGAACCGACACCCCCAGTTACCTGGTTGCCCAAATTATTTGTGATGACAATCGTGCTGTAGGTGCTTGTGCCTCCAAACAGGTAGTCATTTCCAGCGCCAGCCTGCAACGTATCGTTACCATCAAATCCATATAGGGCTGTATGGCTTATCTGCTCTGCTGTTCCGTTCCGACTGGTGGTCGAACCTGTGTTTGCGTTGACATCGTTTGCGTTGGTCCCGAGATAGACCTCGTTAAACCGATTATATGTCCGCGATGTTTCATCCCGGACATAAAGGCGTAGGTGTCCATCAATTTCATCAGTTTGCTGAGCAACAAGCAGATCGTGATTATGATCCACCGCAAGAATGGATGTTGTCGAGAACCGATAAGCCGCACTTTGTTGCTCGGCTGTTTCCTCAGTCCCATTCCACTCTTCAATAACTGCAGCGCCAGTAAATACGTTCCGGGAAGAGAAGTTAATCGATCCGAAGGAAGCGTGCAAAAATGTGTCCGGCGAGGAGGTCATATCATACGTGCTGAGATCGATGTTCTCGAATCCTGCGCGATTGTACGACGACCCAATGTCCCCCTTGCCAAGATATAGGTCGACGTCATCCCCGGTACGAAACTCCGAATATGTCAGACGCTCAACTTCACCGTAATTAGTACCAGGGTTGGTGGCCCAACGAGAGGCGTCGCCACCCTCTATTTCAACAACGTTCCCCGTCGACAAAGCATAGGCCTTAACCGAATTGTCAAGTTCACGACGGATGGTCCAATAGGTGACGATACCCACATCAGGATCATCAGTTACAATTACGCGGTCAAATCCATCGCCGAGAATAAGGGAGGAGTCACGCGCAGCAGTCTCGAAGGTAACGAGATGGTTGCCAATATCGGCTTCAATAACCCTAATTGACCCATCAGTTGTAAAGCCGAAGTGATCCAATTGATAAAAGTCAACGAGGTTCGAAGCATAGGCTGAAACGTACTCCACGTTGCGCAACGCCATGACGTGGTCACCAGACTGACCAAAAACCACATGGTCCTGATTTTTCGGGAGCGCGGACGTTGCATTATCGAACAGGTCAACCATAGCCGCGCCAGTCCGAAACATGGTCGGCGGTGTGTTAATGATGACCAAGTCATTTGCAGCGGATTGTCCGCTGAACAGTCGCTCCCAAGGGAAGATGACATCTCCGAACCCATTAAATATCCACCACAGATATTCGTCAATGTCGGAACGAAATACTGCCATCTTTTTCTACCTTTTTTATTTTAGAATACAGATAGTTGGGCGGACCCAAGTTATGCACTTAGGTCCGCCAGGTATTTTGATCACGCGATAAAGTTGTTACCGGTGAGCGCATCCGACTGCACGCTATTCAAAACGGCTACGAGTTCGATGGAGTCTGCATCATAGCTGAAGTTTCCGGTCGACGGCTCATTCGACTCGAAGTCAAGCCCATCACCTTGATCAACAGTGATATTGTAGATGTACGCGTCCGAAATCAGGCCAGTGCCGTCATCATCATACATAACGAGCGAGTAGTTGCCATCAGCGAGCTGAAGGAGCGAATTACCTGCGCCATTGTTACTCAACAGACCAGCCACTGACTCGAGATTGGTATAATCACTCAACTGGAACGTGGCACTGCTGACCTCGATTACCGATCCACTAGTTGCACCGGACAGGATGGTAGAGTTCAGAGTCACATTGTTGAAGAACGCACCTCCAGACATATTCACGACGGTGCCGCCAGACGTCACCCAATCAAGATTGAGCCTGTCAAAACCCGAACCTGCACCCGCCGTGAAACCCTCGATCGTCACGAAAGACTTACCAGGTTCCACAAGACCATCAGAGCCTGCGGTTCTCCACTCTGAGTTCGTGTCTGTGTTCGTTCCAGTGAACCGAAGATCACCTGAAATCGTGGCGTCATTGTCGCTTACCGTTACAGTCGTATCGTCTCCCGAAACGGACTCACTATCAGTCAATGGCGTAGTGGTGGTTATATTCTGCGCCTTATAGGAGGCGAAGAAACCATCCAGAACCGTTCCACCAAGTTGGTCGACCGACGACGACCCAGTCTCGGTATCAACAAGATCGTTCACGATGACAGAGCCGCCGTTCATCACACGCACGGTGTCGGCACCACCAGATCTGAGGTCGATAGTGAGGCTGTCCCGAGCTGCATCGTCTGGGGAAGTTGTGATCGTGTCACTACCAGTACCGCCAACCACGGAAACAATCCCGTTTCCGCCGTTATAGGCCTCAAGATCCAAGGTCACGTTGTTCGTACCATTGGCCAGAACCAAAGTTTCGAACTCAATCACATTGGTAAAGTCAGCGTCGACAATCGTACCGGCCGTGGTGAACTCCAGAGTATCAGCAGTGGTCTCGCTATCGCCGGTAAGCACGTCTGCACTGGTCAGATCGTCGATATCGATCTTCAAGCGGTCGTTACCTGCTCCGAGGTCAACAGTATCGTTTCCGACCCCAAGGAAGACGGTGTCATTTGCAGCGCCGCCAAGGACACTTAAGCTTTCACCATTGTTGACCGCAGAAGCGTTCAAGTTGAGTGTCTCGGCACCTTCCACAATGTGGTTATCGAAGCTGGATGCGTCGATGAACAGGTTCACACCATTGTCGAAAGTCGACGCCAGCGTGATGGAGACATCAAACCCATCTGCATCTTGATCAGCCAGCTCCAGTGTCTCGACATTCGTGAAATCGGCATCGAGGGTGAAGGAGATCGGCGCCGTTACATCAACACGCACCTTGTCCGCATTACCACCACCATCGACCGTATCATCAGCAGTGAGAGTATTCGTCCCATTAAACACGATAAGGTCATTGTCGGCGCCCGCATCGATGTTGTCATTACCAGTGCCAGCGTAGACTGTGTCGTTCGAACTGCCTGCATTTACCACGTTGCTACCTGCGGTCAAAGTCAGGGTGTCGGTGCCATGACCAGAAATAATCGTATCATTACCGGCACCACCTGTGATCACATCAACCCCATTACCACTAGTGATCGAGAAATTACCATCAAGCTCAGCAGAACCATTCCAGTTCAAGGTACTCCCAACGAGCGCGGCGCCATTTACAGTTAGCGTAGCACCCGCTGCGACCAGGCTATCAAGTGTCACGACCTCTGTGTTGGCATTGCCCAAGGTGATCGTCTCAACAAGAGTTACATGGTCCAGATCGTCGGTCCCACCACCATTGTCTTGGAACGTCAGAGTGTCATTGCCATCTCCGCCCGTGATCGTGTCGTCAGCGGTCAGATTTGTGGACATGACGATCGTGTCATCCGCTGCACCCGTCGAGATGTTGTCATTGCCAGAGCCCGCAGTGACCGTGTCATCACCAGCATCCGTCGTGACAGTGATGCCCGCGGTGGTG
>NZ_QJJL01000007.1:50812-57293 GCF_003201935.1 Loktanella sp. PT4BL | reverse complement strand
TACGGTTGCATCGGAGGTGTCATCTGCCTGATCGTTCAGAACCAGCGTCTCAACACCCGTGAAGTCACCATCAAGTGTGAAGGACACTGACGCTGTCAGGTCAACCCGAACGGTGTCGCCCGTCACATGGCCACCACCGGAAATAGTATCCGCGGAGGTCAGCGTGTTGGTGCCGTCGAAAATGAACAGATCGTCCCCATCATCGCCAGACAGATTGTCGTTGCCGGTGCCACCGTAGAGAACATCGTTCCCATCTCCAGCAGATACGATGTTGTTTCCGGTACCACCATCAATCGTGTCGTCGCCCGCACCACCCAACAAACTGTCGTCGCCCGCGCCACCATTCAAAGAGTCATTACCATCAGCACCATCAATGGTGTCGTTCAGGCTGCCGCCGGTAATGGTATCACCGAGCGCACCACCGGTAACCGAGAAGGTCCCATCAGCCTCGTTTGAACCGTCCCAATTCAGGGTGGACGTGGTGAGACCTGTCGCATCAACCACAAGGTTTTCGCCGGCGGCCACGAGCCCATCTACTGTGACGACCGTTGTGTTGGCGTTGCCCAGCTCGACCGTTTCGACCCCAGACACATTGTCCAGATCGCTGGTTGCAAGCCCATTATCGGTGAAGGTCAGCTTATCGTTATCTCCACCACCAACGATCGTATCGTCCGCGTTGAGATTGGTTGCCATGACGATCAGGTCGTCGCCAGAGCCTGTATCGATGCTGTCTGCACCTGTTCCGCCCACCACCGTATCATTACCGCCGCGGGTCGAGATCACGTCGCTGCCACCGAGGCTGGCAATGCTGTCATCACCGCTGCCGGTGTTGATCGTGACGCTCACGTCGGTATCTGCTGTGACGACGTTATTGCCTGCGCCGAGGTCTGCGCCCGTGCCGTCAACGCCAATATTCCAGATCGAGACGTTCTCATCCAAGGCGTAGCCGTTTAGCGCTCCGCTGTTGGTATCAACCGTTACCGTATCAATCCCGTCAGTAGTAGTGGCGACGATATCTACCGCCGCTTGAGAACCACCGATGCTCTGAAGCTGATCGGAGTCGACTGTGACTGAAGAGCCCACAATCTGGATCACATAACTTCCGCCTGTGGCGGAAATCGTTGCGTCAACAATATTGGCACCATGTGTCAGGTAGACAGTATTGGCACCCGCACCGAGTTCGTACATCCCGCGGCCAAGACCATCTGTATCAACGATGGTGTCGTCTTTATCTGCCGCATCACCTTGCGCAACATATGTCACGGTCACGCCATTTACCTTTACGACATCATTTCCCGCACCACCGGTAATGTTCACGTTGGTTTCGTTCACATTGATCGTGATGGTGTTGCCGTCATCCGACAGGATGTAATTCTCAATGCCATCAATTGCTGTCAGTTCACCCGACTGGTCCGTGCTGTCAGTCGCAATTGTGATCGTATTGCCGTTACCGGCATTGTTATCGCCTACAATGGCCGCACGACCGTCGTTGTGCTGATCGAGCGTAACAATGATGTCGGAACCGTCGTTCAAGTTAATTGCTGTGGTATGCGTCACATCAAGCTGATCGAACGACAGGACATCCCCTGAATTTGCACGAGAGAGATTAAACTCACCGCCGCCATTCACATCGAGAACATCAATACCATCGAGAACACCCGAAATCAGGGTGCCGGTCTGAGTTGTATCGAGAAGGACAGTATCAACACCATTGCCTCCCGTCACATTCTCATCGCCAGCGCCAAGGGTTACGGTTGAGCCACCCGAGCCCGCGATAAAGTTGTCAAAGTTCATGAACTTGAGCGTTGGCCCACCGGGAACGCCGTCCAGATCCAGATCAACCGTTACATTCGACAGTTCACCCGAGGCAAAGTTGAAGACGGCTGCCCCCGTGTCTGAACTGACGTCGAGAGTATCGATGCTCTTTGTGCGGCCGCGAACCTCTGTCACGCCAGCCGCAATCATGCTGGCGATATTTGCGTAGAGCGGCGCGGATCCAGTTTCCTCGATGGCGCCCGTGCGCGTATCCACCGTGAAGGTTCCCGACGGCAGGTAGAAGCTGATCGGCTCACCGACGAAGTTCGATACACTGAATTCATTGACGTTCTTTGCGTTCGCCAATTCGATAATCATATCCGCCGAGGGATCAAAACCGGCGTTAACGTCAGTATTGACGACAAGATATGTCCTACCAACCGCGGTTCCGCCGGTGACGGTGAACAGGATCGAGTCCGTCTGGTTATCACGAAGCGCATTGTTCAGGTCTGTATTGGTCGCGAAGCTGGCGCCGAGCGCATTCAAATCGGCTGTGATGCTGAGCGAGCCAATGCGGTTGCTGTAATTGGCACCATCCACGCCGGCACCCGGGCTCATCCACGGCAGTTCGATCCGATCTGTCGAGAAATTGAATCCGTCAATCACATCAACGCTGTCAGTGAAGGACTGCAGGTTCGAGGTGTAGCGGACGAGGTTGTTCCCGCCACCATTCAGGTCAATGAGGTCAGCGCCATTGCCAGCAAAGACTGTATCATCACCTGCCCCGACAATGATCGTGTCGTCGCCTGCTCCACCATCAATGCTATCATTACCCGCCCCAGCATCAATCGAGTCGGCAAGGTTACCACCGAGAATGGTGTCGGCACCGTCGGCGGTCGTCAAGGTATCGCCCTGGTTCGACAGGGTCACGTTGAACGCTTCACCAGACTGGTTGCCCAAATCAATGGTCACTGCGGTCGCGTTACCCGTGACGACGATGTTTTCAACACCTTCGAGGTTGGCATCAGCGGTCGGTGCATAGTCATCAGACAAACGCAGTGTGTCAGTTTCCGTACCGCCATCGATCGTATCGTCATTGTCCGCACCAACAATGGTGTCACTTCCGGCACCTGCATCGATGTCGTCGTTGCCCGCACCGGCTGTGATCAAATCTGCACCGGCCCCGGTCGAGATTACATCCTCGCCCGCTCCGGTCGTGATGGTGTCATCGCCAGTGCCAGAGGTCACCGAGTTGTCCCCGTCACCCGCTGTGACAAGGTTGTCCCCGTTGCCAGCAACGATCGTATCGCTCCCAGCCCCCGTAGTAATCGTATCGGCACCCGCGCCTGCCGTGACGGAGTTTTCACCATCACCGGCGGTCACAACGTTATCACCTTCACCAGCGATGACCGTATCGTTCCCGGCGCCTGCTGTGACGGTGTCGTCACCGGCTCCGGCCTCAATCAGGTTGTTGCCTTCACCGCCGGACAGGGAGTCATTGCCACTGCCACTGTCGATGGTGTCGTTCAACGCACCGCCAACGATCGTGTCTGCCAAGGCTCCGCCAGTGATCGAGAAGCTACCGTCCGTCTCGGCAGCACCGTTCCAGTTAAGGGTCGATGTCGTTAGCGCAGAGCCGTCAACCACAAGGGTCGCACCGCTTGCGACGAGGCCTTCACGTGTGACAACGCTTGTGTTGGCATTGCCAAGCTCAATGGTTTCAATGCCAGTGACATGGTTCAGATCGGTGGTCGTGCCGTCACTGTCGGTGAAGGTCAGCTTGTCAGCACCGTCACCGCCAGTGATGGTATCAGCAACCGACAGATTGCCCGCACCGACGATCAGGTCATCATGATCGCCCGCATCGACAGAGTCTGCGCCGGCACCAATAACGATGGTATCGTCACCATTTCCACCTATGATATCGTCATCCCCGGCCCCGCCAGTCAGCGAGTCATTGCCATCAGCACCGTCGATGGTGTCGTTCAACGCACCGCCAACAATGGTATCGCCCAAAGCACCACCGGTGATCGAGAAGGTACCGTCCGTCTCGGCAGCACCATTCCAATTCAGCGTCCCAGTCGAAAGTGCCGTGCCGTCAACAACGAGGGTCGCACCGTTTGCCACAAGGGTCTCAACAGCAACGACGCTGGTGTTGGCATCGCCAAGTTCGATGGTCTCAATGCCCGTGACATTGTCCAAATCGGTGGTCGCGCCATCGCTGTCGGTGAAGGTCAGCTTGTCAGCACCCGCACCGCCAGCGATGGTGTCAGCGACCGACAGGTTGCCTGCCGCAACGATCAGGTCATCGTCATTGCCTGCAAGGACGGAATCCGTCCCTGTGCCGATGACGATGGTGTCATCGCCATTGCCACCAATGATGTTGTCATCCCCGGCCTCGCCGGTCAGCGAGTCATTGCCATCAGCACCGGCGATGGTGTCGTTCAACGCACCGCCAACGATCGTGTCTGCTAAGGCACCACCAATGATCGAGAAGGTCCCATCCGTCTCGGCCGCGCCATCCCAGTTCAACGACGACGTCGTCAGCGCAGAGCCGTCAACAACGAGGTTAGCACCAGTAGCCACGAGAGCGTCAACGGCGACAACGCTTGTGTTGGCATTGCCAAGTTCAATGGTCTCAATGCCAGTGACATTGTCCAGATCGGTGGTCGCGCCATCGCTGTCAGTGAAGGTCAGCTTGTCAGCACTGTCACCGCCCACAATCGTGTCTGCAACCGACAGATTGCCCGCGGCAATGATCAGGTCATCGCCGCCGCCCGCAAGGACGGAATCCGTGCCTGTGCCAAGCGTCACCGAGTCGTTGCCATCACCCGCCGTTACCGAGTTCGTCCCAGATGTCAGGTTGATTGTATCGTCGCCAATACCGCCATCGACAGAGTCATTGCCCCCACCGGCAATGATCGTATCGTCACCGCCTGCACCAAGAAGCGTGTCGTTCCCGGCATTGCCGACAATCGAGTCAGCAGCAGAGCCGCCGGTGATTTTGTCATCTCCAGATGAGCCCAGAACCGTTGTCGCCGCGTTTGTCGCGGTAACGTCCAAATTACCCAAGTTGTTTGTGGTCGATGTCGAGAAGTCAAATGAACCACCCGCCGTCAAATCGACATCGGCCGTGGCACCAGTGGAAATGTTGACCTGGTCAACACCTGCCTGAAGGTTCACGAGAGAGTCACGACCGCTGTCCACGTTCACGATATCTGCAAGAGCATCGACGCCCAGGTCGACCGTGTCATTCCCGGCGCCACCTGTGACCGTATCCGACCCACCGCCTGCAAGAATGCTGTCGTCACCAGCGCCAGCCATGATCGAGTCGCCATCATCGCCGCTGATGATGGTGTCGTTCCCGTCACCTGCGAGCACAGTATCAGAGCCAGCACCAGATGTGATGCTGTCAGCGCCCACGCCGCCGGTGATGGAATCCGCACCAGAGGCCGTAGTGAGCGTGTCACCGCGTCCCGACAAGGTTACGTTAAACGCATCAAAACCTTGGTTTCCAAGATCAATATCGACAGCCGTAGCATTGCCAACAACGTTTATCGTCTCAACACTAACCAATGTGCCATCGGCCACCGGGGTGTAATTTTCGTTAAGGATGAGCAGGTCACCATTCGCGCCACCAATGATTGTGTCATCATTATCAGCACCACGGATCGTGTTTGCACCCAGACCCGCCGTGATGTGGTCTGCGCCTGCGCCGCCCGTGATATCATCATCGCCTGCACCTGCATCGATACGGTCTGCCCCATCACCAGCATCGATAACATCTGCCCCATCACCGGTTGCAACGGTATCATTGCCGGCTCCAGAACGGATAGTATCAGCACCGTTGCCACCGCCAGCATCAATAGAGTCATTACCGTCTTCGGACAGAATGGAGTCGCTGAAGTTCGATCCGAAGATTGTGTCGTCACCAGCGCCAGTCTCAACTGTCACGCCAACGCCGTAGCCTTGGACAGCAACAATCGCGCTCGAATAGGACGTGACACTATCCTCATCGACAACGCGAATTGTACGAATTCCCGCTTGCTCGGCATTTTCAGAGAGCGCCAAGTCAATATTGGCATTTGCGTCGGCTTGGAACACGACTTCTTCTACGCCACGGATATCGTCGAACACGACTTCATCATCGCGCAAGTTGGCTGCATTCGGCACATCGGTTACGGTTAAAACAGTGGGCAGACCAGCGGCGCCATTGATAACAAGTGCACCAGACTTAAAGGTCGTCCACATAGTCGTAGAATCTGCGGCCGAAATCGTCGCAATATCAAATGCGTCAGTCTCTGTATTGGACACCATCACGTTACCGGCAGCATCGGTTGCTGCAGTGATTGTGACGTCAACGCCCTGGACTTCTACATTGGCATCCAGCGTGGTGTAGACAGCAGTAAACTCTGTCCCTGCACCGTTCCAGCTGCCAGAGACTACGGTCAGCGACGAATCCAAGACATTGTCAGAGAAGGCAATGGTCGGCGAAACCGCTGTATTCATTGTCTCAGTGAAGCCAATTGTCAGGGTAAGCGATACCGCACCATCTGCATCCGCCTCGCTAATAATAAGATCAACGGATCCGGAAGTAGTAAGTGCTCCGTTACCTTCAACGGAAGTGACTGTCGGGTTCGCACGGTCGATATCAACCGTATCGTCATCACCCGCGCCGAGGTTCAGCGCAGCGTCCGTGTAGCTGTCGTTCGCCAGCGTCACAGAC
>NZ_QJJL01000007.1:0-50804 GCF_003201935.1 Loktanella sp. PT4BL | reverse complement strand
TGTCGGGTTCGCACGGTCGATATCAACCGTATCGTCATCACCCGCGCCGAGGTTCAGCGCAGCGTCCGTGTAGCTGTCGTTCGCCAGCGTCACAGACCCCGTGCCGTCAAAGCCATCCGTCGCCGTGTAAGTCGCCGTCCAGATCTTGCCGGTACCGTCAAAGGCACCACCGCTCAGCGCGCCGCCCACAACCGTCAGGTCAGTCGTAGCGTCAAATCCGGTCGGAACTTCACTGAAGGTAATCGTCACCGTCGTGTTGTTCGTCGTGTCGCTCAGCGATGCTGCCGTGATCGCAACCGTCGCCGTTGGGTTCTCGATTTCGATAGAATACCCATATTCAAAAGTCGTTAGAGTGGAGCCAGACCGCTCAACAGCAACAACGATTTTTTGATCGGCGTCGTCAATAAATGACTTACCCTGGATGCCGATTGTGAAGGAGCCATCCGCGCCAACATTCGTTGAGCTTGTAACCGAATCTACGGTCACATAAACAACGTCCCCTGCCACAAAACCCACCACTTTACCCGTAACCGCAATGTTACCAGAGGTGGACTCATCAAAATTCACAATGTTGTCGGCAGTGACACCATCAACAATCACAGCAACAAAATTGGAGGGGGCTGCAGCCAGATTGGTTACAGCCTCATTTAGCACTTCCGCTGCTTCCTCGTCCTGAGCGTTAACAATGACATTAAGGCCCTCGGCTGAGAGAGCATCCTGGTTCGCATTCTCAAGGTAATCTTTCAGACGCGCAGCTTCAGCTTCATCGGCAACCGTGATCTCGATGAACCCAGAGCCCTCCACGTCGCCCCCAAGCGCGATGAACTGATCACCGGTCACAATCAGCTTGGAGTTAGAAATGATGTTACTTTCAGTACCAGGCGCCAAGTCCGCATCGATAAATGCTAGCCGCGCATCCACCGTGCCGTCAGAGATTTCGAGTGTGCCCGAACCGTTCAGCACAATGCGAGACCCGGCAATAAGTGTCAGCACATCGTTATCATCCATCGGCATGTCGAATTTCAACGAGCCATTAGTCAGCTCAACATCAACGAGAATGCTTTCAACAACCTCAAGACCAGCACCCGCCACAGCCTCGGGCAATACGAATACTACGTCACCCGATCCCTTTACGCTAAAGCCCTCCAAATTAGAACTCTGCAGCTGCTCGACAGTGACTTCTAGAGTCTGCCCTGCTGCAACAAGAAGGGTTTTGTCCTCCACCCCGTCCAACAATTGCTCTGCAGCGTCAGTTTGGCGCGCGGGGCCTTCACCACTGCCGAAGATAACCGTAGTGCCGCTCGTGAAGTCAACAAATCGGATAAAACCATCAACTAAGTTTGCAAATGAAAGTTCATCGCCAGAAACACTGACCTCAAAAGCTGGATCGCTTCCGCCGCCACAAGCCGCGAGCGGAAGAATCAACAGGGTTGATGAAAGACCTTTGTTAGCCTTCACCTTCTCAGCTGCCTTATCGGCCCATTTCTTCAAGAAGGCCTCACGCGCCTTTCTGGCCTTAGGAAGCTTAACCTCGCGACCAAGGCTTGCAACCGAAGCCATAGCACCAGTCGCCACAAATACACCATCTATGACCGAGCCGTCGATGCCAGCCGGGAGAACCTCTGTGCGCTCCGCGCCCTCGAAGCCTAGGAAGATCTCTTCGCCATTCATTACGATCTGGGCCAGGTTCGCGGCGTTCAGGTCTTTTGCCATGATAGTTCTTCCTTCTTTACACCGCTGCGCAGCGGTGCTGCTCGGTCATTGTCGTGTTTGCGATTGCTACAGCTGCTTGGCTGCGCGAGTTGGGGTTGGCTCTAAAAACGAACCAAGCGGAGCGCATACGAAGCACTTCCGCTGAAAACTTTTCGATGCGTGGCGACGCTCGCCGTCGCGTTCGATGGCGTGAATACGCTCTAAAAGCGCTCACCTTCAGAAGTGACGGCAGTGACGGGACCGGGGAAACAACAGGAACATCCACCGTCAGTGCATCTGACAGTGCCGGCGCAGCGCCTCCGCGCACATGAAACGAGTCTATTACGCCCAAAAACTCGTTTCTGTCATGAAACATGACAGTGACAGAGTTTCTGGTCGGCTTCGTTTCTTGTTGTTTCTCAATGCTTTGACGCATCTTCTCCTGCTCTTGTTACCGTCACTTTCAGTCGCACTGTGACGCTGAGAGGGATAGCATCTCAGGCTTGGCCCTGCATTCTATCTAAAGTTAACTTTTTCAACTAAAGCGCTACGAACTTATCTTTCGTCAATTGATGATTCAGCGTAACAGTATGGAAAAATTAGAAAATTATCCAAACATGATCCAAGTCTCTGCAGGACTACGCGAGGCCAAGTACCGCGAAGTTGAGACAACAGCCCCAGCAGGTTTCGACAAAGTATATTAGGGTCAGTGGACAATCATCTTGAGGTCATGAAGACTGCTACCAGGTTCAAACACGCTGCGTAGCTGTATCGGTTTTGTCGTATTTTGTAGCTATCCATCTGAACTGTTTGATCTTTGAGGAGTAATTTTCTACCAGTTGCCTCCATTTGTAGACGTCCACGTCATAATCGCGCTAGATTTTGTGGTGGGCTTTGGGGGGATCACGGCGGTTGCATCGCGCTGATCGAGGCCTTGTAACAGCCAGTCCACGTCGAACGCCTTGCCCACAAACAGCGCGTCAAAAGAAACGTCTCTGATCAGCGGCGCGACATCTTTCGTATCATGCGCTTGTCCCGGCAGCAGCAGGAAGTGCGAGTTTCACTAATTCCCGGACAGCTCTGGGGAGACATGCGCACGGTTAGTCATTAACTGCGCCGTTACGGCATTCTGTCGGTCATGAACAAGGCCGGAAGGAGCCATGTCGAGACGTGCGCATTCCGGAGCATCCGGCCACTCATTCCAACAACATCCGGCCACTGATTCCGGGGTATCCGGCCACCCTGTGACGCGTTGCCGTGAGGCAGTGGGTTCGTGGTATCAGGTTTGAGGGTTTTCGTCATCTGTTTTGGCGGTTGTTTTCCGCATGGACTGGCCTTCAAGTTCGATGTGGTGGGCATTGTGAACGATGCGGTCGAAGATGGCCTCCGCGAAGGTCGGTTCACCGATGATGTCGTGCCGGGCCTTGATGGGTAATTGGCTGGTAATCATGGTTGATCCGCGGCCATAGCGCTCTTCGACGATTTCCATCAGATCGCGGCGCTGCGTGGCGATCAGCCGGTCCGGCCCCCAGTCATCGAGGGTCAGGAGCTGTGCCTTCGTGATGCTGCGGAACAGGCGAGGGAAGCGCCCGTCGCCATGGGCCGGTTCCAACTCTTCGAAGAGGCGTGGCATGCGTCTGTAGACCACGGTCACGCAGTCACGAAAGGCCGCTTGCGCCAATGCGCAGCCAAGCCAGGTCTTGCCGACCCCACAGGGGCCGGTGATGATCAGGTTGCGCTTGTCGGTGATCCATCTGCCAGTGAGCAGGCTCTGGAGCAGCGCCTTGTCGAGGCCGCGGCGTGCGCGGTAATCAACATCTTCCAGGCAAGCGCCTACATGGCGCAGCCTGGCGGAGCGCATCCTGGCCTCGAACCGTTTTGTCTCACGGCTGGCGATCTCACGGTCGATGGGCAGACCAAGCCATTCAGCGTGGTGTCCGTCGTCATATAAAATGGGACATCGGAGGGGCTTGAGCATTGGAGGCTCTGGCTCGTTTGTGTGATTGATTATGCGGCTTGTTTTTGATGTTGCAAGCGGCGTTGTTTGATTGTGTTTTTCTTGATCTTTTCCCTTTCTCTGAGAATGGATTTGTCGCGGCCGAAGTATACGTCTGCGGGTGTGACGTTGTTCAGGCTCTCGTGGTAGCGCTGATTATTGTAGTAGTCGACGAATGCGCCGATCTGGCGTTCGAGATCACCGGGTAGGTAGTAGTTCTCCAGCAGAACCCTGTTCTTCATGGTCTGGTGCCAGCGTTCGATTTTGCCTTGGGTTTGCGGGTGGAATGGCGCACCGCGGACATGCGTCATTTTCTGATCCTCCAACCACTTGGCCAGATCGCCTGAGATGTAGCATGAGCCGTTGTCGCTGAGCAGACGTGGCTTGTGCCGCACAACCGCCTGGTCGCAGCCTGATGCTGTCAGGGCCAGTTCAATCGTGTCTGTCACATCCTCGGCCCGCATGTTTGTGCAGAGTTTCCAACCGATGATGTAGCGGCTGTAATCATCCAGAATAGTGCTGAGATAATACCAGCCCCAGCCGATGATCTTGAAGTAGGTGAAGTCGGTCTGCCACATCTCGTTGATGGCCGTGGTCTTGTCCGTGAACTCATCGGCAGCTTTGATCACCACGTAATCCGGTGCGGTGATGAGATCAGCAGCTTTGAGAATACGGTAAGCTGATGATTCAGAGACAAAATACCGCACCTCATCCGTGTACTTGACGGCCAGTTCCCGCGTGGTCAGCGCTTCATGTTCCAGCGCAAACGCAATCAAGTCGTCACGGCGGGCATCCGGGATGCGGTTCCAGACCGATCCTGGGCGTGGGGATCTGTCAGCCAGCCCATCCAGGCCGCCATCGACATAAAGATCATACCATCGATAGAATGTCGTGCGCGGGATGCCCAGCATGTCGAGGGTCTGCTTAACCGGCAGATACGCCCCCTCAACGGTGCGGATGATCTCCAGTTTCTTGGACGCAGGGTATCTCATTCCTCGAACTCCCCAGCCCCTGTCATGCTTTTTTTTTGAGCAGACGGTTTTCAAGGGTCAGATCAGCGACGCACTCTTTCAGGGCCAAGGACTCAGAACGCAAATCCTTTACCTCAGGCGATGTGGCCTGCCGCGCCGTGTCGCCAGATAACCGGCGCTTGCCAGCTTCGAGGAACTCCTTAGACCAGCTATAATACAGGCTCTCAGCAATACCCTCCCGGCGGCATAGCACCGAGATGCTTTCCTCGCCGCGAAGGCCTGCCAATACAATACGGATCTTCTCTTCAGCTGAATAGGTTTGCCAGGTCTTGCGGCGGATGTTCTTGACCACCTTCTCGGCGGCCTCTTTCGATGTTTGTGGCTTCTTCGTCATCTCGATCTCCTAATCGATAAGATGAACCAGAAATCCTCCCTTGTTCAAATCCTCAGATATGTCCCACAGGTGCTGACGTCAGACAATTCGTTTCACTTATATCATTAGGGCGTTGTGGCGGCTTGGTAGGGCGTCTAAACGCCGAAATAAATTGGCATTTGCGCTGCCGGTCCTCAGCAGCACTCTTTCGCGCGCGAGCTAAGTCGCGCATTGACTCATGCGTTTTGTCGGGCATCCAGATCGGCGTCGATTCCCCAGCAAACAAAATCCGGGCAAGTCGATTGGCAGCCAGTCAATCTGCCTTTGCGTGCTCACCAGCACGCACCGAAATGAATGAAGACGAAACAACAAAGCGGCCCTGAACCGCAAGAACGCGCTCTTTGCGGGTCACGACGAGAGCGGCCTCGCCTGGGGTCGCATCGCATCGCTGATCGAGACCTGCAAGATCAACGGCATTGAAGTTCATGACTATCTGTCCCGCGTATTACTGGCTGTCGCCGAAGGGCACAAACCGATCAAAATCGAGCAGCTGCTACCCTGGAATTGCGCCAAAACCGTGTGATCGGCGTACCACTAAATTCAAACTTTCATCTGAAGCGACACATATTTGTCTTAAGATAAAGCCTACATCTGTCGCGCCCTGACCGACTTTGTGGTACCTTTGAAAGGCTTTGTAGGCGAGGGCTAGGGCAAATGTTCGATCAATCACATGGAAATTCTGAGGATAAACTGTTGGTTAGCGACGCAGAGGGAACCGTTGATGTCTCTATGTCGCATTGCAATAATCAACTTAGAAGGCGGTCCGATACCATGGGATTACTTGTTAAGGGCGAAAGAGAAATTTCGCTCCAACAATTAAAGCCATATACTAAAATGTTCAGCCCAAAGATAGAAGTCGATCAGCCACCTTTGATATGCACACAGAATTCAGAGCCTCTTGGTGATGTTATAGGTTGGTTCAGAGCAGCGGGCTTACCTGTAAACGTTTGTGGTGGTCTTTCTGATCTGCAGTATCATCTGAAATCTAAAGATTTATCGCCATCGCTGATTATAATTGATTTAGACGGCATGGCCGATATAGCAATAACGTTCCGCCGCATGTTGAATTTACGCCAAGAGCATCCAGAAATTCCAATAATGCTCATTTGCAGCGATAACAATTTTAATGACTTCACTACTGAGCGTTTTGCCGTAGCAGACATTTTTCTTGAACACTGTCAATTGTCATTTGATATCGAAGACTACGTTGCGATTGCAATGTTGAACAACAAGAGGTGGGGAAACCGCAACGGTATAATAGCGAATAAATTGGCAGATCTAGAACCAAGACTTCAATAATGCGGCCCGAACCCCTTCCAGAACAACGTCGACCGTCTCTCCAAAAAGTGGGCATCAGGCCACCCAAACCAAAATAAACCCCAAACTCATCTGATCATGAAGGCATGGTAGTAACTTTTGGCGAAGGCGTACTGTTCACCTGAGCCATGAAAATTGATGATAAGTCCACACAAGTGTCGAGCAGGGGCTCTTCTGAGCTCAATAATGCCGCTTTCGCACGATCCTCGAGAAACACGAGAAGCGCAGAAAGTTGCTTCGCACCAATCATTCCAGCACTTCCCGCAGATCTGTGAAGTAACTCTGCAGCACCCATGTGATTGCCAATTTTGAGGAATAGCCTCACTTGCGTAATATCGCCTCTTAGCATCGTGTCAAAGCTTGTGATAAATGCCAGCATTTCGTCTGTGTTAAACGTCTCAAATAGATCGCAAATAGGGCCTTCAGTATTATCCAAATCAGACCGAGCGCCGTTCAAAGTATGTAATTTCTCCTCTTGCTTAGATTCAATAGTGCGTTTGAGAATACCTGCGAGATCACCTAACCTAAGTGGTTTTTGTAAAAGCTCATCCATACCTGCCTCGCAAACTGAGTTGCGAACCTCTTGTGAATTATGCGCGGAAATGCACACAATAGCTTTTTGAGGCTCGCCAATCTTCCTTATCAGTGGTGTGGCCTCAATACCGTTCAAATTGGGCATGCTCAGATCCATTAAGATCAAGTCATATGACTGATAGATACACTTCTGAATTGCAGCCAATCCATCTTCTGCATAGTCAAAACGGCAACCAAGCTTTTCCAACATTTTGCCAATCATTGTGTAGTTAACCTCGTTGTCATCGACGATGAGAACCAATGGCGGCGTTGTCTGCGCATTAAAAGTCTCTTCAACATGCACATTTGGTCTTTTCTTGCCTTGAGTCTCCAAGATCTGACCGTCCGCAATCTTGAAAACACACCTGAAGCTGAAAACACTGCCGACTCCAAGTTGACTTCCGACGGTGATCTCCCCACCCATCCTTTTGCTGCAGCGTTTGACAATGCCTAATCCCAAACCGGTACCCTCAAATGAACGGGTATAGGTGTCATGGCTCGTCTTAAAATCATCAAATATCGAAGCCAGGTCTTCCTCAACGATGCCTGCTCCCGAATCTGCAACCCTTACTACTAACTCAACTTTCTGATCCGACATAATGGTTGTCTGAAGTTGAACAGAAATATGCCCAGCTTTTGTGAATTTATTTGCATTCGACAAAAGGTTATCAAACAAAGCATCAAAAAGGTATTGATTGCCAATTATTTTTAGGTCTCTCTCAGTAGAGAACTCAAGTTCTATAGTATTGCTTTTCTGTTGCAAAAGTGGCTGGAGCAGTACGAGCATGTTCTGCAAAGACGCGACTGGATCAATAATATCTGCATTCTCAAACAACACACTCTCATTCAACTGTACAATTTCCAATGTCTTGTTTATCTGTTCAAGGGCTTTTGTACCTGATTTTTCTCCGAGTTTGATAAGTGATTTTTCCGCGGCAGTACGTACTTGGTCATTGAGCAAATCAAATGTAGCCAACACACCCTGCAGAGGCGTACGCATTTCATGGCTCATGACAGCCAGGAACCTTTCTCTGACAGCCGCCTCTTTTTTTGCCTCTTCAAGCGCCTCTCTAAGCTCGATATCCCTTGCTATTCGCGCTGAGATATCACGCAAGATCCCGATGAAAATCGTTTTGCCTGATCTGCCCGTGCTTTCTGAAACTGTAACTTCGACTGGAAACTCACGGCCTGACTTGTTACGGGCTATCATTATTTGCCGCCCCTGATCTACAATGCTTTTTTGTCCGGTTCTCAAGTATCTGGCCATGCCTTTTTGATGGGCGGCTTTTTGAGCTTCCGGGATGAAAAGGTCTTCCATTGAAGCCCCAATGGCCTCTTGTGCTGTGTAGCCAAAAATTTCATGTGCCGATCGGTTATATTGCAATACTAAACCTTTCGAGTCTGCAATTATGACTGCATCTCTTGAGGTTTCAACAATACGACGAAGATTATCAGCTATACTGGAAGTTATAATTTCTTTTTTTTGTAGTCGGGCCAATAGTAATAGTGATGCCGCCAACATGCCGAAGACCAACACAACAATCACGCCTAAAAGAACTGTAAACCGCGACAACACACCCAGCTGATCAAGACGTGCATCTGAAGTGTCCGCGACCAATATTTTCAGCATTTCAGTCGTGAAGCTGCGAACATCATCGTCCGACTGATCCACCAAGGCCAATAGATCTCTAACGTCGGCGATAGATGGCTCATCCCAGCCGTCTATTACTTCGGCTAACTCAATCTTTCTTCTGTTCAGCCGGTCTAAAATAAGGCCCGGGGCATTAGTCGCTTGCCCAGCCATAGCTCCATATACAAATTGCACTGCATTTGTTCGGCTATAGTAAATGTCGAACGCGCGCCTTATTTCTGAAATATCTGGACTCTTCCCTTTTTGCATACTCAGAAGGCCACGAGACAGAGCAAGCTGCAGGTTTTGGAGATCCACTTCAGTTTGAACGACTGTCCAAGTCACATTATCAGAGTCAGCGTTACGCACGTTTTGTGCTGAGTCCCTTATAACTCCATAATAATACGCTACCAAGATAAGGCCAATAAATGTCAGAATGAACGCAAGTCCAATTGCAACGCGTATGGTAACCGCTTCAAGCTGGCTCTCTCGGTCTGACGGCTCAAACATCTACTTCAAGTCCTGACGACAGTCAGCTTTCCAAGTTGCCAAACACTCACTGCGTAAATAAGTTCGGTGCGATACTGCTCGCTCTTATCGTAAGGAAAAACGATCCAAAGCGGCCCCTTCTCACGTACAGAAAATCTATTTCCATTTATCCTGTTCGCAACAATTGGGGCGACGTCCTCAATTAATGAACGCGGGACTGTGATGCTATATTCATTCAGCGCGCTGGCGATCACGTCACCTGAACCGCCACCAACAAAATCAATTAAGCTTTTGAGTGTTGGTCCTGAGAAAACATCTATTTTTTCTGTCCATATCGTTGTAGTTGCGAACTCTGCGTGAGGCAATTCATCAAGCATTGTCTGATCAAAAACAAATTTGTCTTGGACGTTTCGAACAGATATGTCGCCATCGATTTGTAATATTACGTCTCCGGCAGGTCGGCGGGCTGAAGCCTGTTGCGACACAGCCGCCGTTGCCCCTGTTAGAAGCAATGGTACCGAAACAACAAAGTTACGTCGAGTGAGGTTCATTGAAGGCCCCGCCGGTTTCATATTTTTTTCCATGCTCATGTTTCCTCTCCCTCTATTGTCGCCAACAGGTGCGATACGTTATCGTTGGATACATCTCACACTCCCATAAGGATATCCATACTATCGTTCGATAGCGCAAATTACTTTTAGATACTCTTATCTGGCTTATTTTGGCCATAAAAACCAAATATAGGTTGGTCTATCAAACGAACTGATGAGCGCTAAAATGTTGTATAATCCAAAGACTGCCAAGCCGATAACTCTGTTGATTGTGGACGACCATCAGCTGGTGCGTGAAATGATGTACACATTCATTTCAAATCAAGACAATTTTGAAGCTACGTTAGCGGACTCTTACCATGACGCACTGGCCAAAATAGAGGCGGCTGGCAGCTTTGACGTCATCCTAATGGATGCTCAAATGCCAGGCATGGACGGCATTGTCAGTATCGAAAGCCTGGTAAGAGCTAATCCAAGTTCATCCATTGTTGTGTTTTCAGGGACTGTGTCGAATGAGTATGTTCAAGAAGCGCTGTTGGCGGGCGCTAAGGGCTACATTCCCAAGTCACTTCCATTCAAGTCCTTACTCAGCGCGATCACACTGATTGCGTCAGGAGAGGTGTTTGTTCCATCAACATTCTCAACTGCAAACACAGACTCGGCGAAATCGCGGTATTTCAATCTCTCCGATAGCGAACTTGCGGTTTTGCGAAAAGTACGTGCCGGCTGGTCAAATAAAGAAATTGCCCGAGAGATGGATGCAACTGAGGTTACGATCAAGATGCATATGCGTGCCATCTGCATTAAGCTTGGTGCAAAAAATAGAACGCAGGCCGCTGTTATTGCATTACAGGAACAAATCTCCTGAAAAGAACTGTTGGGACCTCTTGCGGATCATATCGTGAAGAGAGACGCTAATAACACTGAGATGCGGGGGATTATCCTGCGCCACTAGAAGGTGATCCAAACGAGTTGCGAGAAGTTCATTTGCCGAATCTATCAGCGAATGTCCTGGGGATGCTTTGGCCCCGATCGATACGCTGCTAGAGCGTGATGTGCCGAACTGGGGCTGTATGCATGGAGGAGAAGACGGAACTGTTCAGTTTTTAACAGTTGGCGAGACGACAAAGACAGCGCGACTACGGACCTATATGCGCAATGATCGCCCATGGGATGGGGCGCGACCCTTAACCAAAGCGGCGTAGGCGAGCACCGAAAACAATACTGAAGATGCAAATTTGTAAACTGGCTGTCACCAAGCCGCGAAAAGCGGGAGGTTCTAACGAAACGTTGACGCAAGAGGCTAGCATACGCGATTTGGCTCATGGCTTTGCACGCGGACACGCAAATTGTGTGATCTTTGCTGCTGAGCCCTAAAACATTCGCGTGTCGATGGGATTGCGTCATCCAGTCCGGCACCGCTATAGATGATTTTCTTGACTGAATGGTGGCTGAGTGGGCGCAGATCGCAAAGCGCAGCCCAATGACTAAGCGGACAGATTGTTATAGCATCACAACATAGGTCAATCTCTCAAAGGAGTGTGGCAAGAAAGCCACCCAGCTTGAGGATGTATTAGTCAATGCGCCGACTAACATCAGCAAGGCGCATGGCCTGAGAATTGGCTATTCAAGCGGCTTTGGAGATCGCTGAAAACAAGTGAATCAACCTATATGCCTTTGACACGGGTTCAGAGCTTCTAGAAAATAAGAAGATTTCATATATGCTAAAGTTAAATGGGCCTGTTCGACGCATATTAAATAGACCTGCGACATGAACATTGAGCGAAAGATAGAACTTATCAGAGCTGCTGCCTAAATGAAACTCTGGTGGGGTTTAACGATGTTATATGCTGGTCGAAGATCAAGGACCACCTCTCTCGAGAAACGAAGGATTTCGCCTTGCTTTGGTCTTCAAGATTGACGAACTGCCGGTCAATGCATGCATCTCGGCTCAATGCAATCAGCTCTTGGCTTTTTGTTGCCTGCGCGTTGGCGGCCTGTGGCGGATCAGGAGGCGGACAAGACATCGTCAGCAAACTAGACGACATGGATGCTGCCATTGGCACTTTGCTGGCAACTTACCCTGCAGCCGGTTTTACGCCCCTTGAGGAGTTGGCGTCAGGTGGTAACTCCACCTATCGCGGTTATCTTTCTACGCAATATGGCTCAACCTCTGACGACAAAACCTCTAGACTTGTGGGCGCGATGGAGATCCATGTGAGCTTCGACAGTTCAACCGAAATGGTTACCGGATCCGCCTATGACTTAATCGACGAGGAAAGTGCTCGACTGGATGGAACACTGACGTTGTCTGGCGGAACGTTGACCGGCGCCGATCAGAACCTGGATGCCACGTTCAGGTTTGATGGGGAAGGCAGCCTTACTGATACAAACGAAAACACAATTGATATCCAGCTGACTTTTTCCGGCGACTTCCTTGGCGTGGGAGCGGCCGCAATTGGTGGTGACGTGAATGGAAGCGTCGTCGTAAACGAGGGAGCATCCAAGGATCTTGCAGGCATTTTTATCTCTGAAAAAGACCTGCCCTAATGGCTGAACCATTTCACTGTCGCGGGAGTTTTGCCCCACGTCAGTAGCAACATGCGTCAATGATACAGTGCATCTATCATGCAAGCATATCAAAACTGAAAGACATCCGCCTCATCGAAGACCAAGATATCCAGCAGCAAATCCTCCAGGTCATCAATCCCGTGCAACATCAATGAATCGCCGGTTGGACAGGCCAGAAAGACACCGTCGTCAGTGGTTGTAGCGGCACTCTGAAGCCAGATTTCAAGGGGCAACCCACCCAGAAGAGTTTCAGAGATGGCAAGGGTGTCTACCCCTGACGCAAAATCATGGATCATATCATTCCCGCTTGTGAACACGAATGTATCAAATCCGCTGCCGCCCCATAAATCATCATTTCCGGCATCCCCTGAAAGCAGATCGTTGCCCGCATATCCGTTGATGATGTCGTCGCCATCGCCTCCGAAGATGAAGTCACCGTTATCATTTCCCAGTTTAGCAATTTGATCATCAAAAGTGGCATCGCCACCCAAGAACGTTAATCGACCACCACCACCGTCAAGACGATCGTTACCGCTCCCTCCATAGATGAGGTCGGTGTCGCTACCGCCAGACAACGTTTCATCGTCTTCGCCGCCAACGACAGTATACAATGTTGCCGAGCTGGCGATCGGCTCGCCAGTGATGGCTTCAATCGCTTCAACGGTCTGGAACACAAGGCTTTCATCTTTATCAAGTGTCAGCATGATGATTTCATGAGATTGATCGAACGTTATCGTCATCATTCCGTCAATCACGGACGCATCATTGTGGCTGAAACGTGAAGCACCGCTCTGTTCCCCTGACTCAACATCAAGGTTGACGACGGAAACGAACTGCAAATCGCTGAACAGACCAAGATTGACGTCGACTGACAACCCATCACCAGCAATATCTCCCGCGACAAAGAAGATCGTGTAGTTTGTGTCGCTTTCGTATGTATACGAGCTGTATTCGCTTGTGATCGTTCCAGATGACCCCAAGAACGTACTCTCCATTACGTTTTCGCTCATGAGCTGTATGATCGCAGCCTGCGGAGACAAATAATCAGAGAGGCGGTCAGTCACAGTTGTTGTCGCCATATCATCTCTATATCGAAACGATCCCACGACTCCCCACACTGCAGCCCGATCAACACCGGCCGCCATGAAATATGCGAAGAGTTCAACAGTATTGGCTGCTGCAGAAAGCTCGTATGGCATCGAACCGCCATCAGAGCTATTGGTCGACCACGCAGAAATGTAATAATCGATTTCCTCTCGACTGATCCCGTGTGTTGCGAATTCAGCGACCCAATGATCAAAGATCAGATCGCGCTGATGCAGTGCCGACTCAGCATTCGTATAGGTATGAGAATTGAAAGAGAGGATGTGATGCCTCACAACATCAATATGAACTATCGTATCTCCGAGGATACTTATCATCATTTCGTCGATTGCAGTTTGCCGATCAACGTAAGGCATGTCGGTTTGCGGGATGAAACCAAGATCATCAAGCCTCTCGATGGGATCTCCCGACCCATCAAAGAAGGGCGTGAAGTAACCTGCTTCGACTAGGTTAACAAACTCATAGCTGCCACGTCCCATCTGGAAAGCTAATTCGAAGTTGATGTCACTGTCGGCGAGTGATTGCGCGATTTCCTCGATCATTGCCTTTGCAATGACAGCATACTCGATTGGGTTTGCATAGGCTTCATTTCCGATGTCAAAAGTGATGGTTTCCGGATAAACGCCCTCGTTAAAGGCACCCGCCTTAAGGCGATCAAGGAATACTGTCACATCGGACTTGGCAACTTCGATGGCGCGCGCACGAACGTCTCGGTCTGTGAAGTCAGCACCGGAGAAATAGCGTTCAACCGGTATAATGATCCCCAAGGTTACATCACGCTCGACCGCTAGTGCCATTGCCTGGCTCAAGGTCCCTACATCATCGCGGTTCAGATGATTGTTCTCATCGTATTCAAGCGCGAGGGGGCTAATCAGCTCGGGATGGGTAAGGTCAAATGCAAAATTCGACCTGTCGCCCTCCAGTGTCTCCAAAGAAATTTCGCCACCGCCAAGACGGATCCTGCCATCAACAACGTAGCCATGCTCTGAAACCGCTCCGCCGGGGAAGCGCACATTCGTGAGCCCCAAGAGATCAGTGTGTTCTTCAAAAAAGTGGTAGCCATAATTGTTGACGCCAATGGCGCCAAACATATCGGATGTCATGTGGTGAACTGGTACTTCAATGCTCGTGACAACGATGGGATCAGATCTCCTACCTGTCATTTCTTATACCTTCTAGCTCAATTTTTGGTACGGTCGAGTGTGGGTCAGTCAATCAACAAGCAGCTAGCCAGGTATTCTTTGGGGTTCTGATTGGGATTGCATGTAAGTGGGATGTTTTATTCCTAATTCTTCAGGCCTTTTTGGGTTGTGTTGTTTGCAGAAGCTACAACCTAAAAATGATTTTTTAATATCTACAATGGCATATTGCTCACTAACTTCGCAAATTGCAGTCTAAAATGTTGGCTAACTTCAAGGGGCTGCAAAGAACCAAGCCTACCGCTCGGCGGCTATCTAACAGTTACAACCGCCTGATGTTGAACGTGCAAAAGATAGAAACGTCGCGCATTCGAAACGAATGATGCGCACTAATAAATCCATTTGCTGGTCTAAGTCTGACACTGTTTTGAAAACCCGCAAGATTTGGTAAGGATTGGACAGTACTGACCCCAGATAGTTCCACATCATCCGAATTTTTAGACTTGGATCGTTCCTTTAGCATCGCTCGCCTGACATCGGCGAAATATGCCAACCGGGCTAGAAAAGACGCAAACATAAACAGAGCTATACACGGATTCATCGGACACCCGAATTTTGACGGGTTGACGTGGCGGTTGCGACCGATTCAAGTAAGAGCATGATCCGCCCCGGTTTTTTTTCTCCTGCAGAGCGACGTGAACTTGTGTCGTGCGTGCGCAGTCAGCGCGAAGATCATGGTATTGCGCGTCGTGCAAATGCGATCTTGCTGCTTGATGATGGCAAGTCTTGCCAGGCCATAGCCTAGTTTCTCTATCTGGACGACGATACAATCCATGGCTGGTATAAAGCCTATAGCGAGAGCGGCTGGGACGCGCTGTCCGTCGACAGCTGGAAGGGCGGCTAGTCCCGTATGACAGCGGATCATGAGGCGGCCTTATGCGACTGGCTGAAAGATCGCTTTGCCGCTCGACGGTTGAGATCAGGAGCCATATTTCTCAGGCGTTTAGCCTACACTACTCCCATTCCGGCTGCATCAAGCTCCTGGCCCGACTGGGGTTCAAGTATCGAAAGCCGAAAGGTCTTCCACGCGTTGCCTCTGCCGAAAAGCAGGCCGCATTCATCGATATGTACGAGCAATTGCGGAACGGATTGGGCGCAGATGAAGCCGTATACTTCGCCGATGCCGTGCATCCCGAATACCAGACAAAGCCTGCGTTTGGCTGGATCAAGGCAGGCTCAAACCCCGCCGTGACAACCACCGCAGGGCGTGGGCGCGTGAACATCCATGGCGCGCTCAACCTTGAAACCTTCGATGCACCCTTTGTTGAGCCGAGCACCGTAGACGGGATCAGCGCCGCACAGCTTCTTGCCAAGATTGAGGCGCGCAATCCCGACAAACGCCTCATCTATATGATTTGGGACAACGCCGCTTACCACAAAGGGCCAGACGTTCGAAAATTCCTTGCACGGCCGAACTGCCGCATTCACCTAATCCAACTGCCGCCATATTGCCCGCACCTGAACCCCATCGAAAGATTATGGGCCGTCATGCACCAATCTGTGACCCACAATCGCCACTACAAAACGCAAAAGCAGTTCGCGAATGCGATCCTGCAGTTCTTTCGAGAAACCCTGCCCAAAGACTGGAAAACCTTCCGCAGCCAATTGTCAGACAACTTCAGGGTCGTCACACACGAAAAATTTCGGGTTTTAGGGTGAGTGCGGTATAAATCATAAACGAGGACTCTAAGGGCAGCAGGTCACACGGAACCAAACCTTCCAGAAAGTCCAGCAACCGGCGCCGTCCAAGGCGCTTTCGGTACACGATCACATCCGTTGCGTCCAATCCAGAAGGGCTACAAACGGTCTTGCCCAGATCAATCCCCAATACTGCAATACCCATTAGAATGCTCCTCTCCCCACCTATGCTCGCAGCAATAGCTGCGGTTTGATTGAAAGGCAGTTCATCCAAGTATTTCAGCAACTCTCGGCTGATGTCTTGCCACTTCGCTATAACGAAAAAACCCCCCTCGATTTTACACAAGGGGGGCCGTGAGTGGGGGCGTTTTCGTACTAGTTAGTCTAAACCTGCAAAACTTAAACATAGGTAAGTTAAACTTCTTTCCTTACACCAAACAAAGCAACACATCGAAAATATTAACGCTGCTATCTTACGATATACATATACTTCTAATGTGTAAAAAATCGACGAAGGATAACATAAGCTGCCCCTCAACTTCTCCATTGCACCTGACTGGCTCATTCTTCGCCATGTCGTGCAGGTAATTGGCGCGCCAATGACGACAGAACTGCCGACAGCCGCGCGCAAAGAGGCGCAAGGGCAAATGCATATACCGGATAATTTTAGCTTGCACCCTCAACCTGCGGCCCCAAGCAAGGAGCATAAAGCTGTCGCGCTTTTGTTCCGGGCGAATTGCATGGGTTCCACTTCGGCGCGACCGTCCACATTGTCCGGAAACCATGCTTAGTCAGCAGTTCGTCATTGAAGCTCGACCCAAGGAATGTCTCCAGGACCACCACGATCGCCTGCTTCACACCTTGAGTGTCGAGCTTGTCGAGCGCGACGAACATCAACGCGCGTGATATTACCATATGCCGGACGCGGGTGGCGACTTGATCAGTAAATATTGCTCACCGCACCTTTCGTAGGCGCTCTCTTGCATGGCGCGCATGCCAAGCTCGTTAGAGTCGTGGAAGCGCTGGTTTGGACATAGTTCACCGAGACTGATGAAATGGGTTTTGGAACGCACAGACTATTACTTCCTGAAAAGTTCGATACATTCGCTGAACACAATCAGCCGGTTCTGGCGTTCGCCCGTGATCTTGGCCAGAATGCCGTATGCAGCCATGGCAGACATCAAGGTATTGGCCGTGTTCGTCGTCGCCCCAATAATCGAAGCCACTTAGTGCACGTCGACAACTGGCCATACATAACCGCGAGGGCGTTCTCTTAACGGCGCGAACTGAAGCGCAGAAGAACATCCTGCTCGATCCTCTCTTTGAGTATGCGAATACTCCTGAGCTACTCCCCATTTGTTGGACAGGATCTGGCGTAAATTAAGCTAATCTTTGCACCTGCTGATCGGGTTGTGTTGTTTCGTTTCGCTGCCAGTAGATCACAGCAGGTGGTTTGCCGCCAAGGGCGGAGTGCGGGCGTTTTTGGTTGTAGAAGTCGATCCACTTCCTGATGCCTGATTTCGCCTCTGATCCGGTCTCCCAAGCATGCAGGTAAACACATTCGTATTTCAAGGATCGCCACAGCCGTTCAACGAAGATGTTGTCAAGGAACCGGCCCTTGCCATCCATTGAGATACGCACGTTTGAGCGCCGCAGTCTGTCGGTCCAAGCAAACGATGTAAACTGCGCCACTTGATCAGTGTTCATTATGTCTGGTGCGCCAAACTTGTGGATTGCCTCATTCAGAGCATCAGCGCAGAAGCCCGCCTCCAGCGTGTTCGAGATGCGCCAAGCCAGCACCTTGCGTGTGTGCCAGTCCATAATCGCGACCAGATACAAAAAGCCCCTCCGCATGGGCAGATACGTGATGTCGGCACACCAGACTTGGTTCGGCCGATCTACCCGCAACCCACGCAGCAGATAGGGGTAAATCTTGTGACCCTTGGCGGCTCTACTCGTGTTGGGCTTCTGATAGATCGGCATAAGGCCCATCAGTCGCATCAAGCGTCTGATCCGCTTCTCATTGACCACGTGGTCATCATTGCGCAGATGCCATATCTGACGCACACCGTAAAACGGGGTCTCCAGGAACTGCTTGTCTATCAGGCGCATCAGATCACGATTCATTTCGCTCTCGCCCTTCGGTTCATAGTAAAATGACGACCGCGAGATCGACAGCAACGCGCATTGCTTGCCGACAGACAGATCTGGAAGGTTCGGCTCAATCATCTTGCCCTTCACTTGCCGGTCCAGGGTTTGAGCTTTCTTGCCAAAAAATCGTTGGCGACGGCCAACTCCCCGATCTTGGCATGGAGGTCTTTGACCTGCTCGTCATCAACTTCCGGTGCCTTCCGGCTGCCACGCTCAAATACGCCTGACGCGCCTTCAAGCAAGGCACGCTTCCATTGATGGATCATCGTTGGATGAACCCCAAACCGACTGGCCAACTCGCTCACCGTCTCTTCACCCTTCAGCGCCTCTAACGCGACCTTGGCCTTAAACTCTGGGTGATCTTGCTTCCGTTTCGACATGTCCGATCTCCTTCATGTTGAAGATCAGCAGATCTACAAATCGCAGCTTACGTCAGTGTCCGAATTTCGGGGGGTAGCTCAGATCCAGATAGGCCGTTTTGTTGCGCTCAAACTAGACGGATAGATACAGCGCAGGCTTTACCAGTAAACCTTCGGAAGCGAGATAGAAAGAGATCATCAGCCGTCTCAGCCCTCCATTAGCTTCCAGAAATGGGTGGATTGTTTCGAACTGAAAGTGCCCGATTACAGTCCAGAGCTGCGGACACACACAGGTCGTTCGCATGCAGGAAAGCTTCCACATCGCTCATCACGTCTGGCACATGGCCATAGTGCGGCGGTATGAACGCCACATTCTTAAGGCTGACGCCGATCCAGTTTTGGCTTTCTCGGAAATGTCCCGGTCGCTCATGCTTCCCGCGGAGGCCAGTCATCAGGATTTCATGCGTCTGACGCAGCAGCCGGTTGGCCAGAGGTAACTTCTCCAGCGCACCAATCGCATAAGTGCTGGCGTAGATGTAGTGCTGAACCTCTGCCCAGTCGTCGCGCTCTTCGGGGTTCAGATAGTCCACGTTCTTGAACCCATCCTCGATATTGGTCTGCGCGACCTCATTCCAGCCGTTCAGTGCAATGCGGCGGTTGACGTAAATCTCTGCCAGCACCTCGTCGTTATAGTCATGCGCGATGCGTAACTTGGCGAGCATTTTTTCGGGGTCCCAGAGGTTCGCGATGGTGGCGGGGAAATGCACCTCGCGGGCCAGAAGGATGCCTTCGGCAGCCGCTATCAAATTAGCGCGGTTCTCCTCAGTGGTTTTCGGGACCGGGAAGGAATTCCAGCCGAAAATGTTGGAGTAGCAAAGGATAAAAATCCTGCACCTTGTATGAACGTTCGGCGTTCACGCTGCTAACCATCAGGATTCAACCGTTTGTGCAGGTCCTTGCCTGTACGGAAGAACGGTGCAGATTTTGCATCGAGAGTCATAATCTCTCCTGTACGAGGATTGCGCCGCCTGCCTACCGAACGACGCCGGACGCTAAAGATCCCAAACCCACGCAGTTCTACTCGACCACCCGCTGCAAGATGCGCACTGATCGTGTCGAATATCGCCGCTACGACCTTTTCAATATCACTGCGGTACAGATGCGGATTTTCTGCCGCAATCCTCGCTATCAGTTGGCTTCTGATCATTTCGGACCCTTGGTTCATCTACCAGACGTTTGCCCTTAGTGGGCTCGTTATCTGTTCAACGGATCAACCTATCTTTTGCCGTGAGGTGGAGCATTGGATAGCCAGTTTCAGATTGACTAGGGACTGTTGACGGTTATCGAAGTTGAATCATGGTTGCTGCGAGCCAGATGACGTCGGCGAAGCTCTGATCTGTTTTACATGACCGCATTCCGATACTCCTGTTTTCCTTGAGTTTGCCAAAGTAATTCTCGATGAGGTGCCGCCGTTTGCAGGTTTCTTTGTCCAAACTCGCGTGGAAACTGCGGTTCAATTTCAGAGGGCTGACAGGGATTGTCTCCTGCTGATCCAGAGCAAATCGTAGCAAGTTGGCATCGAAGGCGCGGTCGGCGAGTAGGCGGTCGACGCAGAAACCTTAGATCAAATCCGGCACCACACGCATTTGATGCACCTGCCCGGACATCAGTCTGAGCTACCCTCCGAAATTTGGACACTAACGTAAGCTGCGATTTGTCATCTGCTGATCTTCAACACGAAGGAGATCAGATATGTCGAAACGGAAGCAACATCACCCAGAGTTTAATGCCAAGGTGGCGTTAGAGGCGCTGAAGGGTGAAGAGACGGTGAGCGAGCTTGCCAGCCGGTTCGGGGTTCATCCGACGATGATCCATCACTGGAAGCAGGCATTTCTTGAAGGCGCATCAGGCGTCTTCGAGCGGGGCAGCCGGAAAGCACCGGAAGTCGATGAAAAGCAGGTCAAAGATCTCTACGCCAAGATTGAGGAGCTGGCCGTCGCCAACGATTTTTTTGGCCAGAAAGCTCAAACGTTGGACCGGCAAGTGAGGCGCAGTATGATTAAGCCGAACCAATCAGATCTGTCAGTCAGCAAGCAGTGTGCGTTTCTTTCAATCTCGCGGTCTTCGTTTTACTATGATCCCAAGGGCGAGACGGAGATGAACCTCGATCTGATGCGGCTGATCGACAAGCAGTTCCTAGAGACCCCGTTTTACGGAGTGCGTCAGATGACACGGCATTTGCGCAATGCAGATCATCTGGTGAAGGAAAAGCGGATCAGGCGCTTGATGCGACTGATGGGCCTCATACCGATCTATCAGAAACCCAGCACGAGCAAGGCTGCGAAAGGCCATCAGATCTACCCCTATCTTCTGCGTTGGCTGCGCGTGGACCGGCCCAACCAAGTCTGGTGCACCGACATCACCTATCTACCGATGCGACAAGGCTTTCTGTATTTGGTTTCCATCATGGACTGGCAAACCCGCAAGGTGTTGGCGTGGCGCATATCAAACACGCTGGAAGCGGAGTTTCGCGTCGACGTCCTGAACGAGGCTATCCACAAATTTGGTTTGCCTCAAATCATGAATACGGATCAGGGCAGCCACTTCACATCGTTCGCATGGACGGATCGGCTGTCCGCGACCTTATTGAAGCCGGATTGAACGAACCCGCGAGTTAGTTTTGCGCTATGGGGATTGTGTTTCTGGCTCAGCTCTGAGGTGGTATTTGCGACCGCGGGCAGACCGATGAATGGCGGCGCGCGGATGACAATTTGGCCAATAGCTGGTCTTCAGCGGTTGCGAAACCGGTGTGGTTTGCTGGCAAGTAGTGTTGCGCAACGGCCAGAACCGGGGCAACCAAGGCTTTGGGCCGTAGTGTGTCGCTACGGCCTGCATGGAAGCAGACGGTTGGATGGATATCCGTTGTCTGTTGTGGTCGATCATGAGCTGTCGCTCCAAAAGGCCCATTCGGGCGGCCCCTGACCGTGGTACCATACGGTGATCTTGACCATAGATAGGCCGCAACATGGGCATTGCCGCGCGGCAGGGGCCGCCTTCATTGCGGGTTTGGCGGAGCTCCTGATCGTCTGCATCTGATCGGCCAGCAATGCTCTGCATGCTGTGAGGCGGGCAGCACGCTGCCCGTTGGCGAAGGAGCCGAAATGGCGGATGCGGTGAAATCCGTCGGGCACGGTATGCAGAAGAAAGCGGCGGATGAACTCTCCAGGATCAAGGGTCATCGTCCTGGGCCGACGACCATGGCGATAGTCGCGCCAGCGGAACGTCAGCTTGCCATCTGCAATGCTGACCAGACGTGAATTGGCGATGGCGACACGATGGGTATATCGGCTCCGATAGGCCAGCACCTGTTCCGGCCCGCCAAAGGGTGGTTTGGCATAGACCACCCAGTCTCGATGACTGGTTGACGTCAGAAGCCGGGTGAAGGCCTGTGGGTCGGCGACTTCAGCGGTATCGCCGAAGAACTGTAGCTGTCCAGCGTCAAAGGCGACGCGCAGCGACTGCAGAAACAGCCGATGCAACCGGTGTGATAGCACTCGGACTGGCAGAAAGAAGTTTGGGCGGCAGGCTATCCAGCGCGTGCCATCGGATGACGGGCCACCGCACGGAACGATGCAATGGAGATGGGGATGATAACTCAGGGTCTGATCCGCTCGGGGATCTCCGCACGGTTCAGGGTGACACCCTAGAAAGAGCGCAAGGCGCAGACGGTCTGATTGAGCGCTGGCCAGGAAATGCCTTGCGCTACCAGATAGACCTGAAAAGCCCGAACATCTTCTAAACCAAGCTGATCTGGTGACCGGTCAAAATACCGGCTGAATTTGGCAACGGCATGCAATATGATCGTTGAGCGACAGGCGACAGGTTGCGAAGCGTCATGTCGTCGATCATACGGCGGCGCAGCGGGCTGACCGCTGATGTGGCAGTGGCCATGGGATGGTCTCCTGTTCAATGGTTGGTCTTAGCAACCAAACCTTCTCATCAGGAGGCCTATTCCTGCCAATAGCGGCGGACATCCCGCGTTAGCGGTTTCGTTCAATCCTGAACGCCAACAGACCCAAGATGCGCCGCATCAAAATACTGGGTGTTTCCCGCAAAGTTAATATCAAAAGATGACCAATTCGACGACACCTCCTCCTAGTAGCGCTCTCAAATACACTCGGCAAAGAGCATCATGAGCCACTCCACCTCTGATTACAGAGTGTCGTTAGATCCCATCTTGAAACCCGGGATCCCAAACGCCAACTTCACCCGTTTTGGCACGCAGCTTGAGGCAAAAACTCGGAGCAATCTGACCCATGGCCTGCGTGTTCGCGAAGTGCTGAAACAGCGCGAGCATGGTTACATGCCTGTGCCCGAACAGATCGTGGCGCTGTTGACAGCCACTACGCGCTTGCAAGATAACCTCGAGCCCAACCCTGTGGCAGAGGCGAAAAAGACCGTCAGCAAAGATATAAGGGCAGACTCGCCCGAGTTCTGCGACCGGATTCCACTGTCGAAAATCTGAAGGATGCAAACAGCGAAACGCTCATCACAGTGATGCGAAGAACGCTTTTGGACATGGAGCCGATAGCAGCCGATGGACACTCTCTCAAACCACGCCTATACACTGATTAAACTAAATCCAAACTGGGAACATTTTGCGCTGGCCTTTGTCTTACCTTTACTCTGCCGTTGACATGAATGTCTAGTGATTGGTCAACCAACATGAAATCTGTATATCTTGCGGTTATGATCGCCGTGTTTAGTCCCGCGCATGCATTTGCAGAGGGGCCAACCCAGTTACAAGTTGAGCAAAATGTCAGCACGATCGATCCCGTGCCTATAGCGCTGGACTGGTCTGGTTTCTATGCTGGTGTGACGGCAGGTCGGTTAGTGAATGGCTTCACGACATATTTCTATCGGGGCGTTTCGGGCGACTATTACGATATGTCAGGTAACGGTGCCGGCCTATTCGCCGGTTACAACGTTCAGAGGGATTCCCTTGTTTACGGTTTCGAACTGGCCGCTCAGTCGGCAAACTATGTAGCGAATAGCAACTTTTTCGCCCCGGAATTTACCAGCATGCTCGACCTACAGCTGCGCGGCGGCTGGTCAGTTGAGCATGCCTTGCCCTATGCCTTTGTCGGATACTCCAGGGGCAATTGGGAGAATGACAACGAGCTGACAAATCCGTCTGGCACCGGCATGAACTACGGCGTGGGTATTGATTTTGCGCTGGCAAACCATTGGCTCGCAGGCGTCAAGTACATCCAGCGGGACATGTCGACTGCTTTCAACGAGAACGATAATGGCGTCGAGCCTGAGTTCGGTACTTTGCAGTTGAGACTTGGCTACAGTTTCTAGTCAGAATTTAAAGCGTTTCGCGAAAACCTGAACCACACATTTTTGAAAAACGCAGTGTTCCGTCCCATCGTTGCGCGCGTTCAACCTTTCATGGAAGTCTCAGGTTAAAGGCAGAACGCTTAAGGTTTCGAGGGCGCTTGGAGTACTGAGGCATAAGCACCCGTTCACTGCCACTATCGCTGGATTGCGCGTGGCATTCAGCAAACAACCTAAAATCCAAAGATATATTGCGCGAATGCTTTCAGTGTGGCGTGTTGGAAATCGCCCCAAAGTTTGCGAGAGAAGCGTTAAACAACAAAGTCAGCCACAAAAAACAGCCGATTTAGAGTTTCACAGTGCCAGAAGCCACGTTCTGTTTGAAAGTCAGGAATCTTGGCAAAGCAATCAATCGCTGCGGAAGTAAGGAAAACAATGTTCCATCCTGTTGATATCCACGTCGGAAAGCGCATTCGCCAGCGCCGCCTACTGCTGAAGACAACCCAGCAAGAACTGTCCAACCAGGTTGGCGTCAAGTTTCAGCAGATGCAAAAGTACGAGACTGGCAAGAACCGTGTCAGCGCTTCACGCCTCTGGAGCATCGCAAAGGTCTTAAGTGCCCCTGTGTCATTCTTCTTTGACGGACTGGAAGATGAGCGCACGACGGATCCAACGACAGCTCATTTGCCAGTCGATATTTTCAATAGCCAAGAAGCGCTGGACGTTTTAAGCGCCTACTTTGCTGCACCGGAAAATCAACGGCGCCGACTGTTAGAGTTAGTCCGAACACTTAGCGAAAATGACTGACAAAAGCTTGTTATCACTGTCGCCTTGAAACTGCCCATGATCAGTATTTTAGCCAGAAGCAAGACAAAAAATGGTTGAAATCGTTCTGAGTGAATGCCGTCACTGTGCGCACCATATGAAATGGCAAGCTGGCACCACGCAAACTGACGGTTGGTCAGAGGGCGAGCTCTTCCCAGCTTATTGCGATCAGTGCGATGAAATAACACCCGTGAACTACGCAGCGGATGCGCCAAAGTGCGTTCACTGCAAAATCGCAAACTTTCGGCACATCGACGACCCGTCAATTTCTGCAGGGGACGGGCAACAAACAGTGTATGCATGGTTTGGAGCAAAGAAAGACGGGTCGCGGTCAATAAAGATCACTTGGCCGACGTTCACCGGAAAAAAGCTTTCGATAAGACAGAAGCTTAGCCAGAGTTTTCTGGGATATTACACCGTACAGGTGCCCAATCGTGTCCAACATCAAATCACCGATGGCCACTATCTTTGTCCTAAGTGCAAGACATACAATCTCAAGCTTGTCAAAGATACGCCGTAAATCGGCACTTGCCGTCACTTGTGGTTTTTGCCAAGACTTTTCCCAGCAATTATCAACTAGGCAGCACACCCCTTAATTCGTGTTTGATTGTATAGGTTTGTGATTCACTCTCGGGCGAACATCGGGCGGGAGGATACAAATGGTGCGATTAGACGTGAGCGATCTTGAATGGGAATTCATCAAGGCGGTCTTGCCCAACACGACAAGGTGCAAGAAGCGGGTTGATGAAACCCGCGTGATCAACGGTATTTTCAACGTCCTGCGCATCGGCATCCCTTGGGCTGATCTACGTGAGCAATACAGCCCACCGACCACGGTCTACAACCGTTTCAACCGGTGTAGCCACCCGCGCCACTGGGACCAGATCATGGACACGATCGCCAGCGGGCATGACGTTGACATGGTGATGGTCGACGGGACCATCGTGCGCGCGCATCATTCCGCCACGACACTTAAAAAAAGACCCGCGCCGCTGTTTAGGTTGTTCACGGGGCGGACTAGGGACGAAACCACCTGTACTTACCAATCAGGATGGATTGCCGATCCAATATGAATTGACACCCGGTCAAGCCCATGACGCGCCGCCATGCACGTCACTGCTCGACAACCTGCAGCCCGATCAACACGTGCTCGCGGACAAAGCATATGACGCAGACTGGACCAGGGACATGATCTAGGAACAGGGCGCTATCGACGTCATCTCTCCCAAGGTCAACTGTAAACTGCCCGCAGAATTCGATGCTGAAATCTACCGAGAACGTAACAAATTCGAGTGGTTCTTTGGCAGGCTGAAAACCTCGCTCCGTCGTATTGCAGCCGGATACGAAAAGACGTTTCGCAACTTCCTATCGATGATCAAACTGGCATCGGTCAGACTGTGGATCGAGTTTTATCAGTCGGCTGCCTAGATACCATGAGCAAGCCACAAAGTGGTTAGTCCCAGCATCTGGTGGATCAAATTTAAGATGAACCTATTTGGCTCAGATGTCCAATTCTTGCAGATGTATTCTTGGAGCGTGAGGCCGCTGAGCGTCATGAGTCTGCGGACCACTTAGCAACTACCGTCTCATCTATACTGCGCGCTCATCCAAAGATACGCAATGCAACCCCCATGCATATTGGCGCATAGGCGGAAAAGGCCGCACACAAGGTGTGCGGTAGTATAGTAGTTAGAGGTTCATCACAAATGAGACAATCTCGATGGTTTTTGGCACAGGCCAAGTCAAACAGCGTTCAGATTTCCCAGAGAAATCTGCAGATAAAAAACTTCGAGACCTTTCTGCCGGTCGAGGAAGAGCCAGACCAGTACTACGGTGCGACGTTGGCGTCCACGCGCCCTCTTTTTCCAGACCACCTTTTTGTGGCGCTTGATATGTCTCAGGACTTCTGGGTCCAAATCCAATCCATCTTTGGCATCGCACACATTGTGAAAATCGGTAAATCACCTGCTGTTGTGCCAACTCTGCTTGTCACCGAGCTGATGCAGCGATGCGACAGGAAAGGCCTGATGCGGCCCGTCAAACCACAGAGACCTGTTGATCAAGTTACGACCACAAGAATACCCTTTGCAAATTTCATGGCAGAGGTCGAAAGCACCGCACCTGACCGCCGAGTCTGTCTCCTCAAGAACAGAATAACGGCACCTTACCACATCGTTGCGTCAGGCAACCACCTGCACTTGGTCTAGACCATCCGGCAATTGCCCCGGTCAAATGAAACGAACCAACAGATCGACAGGCCCTCTACGTTTCGCGGACCCAAATGAACCAGTGTCGTGTCGTAAGTAACCACGCCATTGCTACCGCAGCTCACGCGGCTTGAATGTTCGTCACGGATGTCAGCGGCGTCCAGTTCCAGGGCAGCAATTCATCCTGTCGGTTGATCTTGTGATCGTGGATGCGGTCGAGGATGTCGGCAAGATAGGCCAGCGGGTCGAGACCGTTCAGCTTGGCCGTTTCAATGACAGTCATCGCGCGCGCCAAGGTTTCCGCACCGGTGTCGGCTCCTGCGAAGAGCCAGTTTTTCCGTCCTATACCAATCGGGCGCAGGGCGCGTTCGGCCGGGTTGTTGTCGATGGCCACGCGTCCGTCAGACAGAAACAGGCTGAAGGCCTCCTGCCGGGCGAGGCCATAGCGGAATGCCTTGGCCAGATCGCTTTTGCCCGAGATACGCAGAAGCTGCTGTTCGGACCAGGCAAAGAAAGCCTCGACCTTGGGCCGGCTGAGCTTTTGCCGCGCCGCATAGCGGACGTCAGCGGGCTGACTGTTGATGTCGCGCTCGATGTCGTAGAACTTGCCAATCCGGTCGAGTGCCTCACGGGCGATCTCGGAATTGGTCGAGGACCAGAAGTCATGGAAGTCACGCCGCAGGTGGGCCCAGCAGGCCGCCTCGCGCAAACGCGGTTTCTCACCGGGCTCTGGCACGTAGAGCTTGGCATAGCATTTGTAACCATCCGCTTGAAGGATGCCGCGCGCATCGGCCAGGTGGCCAAGAACGTGCTCTTCTTTCCAGTCTGGCGCAAAGCGATAGACAGCACCTGGCGGCGATGCCCCGGCCCATGGCCGCTGGTCGCGCACATAGGCCCAGATCCGGCCTTGTCTGACGCCTTTTCCCAGCCCCCTGTCGCGCAATGAATGATCCAGCACCCGGATAGGCGTATCGTCAGCGTGCAACAGGTCGCTGGCCATGATGTCCGCCTCGATCCGTTCGATCAGCGGCTGCAACGTCTTCATGGCTCGTCCGCACCAGCCGACCAGCGTGCTTTCGGGAATATCCGCCCCCATGCAGGCGAAGATCTTGTGCTGGCGATACAGAGGCAAATGATCGTCGAACTTCGAGACCAGCACATGCGCCAGCAGGTTCGGGCCTGCCATGCTGCCCGGGATCGGACGGCTTGGGGCTGGTTCCTGCACCATTTTTTCGCAGCGGCGGCAGGATTTCTTGATCCGGGCGATCTGAATGACCTTCATCTGCGCGGCGATCATATCGAGCAGTTCGCTGACATCCTCACCCACGACACGCAGATCGTCGCCACAGTCCGGGCAGCAAGTGCCGGGGTCCAGTTCGCGGCGTTCGCGCGGGGTCGTATCCGAGACACGCGGGCGCCGGCGCAAAGCGGGCGCATCGGCAGCGTCTTGTGGCGGCTCATCCTGCCCTTCGTCGATGAGCGCTTCATCGTCTTCGGCCACCGCCACCAGCAGGTCTTCCAGCGCCAGTTCTAGCTGCTCGATCTCGCATTCGATCTTTTCTGAGGATTTGCTGAAGGCTAGTTTCTGGAGCTTGGCGATCCGCAGACGCAGCGCCTGCACCAGCTGGTCATGGACGCGCAGGGTGGCCGATATCTTGGCATTTTCTGCCGCAATCCGCGCGTTCTCGGCCTGCAAAGCGGCGATCATCGCCAGCAATTCAGCGGGATCATCAGGCAGGTTTTCAGCAGGTTTCGACATGCGCCTGACTACCAAAAATTCGGCCAAAGCACCATAGAAACAAAGCAAATTAGGTGACAAAATCACCCCACCCGCGCAGGCGGAGCACCCCAATCCGGACGCCGCCAGTCGACCCCTTCCCACAGCATCGCAAGCTGCGCCGAGGTCAGACGCATTGCCCCATCCTGAGCATTCGGCCAAGGGAAACGCCCTCGCTCAAGCACCTTGTAATAGAGGCAAAATCCCTGCCCATCCCAATAAAGCAACTTCAGCCGATCACCGCGACGCCCCCGAAACGCAAAGACCGCACCACTGGCGGGCTTCTGCCGCAAGACGTCCTGGGCCAGCGCCGCCAGACCCGCGATCCCCTTGCGCATATCCGTCACCCCGCAGGCCAGATACACGCGCACGCCGGTGCCGGGGCCGATCATGCCCCATCCACCGCGCGGATCAGCCCCGACAGCGTAGCCGGATCGATCGTGCTTTCAAAATGCAAACTGCGCCCGCCACGCAGACGCAATTCAACCGCAACCGGCGGCGGTGCCTCAGCGACCGGCACCTGCGCCACCGGCACTCCGGCCGCAACTGGCATGTCCAAAGGAAAAAAGATCGCACCGGCATCAGGTGACCAAAGGCCCTTCTTCTTCAACTCATGCCGCCACGCATAAATCTGCTGCCGCGTTACCTCATGGTGCTGCGCCACCTGTGTCACCGTAGCCCCGTTGATCCCGACCGACATGACAATCTCAAGCTTGTCCTCGTCACGCCAGAAGCGCCGCCGCTCCAACCCAAGAATTTCACCGCGCATCCCAGACCCCGTCTAAGAGACGTCGTTAATGACGTCCTTAGCGACGTCTCTTAGATCATCATCCCAGCCTCAGGCAGACGGTGCCAATGGCGTGGTTACTGTCGTAAAGAATATACGATTGATCGACCGCAGCGGATCCTGTGCACACTTGATGAATCGGCTAAGTGTTGACCGCTTTTACTTCGCGTGGAAACCCCCTCTGATATTCCGCGAAGACCAGTAGGAACTTCAGGGTTAGCTCGTCGGATTGTTGGTGTTGGTCAGATTCCGTCGCAAAGTTTCCAGTTCACCAGTGAGGGGCTCTTTTGATCGCCAATTACGCGGCGAGCCTTGCTGTCGCGTTGCCCTTAACGATGAGACAGGACGCTTTGAAGACCATTTTGCCCCCGAAATCTTACCTATAAATATGAGACGACTAATCTAACCGAATGACATTCAATGGTTTATTAGATCTATTCTGCTGGCCCACCGTCTCAGATTTATGGGCAAGGATACCCCAATCAAAGGCAAAATCTCATATTTAAGCGCAAAGCACAGCCGTTGATTTCGTTGGATTTCCCATCTCACAATTAAGGGCTACGCGACAACTGCGCTTACTTCCAAACGAGACGCTCAAGACAGCCCTCCGCCAGGATTACACTGGCATACGGGAAATGATCATGGGCGATGCACCGCGCTTTGACTACGTGCTGAACACGATCGCAAGGCTCGAAGCCGAAATCAACACGCCGTGATTGCGACGGTCTTGTCGATTGGAAGACCACTCGCGGCTTTGACCACCTATCCGCCAATCCTCTCCGCCGAGTTCATCGTGAATTATTTGATGCCTTTCAATAACTCATGAATATTGCTATGATGGTGGCCGTCGTGGACAAGCGTCATCCTTCCGCCACAACGCCAGCATCCGCCAACTGCTCACGATCTGGAAGATCGAGCAGGCTCTCGAGCCCGAACGCGACAAGGAACTGCGCGGTCGTGACAAATGTGTAGGGTGCGCCTCGGCGGGGGCTTCGCGGCCCGGTTCTGATGAGGTCGCGTGCATGCAGTCGCCCAATCAACTCGCGGCTGATCTCCTTACCGAAAATGTCTTTGAGCCCATCGCGGGTGATCGGCTGGTGGTAGGCAATGGCGGCCAGCACCGCGACGTCGAATTCATTCAGATCCAGCATCTGATCCCCGCGATCCGCCGTGGCGCGGATCGCGGGCGCGTAGGCCGCCCGGGTCCGGAACATCCAGCCGCCGGCGACTTGAGCGATCTCGAATGCCCGCCCCTCCAGATCGGCGGTGAGGTCCTCGACCAGCAGATCGACCGAGGCCCCCTGCCCCACCACGCGCGCCAGGTCGTCGCGCGGCACCGGCGAGGCAGAGGCAAAGAGCACCGCCTCAATTCGGCGCATCCATTCACGCCAGCGCAGCTCCGGCGGCAGGTCGGCCAGTTCGCGATCAAACTCTGCCATCTTACACCCCGTACAGTCGGAAGGTGTCACGCCCGGTCAACTCGCGCACCGCACCCAATCCAACCAGCCGGTCGCAAAGCCGTCGCGCGGCACGGTCCGGCAAAGGTAACGCAGAGGCCGCGACCGCATCGCGGGTCAGGAATATCTCGACCGCCTGCCCTGCCCCTTTGGCGCGCAGTTTCGGCGCGTCCGCCTTCAAGTGGGCAGCACGGCGCGCCAGATCGGTGGCCAAGCGCACCGCCTCGATCGCCGATGGGATCACGGCACGGTGACAGGCCAGCCGCAACTCTTCGCCGCGCTTATAAAGGTCGGCACGCTTCAGACTCAAAGACAGCAGCGGCACCAGATGATCCCAACCAAGCGCCTGTGCCAAGGCCGCGTCCGCCAAAATCAGCGCCGGCACTTCGGCGCGGGGCACATCCGTCATGATGGTTTCCAAAACGGAGGCGGCGCGCGCAACCGGTGCCCCCTGCCCCACGCCGCACTGGTCGAGCCAGTTCGCGATCTGGTCAGGTTCAAACTCAGGCAAGGCCCGATGCAGCTGCTTCATCGAAACCGGCCGCTTGATCCCGCGCCGCCAACGCTGATAGGTTTCGCCCGCCGGCCCGAGTAGATCGCCGGGGCGCAGGAGGTGCACCGCGTCGCGCAGCTCCCCTGCCCGTTCAGGCCGTCCAGAAAAGACCATACAGGCTTCGGCGGCCTTTAGGGCCAGACGATCCCTCAACAAGGCTTGGGGCACCTCGTGGCGTCCCAACACAAGATGCAGGTGGCTCAATGCCGAGCCCGACAAAAACGCAACATCCTCAAGGGTTTCAGCACGCGTGGAGGTGACCCAGGCAGGCACCCGGGGTAAGGTGTCGACGTCGTTGATGTGATCTGGCCGGGCAAAAGTCATGCGTGATGCCTACATCAGCGCGGCGCTTTCTGCCAGAAAATAACGATCTAACCGCCTCACTTTACCGCTCACGGTTATGTCCAATAAGTTTGCATTATCGGACATAAGAAGATATGCTCAACGACATGTCAGAAAACCATGCGAAGTCGCGCTCAAAGCCGACAAACGGGTATTCGCCCAACGAGGACAACGAGAGAGATCGCCCTGACGGCGAGGCCTTGAGCCTGCCGTCCTTTGTCGCCGGCTCTGGCACGCTCGATCGCCTGGTCGACACCGCCCGCGACTATGCCCGCGCTGCGGCCTCGGACAACACGTTGAAGGCCTACGCCAAGGACTGGGCGCATTTCACGCGCTGGTGCCGGATGAAGGGTGCCGAGCCGCTGCCGCCCTCGCCTGAGATGATCGGGCTTTACCTCGCAGACCTGGCGTCCGGCTCACCCCCTTCCCCTGCCCTCTCGGTCACCACCATCGACCGGCGCTTGTCGGGCCTCGCCTGGAACTATGCGCAGCGTGGTTTCACCCTTGATCGCAAGAACCGCCACATCGCCACCGTACTGGCCGGGATCAAGCGCAAGCATGCGCGGCCGCCCGTGCAGAAGGAGGCGATTTTGGCAGAGGACATCCTCGCGATGGTCACCACCCTGCCCTTCGATCTGCGCGGGTTGCGAGATCGGGCCATCCTGCTGCTAGGCTATGCCGGAGGCCTCCGCCGCTCGGAAATCGTCAGTCTTGATGTGCACAAGGACGACACGCCGGATTCTGGCGGCTGGATCGAGATCTTTGACAAGGGTGCCCTGCTCACCCTCAATGCCAAGTCCGGCTGGCGCGTGGTCGAGATAGGCCGCGGCTCCAAGGATCAGACGTGTCCCATCCACGCGCTCACGCAATGGCTGCACTTCGCGAAGATCGACTTCGGTCCTATCTTCGTGGGCACTTCTCGCGATGGCAAAAGGGCCTCTGTAAAGAGACTAAACGACAAGCATGTCGCGCGTTTGATCAAGCGTACGGTCATGGACGCAGGCATCCGATCTGAGCTGCCCGAGAAGGACCGCCTCGCACGCTTCTCCGGCCACTCCCTGCGCGCCGGTCTCGCTAGCTCTGCCGAAGTCGACGAACGCTATGTGCAGAAGCAGCTCGGCCACGCGTCCGCGGAGATGACCCGCCGCTACCAGCGCCGCCGCGACCGGTTCCGGGTGAACCTTACCAGAGCCGCAGGGCTATAGGCCTCCGTCTGCAATTGGTCGTTTAGTAGCGATACCTTAAATTGCAAACGGCCCGATTTCATGCCCCTGATAGGCTATGCCCGCGTTTCCACAGAGGAGCAGACCCCCCTGCCCCAGTCTGAGGCGCTTCAAACTGCGGGATGCATCGAGATCTTCGAAGAGCACGGCTCAGGCGGCAACCGCGCGCGTCCGGTGCTTGCGCGTGTGCTCGAACGCGTCCAGAGCGGCGACACGCTGGTCGTCGTGCGGATCGACCGGCTTGCGCGGTCTCTGTCGCACTTGCTGGAAGTAATTGACCGGCTGGAGGCCAAGGGCGCATTCTTCCGGTCCCTACAGGACCCGATCGACACGGCATCGCCGCAAGGCAAGTTCACGTTGCAGGTTCTGGGTGCCGCGGCCGAGTTCGAACGAGCGCTGATCCGCGAACGCACCAAGGCGGGGCTGGCGTCGGCACGCGCCAAAGGGCGCGTAGGCGGCAACCCTGGACTTCGCACCAAGGACCCCGCCGCAGTGCGCAAGGTCCGGCTGGCGCGACAGGACGGCGACATGGAGCGCCTGAATGAGACCGCGCAGGATTGGGTGCCCCACGTACGCCGCCTGCGGCCCGATATGGCCTGGGAAGACGTGTTGCGGATCATCAACGCCCCCTGCCCCATCATCAGCACTGGACACAGAGCCGTCTACGGCGCGCTGTGAAAACCTACGTGCGCGATGGGTTCCTTCCCCCCGAGGTGCTGGACCGTGCTGGACGGCGCGAAATCGACGACCGCTTGCCTGCCATCGTCGCAGGCATAAAGGGCGCGGACCCTGAAATCACGTTGCAGGCGATCTGTGACCGTCTAGAGGCGATGCGCGAACGTACACCACGTGGACGCACGAGTTGGCAGCCGTCGTCCGTGAAGATGCTGCTGGAACGGGCGGAGCGAACTGGGTTGTTGAAGTGAGGTTTGGCGTAAAGCCTGTTCGTCACTTCAGGCTAATTCACAAATTGGGCTGGAACGTTAGCTGCACAATAATTTAACCTTGCAAAACTTCCATCTGATGGAGTAATTGCAAGGTATGTATATGCGCCAAACTCATCAACTTGTGCAATCCGCGCTGGAGAACCAAGCCGCTGTTGTGCTCCTCGGTCCCCGGCAGGTCGGGAAGACCACGCTTGCTTTCGACATCGCCTCAAAGCAACCATCGGTATACCTTGATCTTGAACGTGACGCGGACAGGCAGATCCTGACCGAACCAGATCTCTATCTAGATGAACAAAAGGGAAAACTCGTCATCCTCGACGAAGTGCAGCAGATGCCCGGCCTCTTCAAGAGCCTGCGTGGTCAGATCGACCAACGCAGGCGAGCTGGGTTTCGTACGGGGCAGTTTCTGCTTTTGGGGTCAGCCTCCAATGTTCTGCTGCAACAATCGGCAGAGTCACTCGCTGGAAGGGTCCGGTATATCGAAATGCCCCCGCTGCAACTTACCGAGGTTGGGGCTGATCAGTTGAATGCGCTCTGGTTACGTGGTGGCTTTCCTGACAGTTTCTTGGCTGCCAGCGATCAGGCCAGCATGGACTGGCGTCTAGATTTCCTGCGCACATATCTGGAACGCGACATACCCGCCCTCGGGCCGCGTATTCCGGCCGCAACCTTGCGTCGCTTCTGGACCATGTTGGCGCATGTGCAAGGCGGCCTGTTGAATGCTGCAGCCCTCGCAGAGGGGCTCGGTGTGTCGGGCCAAACTGTCGGTCGTTATCTTGATCTGCTCGTCGATCTCATGCTGGTGCGGCGACTGCAGCCCTGGCATGAGAATGTCGGGAAGCGTCTTGTGAAATCACCAAAGGTCTATGTCCGGGACAGCGGAATCGTGCACGCTCTGTTGAATATTCGTACGACCGAGGACTTACTTGGGCACCCGGTTGTTGGTGGCAGTTGGGAGGGGTTCTGCATCGAGGCTCTTCTAGCCGCGGCGCCTGTCGGCACCCAACCCTTCTTCTATCGCACCTCTGCCGGAGCCGAACTTGATCTGGTTCTGCGTTTGCCTCGTGGCGACATCTGGGCCGTCGAGATCAAGCGCACGACTGCGCCGAAGGTTTCTCGTGGTTTCCACACCGGCGCAGAAGACGTCAGCGCCAACCGAAAACTGCTGATCTACGCCGGGGAGCGGGATGTCCCAGTGGCAGAGGACATCCGGGCAATGCCATTGCAACAGGGCATCGTTCAGCTTCGCGCAATCGGGTAATCCCCTCCCTGAAAGTACGAGCTTGCCATTAATCCACGGCTGCTATTCATCTACCCGCTTCGCAAGCAAAACGGCGGTTACCCGTGGGTAACCGCCGTCTTTCCTTCAGCGCCGGCAACAAGGGGTTACCCGTGGGTAACCCCCAGATCAAAGGTCACAGGGACTTTATTTTGGGGTCATTCTCACGCAAGGCACGTCGGAATGCCTGCACCGCATATTCCAGCTGCGCTTTCGGCAACCCTGCAAAATCATCGTCCGCGACGATCCGGCACTCCCCTTTACGCGCCGTTACCTTCATATCGCCCACATGAAATTCGCGCTTTTCTTTCCGTTCAACGGGCGGAGTGCTGGTGGCAACATTTGGCTTGGCCTCCAGAAATTTGGTCAGCACAGCATTCTGTTCGTCGGCACCGCCGCAAGTCCGCAATTGCGCCCGCAGATCCGCCGCACTCTCGACAGACTTGAGCACGCGCGCCACATCCACACCTAGATTGCGCGGCACCGCCTTGGGCCACTTCAGATCATCCTCAAGCGCACAAAGCAAAAACACAAAGCTGCGGATATAAGACCGTTTGACTTTATGGAGCGATGCATAAAGCCGCGGCACCATGGCATCGGGATCAAGCTCATCGGTCTCGGCATCCTGCGCTGCAAGGATGGCAACCTGTGCCATCTCTGCAAAGCTCAGGTCTTCGCGCACAACATTTTCCTCGACCATATCTATGTAACGCGTGAGCCGGTCCCCCTGCCCAACATCAATTCGCGCAATCACGGTAGCAAAGGCCGAATGACCGGTTTCGGCGAATAGCTGCGACAAGGCCGTGTAGCGCCGCCAACCTTTCTTCAACTGCAAATTTCCCGCCGCATCACGGTATAGCTCCACCGGCTCTTTCTGACCGCGTTCCTTGATCGACGCTTTCAACTCTTCCATTTCGATCGAGGCAGCGACACCCTCAAGATCAAGCCTGTCGCGCGGCAGATCACTTGTCAGCACATCCGCGAGCGGTACAGCCGACAAAACGCGCCCGGCCTCTTGCGCCTCACGGTATGCCTTGGCGTCACTGGCATTCTGACGCCGCTGTTCAATCTTGACCTCGGTGGTTTCCTGCAGGCTTTCCGCCGCATCACGAACCGCTGCGCCCATCGGTCCAACACTGCGCTCACGTGGCTTTGGATTTGCGGGCGTATCAATCGAATCGAAACCGAATTTGTTTTTGCTGCTCATTTATCCGCCTCTGGTTTTGCGTTTTCCTGATCCCAAGCCTTCAACACAGTTGTTTTGAATTCGTTATAGGCACGGTCGAAGCTTTGCCTTGCGCGCTTCCATGTCTCACGGGTCATCTGGCGATAGTCCTGCTCATAGACGCTCATCTGGAAGCGCCCTGATTGTTCGACGGCACGGGTCATCTCTATTGGGTTCAGGCAGACATCAGCTCCAAAGACATTGCGGAACGCCTCCATCATCGCGTTATGAAGCGGATTGTTGGCCTCAAACCGTGTCATCAGCAAACGCACATCCATAAAGGATTTCGGCAAAGTCAACCCGGCGTCATCGGCAAGCCCGCCAAACCCCTCAGAAATATCCTCCATCGCATCACCTAGTTGGCCCAGATAGCTGGTCGTGCTGTCATACTCCCAATAGCCGGGGCCTGACGGGATATAGAGAATGTCGGATGCAAAAGCCGCATTCAGCGACTGATAGCCAATCGCGGGCGGGCAATCAAAGATGATCAGATCGTATTGGTCATCTGGTAGTTCGTCGAGATAGCGGGCCACACATCCAAAAAAGCTCCAAGCCTTATGAAGGCTGCGATACTGGGCGCTGGCAAATTCGACAAAGGCCGCGTTGGCGCAAGAGGGGATGATATCGATGGTAGGCCAGCAGGTCGGTTGGATGAAGTCCTGAAACCGCTGCGCGCCAATGGATTGCACATCCTCGGGCAATTCACTTGAAGAAGGGTAGGGGCAATCATCAGGATCATCATAGCTTTCCGTAATCCGGTCCGCTTCACGACACAGATCGCGGCACATGATGCCCCAGACTGTGTTCCACTCTTTCACCTCGACGATACCCATTGAGTGAGTGAGAGTGGCCTGTGGGTCGAAATCCACACAAAGAACACGGTAGCCATCAAGGGCTGCGGCATTGGCCAGGTGTTGCGCGACAACGGTTTTGCCGACACCACCTTTAAAATTGCTGACAGCAACGCGCACCGCGCGACCTTTGGGGCGTCTGGGCAGCAAGGTCTTGCCGCGAAACTTAACCCGGCGTCGCAGCTCGTTGATCTCTTCAAGCGTGAACCAGCGCTGGCGGCCATCATCCTCGGTCACTCCTTGGGGTAAAGAGGGATCGTCGGCGAGCTTCTTGCGTAAGGTGTCAGCAGGGACATCAAACATGAACTGGCTGATCTCCCATATCGAGAAGGGGCGCAGGGTTTTTACTTCGCCCGGAGAGAAAGTCGCGCGGCGCACTGCAGCTTGCTGTGTCAGGCTACGCTCGTTCATGGCTTGAAGGTCGGAATGGGTTCTCATGACATGCTCTTGTTTTTGACTATAATGTCGTGAATAACGGGAATTGGCAAAATCTGCAAAATAGAAATTTGAAATTCTCTGTTTTTACGTTTTTCCCGAAGAGAACGGGATAAACTGCCTCATCTCTTTCTATATTTGGTGTCATCAAACGGTTAGTTTTCGAGATACGGTGACACGAAACCCTAAATACGGTGACACAGAGGTGTCCCCCTTAACCATTTTAACCTATTCTTTATAAAAATAATTGACGGGGTTAAAAAATCCCGCTCTTAGCAGGTCCTTGACAGAAAACGGGAATTTGTGTCTTGCTATTATTCAAGCAGAATCGGCAACAACGTCGGCGCTTGAGGCAAGACAGTGAGATAACGCAATGGATGCGAAACGGCTAACTGGGGTCAAAGCCAGTTCATTAAAGTACGATTTATTGACTGCGTTATCAGTTGCCGGGCTGCATCTAGATGCGCGTCACCATATCTCGCTGTCGCGTTTGTTGCTGTTGATCACCGCACGATACAATTGGCGGCTAGATGAATTCTGTGTTGGTCAACGTGATCTTGCCCGGATGTGGAATGTGACAGAACGCACGGTCAAGCGCGAGATCAAGTTCTGGACAGAGAAGCGTATGGTAATCTGTAAGCGGCAAGGCGTACGGGGCAGGGTAGGGGCCTACCGTCTGAACTATCCTGAAATCTATCGCATGTCGGAACCTTACTGGGATCATGTTGGTCCTGACTTCTCTGAGCGTATGGTGCAAACGAATCCCGTGAAAGAAACAAAGGTTGTCGCGGTTGATTTTCGAACTAAGGCGACGGCAAACAACCAAACCGATGATATCCCAGCGACAGAAAATCATTCGTGGCGTGCAGCCTGCAAGCGGATGCGCGAATTGCACCCAGAACACTACCGCAACTGGATTTCGCTGCTGACCTTCGGCAACGATGACCAAGAAACAGTTGTACTCAATGCGCGCAACCAGTTTGTCGCGCACTATGTCCAGACTCATTTGATCGCCTTCGTAAATGAGGCTGTGGAAGCCACACTCGGACCGCGCCGCCGTATTTTGGTGCAGGTGCTGTAATAATGCTGCGCTGCAAATGCGATCTACCTTTCGGATGCTTAGAGCAATGACAGGACTGGAAAATCAGTTCACATCCGTGACGGATCGGTTTTCGTCGTCCATGACATCAAGGCTGCAGCCGTCACCGTTCCAGCTCTAGAGTAGGATGTTGAAGTCCGATGCCGACGCGCCCTTCGCAAAACTCCGGATCAGAAGTCCTGCGAACCCGGCAGCGATGAGGTTGTCGGCGAAATCCGACGTCGGCAGGGATAGGCTGTCGAGCATCTTCATGCGCCATGCTGAGTCGGCAAGCATAGCCTCTATCATTCCGTATTGCTCTAGTCCGTCCTGATCGCGGGTATCGAAAACTGGGCCGAGATCGGCGATGTAGGACACGAGAATCGTGGGTTGCAGGCTACCGATCTGGTTGGCCTCTCGGAGAGCCGTCATGGGATCAAGCGCCGTGTAGAGTGCAGGGATGCCCTTGGCATTAAGGCGCCCTCCGTAGAGTTCAGCGCCACGTCCCGAGAGAGGCTCGCGCGCATAAACCGAGTTTAGAGCACGATAGAGCAGTCCTGTGTAGCGGACACCCTTCAGAGGCATCAGGCGAAGACGCCTGCGTCGACTACGTCGGTGTATTCCAAAACCTGCTGTGCTTTGCCTTCGTGAACGAGTTGCATGGCAGTTCGGCAGTCAAACCCGAGTATAGCGGCTATATTGCTGAAACTAAATTTGGCAGGAGGTTCTGCGCCTCCGTTTCCCATTTTTATCCGTAACCCTGCATTGTTCTGAACGTCGGAAGTCCTGATTTTTGGGCCTGCAACTTGGCTGGAGGCGGGGTTTTTGCCGATCCAAGGCACCAGATAAGTTATTGATAATATGAAAAGGTCTGCGGCAGTTGGGGCGGGGTTGCCGATATACTTTGCCGATCTTGGTACCCAAACAGGACTTGCTGCCTGAAATCACCGGGAACCGCAGTTGTATCAAACCTTCGGCTGTTACCACGGTCCAATTGGCCCGTAGAAAGTGAAAGTGTTCTTCGGGTTTTGTGACTGACGGATGAGGGCCTTTGGGGTTCCTCGGACGGGTTCGGACCGGATTCCGGTCTGTCTTTCCTAATGAAGGGCAATCCGATGCAAACAGGTGTTTTGCGTGTGTTGCACGCGACCGCAGCCTCGTGGCGGCGACATAAAGAATTACGCCGAACTGGCCAGACCAAACTGGCTCAGCGGCTCGAACGAGAGGCCGTCCTGCGGGATTTCGGCTATCTTAGGCAGGCGGCGATGCTGCCGAATGCCCATGTAATCTGCGGAGACGGCGGCACGTTCTTCCATCTCGGTTGGTCCACCGTCTCGATCCTCGCGCCGATCGAGCGCTTTCCCTTGGCCACTCTTGCGGTCGCACGGGGGACCCCGTTCATCGATATCCGACCCATCAGTGACGTCATCGCCTTCGCGAACCTGCCGCGGGTAGCGCGGGACGGATCGAGCGATCCTGAACCTTCAAGTCCCGGCAGGTCCGTGCCGCTGACCACCTACATCGACATGGTCGAAGGGCTCGGCGCGAGGATCCTCAACGATCCGCGGTCCCATTAGTCAGCCTGATCACCAATTACTCTCACCAAAACTCGAAAGGAGGCCTGCAATGGCCCGAACCCGCACGCCCAAATTCGATGCCTCCGAGGTCATCACGAACGAAATCATCCGCATCATCGAGCGCGGCGTCTTGCCATGGCGCAAGCCCTGGACGGCAGGCGGCAGCTCACGCCCCCTGCGCGTGGGCGGTGAGCCCTACCAGGGGGTCAACAACTTCTTGCTAACGATGCGGACCGTGATGGTTGGCCACAGCTCACCCTTCTGGATGACGCTGCCGCAGGCCAATGCTTTGGGCGCAAAAGTCCGAAAGGGCGAAAAATCCTCTGTCGTCGTTTATTACGGTCAAAGCCGGAAAGAGCGTGGCGGCGAGGATGATCACGCGGAGAGCGATGATCATTCCGAGGAGGCCCGCAGTTTCCGCTTCCAGAAATCCTACCGCGTCTTCAATGCCTGCCAGATCGAGGGTCTGCCCGACAGCTTCTTCCCCGACCCGGAGCCCACGCCCGAACATCCGTCGTCCGAGCCCATCCCGCACATGCAGGCGTTTTTCGATACTATCGACATCACGACGGTCTTTACAGGGACGGAAGCCTACTACCTGCCGCCCGTGGACAAGGTCTTCATGCCCTCCATCACGCGGTTTCAGAACCCGCGGAACTTCTACGGGGTCTGGGCACATGAGCTGGCCCATGCCACGAAAGCCCCCCATAGGCTGAACCGTGATTTTGGTCTTTCGAAGTTCGGCAACACTTCTTACGCACGCGAGGAGATCGTCGCTGAATTGACCTCCGTGTTCCTTGGGCAAACACTTGGCTTCACGGCCCATACGCTCGAGTTGAACGCGGCCTACCTCTACAACTGGCTACGGGTCCTGCGCTTGGACAAGAACGCGATCTTCAAGCACGCCGCCGATGCGCAGCGCGCCTGTGACTACTTGATTGCCAGATCGGAGGCGGGTAGCGGAGGGCACAGCGCTGAGGCCGCCTGACGGAAAAGTCGCTGCACTGCCGCAAGACAGCTTCGAGCCCAAACTCGCGATTCATTCGCGCCTTTCGGACGTTCCGCAAGTGAAGACGGGACTAGCGTTTTTTTCGCAGAGCCTGCCGAGACTGTCTGCGGAAACTCCCATGAAAACAGAGTGTCTTGAATCTCAAGGTCCCAGATGGTTAATGGTACCGTCCCGACCGACACTGAAACGCATCGGAAATTCGAATGACCTGATGCTGAGAAGCGGTGAGACGCCTTGTTCCCATTGGTAACGTTCATGTGGAGGCCATGCCTCGATGTCCTGTTCATCGACGTCTGGCATAAGCGTCACGAAGAGCTGGAAGGGTTCATCGACAAGCACACCACCCCCTTTGAGAACCGTGTCCCGGTAGCTTCTGGCGACGTCATCGATCAGGATCTCGAGAGCCAACTCTTCTCTGGCGCTTCCGATCTCGACGGCCTGTTTTTCGTTGGACAGTATTTCGCCATAGGTCATGCTGTTGACCTGCCAAAGCAGCCTGTAGGTTCCTGACCGTCCCCCAGAGGTTGCGATTACTGCCTGCAAGTCACCACTGTCTGTCGTTCGCGCAGTCAGCTCGGAGATGGTCTGGCGCGTGTTCAACAAGTCTGCAAAGACAGCTACGCGTTGCTCCATCGCTGCAAGTGTCCCGGCGTGATGGATCGAGCGCTGCCAAAAGGCCAAGGCGGTGATCGCAATCAAGCCTAATGGAACGAGAGTCCACAAAAGAACTCTCCTCCATTCCCGGCTTCCATCTTCCCTAGCCTCAATTTCTCTCTTTCGGCCATTCCTGTAGGCGACGTACATGCAGCCCGCTGCAATAGATACGAAGACCGCTAGGCCGGTGGTCAAGAGCACCCATTCGGTGGCTAAGGGCCAAGGATTATCGCCAAAAACATAAAGCCATAGCATGCCAGCAACGCCGGCGAGCACGAAGTAGGCTGCGACCGGTGCAAAAAAAGGGCCCAGGCAACGCCGGCCAGCAGGTATCCGTATCGAAGCCTCATACCTTTCTGCTTATGGTCCTAAAATTCAGCGGTTCACATGTTGCGGAAGATAGATCATATGGCCTGAAGCCAATCCGATCAACTGCCCAAAGGTCCGTTTTATCTGGACTGCGGGCTTCTGAAGTGGTGCGCTCCTTGTTGGTACTGTCTGGCTCCATCCGCCAAACAGAAAAGAAAAAGCGGGCTTTGGGAAGGGTGTTTCAACTTCTCAAAGGAGAGCCCTATGACCATCACCGCACAGCCCCAGACAGAATGCCCGGATCCGAGTGTGATCGCCGCGCAGAACGACGCGTTTCGCAAGCTCGCGTGCCTTGGAGTGTCGCCGGTGCAGCCCATACAGGGCAGGATGCATGTGACCCGTTCGCTCATGGAGGCCGGTGACGGCTTCATAGCCGAGGCGGTGAAGGCGGCCGGGGAGTTTGATGTGTTCGAGCCCGAGAATGATCCCGAAGGATGGCATGATTTCGGGTCGGTCACGGTCCGCGGCGAGACCGTGTTCTGGAAAATCGATCTGTATGAAGCGGATTCCGACTTTCGCTACGGGGCCGAGACCCCGGACAACCCCATGACCACCACGCGCGTGCTGACCATCATGATGGCGCGCGACTGGTAGGGGAGGGGACACCCCTACTGACAGCCCAGACGATGAAGGCCCGCTGCCCCTAAAAAGGCAAAACGGGCCTTCTGTCGTTTTGATCCCCGAACTCGGGGATTGGTCACGCGCGAGCGCGGGCCGCACCATACCCATCGAAAAGGACATCCCATGACCGCAAGTTTCAAACCCGTTTCTGTCGCCATTGGCGATCTGACTGCTCATACAGCCAATGTGCGCAGCAATTCTCCGGAAACCTATGACCCCGAGAACACCGCGCATCTCAAGGCCAGCATCGCCGTTCTGGGCCTGCTCCAGCCGCTACTCGTCCAGAAGCTCGACGGCAAATACGCCGTGCTTGCTGGTGGCCGCCGTCATGCCGCGCTGAACGAGCTGGTCGCCGACAAGGCCAAGCTCGTCGCCTATGCGTCCGCCAGCACCACGCAGTCCTGCTTCGCACGGGACCGCCAGCGCGACAGCCTGATGCATGACTTCGAGATCGAGATCATGCCTGATATCCGGGCTCATTGGACGCCGAACGCGGCGCTGTTCAACCGCTTCAAGAAGGCCTGGCTCCTGAAGATCCTCGGCGAGGATCTGGGCCTCGCCCAGGAGGCGGTGACGCTGGCCTCGTCAAGCAAGAAGGAGATCGTCGCCTTCTGCGACAAGCTCTTCGCCGAGCCCTTCGCCACGCTCACGGACGCGCAGCGCGCTGCCGTGGCCGCCTGGTGCCCGCCGATGATGCAGACCGCCGGTGTCGCCTTCGATGAGGCGGAGCCCACGGTGGAAGCCCCGGAGCCAGACAGCGAGGTCGCGCAAGCGGCCTGAGCCATCACGCGACCCGTGCGAGGCATTCTCCGCGCGGGTCGACCCTCCCACACCCAACGGAAAGACATCCCCATGGCTATTCTCAAGTTCTCTGCGTCCGCTGTCTCGGCGCAAATCGCACATGCGCGCGCCTGCAAAACCTTCCTGCCTAACTGGAACGGACCCGTGGACAGGCCCGCCCTGATCCTCATCGTTGGCAATGGCGTGCATCTGCGCTCAAACGGCATCGATGGCACGACCACTCGCATCGTCATCATCGAACAGGCCGATCCCTCTTTCGCCTTCGCCGACGGCATGAACCCGTTTCGCGACACCGACTGGATGGCGCAGCGCCGCATGGCGTTTCGCGATCTGACCGGCCAGTTCTACACCGACATCCTCGACGATGTGCAGGTGCTCATCGACCGGGGGCAGGGGGCGATCCGGCTCGCCACCGATGGCCACAGCATCCGCGTCTTCGTGCGTCGCGCCTCGGACTATCTGATCGGCGGGACCTACGAGGTGCCCTCGGGCCTCGGCGGCACCTTCCGGGTCATCCTTAAGGATGCCTGCGATACCTTCGCGATCGTGCAGAACTGCGGCAATTGCGAGGATTTCGACGCCATGCAGCCCTACCGCGTGCCGCTCGATGCCCTGATGGAACTCGATGATCGGAGGGTGGCGTGATGGGTTGGCTCTTCTACACCGACGGCCGCGTCAAAACCTACGCGGATGAGAAAGCGGAGATCACCCGGCTTTGTACCTTCGAAGGCGAAAGGCGCAAAACCGAACTGGACAAGGCCTGCAAGGTCGGCTCCACCTGGTATGCGGCGGCAAGGGTCACCAATCTCGACGGCACCCCTGTCGAGGACGCGACCTATGTCACCGATGCAGACGGCTCGATCACATTCGGGGCTGTCTTCCTCACCCGATACGATGACTGCTGCTGGGGCTACAAGGACATGGAGGAAAGCGCGGGCCCGAACGAGTCGCGGGCTCCCCTTGGGCTGATCGAGCTCCTCTCCGACCTGAAAGACCCGGACGGCTACGCCCAGGACTGGCGCCAGCGCTGCCGGGACTGGGCGTCGATTCCAGACTACCAGGAAGGCGACAAGATCAAACTCGCAGCACCTGTGACACTCACTGATGGCAGCACATGCCAGATCGTCACCGCGACCCACTACAGGCGCGGGCGGCAAAAGCGCCGCTGCTACCGCATCGAGGAAACTGGTGGGCTCGTACGCCTGTCTAAGGCCTCGCTTGCGGGCTCGGAGCTGCTCAGCTCCGCGAAGGGTGCTGCCAGCCCGGTGCTGGCGGAGTACCTCGCGGGACGAAATTAGGTGCTGCGCCGGACAGTTGATCGACCTGTCCGGCGACAGCAGATCCTGCGGCTTATCTTGACAAGGCAATGCAAATGCATTACCTATCGCAGGCAGCAAAGACCCCATTCTTTCAGGAGACTGCCATGACAGCCCTCGCACAAGATGTCTCGAAACTCACGGATCGGTATCAGACGACCGTGCCGGCCGGTGTGCGCAAACAGCTCAAGCTGGGCAAGGGCGACCAGATTCGCTACTGCACCGAGCCGAGTGGCAGAGTCTATATCGAGCCCGTGCGCAGCGACGAGGATGATCTTGCGCTTGGAGCCTTTCTCGATTTTGTCGAGGCCGATATCAAGGCGCATCCGGACCGCATTCGGGCGTTCGATGGGGCTTTGCATGACCGTCTTGCAGCACTGGTCGGAGACGTTGACGTCGATCTGGATGCGCCGCTATCGCTCGAGGATGAATGAGCGGCGATAGCGTGCCCGCCCAAGCGCCCCTTGTCGTAAACGGATGGTCGATTTATGCGCATCCGCTCTTTCTGGACCAGCTCGAAGGGCTGATCCTGGAGGTCGAGGCGCGTAAGGCTCGCGATCCCAAGACCTGGCGCAAGAAAAATTCCGCGAAACGGCTGGCCGCAATCTTCAAGCTGGTGACCGAGGCCATACCGGCGGACCCGGGTGCCGCCGCCTTCCGGCAAGGCGGCACACTCGGCGATCACCGCAAGCACTGGTTCCGGGCGAAATTCTTCCAGCAGTATCGGCTGTTCTACCGGTTCAACAGCGATGCAAAGGTCATCGTGGTGGCCTGGGTGAACGACGACAAGACCCTGCGCGCCTATGGCAGCAAGACGGATGCCTACGCGACGTTCAAAGGGATGCTGGAAGATGGCAACCCACCTGACAATTTCGACGCGCTCTTGAAAGAAGCGGCGGCGGCGGACAAGCGGTTCGAAACTTCCCTTGAAGCGGTGCCCGATCGGTAAGTGGGGTCGAATGCCTGAAGGAGCGGAATCCCACGCTAAGGCTGCCAGTAGGGGGGGATTATGCGTTTCAATCTCCCGTCACCCTTGGGCCAAGTGAAATAGGAGACATTGGTGTGTCATATGGCTGGTACGATGAAATTCTCAGAAGTCCCTCCCTATCCGTACACCTGCCGTTCGCTGCATCGTGTACGAACTGGTAAGATGCGGACGGAGCGGACGTTAGATTTTCGCTTTACAACGACCCCTGTCAGCCCGAAGCGAAAAGTCGGCCGAAGTCCAGAGAATTAGAAATACGGTCGTTTCTGGTGTGGTTCAGCAGGGCTGATGAACAACTTGACTTATTTGGGTAATTCGCAAGTCTTGAACGTGTCGCTGTGTATTCATTCGGAACCGGTGTGAGAGGAGAGTGCGTAAGGATGATGATCAGGGATGCCATTCAGATGTATGGAGCACGTCAGCTGTATCTTCGCGGCCTGAGTGATTCAGAGCTATCTGAGCATCTTGTTCATTGGATGAATAACTGCACGCAGCTTTCCAGAACGGGTATGATCGATCTGTGCGCAACAGAAAACCCTGATTTCTTTCATCGCTTGATGGATGTTCTGGCCGAAACTGCCCTCCGGAATGAGGATATTTCGAAGGCTGTTGAATGTCATTGAGAACTGACCCGGTATTGTCACCGAGATTTGACCCGCTTCTAGTTATGTATCGGCAGCTATGCTTTGGTCAATGTGGTGGCCTCCTTTGATGTTTTCTTTGCAGCCTCTGAGCTTGCCTTGAAGCGGTAGCTGTCGTTGCCAGTTTCGAGGATGTGGCAGCGATGTGTGAGCCGATCGAGGAGTGCTGTTGTCATCTTTGCGTCGCCGAAGACCTGTGCCCATTCACTGAAGCTGAGATTGGTCGTGATGATGACACTGGTGCGCTCATAGAGTTTGCTGAGAAGGTGGAACAGCAGCGCACCGCCTGACGGGCTGAACGGCAGGTAACCGAGCTCGTCAAGGATGACCAAGTCGATCTTCGTGAGCATCTCAGCCATTTTCCCGGCCTTCCCAAGGGCCTTTTCCTGCTCCAATGCGTTGACCAGTTCGACGGTCGAGTAAAAGCGCACCTTGCGTCTGTGATGCTCGATGGCCTGCACGCCGATGGCCGTGGCGACATGGCTTTTGCCGGTGCCAGGCCCGCCAATCAGAACGACGTTTTCTGCGTTTTCTATAAACTCGCCGCGATGTAGTTGCCGGACCGTGGCTTCGTTGATGTCGCTAGATTTGAAGTCGAACCCAGCGAGATCCTTGTAGGACGGGAAGCGCGCCACCTTCGTGTGATAGGCAATTGATCGCACTTCTCGTTCTGCCATTTCCGCCTTGAGTAGTTGAGACAACATGGGGGTGGCTGCCTCAAACGCCGGCGCACCTTGTGCAACCAGATCATCGACCGCATGCGCCATGCCGTGCAGCTTGAGACTGCGCAACATGATGACGATGGAAGCTCCTGCAGGATCATGACGCATTGCGCTTTCCTCCTGCCTGTCTGAGGTCGTCGTAGCGATCCACATTTGCCTTTGGTGCGGTTTCCAATGCGAGGGCATCTGGTGGATCGATCTCTGGATGATCTGTCCGCTTTGGATCAATCAACCTGTGCAGCAGGTTTAGAATGTGCGTCTTGGTCGGCACCCCAGCTTCCAAAGCCAGCTCCACGGCTCGCAAAACAGCGCTTTCGTCGTGGTGTAGAACCAAGGACAGGATGTCGACCATTTCCCTGTCACCGCCTTCCTTACGAAGCATGTGGTCTTGCAGGCGGCGGAAAGCCTCGGGCATCTCTGTGAACGGCGCACCATTGCGCAGGGCACCGGGCTTGCGTTGTATGACAGCCAAATAGTGACGCCAGTCGTAGATGACCTTGCCTGGCTTACGATGAGAACGATCGATGATCCGGTCATGGGTGCAAACAGTCTGGCCTTCTGCAACAAGGACAAGCTGTTCAGGGTAGACATGCAGGCTCACCCGGCGGTTCGCAAAGCTGGCAGGCACGCTGTAGCGATTGCGCTCGAAGGTGATCAGACACGTTGGAGACACGCGTTTGCTGTGTTCTATAAAGCCGTCAAATGCAGGCGGCAGCGCCATCAGCATGGGTTTCTCGGCCTCCCATACATCGGCGATGGAACCAGGTAAGGCCTTGTGCGGTGTCTCCGCCCACAGGGCAATGCAGCGATCTTCCAACCACTGGTTCAGCTCTGCCAGATCGGCAAAGACCGGCATGACCTGCCACATGCGGTTGCGGGCGTCTTGCACGTTCTTCTCAACCTGCCCCTTCTCCCACCCCGCAGCAGGATTGCAAAACTCAGGCTCAAAAACGTAGTGGCTGGCCATCGCCTTGAAGCGCGCATTGATGTCGCGTTGTTTGCCTTTGCCAACGCGGTCCACAGCTGTCTTCATATTATCGTAGATGCCCCGGCCTGGAACGCCACCAAACACCCTGAATGCATGCCAATGAGCGTCGAACAGCATCTCATGCGTTTGCAGCGGGTAAGCGCGCACCAAAAACGCCCGACTGTGCGACAGCTTGATATGGGCGACCTGAAGCTTGACCCGTTCGCCGCCAATATTGGCCCAATCTTCGCTCCAGTCGAATTGGAAAGCTTCCCCCGGCTGGAATACCAACGGAACAAATGTTCCCCGACCGGTTGTCTGCTCAGCACGATGTCGATCTTCACGCCAAGCCCGGGCAAAAGCCGCAACGCGTTCATAGGATCCGTCGTATCCCAGCTTCACCAGATCAGCGTGCATTTGCTTGACCGTGCGCCGCTCTTTACGCGACTTGCGGGTTTGGATCAGAAGCCAAGCGGACAACCGATCCGCATATGGGTCCAGCTTGCTCGGCCGTTTTGGCGTCTTGAACTGCGGCTCTAAAACACCTTCGCGCAGATACTTCTTGATTGTATTCCGAGACAAACCCGTCCGCCGGGCAATCTCGCGAATTGGCATTTTGTCACGCAATGCCCAACGTCGAATGACACTCAAAAATCCCATGTCGATCACTCCATGTCTCCCTGACCAAAACCGTCAGGGCAATGTGTTCACATGGGTCAATTCTCAGTGACAATTTATGGGGCTACCGGGTCAGTTCTCAGTGAGAATCAACACCGTCCGAACACATGGGTGTTCGGCCAGACCCTCGGGCGGGGCTGGGGAAGGGGACCCATTGGACAGGTGGGTCGCCCGGTGGTGAGGGCGGCAGAGCCGCGTCCCTGCGGGCCGCGGCGTGAAGCGGACACCAAGGCTGCCTGAGACTGAATGCAACGAAAGTATATAATTGACAGCGCGGTATATTATCGTAAGGTGGGGGCAGCCTTGGTGGAAGGTGGCAGGAAATAGGGGGTCTTTCTTCCGCATGTCCCGAACAAAACGCCTGACAGAGATCGAGAAGATGCAGATCGTCCGCGAGGCCGCGGAGGGTGTGTCGACGTCTGAGCTGGCTGAGCGTTTCGAGGTCACATCGCGGGCCGTGCGCTACGTCTTGAAAGCCGATGCCGAGCGCCAGGTGGATGCCGCGATCCCGGTCGCCGCGGTCAGTGTGAAGGTCACGGCTGCGGATCTTGCGGCGCTCGAAGCGGTGCTGGCGAAGGCCGGGATCGAGAGCCGGGCCGAGGGGCTGCGGCGGCTGATACAGGCGGCAGGCGGGGTGTTCGTGCCGGACGCGCAGATGGCGGCCGAGATGGCGCGCTATCGCGCCTCGCTGCACGAGGTCGGCAATGGGGTCGCGCAGATCGCCAAGCAGATGACGAAGGCCAACCGGCAGGGGCAGGGGGCTGATGGTGGCACGCGTGCCGAGTTCACCGAATTGCGCCTTGCGCAGATGCGCGGGTTGGCGCGGTTCATCCTGGATTCCGCCGACGAGATCGATCTGCTCCTGCGGCGTCGGAGAGACGCGATGCAGCTCGAGGCCACGGCCGCGCTGAGGGAGTTTGCCCATGCGGCTGTATGATGCGGTTGACGCTGTCACAGGCGAGGTCTTCCGGGACGGCTGGAGCCGGATCCGGGGTTCGATGCAGGGGCTGCATGTGGCCAAGCAGACTCAGCTTACGCGCGCGGCAGCAGGGCATCGGCCGGCGGTCTTCAAGGCGATCCGGGGCGGCGGTACGCATACCAAATCACAGCTCACAAACCAGCTCGATTACCTCACCACCAAGTCCACCCATATCGTCGACAGTAGCGGGTTCCTGGATGGCAAGACGAAGCTCGAGGCGGGTGACATCAAGGATCTGACCGAGCGCTTTGCCAAGCGGTGGGATGCGGGCTTCAAGCCAAAGCTCGGTCAGACCACGCACATGCTCATGTCCTTCCCCATCGGCACGCGGGGCGAGGATGTGCGCGACATCGCGACGGATGTGGCCGAGCGGTTCTTCCAGAGTGACGCGGGGCATTTCGACTACATCATCGCGGTGCATGAGGACCGCGATCACCCGCATGCGCATCTGGTGCTGAACCGCCGCTCGCAGGAAGGCGAGTTCT
>NZ_QJJL01000006.1 GCF_003201935.1 Loktanella sp. PT4BL | reverse complement strand
TTCGTTCCAGTGAATATCCCATGTCATTGTCCTAATCCGCCCACCTGAAAATTAGAGAAAAATAGAGCAGCGGACAACATCCCTGACACAGGGGGCGGTGCCATAATCATAATATTTATAGGCCATCTCAATGATAACAGGCCACTCGCCGGGCCGCGTCAACTGCAGCGAAGCGCCAAGGCCAACGGACCAGGCAAAATCAGTGCTGCTGGCACCTTCAAAGGTGCGAACCGTTCCTTCGCTGACCGTGTCATTGTCCGGGTTCTTGGTGCGGGTCCAAGGTCCCATTTCATTGTGTGCAAATCCAAGACCCGCGACAACAAATGGCTGCAAGACCGCGGTCGAGCCTTGAGCCTCAAACGGTGCATAAAACAGGTTGCCCATCAATCCGCTGCTCTCAATGGATGCGTCGGTTATGTCGGCATGTTCACTACATGGAGTGAGATTCGTGACACTGCTGCATGGCGCAGTTAATCCGATCGTCCCGGTCGTAAAAAACGAGACATCGGCGCGGAACCCGTTTTGCCAGTCATAGCCGACCGCTGACCCAGCAAGGCCGCGCCAATCATCTTTGGGAATAGGCTTAAAGTTAACGCGAGGATCGCTTGCCCCAGGAGGAAGCCAATATCCCTCAGACAGATCGTGTCTAGCGCCGCCAAGCTCAAAACGGACATAGGGGCCATAAGTTACACTCGCCACATTTTGCCCGAACGCCACATCAGTTGTCTGAGCAAACCCTGGGCTTGGCGCGGCAAAGGCAAGACAGCCAAGCGTGGTGACAAAGGCGGCAGCGAAAGATTTGGAAATATTCAAGGGCCCGTTCTCCTAGAGTTTGACTCAGTCAGGCCAGCCCGAAGCCGACCTGCACCGTTTTGTTGGCCTTCAGCCGTGTCCGGCTAGAATTGCGATGCGAATCCGCTCTGCATCTGCCGCGAGTGCAGCAGCCTCTTCCGCCGTGACGGGGCTGTCTAAGATTGCCGTCAACGCCAAGACCGTGTTCGCAGTAATAGGAATCTCTTTGTCCGACGCAGAACCAAGGAATGCGGCCATCAGCGTGTCGTTGTTGGGGTTGATCCCTTGGGTCGTCAGCACTGACTGACTGTCGAGCGCTTCGCGTAACAGGGCAAGGTTCTGCAAAGGCGAGTCGATAAAGCTGACCTGATCCCAGTTCAGCGAAAGCTCCGTGATCATCCCTTCCAGAGTGCGCCCATAAAAGGTCAGAACCTCGGGGGTCATACTGCCCAAAGCCTCGGCATAGGCACGGTCCAGAACCTGATCAGGCGAGCGCGCCACATTCAAACGCCCTAGTTCGACCTCTGGGATACCTTCCTGCGCCCAGACTGGACGACCGGACACCTGTCCGGAACCTTGGCCGCTGGCACCGCTACCATTTTGACCTTGCCCCTCACCTTCACCCTGACCTTGTCCGCCATTTTTTGGGCCGCCCTGTCCACCCTCATGATCCGTATGGTCATCACCGTCGGAATCGTGGCCACCTGAGGTGTGGCCATCACTACCGCCTTGCCCACCAGGGCCCTTTGGGCCGCCGCTGTGGGTTGTCTCGCCGTCTTCATGGCCTTCGGCGAAAGCAAAGCTGCTGATACTTGGGGACATGGCGATACCAAGCCCAATCGCGATAGCGAGCACTGGCATAGAGAGTTGAGGGGCCTTGCCCCGGGCAAGATTGTGCAGGAACAGCATTGCGAACCTCCTCAAAAATATCCGTCGTAATACGTTGCCCGCTAGATTGGTGTCCAACGGGCAACTCAGTGAGATCAACCGTGACCAGCAAGAACGGCGATGCGAACTGCTTCAGCGTCCTCAGCCAAGTCCTCTGCATCATCGCCCGTAATCGGGTAACCGAGGATCGTTGTGACGGCGATTACTGTGTCTGTTGAAATGGGCAATACCTTATCAGAGGCAACGCCAAGGAATACGGCCATCAGGACGTCAGTATCGTTGTTTACATCCAACTGACTATCACCATCATCAAGGATGTCCTTCATCAATGCGAGGTTCTGAAGGGGCGAGTCGTAGATTGTCAGATTGTCCCAATTCAGGCTGAGTTCAGTCAGGATCGTTGTCGCGTCAGGGTCAGAGCTATCCAGTGGAAGACTGTAGAAAGCTTCCATTGTCGCTGCATCCCAAGTCGAAAGTGCTTCTTCGAGGGACCTCTCGAGCACCTGATCGGGCGAACGTGCAACGCTGAGACGCCCCAGTTCTACTTCAGGGATACCTTCTTGCGCCCAAGCGGGCTTGCCACCGCCAGAATTGGTATCAGAGGGGTTACCGGCCTGTGGCCCTTGGCCATCGGACGTTACATCCGGTCCGCCTTGTCCAGCGCCAGATCCGCCTTGATTGCCCTGGCCGGATTGCGCACCTTGCCCGCCCTGACCCTGACCGCCTTGATTGCCTTGGCCGTTGTCCGGACCGCCAGAGGCCTCTTGTGCCATTGCTGCCATAGACAGGCCGTTGAAGTTACTGGCGGCAACCCCCGTAAGCAATACAGCCGCAGCTAATGCTACCGAAGATTTTAGTGTTTTCATCAAGTACATCGTCATCTCCATTTTCTGTTTCTCGTACAAGGAAACGGCGGGAAGAAGAGGAAGGTTTTGATATATGTCAAATGTTGAATGTTTTTGTCGAAAAGATGACTGTTACGCTTGGCGGTGCATGCCAAGTCATCACCCGTTAGGTAGTCTTTACACCGTTGAATATGTGGAGATTGATGTAATCATGACCTGACTTATATCCACTTTGCAGTCTGGCCTTGCTTGACAGCAACTTTCTTTCCAAAAAAATAACCACCCCCTTCGCCCCCGCCCGACCACCCGCGAAGGGCAGCCGGACGGGAGTATCGTTTTGAGGCTCAGCCAAGCCCTCGCTTGACCACATAGTCAGCCAACCACCGCCAGTATTCCCCAGCCGAGGCAAAGCCCTGCTCTTGTGCGGCAAGGGATTCAGCCTGCAGCCTTGTTAGCCCCCCATCGTACTCAGCAATGGCAGCCCGTTCCTCAAAGGCCTCGATGTCAGGGATACGCGAGGCGCTCATAGCACCACCCCCACAGGCAACCTGATCTGATCAATGATCTCCCGCTTTTGGGTGTCACTGATGCCAGCAGAGTAGAGCCCGTAGGTGAGCTTGTTCTCGGAGCGGGCTGACTGATGGCCGACAAGGCTGGCGGTGAAGTGCTCAGGGACACCTGTGCGCTCACACTGGGTGATGAACCACTTGCGGGTGGAGTGGAACACCGTGCCATGCAGGTCCCTGTGCACCGCCCTGAGGTAGGCATAGCGCTTGACCACCCGATCCACCGTTAGGGAGGGAAAGAGCCGCCCTTGCGATGGCAGTCGTTGGTCCAAGAGTTGCTCCAGCACAGGATGCAGCGGCACCACCCTCTCTGCCGCCTTAGACTTGAGTGGCCGCAGGTGGTTGGGCCTGATCTGCACGAACCGCCCAAGGTTGCCTTTGGTACTGATGTCCTCCGACAAGAGCCCACAGGCCTCCCCCGACCGCATTCCTGTCAGCAGGCAAAAAAGAAGGGCGCTGTGAAGCACCCTGTCGTTAGTGTTGAGTAGGAGAGAGGCCTGAGCATCAGTCAGGACCCTGTGCGATCGGACCTCTGGCCTTTCCTTCACCAGAAGCCCGCCCCAGGGATTTGCTTCCAAGGTTCCTGACCGAACACACCAATCCAAGAACTGCTGCAACTGCCGCCAGATACGCCTTTGGGTTTGGGCTGTCAGGGATACCTCCTCGTACTCCTCCGACAAAGCTGCCAGCTCTGCCAGAGATGCCCCCTGCGCTTGGCTGTACTTCCTGATGTTGGGAGACAGCCGCGCAACATACCCTAACACTTCTTTGCCTAAGGTATCGTTGAGGTCGCCCAGCTTGCGGTCCCCCACATGCGAGATCAGCAACTCTAAGGCAAAGCGGACTGACTTGTAGCTGCCCGGACGCAGGCGATTGGAAGCCTCTGCCAAGTAGACAGCAGCAACCTCCTGCACCTGTTCTTCCCCCAAGAGGCGAGCGCGCTGGTACCGAGGGACGGCAATGGCAAGTTGTGGTGGCTCGCCACTTGTTGCCCCCGCAGCCAGCTTGGCCTCCGCTTCCTGCACGATCGCATCGAAGGTAGTGTTGAGTTCTGCCACCCGCTTGGCAGCAACTTTGGCATCGGCGGTATGCAGGGACCGCTTGAGCGACGATCCCAGTATTTCCTGCAAGTGGACGGGGTAGGTGCGGCGGTAGATCCATGTGTTATGCCGCCTGTAGGCATACTTAATTTGTGTAGACATGACGTCTCCTAGCGGGGCAAAAGCCCCGGTTTGTGTGTTGGATTGAGTTTTTGTGAACGGAATCAACAGGGGGCTGGGTTTAACCCCTTCCCTGATCGCCTCCGGTGCTGCGCGAGTGGACCCGTAGGATCAGCTCCAGTCCGGGCTCGCCGTAGACACCTTCGAGAGGTCCCGTCAGCGAGTAGCCGGTGATGCAATCGTCAAAAACTTCCCAGACCTGGAAAAGGTGCTCGGGAATGTCATCAAGGGGTCGTAAGACAACCACGTCGTCTTCTTTGAGGTGCCAGTCTGTCATAGCCCCCTCCGCGTCAGCAGAAGGTCAGGCAGCACCACCCCAAGAGCCACACCAAGCGGGATCGGCAAAGGGATGGGTTGAAGCCAGCTTGGCAAACAGGCCAAGACAAGCAGCGCCCCGGCAAGGGCTTGGGGGATCGCAAGGTCGAGGCCAAACCTCTTCCTCAATATCCACGATAAGGTCAGCCGGAAGCCGACCCCCGCCGCCATAAGCAGCAAAAAGGGTGTAAACATCTATACATCTCCATGAAGGGTTTCTTTGTATAGATGCGAAGGTTTGCTCAGTTTTTGGGGCGGAGCTGTGACAGCAAAGTTGCCCTGTGACAGCACAAACCCACACTGTGACAGGACGACTGTCTCGGGAAAGAGGCGTCAGATCAGTGCCTTAACCCTACCTGTGACAGTGTGACAGCAAGACAGCGACAAACTATCGCCCACCTGGCCACTTCAGCCGCCGAGCACCTGTCCGCCGTTGGTCCACAAGGTTGGCAGATTGGGTGCCCACCTCGAGGTGCAGGGGGTGGATACAGAGGTGGTTGTCGCACTTGTGGCGCACCACGAGCCCACGACGCGGGATATCGCCTGCCAGCGCCCAAGCAATCAACTGGTAGACCTTTTGACGGTGCTCACGCCAGAAGACGCGCTGAGGGTTGTCGTCATGGCCCAGCTCAAGGCAGCCGTTGGCCCCATCGCGTGCTATGAGGACGTAGGCCTCGATCTTGTCCGAGAGCTCTTGGCTGTGATGCAGGTACGTTTGCGGCCACCAATCTTCTTCGGATACGCCAAGGGTCTCCCAGTCACGACTTTCGCAGGTCGACTGAGCAGCACTGATGACGTCTTGCCGGACTTGATTTGCGAGGGCGTCTCTAGAAGTGACGGTCAAGGTCGTCGTCCGGGTTCTCGTCATCGGCGTGAGGCGGCAATTCCTGTGCTTTGCTCGCGAGGGCTTCTCGCTCAAACATCACAGTCTGGTAGCGCAGGTGGCTCTTGGGGCCATTGAACGGACCAAACTTGCCGTCCGGGTTGTCACTCTCGTTGGCGGTCGTCCCTGACGCGGCATCGTCCAGCTTGGAGGGCCTTTTGAGCCGATCTTGGCGCAGATGGCCCCAGGTTTTCTCAAGGTAGAAGTCGAGGTCGAACCACGTGTAGCCCAAGGCAACCGCATCCGGCTTATACAGGGCAGCCAGTTGGTTAGAACTGATGCGGCGGTTCTCAATCTCGAGGCTTCTCTTGGCCCAAGTCCGCACCTGTTTGCCCTTCACCCGCAGGCGGCGTTCTCCCCATCCAAGCCGTGCGAGTGCATTGCGCAGGGCATTGGCATTACGGCTTCTGAGAAAGCTGATGAGTTCGGGGAAGTCAGCGCTGGGGATGATCTCGACGCAGTAGTCCAACAACAGTGCCTCAAGTACTTCATCCCCCTCATTGCCAGAGGTCTCCTGCAACTCGCGCATGATCGGGGTCGCATTGTCCGCAAACCGCAGCTCCTTGGGGTGGAAGGTTGGACCTTGGGTGCGGGCCATGAGCCGCGCATAGAGATCACGCAGCTTTTGAGGGTCTGCAATTTCTGCCTTTACCCGACCGACCAAGGCGCTGAAGTCCTCACTCTTCGGTCCGAGTGCGCTGCCATCGTGTGAGACTTCGATAACATAGTAGCGCCGTTCTCCGCCCTCCAGCCAAAGCGGCTTATGGTTCGTCGTGAAGAGGAAGCATGACTTCTGGGGAATGGTCACTGAAGCCTGATATTTGGGCTCTACTGTCACCCGATCATTGGTGATGACATCCTTGAGGGCATTGCCTTCATCAGAAAAGCTGCTGATGTGAACCTCTTCTGCGACAATCAGCTTCTTGCTGAGGACGTCAGCGGCAAACCTCTGGGTCAACGAACGGATACCGTTCACAGCGCTTGTATTGGCTGCCCCAAAGAGCGCCTCAAGAACCTCACCAATGGTCGACTTACCTGTGCCCTTTTCCTCGGAATAGAGCAGAATGGACCACGTTGGTTTTTGTGCTTCATTTTGGAGGCACCACGATATCCAGTCGAGCAAGTGATTGCGCTGGGTCTCATCTGGGATGGCAAAGGTCAGCATGTCTTGGAAAGCGCAGGGCTGATCTTGGAAGTTCTGACTGGGGGGTAGGTGACGATAGGACGGCTCTTGCCACAGGTTAATATCCCAGAGCCCGTCTCTGAAGAGCCGCTTGGCGCTGTTGCCGGGCTGCGGGTAGGACTTGCCCGAGTAAATACCAAAGGTCATGCGGGGATCAGGACTTCCGCCCTGCATGGCAGCGTAACTGATCTTGTTCGCATCCTTCATGATCTTGGGGTGATTCTCGTAGTGGGCGGAAATCATCTGAGGTAGTAGCTTTGCTAGCTCAAGCTCACTGTACTGCATGGGGCCGCCGCCCAGCTTGATGAACTTTCCGTTTGTCTGGACAAACCAGCTCGACACATCTCGTTGGATCTTGGCCCGTAGAGTAGCAGCGTTTGGCTTCTTAGCGACAATCTCATCAGCTGCCAGCACTGCCGGATGCCACGCGACCCCCGACTGGAGATCAGCCTCCCGCTGCTCCAAGATACTTTCCTGCCACTTTGTGAGCGCCACGTCCGGATCGTCATCATCGAGCTCAACCCCAGCAACCCCTGCCCACTCATACAGTACCTTGGCATCGGCCGCCTCATCATCGGTCATAGACTTTGGTTCCCTTTGATTGTCTGTGCTGCACCTACAGGTTGCTTCAGATTTCCCTGTCGCGGATAGAAATTCAGTCGTTTGCAGCGTTTACGTCCCCACAGTTTTGGCTGCATTTCCCGCATAAGGCCATGAAGCTTTTGGGTTTTTGGCCAAAATATTCCCACCAACCAGCCTGGGTTTGCAGTTACCCGAGTAGCTGAGCTCGCAAGCCGTCCGTGCCATAGAGCGTTGACTGACCCTTGGATGTGGTTTTCCACGGTTGGTTCTCTTGCTGCTCGGGGAAGGTTTCCTCTTCCGAGTCATGGAGGAGCTCTGCAAAGAGGATGGGATCGTCACAGGGATCGTCGGACACATAGTCAGTCTCCACAGGGGTTGGCTGAACACGTGGCTCTGCCTTTTGTGTGGGCTGGGGGATCATATAGCTTGGGGGTGGTGCTACCTTTGATAGAGGTGCCTTGGGTGCCGTTGGTAAAGCTGTGCTGGCCGATCCCTCACGCAAGCCCTTGGCATAGTCTACCATCTCGAAGGTCGCGTCTTGCCAGTCATGGTCCTGGGTGGGGGCATACTCGTTAAAGATGCTGGCCTCACCTTTGCGCTTGCCTTTGCCTTGAAGGAGGACGTGGACAAGCATCGTGGTGAGTCCCCACTGGTGGACTACCCCAGACATGACCAGCCAGAGGGTCGCTTGCTCTAGGGAGGCAATCACGTGGGCGTTGTCAGCGGTGGCGTTGTTGTCGCCTTTGGCATGGAGGCGGAACACCTTGGAGTCAGGGTGGGCGGACAAAAGCTGATCTAGGGCGGCATAGTGATCGGGCAGGTCAGTCAGTGAGCGGGCTTTCTGTCTCCGCAACCCGTCACGGTCCCGTTTGGGGAGGGCGGTATAGAACTCTTTCTTCTTGTTGTTGGTCAGCATCTGGAGGCTGACCTTGGCACGACCAGAAGCAAAGATCTGGAGGTGGTAGCCGTTAAAGGTGGGGAGGGTGCCCGGGGTGAACTCGGGTCGGATGAATACTGTCATAGGGATAGTCTTTCTTTAGGATAATATATTGATTTAATGAGATAAGTAAGGAGCAATGAGTAAGGAATAAGCTATAATTCTTAATATCTAAGAAGTAATATATAAGGGTTTGGGTAACCCGTTCTCTTCTCTTGCCAAGCAAGAAGAACAGTGATCGCCAATTCTGATACCGTTATGCTTTCCTCATTAGGTGGCAGTGCTTTTGGTGCCTTAGAGGGTTGGGTGATCTGATGGTGCTTGGGAGGTGTTGAGGCGGTGCTGCCCGAGGTCGTGATAGGCGGGAAGAGGACGTTCGCTGCAATTTGCGCAAATGTAGGCTTTGGAAAAATCGTTCCAAAAGCGGTGGCTTTTGTCAGCAATTGGGGGGCGCTTTTGAAAGGGCGATACGTAAGCGGTAGTTTCCATAACTGGCGCGGGGCGTGAGTTGTCATATTCTTTTGGATGGAACGTTTCCATCATCGACCTGTTCCACTATAGATTGTAGAGCTCCGATAGATTCCGAGGTCAACTTGAATAATAAATACGTCTTTTACATGGACGACTTCGGAACGCGAACGATCTGCAAGGGTGCGACCAACGCTTCTTCACCTGCTCATGAGTTAAGTTTTGCTCTCGGGGGAGTCATTGTTGCGTTTGAGGACGTTGAGGAACTGTCTGAGAATCTGAAGGCATTTTGCAACAAATGGGATGTGCCCTCGCTTCATGGGAACAAGATTCGATCGGGTAAAGGGAAATTTGGTTTCCTAAAAAAGGACGAGGAAAAGAAAAAGGCGTTTTTTGTGGATCTGGACAATCTTGTTCTGGATGACCGACTGATCGCCCACGCCTGCGTAGTTTGCCGTCCCGGCTATCGAGATCGTTATCTTAACAAATACCCTGACGGGACCCGCTGGGATATGAGCAAGACAGCTTTCGACATCTCAGTTGAGCGAGCTGCGAAGCTTGCGATGCAGGACGGCCGGAGCTTAGACGTAGTATATGAGCGCACCGGGGCGAAAGAGGACAGGTTGCTGGAGCGCTACTTCGAGGATCTCAAGAATACAGGGTTGGGATTTTGTACCCAGAATTCGGGGTCATACGGGCCCTTGTCGAGCGAACAATTCACCAAACATCTCAACGTCATCTGGCCCGATGGCAAAGGAAACCCGTTGCTGCAGTTGGCGGATCTTATTGTCCATCCGGTGAGCCACGTTACCTGTGGAAAGCAAAACCGTGCCTACAATCAATTGGTTGAACGAAGAATGTTGTTAGATTTCAAGCACGAAGATGAAACCGTTGGGGTGAAGTATTCCTGCTATGATGGCGAATATGGCAATTGGAAAGACCTCTAAAAACACAAAAGGAACCCCGAAGGATTCCTTAAGTCGGTCGGCGTATAGCCTGACCCCGTGGCAAAGCCATAAGTGAGTATTTGCACCAATCTGGTGTCAAAGCAAGTGAAATTTCCCTCAAGACTTCGAGTTTGCATGTCACGATTCTGTCTCTGTGCACCTCAGACAGAAGGAAAATGAGCTCGAACCAAACCCCAATTTGACAAGCTGCCTTTCGCGAAATTAGCTACTATTGAGTCGTATGATCCGCTACTTCCCCTCACTCGGCCCAGACCTTCACCAACGCCTCCCGCATGACTTCGATGGCATAGCCTGACCCATAGTTAGCGGCGACATTGCCCTGGGAGTGCCCAAGTATCTCCATCGACAGGTTCTCAGGACAGCCGGTGTTGCGCAGCTTGTCCTTCATCCGGTGCCGGAGGGAGTGCATGGTGATTTTCTTGTCTGTGATGACGGTACGGAGCCGCTTCATCAGCATAGCGGAGGCTTTGTCATTGCCACGGGGTTGAGCATAGGCGGGAAAGATGGGGTCGGTATCCGAGAGCCCAACCTGATGCTGTCTGAGGCACTCTGTGGCTCTCTGTGACAGAGGGATGCTGCGGGTAGAGGTCTTGGTCTTGAGGCCTCGGCGGTCATTGGGGCGGATATGCAGGATGGCGTTCTCGAGGTCTACGTCCTTGGCCTCAAGACCACTGATCTCTGCCAAGCGAGCCCCGGTGTCTGTCAGTAAGAGCAAAAGACTGCTGGCAACCTCGCTGCTGGCAAAGGCGGGCACCATGAGAGCCAGTTGCTCATCCGTGATGGGAAGTCGATCAGTGTTGCTGCTTCCCGCTCCCTTAATCTTGATGGCTTGGAAGACATTGCGGAGGTCCAGGTCATGCTCCAGCAAGACGTGATTGATGGCTGCTTTGACTACCCCAAGGTTCCGCTGCACAGAGTTGGGTGCCATGCGGGCCAGTAGGAGGTCACGGTAGGCATTGGCATCTGCTCGTGTAAGATCCTTCAGCTCGGTCCACTCAAAGCGGTTCTTGCCAAGGCAAAGGATCAGGTCTTTGCGGATACGATCCATCCGAGTACGCAGACCGTTGTCACTCTCTTCCGCCTTGTAGGTGTAGTATTCCTCTAAAACCCGAGAGAGCGACATGGGGGCGGCCTCTGCAGAAGCGGCCTTGAGTTGCCTCACCACACCCTTTGGCACAGCGTGCTCCACATCCTCAGCCAGTTCTTGGAAGTCGTCGTACTCAGGCCACTCAGGATCAACGGCTCCATCTATGAACATGGCTTGGTACCGTTCGCCCAGCCGTTCCCGGACAAGAGCTGTTGCCCGCTGCTCATCTGTGGTGCGCCGCTCTAAATCAAATAGGGCCTCGATCTCAGCGTGGACCTTAGGCAAAGCCCTAAGTGCATCGTGGTAGGTATTCCCCAACTGCCGGTACACAGTGGCCTTCGGAATCACCTTTCGCAGGTCTTTGGGGACATTCCGTTTATAGCGGAAAGAACCGTTGGCGCGGCGGAACATATAGCGGGGGAGCTTGAGGGGCATTGTCTGGTCCATGCTGAGCAACGTCTGTCACAGCATGACCAGAGGCAACCGAAAACGGCCCGCCAGACCTGACAATCTACAGTCCAAAACTGACGAAAGTGGTCCCAAAAGCGGTCCCGAAAATGGTCCCAAAAAACCTAAAACCCTAGGTTTTCTTTACTTTTCTTAGAGATATCGGGGATTTGGTGGTGCCCAGGAGAGGACTCGAACCTCCACGTCCATACAGACACCAGCACCTGAAGCTGGCGCGTCTACCAATTCCGCCACCTGGGCAGGTCACGTGGCGCGGATTTACGCGCGGTTTAAGGGGCTGTCAACGCGATTCGACCACAAATATCCGGGGAACAAATAAATCCTCCCAGATTGCGCCTTGTCTTACAGGGGGGGCGGGGGGTAAACCCGACACCAGCTACTTATCTAAAGGCCCAGGGATGTCACAGCTTGTCACTATCTTCGGCGGTTCCGGCTTTGTCGGACGCTATATCGCGCGGCGCATGGCGAAAGAGGGATGGCGTGTGCGCGTCGCGGTGCGCAACGTCAACGAGGCGATGTTTGTCCGCCCTTACGGTGTGGTGGGTCAGGTTGAACCGGTTTTTTGCAATATCCGCGATGATGCCAGTGTTGCGGCCGTGACCGAGGGTGCCGATGCTGTGGTCAACTGCGTGGGTGTGCTGGACGAGGTTGGCAAGAACACGTTCACGGCCGTGCAGGCCGAAGGTGCCGGGCGCATCGCCCGCATCGCTGCGGCACATGGTGTGGCGCGGATGGTGCATATCTCTGCGATTGGCGCGAACGCCGAGGCAGCAAGCGAATATTCCAAGACCAAAGCTGCAGGCGAAGCGGCTGTGCTCGCGCATATGCCGCAGGCGATGATCCTGCGTCCATCAATCGTATTCGGTGCCGAGGACCAGTTTTTTAACCGCTTTGCCGGTATGTCCCGTCTGGGGCCTGTGTTGCCTGTGATCGGAGCCGAAACCAAGTTCCAGCCCGTCTATGTGGATGATGTGGCAGCCGCAGCAGTCAAAGGCGTTCTAGGGCAGGCGGAAGGCGGTGTTTATGAGCTGGGCGGGCCTGATGTGCATAGCTTCCGCGAGCTGATGCAACTGATGCTGCGTATCATCCGCCGCCGCCGTTTGATTGTGAATACTCCGTTCTGGATGGCGCGGATCATGGCAACTGTTTTTGGCATTGTGCGTGCTGTGTCGCTGGGTCTGATCAAGGGGCCTGTGACAAAGGATCAGGTGATCAACCTCGGTGTCGATAATATCGTGTCCGGGGATGCCAAAGGGTTTGCCGCTCTCGGTTTGCAGCCGACCGCGATGGAAGCCGTGTTGCCTGATTACCTGTGGCGGTTCCGTCCGTCGGGGCAGTATGACGCGATCAAGGAATCCGCGAAGAACCTGAAAGTCTAGGTATAGGCGATCCAGAGCAGCACCACGCCAAGCGCGATCCGGTAGATCACGTAGGGTGTGAAACTGACGGATTTCAGAAGGCGCATCATGAGCGCCAGTGCAAGCAGTGCTGCCGCGAATGACATAACTGCCACCAGCCCGATATCGCGCCATGCGCCGATGTTGCCTGATCCGATCACATCGAGGCTGAGCAAGGCACCAGAGGCAATGATTGTCGGGATCGACATCAGCATCGCAAGGCGCGCGGCATCTGTACGCGTATAGCCCAGCATACGTCCTGCGGTGATGGTGATGCCGGAGCGCGATGTGCCGGGGATCAGTGCAACCGCCTGCCAGAGCCCCATTTTCAGGGCGTCTTTCAATGACCAACTGGCGGCTGTCTTTTCCTCCGCGCCTTTCTGGTCGGCCCAATAAAGCACGATCCCGAAAATGATCATGGACCACCCGATCACGGCGATACCCCGCATCGCGTCAGAGAGACCGGTCACCTTTAGGATCAGGCCTGCGATGATCACGGGGATTGTTGCGATAATCAGGCAAAGGGCAAGAAACGCGCCTTGGGTGTCGATCTTGCCGCGCAGCAGGCGCAGGGTGCCGCCGAGGGCCAGTTTCACGTCGGACCGGAAATAGAGCATGACGGCGCAGAGTGTACCGACATGGGCGGCGACATCGATGACCTGTCCCTGATCGGTCATGCCTGTCAGTGATGGCAGCAGGATCAGGTGACCGGATGATGACACGGGCAGGAACTCGGTGATCCCTTGGACGATCGCGATGATGAGCAGGTGGAGTGTTGTCATTGATCCGGCTTTTGATTCGTCTTGTCCAACCTATAACCTGCCTGAATCTTGGGGAAAGAGGGGATATAGGTCGCAAAGCGGACCTAATTTTAACCTTTTGACCACGATCTTTCGCGCGCCGCGACAAATTTTCTTTGATATAGGTCAGTAGTACTGCCTTTTCATTTGGTTTGGACCGTTTTAAAAGGCGTCTCGCTCTGGAATACGGGAGGGTGGCTTATGGCTGGCCAAAAGATGTTGAAGTTTACACAAGTCTCGCGCGAGATGCCGGAAAAGCGTCCGCCGAACTTACGCAAGGAAGACTTCGGCGAGATTTACGCCGAGTACGCACGCGACAAGGCCGCCGAGCAGGCAAGCCGGTGCAGCCAGTGTGGCGTGCCTTATTGCCAGACCCATTGTCCGCTGCACAACAACATCCCTGACTGGCTGCGTCTGACGGCCGAGGGGCGTTTGCAGGAAGCCTACGAGATTTCGCAGGCCACCAACACGTTTCCTGAGATCTGTGGCCGTATCTGCCCGCAGGACCGTCTTTGCGAAGGTAACTGTGTGATCGAACAGTCCGGCCATGGCACTGTCACCATCGGTTCGGTCGAAAAATACATCACCGACACCGCATTCGAGGAAGGCTGGGTTCAGCCGATCCGCCCCCATGCCGAGCGGAGTGAAAGCGTTGGTATTATTGGTGCCGGACCGGGTGGTCTGGCGGCGGCGGATATGCTGCGCCGTCAGGGTGTGCAGGTCACGGTTTACGACCGCTATGACCGCGGCGGCGGTTTGCTGACCTACGGTATCCCGGGCTTCAAGCTTGAGAAAGATATCGTGATGCAGCGCATGGCGCAGCTTGAGGATGGCGGCGTGCAGTTTGTGCTGAATTGTAATGTGGGCGAGGATCTGTCCTTTGACGCCATTCGCGGCAAGCATGATGCGGTTCTGATCGCCACGGGCGTCTATAAAACACGTGATTTGCCGGATTCCGGTGCCGATGGCATTGTTGATGCGATCGACTATCTGACTGCGAGCAACCGCAAGAGCTTTGGTGATGAAGTGCCCGAGTTCGACAGCGGTGAATTGAACGCTGAAGGCAAGCGCGTTGTCGTGATTGGCGGCGGTGATACCGCGATGGACTGTGTCCGCACTGCGATCCGTCAAGGTGCGGCAAGCGTGAAATGTCTCTATCGCCGTGACCGCGCCAACATGCCGGGTTCACAGCGTGAGGTGCAGAACGCCGAGGAAGAGGGTGTCGAGTTTGTCTGGCTTGCTGCCCCCAATGGTTTCGAAGGCGATCCCGTCACAGGTGTGAAAGTGCAAAAGATGCGTCTTGGCGCGCCTGATGCAACGGGGCGCCAGGCGCCTGAATTGATCGAAGGTTCGGACTATGTCGAGGGCGCGGATATCGTGATCAAGGCGCTGGGCTTCGAGCCCGAGGACCTGCCCAAGCTTTGGGGTGTCGAGGGGCTGGAAGTGACCCGTTGGGGTACCGTGAAAGCCGACTTCAACACCGGTGCGACAAGCCTTGAGGGTGTCTATGCCGCAGGTGACATCGTGCGCGGTGCTTCGCTTGTTGTCTGGGCTATCCGCGACGGGCGTGATGCGGCGACCGCAATGCTGGAGTATCTGGGTCAGGCGGCGACTGTTGCTGCCGAATAGGCCGTACAGAACGCGTACACAACCTGTACACAACCTGTACGCAAGCCTGACATACACGCGATTTAGGTAGGTCACATCTGCTGACCTGGAAGGTAAAGAAATGATGAAACCGATGATCATCCTCAGTGCTTTGGTTGTGGCCGCTCCGGCCATGGCCCAGCAGAGCTTTGCCGCGCCAGAGGGGTGTGAAGCCGTGCTGACCGTCCAGAACAAGGGTTGCGTCATGACCAATGTCTGGCAATGCGCCGCCGATGAACCGGGTGATCAGTGGATTGCGCTGCTGACGCAGGCGGGTGTGTTCAGCGTGCAAAAGGTTGACGCCGAATTCCAGTGGGTCGAGGCCTATAAGGTCACCGGAAACGAGCGTCTGATCACACCTGCCGAGGATCCTGCATCGTTGACCACGCTTTTCGAGACCCAGATTGATACATGGGATTTCACGCTGGAAACCGATGAGGGCACCGAGCGCAACGTGGGTTTTGACATGCTCACGGGCGAGACGACCGAGATTGACGGGGAGGTCCTGCTTAATACCGAGTTTCAGGGCCGCACGATTGATGGCGACGGCAATATCATCGACGCAAGCAGTGGCCGCCAGTATGTCAGCGAAGAGCACCGGCTTTTCTTTTTCGGTGAAAGCTGGTCCGACGATACCCCCGATCAGGTGATTGATATGTCACCTGTCGAGTTCATCTATCCGGGTGAGCCGGGGTTCTTTGCGGACCGGCCTTTGTACGAATGTAACGTCATTGAATCAGGGTTCCGCCCATGAGACTGGCATGCGCCCTGATCCTTTTGGCCAGCCCCGTTGCTGCGCAAGAGACATTCTCCCTCCCGGGTGGATGTGAGGCGTTTGTGACCGTGCAAAGCGAGAGCTGTCAGGTGGACCACCACTTTATCTGTCAGGGCGATCCCGAGGGACACAAGCGCCGTGTCAGCCTTGATGAACAGGGCATGACCTATACAGGCGTCACCGATGATGAAGCGCAGTGGATCAGCAGTTTTCATGTCCTGAGCGGGCATAGCGAAGTGTTGGAGAGTGCGCCCATTGATCCTGCGTCTTTCAGCGAACTGATCGCGACGGACCTTGATACTTTTGATTTTCGCACCCTGTCCGACGAGATCGGCGAGACCCGCTATGAGGGCCGCGATACGTTGACCGGCCGTCAGATCACGATTGATGGCGTCACACTGGATGAGACTACTTATGACATCACCGCCTATGACGGGGCGGGCAACGAGGTTTGGGCGGCCCAGGGCCGTGAATTTATCAACCGCGACTGGCGTATGTTTCTGGCCGGAACCGGCACTGTGACGACATCGGACGGAACTTATGAGCGGTCCAATCGCCCCGTTGAATTTATCTTCCCCGGCGAGCCCGGGTTCCTGAGCGCCAGCCCGAAACACGGGTGTGGTGTCGCGATCTCTTAAGACCTGAATTTCAAGCCCACCCGTGTGGTGGCCCCGCCTAGAAAGGAAACGCAGATGACAACATATGACCAGACTTGGGTTGCCGCCGAAGAGGCCAAGCGTCAGTGGATGGCCGAGAATGGCCTGTATAAGGCGGACGATGAACATGCCTCTTGTGGCGTGGGTCTTGTGGTGTCGATTGATGGCACCCCGTCACGCGATGTTGTGGAAAAGGGCATCAATGCGCTGAAGGCGGTCTGGCACCGTGGCGCTGTTGATGCGGATGGCAAGACAGGTGATGGTGCGGGTATTCACGTGCAGATCCCTGTGCCCTTCTTTAACGACCAGATCCGCCGGACCGGCCACGAACCAATCGACGACAAGCTGATTGCTGTGGGACAGGTGTTTCTGCCGCGCACCGATTTTGCCGCCCAGGAACGCTGCCGCACGATTGTGGAATCCGAAGTGCTGCGCATGGGCCACTATATCTATGGCTGGCGCCATGTGCCGGTGAACACCGAAGTGCTGGGCGACAAGGCCAACGCGACCCGCCCCGAGATCGAACAGATCCTGATCCGCAACGAAAAGGGTCTGGATGAAGAGGCGTTCGAGCGCGAGCTTTACATCATTCGCCGCCGGATCGAGAAGGCGGCGACGGCTGCTGCGATCAATGGCATGTATGTCTGTTCGCTGTCGTGCCGGTCGCTGATCTACAAGGGCATGATGCTGGCCGAACAGGTGGCCGAGTTCTATCCTGACCTGATGGATGCGCGGTTCGAGAGTGCCTTTGCGATCTATCACCAGCGCTATTCCACCAATACCTTCCCGCAGTGGTCCTTGGCCCAGCCGTTCCGCATGTTGGCCCATAACGGCGAGATCAACACGCTGAAAGGCAACGTCAACTGGATGAAGAGCCATGAAATCCGCATGGCGTCCAATGCTTTTGGCGACAAGGCCGGTGACATCAAGCCGATCATTCCATCCGGTGCGTCTGATAGTGCCGCCTTGGACTCCGTTTTCGAGGTTCTGGTGCGTGCAGGCCGCAATGCACCGATGGCAAAGACCATGATGGTGCCCGAGGCGTGGTCACAGCAGGCGGTTGAGATGCCGCAGGCGTGGCAGGACATGTACGGTTATTGCAACGCCGTGATGGAGCCATGGGATGGTCCGGCGGCATTGGCTATGACGGACGGGCGTTGGGTTTGCGGCGGTCTGGACCGCAACGGTCTGCGTCCGCTACGTTATGTCGTGACCGGTGACGGTCTGCTGGTGGCAGGCTCCGAAGTAGGCATGGTGCCTGTCGATGAAGCCACAGTTGTAGAAAAAGGCGCGCTTGGCCCGGGGCAGATGATCGCCGTGGATATGCAAGAGGGGCGTTTGTACCACGACAAGGAATTGAAGGACAAACTGGCCGCTGCCCAGCCCTTTGGTGACTGGGTCGAGAAGGTTGTCGATCTGAACGACATCATGCGTGACGTGCCGGAAAAGCCGATCTTTGAGGGGGCTGACCTGCGCAAGCGTCAGGTTGCTGCCGGTTACAGCATCGAAGAGCTGGAACAGGTGCTCGCGCCCATGGCCGAGGACGGTAAGGAAATGATCGCGTCAATGGGTGATGATACGCCCTCTGCGGTCCTGTCCAAGACCTATCGCCCGCTGTCGCATTTCTTCCGGCAGAACTTTAGCCAGGTCACGAACCCGCCAATCGACAGTTTGCGCGAAAGCCGCGTGATGTCGCTGAAAACGCGGTTCGGGAACCTGAAAAACGTGCTGGATGAGGATTCGTCGCAGACCGAGATCCTGTTGCTGGCAAGTCCTTTCGTCGCCAACGCCGAGTTCGAGCAGATGATGAAACAGTTCGGCGACAGCGTTGCTGTGATCGACTGTGTCTTTGAGCCGGGAGCGGGGTCTTTGAATGCGGGCCTGCAGCGTATTCGTGCCGAGGCCGAAGACGCCGTGCGTTCGGGTGCGGGCCATATTGTGCTGACCGATCAGAACCAGTCTGAAGATCTGGTGCCGATGCCGATGATCCTTGCGACCTCTGCGGTCCATTCGGGTCTGACATCGAAAGGCCTGCGGACCTTCTGTTCGATCAACGTGCGCTCGGCCGAGTGTATTGATCCGCATTACTTTGCGGTGCTGATCGGCTGTGGCGCGACTACTGTGAACGCCTATCTCGCACAGGACTCTATCGCGGATCGTGTGCGTCGCGGCCTGATCGAGGGCACATTGACCGAGGCTGTCGCGCGGTATCGCGCCGCCATTGATGCGGGTCTTCTCAAGATCATGTCAAAGATGGGGATTTCGGTTCTGTCGTCCTATCGCGGCGGTCTGAACTTTGAGGCCGTGGGTCTGTCGCGTGCGATGGTCGCGGAATATTTCCCCGGTATGCACAGCCGTATTTCCGGCATCGGGACATCCGGTATTCAGACCAAGCTGGAAGAGGTCCATGCGAAGGGCTGGAAAGGTGGCAGTGATGTGTTGCCAATCGGGGGCTTCTACAAGGCCCGCCGGTCCGGTGAAAAGCACGCATGGGAAGCGCAAACGATGCACATGTTGCAGGCGGCTTGTAACAAGGCGAGCTATGCTTTGTGGCAGCAGTTCTCGAAATCCATGCAGTCGAACCCGCCGATCCATCTGCGTGACCTTCTGGCGATCAAACCGCTGGGTGCGCCGATCCCGATTGAAGAGGTGGAAAGCATCACCGCAATCCGCAAGCGTTTCGTGACACCCGGCATGTCTTTGGGTGCGCTGTCGCCCGAGGCGCATAAGACGCTGAACGTGGCGATGAACCGCATCGGTGCAAAGTCGGATTCCGGTGAGGGTGGCGAAGATCCCGCACACTTCAACCCCGAACCCAATGGAGATAACCCTTCCGCAAAGATCAAGCAGGTGGCGTCAGGCCGCTTTGGTGTGACAGCCGAATATCTGAACGCCTGTGAAGAGCTTGAGATCAAAGTCGCGCAGGGTGCCAAGCCCGGTGAGGGTGGCCAGTTGCCCGGTATGAAGGTCACTGACCTGATTGCGCGTCTGCGTCACTCGACCAAGGGCGTGACCCTGATTTCACCGCCGCCGCACCACGATATCTATTCCATCGAGGACTTGGCGCAGCTGATCTATGACCTCAAGCAGATCAACCCGCGCTGTAAGGTGACCGTGAAGCTGGTGTCGTCGTCCGGTGTGGGAACGATTGCCGCTGGTGTGGCCAAGGCCAAGGCCGATGTGATCCTGATTTCGGGTCACAATGGCGGCACAGGTGCATCGCCCGGTACGTCGATCAAATACGCAGGCCTGCCATGGGAAATGGGCCTGACCGAGGCGCATCAGGTGCTTGCCATGAACAACCTGCGTGAGCGGATTACCCTGCGCACCGATGGTGGTTTGCGTACTGGCCGTGACATTGTCATGGCTGCGATGATGGGGGCCGAGGAATATGGCATCGGCACCGCTGCGCTGATCGCGATGGGCTGCATCATGGTGCGTCAGTGCCAGTCGAACACCTGCCCTGTGGGTGTGTGTACGCAGGACGAAGCGCTGCGTGAGAAGTTCACCGGCAATGCCGACAAGGTTGTCAACCTGATCACCTTCTATGCGACTGAAGTCCGTGAAATCCTTGCGTCGATTGGCGCGCGGTCTTTGGATGACGTGATTGGCCGTGCCGATCTGTTGACCCAAGTGTCGCGTGGGTCAGCGCATCTGGATGATCTGGACCTGAACCCGCTGTTGATCACCGTCGATGGAGCCAACAAGATCACCTATGACCGCAACAAGCCGCGCAATCCTGTCGATGATACGCTGGATGCGCAGATTGTGCAGGACGCCGCGCGCTTCCTGAATGATGGCGAGAAGATGCAGCTGGACTATGCGGTGCAGAACACGCTGCGGACAATCGGCACACGCACATCCAGCCACATCGTGCAGCAGTTCGGGATGCGCAACGCGTTGCAGCCGGATCACCTGACGGTGAAACTGCGCGGCAGTGCGGGCCAGTCGCTGGGGGCCTTTGCAGCCCCGGGTCTCAAGCTAGAGGTGTCGGGTGATGCCAACGACTATGTGGGCAAGGGTCTGTCGGGGGGGACAATCGTGATCCGTCCGCCGATGGTCAGCCCGCTGGTGGCGTCGGACAACACGATCATTGGCAACACCGTGCTTTATGGTGCGACGGCGGGGTATCTTTTCGCCGCCGGTCGCGCGGGCGAGCGGTTTGCGGTGCGCAACTCGGGTGCCCATGTGGTGATCGAGGGCTGCGGCACGAACGGGTGTGAATATATGACCGGTGGTGTTGCTGTGATCCTTGGCACGATCGGTGCGAACTTCGGGGCGGGCATGACCGGCGGTATGGCTTATCTTTATGACCCCAAGGGCGAGGCCGCAGAGCTGATCAACATGGAAACACTGGTGACGAACCCTGTGACGGTCGATCACTGGGAGACCCAGTTGAAAGGCCTGATCGAACGTCATGCCGCGGAGACAGGCAGCCGCAAGGCCGCTGATATCCTGCAGCATTGGGACCTTGAGAAAGCCAATTTCCTGCAGGTCTGCCCCAAAGAGATGCTGGTGCATTTGCCTGCACCGCTCAGCATCGAGGACGCGGCAATCCCTGCGGAATAAATACCACGCCCCCGCGCTGAAAATCGCGCGGGGGCGCTGCATCTTCTTGACCCTTTAACCCCGCCTATGGCTTATGGGGCAGATGGCAGAACCGAGCACAGCTAGAAAGCGAACGGCGCAAAAGCCGGCACCCAAAAAGAAACCTGCGAGGAAGACCGAAAAGCTCGGGCTTGTGGCCCGCGTGCGCCGGTTTATCCGCAGGACGGTTTTTTGGGGTGTTGTGGCTGTCTTTTCTTTCGCGCTGCTCTGGACGCTGCTGTACGCGGTCATCAATCCGCCCACGACACCCTATATGCGTGCCGAAGCCCATCGTTTGGTGACGATTAAACGGGAATGGGTGGATATCGAAGATATCGCCCCCGTTATGGCGCGGTCCGTGGTGGCGGCGGAAGACGCGAATTTCTGTCTGCACTGGGGGCTGGATGTCAACGCCATCCAGGATGCGGTGGAACGCGGGCGCGGCGGGGCCTCGACCATTTCGCAGCAGGTCGTCAAGAACGTGTTTCTGTGGCACGGCCGAAGCTGGTCGCGCAAGGCGATTGAAGCGCTTTGGACGCCCTTGACCGAGGCGATCTGGTCCAAGCGCCGGATTGTCGAGCTCTACCTGAATGTGGCCGAATTCGATGAAGGTGTCTTTGGCGTGCAGGCCGCGGCGCGGCATTATTTCGGTGTTGATGCCGCCGATCTGACGCCCACACAGGCGGCGCGCCTTGCCGCGATCCTGCCTGCGCCCAAAACCCGTTCGGCCAGCAACCCCAGCACATTCACCCGCGAACGCACGCGCGCGATCATGAGCGGGGCCGCAACGATTGCGGCGGACGGGCGCGCGGAATGCTTTGAAAACTGACCCAGCCATTGAACAGTGGCGCAGCTTGCGGCATTGAAGGGCGAGTTATTGTTGTGAGCCGCGCATGAACACCCTGTACCATTATCCCTTGTCTCCGTTTTCCCGCAAAGTCCGGCTGTGTCTGGGCGAAAAGAAGATCGAAGTCGCTTTGGTCGAAGAACGCTATTGGGAAAAGGATCCGGATTTCCTGCGCCGCAATCCGGCGGGCAAGGTTCCTGTGCTGAAAATGGACGGGCGTACAATGTCGGACAGTGTGGCGATCTGCGAGTATATCGAAGAGACGCACCCGACGCCCGCGTTATTGCCAAAAGGGGCCGATGCCCGCTGCGAGGTTCGGCGTCTGGTGGGCTGGTTTGATGACAAGTTCTATCAAGAGGTCACGACAAAGCTGACCGGTGAGCGTGTCTACCGCAAGATCATGGGCACCGGTTATCCGGACAGCACGAATGTGAAAGCCGGCGCGAAGGCCATCAAATACCATCTGGATTATATGGCGCGTCTGCTGGACGAACGCCGCTGGCTTGCGGGTAACGAGATGACGATGGCGGATTTTGCGGCTGCCGCGCAACTGTCGTGTCTGGATTATACCAGTGACGTGGACTGGAACCGGCATGAGGTGTTGAAAGACTGGTATGCCAAGATCAAGTCCCGCCCCGCGTTCCGGTCTATTCTGGCGGATGAGGTGCCGGGGTTTCAGCCTGCGGCGCATTATGCCGATCTGGACTTCTAGGGGCTCTGCCCCGTCCCGGACGTTGTCCGGGACTCCCCGGGATATTTTCGGGCCAATAATGACGGGCATGCTGCGGGGTGCGCTGGTTTGCAAGAAACGGGTAATCTGAAACAGCGTTTGATCGGCTTTGCGCAGGAGGCGGGCTTTGCCGCTGTCGGTGTGTGTCGGCCTGATGCCGTGCCGGAATTGCCTGAAAGGTTGCAGGCATTCGTTGCGTCCGGGATGCATGGGCAGATGGGCTGGATGGCAGAGCGGATGGCATGGCGGGCGGACCCGACAGCGCTTTGGCCCGCCGCGCGGTCGGTGATTATGCTGGCGGAACCCTATACGCCGGAGCATGATCCTTTGGCGGTCTTGGAGGAACGTGACCGTGCCGCGATCAGTGTTTATGCGCAGAACCGTGATTATCATGATGTGGTGAAAAAGCGTCTGAAACACGTAGGCCGCTGGTTGATCGAACAGGTGCCGGAGGCGGAGATCAAGGTCTTTGTCGATACCGCCCCTGTGATGGAGAAACCGCTCGCGCAGGCGGCCGGACTGGGGTGGCAGGGTAAGCATACCAACCTGTTATCCCGTGATCTGGGCAACTGGTTCTTTCTTGGCGCGATCTTTACCACCGTGGATCTGGCAAGCGATGTGGCAGAGACGAGCCATTGCGGATCTTGCACCGCCTGTCTGGACATCTGCCCGACAGGCGCGTTTCCGGCCCCTTACCGTCTGGATGCGCGGCGTTGCATTTCCTATCTGACGATTGAACATAAAGGGCCGGTGGACGCCGAGTTGCGCCCGCTCATGGGCAACCGGATTTATGGTTGTGATGACTGTCTGGCGGTCTGTCCGTGGAACAAATTTGCCCATGAGGGGCGGGATGCAAAGCTTGCGGCGCGGGATGATCTGGTGGCACCACCGTTGGCAGATTTGGCGGGGTTGGATGATGCGGGCTTTCGCGCGCTGTTTTCGGGATCACCGATCAAGCGGATCGGCCGCGACCGTTTTGTGCGCAATGTGGCCTATGCGATTGGCAATTCCGGTGATCAGACGTTGATCGCAGCCGTTTCACCTTTGGTTGATGATCCTGATGCGGCAGTGGCCGATGCGGCGCGCTGGGCTATCTCACGTCTGAAGGAGGACTGATCATGTTTCGTATTCTTGCATTGATGATGTTACCTGTTGCCGCCTATGCGCAGGTGGACCAAGGGCGCCCGAATGCCGATTTCACCCCTGCGTTTGCAGAGCAGACACGTGCGCCCGCGTTGCCCGTCACCGATGTGACGGTTGAGGTTTTTGCCGATGGTCTGGATAGCCCGTGGGGGATTGCGAACCTCGGGAACGGGCAGTTTCTGGTGACCGAGAAGGTCGGAAACCTGCGTGTCATGAATGCGGATGGCAGTCTGAGCAGCCCATTGGCGGGGTTGCCTGATGTGGCGGCGCAGGGTCAGGGCGGGTTGCTGGACGTAGCGGTGTCCCCCGATTTTGCGCAGGACAGGACGATTTTCTGGACCTATGCGAAATCCGTGCGCGGCGGTTTGGTGACGGCAGCGGCCCGCGGAACTTTGGGTGCCGATGGTGTGATCAGTGATGCGACGGATATTTTTGTGCAGGATAATCCCGCGCGCAACGGGCGCCATTTCGGCAGCCGCATTCTACCGATGGCAGATGGGACCGTCTGGATTACGACAGGTGATCGTGGTGCTGGCGATAGTGGCACTCTGGTGCAGGATATCGAGACGACCCATGGCAAGATCATCCGTGTGAATGCGGACGGATCGGTGCCTGCGGACAATCCCTTTGTGGGCCGTGCAGGCAATGATCAGGTCTGGTCGCTGGGCCATCGCAACGTGCAGGGTGCCGCGATGGGGCCCGGCGGGCTTTGGACAATCGAACACGGGCCGCGCGGCGGGGATGAGTTGAACCGGCCACAGGCGGGGCTGAACTATGGTTGGCCGGTTGTGAGCTACGGGATCAATTACCGCGGGTCTGATGTGGGCGGTGGCGATGCAAGCGGGCCCGATTTTGAAGAACCCGTTTACTATTGGGACCCTGTGATCGCACCCGGTGGGATGATGTTTTATGACGGGCCATATGCCGCGTGGCAGGGGGATTTGCTGATTGCCTCGCTCAACCCCGGTGCGCTGGTGCGTCTGGATATCCAGAACGGGCGCGTGGTTGGCGAAGAGCGTTTGCTGACTGATGTGGGCCGCATCCGTGACGTGGAAGTGCTGGAGGACGGCGCGGTGCTGCTGCTGTTGGACGCGGGCGAGGTGCTGCGGGTCATGCCGGGGTAGCGTCCGGCCGCGTTGGCGGGAGCTTTTGGGCGGTGTATGTCTGAACCGTGCGGGGCCCTGATGGTGCGCGATGATGGCGATAGCCTTGTCTGAGGAACTTGCCAGCCGCAGATATCGCGGCCGGCAAGACAATCATCGGCGCGGTGCTAGTTTGCCAAGGCCACATCACGTGGTCCGGCGAAATCGAGCAGGAAGATGCACTCCACGTCGCTGTCACAACGATCGGCATGCGGCTCACCAGCGGGGACAAGGGCGTAGTCGCCCGGGCCTGTGGGCACTTCGGTGCCTTCACCTTCGATGTGTACCCAGTTGCCCTGAATGGTCAGTCCCCAATAGTCACTGCTGTGGGTATGCATCGGCAATGCCACCCCCGGCTCCATTTTGAACAGCCACGTTGCGCCGGTTGCATCCTCGCCCCAGGCCAGCGCCAGTTGGACACCGGGCAATGGTGCGTCTTCCCATGCGACATTTTCAAGGGCCACATGCATGGCGCCGTGGCCGTGACCATCGGCGGTGGCGAAGGTTGTAAGCAGGGTAGCCGCAGTGGCGGCGATCAAAGTCTTCAACATTGTATTTCTCCTCTTTGCAAATTTGATACCGATTGGTACAAATAAATCAGAAAAGCTGTCAACAATAAAATACCATTCGGTACTAAAATGTCATCTAACCCAGAAAAACCGAGCCGTGGACGCCCAAAGACCCTGAAGAAAGCCGCTGTGATCGACGCGGCCATGCAGGCTTACTGGCAAGAGGGGCCGACAAATGTCTCGCTGAACGAGGTTTGTGCGCGGGCGGGGGTGTCGAAGCCATCGGTCTACCGCGAGTTCGGCAATGACGATGGTTTGGCGGCTGCGGTGCTTGAGGTTTATGCGGAAACTGTGCTGGGGCAGATGCTTGGCATTGTGCAGAGTGACGAGGATCTTGGGACTAAATTGTCCAAGATCGTCTCTCTGGCGGCGGCGGATCCGTTACATGACCACGGCTGTCTTTTTGTGAAGATGCGTGCAGCGCGCGATCAATTGGGGCCGAAGACCCAAGCGGTGATCGGGCAGATTGACGGCATGGCGCTTGTGGCCTTTACCAAGCTGTTTGCGCAAGCGCGCACAGAAGGAGGGTGGACCAGCAGTCTGCCCGCGGACCTTGCTGCGGCCTATACACATGCGCAGATTGGCTTGGCACTGGATTACCGCGCGCGCGGCGAAGACCCGCGGGCGATTCTGGATCTGGCGCTGTCTGTTCTACAACCTGCAAAGGTGTAGCGGCGGCACGAGGTCCCGGATCAGGTCCGGGACTGCGGGGTGCTAGGCGGCCAGCTTGCGCGCTGCGGCAAAGGAAATCAGGCGCTTGGATTTTTCGTCCCAGAGATCAAGGCTTGCGCATTTGATGCTTTGGGCGATTGTCATGCGGCTCACCTCGACCAGTTCGCTATGGTCGCGCAGGACCTCTGTCAGCCTGTAGAACGGGATGCGGCTATAGAGGTGGTGGACGTGGTGGATGCCGATGTTCGCGGTGAACCACCGCAGGATTGGTGGCAGGTCGTAGTGTGAGCTGCCGTGCAAAGCGGCCTCGTGCAGTTGCCAGTCTTCGTGCTGTTCCCAATGCGTCGTTTCAAACTGGTGTTGAACGTAAAAGAGCCATACGCCGATGGATGCGGCGATCAGGGTTGTCGGCAGGAAAACAAGGAACAGTGCCTGCAGCCCGCCGAAATAGACGATTGTGCCAAGGATCGCAGCGATAGCAACATTGGTGCCCATCGCGCTGACCCAGTATTTGCGCCCTTGCAGGCCCAGCGGCAGACGGTTTTGCAGGAAAAACAGATAGGTCGGACCAAGGCCGAACATCACAAACGGGTGGCGGTATGCCCGATAGAGGAACCGTCCGAAGGGGGTGCGCTGGTGGTATTCCTCGACCGTCAGCGTCATCACATCACCGATGCCGCGTTGGTCAAGGTCACCCGCGTGGCTGTGATGGATCGAATGTGTGCGCCGCCAGACATCATATGGCGTAAGCGTGACAACACCCAAGGCCCGCCCGACCCAGTCACTCACATCACGGTTGCCAAAGAACGAGCCATGGCCGCAATCGTGTTGAATACAAAAGAGCCGCAACAGGAAAAGACCGTTCGCCGCCGAGATCAGAAACGCGCCAAGATAGCTATATTGCGCCACCCAGCAGGCCAGCACCCAGAGCACCACAAAGGGGATCAAACTGACGGCGAGTTCAAAGCTGCTGCGGATGCTGCTTGGTTCGCGGTATTTTGCCAAAATCTGGACCCAGTCACGGGGGGTCATGTTCGCGGGGGTCTTATTTTTGTCTTGCATATACTGCTTCTTAGCCTGTGATGGTTTTCGATACCCTAACGTCAACGATTAGCAAGCGAAAAAGGCTTCAATGTGGTCTGCCTGCGTCCTAGTGTAGCGGAAAGAGGAACACATCATGCAGCCGCTTCGGGGCATTATCTTTAAAGTCCTGTCCGTCTGCATGTTCATGGGGATGGCCAGTCTGGTCAAAGCCGCCTCGGTTGATGTCCCGCCGGGGCAGGCTGTTTTCTTTCGGTCTTTCTTCGCTTTGCCCATTATTCTGGGGTGGCTGGCCATACGGCATGAGCTGCGCGATGGCTGGAAAACCAAGAACCCGATGGGGCATTTCTGGCGCGGATTGGTGGGTACATCGGCAATGGGGCTGGGGTTTACCGGGCTCGGCCTGCTGCCATTGCCCGAGGTGACAGCGATTGGCTATGCCGCGCCGCTGCTGGTCGTCGTCTTTGCTGCGATGTTCCTGAATGAAAATGTGCGCGCGTTCCGGTTGTCGGCTGTTGCGATGGGGATGGTTGGCGTTCTGATCGTGTTGTCGCCGCGGCTTTCGGTCGGGGCGAGCTTGAGCCATTCCGAAACGCTGGGCGCGATTGTTGTTTTGATGGGGGCAGTTCTTGCAGCCCTCGCGCAGGTTTTCGTGCGCAAGCTGGTGGCGACAGAAACAACTGCCGCAATTGTGTTCTGGTTTACGCTCACCTCGTCGGCCATGGCGCTTTTCACACTGCCGTGGGGGTGGGTTATGCCGACATGGCAGATCGCGGCCATGCTTGTCATGGCGGGGTTCCTGGGCGGGATCGGGCAGATTTTCCTGACATCGAGCTATCGCTATGCCGATGCGTCGCTGGTGGCGCCGTTTGACTATAGCTCGATGATCCTTGCGCTGTTGATCGGCTATTTCATCTTTGACGAGGTGCCGACCGGGACCATGCTGATCGGCGCAGGGATTGTGATAGCAGCGGGTGTGCTGATTATCTGGCGCGAGCGCAAACTGGGTTTGCAGCGCGCGCAACAGCGCAAAGCGACGGGCAATGTCGGGTCCTAGGCCTGTCGCGCGCCTTGCCGCAGCCGTGCCAAAAGCAGACGCACCTGCGCGATTTTTCGGGCAAACCCCGGTGGGGATTTGTGCACCTTGAGGCCCAGATCGGAAAACAGTGACCAGATGTCCCTGATCTCGTTGGGTTGCAGGTGTGTCGGCACTTTGACAGGTGATCCGCCCGTCGGCTCAATAAATGCCGGCGGGATCGTGAAGGGCAGCGTCCCGTCGGGGTAGACCATCATCTTCTGCCTGACCCGCGACACGATACGCGGATCGGCATCCACTGCTTCGACCTTCAGGCGATGTGTCCTGTAGGATCCTGTTTCCCAGTTCCGCAGGATCAGCGCGAATATCTCACAGGGTCCCGGGCGTGCGGGCAATGGGCGGGGATTGTCGAGATGCTCCGTCGGATTGCAGCGATAGAAGGCGTGCACCGCCACAGCAAAATCGCATTCAGGCTGGCACAACATCCAGTGGACAAGCGCGCAATGCTCTGTTCCGCGCGTGCGGCGCAGCGTGTCCAGCCAGAGGTCCTGGGGTGATGACTTGAGCAATTGTCGCACCGCGCGCTCGTTTTCAGAGAGCCTTGGTTTCTCGGCAACTTGCTTGGTCGTAGTCGTATCGGGAGAATACATGACGAATCCAACTCATTAAACAAAGCTAATTTCCCATTGAATCCTGCCGGAACTTTGGCCTTTCCGCGTTCGTTGGCGGATTTATTGTTGCTGTTTTGAGGACTGTTTTCGGCGCCGCGGCCTGTTTTGCTGCCATAATATACAAAACGCCTACAATGCGGCATTTGTCAGGATTGGGCAGAATCGGTCGTCTTGTGGTATACTGATCAGACAAAGCGGAGGATGACATGACAAAACATGTAATCGACAGACCAAAAGCAGTGACGCCTGCACGTATGGTCCGGGCTATTGCAATCGAACGCCACGAAGGGCCGCGCAAAGCGACACTGGACCTTCAGCGCCGCAAACGGCAGCGGACGCTTGACAGCCGCACCAGTTTCTTTGTGCGGTTTGCGCGCGGTATGCGGCCCTAGCCGACGAAAAAGGGGCGCCCGAGCGCCCCTTCCGATTGCCGTATGGGATCCGTTATGCGCGGACCAGTTTCTCGTAGTCGGCTGAAATCTCGCGTGTGATGGCACCTACCTCAAAGTTATAGTCGCCGATTTGTCCAACGGGGGTCACTTCGGCGGCGGTGCCTGTGAGCCAGCACTGTTCGAACCCTTCGAGTTCTTCGGGCATGATGATCCGTTCATTCACGGTCAGGCCCTTGTCGCGCAACATGCCGATCACTGTCTGGCGGGTGATGCCGTTGAGGAATGCATCGGCAACAGGTGTGTGCACCTCACCGTCTTTGACAAAGAAGATGTTGGCACCTGTCGCTTCGGCCACGTAGCCGCGATAATCGAACATCATGGCGTCGGAACAGCCTTTGGCCTCGGCTGCATGTTTGGACATGGTGGCGATCATATAAAGACCCGCCGCTTTTGCCTGCGATGGGGCTGTTTCAGGGCTGGGGCGTTTCCATTTCGCGATATCGAGCTTGGCGCCCTTCATCTTGGCGTCGCCATAGTAGTTGCCCCATTCCCAGACCGCCACGGCAAGGTGGACAGGGTTGCGGGCCGCCGCGACACCCATGTCTTCGCCCGACCCGCGCCATGCAACGGGGCGGACATAGGCGTCTTTGAGGCCGTTGGCGTCCAGGGCGGCTTGTTTTGCCGCTTCGATTTCATCGACGGTGTAGGGGATTTGGAAATCGATCAACTGGCCGGATTTGATCAGACGCTCGCTGTGTTCGCGTGATTTGAAGATCTTGCCGGAATAGCAGCGCTCCCCCTCGAACACGGATGAGGCGTAGTGCATGGCGTGGGTCAGGATGTGGACTTTGGCATCGCGCCATTCGACCAACTGGCCGTCCATCCAGATTTTACCGTCTCTGTCGTCATATGCACCGGCCATCGTAATCTCCATCCCGTTTTGCATTTGTTACGCCAATAGGTCCGTTTCGGACATAATGTTGCGTAGTTTCTGCGTTTCGCTAGCAGTTGATTCTTGGAATGTCAACAAAGCTGACGTATTGTAGCGTCAAGACCAAGGGAGGACGCGCATGAATGACGGGTTGCCGCCGCAAATGGGACAAAGCCTGCTGTTCCTGACGGACGAGCAGTTGCGCAAAGGGATCGAGGCGATGTTTTTTGCCTATCGCGGCTTTACCGCCGATCCTGACCGTATTCTTGCGCAGAAATCATACGGGCGTGCCCATCACCGTGCGATCCACTTCATCCACCGCAGCCCGGGCACGACGGTCAATAACCTTTTGTCCATTCTTGGCGTTACAAAGCAATCGCTCAATCGTGTCTTGCGCAGTTTGATCGAAGACGGTTTGGTAGCGAGCACTGTTGGACAGCGGGACAAGCGCGAGCGCCATTTGCACCTGACTGCAGCGGGTGAAGCGCTCGAGCGGGAATTATCCGATGCCCAGCGTGACCGGATGCGGGCTGCCTATCGTGCGGCAGGTCCGGCGGCGGTTGCCGGTTTTCGGCAGGTTTTGGAGGCCATGATGGATGAAGAGACGCGCCACCATTATGAGGCGATGAAGGATAAACCGGAATGAGCAATGACGATGCCCACCTGTTGATTGTCGATGACGATGAACGCATCCGCGGACTTTTGCAAAAGTTCCTGATGCGCTCGGGTTTTCTGGTCAGCACCGCCCGCGACGCCGCCCATGCGCGGCGTCTTCTGGCGGGGCTGGAATTTGATATGATCGTTCTGGACGTGATGATGCCGGGCGAGGATGGCATGTCGCTCTGTCGCGATCTGCGCCAGACCATCACAACACCAATCATGCTTTTGACCGCCAAGGGTGGCACCGATGACCGGATTACGGGGCTCGAGGCGGGCGCGGACGATTATCTGCCAAAGCCGTTTGAGCCCAAAGAACTGCTGCTGCGGATCAATGCGATTTTGCGCCGTGTGCCCGCCGCCGAACCCAGCGTGGTTTTGCCCAAGGTCCTGAACATGGGGCCGATCCGCTATGATATCGGACGCGGCGAGATGTGGCATGGTGACGAACTGGTCCGGCTGACAGCGACAGAAAGCCAGTTGATGCGTATTTTCTCGGGTTGTCCCGGTCAGGCGGTCACACGCTCAAAGCTGGTCGAGGAACTGAGCCGGTCGGGTGGCCAGACACAGGAACGCGCGGTGGATGTGCAGATCACGCGCCTGCGCCGCAAGATCGAGGTGGACCCCAAACAGCCCCGCTATCTGCAAACGGTGCGTGGCGCGGGGTATATGCTGGCGCCGGAGTAAAGGGCAACTGTCCTGCATTTGCCCAGCGCGCATTTTGCATCTGTAAAACGTCAAAGGGTGGTTGTGCTTCCTGTCTGAATTGCGTTTTCATGCGCCCATGACAACAGCTTTGATCTCACACCCCGATTGCGCGAACCACGTTACACCCCCGGGCCATCCTGAACAGGTGGCGCGGTTGGCGGCGGTCTTGAATGCCCTTGAGGGTATGCCCCTGACCCGCGTGCAGGCCCCCTTGGTTGCCGATGACGATCTTCTGCGCGCCCATCCGGAGAGCCATATAGATGCGATCCGCGCGGCTGCTCCAACAGAAGGATGGCGGTCACTGGATGCCGATACCCATATGTCGCCGGGCACGCTGACTGCTGCCTTGCGTGCTGCAGGGGGTGTTGTGCGCGCCGTGGATATGGTGCTGGGCGGTGAGGCGAACAATGCCTTTGTTGCTGTCCGCCCGCCGGGCCATCATGCGGAACGTGAAACGGCGATGGGGTTTTGCTTTTTTGGCAATGTCGTGATCGGGGCCAAGCACGCGCTTGATTATCACGGGCTGGACCGGGTCGCGATTGTGGATTTTGATGTGCACCACGGCAACGGCACGCAGGATCTGGTCGAGGATGATCCGCGCATTCTGTTCTGTTCGACCCATCAGTCGCCGCTTTACCCCGGCACCGGTGCGGCGCATGAGGTGGGTGTCGATAATGTCCTGAACGTGCCTTTGCCCGAGGGCACCGGATCAAAGGCGTTTCGTGATGTGATGGAGCGCCTTGTTCTGCCACGGATTGACGCATTCTCTCCACAACTCGTCATAATTTCGGCTGGTTTCGATGCACATATGAGTGATCCCTTGGCGGGGATGAACCTGACGACAGAAGACTTTGGTTGGGTGACAGAACGTTTGTGTGATGTAGCAAGTACCCATTGTGAGGGGCGGGTGGTATCAAGCCTTGAAGGTGGATATGACCTGACAGCACTGGGGGCGTCTGCGGCTGCCCATGTAAAGGTTTTGGAGGAAAGAGGTCGATGAGCGACGTTGAAAACATGAGCTTTGAGGACGCAATCAAAGAATTGGAAAAGGTTGTTGGCCAGCTGGAGCGTGGCGACGTTGCTCTGGATGAAAGCATCGCCCTTTATGAACGTGGTGCGGCCCTGAAAGCGCGCTGCGAAGCCAAATTGAAAGAGGCTGAAGAAAAGGTCGCGAAGATCACATTGGGCGAAGGTGGTTCACCTGTCGGCACGGCACCGCTCGATGGCTAATCCTCTTGAAAAATATCAAATCGCCGCGCTGAAGCGCAAACCTTTCGAAGAGATGCTGGCCCATGCCGCGAAGGTTTCGCAGGCACGGATCGGGTTCGCCCTGACGGGGCTGGAAGGCAATGTCGCCGATGCGATGATCTATGCTTCTTCCGGTGGCAAGGCGTTCCGCGCGTTTCTGGTTTTGGAAACCACCCGTATGCTGGGGATCAATCCGGTTGCTGCAGCCGGTGCTGCCGCAGCGATCGAGTGTATTCACGCCTATTCCCTCGTGCATGACGATCTGCCCTGCATGGATGACGATGATCTGCGCCGTGGTCAGCCGACTGTTCACAAGAAGTGGGACGAAGCGACGGCCGTTTTGGCAGGTGATGGATTGCAGGCACTTGCGTTTGAGCTGTTGTTGCAGACCGAATGTGCCCCCCGTGCCAAGCTGAACCTCTTGATGTCCCTGACCAATGCTGCGGGTATTCGGGGTATGGTTGGCGGGCAGGCTGCGGATATTGCCGCAGAAACAGCCAAAATGCCGCTTGATTTGCAGCAGATCATGGACTTGCAGGCCGCCAAGACCGGCGCGCTGATTTCGTGGTCTGCCCTCGTTGGGCCGCGGATGGCCGAGGCCGAGCGTGAGCCTTTGTCGATCTATGGTGCCTATCTGGGTCTGGCGTTCCAGATTGTCGACGATGTTCTGGATGCGACTGGCGATGCAGACACTGTTGGCAAGGCTGTCGGCAAGGACGCTGTTGCCGGAAAGGCGACTTTTGTGTCTCTTTTGGGGCTTGATGGGGCGAAAAGCCGCGCGGCAGCACTGGTGGAAGAAGCCTGTGATGCGCTATCTCCGTACGGCGAAGATGCCGATACGTTGAAAGAAGCCGCGCAATTTGTGATTGCCCGCACACATTAAGAAGGGTCGCCATGTCTGACCAACCCCACACGCCCGTTCTGGACCGTGTCCATACACCTGCCGATATGAAGGGCATGTCTGACGCCGAATTGCGCCAGTTGGCCGATGAATTGCGCGCCGAGACGATCTCGGCGGTGTCTGTGACAGGCGGGCATTTGGGGGCTGGTCTGGGTGTGGTTGAAATGACCGTGGCCCTGCATGCGGTTTTCGATGCGCCCAAAGACAAGATTATCTGGGACGTGTCGCACCAGTGTTATCCGCACAAGATTCTGACGGGCCGGCGCGACCGCATCCGCACCCTACGGACGGAGGGTGGCCTGAGCGGTTTTACCAAACGCTCCGAAAGCCCCTATGATCCTTTTGGTGCCGCCCATTCCAGCACCTCGATTTCTGCGGCCCTCGGCTTTGCCGTCGCCCGTGATCTGGGCGGTGAAGGTGGCGACGCGATTGCGATCATCGGTGATGGCGCGATGTCGGCGGGCATGGCCTATGAGGCGATGAATAATGCAGGCCATCTGGGCAAGCGCCTGATCGTGATCCTGAATGACAATGAAATGTCGATTGCGCCCCCCACAGGCGCGATGTCGTCCTATCTGTCGCGCCTTTATGCGGGCGAGCCGTTTCAGGAATTCAAGGCCGCCGCCAAAGGCGCGATATCCCTGCTGCCCGAACCCTTCCGCGAAGGGGCCAAGCGCGCCAAGGATGTGCTCAAGCATATGACCGTAGGCGGGACGCTCTTTGAGGAGTTGGGGTTCTCGTACCTCGGTCCGATTGACGGCCATGACATGGAGCAGCTTTTGTCGGTCTTGCGCACCGTCAAGGCCCGCGCCGACGGGCCGATCCTGATTCATGCGATCACGAAAAAGGGCAAAGGCTATGCCCCTGCCGAGCGCGCGAGCGACAAGGGCCATGCAACGGCCAAGTTTGATGTGATCACCGGTGAGCAGAAGAAAGCGCCGAGCAACGCGCCGTCCTATACCTCTGTCTTTGCCGAAAGCCTGCTGAAACATGCCGCGAGTGATCCCAAGATCTGCGCCGTCACTGCCGCGATGCCGGACGGCACCGGTCTGAACAAGTTCATGGAACGCTATGCAAGCCGTTGCTTTGACGTGGGTATCGCAGAACAGCATGCGGTGACCTTCAGTGCCGGTCTTGCCGCTGGTGGCATGAGGCCGTTTTGCGCGCTGTATTCCACCTTCCTGCAACGCGGTTACGATCAGGTTGTCCATGATGTGGCGATCCAGCGTCTGCCGGTGCGTTTTGCCATCGACCGTGCAGGGCTGGTGGGCGCTGACGGGGCGACACATGCGGGGTCTTTTGATGTGGCGTTCCTTGCCAACCTGCCCGGTTTTGTCGTGATGGCGGCGGCGGATGAAGCGGAGTTGGTGCGGATGGTTGCGACTGCAGCGGCGCATGACGAAGGCCCGATTGCGTTCCGTTTCCCGCGCGGTGAAGGCGTGGGTGTCGAGATGCCTGAAAACCCGCAAGTGCTGGAAATCGGCAAGGGGCGGATGATTCAAGAGGGGAGCCGCGTGGCGATCCTGTCGTTCGGGACCCGTTTGCAGGAAGTGACGAAAGCCTGCGAGGCCCTGCAGGCCAAGGGCATCAAACCGACCGTGGCGGATGCGCGTTTTGCCAAGCCGCTGGACCGTGATCTGATCCTGAAACTGGCCGCCGGGCATGAGGCGCTGATTACCGTCGAAGAGGGTGCCGTGGGTGGTTTCGGCTCACATGTCGCCCAGCTCTTGGCGGATGAAGGCGTGTTCGATCACGGCCTGAAGTTCCGGTCGATGGTGCTGCCCGATACGTTCATTGATCAGGCCAGCCCCAAGGCGATGTACGATGTAGCGGGGATGAACGCCGAGCATATCGAAGCGAAGGTGCTTGAGGTGATGGGCGTGGCGACGTTGGAGAAGCGGGCTTAGGGCTGAAGGTCGGCTTTGAGCCCTTAGTCACCGATGTTGTGCTCTTGTCCAATGGCCGCTTTAAGAGTGTGTGTGATCAAGAGGGGCTAGGGCCTGCTCCCACTCTCGGATGCGCTCGTGTTCCGTCTGACAATCCGATGCAAAGTACGATTTCGTCGGTCCTTGGTGCGTCGGGCACCCAAAGCGTCATCGTGTCGATATGATTAAACGACCAAGGGTCATCCTTGTGGCCCAGCGGCAGGTCGATACAGCCTCCCAATGGTCCAACTTTGTGATTGGACGGCATCAGAGACTTACCGCCTCCAACGGCTGAGCGCACAGGTTTGCCAAGTGTCGGGTGCAACACGGCGGCACCATGTTCCATCGCGCCAGAAGCCCCCACAAGTGCTGCTTTTCCGTAGCAAACTGGCGACGAATGCAGCACCTTAACTAGCTCTTCTGCGAGAGAATGTCCGAGCCTTGCACCAACATCGAACAAAGGGGACAAGTCTCTTTGATCGCTACCGGCGAATGGATTTCGGACAACCGCCATTGCGGCGACGCGGGTGATGGGGTCACAGGATACACCCAGTTCATCTGCAACGATGACTTCTTTTGTAAAAACGGTTTTGCGAACATCCAGCATTTGATCACCCTTTTCCGTTCGAAAGAACAGCATCCTAGCTATAGCCGAACCCAGCTAAGAGTGGGAGGCATAAAGCGGGCATTGGACGCTTTCGTATCAAGGTTCGCTTCGTCCGCATAGCTGCCATTCACCGGCCTTTGTTGTTTCCATCCAACCGCTTTTCAATCGCCTCCAGCTTCGCCAATACCTCATCCCGATACGCATCTGTTGCCGCGTTGCCTTCTTCGGCGTGGGCGTCCTGCATCGAGTTCACGATCAGACCGACCAGCAGGTTTACCACCGCGAAAGTTGTGACCATGATGAACGGCACAAAGAAGGCCCATGCGTAGGGGTAAACCTCCATCACGGGGCGCACGATGCCCATCGACCAGCTTTCCAGCGTCATGATCTGGAACAGCGAATAACCCGAGCGCCCCAGGGTGCCGAACCATTCGGGGAAAGCGTCGCCGAAGAGTTTGGTGGCCATAACGGCGGCGATGTAGAATACGATCCCCATCAGCAGGAATACCGATCCCATGCCGGGCAGGGCTGTGACGAACCCTTCGACCACGCGGCGTAGCGACGGCACCACCGAGATCACGCGCAGGACCCGCAGGATGCGCAGGGCGCGCAAGACCGAAAGGCCGCCATTACCCGGGACCAGCGACACGCCAACGATGATGAAATCAAAGATGTTCCAGCCGCTGCGGAAGAATTGCAGGCGCTGGGCAAAGAGTTTGGCGCCAAGCTCGGCCACGAAGATCGCAAGACAAATGCGGTCCAGCGCGATGATCAGCGGACCGGCCATGTCCATAAGGGTTTGCGACGTCTCCATCCCCAGAATGATCGCGTTGAAGATGATCACCGCCACGATAAAGTTCCGGACCCATGCGGTGGCAAGCAGATCGGCTGTTTTCTGGCGGAGAGTCATGCGGGGTCCTCGGGTTAAAGCGCCCCTGATATGGGATGTTTGCAACAGTTGAGCAAGGGCATCATGTTGCGCCACGTAAGACTGGACGCATATCGGCGCGCCTGCGCATGATTTGCCTAAAAAGTGAGCCTAGAATGTCGTTAAACCCCCGTTTGATCTTTCGCTGGACCGCGTTTTTGCTGGCAGGAGGCTATTGCATCCGGATGCTGGTTTTCGGGGGCTGGGACCAGTTCGGAGGGCCGTTCCGGTTCCTGACTGTCTGGGCGCTGTTTTGTTCGTTCTTTGTGTTCAGCCGTATGATGGCAATCGAGGAAGGCAGGAGCACGCGCCGCTGGGACGGCTTTGTCTGCATGACGGCGGTCATCAACACGATGGTCGTGATGCTCTACTGGCGTCTTTATTTTGCCGATCCTGCCTCTGTGACGCCTGATGGTGAATTGGCCGCGTGGCATCTGGAACTCTACCTGCACGGGCTTGGACCTGCTTTGCAAGTGTTTGACAGTCTGTTCATCCACCGCAGCTATCGCCGTTTGGGGGCGGGTTTTGCGTGGCTTTGCGTTGTGGTGGGGGTTTATCTTTTGTGGGCGGAACTGGTGCTGCAACCGCTCAACACCAGCCCCGCAGGGCGCGTGACGAGCGGTTTGCCCTATCCGTTCCTGAACAATCTGGAACTGTCGGAGCGCCTGATTGTCTATGCATCCTATTTCACGTCGGGCGTTGTCGTCTTGCTGCTTTACGCCGGGATTGCCTGGGCGATCAGGCGCCGATTTCCTGTGCCAGCAACGCTCTGAGCCCTGACTTGTAGTCGGGGTATAGCAGCGCGACACCGAGTTCGTCCTTGATCCGGTCGTTCCGCACCTTTTTGCTTTCGGCGTAAAAGCTGCGCGCCATGGGCGACATGTCGGCGTCTTCGAAAGCGACGGCTTCGGGGATGGGCAGCCCCAGCAACTCGGCGGCATAGGCGATCACATCTTCGGGTGGGGCCGGATCATTGTCGCAGACGTTATAGGCCGCACCGGGGTTCGGTTTGGCGATCGAGGCGGCCAGCACGCGGGCGATGTCAGCGACATGGGTGCGGCTAAAGACCTGCCCCTCTTTGATGATCCGGCGTGCGGTGCCGTTGCGCACCTTCGAGAATGGCCCGCGCCCGGGCCCGTAGATGCCCGCAAGGCGGAAAATATGCAGCGGCAGTCCGTGGATGGCGGCCCATGCGGCCTCTGCCTCGACCCGCGCGATGCCGCGTTTGGTGGCGGGGGTGAGGGGGGTGTTCTCATCCACCCAATCGCCCTGGTGGTCGCCGTAGACACCTGTGGTGGATAGATAGCCGACCCATGCGAATTGGTCCGCGCGCTTTGCGATTTCATCGTGCAGTTCCGCCAGCACAGGATCGCCCGCGTCATCGGGGGCGGCCGAGATCAGCAGGTGGGTCGCGGCATCCAGCGCAGGGATCATATCGGCACCCGGCCAGATGCGCGGTTCGATCCCTTCGTTCATCAGGCGGGGCGCTTTGTCCTCGGAGCGTGTGGTGCCGATGATGCGCCAGTCTTGTGGCAGAAGGATGCGGGACAGGGCGCGGGCGCTATAGCCGTGGCCGAAGGAAAGAAGTGTTTTGGTCATGTGCCTGTGGTGCCGGAACCTGCGGGGTGAGGCAAGTGTTTGTGTGGGATGAGAGGGCGGGATGCCTCCGGCGGGGATATTTAGGGGGCCAATAATAACGGGACTAGGTCGCGTAATCAGCCTGTTCGGCGTCGAGGACGGCGCGGAGTTCGGCGAGATGCCGGATGTCCTGTTCCGGGTAGGCTTCGAGTTCCTGTGCTGTTTTCTCGGCGATGTCGTCGGGCAGGATGCGGAGGGGCTGGCCGGTTTGCAGGGCGCGGATATAGGTTTCGGCGGCGCGTTCGAAGTAATACATCCGGTTGAAGGTTTCCGCCACGGTCGCGCCGATCACCAGCACGCCGTGGTTGCCCATGATCATCACCTTTTGTTTGGGGTCGGAAAAGAGAGCGGCACAGCGCGCGCCTTCGCTTTCGAATGCCAGCCCGCCATAGCCGTCGTCGATGACGTAGCGGTTGAAGAAGGTGCAGCAGTTCTGGTCGATGGGGGGCAGGCGGCTGTCCTTGAGCGAGGCCAGAACCGTGGCGAAGATGGAATGCACATGCATCGCACAGCGCGCGTGGGGCACCAGACGGTGGATGCCCCCGTGCAGCCCCCATGCTGTGGGGTCAGGTGCGTTCGGGCCGGTGAGCGTGTCGGGGTCATTGGCGTCAACCACGATCAGATCACTGGCCTTGATCCGGCTGAAATGCATCTGGTTGGGGTTCATCAGGAACCTCGTGCCATCATCATTGATCGCAAGGCTGAAGTGGTTCGCCACGCCCTCATGCATGTTCAGCCGTGCTGTCCAGCGGAATGCCGCGGCCATATCGACCCGCTCTTGCCAGTGCGTCATATTTTGTGGATGGCTGTTCATCACCGCTCCTTGGATTTCATCGGGGGGCGCGTTAATGATGCGCCAACACATGCCTTAAAGGAAGTCTGATTATGACATTCAAGCCCGCCAAGTGGCCTCGCAAATTGCGGTCTCAGGAATGGTTCGGAGGATCGTCGAAAGATGCGATCTATCACCGCTCATGGATGAAGAATCAGGGCTTGCCTGCGGATTTGCTGGATGGACGTCCTGTGGTCGGTATCTGCAACACTTGGTCCGAGCTGACGCCGTGCAACGCGCATTTGCGCGATCTGGCCGAGAAGGTGAAGTTCGGGATTTACGAGGCGGGTGGTTTTCCTGTGGAATTTCCCGTGTTCTCGCCTGCCGAGAGCAGCTTGCGCCCCACTGCCATGATGTATCGCAACCTCTGTGCAATGGACGTGGAAGAGGCGATCCGCGGCATGTCGATGGACGGTGTTGTGCTGCTGGCGGGCTGCGACAAGACAACGCCTGCCTTGTTGATGGGGGCGGCCTCGGTCGATCTGCCCGCCATCGTTGTGTCGGGTGGTCCGATGTTGAACGGCATGTTCCGTGGCGAACGTGTGGGGTCTGGCACGCATTTGTGGAAATTCTCGGAAGCTGTGCGTGCGGGCGAAATGACGGCAGAGGAATTCGTCGAGGCAGAAGCGTCGATGTCCCGCTCGCCGGGGTCGTGCAACACGATGGGCACGGCGAGCACAATGGCCTCGATGGCCGAGGCGCTGGGCATGGCGCTGTCCGGCAATGCGGCAATCCCTGCGGTGGACAGCCGCCGCCGTGTGATGGCGCATCTGACGGGGCGGCGCATTGTCCAGATGGTGAAGGATGATCTGAAACCGTCCGATGTGATGACCAAGCAGGCCTTCGAGAATGCGATCCGCACCAATGCCGCCATTGGCGGGTCCACCAATGCGGTGATCCACCTGTTGGCGATGGCGGGGCGCCTGAAGGACGTTGACCTGACCCTTGATGACTGGGACCGTCTGGGCCGCGATGTGCCGACGATTGTGAACCTGATGCCCTCGGGCAAATACCTGATGGAAGAGTTTTTCTATGCCGGTGGCCTGCCTGTCGTGATCAAGCGGCTGGGCGAGGCGGGGCTCTTGCACAAGGACGCGCTGACCGTGTCGGGCGGGTCCATGTGGAACGAGGTGAAACACGTCAAGAACTGGAACGAGGATGTCATCCTGCCGGTGAAAAAGGCGCTCACGCAATCGGGCGGTATCGCGGTATTGCGCGGCAACCTGGCGCCGGGTGGGGCGGTCTTGAAACCCTCTGCGGCAACGCCGGAGTTGATGCAGCACCGTGGGCGCGCTGTCGTGTTCGAGGACATCGACGACTATAAGGCGCGTATCAACGACGATGATCTGGATATTGATGAGACCTGCGTCATGGTTCTGAAAAACTGTGGTCCGCGCGGCTATCCGGGGATGGCAGAGGTGGGGAACATGGGCCTGCCGCCGAAGATCCTGAAGAAAGGGATCACCGATATGGTCCGGATTTCCGATGCGCGCATGTCAGGGACGGCCTTTGGTACCGTGGTGCTGCATACCTCGCCCGAGGCGGCTGTCGGTGGGCCGCTCGCGGTGGTGCAGTCAGGTGATATGATCGAACTGGATGTCGCGGGGCGGCGTCTGCATCTGGATATTTCTGATGAGGAACTGGCCGCGCGTCTGGCGACATGGAGCGCTGAAAAATCCGGTGCGAACCCGCGGCCTGAAAGTGGTTATGCGATGCTTTACCATGATCGCGTCATGGGGGCCGATACGGGGGCCGATTTTGACTTCCTCGTCGGGCATCGCGGGAACGCTGTTGGCAAAGAGGCGCATTGATGACGGCGATTTGTCTGGTCGGGATCGGCAAAATTGCAATCGATCAACACGTGCCTGCGATAGGTGGGAGTGACGATTGGGAACTCGCCGCGACGGTCAGCCGGGCTGGCACCGTTGATGGCGTACAGTCCTTCACCGATTTCGACCAGATGCTCTCCGAGCGGCCTGATATCCCTGTGATTTCGCTCTGCCTGCCCCCCGTGCCGCGCTATGATTACGCGGCCAAGGCCATTGCCGCCGGCCGTCATGTGATGCTTGAAAAACCCCCCGGTGCGACATTGGCCGAGGTATATGCGCTGGCCGATATGGCGCGCGCGGCGGGTGTTTCGCTGTATACCACATGGCACAGCCGGATGGCGAAAGGCGTGGCGCCCGCCAAGGCGTGGCTTGCGGATAAAACCGTGACCGGCGCGCATATCTGCTGGAAAGAGGACGTGCGGCGCTGGCATCCGGGGCAGGACTGGGTCTTTGCGCCCGGCGGGATGGGGGTGTTTGATCCGGGCAGTAATGCGCTGTCAATCATCACGGAAATCCTGCCGATGCCGATCCACTTGCGGTCGGCTGAACTGTTTTTCCCCGAGAACCGCGACACGCCGATTGCGGCGCATATGCAATGGACACAAAATGTGACGGGTGATTTTGACTGGCGTCAGGAAGGCCCGCAAAGCTGGGATATCACGGTGGAGACGACCACCGGCACACTCTCACTCCATGATGGGGGTGCGCGGCTGTTGATTGATGGCAATGAGGTCGCGGCGGGGGCGGATCGTGAGTATCCCGCGCTCTATGACCGAATGGCGGAATTGGTCAAAACAAATGCATCCGAGGTGGATTTGTCACCGATGCTGCATGTGGCGGACGCGCTGACACTTGGCAAACGCAACGTGGTCGCGCCTTTCCACTTTTAACCTAACCTTATGATTTTCCATGTCTAATCAAACTTCCGCCGGAGGCATCCTGCCCGTGCGAAAGGCGTATTCGGCTGTTTTCATAAACTGCCAAAAATTTACCATTTGATAAAAAATAAAACTGTGGCAGGCTGATGGTGAGAAGCCAGATCAGGATTGCACCATGTCCAGCCCCATGACCCCCGGAATTGCCGCAGCGCGTCTGCCCGCCGAGATACTCGGCGAGAACTTTGGCGATCTACATGCGCCCTTTACGCCCCATGAGGCGGCGGTTGCAGCGGATCGTTGCTATTTCTGCCATGACGCCCCCTGCGTGACGGCCTGCCCGACCAATATCGATATCCCGCTCTTCATTCGCCAGATCAGCACCGGCACGCCCGAGGCTGCGGGCAAGACCATCTTTGACCAGAATATTCTGGGCGGCATGTGTGCCCGCGTCTGTCCGACTGAGGACCTTTGCGAACAGGCCTGCGTGCGCGAGATGGCCGAGGGCAAGCCGGTCGAGATCGGGCGCCTGCAGCGTCATGCCACCGATACGCTGATGGCGAAACAGCGCCACCCCTACGATCGCGCGCCCGAAACCGGCAAGAAGGTGGCAGTCGTCGGCGCGGGGCCTGCGGGTCTGGCCTGTGCACACCGCTTGGCGATGCATGGCCATGATGTGACCATCTATGATGCCGAGGCCAAGGCAGGCGGCCTGAACGAATTCGGGATTGCTGCCTATAAATCAACCGATGATTTCGCCGCGCGCGAGGTGGATTGGCTTTTGGGGATTGGCGGCATCACTGTACAAACGGGGGTGCGTTTGGGCGAAGGTATTTCGCTTGGCGGCCTGACCGAAAGCTATGACGCAGTTTTCCTTGGTGTGGGTCTTGGCGGTGTGAATGTGCTGGGCAGTGCGGGCGAGGACAAGGACGGTGTCCGCAATGCTGTCGATTTCATCAAGGAATTGCGGCAGGCCAGCGATTTGGCGGCCCTGCCTATCGGCCGCGATGTGGTGGTGATCGGCGGCGGGATGACCGCTGTCGATGCCGCCGTGCAATCAAAACTGCTGGGCGCGCAGAACGTCACGATTGCATACAGGCGCGGGCGCGAGGCGATGAGCGCCAGCACCTATGAACAGGATCTGGCTGCATCAAAAGGTGTGCGGCTGATGTTCAACGCCCAGCCTGTGGCGATCCATGGCAACGGTGCGGTGCGCGAGATCGAACTGGAATACACCACCGACGATGGTAGCGGATTGAAAGGCACGGGCGAGACTGTGCGCCTGCCCGCCGATCAGGTGTTCAAGGCGATCGGACAGACGCTGACGACCGACGGTGGTCTGGCACTGGCAGGGCGCAAGATTGCCGTGACAGGTGCGGGCCGGACCAGCCAGGCAGGTGTCTGGGCCGGTGGTGACTGTGCGAGCGGCGGCGACGACCTGACGGTCACGGCTGTTGCAGAAGGCCGCGATGCGGCGATGGATATTCATGCAACCTTGATGGGGAGCAATTAAAATGGCTGATCTGACAACCAACTTTCTGGGCATCAAAAGCCCCAATCCGTTCTGGCTCGCCTCGGCCCCGCCGACGGACAAGGAATACAACGTCCGCCGCGCATTCGAGGCAGGCTGGGGCGGTGTCGTATGGAAAACACTTGGCGCCGAAGGCCCGCCCGTGGTGAACGTGAACGGCCCGCGCTATGGCGCGATTTACGGCGCCGACCGGCGGTTGTTGGGCTTGAACAACATCGAGTTGATCACGGATCGCCCGTTGGAAGTGAACCTTGAAGAAATCACCCGCGTGAAGGCTGATTATCCTGACCGCGCAATGATCGTGTCGATCATGGTGCCTTGTGAAGAACAGGCATGGAAAGACATCCTCCCCCGCGTGGCAGCCACTGGTGCAGATGGTATCGAGCTGAACTTTGGCTGCCCGCACGGGATGAGCGAGCGGGGTATGGGCGCGGCCGTGGGGCAGGTACCCGAGTACATCGAAATGGTCACGCGCTGGTGCAAGCAGTATTACGACAAGCCTGTGATCGTGAAGCTGACGCCCAATATCACCGATGTGCGCAAACCTGCGGCGGCTGCCATGCGTGGCGGGGCGGATGCAGTGAGCCTGATCAATACGATCAATTCGATCACATCGGTGAACCTCGACACCATGTCACCGGAGCCGTCGATTGACGGCAAAGGATCGCATGGCGGCTATTGCGGCCCTGCGGTGAAACCGATTGCCATGTCAATGGTGTCCGAGATCGCGCGCAACCCCGAAACACGCGGTCTGCCGATCAGCGGGATCGGCGGGATCACGACATGGCGCGATGCGGCGGAGTTTATCAGCCTTGGCGCGGGCAATGTGCAGGTCTGCACTGCTGCGATGACCTATGGTTTCAAGATCGTGCAGGAGATGATCAGCGGGCTGTCCCAGTGGATGGATGAGAAGGGCTATACGTCAGTTGAAGAGGTCGTTGGGCGTGCAGTACCCAATGTCACCGACTGGCAGTATCTGAACTTGAACTACGTGGCCAAGGCCAAGATCAATCAGGATGACTGCATCAAATGCGGGCGCTGCTATGCCGCCTGTGAAGATACCAGCCATCAGGCAATTGCCATGTCTGCGGACCGCACGTTCAGCGTGATCGATGCGGAATGTGTGGCCTGTAACCTCTGTGTCGATGTTTGCCCGGTGGAAAACTGCATCACGATGGAAGCGATGCAGCCGGGAGAGGTTGATCCGCGCACAGGGAAAGTGGTGCAGAAGGAATACGCCAACTGGACGACGCACCCGAATAATCCGGGGGCGGTTGCGGCCGAGTGAAGCACAAGAATTTTTGACAAAAATTTTTGTGGTCTGCGCGAAAACCTTCGTACGAAGGTTTTCGCAATCATGTGTGCACGATCATTTTCCCCGCATTGCAGATAACGATGAATTGCCCACCACATTCGATCAGATGATAACCGCGTCGGCTGACTTCATTTACGAATGCAACGCGCCCGATCTCGCGATCCACATCTTTCACCGCGCGTCTGACAATACCGCCTGATCGCGCAGCTTTGGCATCAAAGATACGGGCGCACCAACTCGGGTTCGTGCTCGGGTGGCGGACGGTTGAGGCATGGATAATCTGCATACCAAAACGTCCCACGCATTGGTGAATACTCTCTTAAACACGCAAGAGTTTCGAATACAGCGTGTCGAGAAAGGACAAGGCCCCGTCATGTGGGGCTTTGTCGCCCAAGACAGCGCGCACCTGCACGTCGAAGTCTGCGTAATGCTGGGTAAAGGCCCAGATGGAAAAGATCAGATGATGCGGGTCGATGGCCGCGATTTTTCCCGCATCTGCCCAGCCCTGGATGATGGCGGCCTTCTCATCGACCAGCGTTTTCAGATCGGTCTTCAGGATCTCTTCGATATGGGGCGCGCCTTGCAGGATTTCATTCGCAAACAGCCGGCTTTCGCGCGGAAAATCGCGGCTCATTGCCAGTTTGCGCTGCGCATAGCCCATGATCTCGGCCACCGGATCACCGGATCCGTCAAGGGCTTTCAACGGGTCGAGCCATGTTTCGAGGAGGCGTTCCAGAAGCGCCGTGTGAATGGCCTCTTTCGAAGGGAAATAGTAAAGCAGGTTCGGTTTGGACAGGCCCGCCGCATCGGCGATCTGATCCAGCGTTGCCCCCCGAAACCCGTATTGCGAGAAAATATCGAGACCGGCAGAGAGGATCGCCGCGCGATTGCGCTGCTGGATGCGGGTGGGGGCTTTGGTCATGCCGATCCTTTGCTCAAAATTCAGGCGAAGCCGGGCCGGATTTGCCCAATTTTGCCTGTGATGGGTGCATCTGCCAGTATTTAGCGCAGAGAACTTGACTGATGTTTCCTCTCTGTTAGCGTTATTTTGACCAGTTGGTCAAACCAGAAGAGAGGAGCCCCCATGCCAGCCCCCGGAGAGAACCTGCGTATCAACGGTGAACGGCTGTGGGACAGCCTGATGGAAATGGCCAAGATCGGCCCCGGTATCGCGGGAGGCAACAACCGCCAGACCCTGACCGATGAAGACAGTGAAGGCCGCCACCTTTTCCAGAGCTGGTGCGAGGCTGCGGGCTGTACCATGGGTGTTGACGAGATCGGCAATATGTTTGCGCGGCGTGAGGGCACGGATCCCGATGCGCTGCCGGTTTATGTGGGCTCGCATCTGGATACCCAGCCCACGGGCGGGAAATACGATGGTGTGTTGGGTGTGCTCGGTGGCCTTGAGGTGATCCGCACGCTCAATGACCTCGATATCAAGACCAAACACCCGATTGTCGTGACGAACTGGACCAATGAGGAAGGCACCCGTTACGCCCCTGCCATGCTGGCCTCGGGTGTATTTGCGGGCAAACATACGCTGGACTGGGCGAATGACCGTGTGGATGCGGATGGCAAACGGTTCGGGGACGAGTTGGAGCGGATTGGCTGGAAAGGCCCCGAGAAAGTTGGCGACCGCAAGATGCACGCCTTCTTCGAGCTTCATATTGAACAAGGGCCGATTTTGGAGGCCGAAGGCAAGGATATCGGTGTCGTCACCCACGGTCAGGGTCTGCGCTGGATCCAGTGCACTGTGACCGGCAAGGAGAGCCATACCGGTTCAACGCCGATGCATATGCGCAAGAATGCGGGGCGTGGTTTGGCGCTGATCACAGAGCTGGTGCACGAGATCGCGATGAAGAACCAACCCAATGCCGTGGGCGCGATTGGACATATCGACGTCTATCCGAACTCGCGCAACATCATTCCAGGTAAAGTGGTTTTCACCGTCGATATGCGCACGCATCTACTGGATAAGCTGAACGCGATGGTAGACGAGCTGATGGAACGTGCGCCAAAGATTTGCGAAGAGATCGGGGTCAGTTTTGAGGCCGAAATCGTCGGCCAGTTTGATCCGCCCGCTTTCGATGAGGGCTGTGTAAAAGCCGTGCGCAATGCGGCCGAGCGGCTGGGGTATTCCCATATGGATATCGTGTCGGGTGCCGGGCATGACGCCTGCTGGATCAATGATATCTACCCGACGGCGATGGTGATGTGCCCGTGTGTTGACGGGCTCAGCCACAATGAGGCGGAAGAGATTTCACCGGAATGGGCGGCGGCAGGGACCGATGTGCTGTTTCATGCTGTTGTGGAAACGGCGGAGATTGTTGGGTGAGGGTTGCCACAAATCACCACGCAGTCCCGGACGTGATCCGGGACCTCAACGTTGCGGCAAGAGGTCCCGGATCACGTCCGGGACTGCGTTGGTCTTTTGTTAACCGTGTGTGCGCAAAAGTGAGCCATGGCATTCTACACCTACATCGCGGCCTGCCAGTCGAACACGGCGATCTACATTGGCGTGACCGGCGACCTGCTCAAACGTATGTCCGAGCACAAGTCAGGCATGGGCGGCACCCACACATCCAGGTACCGTATTCGCAAGCTGGTCTATTTCGAAATGCACGAAACGCTGCACGAAGCGATCGCCCGCGAAAAGAAACTCAAACGCTGGCGGCGCGCTTGGAAAGATGCGCTGATCAACGCACAGAATCCAAAGTGGTCCGATTTGATGATGGAGGTCTCGTTTCTCTGAGGTCCCTGATCAAGTCAGGGACTGCGTAGCACTTGGGAGAGACCAATGACCAAAGTCATCAAAAACGGAACTATCGTCACCGCTGACCTGACCTATAAGGCAGACGTTCTAATCGACGGCGGCAGGATCATCGAGATCGGGCCGAACCTGAAGGGCGACGAAGAGCTCGACGCGACCGGATGCTACGTCATGCCTGGCGGCATTGACCCGCATACCCATTTGGAAATGCCTTTCATGGGCACATACTCCACCGATGATTTCGAAAGCGGAACGCGTGCAGCACTCTCTGGTGGCACGACGATGGTTGTCGATTTTGCGCTGCCTGCGCCGGGTCAGGGCCTGCATGATGCGCTTCAGATGTGGGACAACAAGTCGGGCCGCGCGAACTGCGACTATTCCTTCCACATGGCTGTGACATGGTGGGGCGAGCAGGTGTTCAACGAGATGGAAAGCGTGGTCAAGGACCGCGGCATCAACACCTTCAAGCACTTCATGGCCTACAAGGGCGCGCTGATGGTCAATGATGACGAAATGTACGCGTCCTTCTCGCGTCTCGCCTCGCTAGGGGCCATTGCGATGGTCCATGCCGAGAACGGTGATGTGGTCGCGGAACTGTCCGCGAAACTGCTGGCCGAAGGCAATACCGGACCCGAGGCGCATGCCTATTCCCGCCCGCCGCAGGTCGAGGGCGAGGCCGCGAACCGTGCCATTATGATCGCCGATATGACCGGCGTGCCGCTTTATATCGTGCATGTGTCCTGCGAAGAGGCGCATGAGGCGATCCGGCGTGCCCGTATGCAGGGCAAACGCGTCTGGGGCGAGCCGCTGATCCAGCATCTGACGCTGGATGAATCTGAGTATTTCAACAAGGATTGGGACCATGCCGCGCGCCGCGTGATGTCGCCCCCTTTCCGCAATAAGCAGCATCAGGATAGCCTCTGGGCTGGACTGCAGTCTGGTTCTTTGAGCGTTGTTGCGACGGACCATTGCGCCTTCACCACAGAACAGAAACGCTATGGCGTGGGCGATTTCACGAAGATCCCGAATGGTACAGGTGGTCTTGAGGACCGGATGCCGATGCTCTGGACCCATGGCGTTGGCACGGGGCGTCTGACGATGAACGAATTTGTCGCCGTGACCTCGACGAATATCGCGAAAGTGCTGAATTGCTATCCGCGCAAGGGGGCCGTTCTGGTGGGGGCCGATGCCGATCTGGTGGTCTGGGACCCAGAGAAGTCCAAGACGATTACCGCCGGCGCGCAGCAATCAGCGATTGATTACAACGTGTTCGAGGGCAAGCAAGTGAAGGGCCTGCCGCGCTTTACCCTGACGCGGGGCCATGTCGCGATCCATGATGGCGAAGTACGCACGCAGGAAGGCCACGGCAAATTTGTCAAACGCGAGGCGAATACGCCGACGAACAAGGCGCTGTCGAAGTGGAAGGAACTGACCGCGCCGCGACCGGTGGAGCGGACCGGTATTCCGGCGACGGGTGTCTAAGGTAGAGTGGATGAGGTCCCGGATCAGGTCCGGGACTGCGGGGTGAAATGTGGCTTTGAATACGACAATTAAAGCGGAAGGTCTGAACCTGACGTTTGAGACCAATGATGGCCCTGTGCATGCGCTCAAGGACGTGAACCTTGAGATCAACAAGGGGGACTTCGTGTCGTTTATCGGTCCTTCTGGCTGTGGCAAGACGACGTTCCTTCGCTGCATTGCGGGGCTGGAAACCCCCACTGGTGGGGAGATATCCGTCAATGGCATGACACCGGACGAGGCGCGGATGGCGCGGGCCTATGGCTATGTGTTTCAGGCGGCCGGCTTGTATCCTTGGCGTACGATTGGCGGCAATATCAAGCTGCCGCTTGAGATCATGGGGTTCTCCAAGGCGGAACAGGCCGAACGGGTGGCGCGGGTGCTGGACCTTGTTGATCTGGCGGGGTTCGAGAAGAAATTTCCGTGGCAGTTGTCCGGCGGGATGCAGCAACGTGCCTCGATTGCGCGGGCCTTGGCCTTTGATGCGGATATCCTGTTGATGGACGAACCCTTTGGTGCGCTGGATGAGATCGTGCGTGATCACCTGAACGAGCAGTTGTTGCAGCTGTGGGCGCGCACCGAAAAGACCATTGGCTTTGTGACCCACTCGATCCCCGAGGCGGTGTATCTGTCGACCAAGATTGTGGTCATGTCGCCGCGTCCAGGGCGGATTACCGATGTGATCGAAAGCCCGCTGCCCAAAGAGCGGCCTTTGGATATTCGCGATACACCCGAGTTTATCGAGATTGCGCACAGGGTGCGTGACGGGCTGAGGGCAGGCCATGACGATGTGTAGGACCCTCCGGGGGGAGTATTGTTGGCAAGATGATGAGGTGGGCAGGTGAAGTCTGTTCTGCCGGTTCTGACCGTTATAGGGGCGATCCTCTTGTTCTGGATCGTGTCTGTTGTGCCGATGAATATGCATCTGACGGCGGATCTGGCACAGCGGCAGGATATTGCGGTGACGCCGGATACGCCTGTGGCGCGCCAAGAGCTTTCGGGTGTCGGGCTTGCACTGCGTAACCCGCAATTGTTCGGCATGACCTATACGCTGGAGCGGCCGCGTTTGCCCTCGCCGCATCAGGTTGTGGTGGAGATGTGGAATACGATTGCCTTGCAGAGCATCACATCGCGGCGGTCACTGGTCTTTCATGGCTGGGTGACCTTGTCGGCCACGCTGGTGGGTTTTGTGATCGGGACAGGCCTTGGTATCGTGTTGGCGGTGGGGATCGTGTATAACCGCGCCATGGATATGAGCGTGATGCCCTGGGCGATTGCCAGCCAGACCATTCCTATTCTGGCCCTTGCGCCGATGATTATTGTGATGATGGGCGCGATCGGCATTCAGGGACTGTTTCCGAAGGCGGTGATCAGCGCCTATCTGAGTTTCTTTCCTGTCGTCGTGGGCATGGTGAAGGGGCTGCGCAGCCCTGACGGTATGCAGCTTGATTTGCTGCGCACCTATTATGCGAGCCCCGCACAGGGGTTCTGGAAGCTGCGGTTGCCGGCCTCGGTGCCCTATCTTTTTGCCTCGCTTAAGATCGGGATTTCGGCGTCATTGGTCGGCGCGATTGTCGCCGAATTGCCGACGGGTGCGCGTGCGGGTTTCGGTGCGCGGATGCTGGTGGGCGATCAATACGGCCAGCCTTTGGTCACATGGGCCGCCCTTTTTGCAGCGGCCCTGACGGCGGCGGCCCTCGTGGGGTTTTTTAGCCTGGTTGAACGCTGGACTCTGCGCCGGATGGGGATGCAGGCGGTATGACGGGGACAGCGATTATCAGCGCTTTGGCGATCTGGGCGGCGGGCTGGTTTGTCAACGCGCGGTTGGCGAATAGTGCCGCGGCAAATACCCGTCTGGTCAGGTTATTGGTGCCTGCGATTTTCGGTCTGACACTGCTGATCATGTGGGAGCTTCTGGTGCGCCTGTTGGAGATCAGCCCGATTATCCTGCCGCCCCCCACGATGATTGCCGAGCGGTTTGCCAATGAAATTCCGACGCTTTGGGCGGATTTTGTCCAGACGATCATCAAAGGGGCCATGACCGGTTATCTCATCGGGATGCTGGCGGCCTTTGGTGTGGCTATTCTTGCCGACCGGTCGGATTTTCTGACGCGCGGCATTCTGCCGGTGGGTGGCTTTATGGCGGCCTTGCCGATTGTGGGGATTGCACCGATTTTCGTCCGTTGGCTGGGGAGTGACTGGCAGTCCAAGGCGGCTGTGGTTGCGGTGATGGTGTTCTTCCCGATCCTTGTGAACACCGTGGCCGGTTTGCGCGACACGACAGCGATGCAGCGCGATCTGATGCGCACCTATGGCGCGGGCTATTGGCCGACGCTGTTCAAATTGCGCCTGCCTGCGGCGATGCCGTTTATCTTCAACGGGCTTAAAATTGCGACGACTCTGGCGCTGATCGGGGCGATTGTTGCTGAATTTTTCGGCTCTCCCACCGTGGGCATGGGTTTTCGCATCTCGACTTCGGTGGGGCGTCTTGCGCTTGATATGGTCTGGGCCGAGATTGTCGTTGCCGCATTGGCCGGAAGTGCTTTTTACGGATTGATGGCATGGATTGAGGGGCGGGTGACCTTTTGGCACCCATCGCAACGCAAATAAAGAATTGAGCCCCGCAAAGAGGGTGTAACAACTGACTAGGAGGTCAAAATGAAAAAGATGATGATGGCAGCGGCGATGGCCGCTGGACTGGGTGGCATGGCCCATGCGGATGCCCACGCCAATGATGTGACACTACAGTTGCAGTGGGTCACGCAGGCACAGTTTGCGGGATACTATGTGGCGCTGGATCAGGGCTTCTATGAGGAAGAAGGGCTGAATGTCACGATTCTGCCCGGTGGTCCGGATATCGCGCCGCCACAGGTGCTGGCCGGCGGTGGTGCCGATGTAATGCTGAACTGGATGCCATCCGCGCTGGCGGCCCGCGAACGCGGTCTGCCTGTTGTCAATATCGCGCAGCCGTTCAAGACATCCGGTCTGATGCTGACATGCTGGAAAGACACCGGCATTGAAACGGTCGAGGATTTCCGCGGCAAGACAATTGGCGTGTGGTTCTTTGGTAATGAATACCCGTTCCTGAGCTGGATGAGCCAGGCCGGCATTCCCACCGATGGTGGTGAAGAGGGTGTGACCGTGCTGCGGCAGGGTTTCAACGTTGATCCGCTCTTGAACCGAGAGGCCGATTGTATCTCGACCATGACCTATAACGAATATGGTCAGGTTTTGGATGCGGGTGTGTCCGAGGATGAGCTGGTGACCTTCATGTATGAGGACCAGGGGGTCGCCACGCTTGAAGATGGCATCTATGCGCTGGAAGAGAACCTCGAAGATCCGGTCTTTGTCGACAAGATGGTGCGTTTTGTGCGCGCTTCGATGAAGGGCTGGAAATGGGCCGAAGAAAACCCGGTTGAGGCCGCTGGCATCGTTCTGGACAATGACGAGACCGGTGCACAGTCCGAGGCTGCGCAGATCCGGATGATGGGCGAGATTGCCAAGCTGACCGCAGGGTCCAATGGCGCGCTTGATCCGGCGGATTTCCAGCGCACCGTTGATACGCTCTTGGCGGGTGGCTCTGACCCGGTGATCTCCGCGCAGCCGGAAGGCGCATGGACAAGCGTGATTACGGATGCTGCTTTGAACTAGGTGCAACGCTGTCCCGGGCTTGATCAAGGACCTTGCGATAACGAAAGGCCCCGTGCGTTGCACGGGGCCTTTGATTTACATGGTGCAGCTTGGAACCCTTGGCCTTGTTGGCGCGATGCCATATTGCGACGTCTGCGATGGACGTCAGCCACACAGGATGACGCTGCCGTTATGCGAGGGATGCTTCCGCGAGCCAAATGCGGAATAGAGCTGCTGGGGCATGCGCTCGGTTCGCTGCAAAAGCAATGTGAGACCCAAAGAGTGATTATCTTACATCCGCCTGACGCTCGGAAAGCGCGGTGTAGTTTTCAGAAACGACCTGTTGCAGTTTATTGGCAAGGTCCCGCGCGTCGGCTTCTTCGTAGTGTTCGGTCGAAACGGGCTTGCAGAAACGGACGTGTATCGTGCTCGGTCGTGCCCGGACGGTTCCAAGCTGCATGGCATGATGGCCACCATGTATGACCACCGGAATGACGGGTGCTTTTGCCCTGATCGCAATGATGCTGCCGCCCACCTTGAAACGACCGACGCCGTCTCGACCCGAAAGCCTGCCTTCGCCTCCCCAACCAACTCTTTTGCCTGCCTTCGCCGCGGCCACCATGCGGTCGACAAGGGGGTCGGTGGACCTTCGGTTGCCCCGCGCGACCAATTCAATATCGATTTTCGCACAGGCTTTACGGGCGAAGGGGATATGCCGGTATACATCGGCACCGGCGAGCCGATCCACATGCGGCCAGATCGCAACGAAATATGCTGCGAGGTCCGCGAACGATGTCTCGTTGTGAGAAAGAATGCAGCCTGTGCCTGCCGCAGGAATTTCTCCTTCGACAATAACTTCAAATCGACAGTCTTCTAGATACTTTGCGAACAGGCTTTCAAGTGGTGTCCGTGCTGGCCTGCCGACTTGCGCTCCGAGCGCTATCCTGCCCATTGCTGCTGGTGTGCCCAATAAAAACCGAAGCGATGCTTTTCCACCACGCCAATTTTCTTGGATCGATTTCAGGGCGTGCGTCATATGACCTATGGCTCTTGGTAAAGTGGTCGTACTTCCCTTGGGTCAAAAATTCAATTCGAAACATCCGGCTGCATGGCGCTTGTCTTGCGCAAACCTTGCACCTGCTAACCAAGCGCGCGCTGTGTCATCACTCGTTGGGCTTGAAGCTGCTCTGCATCTCGCGTGCACCATTTACAACAAAGACCCCCTGTGTTGCACGGTGCCTTTTCACACTATCTTGAAGCTTGGGGCAAAGCGGCGCGTTCGGATTGTGCGCGTCGTGTGCTATGTCTTCCTTATGTTTTGCTGATCGGAGATCATTGATGACCAAAGGATTGATCACACGCCGCCATACCATGGCACTTGGTGCCGCAGCGCTTGTCACCCCCGCGGCAGGGCTGTTGTCACCTGCTGCTGCCGCTGGTCTGGCGCCCACACCCACCATGCGCGGTGGGGCCAATAACTATCGCCCTGATGCGCCGATTGTAGAGCGCATTGGCGGGGGTGGTTTCTGGATGACAGGCACCGTCCGGCGCGCTGGCGATGGTGCTCCTCTGGAAGGGCAGCGTATCCAGGTATGGGCCCATACAACCGAAGGCCATGAGCGTGACGCCCATAGCCACGGGGCTACACTGACCGATGCGGATGGTGTGTTTCGCATGAACATGCCACAGATCGTGCCTGCGTTTGGTCAGGCGCATGGGCATCTGGCCTATGACAGCGGGCATTTCAAGACAGTGTTCCTGCGTCCTGTGATGGCCAGTCCGAATGATACCTCCCTTCACGTCGATTTCGTGTTGGAGCCTGCCTAGGGTGCTGCGCGCGGTGCTGATGTGGGGCGTTCTGGCGGCCGCCGTCTGTGTCCCTGTCATTGCTGCCGCATCCAGCCCGCTTTTGCAGTGGCGGGACCCGATTTACATCTTTGCAGGTCTTGCCGGTGTGGTCGGTATGGCGCTGCTATTGATGCAGCCCTTATTAATCGCAGGCGCACTGCCGGGGTTGTCGCAGGCAAACGCGCGCAAACTGCACCGCGCGACAGGTGCGCTGCTGCTGCTGGCTGTCGCGGGCCATGTTGTGGGTCTTTGGATCACCAGCCCGCCTGATGTGATTGATGTTCTACTGTTCCGCTCGCCCGCGCCATTTGCGATCTGGGGTGCTTTGGCGATGTGGGCTGTTTTCGCTGCGGGCCTGTTGGCGGTTTTGCGCCCGCGCTTGCCGCTACGGGCTTGGCGCTGGGGGCATACGGCTGCCGTCAGTTTGGCCGCCCTTGGCACAGTGGTACATGCCTTGCAGATTGTCGGAACGATGGAGATGATCAGCAAAACCGCCCTGTCAGCACTGGTGCTTGCTGCGCTTGCGTGGGCGATTGCGCGGCGCAGGGTCTGGTCCATGGGTCTGCGCCCGCGCAGGACCTGAAAGACGCCTATTTTCTTTTCCCCAAACGCTTGCCATGATCGCCAGAAAACGGGGGCTGTCATGACTGACCAGAGCTATGATGTGATTGTTATTGGTGCAGGGCTGATGGGCAGCGCGGCGGCGCGTCATCTTGCGGAAATGGGCGTGAAAACGGCCCTTGTGGGGCCGGATGAACCGGTGGAAAAGGCAACGCATACAGGGGTTTTCGCAAGCCACTATGATCAGGCACGGATCACGCGCAAGATCGACACCCGCAAGAACTGGGCCCGTTTCGCGCAAGAGGCGATTGCCCGATATCCCGAGATTGCCGCAAAGGGCACGCAGCCGTTCTACACGCCTGCGGGTACGATTGTGGCGGGGACCGAAGTGGGCGCAGAGCGCGACTATATTCTGAACGCACAACGCCATGCGCAGGCGAATGGTGTCGCACACACGCCGTTGCGCGGGGCGGAACTGGCTGCGCGGTTCCCCGAGTTTGCCTTTCCCGAAGGGATCCTTGCGCTGCATGAAGAGACGGATGCAGGTTGGATCAATCCGCGTCTGCATGTGAAGGCGGAAATCACGGCAGCGACCAAGGCGGGTGCGATGTTGCATCGTGATACGGTGGTTCGCATTGATGAAACAGGTGGCGCGGCGCAGGTGCATTGCGCGGGCGGTACCGTGTTGACCGCCGAAAAGGTGATTGTTGCCTGTGGTGCGTTTTCCAAAGCCGAGGGGCTGTTGCCCGATCCGATCCCGATGCGGGTCTATGCCCGCACCATCGCGTTTTTCGAACTGGATGAAGGGGAGGCTGCGCGTCTGTCAGGGATGCCTTCGGTGATCTACGTCCCGCCGGGCCGGTCAGAGGATCCCTATATCCTGCCGCCTGTGCTTTATCCTGATGGCAAGACCTATATCAAAATCGGTGGCGATGCGGTGGATACCGAATTGCACAGCGTCGATGATATGATCGCGTGGTTCCGCAGTGGCGGTGATCCTGTGGCGGGTGCAGCGATCTCGGAGATCTTGATCGGGCTGATGCCAGGGCTGAAGTATCGCTCTATTCATTTTGATAGCTGCGCGACAAGCTTCTCGCCCAACGGCAACCCGTTCATTTACCCCCAGACTGATCATATCATCGCCCTGACCGCCGGGAACGGGGCCGCGGCGAAATGCGCGGATGAGATCGGAAGACTGGGAGCAATCGTGGCCATGGGTGGTGCGATCCCTGATTATTATGACGGCGCGTTTGCGCCCTAGCCGTTCATCTCGCGATAGGTCGGGATGATGTCGCCGGGCGCGCTTGTCGCCTCATAGGCTCCGCGCGCGATGGCGCGGGCCAGACAGGTGGCCGCTGCGGCTGCGATCTCGCGGAAGCGGGTCTGGTCCACAGGGGTGCCTGCACCCGTCGAGACGCCAAAGACCAGATCACCGTCGAGCGGTGTGTGGGATGGCACAATCGCCCGAGCCATGCCGTCATGGGCAGTCACCGCGAGCCTGTGGCATTGGACCTTGCTGAGAGGCGCATCTGTGGCGACGATCGCGATGGTGGTATTTGCTCCCTGTGTGGCCTGCTGCATCATCGCCTGTTCCTTGCGGCTTGGCTCTGATGTCACATGTCCTGCGTTTGGATCCGGCCCAGCGCCGCCAAATTCGCCGTCCATCTCGAAAGGGGCGGCCCAGAAATGTCTGTCGCCTTTTGTTGTGACGCTGCCAAGCGCGTTCACCACCACCAATGCGCCCACGGTCGTACCATCAGCCAGCGTCAGAGAGGCAGAGCCGAGCCCGCCCTTTTGCATGGCGGCCATAGCCCCTGTGCCTGCGCCTATGGTGCCAAGGGAGAACTGCTCGGACGCGCTTTGCAGCGCTTCTCGCCCCAAGGCGCGGTAGGGGTTTTCGTCCCAGTCCTTTGCGCCGCCGTTGATCAGATCAAAGATAATCGCACCGGGCACGATGGGAATGCGGATGTCACCGATGGCGAACCCCCGCCCCATCGCGCGCAGCCCGTCCATGATACCCGAACAGGCATCAAGCCCGAAGGCCGAGCCGCCCGAGAGCACCAGCGCATCAACCTGTTCCACGGTTTTGTCGGGGGCCAGCAGATCGGTTTCCTTGGTCCCCGGTGCGCCGCCCATGACGTGGACGCTGGCGGTGAACGGTTTGTCGGAGACCAGCACCGTGGTGCCGGTCTTGATATGGTCGTCCTGTGCATTGCCCACGCGCAGGCCCGCCACATCGGTGATCAGGTTGCGGGGTCCTTTAGATACAGCGGCCACCGTCCACCTCCATTGCGACACCGGTGATCATGCTGGCCTCGTCCGAGCAGAGAAAACAGGCGGCGTTGCCCATGTCCTCGGGCGTGGAAAAGCGGCCCAGCGGGATGGTCGAGAGGAATTTCGCGCGGATTTCCGGCGTGTCCTCGCCCATGAAGGATTTCAGCAAGGGCGTTTCGCCTGCGACGGGGTTGATCGCGTTCACGCGGATACCGTCAGGGGCCAGTTCAACGGCCATGGTCTTTGTCGCCGTTATCATCCAGCCCTTGGATGCGTTGTACCAGTTCAGGCGCGGGCGGGGAGATACCCCAGCGGTCGAGGCCACGTTGAGGATTGCACCGCGCTTGCGCTCCTTGAAGTGGGGCACAAAGGCGCGGGCGGTCAGGTAGACCGATTTCATGTTCACGGCAAAAACGCGGTCAAAATCCTCCTCGCTCACGTCCTCCATCGCACTGGGCAGATGGGTGATGCCTGCGTTGTTCACAAGGATGTCCAGCGGTCCCGCCCCCAGCACCGACTTTGCCATGTAGTTGACCGAGGCACCGTCCGAGACATCGCATGTCAACGCACGCCCGCCGATTTCATCCGCGATGTGCTGGGCACCGTCGATATTGAGGTCAGCCACGATGACATGGCACCCTTCGGCCGCGAATTTGCGCGCGATACCTGCCCCGAAACCGGAGCCGCCGCCTGTTACAATCGCCGTCTTGCCAGCCAGTCGCATGATATCCCCCTCATTTTCCGGCAGCGTAATGGACGCAAGCCGCGCTGCAATCTCTTTCTTATCCCGTCTGCCCAATATCCGGCAGCTTCGGCGCTGCTGCGATCAAAGTGCGGGTGTAGGGATGCTGCGGATGTGCAAAAACAGTCTCTGTTTCGCCCTGTTCGACGATTTTTCCCGCCTGCATGACCATGACACGGTCGGTGACTGTGCGCACAACGGACAGATCATGGCTGATGAACAGATAGGCCAAGGGGCGCTTGCGGCAGAGGTCCGCGATCAGGTCGAGCACCTGGGCGCGGACCGAAACATCAAGCGCGGACACCGCTTCGTCGAAGATGATCAGTTCAGGTTCGATAATCAGCGCGCGGGCGATGGCGATGCGCTGGCGCTGGCCGCCCGAGAATTCGTGGATGTACTTGCCTGCATCTGCGGGTGACAGGCCCACGTCAGTGAGCGCTTTGGCAATGGCATCGGCGCGCGCCGGTCCTGTGGGCGGATGTGGCAAAAGGTGGAAGGGTTCGGTGATCAAACGGTCAACGCGGTGGCGGGGGTTGAAGCTGCTGTAGGGGTCCTGAAACACGACCTGCATCTTACGCCGGACCGCAAGGTTGGGGCGTTTGCCGCTGAAGACAGGATCGCCGTCAAGCGTGATCTGGCCCTCTTGCACATCTTCCAGCCCCAAAATCGCCCTTGTTAGTGTCGATTTTCCGCAGCCGCTTTCGCCGACAAGGCCGACACGTTCGCCTGCGTTGATCTGAAAGCTGATGTCGTGCAGGGCGCGGAACATGGGGCGCGGACCCAGCAGAGCGGTGCGCGACATCGGATAATCGCGGGCGACGTTCCTGACTTGCAGGATCGGGGATGAAGGGGGCGTTTCGGGAAGTGACACGGTATGGGCCGAGGCCGCGAAGAGCGCCTTGGTGTAGGGATGCTGCATGTGGGCAAAGAGATGCCTGGTTGCGCCGGACTCCACGATGCGCCCGTTCTGCATGACGGCGATCTTGTCGGCAACATCGGCCACGACTGCCAGATCATGGGTGATCAGCAACAGCCCCATGTCGAATTCGCGGACGAGATCGCGCAGCAGATCAAGGATGCGGGCCTGCGTCGTGACATCAAGTGCCGTGGTCGGTTCATCCGCGATCAGCAGTTTGGGACGCAGGGCGATGGCCATGGCGATGACGACACGCTGGCGCTGCCCGCCCGAGAGTTCATGCGGGTAGCGCGAGGGGGGCACTTTCAGCCCCACGCGTTCCAGCATGGCGGCAGCGCGTTTGTGGGCTTCGGACTTGGTGGTTTTTTCGTGGATCAGGATTGTTTCGGCGACCTGTGCGCCGATGGTTTGCACAGGGTTGAGTGCGGTCATGGGTTCCTGAAACACCATGCCCATGGTGTTGCCGCGCATCTTGCACAGGTCGGTTTCAGACGTTTGCAGGATATCTGTGCCGTCCAACATGATCGCGCCTTCGGCCACCGATCCGCGTGGCAACAAGCCCATGACGGCGAGGGCTGTCATGGATTTGCCAGAACCACTTTCGCCGGTGATCGCAACGATTTCGCCGGCCGCGATGGTCAGGTCGATATTGTGGAGGATTTCGGTATCACCGATGGAAAGCGACAAGTCTTTGATGGCAAGCAGGCTCATGTGCGGGCCACCCTGATGCGGGGATCAAGCCAGTCGCGCAGCCCGTCACCCATCAGGTTGAGGCCCAGCACCATCAACAAGATCGCAAAGCCCGGCACAAGGGCCACATGGGGGGCAATGCTGACGAGTGTTTGCGCGTCGGCCAGCATCCGGCCCCAGCTGGCAGTCGGTGGTTGTGCGCCAAGGCCGATGTAGGACAGCGCGGCCTCGGCCAGGATGCCAAGGCTGAACTGGATCGTGCCCTGGACGATCATCAGATTGGTGATGTTGGGCAGGATATGTTCAATCGAGATGTGCGTGGCGGATTTTCCACAAACGCGGGCAGCGAGGATGAAATCACGCTCCCAGAGCGGCAGGGCGGCACCGCGGGTCAGGCGGGCAAAGACGGGGATGTTGAAGATACCAATGGCGATAATGGCATTGACGGCGGATGCGCCGAAAACAGCGGTAATCAGAATGGCGATGACCAGCGACGGGAAGGCAAAGACAAGGTCGTTGCCGCGCATGATGAGCTCGTCAAGGAATGATCCGTGTCGCGCCGCCGCGAGTAATCCCAAAGGGATGCCGAGCGCCATACCGATGCCCACCGCGAGTAGGGCAACGGCAATCGAGGTGCGCGCCCCCATCATGATCATCGACAGGATATCGCGGCCGAAGTGATCGGTGCCGAGCCAGTTGGTGGCGCTGGGCGTTTGCAATCTGTTGGGGATATCCAGTGTTTCGATATCGGCGGGGGTCCAGACAAAGGACACCACCGCCAGTGCGATGAACAGGACCGTCAGCGCCGCGCCGATGATCAGATTGCGGCTCATGATTTGGTCCTCAGCCGCGGGTCGACGGCGGCATAGGCCAGATCGACAAGGAAGTTCACCATGATGACGGTGAAGACCAGAAGCATCACCACGCTTTCAACCACGATCAGGTCGCGCGCGCTGATCGACTGGAAAATCAGGCGGCCCAGACCGGGCAGGAAGAAGACCTGTTCAATAATGATCCCCCCTGCGAGCAGGAACGAGAATTGCAGACCGATGATGGTGAGCACCGGGATCAGCGCATTGCGCACGGCGTGTTTCCAAAGCGCTTGGCGGGCCGAAAGGCCCTTCGCGCGGGCGGTCCGGATGAAATCCTCGCCCAGCATATCCAGGAGCGACGAGCGCATGACCCGCGCGAGGATTGCCGCTTGCGGCAGGGCGAGCGCAATGGCAGGCAGGGTTAGAGCTTTGATCGCTTGCAACGGGTTGTCCCAGCCGGGAAATCCGCCTGCCGAGAACCAGCGCAGGTTGATTGCAAAGATCAGCACAAGGATCATCGCGAACCAGAAATTCGGGATCGCCACGCCCAGTTGCGTGGCCCCCATGATTGTCACATCGCCTGCACCGCCACGGCGGCTTGCCGCGTAAATCCCTGCGGGAAAGGCAATGATGGTCGAGAGCGCCAGCGCATAGATGGCCAGCGGAAGTGAAACCCAGATCCGGTCCGCGATCAGCTCCGCGACAGGGGTTTTATAGGTCCAGGACTGCCCGAAATCACCGCGCAGCAACCCCGTGACCCAATCGAAATATCGCGCCACCACGGATTGGTCGAGGCCCATTTCCGCGCGCAAGGCCGCAATCGTATCGGGGCGTGCGTTGATGCCCAGCATAAAGGCTGCGGGATCACCCGGGATTACCTCGATCACCGCAAAGATGACGATGGATGCCACAATCAGGCTGATAATCAGCGAGGTGAGGCGCCCAAGCACATAGCGGATCATGGGTGCTCCTCTTCCAGAGCTTCGGCGAAGTTGATTTCGCCTTTCGGGATGCTGCCGTCAAATGTGTAGTACAAGATAAATCTTGGATTCAGGCCGCTGTAGGTCAGTGCGTGATCATTCTTAAAGCCCATCGGCTGATACACATCGGGGTTGCCCGTCAGAACGCAGCCTGCCGCCCCCATGTTGCGTAACATCTCCAAGCCGGTGTGCACGAGCTTTGTGCCGATCCCTTGCCTTTGCTTATCGGCGCGGACCGAAATAGGGCCGAGCCCGTACCATGCCCCCTGCGCCTGACTGATTTTCGCCGGAGAGAAGGCGACATGGCCGATGATACCGTCCGCGTCGGCCACCAATGACAGCGTGAGTTCACCGTCTGCGCGGAGTTGGTTGATTATGTCGGGTTCACTGCCATCGCTGAAAGCCATGGGCGCAAAGGCATCGCGCGTCAGATCATAGATCGCCTGCCGGTCCTGCGGTGTCTCCGCTCTGATGATCGGCTCATGCGTCATGCGATGGCGTTCTAGGTACGGCATCGGGTCGGCAAAATGCCACGCCCTGCATGGACGCCCCCCGCAAGATATTTACGGGGGGCATTGTCCTAGTTGCTCCAGCTGACGCCGGTCAGGTCAACGGCCGCTGTCGGCTGGTTCACCCACAGCCCTTGCAGCCCTGCCTTGGCGACGGTCGCCACGGCCAGTTCAAAGAGATATCCGTTCACGTAGTCCTCCGAGATGATCGCTTGCGCCTGCGCCAGCAGGTTGCTGCGCATCGCAGGGTCTGTGGTGGCGTTGAGCGTTTCCATCAGCTCCTGGAACTCGGGGTTGTCGTATTGGAAATAGTAATCAGGATTGGCGTAGATGCCGATATCCATGGGCTCGGTGTGGCTGACGATGGACAGGCCAAAGTCCTTGTTGGTAAAGACCTCTTCGATCCACTGGGCCCATTCAAGGTTGGTGATTTCCGTCTCGATCCCGACCGCACGCAACTGGCTGGCGATAATCTCGCCGCCGCGGCGGGCGTAAGATGGGGGAGGCAGTTTCAATGTGGTGGTGAATCCGTCCGCAAAGCCTGCCTCGGCCAAGAGACTGCGTGCAAGCTCGGGGTCGTATTGCGAATTGGCCAGCAGATCGACGTAGTCGGGGTTATGCGGGGCAAAATGCGTGCCAATGGGTGTGCCATATCCGAACATCGCACCGTCGATGATCGCTTGGCGATCGATGGCATGGGCCAATGCTTTGCGCACGCGGACATCGTCGAAGGGCGGCATTTTGTTGTTGGTCGACAGGATCGTTTCGCCCTCGGTATTGCCGACGAGGACCTGAAAACGCGGATCGGCCTCGAACTGGGGCAGGTTTTCAGGGGCAGGGAAACCGACAAAGGCGTCCACATCCTCAGCCATCACCGCAGCAAAGGCGGCCGTCGGGTCCGAGATGAAGCGGAAGGTTGCACTTTCCAGCGCAGGGGCCGGACCCCAGTAATCAGGGTTGCGTGTCAGCTCGAGCCGGTCGCCCTGCACCCAGTCCGTGAAGGTGAAGGGGCCGGTGCCGATGGGGTTTGAAGCGATGTTTTCGATGCTTTCAGGGGCTACGATTACCGCATCCCCCCACGCCATGTTGAACAGGAAGTTGCCGTTGGGTTGGTCCAGTGTGACCTGCACGGTCAGCGGATCAATCACGGTGACATCGGTGATGCCTGCGAACAGGCCCTTTTGCGCATTGGTGCTGTCCTCGGCGCGGGCGCGATCAAGGCTGAATTTCACATCCTCGGCGTCCATTGTGGTGCCGTCATGAAAGGTGACGCCAGCGGCAAGGTTAAAGGTATAGACCAGACCGTCATCCGAGATATCCCAGCTTTGGGCAAGGCCACGGATGATGGCGCCATCCGCGTCAAACCGTGTGAGGCCCTCGAACACATTGGCGTAGAGCACGCTATCAATCGCCTGCGCGGCCCCGCCTGTGGGGTCAAGGTTCGGCGGTTCCAGCTGGATGGCAACGGTAATGCTGTCTTGGGCAAGCGCGCCCGAGGCGCAAAGAACGATGGCGGTGGATGCCGCGAGTGTTTTGAAATGGTGCATGATGCTCCCCCTGTTGTTGGGGACGAGTGTTTACAAAACGGGGGGGCAATTCAAGTGCTGCTTGCGGGTGACGTGATGTCGGGGCGGGCCCCGCCCTACGGTGCCAAAATCTTGACCAGCGCCCCCGCCATCACCAGTGCGCTGTCCATCATGTCGTCCACCCTGATGTATTCATCGGGCTTATGTGCCAGCTCCAATATCCCCGGCCCGTAGGCGATGCAGTTTTTCAGTTTGCCGATCCGGTCGATGTGCTTTTGGTCGTAGGTCCCGGGTGAGGCTACGAATTCGGCGGGTTTGCCCAAGGTTTTTTCGATCTCGGCGGCGATGACTTGCACGACAGGGGCGTCGCGGTCGGTCATGCTGGGCAGGACCACATTCATTTCGCGCAGATCATAGTCAAAGCGGTTACGGCTGGCTTTCAGTCCTTCAAGTAGCGCCTTCACCTCGCCGCGCACGTCGTCGATGTTTTCTTCGGCCAGAAAGCGGCGGTCGATCACGATGCGGCAACTGTCGGGCACGCAATGGGCTGGCAGGCCGGTATAGTCGTCATCCTGTTCGGGTTGCCCGCCGTGGATCGAATTGATGTTCATGGTCGATGACCGCGCGCCTTCAGGCACGACAGGCATGTCGGTGTGCCGCGCGGCCATGGCGGGATAGAGTTTGTCTTCGAACTCAGTCAGCACCGCCCCCATGTGCCGCACCGCGCAATCGCCCAGAAAGGGCATGGACCCGTGCGCGATTTCGCCGAATGTTTCGATTTCCGCCCACCAGCCGCCGCGATGGCCAAGGCAGACGCGGTCTTTGTTCAGGGGTTCGGGGATGATTACATGTTGCACGCGGGCGGGCTCGAAATAGCCCTTTTCGGCCAGATAGGCGACGCCACCGTAACCGCCGGATTCTTCATCCGCTGTGCCGGAAATCTCGATCGCACCTGAGAAGGTGGGGTGGGTTGCGAGGAACGCCTCGGCGGCGATGATTGACGCGGCAAGCCCGCCTTTCATATCGCAAGCCCCGCGCCCGTAGATTTTGCCGTCAACCAGTTCACCGCCAAAGGGGTCTTTGGTCCAGCCATGGCCGACCTCGACCACATCCGTGTGGCTGTTGAAGTGGACGCAATCGCCGGGCTGACCGCCCTCGCGCCGTGCGACGATGTTCCAGCGGGGGTATTTGTCGCTATCGCCGGGAGTGCCGTGGGCGCGGATCAGTTCCGTTTCAAACCCCGATCCCCGCAAGCGCCGGTCCAGATATTCGCAGATCGCGCGATAGTCGCGTCCCGGCGGGTTGAGCGTGGGAATGCGGATCAGGTCCTGGGTCAGTGCGATCAGGTCATCGCGTCTGTCGGTAAGGGCGCGCGCGAGGTCATCGTGGTGTTGGGTCTGTGTCATAGTCCGAGTATTCGTGTTTCGGAGCGCACAGACAATGGTGTGATTTTGAAATTACACAGTGCGGCCACAAAAGAACCGCAGTGTATCGCCATGTTGCATCCCGCCTGATATGCCAAAGGTCGTAAGATGATGGAGCGCAGAAGCGTGGAATTGACGTCAGATGTGAAGGTCGCGGTTCTGATCCCGTGCTATAACGAGGCCAAGCCGATTGGCACTGTTGTGGCCGATTTTCGCGCAGCGCTGCCCGCAGCCGACATCTATGTTTATGACAATAATTCCACCGACGGTACCGCCGAAGCCGCCCGCGCGGCGGGTGCCATTGTGCGGGTCGAAACCCAGCAGGGTAAGGGCAACGTCGTGCGACGGATGTTTGCCGATATTGATGCCGATGTTTACGTCATGGTGGACGGCGACAACACCTATGAGGCCAAGGCGGCCCCCGCGCTTGTCGACAAGCTGCTGGATGAAACGCTTGATATGGTCAGCGGGTGTCGTGTGACCGAAATTCAAGAGGCGTACCGGCCGGGCCACCGTTTCGGGAACCGGATGCTGACCGGTCTTGTCGCCGGTATTTTTGGCAAGCGCACCAAGGATATGTTGACCGGATACCGCGTGTTTTCGCGCCGCTTTGTCAAATGCTTTCCGGCGCTGTCGCGCGGGTTCGAGATTGAGACCGAGTTGACCGTTCACGCGCTGGAACTGCGCATGCCCATTGCAGACGTGGATACGGTGTACGTAGACCGGCTGCCGGGCTCTGACAGTAAACTGAATACGATCCGGGACGGGTTCCGCATTCTGAAAATGATTGTCTTGCTGGTGAAGGAGGAGCGTCCCTTTGCGCTTTTCTGCGGCGTTGGCGTCCTGTTGGGGCTGCTTTCGCTGGTACTTGGCGGGCCTGTTGTTGTCGAGTTTGTGGAAACAGGACTCGTGCCACGGTTTCCTACGGCGATTTTGGCCTCGGCGATCATGGTGATCGGCGTGTTGTCTTTGGTGACCGGTCTGATCCTTGACACGGTCACGCTGGGGCGCCGCGAAATGAAGCGGATGGCCTATCTGGCTTTGCCCGCACCATCGCGGCGCTAGGACCGATGCGTTCCGAGCTTATCGCGCAGATGCTGCGCTTTGGTGCAGTTGGGGGTGTTGGTTTCGTCGTCGATGGCGGGTTGTTGTGGCTGTTGATCGGGTTTGATCTCAATCCATATCTGGCGCGCGCACTGTCTTTCCCTGTTGCTGTCGTGGTGACATGGGCTTTGAACCGCAATTGGACATTTCGCGCGACACGTGATGCCAGCAGGCAGGGTCAGTTCGGGCGGTACTTCGGGGTTCAGATCGTCGGGAGCCTGACCAACTATCTGATTTATTCTGCGGTTATCGGTCTGTTCGGGACTGCGTCGTTGACCATCTTCGCGGGATTTGCGCTCGGTTCTTTCTTCGGATCGCTTTTAAACTTTTTCGGGGCGCGGCACCTGGCTTTTCGCGCCTGATCCTGCTGTCCGTCGCATGCAGAATGGAGCTTTGCGTGCAGATAATTCCCATTGTTTTGTCTCCAGAATGTGAAAGACTCTGCGGTGACGCGGCTTGTTGAGTGATTGATACAGATGAAAGACGTCCCACTGATCAGATTCTGCCAGCATAGGCCATTGTTTGTGGTGTTGCTCGGGGCGATCTTGATCGTGGTTTTCAAAGCCGTCGTTCAGGGTGCCGGGATGGAGGACAACTTTATCTCCATGGGCAATGACGACATCATGCGATTGGTCATGGTGCGCGACTGGCTGGCGGGGCAAAGCTGGTTTGATACGACACAATACCGGCTGATGCCGCCCGAGGGGATGTTGATCCATTGGTCCCGCTACATTGATGCGGGGATTGCCGCGTTCATCGTGCCGTTTTCGTATTTTATGCCAATGGAAAAGGCGGAACTGGTCGGCGCGGCAATTTGGCCGACGGTCATCCTGATCCTGACACTTCTTGTCGTGGGGTTTGGGACCAAGCGGATCTTCGGGCCAATCTCGGCATGTTTTGCGGTTCTGTGTACGGTCTTGTGGCCCTTGTTGGGTGATCTGCATATGCGGGCCGGAAATCTGGACCACCACAACGTCCAGATCCTGATGATGGTGATCCTTGTCTATGCGGTGGTCTGGCCGGATCGTCCGGTGGCGGCTGGCATCATCGGGGGGCTGGCTGCGGCTTTTGCTCTGTCAACGGGCCTTGAAAGCCTGCTGTTTATTGTTGGCGCGGGTATTTTGGTCTTTGGCCGTTGCGTATTTGATCAACGCATCGAAACGCAGCGGCTTCTTGTGGCGTTCTGCCTCGCTTTGGCCGCAGGCAGCCTGCTGTTCTGGCTGGGCTTGACTGCGCCTGCTTTGCGCACACGCCCTGTCTGTGACCAGCTGGGCACCCCGATGCTGAGCGTCATCGCCGTCGCCGTTGTCGCGGCACTTGCGCCTTTGGCTTTGCGCGGCCGTTTCCCGAGTGCGGTGTTTCAGGTTGGCGCGACGTTCGCTCTGACGGGGATCGGCCTTGCGATTGCATGGCCACTTCTGGGGCCTTGCATCCGTGGACCCTACGGCGATTTGCCGCCAGAGCTGCAAGAGATGATTGCCACGCGTGTTACAGAGGCAAAACCATTCCTGATCTATGTGCAAACGCAACTTTTCGCGGCGCTGGCATTTATGATCCCTGTTGTTGTCGCGTTGGTTTCAGGGTCTGTTCTGTGGTGGTCACGGCGCGGTGGGTCGGGGACAGGTCAAACGCAAAACGCGGTTCTCGGGCAGTTGTTGCTGCTCGGGTTTTTTGGGATCGGTTTGATCTTTCTTCAGATGCGGACGGTCATTTTGGTGGCTTCAGTCGTGCCAGCGATCGGAGGGATTTGCCTTGCCGTCTTGCTAAAGGCCTATCTACAAACCCGCAGTCTTGCCACGGCCGCATTGATATTCATCGTGGCGATCGGGATCGCTGCGCCGCAGATTCTATTGAACCCTCTACAGCCCTTTCTCCAAGGGTCTGTGACGCAAAGAGAAGGAGCTACCTGCCGCAACTATGAAACGCTGCTGGCATTGAATGACATCCCGCCTGCGGTAATCATGAACAGCACGAACATGGGTGCGCCTTTGCTTTGGGTGACACATCACAGCACGCTGGCGGCGCCCTATCATCGCAGCCCTGACGCCTTTATGAATGGTGCCTTGGGGTTCGATCTCGAAGAAACAGCGTTTGAGAAGCTTGCCAGAGAACAGGGGGCGACACATGTCCTGCTTTGTGCGGGTCAGACTTACGTGAGCGAATTTCTGACCGGACTGGCGGCGGGTGAGGTTTCTGTTGCGTGGTTGCTCCCTGTCCCCCTGCGCAATGACGAACAGCTGCTTTTTGCGTTGCAGGACTAGACTGCGCTTTATCCTGTCGTTTTTCGCGAAGAACTGCGTGAAATAGCGTTGCGCTTGGCGCGCGTCGGTCGTTTAGATGTGCGCCAGACGTAAGGCGGGATTGCATGACATATTTGTTGGGTGTCGACACTGGCGGCACATATACCGATGCGGTGATTATTGCTGAAGCACAGGACAGGGTTCTTGGGTCCGCCAAGGCGCTGACCTCGCGGCCTGATCTGGCTGTCGGTGTCGGAGCGGCCATTGATGCGGCAATTGCACAGGCTGCGGTCAAACCCGCCGATATTGCGATGGTATCGCTTTCCACTACCCTTGCGACGAATGCGCTTGTCGAGGGTCAGGGCGGCCGGATCGCGTTGATCGCTATCGGTTTTGATGACGCCGATCTTGCGCGCGCCGGTTTGACCGAGGCGCTGCGCGGCGATCCGGTGATCCGGCTTGCGGGCGGTCATAACCATGCAGGCGGCGAGGTGGCACCGCTTGATCTTGCAACATTGCACGCGGCCATAGCTGATCTTGGGGACGGCATTACAGGGTTTGCCGTTGCTGCCAGTTTCGCGACGCGCAACCCTGCCCATGAAATCGCCGTGCGCGATGTGTTGCGCGATACCACAGGCCGACCTGTCAGTTGTTCGCATGACCTGAGCCAGGCACTTGGCGGGCCGAAACGGGCGTTGACGGCTGTTCTGAACGCGCGCCTGATCGGGATGCTGGACCGTCTGATCACAGCCTGCGAGGCGCATTTGACCGCCGTGGGTATCACGGCGCGCTTGATGGTCGTGCGCGGGGACGGGGCTTTGGTCTCTGCTGATCTGGCGCGCGAAAAACCGATTGAGACAATCCTGAGCGGGCCTGCCGCATCCATTGCCGGTGCCAGTTGGCTGACAGGCGAAACCGATGCTCTGGTCAGCGACATCGGCGGTACGACAACGGATGTTTGCCTGCTGCGCGATGGCCGCCCAAAGATCGACCCGCAGGGGGCGCGTGTTGGCCCGTTCCGCACGATGGTCGAGGCGGTTGCGATGCGCACGACGGGCCTTGGTGGTGACAGCGAGGTGCATGTAGTTGAGGGGCTGGACGGCGGACTGCGGTTGGGGCCGCGCCGGTTGATGCCGGTCTCTTTGGCCGCGCAGCACTATCCTGATTTGGTCCATGCGGTTCTGGATCGCGCCTTGGCGCAGGATATTCCGGCGGCGGACGGCGGGCAGTTTGTGATCCCGCTCTGGCAGGAGATGCCAGCGGGTTTGGATAAACGCGAACAGGTTGTGGCGGCGCGTCTGGCCGAGGGGCCCTTGCGCCTTGGCCATGCGGTGCAGTCACGGATGGAAAGCCCCGCATTGGGGCGGCTGGTAGAGCGTGGTCTGGCTATTCTTGCCGGGGTCACGCCCTCTGATGCGTCGCATGTTCTGGGGATGGTGGACGCATGGGATGCGCAGGCTGCCGAAAAGGCGCTGGCGCTTTTTGCCCGCAGGCGCACCGGTGCGGGAACGCGGGTGGCCGAAAACGGACAGGTGCTGGCACAGCAGATTATAGATCAACTGACCGCGCAGACGGTGGATTGCCTGTTGCAGGCGGCCTTTGCCGAGGATGATCTGGCATGGCCCGATCCGGCAGCGCTCGCCAAGCATCCGCTGAGCATGGCGGGGCTGGACCGGCACAGTGGCGTGGTGCGGATGCAGTTGTCTTTGGGTGTGCCGGTGATTGGTCTCGGCGCCTCTGCTGCGGCCTACTATGGCGCTGTAGGTGACCGGCTTGGCACGCGGATGGTGTTGCCTGAACATGGCGGTGTGGCCAATGCCATTGGCGCAGTTGTGGGGCAGGTGCGGATGCAGGCCACAGGAACCGTCACAAGTGCGGGTGAAGGGTCTTTTGCTGTGCACCTGACGGACGGACCGAAGATCTTTGCGGATCGTGATGAAGCGCTGGGCGTTCTTGAGGCGGCTCTGCGGGACGAAGCCGAAGGATTGGTGCGCGCGTCAGGGGTGGAGGAAATCCGCTTTTCCGTGTCCCGCGATATTTCTGAAATCACAGTTGAAAACAGGGCCATGTTTATCGAGGCCACCCTACGGGTCGAGGCCAGCGGCCGCCCGCGGATCGCCAGCAGCTAGTCCATTTGTGTCAGACTTCTGCTGATCTTTCACATTGTTGTCAGGCTGATTGCGCGAACGGATTGCATCGGTCACAACAAATCATCTTGTGAGGAGGCCAGATGCTCGACCGTTACGCACGTCAGTTGATTGACCCGCCGTTGAACCTGATGGGTCGCGGGTTGGCGGCGCGTGGTTTTAGTGCGGACGGTGTTACACTGGTCGGGCTTGCGCTTGGGTTGTTTGCAGCGCTTTTGATCGCCTTGGGCCAGTTTGGTTGGGCTTTGGTGCCGCTCTTGGCCAGCCGTTTGGCCGATGGCCTTGATGGTGCCGTGGCGCGGGCAACGCAGAAAACGGATTTCGGCGGATATCTGGATATTGCAGCGGATTTCCTGTTCTACGGGGCCATTCCGATGGCCTTTGTGCTTTACGATCCCGCTGCAAACGGGGCGGCCGGGGCTTTCCTTCTCGCTTCTTTCTATTTCAATGGGACGAGCTTTCTGGGCTACGCGATCCTTGCCGAAAAGCATGGTCACAAGACCGATCTGCAGGGGCAGAAGACGCTCTACTATTCCAACGGGCTTCTGGAAGGGACGGAAACGATTGTCTTCTTCCTCCTGCTTTGCCTCTTTGAAACTTTCTTCGCGCCACTTGCGTGGCTCTTTGGAAGCCTGTGCTTCGCAACGGCGATCCTGCGCATACTCGCCGCCAAACGAATCTATACTGACTGAAGGACGTAACTTATGAAACATCTTGCCATTCTGGCAGCTTTGCTGGCCCCGGTTCCCGCGCTTGCAGATATCGACGTTAGCAATTGGGACGCTGTCACCGCCGAGGCCGAAGGCCAAACGGTGTTCTGGAACGCATGGGGCGGATCCACGACAACCAATGACTTCATCGCGTGGGTCGGTGAGCGCGTGATGGAAGAGTATGGTGTCACGCTTGAGCATGTGAAGCTGACAGATACCGCAGATGCGGTCACACGTGTGCTGTCCGAAAAGCAGGCGGGCGAGGATGATGACGGCGCAATCGACATGATCTGGATCAACGGTGCGAATTTTGCAGCGATGAAAGAGGCCGATCTCTTGTTTGGCCCTTATGCAGAGGCCTTGCCGAACTGGGCTTTGGTCGATGTCGAAGGCAAGACCGTGCAAACCGATTTTACTGTACCGACAGAAGGCTTTGAGAGCCCATGGGCCATGGCGCAGGTTGTCTTTGTGCATGATACCGATGATATGCCAGAGCGTCTGGGGTCCATGCAGGCCCTGCTGGAATGGACCCAAGCCAACCCCGGGCGGTTCAGCTATCCACAGCCGCCTGATTTCCTTGGTACGACATTCCTCAAGCAGGTTCTGGTCGACATTCTGCCTGATCCGTCTGTGTTGGCCGCACCAGCCACGGACGAGAACTATGAAGATATCACGGCCCCACTTTGGGCCTATATGGACGAACTGACACCGAACCTGTGGCGTGAGGGCAAGGCCTATCCGCCGACCGGAACCGCCATGTTCCCGCTGATCGCGGACGGCGAGCTGGATTTGTCGATTTCCTTCAGCCCCGGTGCGGCTTCGACGGCGATTGCGAACAACGAACTGCCACCGAGCGTGCGGACCTTCGTGTTGGACAAAGGTACCATCGGGAACGCGTCTTTCGTGGCGGTGCCTTACAATTCGGGGTCCAAGGCCGGTGCGATGGTGGTTGCCAATTTCCTGATGTCGCCAGAGGCGCAGGCGCGCGCGCAGGATCCTGCGATCCTCGGCTATGGGACCGTGTTGAACATGGATGCTTTGTCCGAAGATGACCGCGCGTTGTTTGACGCGCTTGAGCTGGGTGTTGCGACACTGACACCTGCCGAGTTGGGCACAGTGCAGGACGAACCGCACCCAAGCTGGGCTACACGGATCGCGGATGATTGGGTCACACGCTACGGTGTTTCGCAGTAGCCCGTGTCGAAAGTAAGTGAACGCAGCCCCGGACATGATCCGGGGCCTCGCCGTTGCAGTGGGAGGTCCCGGATCATGTCCGGGACTGCGTCGCACCAGATATGAACCGCCGTCGTTTCCTTCCTGTCCTGCCGATCCTGACCTTGCTTGCCATGCTGGGGCCGGTGGCGGCCGGTCTGTGGGGGACGGTGCTGCCGGCCTTCGGGCATTTGCCCGCGGCGGGACTGGCAGGGCCGTCACTTGATCCGTTTCGCGATCTGCTTGACTGGGCGGGCCTGCCAAGGGCGGTGATGCTATCGCTCTCGACGGGGGTGCTGGCGACAGGCATTTCATTGGCAATTGTGGTTCTGGTCACCGCCGGCTGGTCCGGTACGCGGCCCTTTCGCGCGCTTGAGCGGTTGCTCTCGCCGCTGTTGTCGGTGCCACATGCGGCCGCCGCCTTTGGGCTGGCTTTTCTGATAGCGCCGTCGGGGTGGTTGTCGCGGCTGGTATCGCCCGGCCTGACAGGCTGGGAGCGTCCGCCGGATATCCTGATTGTGCAGGATAGCTGGGGCCTGACGATGACAGCGGGCCTGATTATCAAGGAAGTGCCGTTCTTGCTCTTGATTACGCTGGCAGCCCTCGGGCAGGCCGATGCGCAACGCAGCACGACGATTGCGCAGGCGCTGGGCTATGGGCGGGTCACAGGCTGGCTGAAGACCGTGTTTCCACGTGTCTATGCGCAGATCAGACCGCCGGTTTACGTGGTTCTGGCCTATTCGATGTCGGTGGTGGATGTCGCCGTGATCCTTGGCCCGAATACGCCGCCGCCCTTATCGGTGCAGATTGTCAAATGGATGTCTGATCCTGATCTGGCGATGCGGCTTGAGGCGGCGGCGGGTGCGCTGTTGCAGCTGGGCCTTGTGGTCGGTGCGTTGATCTTCTGGCGGCTTGGCGAAGTCGTCGTGGCCTCTCTGGGGCGACGCTGGATCGCCAAAGGCAGCCGCGGGCGGCTTGATCCGGTTGTGGCGCAGGCTGCGCTGGTCGCGGGCGGGATTTCGGCGGTGACTGTCCTTTTGGGACTGGTTGTCTTGGTGATCTGGTCTTTTGCGGGGTTCTGGGGGTTTCCGGATGCCTTTCCTGATGGCTGGACCCTGCGCAACTGGATGCGCTTTGGTCCGGGCACGTTAGAGGCTCTTGGTGAAACGGCCCTGATCGCCTGTACAGTGGCCCTTGTCGCGCTGATCCTGACAATCGGATGTCTTGAGGCCGAGTACCGCTATGGTCTGTCGTTCAGCCAACGGGCGGTCTGGTTGTTGTATCTGCCGCTGCTTATTCCCCAAACGGCATTCCTGCCGGGGTTGCAGACCTTGATGTTGAATATGGGGGCTGATGTCGGGCGATTGCCGGTGATGCTGGCGCATCTGGTGTTTGTGCTGCCTTATGTTTTCCTGTCCCTCGCTGATCCGTTTCGTGCGTGGGATACGCGGATGGGTACGATTGCTGCAGCTTTGCGGGCCAGTCCTGACGGCGTGCTGTGGCGCGTGCGCCTGCCGATGCTTTTACGTCCGATCCTGACCGCATTGGCGGTGGGTCTGGCGGTGTCGGTGGGGCAGTATCTGCCGACCTTGCTGATTGGCGGGGGTCGCGTGGCAACCCTGACAACCGAGGCTGTGGCGCTGGCCTCAGGGGGCGACCGGCGGGCGATCGGGGTTTATGGGTTGATGCAGACAGGGGCGGCGCTGGTGCCATTTGCGCTTGCGCTGCTGCTGCCGGCGCTGATCTGGCGCAACAGAAGGGGATTGCGGCATGGATAAGGGTTTGGTGCTGAAAGACGTGAAGATCACCAAGGGCGGTGTGCCGCTCTTGTCGGTTGCGCAAGAAATCGCGCCGGGCGAGGTGCTGACGATCATGGGCCCCTCTGGTGTCGGCAAATCGACCCTGCTGGCCTTTATCACGGGCACCTTGGCCAGTGATTTTGCCGCGACAGGCGAGGTCTGGCTGGATGGCCAGAACATCACCCATGCGGCGCCGCATCAACGCAGGGTCGGGATCCTGTTTCAGGATGATCTGCTGTTTCCGCATTTGTCGGTTGGGGCCAATCTGGCCTTTGGCCTGCAACCCGGTGGTTGCCCTGCAACGCGCAAGGCAAAGATCGAAGAGGCTCTGGATGAGGTCGGCCTGAGTGGCTTTGCAGACCGCGATCCCGCCACGCTGTCAGGCGGGCAGAAGGCGCGGGTCGCATTGATGCGGATGCTCTTGTCAGAACCCTGCGCGTTGCTGCTGGACGAGCCGTTTTCGCGGCTGGATGCCGCCCTGCGGGCCCAAGTACGCGAGATGGTATTTGACCGTGCCCGCGCCCGCGCGCTGCCTGTGCTGATGGTGACGCATGACGCAGAAGATGCCGAGGCGGCGGGCGGCGTGATCGTGACCTTGGGTGGATGAGTGTCTGCGTTGCGGGACAAAGTGGGTTTCCGCTGCTTTTGCGTAATTGTCGATTTCAGAAGCGCTTGCTGTACGGTGGAATATTCTCGGGAGTAACAACCTGAATATGAGATATCGTTGTACAAAGCGGAGCGGGCATGAGCTTGTGATGATGTAGGAAGGCGTGGAACACGTTTTGCAAATCAACGCGAAGATCATGGTGCAGTACAAAACTGAGACGTCCATCTTCGATCAGCCGTCGATTGTCGTTATCCAGATCGTGTGCCACATAAACATCGGGCAGTGACCTGTTCTGTTCGAGGGCATTCAAAATCGCCATGTTGCCACCGCCCATCGAATATACGGCACGTATTTGGTCCAGACCTGCGACAGTCCTTCTTACAATGCGTGATGTTTCAAAATGCACGCCACTGCCCCCACTTGCTTCTATGATGTGCAGGTTTGGACGCAGGCGGGAAAGGGCCGCCTTGAACGCTTCTTCTCGCTCTTCCTCTCCCAAAAAACGATCATTACTTCTCGAGGTGAGGACTGTTCCTGCGCTGTCCCCGACTGTTTGCGCAATCAAATAGGCTGCGGTGCGACCTGCGCTTCGATTATCAACTCCGACATAGGCAATGCGCTTTGTGTTGGTCAGGTCAGTGACCAACGTGACCACCGGAATGCCTGATGCGGTCAATTGATCGACTGCCGCTCTAATTGCCGGCAGATCACGCGCTTTGATGCACACACCATGGCTCCCGCGTTTGGCGATGCGCGACAAAGCCGTGGTGACCTCGTCTTCGCCCATAACCTCTTGCGCTTGGAACCTTGGACGGCACACGGCACTCCCGATATGTGGCAAGACCTGTTCGGCGGCTTTTTGCACTTCACGGCTAAAGCGCGTTGGTGCCTCTATCACAAAATCGAAAAACAGACGTCGCCCACGGGCGGCCAGTTGCGCCTCTTGTCCTTCGAGCTCCAGAATGGCGGCCGCAACGCGTGCCTTGGTTTGCGGACTGACATTTGCACGTCTGTTGAGCGCACGGTCAACTGTCGCGGTGCTGAGCCCCGACTGTCTGGCAACTTCTTTAATCGGAAACCGATGTGTCATTTGATGTGTTTCTGATGTCTTTTTCGGAACCGATCAAGGCTTCTTTGCTGCAAGATGAGCGCGACAGAAGGAGATATTCTATGAAACACGAGATCGAAACTGATACAGGATATTTTGACAGCGCGGCATGTGATCTGAGCGCATTCACCGCGCTTATTGATCAAACTGCAAACCCATCAACTGTTCCGAATGCGGACGATATCCAAAAGAATGTCCCCATTTATGACATGTCCAGATTGCGTCCATCGCTTGAGAACAAAGAGCGGCGCCGGGCGATTATGGCCGAATGGGCGCATGTCCTTCTGTCGGACGCGGGTGTTCTGGTTCTGCGGGGGGCCTACGAGGACACCGTGGTCCTTGACGAGGCCACCGGGATCTACGAACGGATCATTGCGACGGAGAAACTTGCTACCGGCAGTGGAGGTGATCATTTTGCCGCGTCAGGGTCCAATGACAGGATATGGAACTCCTTGCAGAAACTGTGCGAAGAGGCTCCGGAAGTATTCTTGCGATATTTCGCCAATACATCCATTGCTGCGGCGTGCGAGGCATGGCTTGGTCCGAATTATCAAATGACAGCTCAGATCAATCTGGTTCATCCCGGTGGTGTGGCACAGCAAGCCCACAGAGACTATCACCTCGGTTTTCAAACGGCTGAAACTAGCGCGGAATATCCCGCGCATGTGCATGACCTTTCGCCTGCTCTGACGCTGCAAGGTGCCGTCGCACATTGTGACATGCCTGTTGAAAGTGGCCCAACAAAGCTTTTGCCATTCTCACAACTCTTCCGTGCAGGTTATGCCGCATGGCGACGGGATGATTTCAGGGCGGTGTTTGAAGAGCGACACATTCAGTTGCCGTTGACGAAAGGGGACGCCCTATTCTTCAACCCAGCGCTTTTCCATGCGGCCGGCGCGAACAGGAGCAGCGACGTTCACCGCATGGCCAACTTGTTGCAGGTTTCGTCTGCATTCGGACGTGCGATGGAAACGGTCGATCGCGTTAAGATGTGCAAATTGCTCTATCCTCATGCAATGGCCGCGCATCAGAATGGGACATTGGGCGTTTCAAACTTAAAGGCTGCAATTGCTGCGGCTGCAGAAGGCTATTCTTTTCCGACCAACTTGGACCGTGATCCGCCCAAAAGCGGGCTTGCGCCTGAAACCCAGCAAGCACTGTTCTTGCGTGCTCTTGCAGCGGGTCTTGATGTACATGAATTTGAAGCGATTTTGGATGAAAGCCGCGTCAAACAATCAGCATAGCTTCAAGCATTCAACGCAAAAGTGCGCAACCGTGGCGCGAAGCCGGATCTGCAAAGCTGCCATTCGCCATTCAACTGCGCCACCCCGCCCGCCGTGGGACCCTCACGGCCAGCATGGGTTTGATGAGTGGTGAACGGTACCGGTTCAGGTCCAGCGCCTCATGCACGCCGGTCACCACTTCGCCGTTCAGCTGCGTTTGCACCGCGGATCGTGAATAGAATGGCGCGTCCAGCATGGGCAGCACTTGTTTTGGAACAACGCCGGGATCAGCGCGGGTTTCGCGCATGACCTGCCAGAGAGAGCGTTTGAAGCGTGTCCTAGGTGGCGCATCGACGATTTTCGCGCGCCCGTCACTGTCAAAGGCAATCGCGGTGTCGAGCGTCGAGCCATCGCGGCGTACGGCGTCGTAGATGCAAGTCGCGCCTGCTTTGGTGGGATAGCGGCCCCATGTCCAGAAACTGAAATCCTCTTCCAGCGACCGCGTGCCGAAATTGCTGTCGAAATAGCCGTGGCCTGACCACTGCCAGCCTTTTGCTTCCAGCTCAACCTTGATGTCCGACGAGGGCGCGAAGGGCCGCCAGATATGCGCGCCGTCCGGTGTCAGGGGGAGTTCGACGTGGGTGATCGCATGGGGCGTGATCGTGATTTGCCCCCGCACGCGGCTGATCAGGGGCGGGCTGCTGATCTCATTGATGTCGATCACCAGATCGCGGCCGGTCCAATGCATCGACGAAGGCCCTACCTGAAAGGTGTCGGGTGTTGTGTGCAGGGCTGCGCGCCCGCGGTCCGTCATGGTGAACCGCCCGCCCGGCCCGTAGGTTGCAACGTTGATGCAGCAGTGATTGGCTGGGTCGCGGCGCCCCGACCATGCGTACCACGGTGAAAACACCGAGCCGATAAATCCTATGACAGAGACCGCTTTTGTCCCGTCCGTGCTGATCCCGTCAATGTACCACCACGCGTAGCCGTTTGGGGGGACATCAAGGTGGAAGCATGGTCCGCCATGATCGCCGCGGCCGCGTGCGCTCCGGAGAGTGTCGCCATTGGCACCCCCGCCCCCGGGTGCGCCCCGCCCCCGCAAAGGTACAGCCCCGGCACCGGTGTGCGTGCTGTCGGGCGTTTGAAGGCCGCCATCATGCCGTGCGGGCTCCGCCCGTAAAGGGAACCGAGGCTCGCTGGAAACAGCGCGTCGAACCCCTGCGGTGTCGTGAGTGCCTCTGGTCCCGGCGTCGGGCTGAACGTCAGGCCGAAGTCGCGGAAACGCTTGAAAATCTGTGTCTGACATGGGGGTTTTTCCTTTTCAGGGTCGCGTGGCACAGGCGGGCCGTTCATGATGATCTCGAACCGTTGCAGGGCGTCGGGTGCGACTGCCCCGTGATCCTGTGCGCAAAGATAGAGTGTGGCGTCGGTCGGCATTTCGCCTTTGGCGAGCGCCTTGAATTCGGCTTTGGGATCGTGCCCGAAAAACACAGTGTGATGTTTGAGCGCGACACCTTCGGGGACTGCGGCAAAGGCGTGGACAAAGGCCGAGAGGCTGCGGGGTGTTGTGTGTTGTGTCTGCACCGCGTCTTTCGCGCCGTCGCCAAGAAGACCGGTTTCCAGTGCGCGCGGATCGCCGTTGAACAGCACCATATCTGCGGGAAAGTGCCCTGTGGCTGTTTGCACACCATTGATCCGCCCGTTCTGCCGCGTGATCCGCGTGGCGGGCGTGTTATAGTGGAAGGTGGCACCGCGTGCTTGCGCCAGTCCGGCAATGGTTTGCGCCAGTTGATGCATCCCGCCCTTCACGGACCAGACGCCTTGTGCCTCGGCCTGCCAGATCAGTGCCAGAATAGCCGGTGAGGCATCGGGTGAGCCGCCAACATAGGTGGCGTAGCGGCCGAAAAGCTGTGCAAGGCGGGGATCGCTGAAAGAAGTCCGCAGCAATCCGGCCAAGGTGCGGTGGGGGGCCATGGCGGGGATCAGGCCGGGCTGGCGCAGCACGGTTTTCGTGATCGCCCATTGGTCGGGTTCGGGCGTGCGCATCATCGGCGCATCAAAAGCATCAAACAGGCGTTTGGCGCGCGCCGAGAAAGTCGCAAATTCCTGTCCTGCTTTGGCGCCGAAGGAGGCGGTGACATTGGCAAGGCTTTGCGCAGGATCGGCGTCAAGATCGAGCATTGCGCCGTCATCCCAATAATGACGCGCGAGTGTGGTCAGCGGTTCAAGCGTGAGGTGATCGCCGAGCGTTTCGCCGACATCGGCGAACAACTCCTCGAACACGGGCCGCATTGTCAGGACAGTCGGGCCTGCATCGACCGGCCCTGCATCTGATGCCACCGTGCGCATTTTGCCGCCCGGCGCGCTGTGCATATCCAGCACAGTGACATCGCAACCCTGATGGGCCAGCCGCAGTGCAGCGGCCAATCCGCCGATTCCAGCGCCAACAACAACAATTTTGGGGGAATCCGCTTTCATCCGGCCCTGAGTCTTTTGTTACGTTTGATTTACATTGACATATGTAAACTAAAATAGACACTATAGATTGCAAAGGAGACGTCCATGAGAATCTCGGAACGGATTGACGCGACCATGGCAGCGGCCATCAAGGCAGGCCAGGGTGGTGTTGCGCCGGCGAAACTGGCGGCGGCGCTCGAATATGCGGTCACCCCCGGCGGTGCGCGGATCAGGCCGACAATCCTGACCTCTGTGGCGATGGCCTGCGGCGATGATCGCCCTGAGTTGACCAATGCGGCGGCGGTGGCCCTTGAGGTGATCCATTGCGCGAGCCTTGTGCATGATGATCTGCCTTGCTTTGACGATGCCGATATGCGGCGCGGCAAACCGGCGCTGCATCGTGCCTATTCCGAACCTTTGGCGGTGCTTGCGGGTGACAGCCTGATCATCATGGGGTTTCAGGTGCTGGCCCGTGCTGCGGGCGATATGCCAGCGCGCGCTCTGCGGTTGATTGATATTCTGGGCACCCGCACGGGGATGCCCTTTGGCATTTGCGCAGGCCAGGGCTGGGAAAGCGAAGATAACATTGATTTGTCCGCTTACCATCAGGCCAAAACCGGTGCCTTGTTCATTGCCGCGACGCAGATGGGGGCTGTGGCTGCGGGGCAAGAGGCCGAACCTTGGGAAGAACTGGGTGCGCGCATCGGCGAGGCGTTTCAGGTCGCGGATGATTTGCGCGATGCGCTGTGCGATGAGGATACGCTGGGCAAACCGGCCGGTCAGGATGATCTGCACGGTCGGCCCAATGCGGTGGCCGCTTACGGTGTTGCGGGTGCTGTAAAGCGTTTCGACGACATTCTGGGCGGCGCAATTTCCTCTATTCCTGCCTGTCCCGGCGAAGCGGCCCTCGCGCAGATGGTGCGCGCTTATGCCGATAAACTGGTGCCTGCTGGCGCGCGTGGCAGATCTACCGTCCCCGGCGAATAATGAAAGACGTTGATGCACCCCTGCAAAAGCCTGCGTTGCCGCGTGGGGCGTTGCGGCCTGCGGGGCGATTGACCCGTTTGGTTGCATCGCGTGGATTTCAAAAGTGGGCAGCCCGCTTTCCCCTGACCCGTCGTATCGTACGAACCGAAGGTGAGGCGATGTTCGATCTGGTCGCGGGATTTTGCCATAGCCAGATTTTGCAGGCCTTTGTGCGGTTTGATATGGCCGGGCTTTTGTTGGCCAACGAGATGAGCGCCGAGGCTTTGGCCTATGAACTGGCGGTTCCAAAAGACCGGCTTGCGGTTCTGCTTTCCGCGTCTGTCGCCATTGGCCTTCTGAGGCGCCGTCGTTCCGGGCGCTATGCGCTGACGACGCGGGGTGCGGCTCTGGCGGGCGTGCCTGGCTTGCGCGGGATGATTGACCACCATGATGTACTCTACCGCGATCTGGCTGATCCTGTTGCCTTTTTCCGCGGTGAGGTCGCGACCGAACTGGCGGATTTCTGGCCCTATGTGTTCGGCGCTGGCGGTGCGACTGATCCTCAAACAACGGCAGTCTATTCCCGACTGATGGCGGATAGTCAGGCGCTTGTTGCCGAAGATACGCTTGCAATGTTCGGGTTCTCCGAAGGTAAGCGCATCCTCGATGTGGGTGGTGGTACGGGGGCATTTCTGGCCGCTGTTGGTGTGGCGCATCCGCATCTGCACCTGACGCTGTTTGATCTTCCCGCCGTGGCCCCTGCTGCGGCAGAGCGCTTTGACGCGGCGGGTCTGCGTGACCGCGCCACGATCGTTTCCGGCTCTTTTCGTGATGATCCTTTGCCGCAGGGCGCCGATATCATCAGCCTGATCCGCGTTCTTTATGACCACGCCGATGCAACCGTCATCGCCTTGCTGAAAGCGGTCCATGATGCGCTGCCAGAAGGTGGCCGAATACTGGTGTCGGAACCGATGACCGGCGGAGATAGCCCCCAACGCGCCGGGGATGCCTATTTTGCCGTTTATTGCATGGCGATGCGCACCGGACGCGCGCGGTCTCAGGTGGAGATTGCGGCCCTGTTGAAGCAGGCGGGCTTTGCCGACGTGCAAACGCCAAAGCCGCGCCGCGCATTTATCACATCCATTGTGACCGGTGTAAGGAAAAGTTGACACTTTGCATGTCTAAATAAATTGACACTTTGATCTGTAAGGCTAAACTAGGACAGGACAGAGTGTTGTGATTTGGAATGTTCCAAAGCTGTACACTGGGGAGAAAAGCGTTGGAAACAAAGGCCGTCATTCTATCAGCGCCGGGAAAGCTCGCGCTTGATCAGGTGGGAATCGTACCTCCTGCGGCGGATGATATTGTGGTCGCGATCAGGCATTCCGGCATCTCGACAGGTACGGAAAAACTGTTTTGGACCGGTGAGATGCCCCCGTTCCCCGGCATGGGATACCCTTTGATCCCCGGATATGAAGCCGCTGGCGAAGTGATCGAGGCGGGTGCTGACAGTGGCTACCGCGTGGGTGAGCATGTCTTCGTGCCCGGCGCGAGTTGCTATGAAGGTGCCTTCGGTCTGTTCGGTGCGGCGGCGCAAACGCTGGTCACCAAAGCATCTCGCGTGACCCGTATTGATCGGGGTCTCGGTGCTGCGGGTGCGTTGCTGGCTTTGGCTGCGACGGCGCGCCATGCGATGGCGGGACCAAACAAGGCTGTGCCAGACCTGATTATCGGTCACGGTGTGTTGGGCCGTCTTCTGGCGCGATTGACCATTGCGTCCGGTGCGCCTGCGCCAACCGTTTGGGAAGTTGATCCGATCCGCATGGGTGGTGCCAGCGGGTATGAGGTGACAACGCCCGAAGCCGACGCGCGCCGAGATTACAAATCTGTCTACGATGCATCAGGTCGCGGCGATCTGCTGAACGACTGGATCGGCCGCATCGCCAAAGGCGGTGAAATCGTCTTGGCAGGGTTCTATACCGCGCCTCTGCAATTCGCATTTCCGCCTGCCTTTATGAAGGAAGCCCGTTTCCGCATCAGCGCCGAATGGGCGGCGGACGATATGACCGCTACCAAAGCCTTGGTCGAGGCGGGCACGTTGGAGCTGGCCGATCTGATCACACACCAACAGCCCGCAGAAGCCGCAGGCACCGCCTATGAAACGGCGTTCACTGATCCGGCCTGCCTGAAAATGATTTTGAACTGGGGAACCGCATGAAAGATGAAATTCCGAACCTGAAGGATTTCGACCAGCGCCTGCGCGATGAAGCGCATGAGGAACCCACGCTGGAGGTCCCGCAGGGCGAACCCACATCAAAGACCCAGATCATCGCGATCTATGGCAAAGGCGGGATCGGCAAATCTTTCACGTTGGCCAACCTCAGCCATATGATGGCCGAGATGGGCAAGCGCGTGCTTCTGATTGGCTGTGATCCGAAATCAGACACCACCAGCCTGCTGTTTGGCGGCAAAGCCTGCCCCACAATTATCGAGACTTCCGCAAAGAAAAAGCTTGCTGGCGAAGAGGTTGCCATTGGTGATGTCTGCTTCAAGCGCGGCGGTGTTTTCGCGATGGAGCTTGGCGGACCGGAAGTGGGCCGTGGCTGTGGTGGGCGCGGGATTATTCACGGGTTTGAATTGCTTGAAAAGCTGGGCTTCCATGATTGGGACTTTGACTATGTCCTGCTGGATTTCCTGGGCGACGTTGTCTGCGGCGGCTTCGGCCTGCCCATCGCGCGCGATATGGCGCAGAAAGTTATCTTGGTTGCCTCAAATGACCTCCAATCGCTTTATGTTGCTAACAATGTCTGCTCGGCAGTCGAATACTTCCGAAAACTGGGTGGCAACGTTGGGGTCGCTGGACTTGTCATCAACAAAGATGACGGCACAGGAGAAGCGCAGGCTTTCGCCGAAGCTGTTAGCATACCTGTCCTTGCTGCAATCCCGCAAAACGATGACCTGAGAAAGAAAAGCGCGAACTATCAGATCGTTGGCACCCATCAAAGCGAATGGGGTCCGATGTTTGAAGGTCTGGCCGAGGCTGTGGGCATTGCCCCGCCTGTGCGCCCCAACCCGCTTGATCAAGATGGACTGCTGGGACTGTTCGACGCCAAGGACACCGGCGGCGACTATCAACTTGTACCCGCCACCGATGTGGACATGCGCGGCAAGAACGCCCAGCCGAAAGAGAGCCTGGAGGTGATCTATGACGACGCCTGACGCCCGCAAGAACGTTGAACGCGAAGTGCAAGAAATGCTTGCCCGCGCCACCCCCGCACAGATGAAACGCCTTCTGCGCGATATCATGGCGACCGCACCTGCCGCCAAGGAGCCTGTCAAATATGACGCATGACACTAACACCCAAGGCTATGAAGTTGGCTATGATGAGGCTGGACAGGTCCAGATCATCGAGGGTGTTGCACGTGCGGATTCGCCCGAAGCGCTGGATGTGTCCCAGCAGGCGACAGCGCTTGAGGGCGGTTGCACCGCCAGTGCCGGATCAATGGAAGCTGCCGCGCGTGCCGCTGGCAAATCCGAGATCCTTGATCAATATGCGAAGGATTATCCGCAAGGACCCCACGATCAACCGCAGAGCATGTGCCCTGCGTTCGGGTCTTTGCGTGTAGGCCTTCGGATGAAGCGTGTGGCCACGGTTCTGTCCGGTTCGGCTTGTTGTGTATACGGTCTCACGTTTGTTTCGCATTTTTACGGGGCGCGCCGGTCTGTCGGCTATGTTCCGTTCAATTCCGAGACATTGGTGACGGGTAAACTGTTCGAGGACATCCGCGAGAGTGTCCACGATATGGCTGATCCTGATCGCTATGACGCCATCGTGGTAACCAACCTCTGCGTGCCCACCGCATCCGGTGTGCCGCTGCGGTTGCTGCCCAAAGAGATTAATGGCGTGCGGATCGTGGGAATTGATGTGCCCGGTTTCGGTATCCCGACCCACGCCGAGGCCAAGGATGTGCTGGCCGGTGCGATGCTGCAATATGCCCGCGAAGAGATTAAGGCAGGCCCTGTTGCCCGCCCTGTGGGTGGTAAATCCGACCGTCCGAATGTGGCCTTGCTGGGCGAGATGTTCCCCGCTGATCCCATGATGATTGGCGCGATGCTGGCCCCTATGGGCCTTGCCGCCGGTCCTGTGGTTCCGACCCGTGAATGGCGCGAGCTTTACGCCGCCCTTGATTGCGGTGTCGCGGCGGCGATCCACCCGTTCTACACGGCATCCATCCGTGAATTTCAGGCGGCTGGTCGCAAGATCGTGGGTTCGGCCCCTGTGGGTCACGATGGCACAGCCGCCTGGCTGGCGGCGATTGGTGATGCTTACAATGTCGCCCCGGATCAGATTGCAGCGGCGCAGAACGCGTTCCTGCCCGCCATTAAGGGTGCGCTGGCTGGCGCGCAGATCAATGGCACGGTGACGCTGTCGGGTTATGAAGGCTCCGAGCTTCTGGTGGCGCGTTTGCTGATCGAAAGCGGCGCGGATGTGCCATACGTCGGCACGGCTTGCCCCAAGACGGAATGGTCGCGCCCCGATGCGGAATGGCTGGCTGCCAAAGGCGTGAAAATCAAATATCGCGCTTCGCTTGAGGATGATCTGGCCGCTGTCGATGCCATCAAACCTGATCTGGCGATTGGCACCACACCGGTGGTCCAGCACGCCAAAGAGGCGGGTATCCCGTCGCTTTACTTTACCAACCTGATTTCAGCCCGTCCGCTGATGGGCCCTGCGGGGGCCGGTTCCCTGGCGCAGGTCGTCAATGCGGCCATCGCGGGCAAACAGAAAATGGACAAGATGCGCGACTTCTTCGAGGGCGTGGGCAGTGGCGACACCGCCGGTGTCTGGGAGGGTGCGCCGAATTTGCGGCCTGACTTCCGTGCGCAGCATCAGAAGAAGCTCGATAAGATGGCGCGTGCCGCCAAAGCGCAGGAGATGATTTGATGCTAGTCACCGATCATGATCGTGCGGGTGGTTACTGGGGTGCCGTCTACGCCTTCTGTGCCGTCAAAGGTTTGCAGGTAGTTATCGACGGGCCAGTGGGTTGTGAGAACCTGCCAGTGACATCCGTGTTGCATTACACCGATGGCCTGCCGCCGCATGAATTGCCGATTGTCGTCACCGGTCTGGGCGAAAGCGAGATGGGTGAGGGCACCGAGGACGCGATGAAGCGGGCCTGGAAGACGCTTGACCCCGCACTGCCTGCGGTTGTTGTGACCGGGTCCATTGCCGAGATGATCGGTGGCGGTGTGACGCCGCAGGGCACCAACATTCAACGCTTTTTGCCGCGCACCATTGATGAAGACCAATGGGAATGTGCCGACCGTGCGATGACGTGGATTTTCACGGAATTCGGCATGACCAAAGGCCGGATGCCGCCTGAGAAAAAACGCGAAGAAGGTGTGAGGCCGCGCGTGAATATCCTTGGGCCGATGTATGGCGCGTTCAATATGCCCTCTGATCTGGCCGAAATCCGGCGTCTGGTCGAAGGCATTGGTGCCGAGATCAATATGGTGATGCCCCTCGGTGCCCATGTGGCCGAGATGCGCAATCTGGTGAACGCCGATGTGAACGTCACCATGTACCGCGAATTCGGGCGCGGCCTTTGTGAGGTGCTGGGCAAGCCATACCTGCAAGCGCCGTTCGGCATTGATTCCACCACGAAATTCCTGCGCAAGCTGGGTGAATTGACGGGCCTCGACCCAGAGCCGTTCATCGAGCAAGAGAAACATTCGACCATCAAACCGGTGTGGGATTTGTGGCGTTCGGTCACGCAGGATTTCTTTGCCACTGCCGAATTCGCAATTGTTGCGAATGAAACCTATGCCCGCGGCGTGCGCCATTTCCTTGAAGGTGATCTGGGCTTTCCCTGTGCCTTTGCCGTGGCCCGTTGCCGTGGCAAGAAAACCAACAACGAAGAAGTGCGCAACCTGATCCACACCAAGCGCCCGCTGATCGTTTTGGGATCAATCAACGAGAAGATGTATATGGCCGAGATGAAGGCGGGGCATGGCCCATCGCCGGTGTTTATCCCTGCCAGCTTCCCCGGTGCTGCGATCCGCCGTGCCACCGGCACGCCGTTCATGGGGTACGCGGGCGCAACCTATCTGCTGCAAGAGGTCTGCAACGGTCTGTTTGACGCGCTGTTCCATATCCTGCCGCTGGGCAGCGACATGGATGCCACCGATGCCACGCTGACACCGCTGCGCCGCGATTTCCCCTGGGATGCCGACGCACAGGCCAAGCTCGACGAGATCGTGGCGACCCACCCGATCCTGACACGAATTTCTGCCGCCAAAACGCTGCGTGACGCAGCCGAGCGCGCAGCCCTCGACGCCGGCAATGACCGGGTCGTTCTTGAGACCGTCGAAACACTTCAATCCAATACTGGAGGACGCAAATGACCGATTTTACAACAGACATGCCCCACACACGGGCCCGGTCAGCGCCGCCAAAGCGCGAATACTATGCCTATTTCGGGCTGATCTTTCTGGCCACGCTGCCGCTTTGCATCCTGACATGGGTGTTGTCTGCCGCGCGCCGGATGGAGCTCCCGGAGAAAGGCCCCTTCGCAAAGGCCTGGACACAGGCCCGCATTATTACGCCACAGATCTTCAGCGCATGAACCTGATGGCACGACATTTGTCCGAAAACGGGCATCCGATGTTCATCATTCCCCCCCGGGATGATGGATTGGGGCAAAGGATGAGCCTTTGTCGTAACCCGGCCGCGGGGGGTGCGCGGCGTCAGTACTTAATTTTGGAGACAAAACATGGCTGACAAATCTGACCTTTCTTTCACAGGTCTCACTGACGAGCAGGCCCAGGAGCTGCACGCAGTTTACATGAGCGGGTTCACGATCTTCACGATCGTTGCCGTGGTTGCTCACGTACTGACGTACATCAAGCTTCCTTGGTTCAGCTGGTAGGAGAATTAGCAAATGGCACAGTTCTATAAGATCTGGTTGGTATTCGACCCACGCCGCGTTTTCGTGGCCCAGGGCGTATTCCTGTTCCTGCTTGCAGCAATGATTCACCTCGTTCTGTTGAGCAATGAAAGCACAAACTGGTTCCAGCTCGCCTTCGGCGGAATGTAATCAGCTTTGCTGACTAAATCACGTTACGGGCGGGCCGGTTCCGCCCGTAGCAAACACCGACATTGATGAAGATAGGGCGCACCGGAACGCGGATGCAGGGCCTGTCTAGAATGGAGATTGGAAGATGGCACAGCTCAGCTTCGAGAGAAAATACCGGGTCCGTGGCGGGACATTGGTAGGCGGTGATCTGTTCGACTTTTGGGTGGGGCCATTTTATGTTGGCTTCTTCGGGGTCACGACGTTCTTTTTCGCCGTCCTTGGGACAATACTGATATTTTACGGGGCCAGCCAGGGCCCCACATGGAACCCGTGGCTGATTTCGATCAACCCACCGCCGCTTGAATACGGTTTGGGTGCCGCACCACTGCTTGATGGCGGTCTTTGGCAGATCATCACGATCTGTGCCATTGGTGCCTTTGTCAGCTGGATGATGCGTGAGGTCGAGATCTGCCGCAAATTGGGCATTGGCTATCACGTGCCCTTTGCATTCGGTGTGGCGATCTTTGCCTATGTTACGCTTGTTGTGATCCGTCCGGTTCTGCTGGGTGCTTGGGGGCATGCGTTCCCATATGGCATCTTCAGCCACCTCGATTGGGTGAACAACGTGGGCTACACCTACGGGAACTTCCACTACAATCCGGTCCATATGATCGCGATCACGTTCTTCTTCACCACCTGTCTCGCACTTGCGTTGCACGGATCACTGGTGTTGTCGGCCGTGAACCCGGGCAAGGGCCAAGAGATCAAGTCACCTGATCATGAAGATACGTATTTCCGCGATCTGATCGGCTATTCGATCGGGCCATTGGGGATTCACCGCCTCGGTCTGTTCCTGGCGCTGAATGCGGGTTTCTGGTCTGCGATTTGTATCGTGATTTCCGGCACCATCTGGTTCGAGGAATGGATCGTCTGGTGGGACTGGTACTATGAGCTCCCTTGGTGGGTCGATCTGTAGGAGGATATGAAAATGGCTGAATATCAAAACATCTTCACACAGGTTCAAGTACAGGGGCCGCCCGAAATGGGCCTCCCCGGACCTGACGGAACCGCGATTGATCGCGGAACCACAACGGGGTTCTCCAAGCTTGCCGGCATCTTTGGCAATGCACAGTTGGGCCCGATCTATCTGGGGTCCTTCGGGGTCATCTCACTGGCGACCGGTTTGATCTGGTTCCTGATGGTGGGCATGTCGTTCTGGGCGCAGGCTGACTACAACCCTGCGATCTTCCTGCGGGATCTGTTCTGGCTGTCGCTTGATCCACCCTCGCCGGGGTACGGGCTGGGCATGCCGCCAATGGATGACGGCGGTTACTTCATGATCGCGTCCTTCTTCCTGCTGATCTCGGTGCTGACATGGTGGGTACGCACCTACCTGCGCGCCGAAGCTCTGGGCATGGGCAAGCATGTGGCATGGGCCTTCGCCTCTGCGATCTGGTTGTTCCTGGTGCTGGGTCTGTTCCGTCCGATCCTGATGGGCGACTGGTCCGAGATGGTGCCTTACGGCGTGTTCTCGCACCTGGACTGGACGAACCTGTTTTCGATCACATATGGCAACCTGTTCTACAATCCGTTCCACGCTCTGAGCATTGCGTTCCTCTATGGGTCTGCCCTGCTGTTTGCCATGCACGGTGCGACGATCCTTGCTGTAAGCCGCTTTGGCGGTGAGCGCGAGATCGAACAGATCGTGGACCGCGGTACCGCGACCGAGCGTGCCGCCCTCTTCTGGCGCTGGACCATGGGCTTTAACGCCACCATGGAAGGTATCCACCGCTGGGCTTGGTGGTTCGCAGTCCTGACAACGCTGACCGGCGGTATCGGGATCCTGTTGACCGGTACGGTTGTTGATAACTGGTTCGTCTGGGCGCAAGTCCACGGCTATGCGCCAGTAAACTAAGGAGAGAGATGATGAAAAACGATAACATCCTCGAAATGAGCGAAAAGAGCAGGCTGACCGCCGATATTACGCTCTTGATGCTCAAGGGGGCGGGTTACGCCGCGATCTTTGTTCTCGCGATCTGGTTTGTGATTGCAGCGATGGCCTTTATTGGCCGCATCCTTCCCGAAGAAAGCCGCGACACGCCTGATCCCATCAACCGGTCATCTCTGGTGATCGAAGCGGCCCCTGAGGTCGCACAAGTCTAGCGAGATCGGAGCAGGCGGCGCGCGACGCCCCGCCTGTTCCAGCGCCATCGGGCTACCCTCCCTGGCTGGCCCGATATTGGGGTTTCGACCCCAGTTCCCTTCCTGTTGGCTACAGGAGACTAGCGTCGCAATCGGGGAAACCCTTTTGCGGCGCTTTTTTATTTACCACAAAGGTGCCGTCATGACCATCCGTCCTCAAACACCCTTCCTCGATAGCGTTTCCGGCCCTGCCGACATGCGCCGCATGAATGATACCGCTCTCGCCAATTTGGCCGACGATGTCCGCGCAGAGGTCATTTCGGCCGTGTCGGAAACGGGCGGGCACCTTGGGTCTTCGCTGGGTGTTGTCGAATTGACCGTGGCGATCCACGCTGTCTTTGACACCCCGCGCGACAAGCTGATCTTTGATGTCGGACACCAGTGTTACCCGCATAAAGTGATCACTGGTCGCCGCGACCGGATCCGCACCCTGCGCCAAGAGGGCGGGCTGTCGGGTTTCACCAAACGCGCCGAGAGCGACTATGACCCTTTTGGTGCGGCACATTCCAGCACCTCGATCTCTGCCGCCCTTGGTTTCACCGTTGGCCGTGACATGGGGATGCCGACAGGTGACGCAATTGCCGTGATCGGTGACGGGTCGATCAGTGCGGGCATGGCCTATGAGGCGATGAACAACGCGGGCGCCGAAGGCCGCCGTTTGTTTGTGATCCTCAACGATAACGAGATGTCGATTGCCCCGCCTGTGGGTGCCATGTCGAAATATCTGTCCGGCCTTTATGCCTCGCCCATGGGAGAACTGCACAAGATGGCCGAAGGGTTCGAGGCCGCCTTGCCCGGCCCCTTGCGCGACCACGCCCGCCGTGCCCGCCATCTGGTCACAGGGATGCAGACCGGTGGGTCCGGCACCTTGTTCGAAGAACTGGGGTTTTCCTACGTCGGCCCGATTGACGGCCATGATATGCGCCAGCTTTTGCCGGTGCTGCGCGCTGCGCGCACCCGTGCAACTGGGCCTGTTCTGATCCATGTCTGCACCAAGAAAGGCAAAGGCTATGCCCCCGCCGAAACCAGTGCGGATCGCGGGCATGGTGTGTCGAAATTCGATGTTGTCAGTGGCGCGCAGGCGAAATCGCGCCCCAACGCGCCAAGCTATACCAAGGTTTTCGGCACGGCGCTGGCGACCGAAGCACAGATGGACCCGAGCATTGTCGCGGTGACGGCCGCGATGCCCTCGGGGACAGGCGTCGATATCATGGGTGCGCGGTTTAAGAACCGCGTGTTTGATGTGGGGATCGCAGAACAACACGGCGTGACCTTTGCAGCTGGCATGGCGGCAAGCGGGCTCAAACCGTTCTGTGCGATCTATTCGACATTCCTCCAGCGTGGCTATGATCAGGTGGTGCATGATGTGGCCCTGCAGAACCTGCCGGTCCGCTTTGCGATTGACCGTGCAGGACTGGTGGGTGCTGACGGGCCAACCCATGCGGGGGCCTTCGATATCGGATTTATGTCCGCTTTGCCCAATATGGTTGTGATGGCGGCAGGGGACGAATTGGAACTGATGCATATGGTGCGCACTGCCGCCGCCTATGATGAGGGTCCGATTGCGTTCCGCTATCCGCGGGGCGAAGGTGCCGGGCTTGAGCTGCCAGAGCGCGGTGAGATCATCGAGATCGGCAAGGGACGTATCGTGCAGGAAGGATCTGACGTGGCGATCCTGTGCTTTGGCGCGCATCTGGCCGAATGTCAGAAGGCCGCCGAGAAGCTGGCTGCACAAGGTGCGACGGCCACGATTGCCGATGCGCGTTTTGCCAAGCCGCTGGACCGCGCGCTGATCCGGCAACTCTTGCGCAATCACAAGGCGCTGATCACGGTCGAACAGGGCGCAAAGGGTGGCTTTGGTGCCATGGTCCTGCATGATCTGGCCAATGACGGCCTGCTGGACGGGCGCTGTCAGGTGCGCACGATGACATTGCCTGACCGCTATATTGATCACGCGGCCCCTGATGCGATGTATGCGGATGCAGGGCTGACGGCGGTGGATATTGCCGCGACAGCGATGCAGGCAGCAGGGATTGAGGTCAAACGTCAGGGTGTGACTGTCTGAGAGGGCAGGTGCCTCCGGCGGGGATATTTTTGGGCCAGTAATAACAGGGGCTAGAGTGCGTCTGTCTGGAAGAGCCAGACCTTGAGGCCGCCGTGTGGAATGGCGGGCCCTTTGGGTTTGAAAGGCAGGCCTGATGCTTTGGCGAGGCCTGCTTCGCTGGTGACCATGCCAACCCGCCAGCCCGTGAATTCGCGTTTAATCGCCTCGCCGAGACCTGCATAGACACCATAGAGCATGTTCTGGTTGCCGATCCGTCCGCCATAGGGCGGGTTGCAGATAATCAGACCCGGTGGGCCTTCGGGGCGTTTGATGTCGGTGGCGGAGAGGTTCTGGAAGGTGATGTGGTCGGCCACGCCGGCCCTTTCGGCATTGGCGGTGGCCATGCGGATGGCGCCTGCGTCACGGTCGCTGCCGTGGAAATGCTGGGTGGGCGCGCGGGTTTCACCCACCTTACGCCAGCTGTCGTCCTTGTAGGTTGCAAGTTGCTGGAAGGCAAAGTCGCGGGTCCGGCCGGGGAAGAGGCCACAGGCGATTTCGGCGGCTTCGATCACGAAGGTGCCCGAGCCGCACATCGGGTCGAGCACCGGTTCGCGGCCGTCATAGCCGCAGTCGCGCAGCATCAGTGCGGCCAGTGTCTCGCGCATCGGGGCTTTCCCAACCGCCTCTTTATGGCCGCGCTTGTGGAGGCTCTCGCCAGAGGTATCGACGCTGATGGTGACGCGGTTGTCGTCGATGCGGACTTTGATTGCCACCTGCGCGTCTGCCGCGATTGTCATGCCGTGGCTCTCTTTCAGCGCGGTCTCGATCCGCTGGGTTGCGGCACCTGCATGGTAAATCTTCGACTTCTTCGAAGTGCTGACCTCAACCCGTACAGGGACGTCCTGACGCAACACGTCACCCCATGGATATTTGCGCGCCCGTTTGTCGAGTTGGGCAAGATGGAATGCCATAAAGCTTCCCACGCGCGCCAAGATCCGCGTGGCCCCGCGCATGACAAGGTTGGCGCGCCAGACGTCCTCCCATGTGCCGGTGATCGTGACCCCGCCTGCGGTGATCTGCGCGTTGGCAAAGCCGTTCTCCAGCGCTTCGGCGAGGAGGGTCTGTTCAAAGCCGGGGGTGCAGACCATGAAGATTTCAAAGGGTGTTGTCATGGTCTGTGCATACTGGGCTTTGCTGTGGTGATGCAAACGCCAATCGGTCCTGTCCCTAGAACCGCGATGCGACCCCGAAAAGGATCTGTGCTGCTGATGTCGTGTTTTCCTCGGCGGTTGAGTCTATACGGGAGCCCGAGATCGTGACGCTGGGGGAGAAGCCAAAGTAGCTGTACTCCTCGAACACCGCAGTTGCCGAAGCGAGGTAAAAGCGGTCTTCCCGGCCGTCGAGTGTGGTTGTGAATTCCTCGAATGTGCGAAACCCGATGTTGAAAGACGTAGAGAATTTTGCACCAAAAACGGGCTCGGCCAGCAGATAGCCGATGCCGATCTGGTATTCGTCGAAAGAATTTTCCGGTCCTGCCTCATTGCGCTGTGATATCAGGCTAAGTTGCAACTGGTCGCGGTTTGCCAGCATCCGGTCATAGGCGATGGTCAGGTCGTAGATGTTTGCATCGTATAGCGTCGGGGTGCGAGCGGCCTGCCATCGCCGGAGCGCGCGAAGCCGAAGGCGGCTCGTGTTGCCAAGGGGAACGGTCTGTTCGAGGCTGAGGTCGTGAAAGTCGAGCAGCCTTTCGCTGCCCTCCCAATAGGTCCCGAAGGCCGCCCCGAGGATGACTGGACCGAGGGGGCTGATGTTGTTTTGCTGTCGCGCGATGCCCACACTGGCCGTCACTGTCGCAAAATCGCGACCATCAATTGCCTGCACTTCGGGATCGGGAGAGTCAGCAAGCAGTGCCTTTGCGTCGTCTGACAACAGATAGGTATCGCCCGCAAGCGTTGCGTTAAGTGTGGTGACCTGGTTCGCGGTCTCTGAAATCCTGTAGTGCAGCTCGGTGCTGGCAGAAAAGCCGATACCGGAAAGCGCGCGGCGGTCTTCGGGCAGCACGAAGGTCAGGTCGATCCCTTCCAGCCGCAGGACACCGTCTTCTGACCCGTTGTTGATATTATCGGTGGGCGCAATTGCGGCGGTGACCGCGATCGAGAGCGGGTTGGTGTCAACCGTATTGGCATAGGCCTCTGCGATGAATTGCAAATCGGCTTCGGTGGATGCGTGATTGGCCGCGCGTCGCAACCAGAATGCAGATCGGGTATAGTGACCGGCCTGAAAATGTGCGCCGGCCACAAAGCGCGCAGTTTCAAAGCGGGTGTCCTGGCTTGTCGCGGCGGCATAGGCCCTTGCACCAGAGGCTGCGGCGCTTTGCGGGTCATTCAGGTCCGACTGGGCAAGTGCCAGCAGGTAGAGCGCAACAAAATCGTCCGGTTGCGCGCATAGCATCTCTTGGGCAAGGCGCAGGGTTGTGGCGGGCGCGCCTGCGACAAGGGCGGCTTCGGCCTGCTCTTGAAGACTATTTGCTGACTGGGCGTAGGCTGGGGTTGTCGCAACTGCTATGGCGCAGAGGCGTGCTATGATCCGCATTCTGGTCGCCCCCTTTCGGCTGGTCGGCAAACGTGACTTCCACCATGTCTTTTCTCATGCGCTATCACAGTCAGAAAGTCAGCCTGTTTCGCCGCCTCTTATCGCGTCGCTTTATTTTTGCCACAATTCCATCCCATTTTCGGCGGACTTCCTCTCTAGTTTTTGCTGTCGCGGGCATATTTGTGCTTACCCAGCAGTGCTTTGCAGGTTTCGATTGAGTGAAAAGTGGATGGTGCCATAGCTGTTTTCTGAAACAAGATTTGGACAAGATTCATGAAAAGAACTTTTGCGATAGCCGCGTTATGCCTTGCTACAGCATGTGGCGGTGCCGGTGGCAGCACGACGAGCCTGAGTACAAGTTCTAGCAGCGGTGCGGCGCCTATCCCGATTGCGGATTTGCCGCAAGTTGCCGTGTCCGCAGCCCCCAGCCAGACATTTTCAAGTATGCTCAATGGTGTGCGGTCAGGGGCAGGTGCAGGGGCGCTGACCTATGATAGCCGCCTTGGTGTGGCGGCGAACCGGCATGCAAATGACATGGCTGCGAATAATTTTTTCTCCCACACGGGGAGTGACGGATCAACCGTTGGACAACGCGTCACCGATGCAGGCTATCAGTGGAACCGTGTCGGCGAGAATATCGCGCGCGGTCAGGTTGATGAGCAGGCCGTGCTGGATGCATGGATGAATTCTTCCGGGCATAGGGCAAATAATCTCGATCCACGGTTCGAGGACTTCGCACTTGCGAAGGCAGACAGCGCGCGGGGGCCTTATTGGGTGCTCGTGCTCGCGCGTGAGCGGTAATCTTTCCCTTGCTATCTGACGATGACCCGTGACGCTGACGGTTCCGGCTTCGGCTTGGGTTTTGTGATGCCTTCAAGGGCCCTGAAGGGTTTGCGCACCGCTTCGGTCAATCCCGGCCGTGTGGGGGCGGCCATTTGTTTGCTGACCTCGACGATCAACACGCCACCTGCGGCCACAACCGGTAGGTTATGCCCTACTTTTTCAAGAAAACCGGCTGATTTGCGCCAGAGCTTGCTTGCCGAGGGCGGCTGGTAGAGCGCGGACATGGTGCGTTCGGTCACAAATTGGTGCCGCCGGAGCTGGGCCTCCAGCTGGCTGAGGGAATAGGGGCGCCCATAGCCAAAGGGTGTGGCATCCGAGCGCGACCAAAGCCCCGCGCGGTTCGGTACAATAAAGACGGCCCGCCCGCCCGGGCCAAGGACGCGCCATGCCTCATCCAGCAGCAATGAGGGCTGTTCGGTGGTTTCCAGCCCGTGCAGCATGACGAGTTTGTCGACATGGCCTGTCTCGATCGGCCAGGATGTATCTTCACAGAGCACGCTGACATTGTTGCCATCGGGTGGCCATGGCATCACACCTTGTGGCCCCGGCATCAGTCCGATCACCCGCCGCGCATCTTTCAGGAAGGGCCTTAGCAAGGGCACCGCGAAACCGAACCCCACAACCATCTGCCCCTTGGCCTCGGGCCAGAGCGCGCAGAGTTCGTCGCGGATCACTTTTTGCGCCGCACGCCCCAATGCGCTGCGGTAATAAAAGTTGCGCAGATCCAGAACGTCGAGATGCATTGCGGTTTGCAACTCCTTGGGCAAAGCTATGGGGGTAGCATATCAAGAGAAAGGCACATTGCCATGACAAAGAGATCAGAGGTTGAATTGGTCGTGGTGCCATGCCGGACGGATAATTATGCTTTTTTGGTGCATAACCACGACACAGGCGAAACCGCGTTGGTCGATGCGCCAGAGGCAGCGCCGATTGCGGCCGCACTTGCCGCGCAGGGATGGCGCCTGAATGATATTTTGATCACCCATCACCACAATGATCATATTGATGGCGTTGCCGCACTGCGTGAAGGTGCGCGCGTGATCGGGGCCAAGGCTGATGCCCATCGTTTGCCGGACCTTGATCTGGCTGTTGAGGATGGCGACACCGTGACGGTCTGCGGGCAACCGACCCACATTATGGATGTCTCGGGCCATACCATCGGCCATATTGCCTTTCATATGCCGGATGCGGGGCTGGTCTTTACCGCCGATAGCCTCATGGCGCTGGGCTGTGGGCGCCTGTTTGAAGGAACGCCTGCGCAGATGTGGGACAGCATGCAAAAACTGCGCGCGCTGCCTGATGATACGTTGGTCTGTTCCGGCCATGAGTACACGAGCGCCAATGCGCGTTTTGCGATGTCCCTTGACCCGGAGAATTCCGACCTTATCTTTCGTATCAAGGAGATCGAAGCGGCGCGCGCCGCTGGCAAACCAACTGTCCCGTCAACGCTGACCGAAGAGAAGCGCACGAACCCGTTTTTGCGCGCTGATGTTCCCGAATTCAAAGCCGCCCTTGGCATGAACGACGCGTCTGATCTGGATGTGTTTACCTTTGCACGGGCGCAAAAAGACAAGTTTTAACCATCCTGCTGCAAGCGCGTGGTGAAAAGCAGGTCAAAAACCAAGCATCACACGAATTGTGATGCCAAAAGCGAAAAAAGTCCTTGAAGGTTGGCAAATAAAACCAAACCTTAAGGGTAAGAGGCCACGGTTGGTTCGCGCCAACCCCCGATATGAAGGAGCACAAGCCGTGCCATCATTTTCGACCACACTCGAGCAGTCCATTCATGGCGCACTTGCGCTGGCCAATGAACACAAGCATGAACTTGCCACGCTGGAACACCTGCTTCTTGCGTTGATTGACGAACCTGACGCGGCGCGCGTGATGCGTGCGTGCTCGGTTAACCTTGATGAGCTGCGCAAGGATCTGGAAGGATTTATCGAGGATGATCTTTCAACCTTGATCACGGATGTTGAAGGGTCCGAGGCGGTGCCGACTGCTGCGTTCCAGCGGGTTATTCAACGTGCGGCAATCCATGTGCAATCATCCGGCCGCAGCGAAGTGACCGGCGCTAACGTGCTGGTCGCGATCTTTGCCGAGCGTGAAAGCAATGCCGCCTACTTCCTGCAGGAACAGGATATGACGCGCTATGACGCGGTGAACTTTATCGCCCATGGCGTGGCCAAAGACCCCGCTTTCGGTGAATCGCGCCCTGTCACAGGATCTACCGACGAAAGCGAAACAATCGCGCCGGGCGAAGGCGACGAAAAAGAAAGCGCGCTGTCCAAGTACTGCGTCGATCTGAACGCCAAAGCGACCAAAGGCGATGTTGATCCGCTGATCGGTCGCGCGCATGAGGTTGAACGCTGCATTCAGGTGCTGTGCCGCCGCCGCAAGAACAACCCGCTTCTGGTGGGTGATCCAGGCGTGGGTAAAACCGCTATTGCCGAAGGTCTCGCGTTCAAGATCGTGAACGGCGAAACGCCTGAAGTGCTGTCGAAGGCGACCATCTATTCGCTCGATATGGGGGCGTTGTTGGCCGGTACACGCTATCGCGGTGACTTCGAGGAACGCCTGAAAGCTGTGATGACAGAGATGGAAGAGCATAAAGATGCGGTGCTGTTCATTGATGAAATCCACACAGTGATCGGTGCCGGTGCCACATCCGGCGGCGCTATGGATGCGTCCAACTTGCTGAAACCTGCCTTGCAGGGGGGCAAGCTGCGCTGCATGGGGTCCACGACCTATAAGGAATTCCGCCAGCACTTTGAAAAGGACCGTGCCTTGTCGCGCCGGTTCCAGAAGATTGACGTGACAGAGCCTTCGGTTCCTGACGCGATCAAGATTTTGCAGGGTCTGAAGCCTTACTTCGAAGAGCACCACCACATCAAATACACCGCCGACGCGATCAAAACCGCGGTGGAGCTTTCTGCGCGTTATATCAACGACCGAAAATTGCCCGATAAGGCGATTGACGTGATCGACGAAGCGGGTGCCGCACAGCATCTGGTCGCGGAATCCAAGCGTCGCAAGATGATTGGCGCCAAAGAGATCGAGGAAGTCGTGGCTAAGATTGCCCGTATTCCGCCTAAGAACGTCTCGAAAGACGATGCAGAGGTGCTTAAGGATCTTGAAAAGTCCCTCAAGCGCGTTGTCTTTGGTCAGGATCAGGCGATCGAGGCCCTGTCTTCCGCCATCAAACTGGCACGAGCAGGTCTGCGTGAACCGGAGAAACCGATTGGTAACTACCTGTTCGCCGGCCCAACCGGTGTTGGTAAAACCGAAGTGGCCAAGCAACTGGCCGATACACTGGGTGTTGAACTGTTGCGCTTTGACATGTCCGAGTACATGGAGAAGCACGCGGTTTCACGCTTGATCGGTGCGCCTCCCGGTTACGTCGGTTTTGATCAGGGTGGTATGCTGACTGACGGTGTCGATCAGAACCCGCATTGTGTCTTGTTGCTCGACGAGATGGAAAAGGCACATCCTGACGTCTACAACATCCTGTTGCAGGTGATGGACCACGGGAAATTGACCGACCACAACGGCCGGACAACCGATTTCCGCAACGTTATCATCATCATGACTTCGAACGCAGGTGCGGCCGAGATGTCGAAGAATGCTCTGGGCTTTGGCCGTGAAGCGCGGACCGGTGAGGATACCGCCGCGATCGAGCGGACATTTACGCCGGAATTCCGCAACCGTCTGGATGCGATCATCAGCTTCGGTGCACTGCCGAAAGAGGTGATCATGCAGGTTGTCGAGAAATTCGTGCTGCAGCTTGAGGCACAACTGATCGACCGTAATGTGCACATCGAACTGACCAAGGCCGCCGCCGAATGGCTGGCCGACAAGGGCTATGATGAAAAGATGGGTGCGCGCCCGCTGGGCCGTGTCATTCAGGAACACATCAAAAAGCCGCTGGCCGAAGAGCTGCTCTTTGGCAAGCTGGTCAAGGGTGGTGTCGTCAAGGTTGGTGTCAAGAAAGGCGCGCTGGATCTGACGTTTGAAGAACCGTCGCCGGGCCGGATCACAGGTGGCAGCAAAAAGCCGCCGCTTCTGACGGCAGACTAACCATCAGGTGCATTGATAATCACCCGCCGCGCAAACTGCGCGGCGGGTTTTTTCATGGCTGGTCTGTATGCTTTGGCAACTTGCGCAGGGCTGGCACCGCATAAGGCACTGTGGCTTGGTAGCGTGCGAACCTTTCCCCGTAGCGCTGGGCAAATCGCCGCTCTTTCAGGAGGGGTGCGGCAAGGCAGTATGCGGTCAGACTGATCGCAAGGGCCAACTGGTCGGGTGTCCAGACAGGGACAGTCCAAAGCGTCAGGGCAAAAGCCACATAGATTGGCTGTCGGATGATCCGGAACAGACCCGTAACAGGCATGTCGGGGAAGACGGGTTTGATGTTTTGCGCCAAGGACATCCACCCCAAGGCACCTGATTGCACCTCGGCCCCGGCGTCATAGCTGGCTTTGATCAGCAGCAGCCAAGCGATCACATAGAAGGTGCAGATGACATAGAATGCGGTCCCTTCGGCGCGCCACCAGACAATGCCGCTGGGTGTCCAAAGCGCAAAGAGCGCCAGAAGCTGAACGGAGGCCACAATCGCATAAGTCGTGGTTGAGAGCGTGCCGCTGTAGGCCGCGGGGGCGAGATAGCCAAGCAACCGCCGCCCCCGCGCGCTGAGGAGCAGGGAATGCATCAGTGGAAACTGCAGGATCAAAAGTGCGTTGGCCAAAATCGCCCAAGTGCCTGGTACACGGCCCAGACTTTCGCTCATCCCGAAAAACATGGCCGTGATCATCGCGATCACCGCGGCTGCAAAAATCGCGTGACAGACGACGCCATATAGAAACGCCACCGCGATCCGTTTGCGGCCTGCAGGCGGGCGCAAGACACCGAGACAAAGGGTGAGCAGCCGCTTGAAGGGAGAGGGGGTGTTCTGATCCATGTTCCCCAGATAGGACGGGCGCGATGGAAGGCGACTGTAGAGGGTCATTGGTCGCAGCTTGCTTTCATGCGCGGCCCCGCTACGTGGCAGGGCATGACGAAGAAACCTGAACTTGCCCCCGAACATGTCAGCGAAGTGATCCAGATGGCGCTTTCGGATCACGTCAGCTTTGCGGATATCCACCGCGAATACGGGATTGGCGAGAATGACGTCAAAACCCTGATGCGCGACACCCTGAAAACCGGCAGTTACCGCGCATGGCGTAAACGCGTCCGCGACTTTTCGGACAGGCGGGCGCATTATAAATAGCTGGCAATGTGGCGCGACCCGCCTACCTCCACGTGATGAGTGACAAACACCCCAACGTGCGCGCGCTTGCCGTGCCAGCCAGCCGCGTATCGCGGTTTGGCCGTTTGAGCGCGATGACAGCCGGCGTTGCCGGTAACATGGCTTTCAACGGAATCGCGCAATTGGCGCAGGGCCAGCGGCCCGCAATGCGCGATTTGCTGATCACCCCGCAGAACATCACGCGGATCACCGAAAAGCTTGCCCAGATGCGCGGTGCGGCAATGAAGATCGGGCAACTTATGTCGATGGATACGGGCGAATTCCTGCCGCCGGAAATGGCGCAGATCATGGCGCGGCTGCGGGACAATGCCCATACCATGCCCCCCGCGCAGTTGCGGCGGGTTCTGGATACGCAGTGGCCCAAGAACTGGTTGAGCCAATTCGCAAAGTTCGATGTGCGGCCCATTGCGGCAGCCTCGATCGGACAGGTGCATCGCGCGCGGCTGAAAGACGGCAGGGATCTTGCCATCAAGGTGCAATACCCCGGCGTGGCGGACAGTATTGACAGCGATGTGGCAAATGTCGGCGCGCTGCTGCGCATGTCGGGGTTGATCCCCAAGGGGTTCGCGCTTGCGCCATATCTGGAAGAGGCGCGCAAGCAGCTTCATCAGGAAACGGATTATACCCGCGAAGGACAGTATCTGGCACGGTTTGGCGCGCTTCTGGCGGACGCACCGGCATTTGACGTGCCTGCGTTTATTCCTGAATGGAGCACGCCGCAGATCCTGGCGATGTCCTATGTGGAGAGTGTGCCGATTGAAGCGGCCTTCACCCAGCCCGAGGCGGAAAGACACCGGATTGCGGATGCGCTGATCGGGCTGACCTTGCGCGAGTTGTTTGACGAAAGGCTGATGCAGTCAGATCCGAATTTCGCCAATTATCGCTACGATCCACAGACGGGTCGGATCATCCTGCTGGATTTTGGCGCGACCTGTGAATTGAACCCGACGGTCGTGACGCAATATCGTGCGTTGCTGGCCGCAGGCCTGATTGACGATCACGTAGCGCTCGCGCGGATTGCACAAGAGATCGGGTTCATCGCGTCCGATACAGCCGACCGTCACCGCAAGGCAATTATGGACATGATGCAGATGGCTTTTAGCGCCTTACGCGTGGATAGACCGTTTGATTTCACCGACAAGACCCTGCCGCGCGCGATGCAGAACGCGGGGATAGCACTGGCCGAAGACGGGTTTGTCCCGCCGCCTTTGCCGATTGATGTCTTGTTGTTGCAACGCAAGTTCGGGGGCATGTTCCTATTGGCCAGCCAGTTGGGCGCACAGTTGGACCTGTCGGGATATTTCGCACGCTACGTCGCGTCTAGCGCTCGGTAAGCTTCAGCTCGATCCGGCGGTTCTGGGCGCGGGCCTCTGGTGTGTCGGCAGGGTTCAGCGGTTGATATTCGCCAAACCCGTTCGCGGCCAGACGGCGCGGGTCAATGTCAAGATCGCTGCTCATAAAGCGCACAACCGACAGCGCACGCGCCTGACTAAGCTCCCAGTTATCGGCAAAGCGCGCGCCGGGGTTCAGCGGGATATTGTCGGTATGGCCATCCACACGGATGACCCAGTCAAGGCCTTCGGGAATATCGTCTGCGATGCTGCGTAGAATATCCGCGATATTGGCAATTTCCGCTTCGCCTGCCGGCGAGAGATCGGCACTGCCTGGCTCAAAAAGCACCTCGGACGCAAAGATAAAGCGATCACCCTCGATACGGATCCGGTCCTGCCCCTCAAGGATCTGGCGTAGTTCGCCAAAGAAGTCGGATTTGAAGCGTGACAGGTTTTCGGCCTCGGCGGCCAACCTTTCGGCCTCTTCCTCGAGGCGCGCGGCCTCGGCCTCGAGCCTGATGCGTTCCGCCTCTTCCAGGGCGCGTCTGCGCCGTTCTTCTGAGACAACGCGGGCAAGCGCGGTGTTCAGCTGTGCGCCCAAGGTTTCGATCTGGACTTGCGCCTCGCGGTCGGCCTCTTCTGCGAGGTTGAGCAGCGATTGCAGGTTGCCCACCTGTGTGCGTAATTCGGTGATCTGTTCATTCAGCAAAGCCACCTGACGCTGGCTTTCGGCAGACAGCGCCTCTTGCGCGGCAAGTTCCTCATTGGCAAGGGCAAGAAGGGCCGCCTGCCGTTCTGCTTCGCTTGCCTCTTCGCCAAGATCTCCCTGCAGTTCTTCCAGCTCACTGGTCAGCGTTGCGTTCCGCGCATCAAGTTCGGCCTGTGCTGCGCGTGCGGCGGCCAGCAGGGTCAGCGTGTTCTCTGCTTCCTGACGCTGCCGCTCAAGATTGAGGGTCATCGCCGTCAGTTCGCTGTCTGCATTTGCCAGTCGCTCACGCAGCGCTTCGGCGGCGGCGGCGCTGGTCAGTTGATCGGCCTCCAGCGCCGTGATCCGCGCGGTATTGGCGTCATTCTCGCTTTCCAGATCGGCGATCAGCGCTTCCAACGCTTCGCGGCGGGCGGCGGCAAGGCGTGCGGCCTCTGCACCCTCGTCGATTTCAGTGCGGGCCTGCGCAAGGGCGAGGTTGAGCGCTTCTTGCTGTGTCAGCAATCGCGCCTGCTCGGCTTCCAGCCCTGCAATATTGGCAAGCGCGTCGCGGCGTTCGCTAAGTAGTCCCGCGACCTGTGCCTCGAATTGGGTGATTTGGGTTTGCGCCTGCGCCAGTGCCTGATCCTGCGCGTCCCGTTCTGCGATCAGGGCGGCAATCCGCCCTGCCTGCCGCGTGGCTTCGGCATTGGCGGCATCAAGATCAGCGGTCAGCGACGCGTTGGTATCGCGCGCAAGCCCCAGCGTGGCTGTCAGCGCCGCGACCTCGTTGTTCAGCGCGTCCAGCTCGGTTTCCTGGCCGGTGATCTGTTGGCGCAGCACGAACTGGATCACCATAAAGATCGTCAACACGAACATCAGGACCAGCAACAGCCCGGTCATCGCATCCACGAAACCCGGCCAGATCGCGTTCTGAAAGCGGTTCGATGATCTGCGGCTCAACGCCATGGATCAGCCTCTGTCCCTGATCGCACTTGCCAGATTAGCAATCTCGCTGCGCAGGTCGCCGACGCTTTCCTGCCGGCCCGCCGACATCTCTTCGAGGATGCGGAGCAGTTGCACGTCAATGGACCGCAGGCGCATCCGGCTTTCGGCATCAATGCCTTCCATCCCGCTGTCGTCCAGTTTCTGGATCAGCGCTTCTTGGCCAATGGCAACACGTTCGAGCATTTCCGATGTCGCATTGGCTGCGGTGCTTTGCGCCATCTTTTCGATCGCGGTTGCCAGCGTGTTGAACTTCTTGTCGTTCTCTTCGCGGTCGGCGTCTGTCTGTCCCATCATCATCTGGATGGTGTCCATCAGCTCGCCCAATTGTTCCACAAAGGGACCCATCGCACTGAGGTCGGCACCAAGGGCCCCCTCTTCACCATCAATCCCGACGCGGGTGATTGTGGACAGCCACTCTTCGAGTTCGCGGTAGAAGCGGTTTTGGCCATGGCCGGCAAAAAGCTCCAAAAGCCCCACGATCAGAGATCCGGCAAGCCCGAGCAGCGAGCTTGAGAAAGCCGTGCCCATGCCGCCCAGTTGTGCTTCAAGCCCTGATTGCAGGCGGGCAAAAATATCGGCACCACTTTCCCCTTCGCCGGGGTTCAGCGACCGGATGGTTTCAACAAGTGCAGGCACGGTCGTGGCCAGACCATAGAATGTGCCCAAAAGGCCAAGAAAAATCAGTACGTTGCCAATATAACGTGTGATTTCGCGATCTTCGTCGATGCGCTGCGCGACGGAATCAAGGATAGACCGGCCAGAGGTTGAGGACACCTGCGTGCGCGCCCCGCGTGAGCGCAAGAGTGTGGCAAGCGGCGCAAGAAGCGAGGGTGCCGCGCTATAGGAATGCCCGCCTTGTTCGCGTGCAAACCGTTCGATCCAGCGGACCGAATTCATCAACACAAAGACCTGATTAAAGCAGGACAGCATTCCCAGCACAAACACGCCAAGAATGACCCCGTTCAGGTAAGGGTTTGACTGGTAGATCGCTGTGATCTGCTCCAGCCCAAGGTAAAAGCCCGCGCCGACCAGCCCGATCACAGTCAGCATGAAAAGCAGCTGACGAATGGGCAGTGTGAACTGCGGTTGCGATTTGGGTTCCCGTTTGTCCGACACGGATGGGGGCCTCATATTGTGTGACTGCTTCGCTCGCATAACACCATATGGCTGAACTTACACAAACCCAAACAAATTCGGGCCTTCAGTCTGTTGCCGTCAAAGCACGCACACGCGCAACCAACCAGTCCATGTCGGTGTCCTTTATGCCGAGCTCCGCGAGGTGGTCGGCCGTATTGAACAGATACTCCGTGTTCGGCCCGCGTCCGCCGACCGCACCTGCAATCATCTGCGCCTGTTTCTCAAGGTCGAACTGGCAGTACTGCACATGATCGCGGTCAACCACATAGGTCAGCGCCTGCAATGGTGCGCCTTGATCGTCGATCAGGGTGACGGTTTCTTCGTAATAGGCGGACGAGATTAATTCGCGTTCACGCAGTTGCGCCAGAACCGTATCTGTCTCGTTCTCGGCCACCTGAAAGGCCACGCCGGTACATTGCCCGCCTGTCTGCGCATCAAGCGCGAGCACAAGACCGGGGTCGTCTTCTGTGCCGCGGTGATGGATGCTGAGCATGCAAAAACTGCGGTGATAGTCAGGCAGCCGCGCCTTGACCTGACGCACCGGTGTAAAACCGGGGTTCCACAAAAGTGAACCATATCCGAAAACCCAAAGTGCCATGGTGCGTGTCCCTTCCTTGAATACGCCCATAACACCGGTTTGAAGGAAACGGAACTAGACCGCGCGGAGCAGGTCACCAAAGATCGCAGCGGTGTGATCTTGCAGGTAAATCCGCAGCCATGGTGTGTATTGCGCAGGGTGCCGCGCCACATCGGCAGAGAGTTCGTAAAAATCGACCCAGCGGGTATCCATCACCTCGTCGGGGTTGGGCTTGACCACCAGATTATTGGGGGCGTCAGCGACGAAGACCTCGACAACCTCGTGTTCGATCAGCCCGCCACCCACATCGGCCCGATACTCGATCTGGTCGCGGTGGGATGGATAAAGCCCCTTGATCCCCAATTCTTCGTCCAGACGCCGCATCGCGCAATCGGTCGGGTCTTCGTCCCATTCGGGGTGGGTGCAGCAGGTGTTCGCCCAGAGGCCGGGGGTGTGGTATTTGCCCATCGCGCGCTGCTGGATCAAGACGCGGCCACGGTTGATCACAAAGACACTGACCGCCTTGTGTTTGAGCCCGCGCACATGCGCATCCAGTTTCTCGACCGGTTTCAGTTTGCCGTTTTCCCAGGCCGGGATCATGATCGTCATGTGCGCAGCGGAGAGACAAGGCGCGTCAGATGCGCGAGGTTCTTGATGCCGATCTTCAAGTGAGCCATGGGCCGTGCCTTTACCAGTTTCTTGTTCATATAAGCCTCAAACGTCAGCTTTTGCACGTCGACATCATGACACAGGGACACAAACCGCTCGCGCCGTTCGTCGCTGCGGTAATAGGCGTTTTGCATTGCGCCCAAAACCCGGAAAACCTGTTTGTGTTCGCGCATGAAGAGTTTGCGGGCCAGTTGCAAATCCTTTACGCGCCCTGATGCCAGAGTGGCCGCTGCTGCGGTCGCCGCAACGCGTCCGCCAACCATTGCATAGTAGATGCCTTCGCCCGATGACGGCGCCACGACGCCCGCCGCATCGCCTGCCAGAACCACATCTTTGCCATTGTCCCAGCAATCCAATGGTTTGAGCGGAATAGGCGCGCCTTCTTTGCGGATCGTCTTGCAATCGGTCAGCCCTGAGGCCGCACGCAGATCGGCGGTGGCCTGTTTGACGTCAACGGATTTGATCAAGGAGCCCATGCCGACGCTGGCTTGCCCGCCGTGCGGAAAGACCCAGCCATAGAAATCGGGTGAAATGCGGCCATCATAGATCACGTCGCACCGTGCGGGATCATAGCTGGCGGTCGCTGCCGGCGCTTCGATGATTTCGTGGTAGGCAATCACGTAAGGAATTTTATCGCCGTCTTTGATCTCGGCCCGCGCCACGTTTGAGCGCGCGCCATCAGCGCCGATGACCAGCTTTGTAGACAGTTTCATCTCATTGCCGCTGATCTTGTCGCGATAGACCACATGGGTGCCGTCCGCGTCACGTTCGATCTTCGTGAATGTCCCTGTGTAGCGATGCGCCCCGGCGTCCTTGGCCCGCTTGCGGAGGAATTCGTCGAAATGTTCGCGATCTACCATGCCGACATAGCCGTTCTCGATCGGGATATCGACCTGCCGTCCGGTGGGAGAGATCATGCGTGCGGTGTTCACTTTGGCCACGATCTGGGCGTCAGGGATAAAGAAATCTTGGATCAGACGCGGAGGAACAGCGCCGCCACAAGGTTTGATCCGCCCGTCACGGTCGATGAAGGCGACCTTGTGACCGGACCGTGCAAGGTCTTCTGCGGCAGTGGCCCCTGACGGGCCTCCGCCCACGACAACGACATCATATTGCATGTGCTATTCTCCCGGAACGAGCGTGGCGGACGGCATTTTGCGATCCATGATTTTGGCTGCCATTGTGGCGGCGGCGATAAAGATGGCGGCTTCGGCGATGAACACGATCCCGAAGGCCTGGGTGTCGGTCATGGTGACGCGCAAGGCATCGACCAGACCTGCGCCAACCAATCCGCCGAAACCGGCGGCGATGGCCTGTGCCGCACCCCAAAGCCCCATGCGGGTCCCTTCGCGGCGCGCGGCCCCTGCTGCGGCAAGCGCCATCATCGAGCCGATGGCGGCAACAGCAAACATCCCGTTAAAGAACCCCAGCAGGACGACTGCGGGGACAAGCGGAGCACTTGGACCGATAGGCCCGAGGAATGTGATCAGGATCAGCGCTGCGGCAGAGCCGACACAGCCCGTCATCACCCAGTTGCGCAATGCGCCGATCTTGAAACCAGTGGCCAGGATACCGACAGCGAGCATACCGATGAAAACGCCACCGTTCTGCGCGCCTGATAAAGAAGTCGATTGCCCGGGCGTGAAGCCGAAGACGAGACCGGCGTAGGGTTCGAGGATCAGTTCCTGCATGAAGTAGGCGGTCATCGACAGGAAGACGAAGATCGTGAAATTGCGCGCTTTGCGTTCGGACCAGACCTCTTTCAGCCCCTCCATGAAGGGTGTCGGGTCCGGCTCGCGCACGGCAACCAGATTGCGTTCGATCCGCCAGACGGCGAGACAGGTCACGAGTGTTGCGATGGTCACAACGAAGCCCACAATCTCGATTAGGAGCAACGGCGTGTAGGGGTCAATCAACTGCCCCACGATCCCTGCGGTTATCGCGATCCCGAAGATCATCATCAGCCATGTGATCGTTGCGGCGGCCGCGCGGCGGTGCGGTGCCGTCGTCGTGGCCAGAAGCGCCAGCAATGATGTGCCTGACGCGCCGACGCCAAGGCCGATCAGCGTGTAGGCGATGATTGAAACGGTCAGGCCAAGCGCAAAGGATTGCTCGAAGGCCAAGACACCACAGGCCGCAGTGAAAGCGCCGAGCGCGAGCGCCACCATACCGCCGATAATCCAGCGTGTCCGGTGCCCGCCAGTGTCAGAGTAGAACCCCCAATGCGGGCGTGTCAGTTGAATGCCGTAGTGCAGGCCGACCAAAAGCCCCGGCAGAATTGCGGGCAGCGACAGCTCGACCACCATTAGACGGTTCAGTGTCGATGTTGTCAGGACGACAATCGCCCCCAGTGCCATTTGCACAAAGCCAAGCCGGACAATCTGGAACCATGAAAGTGTCATATCAGCCTCCAATGCTCCGCAACGCAACGGCGCTGATCATCATGCCGCTGATGTAGAACAGAATACCCATGCCCTGATACCAAGGCGTTTTGCCTTCGGGGTCGCGCAACAGAACGCGCATTGCGCCCAACTGCACCGCCAGCATTGCCATTACGCCAAGCGCGAAACCGGCTTTGCCCCAATAGGTCAGCAGTCCGATGACGATGATCTGTGGGACAGCCATGATCCAGCAGGCAACCTGCGCCGCGCGCGCGGGCCCAAGTGTGACAGGCAGCGACCGCAGGCCAGTGGCGCGGTCGCCCTCGATTGCTTTGAAATCGTTGAGTGTCATAATGCCATGGGCGCCGATGCCGTAAAGCACGGCAATCGTGATCACCTGCGGGCTTGGTGCGCCAGCGGCGACAACAGCCGCCCCGGTGATCCACGGCAGTGTCTCGTAAGCGAGGCCGCAAAGCCCCGGACCCCACCAGCCGGATTTCTTGGCGCGGATCGGCTCGGCCGAATAGGCCCAAGCCGCCGCAACGGCCAGTATGGTGGCACCAAAGCCCCAAGGCCCCAGTTGATACCCGACCGCCAACCCCAACACAGTCATTGCGAGTGCGATATAGAGCCCCCAGCGTCCGGGAATGCGCCCTGAAGGAATCGGGCGGTCGGGCTCGTTGATCGCGTCAACATGCCGGTCGCACCAATCATTCGCCGCCTGCGACATGCCGCAGACGATCGGGCCGGCAAGCACCACGCCCAAGACCACGAAAAACCATTGGCCAGAGGGGCTTATACCCGATGAAACGACGCCGCAGAGATAGGCCCACATCGGAGGGAACCATGTCACAGGTTTGATCAGCCGCAGCATCGCGCGCGGCTCGGGCCAGCGGCGTATGGCGGGTTCAATCTGTAAATCTGACGTTACACTCATTTTGTCAGTTTAGTGTGACATATGGCGTTTGGGCAAGTGTAAAGGTCTGTTGACACTGCGCCATCTTGTCACTCGGCTTGGTCGTCGCATGAACGCGACAGCGATGCCCGGAATACGCGTGTGTTTTTCATCGAATTGTCGCGTTAAGCCTGCTTTCATTTCTGCCCGTCTATGCCCGTTCTGGGTGAAACATGAGGTAGAGAGATGGGCGCAGGATCAAACGCACCGACAATTATCAAACGCAAGAAAGTGGTTGCTGGCGGCGGCCACCACGGTGGTGCCTGGAAGGTTGCCTATGCCGATTTCGTCACCGCGATGATGGCGTTTTTTATGTTAATGTGGCTGCTCAACGCCACAACTGAACAGCAGCGCAAGGGGTTGGCGGATTACTTTTCACCAACGATTCCCGTCAACCGCATTTCAGGCGGTGGGTCCGGTGCCTTTGGTGGCGACAATATCTTCACCGAAGAGACCCTGGCACAAAGCGGCACTGGCATCAGCCAGCCGAGTATCGGCAATGAACCCCTGCGCAGCGAGAGCGAGACCGGGGCAGACGCCGCCGCCGCAGCCCAGGTCGCGGCCCTGCGCGAAATCGAGGCTGTACTTCTGGGGCAGGGTGGTGAGAGCATGTTATCCGATCAGGCGCTGCGTCATATCATCACCCGCCTCACCGATGAGGGACTTGTGATCGAGATATTTGATCTGCCTGACGTCACGCTTTTTGTTGAGGATACGGTCGTCCCCAATCCCGTGATCGCCGAGATTGCAGCGATCATGGCGCGGCTGTTTCAAACGGTCCGCAACGGCGTTGCGATAGAAGGGCATTTGAGCGCAAAATCTGTTCTGAAGGTCGACAATCCTGTGTGGGCACTGTCAACCGGCAGGGCCGACCAGATGCGTCTGATGCTGCAAAGCGGTGGTCTCGATCCGATGCGTATTGTCCGCCAGACGGGTGCGGGCGACCGCGATCCTGCTGTGCGCGATGCGACCGCCCCGCGCAACAACCGGATTGAAGTCATCCTGCTGCGATCGGACCGCTAGAACGATATCATTCGAATTTTAGCCGTTAGGGGGGTGTTAAGGCGCGGGGCTTAGAGGTGGTGTGAACATTAGTCATCTCTGACGCAGAAAGGCTCATCTTTATGACGATTTCCTCTTCCCTGAATGCCAGCGTTGCCGGTTTGGCGGCAAACGCCTCTCGGTTGGCCACGATCTCGGACAATATTTCGAACTCATCAACCTATGGCTACAAAAGAGCGGTGACCGACTTTCAGTCGATGGTGATTGAAAGCGGTCAGGGAACCTATTCTGCGGGCGGTGTGCGCACAACAACATCGCGCTTGATTGATGAACGTGGTGCGCTGGTTTCGACGTCAAACCCCACAGACCTTGCCGTGCGGGGCCGTGGAATGCTGCCGGTCACATCGGAAACATCTGTGGCCGTCAACAACGGGGACAATCCATTGTTCCTGACGACTACGGGATCTTTCCGCCCCGATGCCCAAGGGTATTTGCGTACGCCAGGGGGGTTGGTTCTGCTGGGTGTGCCAGCGGCGGCTGACGGAACCATTCCCAACTATCCGCGCGACTCTATCGACGGTTTGGTGCCTGTCCAGATCAACGCCAACCAATTTGCGGGCGAGGCGACGACGCGCGTTGACTTGTCGGTCAACCTGCCCGCCACGTCAACGCGGGAAGGATCACCGGGGGATACGGAAACGCTCTCGGTTGAATATTTCGACAACCTGGGTGCGTCTTCGAACCTGAGCTTCCTGTTTACGCCAACTGTACCGGCAAATGGTTCATCGAATACATGGACAATGGAAATCCGCGACAGTGAGTCCGATACTGATCTTGATGGTGTTCCCGATGTTGTTGGCGAATATACATTAACCTTTGATGCGACACGCGGCGGCGGCGGTACGCTTGCAAACGTCGATTTTGCAGACCCGCTGAACCCGATTGGCGGGGCCTATGATCCGCTCACCGGGGCACTGACAATTGCGGTCGATGGCGGACCAATGGAAATCAATATCGGCGAATTGGGCAGTTCGATCGGATTGACCCAACTGTCCGATGCTTTCGCGCCCGTTTCAATTTCCAAGAACGGCACACCCGTGGGCAGTCTGACCTCGATCGAGGTGGACCAGAACGGTTTCGTGCGGGCCTCCTTTGATATCGGGATCAACCGTGTTCTCTATCAAATTCCGCTTGTGGACGTGCCAAACGTGAACGGATTGGAAACGCTTGATCAGCAGAGTTACCGCGTGACGCCTGACAGTGGTTCTTTCTTCCTGTGGGACGCGGGTGACGGGCCGACGGGCGATATCGTCGGCTTTGCACGCGAGGAATCGGCCACGGATGTTGCCGGTGAGCTGACGGAACTGATCCAGACACAACGCGCCTATTCGTCCAACGCCAAGGTCATCCAGACTGTGGAATTATCCTTGGCCGAAGCGACATCTTTGCCGGTTGAGATCATCGATTGTGTTTTGGAGAGATCGTTGTTGATCGACTTGAGCGTTTGCAGCGCAACCATTGCGCTGTTGTTGGTCAAAATACTGGACATAATTCACGGTCCTTTATGTATGGCGCTTTGCACCGGGTTGGTTGGAAACTCCGCAAATTTACTGCGGCGCGATGCGTCATTCTGACGGAATTCACCGATCACTTCGTACCGGTGCGCCTTTGTGGCGATGCCGGATGAATATCTAGCGCAGGCTGAACAACCTCTTAACTCGGCCCGTCCAAATAAAGAGAATTTGACTGAAATCAGGCCTTCTTCTCGAGGGCTGGGTTGTGGGTGCGGACATGTTCAAGACGGCCTGCGTTGTCATAAACACTCAAACCGCTTTTCACGTTCTGAAGCGCTGAAAGACGCGCGCTCGCGGCAGCGACGCCTTTGATCGCGGCCGCCAGAAGACCAAGGTTCTCGTCCATCTTTTGGCGCAGGGGCCGCAACTCTTCCTTAGCCGGAATTGTTTTTTCCAGTTGTGACAGCAATGCCTCCTTTTGTGAAACAAAGGTGGCCAACGCGTCGTAATCCGCGGAAATCAGCGCCTGGCGTTCCTGGTCCAGCACCTGATGCAATTGAGAAACGACTGTATTAAGCAAAGTTCCGGACTTTCATGGCCTCGAAAAGCGCTTCGGCTAGTCCGATTCCCCCTGCTTTCACCATTTCCTCGGCCTGCGCCTCTCGCAGGAAAGAAGCGAAATGCTCTTCGCCTGCGCCGCCGCCGAATGTTTCGCGTGGCGTCCCGACACCTGCGGATTTCAGCATTTCCGCCAGAAATGTCGCCTCCATCTTTTGGGCGGCGTCACGCAGCTTTGCGTTGTTGTTTATATAGTCCGGCAGAGCGGGCGCGGGGCGTGGCGGCGGCAGATCAGTGATCATTGTCATCGGATTCTCCGGTTGGTGGTTTGCGCAACTTGACCGACCTTCCTAAACATTCAGTAAGTTTTTTGCGTCAAACAGAAGATCGAACAGACGCAATCGGAGAACCGATGATTCCCTTGATCCTTTCCCAGTCGGCAGCGACGACCGCACAGACCCCGCCGGTGCCTGCCGTGGGGGCCGCTAGCGCCGATGTCACGACATTCGACGAAATGATGGCCGCGACCGCACCGGCCAGTGATGACATACATGGTGACGCGGCGGATGGGGGAATGGGTGTGGCGTTTGCTGCTGATCCAGAGCTGCTACCGGACGATGCGGTCGCTCTGCCTGCGGTGACAAAAGACGTTGCTGCCAAGGCCGAAACGCCGATCGCTTTACCGGTGCCCGCAGCAAAGGCTGATAGCGAAGGTGTAGCCGCACTATCCGGACCAGCAGAGGATAGAACGCAGATGTTGCGGCGTGAGGGCCTGAACGTGCCGCCGCCTGCGCGCGAGGGCGCAACAGAAAAGCAGCCCGAACAGACCACTCCGGTCGCGCGGGAAGGCAAATCAACAGGCGCGACTGTGGCCCAGTCTGTGGTCGAAGGGCGTTTGCCGGTTAAGGTGCGTGCTGAGGTGCCGTCTACACAACCACTGCAGCCGAAACCGGTCGAGCCAACGAAGGTGGACGCGCCGCCACCTGTGTCACCACCGTTGATTTCAGACAAACCCAGGGCAGATTTCGCAGGTCAGGCCAAAGAAGTACGAAAACCCCGGTTTCATCCTGCCGATGAACGGCCACGTCCTGTACGCGAGGATGCCATGCCACCGCGGGCAACGGTACAGCTACCCCCGAGTGCGGCAGCACAAGTGCCTGCGGCACAGCCACCTGCCGTGGCCATGGCGCAAATCGCTGCTCATCCGCAGCGTGAGATGGTTGAAAAGGCGTCTAAACCGGCTGATGTGGATAGTATTTTGTCGGCGATGCCTGCCGAGCGGCATACCACGGCAACCGGGACACCGGCCCCTGGGGTGGCCGCTGCCACACCAGAAACTGCACGTCATGTGGCGGCGCAGATTGCGGTGGCCGTGACGAACAGCAACGGCAAGACCACGGAAATTGCGCTTAATCCCGAAGAATTGGGGCGGGTGAAGCTGAGCCTTGCTGCGGGTGACGGTGTTATCACGGTGAACGTGCTGGCCGATCGCCCCGAAACACAGGACTTGTTGCGACGGCACATTGATATCCTCGCGCAGGAGTTTCGTCAGCTTGGGTATAACTCAATTTCGTTCTCTTTTGGCGACCAAAAGGGGCAGGCGCGCCCTGAGGCGAGGCCGGACGAGCAACCTGTCGAGCAACAGATACAAGATACCGTTCCGATCACCCAAACCACGCCACCACCTGCTGCGGGTGGCCTCGATCTGCGCATTTAAGGAGCACACATGGATATCACGCAACTCACCCAAACCGGTCGGGCAACCCCCAACGCTGGCATGGCCAGTGCCGCGACGCAGATCAGTTCTGATTTTGAGACCTTCTTGAAGATGCTGACAGCGCAAATGCAGTATCAAGACCCGCTGAACCCAATCGATTCGACAGACTATGCGACGCAGCTGGCAACCTTCTCGGGGGTTGAACAGGCCGTGCTGACGAATGATTTGTTGCGGTCCCTCAGCACCCAGATGACAACAGGTGGGCTGGTTGAAATGGCAGCACTGGTCGGCAAAGAGGTACGCACAGAGGGGCCTGCCTATTTTGACGGCCAGCCAATGACACTACTGGCGACAAGAACCGTGGCCGCTGACAGCGCAGAGCTTGTCGTGCGCAATGCTGCAGGCGAAGAGCTTCAGAGGCAGGCTGTCCCGCCAGCTGCCGAGACGGTGCAATGGGCGGGTGTCGGCCCAGACGGTACGCCACTGCCTGCAGGGGTTTATCAGTTCGAAATCCAGTCAACATCCAACGGTCAGGTGATCGCCCAGAACCCCGTCGCAAGCTATCATACCGTGAACGAGGTGCGGCTTGAGGGCGGTGTGACCATGCTGGTCCTGACGGGGGGAATTACCGTGGCGAGTGACCAGGTCACAGCGCTCCGTGACGCGAACCTCTAGAGCAGAGAGATGCCCCATATAGCGCCACTTGCAAGAACCGCGCCAAGCGCCATCCACGACAACCGCGCGATACGGCGCTGCGGCTTTGGCGGCGGTGGCGGATTGTTCAGACGGATCAGCGCGTCTTCGGCAAGCTTTGGCAACTGCGGGCCAAAGCGCGACAGAATACGCGCGGTCTTTGCCAGATCACGCAACAATGCCTTCGGGCCGATGCTTTCCTTGATGTAGTCTTCGACGATGGGTTTTGCGACGTGCCAGATGTTCATCCGCGGATCAAGTGATCGGGCCACACCCTCGACCACCACCATTGTGCGTTGCAACAAGATCAGCTCGGTGCGGGTTTCCATGCCGAAACGCTCGGTGACTTCAAACAGATAGCTCAGCAGGCGCGCCATCGAAATGCGGCTCGCGTCCATGCCGAAAATCGGTTCGCCTACAGCGCGCAGTGCGCGGGCGAATTCGTCAACATCGCGGTTTGCAGGCACATAGCCCGCTTCGAAATGGACCTCTGCGACCCGCTGGTAGTCCTTACGGATAAAGCCGAACAGGATCTCGGCATAGACGCGGCGGGTATATTCATCGATCCGCCCCATGATGCCGAAATCATAGGCAATGATATCCCCGTTTGCGGCGACCTTCAGGTTGCCTTGGTGCATGTCGCCGTGAAAGTAGCCGTCACGCAGCGCGTGGTTCAGGAAGAGCTGCAGGACACGCGTGGCCAAAACGACGCGATCATGCCCTGCGGCATCCAGCGCTTCGTTCATCCCGATGTTCGTGCCTTCGGCCCATTCCATTGTCATCACGCGGCGCCCTGACAGATGCCAATGCACCTTGGGCACCTGAAAACCTGCATCGTTTTCGGTATTCGCGGCAAATTCCGCGGCGGCCGAGCTTTCCAATCGCAGGTCCAATTCGCCCATGACCACGCCTTCGAAGTGGGTGATCACATCCATCGGGCGCAGACGGCGCGACGCGGGCGACAAAAACTCGATGGCGCGGGCAGCAAAGTAGAACGCATCAATGTCGGTCCGGAACGCGCGCTCAATCCCGGGACGCAGGATCTTGACGGCTACTGCCTCGCCTGTGTCGGCCAGATGGGCCTTGTGCACCTGGGCGAGCGAGGCGGCAGCGACCGGTTCAGAGAAGGTCGAAAAGAGTTTATCAAAACTGGTACCCAGCTCAGATTGGATCGCCTTTTTCGCCTCTGCCATGGAAAACGGCGGCAATTTATCCTGCAGAACCCGCAGTTGCACTGCCAGTTCGTCCCCCACCACATCAGGGCGGGTCGAAAGAATCTGGCCGAATTTGATATAGGCCGGACCCAGTGCTTGCAGCGCTCGCACCGCAGGCGGCATCGACACATCGCCTTTGTAGCCAAGCCACTGAAACGGCCAGACAAGCGTGCGGAGCGTGATACGCAACAAGGGCCCTGCATCCAACGCATCCAGCACGACTTTCATCGCGCCGGTGCGTTCGAAGGTGGCGCCTGTGCGGATCAGGCGGATGATATTGTGAGGGCCGCGCATGCTAGAGCTTCCACCCCGAATGCAGCGCCGCAACGCCCATTGTCAGGTTGCGATATTTCGCGTTGCCGAAACCTGCTTCACGCACCATCCCGAGAAAGGTTTCCTGATCGGGGAACTTGCGGATGGATTCGACCAGATACTGGTAGCTGTCACGATCCCCCGCAATCATCTGGCCCATACGCGGAATGACGTTGAACGAATAGGCGTCATATGCGGCCTGCATCATCGGGTTGGGCAACTGGCTGAACTCCAGCACCATCAAACGGCCACCTGGCTTCAGGACGCGATAGGCCTCGTTCAGCGCCTCTTGCGGGCGGGTCACGTTCCGGATGCCAAAGCTGATGGTGTAGACGTCAAAGGTATTCGCCTCGAACGGCAGGGCCATCGCATCGCCCACAACCCAATCAAGGCTGTCCGACATCTGTGCGGCCTCGGCCCGTTTGCGGCCCTCGACAAGCATGGATTCGGTAATGTCGAGCACGGTTGAGTGACCACGCCCCGCACGTTTCAGGAAGCGGAACGAGATGTCACCGGTCCCGCCGGCCACATCCAAAAGGCGCTGTCCGGGTCGCGGGGCCAGCCAATCCATCATCGCATCTTTCCAGATCCGGTGCACACCGCCCGACATCACGTCATTCATAATGTCGTATTTGCTGGCCACGGATGAAAACACGCCTTGGACGCGGCCTGCTTTTTCATCCTCGCGGACGGTTTCGAACCCGAAGTGTGTGGTATTGTCTGCCTTGTCGGTCATGTCATGCTTTCGCCTGAATACTGTCCCGCAAGGGGTTATACCCAAGCGACGAAATAGACAAACTGTCAATGTGCCACGGCGCACGAATGGGGACGACAAGGGGCGCAGCAATGCCTATGTAGTGGGCCACAGCAAAAACAGATGACATAAAATGCCCGAATTGCCCGAAGTTGAAACCGTTAAAGCCGGCATTGCCCCCGTGATGGAGGGCAGTGTGATCGCGCGTGCCGAGGTGAACCGGCCCGATCTGCGCTGGCCGTTTCCCGAACGGATGGCCGAGCGGTTGACGGGGCAGCGGGTACTGGGTCTGCGGCGGCGCTCGAAGTATATCCTTGTCGATCTGGAAAGCGCGGAAACGCTCTTGATCCACCTGGGCATGTCTGGGCGCATGTTGGTATCGGGGCAGATGATCGGTGAATTCCATCACCCGCATCCGGCGCCCGCCAAACATGATCATGTTGTGTTCCACATGGAAAACGGCGCGCGCATTACCTTCAATGATGCCCGCCGTTTTGGCGCGATGGACCTGATGGAGACAGCGCGCCAGGAAGATCACTGGCTGATCCGCGATCTGGGGCCGGAACCCTTGGGCAATGCCTTCAACGAAACCTATCTGATCGACCGCCTGAAAGGGCGCAATACACCGATCAAATCGGCGCTGCTGGATCAGCGGATCGTGTCGGGGCTTGGCAACATTTATGTCTGCGAAGTGCTGTTTCGCGCCGGTATCCATCCTGCCCGCAAGGCGGGGCGTATCAGCGCTGCGCGCATCGCTTCTTTAGTGCCCCTCATTCGCGATGTGTTGTCCGAAGCAATCGCCGCAGGCGGCTCATCCTTGCGCGATTACCGGCAATCCGATGGTGAGTTGGGATATTTCCAGCATGTTTTTCAGGTCTATGACCGCGCGGATAAACCCTGCGTAACCCACGGATGTGGCAAGACAATCACCCGAATCGTACAGTCCGGCAGATCATCTTTCTTTTGTCCGCAATGCCAAAGATAACTTGATCCGCCCGCGCGCTTTGCTAAGCCTTGGGTTCTGACCGGCGCAACAGGATGAGCAGAATGGCCTTTGACAAGATCATCGTAGATATCAGCGACAGTGTCGCAACGATCACGCTGAACCGACCCGAAGCGATGAATGCGTTGAACAGCACCTTGCTGGGCGAACTCTGCACGGCGCTGGAAGACGCCGACGCCAGTGAAAAGGTCCGCTGCATCGTGATCACCGGATCCGAGAAGGCTTTTGCTGCAGGTGCCGATATCTCCGAGATGGCCGACAAGACATTTGTCGAGATGTACACCAAGCGCTTCTTCGAGAATGAAACCGACCGCTTCAATCGCACCCGCAAACCGATCATCGCCGCTGTTGCAGGCTACGCGCTGGGCGGCGGATGCGAGCTGGCGATGATGTGCGATTTCATTATCGCGGCGGACAATGCCAAATTCGGCCAGCCCGAAATCAACCTTGGTGTGATTGCGGGGATCGGCGGCACACAGCGCCTGACCCGCTATGTGGGTAAATCCAAGTCGATGGACATGCATCTGACAGGCCGCTTCATGGATGCCGAAGAGGCCGAGCGCAGCGGTCTTGTGAGCCGTGTTGTCCCCGCCAAGAAATTGCTGAGCGAAGCGAAAGCAGCTGCAGAAAAGATTGCCGAGAAATCCCAGATTGCGACGATGGCAGCAAAAGATGCTGTAGATCGTGCCTATGAAACGACACTTGCCGAAGGTCTGAATTATGAGCGGCGGCTGTTCCAGTCGCTCTTTGCAACCGAGGACCAAGCCGAGGGCATGGCGGCCTTTACCGAAAAACGTGAAGCGCAATTCCGCGATAAGTAGACCTGTTCCTTCAAATCCACGCGGAAGTCGTGTGTGCAATCCGCGCACTTGATTTAGGTCATGGACCATCGGCCGCGGGTTGAGTAGATCGGGCCGCGGGTGGTGGCGCGAAACAACTAAAGCGGCCAAAATTATGCGATATTCTTCTTTGCTGGCTTCCGTCTTCCTGACGGGTGCCATGATCATGCCGGTCGGTGGCCTTTACGCTGACTCTTCCTTTCAATCCGCAGGCAGTGCGCAGTCCATCATTCAGGATACGGGCGTTGCGAACCGTCTTACAGCGGCCCAAGTGCTGTTGTCATGGACGCAGGCTGTGCCTGCTGCGGCTTGCCACCTGCACAATCAGGTCAATGTCGAGGATGCGGCAGAGCTCCTTGCTGTTGGCGATGCGCAGGTGGAAGAAGTGCTGAACGCGCTCTTGGAGGGTGATATCTTTTGGGGGATCGAAACACCTGAAACACGCCGCAAGACAATTGCCGAAATTGAACAACTGCGCGCGACTTGGGCCCCTGCACAACAGGCGGCAAGACGGCTCTTGGAAACACCAACCGACAAAGACGCGGCCTTGATCCTCACGCAAGCATCGGATGACCTTCGCGAGCAGACATATCAATTGGCGACAATGCTGGACGCACAGTATTCGAGCTCGGCCGAAATCCAGGCGCGGGATATCATGTTCATTCAACTCGCGGGCCGTCTGGTGACTTTGAACCAGCAAATGGCTCTTCAGGCCTGTCTGCTCTGGTCGGAAGGGATGGACCAGACAATCGCTGATGAACTCAAGCAGACGATCCAGGCCTACAACGGTACGTTAAGCGCCCTGCGCAATGGATTGCCGCAGATGAGCATTCTACCTCCGCAGACACCCGGGATCGCGGACAAGCTGGAAGAGATTGGCAGTGTCTGGGTGCAAAATCAGCCGGTGCTCAATCTCGTTGCCGTGGATGAAGAGATTACCGATCAACAGCGATTTGATCTCTACTACAAGCTGATTGACGAGAAAGTGGTCTTGCTTGATCTGCTCTATCTTTATCAGGACCATTCAAAAGTGGCCTTCTAACCGGTCCGGTTGGGATCGTTGCCTTGTAATTAGGGGTTGAAACGCTGTGTTGTCTCGCTTAAACGCGGCGCCATACATGCGCGTGAGGCCCGCTTTGGCCAGAATCACCGGTTCGAAAACCCGGGGCTTGGGCTTGATGCGCGAATGATATTCAATTTGGCCCGATCAAGGCCCAGCTAGGAAACGAACACATGGCAAACTCACCTCAGGCGAAAAAACGCGCCCGTCAGAACGCAGCACGCTTTGCAGTCAACAAGATGCGTCGTTCGCGCATCCGTACATATCTGCGCGCTGTTGAAGAAGCGATTGCATCCGGCGACCCAAAGGCCGCAGCAGCGGCTCTAAAGGCAGCTCAGCCAGAACTGATGCGCGGTGTCACCAAAGGTGTCATGCACAAGAACACAGCGGCACGCAAAATGTCCCGTTTGGCGTCACGCGTCAAAGCTGTCGGTTGATTCTGTCGTAATCGGCAAAATTCCAAAAGTTCAAGCGCGTCCAGACTGGGCGCGCTTTTTTTGTTTTACTGTGGTCTGCCTGCGCAGAAAATGAGACATTTCAAAGCGCCAAGAGATTCTTTTCCGACAATCGCTGAGTCAAGCGCGATGTTATGTTGAAGCGGTCCCAAACCCCTTGCTACCTTAGCCCTGCGATTCACATCGTTCCGGGGGGACATGAGGGGATTTGCAACTGATCGGGTGATAAGACGTCGTCGTTGACGGGTTTTTTCACCGAACCAGAACGCAAATTTCATGCTAAGGTGCCGTGGAGATTGCAGTGCAAACTGCAAACCCGTGTCATTTTGTGTCTGCGTCAGGGCCAAGGTCTGCTCTTTGGTTTCTGGTTGCTGTTCGTGGCCCGTTGAGCTGCCGTTTGGCGTCTGTCTGCATCCTTGCGATGCCGGTTTTCGTCTCGGTCTATGGTTTTGGGTAAAAGGCGCTGGGGATCAAGTTGGGCAACTTGATCTGGTTGACCTTTTTTGTCCTCGGTGTTGTGGCGCAGGCGCGATTTTCGCGTCTCACGTGGTAGCTGCGAATGTGGGACAAAGGCATAAAATGACGAACGAAATTTGGGCGACGGTTTTGGCTGCTCTGAAAAGTGCACTGGGGAAGAACAGTTATTCCAGCTGGATTGAACCGCTCGAATTCAAAGAACTGGTAGATGGCGTGGCCGTATTTGATGTGCCCACGAATTTTATCGGGAACTATGTCTCACAGAACTTCGGTGATCAGATCCTGTATCACATGAATAATCTGGGCCAAGAGGTCCAGCGCCTGCAATTCCGTGTCCCGTCGCAAATGCGCCCGACAGCCAAGCCCCAAACGGCCAGAAAAGCCGCCGAACCCGAAGCCGGATCAGGTGCGCCTCTTGATAGCCGGTTCACGTTTGACACCTTTGTCGTCGGCAAACCGAACGAGCTGGCCCATGCGGCCGCCCGCCGCGTCGCCGAAGGTGGCCCTGTCACATTCAACCCGCTGTTTCTTTATGGCGGCGTCGGGCTGGGCAAGACCCACCTGATGCATGCGATCGCGCATGAGCTGAAGCTGCGTTCGCCGGAATTGAACGTGCTTTATCTCTCTGCCGAGCAGTTCATGTACCGCTTCATCACCGCATTGCGCGAACGCAAGATGATGGACTTCAAACAACTCTTCCGTTCGGTCGATGTGCTGATGGTGGATGATGTGCAGTTTATCGGCGGCAAGGACAGCACGCAGGAAGAATTCTTTCACACCTTCAACGCGCTGGTTGATGGTCAGAAACAGATCATCATTTCTGCCGATCGCGCACCGGGCGAGATCAAGGACCTTGAAGAGCGGATCAAATCCCGCCTGCAATGTGGTCTTGTGGTGGACCTGCACCCGACAGATTACGAACTTCGCCTTGGCATTCTGCAGTCCAAGGTCGAGGTCTACTCCGCCCAATACCCCGAACTTCAGATCGCTGATGGTGTTCTGGAATTCCTCGCGCACCGTATTTCAACCAATGTGCGCGTTCTGGAAGGCGCGCTGACACGTCTTTTCGCCTTCGCGTCGCTTGTGGGCCGCGAAATTACGCTGGACCTGACACAGGATTGCCTGTCTGACGTGCTCAAGGCGTCGGACCGCAAGGTGACGGTCGAAGAGATCCAGCGCAAAGTGTCCGAGCATTACAACATCCGCCTGTCCGACATGATCGGCCCCAAGCGCGTGCGCAACTATGCCCGCCCACGCCAGATCGCGATGTATCTGGCCAAGCAGATGACCAGCCGCTCACTGCCCGAGATCGGGCGGCGTTTTGGCGGGCGTGATCACACAACGGTCATGCACGGGGTCAAGCGGATTGAAGAGCTCAAGGCGCTGGATAGCCAGATCGCCGATGATCTGGAACTCTTGCGCCGCGCGCTGCAGGAATAAGCCTGCAAAACAGGCCCGAAGCTTGACGTGGACACACCCATCGTCAACAGTCCAGAAAACGCTTGAGGGTGGCGCAAAATAGAGTACATTTTGCGTCCCGATGGCGTCGGATGCCAAGATATGCGGAGATTGGGATATGAAATTCAGCATTGAACGTGCGGTGCTTCTTAAGGCTGTGGCGCAAGCCCAGTCCGTGGTCGAGCGGCGCAATACGATCCCGATTTTGGCCAACGTCCTGATCGAAGCGGAAGGCGACACTGTCCAGTTCCGCGCGACCGACCTCGACATCGAGATTGTCGACCGCGCGCCCGCCAAGGTGGAACGCGCGGGGGCGACAACAGTTGCTGCGGTTACCCTGAATGAAATTGTGCGCAAACTGCCTGATGGGGCTTTGGTCACGCTGACCGAAGACGGCGCATCCGGGCGGCTGAGCATTGAGGCAGGACGGTCGAACTTCTCTCTGGCGACATTGCCGAAAGAAGATTTCCCTGTGATGGCCTCTTCCGACTACGCCGCCAATTTTTCGGCACCCGCCCCCGTGTTGCGCCGCCTGTTTGATAAATCCAAATTCGCAATCTCGACCGAGGAAACCCGCTATTACCTCAATGGTGTTTATATGCATGTCGCCGACAGCGAAGGCGGCAAAGTGCTGCGGTGCGTTGCGACCGACGGCCACCGTCTTGCCCGGATCGACGCCGACCTGCCCGCAGGTGCAGCCGAAATGGCCGGCGTGATCGTGCCACGCAAGACCGTGGGCGAATTGCGCAAGTTGCTTGATGATGACGATATGCAGATTGCGGTATCCGTGTCGGAAACCAAAGTGCGCTTTGCGACACCGGATATCACGCTGACCTCCAAAGTGATCGACGGGACGTTCCCCAATTACACCCGTGTGATCCCACAAGGAAATACCCGCAAACTCGAAGTGGACGCCAGCGAATTTGCCCGCGCTGTGGATCGCGTGGCGACTGTATCATCCGAGCGGTCGCGTGCCGTGAAGCTGTCACTCGATGAGGACCGTTTGATCCTTTCCGTGAACGCGCCTGACAGCGGTGCCGCCGAAGAAGAGCTTGCTGTTGCCTATAGCGACGAGCGGTTGGAAATCGGATTCAACGCGAAATACCTGCTGGAAATCGCAAGCCAGGTGGACCGCGAAAACGCGGTGTTCATGTTTAACACGGCGGGTGATCCGACACTGATGCGTGAAGGCAACGACACCTCGGCGGTCTATGTCGTCATGCCGATGCGCGTGTGACGAGCCCCAAAATTTTTGAAAATTTTGGAGGCAGGATTTTGCAAAATCCTGACAACCGCTTGTGAATACGCTCGCCCTGCAAGAGCTGACGTTGTCGCATTTCCGCTCGCACAAACGCGCGTCCTTCACGCTTGATCCGCGCCCTATGGCGATATTTGGCCCCAATGGTGCGGGCAAGACCAACATCATTGAAGCCGTCTCGCTCCTTTCGCCGGGGCGTGGCCTGCGCCGCGCAGGGGCCGAGGACCTCGCGCGCCGTCCCGAGGCCCTGGGCTGGAAGATCACCGGGATCCTGCAATCCCTCCACCAAACCCACGAGGTCGAAACATGGGCCGAGGCCGGCAACCCCCGCCAACTCCGGATTGACGGCAAGGCCGCGCCGCAAACGGCCCTTGGACGGATCGGGCGCGTTCTCTGGCTGGTGCCTGCGATGGACCGGCTCTGGATCGAAGGTGCCGAAGGACGCAGGCGCTTTCTTGATCGTGCGACGCTCAGTTTCGAGCCGACCCATGCAGAGGCCGTGTTGACCTATGAAAAGGCCATGCGCGAACGCAATCGCCTGCTCAAAGACATGGTGCGCGACGCCCATTGGTATACCGCGATCGAGGCGCAAATGGCCGAGGCGGGCGCCACTATCCAGCGCAATCGCCTTGATGCAATTGACGCACTGACCACGGCGCAAGCCTCCGCCACCACGGCCTTTCCCACGGCCACGCTCGCGCTCACGTCACCCGAGCCAGTGCCGGACGACCTGCAAGCCGCACTCGCCGACAACCGCGCCCGCGACATGGCGGCAGGCCGCACGCTGATCGGGCCGCACCGCGCTGATCTGGACGCTGTCTTTGCCGACAAGGGCGTGCCTGCCAAGGATTGCTCGACCGGTGAACAAAAGGCGCTGCTGATTAGCCTGATCCTTGCCAATGGCCGCGCGCTTGCCCGCGATTTCGGTGCGCCACCCATCCTGTTGCTGGATGAGGTCGCAGCCCATCTTGACGCAGGCCGCCGCGCAGCGCTCTATGATGAGATCTGCAGCCTCGGCGCACAGGCTTTCATGACCGGCACAGGGCCCGAACTTTTCACCGAACTCGGCGCGCGCGCGCAATACGCGGAAATCACTGAGGTAGACGGACAATCTACCGTCACGCAAAGGGATGCACCATGACACCACAACGCGTCACATTGATCACCCTCGGGGTGGCGGATCTGGACCGTTCCAAAGCCTTTTACGCGGCTCTCGGCTGGACCCCGACCAATGACGAAGGGGAAGTTGTGTTCTACCAGATCAACGGCATGGTGCTTGGTCTTTTTGGTCTTGCTCCCTTGGCGAAAGATCAGGGGCGGCCTGATGCAAAACTGGGCACCGGTGCCGTCACGCTGGCGCAGAATTTCACCACTGATGCAGATGTTGATGCCGCCTATGCCGCCGCCCTTGCAGCAGGGGCGACCCCACTCAAGGCGCCGGAAAAGGTCTTTTGGGGTGGCTATTCGGGCTACTACGCGGACCCTGACGGTCACGTCTGGGAAGTTGCGCAAAACCCGTTCTGGACCCTGAACGCCGACGGCAGCCTGACATTGGACACCGCATGACAATCTCGGCCTACGAACTCCTGCTCTATGCAGGAGCGCTGATCATCTTGTTTATGACACCCGGTCCCGTATGGATCGCGTTGCTCGCACGGTCACTGTCGGGCGGGTTTCAGGCCGCTTGGCCGCTCGCTATCGGTGTGGCCATTGGTGATATCCTCTGGCCGCTGGTCGCGGTATTGGGGGTGGCATGGCTGGTGTCGGAATTTGCTGGCTTCATGGATTTTCTGAAATACGTCGCTGTCCTTGTCTTCATGCTGATGGGGGCGGCATTGATCCGCAACGCCGACCATGGGTTGGATGCCAACAGCAGGCTGATGCGGCCGGGCAGATGGGCCGGGTTTCTGGCCGGTGTCGCCGTCATCGTTGGCAACCCCAAGGCGGCGCTCTTCTATATGGGTATCCTGCCCGGTTTCTTTGATCTGAGCAGGGTCACGCCGTTTGATATGGTTGCGATCTGTACGCTCAGTTTCATGGTTCCCTTGGTCGGAAATCTGGTTCTGGCCGCCTCTGTGGATCGCGTACGCGGAGTGCTGAAATCACCCGCCGCAGTGCGCCGGATGAATATCATCGCGGGCTGTCTTTTGATCGGTGTGGGCGTTGTCATCGGGCTGACCTGAGCCCGTGAGCGCCGGACCGCAAAAACCACAAAATATTGTGCCATTTGCGTGACAAACGCCCCCCAAAAGCGTATATTTTGGGCAGAAGAATACAGGATTTCCGACATGGCCAATGAGCCCCAACAACAAGAAGACTACGGCGCAGATTCCATCAAAGTTCTCAAGGGCTTAGAGGCGGTGCGCAAGCGCCCGGGCATGTATATCGGCGATACCGATGATGGCTCGGGTCTGCACCACATGGTTTATGAGGTCGTCGACAACGGGATTGACGAGGCGCTGGCCGGTCATGCCGACCATGTCTATGTGAAAATCAACGCCGACGGATCGGTCACCGTGGGCGACAACGGGCGCGGGATTCCTGTGGGCATCCACGAGGGCGAGGGTGTTTCCGCCGCAGAGGTCATTATGACCCAGCTGCATGCGGGCGGCAAATTCGACCAGAACTCCTATAAGGTGTCGGGCGGTCTGCACGGCGTGGGCGTGTCCGTTGTGAATGCGCTTTCGGATTTCCTTGAGCTGCGCATCTGGCGCGATGGCAAAGAACACTATGCACGCTTCGAAGGCGGCTTTACCACCGAACACCTGCGCGTTGTGGGTGACGCAAACGGGCGCAAAGGCACCGAGGTGACGTTCCTTGCCTCGACCGACACCTTCAGCAACCGTGACTTTGAATTCAGCATTTTGGAAAAGCGTCTGCGCGAGCTGGCGTTTCTGAACTCTGGCGTGCGGATCATCCTTGAGGACCTGCGCCCCGCCGAACCGCTCAAGGCGGATCTGTTTTATGAGGGCGGCGTCAAGGAATTTGTCAAATACCTCGATCGTTCCAAGACCCCTCTGATGGAAGAACCCATATATGTGACTGGTGAACGCGATGACATCGGCGTCGAAGTCGCGATGTGGTGGAATGACAGCTACAACGAAATGGTGCTGCCTTTTACCAATAACATCCCTCAGCGTGATGGCGGCACCCATCTGGCCGGTTTCCGTGGCGCGCTCACCCGTGCCATTGCGAAATATGCCACCGAGACGGGGATCTCGAAGAAGGAAAAAGTGTCTCTGACCGGCGATGATGCCCGCGAAGGTCTGACCTGCGTTTTGTCCGTGAAAGTCCCTGATCCAAAGTTTTCCAGCCAGACGAAAGACAAGCTGGTCAGTTCGGAAGTCCGTCCGGCCGTCGAGAATCTGATGGGTGAAAAGCTCAACGAGTGGTTCGAAGAGAACCCGCAAATGGCCAAGTCGATCATCTCGAAAATCGTCGAAGCGGCCGCTGCCCGCGAAGCCGCGCGCAAGGCCCGCGAAATCCGCCGCAAATCGGCAATGGACGTAAACTTCAACGCCTCCAAGCTGAAGGACTGCTCGGAAAAAGACCCCTCCAAGACCGAAGTCTTCCTTGTCGAGGGTGACTCAGCTGGCGGTTCCGCCCAGACAGGGCGCGACCGCAGCACACAGGCGATCCTGCCGCTGAAGGGTAAAATCCTGAACGTCGAACGCGCCCGTTTTGACCGCATGCTTGGCAGTCAGGAAATCGGCAACCTTGTCATGGCGCTGGGCACCGGCATTGGCCGCGACGAGTTCAACATCGAAAAGCTGCGCTACCACAAAGTCATCATCATGACTGACGCGGACGTTGACGGCGCACACATCCGTACTTTGCTGCTGACCTTCTTCTTCCGGCAGATGCCGCAACTCATCGAAGGTGGCTACCTCTACATCGCACAGCCCCCGCTTTACAAAGTCTCGCGCGGCAGGTCCGAGGTTTACCTCAAGGATCAGGCCGCGATGGATGAATATCTGATCGAGCAGGGCATTGACGGGGCGATGCTCCGCCAAGGCAACGGCGAAGAAATCGCCGGTGCTGATCTGCGCCGTGTGGTGGAAGAGGCGCGCCAACTCAAACGTGTGCTGGAAGCCTTCCCGACGCATTACCCGCGCCACATCCTTGAACAGGCCGCCATCGCCGGTGCTTTTGTGCCTGGTGTTGTGGAAAATGACCTGCAAGGCACCGCCGATCGTGTGGCCGAGCGGTTGAACCTGATTGCGCTGGAATGGGAACGCGGCTGGCAAGGGCGCATCACCCAAGACCACGGTATGCGGCTTGCCCGTATGCTGCGCGGTGTCGAAGAGGTGCGCACGCTTGACGGCCCGATGCTGCGCGGTGGCGAAGCACGGCGCACTGGGACGTTTACCCAAAGCCTGCAGGACGTCTACAACCTGCCTGCCACACTGATCCGCAAGGACCGCAGCCAGGCGATCCACGGCCCGCTTGACCTGCTCAAGGCGATCCTTGAGGAGGGCGAAAAGGGCCTGTCCTATCAGCGCTACAAGGGGTTGGGCGAAATGAACCCGGATCAGCTTTGGGAAACGACGCTGGACCCTGACGCGCGTACGCTGCTTCAGGTCAAGGTCGAGGATCTTGCTGAGGCGGACGATTTGTTCACCAAGCTGATGGGTGACGTGGTCGAGCCGCGCCGCGAATTTATCCAGAACAATGCGCTGAACGTGGAAAATCTGGATTTCTAGCGCCTGCTAGCCTTTTCTGCTCCGTGTCAGCGTGAACAGGAAAGGCGCCAGCGCGATAACCATCGTGATGCGGATGATATGCATCACCGAAACATAGGCCACATCCTGGCCCATCGCGAGCGTGAGCAAAGACATCTCGGTCAAACCACCGGGCGAGAAGGCCAGAAAGGCCTGCGCGAGGGGGATGCCGCTGATGACGACAATCAATTCCGCAAACCCCACCGCGGCGACCAGCATCAGGAATGATGCGACCGCCGACAGCCCGATATCGGTTCTGACTTCGCGCAAAGTCGCCCCGACAAACCGTGTGCCGATGATCGTTCCAATCGTCACCTGCGCTGCGATCACAAAAATCGTCGGCGGCGCCACCGTCACCCAGCCCGCGATATGGGCCACACCGCTCAGGATCATGGGGCCGAAAATGGGTGCGGCAGGCAGACCCAGCCACTTGCCCAAAAGCGCGCCCAGAACAGCGCAAATGCCAAGGATCACGTAATCCAGTGCGGTAATCTGATAAAGCCCGATCCACTGTGCGGCACCGCGCCCACCACTTGTCACGCCCAGCACCAAGCCAAAGAACAACGCCACGAATACGATAATAATCAACACGCGCGCCGCATGGGCCAGAGCGATCCGGCGCTCGTCTCCGCCTGCGGCGGCACCGAGGATCAGCATCTCGTTGATACCCCCGGGCATCGCGGAATAGAAAGCGGTGACCGGATCGTAACGGCCAAGCCTGCGGTAAACGGTATAAGAAATCCCGGCTGCACAGATCAAAAACAGCGGCAATAAAAGCAAAGTGATAAGCCAGCTTCCCAAAAGGCCCAGCACGTCCGCCGACACACCGGACCCCAGCATCACACCGATCACAGGGATCACATAGGGGCGGAGCCTGTCAGGGCCCGCAATTGGTGCCCGCAGCATCGCGGCGACTGTGTTTGCCACCATCGGCCCAAGCATCCATGGCAAGGGCAAGCCCGCATAATAAGCAGCCAACCCACCGCACAGCCCAATCGCCAGCGCCAGCAATTGCGGCATGAGTGGGTACGAACCGCGCATACCGAGGATCTAGACCCCGCCGATATGGTTCGTGCCGCGCGCCTTGGCCAATTGCATTTGCTTCTGCCGCTCGCGGAACCGGCCCTTATCCGCCTCTGATGTCTCGTGAATGCAGTGGTGGCAGGATACGCCCTGCTCGAACGCTGGATTGTCGCGGTCTTCGGGCAGTAGCGGACGACGGCAGGCATGACACAGGATATGCGGCCCTTCCGTCAGCCCATGTCCCACGCTCACCCGCGCATCAAAAACGAAACATTCGCCGTCCCATTTGCTTTGCTCTTGGGGGACTTCCTCGAGGTATTTGAGGATGCCGCCCTTCAGGTGGTAGACATCTTCGACACCCTGACCCATCAGGTAATTCGTTGATTTTTCGCAGCGAATCCCGCCGGTGCAGAACATCGCGATCCTTTTGTTGTGGAACCGGTGCTTGTTCTTTTCCCACCATTCGGGGAATTCGCCAAAGCTTTTGGTTTCGGGGTCGACGGCGCCTTCAAAGGTGCCAATCGCCACTTCGTAATCGTTGCGGGTATCAATTACGGCCACGTCAGGCGCGCTGATCAGATCGTTCCAATCGGCAGGGTCCACATAGTTGCCGACCCGCGCCACCGGATCGACATCGGGCTGGCCCATCGTCACGATTTCCTTTTTTAGCCGCACTTTCATGCGGTGGAAGGGCGGCGTGGACGCCGTGCTTTCCTTCCATTCCAGATCGGCACAGCCGGGCAGGGCGCGGATATGCGCAAGCACGGCATCAATGCCAGCGCGCGGTCCGGCAATCGTACCGTTGATCCCCTCTTTCGCCAAAAGCAGGGTGCCCATGATCCCATTGGACTTGCACAAATCCAACAATGGCCCCCGCAGGGCGGCGGGATCATCAAAGCGGGTAAAGTGATAGAGCGCAGCGATAGTATACATAGGCACTCAAATACGCCTGTCCGCCGAAAGGGGCAAGTCGCGGGATGCTGCAATCGCCAGACCGTCCGCAACAGCGGTAAAGGCTTCGGCCCTTTCATGCGCGGCCTGCGGGAAAAGCGCTGTCATCGTATCCTCGACCACCGTCAGAAGGCTGGAGCCGCCCACAAAAACGATCCTGGAAATCCGGTCGGGCCCGATATCGGCCATCGCCAGCGTTTCGCGCGCGCAGGTCCCGATTTGTGCGGCCTGATCTGCCAGCACATTCTCCATCGCTTCCTGGGTCAAACGCGCCCAGAGCGCGGGTTCGAGCACGCTCAGATCAATCCCCACGTCTGCACGATCCGGCTGATTTAGTTGAATTTTCCCCGCTTCGACAGCAAAGGCAATGTCATGGCCCAATTCCATCTCAAGAACGGTATTGAGCCGTGCGAATAGCGTGGGATCAACGCCAAGCTTTGCAAAATCCGCCGCCATCCGCCGGTTTTCGGGTGTATAGAGAAAAGGAATTTTTTGCCACGTGGCAAGGTCGTTGAAAATTGCGTTCGGGGCCGTATGCCGCCCTTGGCCCATCGCATTGCGGACCTCGGCACCGCGCCCCAACAGCGGCATGACTTGCGCGATACTGATCGCGCGGTCAAAGTCGGTGCCGCCAACGCGCACGCCGTGGCTTGCGATAATCCGCGTTGTCTCGCCGTCGCGTTCAAAGATGGAGAAATCCGACGTACCGCCGCCGATATCCACGATCAGCCCCAGTTCACCGCGATCTATCGGGCCACTGGCAAGGGCGGCGGCCTCGGGCTCGTACATAAACGCCACGTCTTTGTAGCCTGCCAAAAGATAGGCCTCGCGCAGGTCAATCTCGGCCTGCGCATTGCGGGCGGGATCGCTGGAATGAAACCGCACCGGACGACCTGATAGAGCGACCTCAAAATTCTGGCCAGTCTCGGCCTCGGCTCGTTCACGGATCATCTGCAAAAACCGCGCCACGACCTCCAATAGCGTCATGCGCTCATAGGCAATCTGACGCCGCTCGCGCAGTAAAGGCGTGCCCAGCACCGATTTCAGGGCCCGCATGAACCGCCCCTCACGCCCCTCGATCAGCGCGGCATTGGCGACAGAGCCATAGGTCGTGACCTTGCGGTCATAATCAAAAAAGACCGAAGTCGGCAGTGTCGTGCGCCCCTGTTCCACCGCAATCAGATGCGGGCGGCCAGCAGCCATGATGCCCGCTGCAGTGTTCGAGGTGCCAAAGTCGATGCCCAAAACCGCCATTTCTACCACCTGATCCTTGCGTAAAAGACGCCGCAGATAGGAAAATAAGCTGCCACTGGCAAGCGCTGTTTTCCAAATCCAATAAAGCGGTCGCAGGTCGGGGCCGAACAGGTTAGCTTGCGCCCATCAACAATTCGGAGCCCGCCATGACCCATGCCCTACTCGTAATCGACGTCCAGAATGATTTCTGCCCCGGTGGCGCATTGGCGGTCGCGGGCGGTGATGAGATTGTCGCAGGCATCAACACCGCCATGGCCAATTTCGATGCGGTGATCCTGACACAAGATTGGCACCCAGCAGGCCATTCTTCATTCGCATCAACGCATGATGCGGCCCCGATGAGCATGATGGAAATGCCTTACGGGCCGCAGGTGCTCTGGCCCGACCACTGTATCCAGGGCACACAGGGTGCGGCCTTTCACAACCAACTGCACGTTGACCGCGCCGACCTGATCATCCGAAAAGGGTTTAACCCCGCGATTGACAGCTATTCGGCCTTCTTCGAGAACGACAAGACGACACCAACGGGGCTGGAAGGCTATTTGCGCACCCGCGGGATTGCGACCCTCACTCTGGTCGGGTTGGCGACAGATTTTTGCGTGAATTATTCTGCCGTGGATGCGGCCAATCTGGGGTTCGATGTGACGGTGAACATGGCGCTTTGCCGCGCAATAGATTTTGACGGCTCATTGGATGCGGCCAGGGATGGCATGGCGCAGGCGGGTGTGACACTGGCCTAGCGGCCTCTGCCTGCGAACCAGACCGAGGATGCGCCCGCCGTCATAATAATCACCAGACCAATCAGGCTTAGACCATCCGGCCATTGGCCAAAAACCAGCCACCCGATAACCATGGCCGCCAAAAGCTGGCTGTAAATCAAAGGTGCGACAACACCGGCGGGCGTGTTGCGGTTTACCAGAACCAGCAAAAGGTTCCCCCCTGCCGATCCCAAGGCCGAGATGGTGATCAGCCCCAGATGGGAAAGCGTCATGTCGGGGATGGGGGCCAGTGCAAAGGGCGAGAGCAGAACAGCGCCGATCAAGAGTTGGGAAAACAGCAAGAACCGCGGGCGGAAGCCCCCGGCGAGCCAGCGGGTCGCCACCAGATAGGACCCGTGAAAACACCCCGCCAGCATGGCAAAGCCCATTCCTGTCGTCATGCCAAAACCCGGGCGCACGACAAGTAAAACGCCAGCAAAACTGACCAGCAAAAGACAGGTCCGCAGTGCGGTAATCCGTTCGCGCAACAAGAGCGCCGAAAGGAAATAGGACACCACGGGCCCCACAAAGAAACCCGCAAAAACATTCGCCAGCGGTTCGGTTCTCAGCGCGGTCAGGATACAGACGATGCCGCCCACAATCAAGGCAGCGCGCAGATAAAGCCGCCAGTCCGTCAGATGCGCCAGATCCGCGCGCACCAGCCCGCACAAAGGGGCCAGCAACAAAGCCGCCAGCGCAAAGCGGGTCCATGCCACAAAAGTCTGGGGGAAACCCGCGCCGGTCAGCACCGTCGCCGCCGCATCCCCGCCCACAATCAGCGTCATCGCCAGAACGACAGCGCCAACCAGACGGGCGGAATAGGGAGTGGTCGTCATACGGGGGCCTTTTGACGCGCGGCGTGTGACGGGATCACATCAGCGTTTGGCTGGCGACATAGAAAAGCAGGACCAGCCCCAGCAGAAGCCCGCCCAAGGCCAGCATCCGGCGGCCCTTCTTTTGTTGTGACGCGATACGTGCGGCGATGATCTCGTCGGTCAGATCGCCAGTTGGGGCACCCGGCAAAGGCGCCAACAGCTCATCCTCGACCGATTCTGCAGTCGAAAGCGCATTCATGAAAGCGTCAAAATCAAAGCCGCCCCAATTCACATTGGCCAGATCGTAGGCATCCAGATTGGCCGTGAGCCGGTCAATCAGTGCGATCCGCGCCTCTTCATCGCGCATCGGATAACGGCCCGGAGGGGCGCCGCTGTTGTACTCCTGCAAAACAAAGCCGCTCTCGGAGAAATAAGCCTGTACGGCGGTGTCTGCCTCTTTCAGCGCGGCGACTGTGGCCGGATCGCGGAACATCGCAGCCTTTTCGCTTGCCACGCTTGTTGGTGGCACCTCCACCATATCGAAATCGTAACGCAATGCCATGTTCACGGCCCCCTTGCCACACCAGCGCCCGCTTGATCTAACACGTAAGCGCCAGCAGGGGGAACTGAATATGGTTGATATCGCAACACGGGTCTGGAACCACAAGTGGAAGATCGATCCGATTGTGCGGTCCTTGATAGATACGGACTTTTACAAACTGCTGATGTGTCAGTCTGTTTTCCGCAATCATCCGGACACGCATGTGTCGTTTTCCCTGATCAACCGCACAAAATCCATCCGTCTGGCCGAACTGGTGGATGAGGGCGAATTGCGCGAACAGCTTGACCATATCCGCTCCCTGCGGCTGACCCGCGGTGAAAGCACATGGCTGCGCGGCAATACCTTTTACGGCAAACGCCAGATGTTCACCCCCGCCTTCATGGAGTGGTTCGAGAACCTGCAATTGCCGCCCTATCATCTGGAAAAGAAAGACGGGCAATACGAGCTCACCTTTGAAGGCACATGGCCCGAGGTGATGCTGTGGGAAATCCCCGCCCTTGCGGTGATCATGGAATTGCGCAGCCGCGCGGTGCTCAAGGATATGGGCAGGTTCGAACTACAGGTGCTCTATGCGCGCGCGATGACAAAGCTGTGGGAGAAAATCGGCCAGCTGCGCACGATCCCCGATCTGCGGGTCGCGGATTTCGGCACGCGGCGGCGGCATTCCTATCTCTGGCAGGACTGGTGCGTGCAGGCGATGATGGAGGGCCTGGGCGATAAATTCACGGGCACATCGAACTGCCGGATCGCGATGATGCGCGAAATCGAAGCAATCGGGACCAACGCCCATGAATTGCCAATGGTCTATGCGGCCTTGGCCGAGAGCGACGAGGCCCTGCGGCAATCGCCCTATGATGTGCTGGCGGACTGGCAGGAAGAACATGACGGCAATCTGCGCATCATTCTGCCCGATACATTCGGCACCAAAGGGTTCCTGCAAGGCGCGCCTGACTGGCTGGCAGGCTGGACCGGTATTCGCGTGGATAGCGGTGATCCTGCGGCAGGGGCCGAAACGGCGATTGAATGGTGGACATCGCGCGGCGAAGACCCGCGCGAAAAGCTGGTCATTTTCTCCGACGGGCTTGATGTGGACAAGATCGTCGAGTTGCACAAACAATTTGCGGGCCGCGTGCGGGTGTCGTTTGGCTGGGGCACGATGCTGACGAACGACTTCAAAGGTCTCGTGGCCAATGACGGACTCGCGCCGTTTTCACTGGTCTGCAAAGCGGTGTCCGCCAATGGCCGTCCCACGGTCAAGCTGAGCGACAACCCGAATAAAGCGATGGGGCCGGAGGCAGAGATCGCGCGTTACAAGCGGGTGTTCGGGGTAGGCGCGCAAGAGAAGATGGAGGTTATGGTTTAGGACAGTCAGCATAGCCCCCCGTCAAACCCGGATCACATATTCCTTCACCGTGGTTTCTTCCACGTCCCATTCGCCCGCGAACCCCGGGCGCAGGACAAAGCTGTCGCCGGTTTTCACCGTCATGCAGCTGCCGTCCTGCCCGTGGATATGCGACACGCCCGACAGGATGCGGCAGTATTCCCATTCGTCATAGCTGATCCGCCAGCGCCCCGGCGTGCTGCGCCAGATCCCGCAGTAGAGGCCGTCACGCTCTTCAAGGTTCCACGTGGTAAAGACCGGATCGCCCGAGACCAGCTTTTCCGGTGCGGGGCGGTCCGTTTCGCCCGCGCCTGTGGTGTCCAGTCTGTAGATCAGCATCGGTGGCCCTTTCATGCGGTTGTCTCGGGGCTATTGATGCGCGAAAGGGGCGGATAAGGGAAACGCGAAGTTAAGGCAGGCCCCGCCTTACGCATCGGGATCAACCGACCCCCGCAACGCCTTCACTTCCCCGCGCACTTTCTTTGCCTTCAGCCGCCGCTTCACCGATCCATAGGTCGGTTTCGTCGCCTGCCGCCGTTTTGCAACCACCAGCGCCTTGCGGATCAATTCGGCCATCCGGTCGCGCGCGATCTCGCGGTTGCGGGCCTGGCTGCGGGTCTCCTGCACAAAGATCACAACCGCGCCGTCCTTGGTCCATTTCTGCCCCGCCAGCCGCTTCAGGCGCGCCTTGACCGCCTCGGTCAGATGCGGAGAGCGCGCCGCCTCGAACCGCAACTCGACCGCCGTGGACACTTTGTTCACATTCTGCCCGCCGGGGCCGGACGACCGCGCAAAACTCTCGGTCAGCTCCCAATCGGCAATCTCGATCTGATCGTTGATACGCATGTGATGTCCGTGTGCGGGGGTGGATGGGGAGAGCATACACGGGCGGCGGGGGCGTGGGTAGGCGGTTGGGTAAATGAGATGGTTCGCAGCCTAGGAAGTCGGACATTCAGACGCTTGATAGGCGACACAATAGGCACACTTGACGTTGCTGCACGTCATGAGTGAGTATTGCACTGGAAGTGCCGGATTAGGGTTGAGGTCACGGTTTGAGCTATGATGATTATGAAGCTAATTTCGAAGCTGCCCTGCAATATTTGAGAGACTCTAGTAGGTCCCTTAAGCTTGCCAAAATATTCGGAACTGTAGTTGGCGCGGCTATGATCGCTTTGCACCCATGGGTTTCAACGCAAAGCTTTCAAAATGCTCAAGATATAGCCAGCATTTTACTCTGGGTGGGGTTAGCTCTTACGACATTTAGCTCATTAGTCCTTGTTTTTGCAGATCGCACCACTTCTGAAATACTTGCCGAAAATCTGCGGCTTTCAAAGCAGCACAGGGAAGATGAGGACGAGTTTGATTTCTACGAAAACTACGTCGATCACGTGTTGGCTAGGTTGTCACTAAACTCTTACATGCGCGAGATTGTTGAGGCTGCAACTGTTGATGACGGTTTTGACTTAGATGCACTAAAAAAGTCATCCAAAGCAGTGCTGGGTCTACTTGATGAACGCAAGACAGCCCTCTTTGGAATTCAAGATGAAAAGTGGAACTTTGGTGTTTATCGCTACGATGCAGAAGTTGAAAAACTTGTATGTTTGGCATGCAAAAGAGCAGATGAGGTCCCACCCAATCATGTGCACCGGAGTTGGCGTGTAGGAGAGGGGCATGTAGGACTAGCATACAGCAGAAGTAATGAAATTATTTTTTCAGATGCGAACACTCCCGAACTTCGAACTGTTGTCGGCGCAAAAGGGCAAAATTATCGTGAGTATGACGAGCATGCATATCGCTCTCTCGCCTCGATGCCTATTTCGACTGACGGTGCGAACCCTCTCGGAATACTCGTAGCTACCAGCGATAAAATTGGAAGATACCAAGATGAATCTGAAAGAGGAGAGCGTGACTGGGAGCGAGAAGATGCGTTAAGAGAAACTGCAGCTTTTCTTGCTATTCTTTTCAAGTTGATTCATGATGAGGGTGCAAAGAAGGTCGAAACATCCTAAATGATAAAGCGTAGAAACCTTTCTGGAGGAGTAGCCGTGGATTCAAAGTCAAAAATTGGACAGCTCACTCGTGAGATTGACGTTCTCGTTCGTGAATACGTAAAGAATGGTGATGCTACTGCTGTAGCAAAAGCTAGCAGACTATCTCGCGAACGGGAGGGACTGTTAAAGCCTAAAGTGTTTCGGTCAAACAAAATGAAGGAAGCAAGCTGAGTGAACTCAGAACTGCTTTGATGTAACGCTCTGAATAAGGCTTTGCGGTCTTAATCGCTAGCACCAAAGTCACTGCGACCTATATACTTGTATTTGTTATACTTTTGGGCATCGATATGCCAACATGTTGGCTCGTGGTTTCACGTAATCTTCTACGCCATATGTCCTCTACACACATAGTTACGCCCCAACCCCAACCACACACCTGTACATACGCCTTGTGTACAGCCTGTGTACGCCTTGTGTACGCCCCCGAACCCCCACGAAAAAGGGCCACCCCGGCGACGGGATGGCCCTTTCCTGAATTTCGGAGGTGGGTCGGTTAGGAACTCCACCTTGGGTTCACGTCAGCCAAGGGCTGCCCTAGCTGCGCTCCTCCCAAGTTGTCCCGACACACTTCTCCAATACCTCATGATGCACTGGATCACCTCCTTTCAAATGTTTCGCCTGAAAGCAGAAAACCACAGATTTGGTATATTTCAAGTAAAAAGATACCTGATGTCGTGTTTATGCGCTGCGCAGCAGCATACGCGTAACAATGAAGCGAAATGGCACCAAAGCGAGCAGCGCGATGCTGAGTTTCACGCCCCAGTCGGCCACGGCCAGTGTCACCCAAAGCGGCATCTCCGGTCCGGTCAGCAGGAAGGGTGCGGCGTCCTGCGCCCACATGACTTCTTCGGCGGCAGATGCGCTTAACCCGTTGAAAACGGCTGCAAATGCGATGGAAAAGAAGATCGCCGTATCGACGGTTGAGCCAACCAGCGTGCTGCCGAGAGGCGCCTTCCACCACGATCCGTCACGCAGGCGGTCGAACACGACGATGTCCAGCAATTGCGCAATGAGGAACGCCGTCGCCGAGCCGATCGCCACACGCAGCGCCACGGCCGGATACTCGAACCCGTCGCCCTGGATCATGATCCGGCTGCCGATCAGTGAACAGATGATACCCACGACAAGACCCGAGAACACGACCTTACGTGCCGCCGACGGCCCGTAGACGCGGTTCATCACGTCGGTGACAAGGAAGGCCAGCGGATAGGTGAACGCCCCCCAGGTCAAAAGCCCGTCGAGAAGCAGAAATTGTACGAGGATGTTGGATGCCACAACAATGGTGGCCATGGCGAGAACGCCGGGAAGGATACGTGTCATGCGATTAATCCGTTTTGACAAGGTTGCGGCACTTGGCCCCCGACGGGGACAGGGCGCATTAACGCCCTCTGCCTACTCCGTCAATCGGTATTCGACGATCTCGGTCCTTTGGAACATGCGAAAGTTGTCGTCGGAAATCAGCGTGATCCGCAGCCCTTGGGCGTCTTGCCAGACGCTGATCCCTTCGAGGTTATCATGTGTGCGCAGGCCAGTTTCGAGAATGGTCTCTTCATTGCGACCGTCCAGATCAAACCGCCTGATACGGCTGCGAAACCCGATGCCGGTAAAGTCGCGTTCCAGCACATAAAGCCTGCTATCGGGCCCGACATCCGCGCCGACAGGGAGGAAAGCCCCTGCACGTGTGATCTCGAACGGCTGATCCCAGACACCGCCTTTGAGCCTGAAGACAGGGAAAGGCCGCGTGGCCAGCCCCGACCTTTCGGGCAGTGTGTAAAGCGCGCCGTCCGGGCCAATTGCCAAGGCCTCAAGCCCTGAGTTGGGTTGAAAGGCATTGAAGTCCCGCGCGGTTACGAGTTCGGAGCCGGGCCGGTCAACGTCTGCAAAGGAACGGACGCCATCCTCGCCCTCAAACGAGACATAAAGCGTCCCGTCCGGCCCGATCGCGAGCCCCTCGCTATCGTTCAGGTCGTCGGCGAGCGGTGCACGGGTTGGTCCGAGCAGGCGGCGTAAGCCCCCCAAATCGATGCCGGTGATGGTGTCTCCGTCGCGTATGAATGTGCCGCGCGCGATGCTGCCGCGGTCTGTCAGGGCGACGAAATCCATTCCATCGGCCGTCACCTCAATGGCTGAGAAGCCGCCGAAGAGCCGGTCGCTCACGCGCCAGTCATAGCTGCCAAGATATGTGACCTCGGCATAGGCAGGCACGGCCCTGAGCAGGGCCAAGAGGCATAAAAAGCGGAACACTTACTGGGCGTTCAAGACGGCTTGGCACTGGCCGGGCAGGTTCGCCATCGTCAGCTCTGCGCGCGGTGTCGGTGGCGGCGCGTTGGGGTCCGGCGGTGGCGGGTTCAGGATGCGGTCGACCCATTCTTGTGCTTCGGCACAGCCATCGCCGGGCGGCGGTGGTGTCTGGTTCTCGCAACCCGCCGCACCCGCCGGGCAATTCAGGCGTACATGGAAATGATAGTGATGGCCCCACCAAGGGCGCACTTTGGAAAGCCAGCTGCGATCACCGGTTGCCGAATTACACATCGCGACCTTCGCACCGGGAAAGATAAAGATACGCGCCGTGCGCGGGTCTGACGCTGCGGCGCGGACGATCGCCTCGTGCTGGGGCGTCCAAAGGTCGTTGGTAAAGGCGCCCGCATTTCGCCGCATCGAGATGGACGAAATGCTTTCGCGCTCGGCCACTGTCAGGTCGAGCCGCTGGGGCGGTAGCATCCAGACATCAATGTCCAGACCGGTCTGGTGGCTGGCATGTCCGGTCAGCATTGGGCCGCCGCGCGGCTGGCTCATATCGCCGATATAAAGCCCCGCCCATCCGGGTTGTGTCGCGGCAAAGCGGCTGAGATCGCGGACGTAATCCAGCGTTTCGGGTTGCGCCCAATTGCGGTTGCGCGACAGCCGCATCGCCTGCCATGTCGGACCTGTTTCTTCCAACTGCTGTGCGCCTGCCTGACAGCCACGCGAATAACCCCCAAAGGGCTGCGATGCTTGCGGCGAGCCGGTGGGTGCCGCGCCGAACAATGTCTTGGCGATACGTGTGTCGTTGAAATTCTGGCTGGACAGGCTGACAACAGGCGGTTCTTCCGTCTGGCATGCGGCCAATCCGATGGTAAATACTGCTGCGATTATGAAGCGGACCATTCTGCGCGATCTCCGTCTTTATTCACCCACCGTAGCAACAAAAGCCCGATCAGGAAAAGAAAGATTACAGGCAAGAACCCTAATTGATTGCTACCGGTCATGATCGTGAACAAAGTGATCAGCGCAGGGGCAAGAAAAGCGGTGGCTTTGCCGGTAAGCGCAAACAGGCCGAAAGCCTCGGCGGGGCGGTCGGGATGGGTGTGACGCACCATCATTGACCGTGACGAGGCATAAACCGCACCGCCCGCGCCGCCGATGCAAACACCGCAGATGTAGAAGATGATGTCAGGGATGCCCGAGCCTTCGGCAAAGGGAATGCCGAAGATGCTTTCGCGTGACATACCCACGATGACAACCGAGACAAGGATCAGCACCCAGACAGAGGCGCGGATCACAGGTTTCGGGCCGTAGCGTGCGTCTGCCAGACCTGACAGCCATGTTGTGATGGCGGCGGCAATCGCGGCGATTATTCCGAACACGCCAATCTGGATCGTCTGCCAATCCAGCACCAGTGCCGCATAGACACCACCAAAGGCGTAAAGCGCATTGAGCGCGTCACGGTAGAACATCGACCCTACCAGAAAGTTCAGCAGGCTTTTGCGGTGAAAGACTGACCGCAGCGTTTCCATCAACTCGCCCCAAACCGCGCCCAGTTTCGTGGACTTCCGCGCGGCTTTGGGATCGTCGCGGACGAACATGAAGAAAGGGATGATAAAGATGACGTACCAGATCGCGATGAAAGGTCCGACAAAGCGCGTGCCCTCGCGCGCTTCCGGGTCCAACCCGAAGAGCGGCGCATTGCCCAGAGGGGTGACGCCCTGATCATTCTCGGCAAAGAGCAGGAGCATGATGAAGAGCGATGTCACGCCGCCCCAATAGCCAAAGGCCGCACCCGAGCCGGAAATCCGCCCGACCTCTTTGTCATTGCCCAGCGATGGCAGAATGGCGTTCACAAAGTTCAATGCGCTTTCGGCAGCAAAGAAGCCCACGTAGAACATCACGAGGACAAGGATGAGCGACGATCCGTCCGGTGTCAGCCCCCACAACATGAAGGTCGTGACGACATAGACGACCGAGAAGAATGCGATCCACGGCATCTTGCGGCCCGAGTTGTCCGCAAAAGCGCCCAGAAACGGCGCAGTGAATGCAATCAGTAGCCCTGCTACGGTTTGGCCTGCTGACCAGACCCATTGCGCCTGCGCGTCGGCCGCGCTCTCGGACATGCCGGTGCTGAAGAAATACTCGGTCGCGACAACTGCGAAATAGGGGCCAAAGATGAAGGTCAGGCCAAGCGTATAGAAAGGCTGCGATGCCCAATCGAAGGCCATCCATCCCCAGATGCGTTTCTTTGCGACTGCCATATTCTTGTCCCTGCTCTTCCCTGAAGGGATAAGACACAGATAAGCCTATGGCTGGCAAGAATTCTTTATTGCGACGTGCCGTCGTCCTCGGGTGGCCAGGGGCGGGTGTTATCCGCATCAATCCAGGCTTGCACCCATGCGGGCTTTTCGGGCGAGGGTTGGTCAAGCCCCACTGCCGCAAAGACACGGGCAGGGTTCACGATACCGTTCTTGTCGGTCACGGCGGCGCGGAACAGGGCTTGTACCGCGCATTGGTCACCAATCCAGATGGTATGCTCGAGATAAAAGAACCGCTCGCTCCAGCCGACCGCCTTGCTCACAATGCGGAATTTCACGAACGGACGGATCCGTTTGCGATAGCGGATCGACGCGCCCGCCATCGTCAAGCCCCAGCTTTCCTTGCGCAGGGCATCGAGCAGTCCCGTGCGCTGGGCAAGACCGGTACGGCCCAGATCAAGCATTGTCAGGATACGCCCGTTGTTCATTTCCAGGTATTGATCAATGTCCTGCGGCCAGCAGCGGTGATGCGACACATGGCTGCCCAAAGGGTGCAGCGGGGGCATACGTTTGGCTTTGAGAACCTCTTTGATGACGCGGATAATGGGGTACATGCGGTCGTCCTTTCTTGCCTCGCGGGGATGCGCCCACGTGACGTCCGCGTCAACTTTGACCTTGCGGCAGCCCTTGGGCTTGTCGCGGCGCGCGCAAGCGCTTAGATCGTGACAAACAGTTCAAAAAGGCCGCATCCATGCTGACAATTATCCAAGCCCTTCTGCTGATCATTGGCGTGATCCGGTTCTTTGTTATCGCGCATTTCATCATGAGCTGGCTGATCCGGTTTGAGGTCTTGAACATCCGGCAGGAATTTGTGGGTCAGGTCTGGTACGGGTTGGAGCGTGTTCTGGAGCCGATTTACAGCCGCGTGCGCCGGTTTATGCCGGATCTGGGCGGGATTGACCTGTCACCGATCGTTGTACTGGTCGGCCTTGAAATCCTGCGTATCTTCTTGATCAACAACATGTTCGCATTCGCCTAGTCTGGTTTTTGCCGATTGGGCGTTTAATTTCCCGCAAAGAGTTGCGCTGGGGCCGAAATTGCTCAAAACTATGCGTATTGGGGCAACGTGGCGGACCGGAATGCCGCCACAGAATGGGAAAGAACGACATGGGTTTTCTTAATCTGAGCAAAAAAGGTATCGCAATCGCGCTTTCGGCGCAGATGGTGCTGGCCACGCAGGCGGTAACAATGGCGCAGGCCGAGATGCTGGGCACAGATGCAGCGATCAGCAAATACACCGCTTTGGCGAACCGCAACGCGCTGATGGATGAAATGCAGCGCGATGAGGTCCGCGCCGAGATCGAAGCGCTTGGTGTCGATCCCGCCGAGGCCGAGGCCCGTTTGGCCGCACTTTCCGACGCAGAGATCGCCACGATGCTGACGCAGATGGAAAACGACAGCGCCGGTGCCGATATCGTGGGCACGCTGTTTACGATTTTCGTGATCTTGCTGGTTACTGACCTTTTGTGCTTTACGCGCTTCTTCAACTTTACGCGGTGTGTCCGCTAGGCGCATTTGTGAAACGCTTTGCCTGCCTGCTGGCCCTGTGCTGGCTGGCGGCCTGCGCGCCACCTTTTGATCCGGATGAACGCCTGTCCTTTGACGCCCCGACGCGGGCGCAAATCACTGGCGTGCCACTGATCCAGCAGGAAGATTTCTTCTGCGGTCCCACCTCGATTGCGATGGTCATGCAATGGGCAGGGGCGGATATCACGCAAGAAGAGGTCGCCGCCCTTGCCTTCAGCCCCGGCGCGGGAGGTACCTATCTGGCAGATATGATCGGCAGCAGCCGCAGGTTGGGGCAATTGGCGGTCGAGATTGATAACTTTGATCAGCTCTTGACCGAAGTGACCGCAGGCCATCCGGTGATTGTGTTTCAGAACCTCGGGTTCAGTGTGGTGCCTGTCTGGCATTACGGCGTTGTGACAGGCTATGATTTTGCACGCGATGAGGTCTATCTGAATTCCGGCCAGCAGGACCAGATGGTCATGCCGTTTGCGGTCTTTGAGCGCACATGGCGGCGCGGCGATTACTGGGGGCTGGTGGTGCTGCCGCCCGATCAACTGCCCGCCAGCGTGGACGAGGCCGAGGTCCTTTCTGCCGCTGCCGCGCTTGAGCGGGTCGCGCAGTATGAAGCAGCCGAAACGCTTTATGAAACGGGTGCCGCGAAATGGCCGGAAAACTGGCTTTGGCAATTCGGTCTGGGCAATGCCCGCTATGCGCAGGGCGATCTGCGGGGTGCGCGACAGGCATTGCGCCGTGCCCGCAGCATTGATCCCACGATTCCCGAAGTGCGCGCCAACCTCGCCTTTGTCGAAAGCGAAATCGCGGGCTAATTCCCCTCATTCGCCCCTCTCGTAACCCATCGGAAATCCGGCATGGCGTAAATGTGCTGCTTGCAGTCGCGCATGACCTTTCAGTGCCGTGACACAAATGGTCTATATTCGGGCAACGCACCTTGGAGGTTCCCGATGTCAGATCCAATTACCTTTACGCTCGACGGTCAGACCGTGACCGCGCAACCGGGTGAAACGATTTGGGAAGTGGCCAATGGACGCGGCCTTGTGATCCCGCATTTGTGCCACAAACCCGCGCCCGGCTACCGGTCTGACGGCAACTGCCGCGCCTGCATGGTTGCAATCGAGGGCGAGCGGACCTTGGCCGCGAGCTGTATCCGCGAACCCTCCGAAGGCATGGTCGTGACGACCGACCAACCCCGCGAAAAACAGGCGCGCCGCATGGTGATGGAGCTTTTGGTCGCCGACCAGCCCGCCCAAGAGGTGGCGCACGATAAATCCGCGCATCTGTGGGACATGGCCGCGAAACAGGACGTGAGCGAGAGCCGCTTTCCCAAGGCCGATCCCGATCACATCCCCTTGCTTGATGACAGCCATGTGGCGATGTCGGTGAACTTGGATGCCTGCATCCAATGCGGCCTTTGTGTGCGCGCCTGCCGCGAAGTGCAGGTCAACGATGTAATCGGCATGGCAGGGCGCGGCGGCAATGCCTATCCGGTCTTTGATATGGCCGATCCGATGGGCGCGTCCTCTTGTGTGGCCTGTGGCGAATGCGTGCAGGCCTGCCCGACGGGGGCTCTGCTTCCCGCGACGGTGACGGACGAAAACCAGATGGGCGACACGAAAGACTACGACAAAGAGGTCGAAAGCGTCTGCCCGTTCTGCGGTGTCGGCTGCCAGATCAGCCTGAAGATCAAGGACGACAAGGTTAAATTCGTCGAAGGCATCAACGGACCCGCCAATGAGGGGCGGCTTTGCGTGAAAGGGCGGTTCGGGTTCGACTATATCCACCACAATCACCGTTTGACAAAACCATTGATCCGCCGGGATGATGCGCCTGCCAAAGGCCTGAACGTGGACCCCGGCAACTGGCAAACCCATTTCCGCGAAGCCAGCTGGGACGAGGCGCTTGATGTGGCCGCCAAAGGTATGGCCGACATCGGCGGCACCGGTATTGCCGGTTTCGGGTCGGCCAAATGCACCAACGAAGAGGCCTACCTGTTCCAGAAACTGATCCGCCAAGGGTTTGGCCACAACAACGTCGACCACTGCACGCGGCTCTGCCATGCATCCTCGGTTGCGGCGCTGATGGAAAACGTGGGCTCGGGCGCTGTGACCGCGACCTTTAACGAGATCGAGAACGCGGACGTGGCCATCGTCATCGGGGCCAACCCGATTGAGAACCACCCCGTCGCCGCCACCTATTTCAAGCAATTCACCAAACGCGGTGGTAAGCTAATTGTGATGGATCCGCGCGGTCAGGCGCTCAAACGGTTTGCATCCCATATGCTGCAATTCCGGCCCGGTGCGGATGTGTCGATGCTCAACGCAATCATGCATGTGATTGTCGAGGAAGAGCTTTACGACCGCCAGTATATCGAAGCTTACACCGAAAACTGGGAAGCCGAGAAAGCGCATCTTGCCGATTTCACACCAGAGAAGATGGCCAAGATTTGCGGCATTGAGGCCGAGGTGCTGCGCGATGTGGCCCGCACCTTCGCCGGTGCCAAGGCCGCGATGATCTTCTGGGGCATGGGCGTATCGCAACACATCCACGGCACCGACAATTCCCGCTGCCTGATCAGCCTTGCGCTGATGACCGGACAAGTGGGCCGCCCCGGTGCCGGCCTGCACCCGCTGCGCGGACAAAACAATGTGCAAGGTGCCTCTGATGCGGGCCTGATCCCGATGTTCCTGCCTGACTATCAACCTGTAGGCGATGACGGTGTGCGGTCCGCGTTCGAAGAAATCTGGCAAGAAGGCACGATTGACCCCAACAAGGGTCTGACCGTCACGGAAATCCTTGATGCGGTCCACGCAGGTGACATCCACGGGATGTATATCCTTGGCGAAAACCCTGCCATGTCCGATCCTGATGTCGAACATGCCCGCGATGCTTTGGCGAAACTGAAACACCTTGTGGTGCAGGATATCTTCATCACTGAAACGGCAAACTATGCCGATGTGATCCTGCCTGCTGCGGCTTTTGCCGAGAAATCGGGGACCGTCACCAACACCAACCGACAGGTGCAGATGGGCCGTCCTGCCGTGCCACCCCCCGGTGAAGCTCGCGAGGATTGGTGGATCACCACCGCGCTTGCCAAGCGGTTGGGCCTGAACTGGACTTACACCCACCCGCGTGAGGTTTTTGCCGAAATGGCGCTGTCGATGAAATCGCTGTCCAATATCACCTGGGACCGGCTTGAGGTGCAGAACGCGGTGACCTATCCGTCGCTGTCGCCTACGGACCCCGGCCAGCCGATCGTCTTTGGCGATGGTTTCCCCCGCGCCAACGGGCGTGCGCGTTTCACACCTGCAAGTGTGATCGCGCCGGATGAAGCGCCGGATGCGGAATATCCGATGATCATGACAACCGGCCGCCAGTTGGAGCATTGGCACACAGGCTCCATGACGCGGCGGTCACGTGTTCTAGACGCGGTAGAGCCGGAAGCGAACTGTTCGCTGCACCCCTCGACACTGCGCAAACTGGGTGTTGAGCCGGGCGGGATGGTCACCGTCTCGAGCCGCCGTGGCAGCATCACGATCATGGCCCGCGAAGACAGGGCTGTCGCCCCTGATATGGTTTTTGTTCCTTTTGCCTATGTCGAAGCGGCGGCCAACGTGCTGACCAATCCGGCGGTCGATCCTTATGGCAAAATCCCCGAGTTCAAGTTCTCTGCCGTGCGTGTCGAAAAGGCCGAAACCACCGTCGCGGCCGAGTAAGAAACTGCGTATCTAACGCCGGTTTAGGGGGCGCTATTGAATAGCACCCCCGCAACAGCCTAGCCTTTGGCCGAGTGCGGGGCCCATTTTGCGGCTTCTGCAAGACTAACCAAAGGAGACGCGCGATGCGCAGATTGACCCTGATTGCGGCCCTCTCGGGGCTTGCCCTGCCGGCTTTTGCTGATGATGCAGCCCTCTTGATGGGCGTTGACCGCTATCAGGAATTTAGCAGGGTCGGCGATGCAACGGACATTCTGGACGCCTCGGATGAGCTCCGGCAAGCAGGCTATCAGGTCACCACGCTCTCGAACGGCTCTGCGCGCGACATGAAGCGTCTGGCGGAAACATTGGCCGATGACGCGCTGGACGCGGATCGTCTGGTTGTTGCGCTCTCTGGTCGTTTTGCCACGGACGGCACACGGACATGGTTCCTGGCACAGGACGCGCAAACACCCACACCCTTTGGCCTGGATAGCGCGATATCGGTGGACACGGTACTGGATGTCCTTGCGCGCACGCCCGGTCAGGCGATCCTGGTGCTGGGGTACGATCAGGACGGGTTCAGCAGTTTCGGGCGATATCTGCGCGAAGGCGTCGGCAATCTTGAAGTGCCGCAAGGTGTGACTGTGATTTATGGTGAACCGGACCGCGTTACCGAGGTTCTGACTGATGCGGTTGCCGTATCGGGTGGCGATATCATGGCCTATGTGCGCGACAACCGGCGTTTGAACACGCTGGGTTTTCAGCCGCAGAGCCTGATTATGCAGCCGTCAGATGCAGTGCCGGCACCAAACCTGCCCCAAATCGAGCCGAGCCTGACCGCATGGACCAACGCGCAGAATGCAAACACCGCAGATAGCTATCGCGACTTTATTTTCGACCATCCCCGCAGCCCGTATGTCGAAGAAGCGCGCCGCCGTCTGGACCAGATCGAAAATGATCCGGTCAGGCTTGCACAGATTGCCGAGGACGCCCTGAACCTGACCCGCAACGAGCGGCGCGCGATCCAGCGCAATCTCACGCTGCTGGAATTCGATACGCGGGGCGTGGATGGTATCTTTGGCCCCGGCACACGTGGCGCGATCCGCAACTGGCAGCAAAACAACGGGTTTGGGCAGACCTCTTATCTGACCACCGAGCAGATCAACCGCATTGATGCACAGGCCAGCCGCCGCGCCGCGGAAGTCGCAGCCGAGGAAGAGCGGGCGCGCGAAGAAGCCTTGTCTCTGGAGCGTGACTATTGGGAAGAAACCGGAGCACGCGGTACTCCAGCCGGTTATCAGGCCTATTTGGAGCGTTATCCCGACGGTATTTTCGCGGATGAGGCGCGCAACAGGCTGGCTGCATTGAATGATGCAACGAATGAAGCCGCCAATGATGCAGCAAGGGCGCGTGAGGATGCGTTGAATATCAATCCTGTCCTGCGTCGTTTGATCGAGAACCGGCTGCAGCAACTGGGGTTCAATCCGGGACAGGTCGATGGGCGGTTTGACAGCGATACGCGGCGTGCGATCGGGCGCTATCAGGCGCAGGGAAATCTGACATCGACGGGCTATCTGGATCAGGCGACGCTGGCGCGTCTGCTGGCTGATACCTTCGGCCGCTAGGCGTAAGCCGTGATTCTGGCAACGAAGTAGGGCGCCCCGCTTGCCGTGGGGCGCCCTTCTTTTCAGTCTTGCGCTCTTTAGTCTGCGCGCACGTATTTTTCGGCTACAAGCCGGACAAAGCCCTGGCTGCCCTCAAACAGGCGCACACCGATGATGTAGGTGCCTTCCTGCAAACGTACGGCAATCATGCTGTCCAGTCCGTCGCCATAATCGTCGTTCAGTCCGACCTGGCGGCCCAGATCATCATAGAGCACCAGCCAAGGGTCGCTGTTGCCGTTTGCGATGGCTTCGACCACCAAAAGGCCCGCGCCTTCAAAATCAAGGCTGAACCATGTGACATCTTCGGTTGCCTGTACGTCCTGGCGTGTGCGTGAGGTCAGCACGCCAAGATCGGTCACAGGGACGCTGCCGTCCAAAGGTGGTGCGGCCTCGCCACGGGCATAGAGCGCCTGCAAGGCTTCTTCCGCATCATAAGGATTGATGGACAGGGTGATCGGCGCGCTGTCATCGCTGAGTGCTGTCACGCCAAGGCAATAGGTGCCAGCGGCCAAAGTGTCTGTGACATCAAGACGGGAGTTCAAACCGTCATAGTCATCGTTTTCGTCAATGTATGTCTCGCCCGGACCATAGAGGGTAATGACCGGATCGGCGGTTTCATTTTCCGCTGTGATCGTGATTGGCGTCTGACCGTCAAGTTCGAAGCTCCAGAACGGGACCTCTGCGGCCGAGGCCGAGACACTCGCACCGAGCGTGCCGAACGGCACGGCTGTGTCACAGCTGCCTGTTTGGGTGCTTGTCGGCGTGCTGATGCCTTCCGTTAGCGGTTCATGTTCCTGACGGCCAATGCGGACGAATGCGGTCATCGGGCCGCCATCATAGCTGCGCAGAGACATGCAGTAGGTCCCTGCATCAAGCGAGGTTTCCGCACGGGAGGCGGCGTTACCGCCAGAATCATCATCGGAAAGAATGATATCGCCGGTACTGTCGAGCAGGTCGATGACCGGATCGCCCGACCCACGCCCTGCGGCCTCAACGCGGACATCTGTCGGGGCAGAGACGGTGAAAAGGGACACATATTCATTGCCGCCCAGAACCAGCGCCATTTGTTCGCGGTAGGTTGTGGATGTGCTAATGTCCGAGGTGGCTTCATCGCCGCCGATCCACTGACCGTTGTTGCCAAAGCCGCCGCAGATGTCCTGGGCCAATGCCGGTGTTGCGGTGCCCAGCATGAGGGCTGCAATGGCAGATATTCTAAGTGTGGGGCGGGTCATGGAATAAAATCCTTTGTCTTCAAGAAAATTGGAGTGCCACAAAGTAGCGTGATGAAACGCAGTATGACTAGCGAATATTACAGGTTTACCAAGGCGCGATTGTGACTTTTCATCGGGTTTTTTGCAGATATTCCGCTGAGATCGGCCTGTTGGAAAAGAAAAAGGGCCGCGCCAGCGGCACGACCCTTTTCCCAAATATGCTTTCGCAGGTTCAGCCCTGACGGGCTTTGAACCGGCGTTGCGTCTTGTTGATAACATAGACGCGGCCCTTACGGCGCACGACGCGGCAATCGCGGTGGCGCTGCTTGAGCGAGCGGAGGGAGTTACGTACCTTCATGGGGTCGTTTCCTATCTGTCGCGGCGCGCGGACTGCGCCTTGGGTTACATTAACGGGCGGTAAGCCCGATGAATTCATGGTGGACGATACTGGGATCGAACCAGTGACCCCTTCGATGTCAACGAAGTGCTCTACCGCTGAGCTAATCATCCATGTCTTCTGCGTTTTGCGACACGTCCCATAACGAAATAGGACGCGGGCAATCCGCGTCAGTCGTGCGGTCTATAAAAGGAGTCGACAAAGGGATCAAGGGCTTTTGGTATTTTCCCGAAATGCGCTATCTGTTGTGCTGAAGGGAAGAAAATATTGCTCAAAACGGCCTACACTCTGACCCGACCACAGGTGCGCACCACAAGCGTTGTCTTTGCGTCGCCCCATAGCGGACGCGATTATCCTGACGCGTTCTTGCGCCGGTCGGTTCTGAATGCAAGCGAGATCCGTTCGTCCGAGGACGCCTTTGTCGATCAGCTTTTCGCAGCCGTGCCTGACCACGGCGCACCGCTGTTGACGGCAACAGCGCCGCGCGCCTTTCTTGATCTGAACCGCGGTGTGGATGAACTTGATCAGGCCCTGATCGAAGGGGTGCGCCGCAACGCGCATAATCCGCGCATTGCCAGCGGGCTCGGGGTGATCCCGCGAGTTGTGGCCAATGGCCGCCAGATCTATCGCGGCAAACTTACACTGGCCGAGGCGCATCTGCGCATTGCGCAATACTGGCGTCCCTACCATGACCAGTTGCAGACCTTGCTGGATGAAAGCAATAACACCTATGGCGAGGCGATTTTGATTGATTGCCATTCCATGCCCCATGAAGCGCTGGAAAACGTAGGCCCTCCGGGCAGTGCGCGTCCTGATGTGGTTCTGGGTGACCGGTTTGGCTCTACCGCCGCGGCATCTGTTGTGGAGCAGGTGGAGGCCGCATTCACCAGTGCCGGCTTGCGCGTCGCACGGAACATGCCCTTCGCGGGTGCTTTTATTACGCAACACTATGGCCGCCCGTCACGCCAGCAACACGCCATTCAGATCGAAATCGACCGTGCGCTTTACATGAACGAACGCACATTGGAACTGAACGCAGACTTCGCGGTCTTTCAGGCGCTCTTGTCAGGCGTGATCGCCGAGATTGCGGAGATTGGACGTCCGGCCGATTTGCGGGTGGCTGCTGAGTGATGTTGGCGCGACGACCGAATTGTGAATGGTGCGATAAGGATTTGCCGCCCTGTAAGGTGGATTGAAATCCACCTTACCCTCAACGCAGGGCGCGTCCTTTGATGATGGCATCCTTGCCAAACTTCTCACGGATTTTGTCAGCGGCTTTTTCAGCGTCGGCCCGTTTTTGCGCGCCGGGGTCCAGCAAATCACCTTCGCGGTCGGCATCGGCAGCAGGGGTGATCTCGGACAGCCCCACCCCCAGCAGACGAAACGGCCCGCGTCCGCTGACCTGATCGAACAAGCCGCGCGCCGTGCGATAGATGGTGTCGGCAATCTGGGTCGGATGGCGCAGGCTTTGCCGTTTCGAGATCAGTTTGAAATCCGAGGTTTTCAACTTCAACGTCACTACCCGTCCCGCTTTATCCTGCGCTTTGGCGCGTGCGCTGACCTTCTCGGCCATCCGCCACAGGTGGCCATCCAGAATATCCACATCGCCGGTGTCTTCGTTGAAAGTCGTCTCGTTCGACAGCGTTTTTACAGGGCTATGGGGTGAAATCCGTCGCCCGTCCTCGCCGCGGGCAAGGCTGTAGAGCCGCTCGCCCATGCCGCCAAAGCGGTCATGCAGATCCCGCCTGTCCCAGCGCAGAAGGTCGTCAAAGGTACGAATCCCTGCACCCTCCAGGCTGGCCTGTGCGGCCGGCCCGATGCCCCAGATCAGGCGCACGGATTTGGGGCGCAGAAATGCGGTGGTTTCTGCCTTGCCGATAATCGAGAAGCCGCGTGGTTTGTCGAGGTCCGAGGCCACTTTGGCGAGGAATTTGTTGTGCGACAGCCCGATTGATCCTGTCAGCCCCAGTTCGTCTTTCATCCGTTTGACCAGACGCGCCAGCATGACCGCAGGGGGCGCATGGTGCAGGCGTTCGGTGCCTGTCAGGTCCATGAAGGCTTCATCCAGTGACAAGGGCTCCACAATCGGTGTCAGTTCATCCATCATCGCGCGGATGGCGCGCGAGGCTTCGGTGTAGGCGGGAAAGTTGGGGCGCACGACAACTGCTTCGGGGCAAAGCTTCAGCGCCTGAAACATCGGCATCGCAGATTTCACGCCTTTGATCCGCGCGACATAACAGGCGGTTGACACCACGCCGCGCCGCCCGCCGCCGATGATCACGGGTTTATCTGCGAGATCCGGGTTGTCGCGCTTTTCCACCGAGGCATAGAAGGCATCGCAATCCATATGCGCGATGGTCAGGTCAAATAGTTCCGGATGCCGCGTCACCCTTGGACTGCGGCATTGTGGACAACGGGACTCATTGTCGAATGTGGTCAGGCAATCGCGACAAAGTGCTGGCATGAAGGCAGTGTAGAAGGGGCAGGATTTGGACACAACGGCCGGCATGATGGTGCGAGGATGCTGCTGGTGGCGTTGCGTCGCGAAAATGCCACGGTGCGACGGATGGCATTCCGGGCTGAAATTTCTCATTGCGTTGCGCGCCGATCTGTCTATGAGTTTCCAATAGGAAACACACCAACCGGGAGAGTCCGGTTTGGTCTGGCGCCGAAGGAGCAACCGCCCCGGTCACTCTCAGGCAAAAGGACCGGTTGGGGTGCAACACGCCGAAGAGAGGCCTTGAGTGGTCCGCCGAAGGAGCAAGCCCGATTGGGCGAATCTCTCAGGTACAGCAGACGGCGGGGGCAGATGGTAGGGAGTTTACCATGCCTAAAGTTGCTGTATTGGGCGCCGGAATCACCGGCGTCACCACCGCTTATTCACTTCACACACGCGGATATGACGTGACCGTCTATGATCGCCAGCGCTATGCGGCGATGGAAACCAGCTTTGCCAATGGCGGGCAGCTCAGCGCGTCGAATGCGGAGGTCTGGAACCAATGGTCCACGGTTCTGAAGGGCATCAAATGGATGCTGCAACAGGACGCACCATTGTCGGTGAACCCGAGCCCCAGCTGGCATAAAATTAGCTGGATGGCGGCGTTTCTGGCCAATATTCCGCACTATAAAGCGAACACCGTCGCAACCGCGCGGATGGCGGTGACGGCGCGTGCAGGTCTGGCGGAAATGGCTGATCATGCCGGGATTGATTTTGATTTCACGCCTGCGGGAATTCTGCATTTCTATAAGACCGAAAAAGACTTTGCCCATGCGCGCAAGGTGACCGCGCTTTTGGCACAAGGCGGATTGGCGCGGCGCGAATTGAGTGCAGAGGAAACCCTTGCCACAGAGCCTACATTGCGCGGCGATATTCTGGGCGGGTTCTGGACCGAAAGCGACAGCACAGGCGATATCCACAAATTCACGGTCGGTCTGGCCGCTTGGCTGCGCCAGCAGGGTGTGCAGTTTGAAATGGGCCATGCGGTCGAGGATGTTGCAGCGGATGCGGATGGCGTGACGGTGCGGGCACGGACCGAGCAGCGTTTTGATGCGGTGGTTGTTTCGGCGGGCGTTGCGTCACGCGGTTTTGCAAAGAAACTGGGCGACCGCGTGAATGTGTATCCGGTGAAGGGCTATTCCATCACCGTAAACCTGCCGGATGCGCAATCGCAGGCGGCGGCACCAACGGTTTCGCTGCTGGACGACAAGGCCAAGATCGTCACTTCGCGCTTGGGGCGTGACCGGTTCCGCATTGCAGGCACGGCGGAATTCAACGGCGAGAACCGCGATATCCGTGCGGATCGTGTGAAACCGCTGGTGCAGTGGTGCGAGGCGCATTTCCCTGATGTCAGCACGGAAAACGTCGTGCCTTGGGCGGGGCTGCGCCCGATGATGCCCAATATGATGCCGCGTGTCGGTGCCGGGCGTCATCCGCGTGTTTTCTATAATACCGGGCACGGGCACCTTGGCTGGACCCTTTCGGCGGCAACGTCCGATCTCGTTGCAAGTGCGGTACAGTCGCGTGTTTTCGCGCCCAAATCGCACAGTATGCAACAGCATACATTGAAATCAGCATAGCAGCTACTTATCTATCCCTCATAATTATGAGGGATAGATACATGCCTATTGAAGACCTTTTTTCCGAGTTTCTGGGCCAAAATGTGCTTTGGCTACTTCTGGCGGTGTTCATCATCGTCTGCATCATGGCGGGTGTCCGCATCGTGCCGCAGTCGGAGAAATTCGTCGTCGAACGGCTCGGACGTTTGCGCGCGGTCCTAGGGCCCGGGATCAACTTTATTGTGCCGTTTCTGGATCGGGTCCGGCACAAGGTCTCCATCCTTGAGCGTCAATTGCCGTCAATGAATCAGGATGCGATCACATCGGACAACGTGCTGGTACAGGTCGAAACATCGGTATTTTACCGCATCATCGAGCCTGAAAAGACCGTCTACCGGATCCGTGATGTTGATGGTGCGATCTCGACCACTGTTGCGGGCATCGTGCGGTCGGAAATCGGCCGCATGGAACTGGATCAGGTACAGGCGAACCGTTCGAGCCTGATTGAAGCGGTCCGCACCCAAGTGGCCCAGCAGGTTGATGACTGGGGCATCGAAGTGACCCGCGCCGAGATCCTCGATGTAAATCTGGATCAGGCAACCCGCGAAGCGATGCTGCAACAGCTGAACGCGGAACGTGCGCGTCGTGCGCAGGTGACCGAAGCCGAGGGTAAAAAGCGCGCGGTTGAGCTACAATCGGATGCGGAACTTTATGCCGCCGAGCAGGAAGCCAAGGCGCGCCGTATTCTGGCTGATGCCGAAGCCTATGCGACGCAGGTTGTTGCCGTGGCGATTGCGGAAAATGGTTTGGAGGCGGCGCAGTATCAGGTTGCCCTCAAGCAGGTTGAAGCCTTGCAAAAGCTGGGTGACGGCACCGGCAGCCAGACTGTTATTCTGCCCGCCAATGCGCTTGATGCCTTTGCCAACGCATTTCAGATGCTGAAAGGACGTGGATAATGCCGCTTTGGACAGAATGGTGGGTGTGGATGTCGGGGGCTTTGATCCTCGCGACGCTCGAAGTGTTGATCCCGGGCTATATATTTCTGGGGTTCGCCATAGGTGCGGCCATGATGGGGCTGCTGATCCTCTTCGGGATTTCGGCGTCAGGCTTTGCGCTCACGCTGGTGATCTTTTCGGTCCTGTCGCTGATTTCCTATCTGGTGATGCGGAAATACTTCGCCCTCAAGACCGGACAGGTTAAAATCTGGGAAACCGACGTCAACGATTGATCTGTCGTTCCAGATTTTCAGACTTGGAAACCCCCTGCCCTAGTGGTTGGGGGTTTTTGCTTGCGGTGATGCCAGCTCCGCCAGAATGCTTTGTGCTGCGGCCTTTGGGTTCGCGGCTTGCCAGATCGGGCGGCCCACAACCACATGGTCCGCGCCGTTTGCGATGGCCTGCGCTGGTGTCATGACCCGTTTTTGATCCCCAAGTGCTGCACCTGCGGGCCGCACGCCGGGGGTGACGATCAGTTTGCCTTCCGCTTCGGGCAGGGCGCGGATCAGTGCCGCCTCTTGTGGCGATGCGATGACACCGTCAGCCCCGTTCGAGAGCGCGATGCCGGCGCGTTCCTGCACCAGATCGGCCACATTGCCAGCCTTGATGCAGGATGCATCCAGATCGTCGCGGTCCAGTGATGTCAGAATGGTTACGGCCAAGATCTTCATGTTGGACCCGCCAGCCCCTTCACGCGCTGCACGTACGACATGGGGGTCGCCATGCACGGTCAGGAAATCCAGATCGAATTGGGCCACACCACGCACCGCAGCCTCGACTGTCGCTCCGATGTCAAAGAATTTCATATCAAGGAAAATGCGTTTGCCATGTTCCTGCTTAAGCTCATTGGCAAGCGCCAAGCCGCCACCTGTCAGCATCCCGAGCCCGATTTTGTAGAAGCTCACGCTGTCGCCCAGCGTGTTGGCCAGTTCCAGCCCTTCAAGGACGTTCGGCACGTCCATTGCTACGATCAAACGGTCATCGGACATATGCAAACTCCTTGGCTGATTTGCCACGGGTCTAGCGATTGCGGGCGGGCGGTGCAAATGCAATGGCGCAGCCTCTCCCGTGGCCGCGCCATTGCCCCTGGCCGCCATCACCGACGCCGACCAAGGTGGGGGTTTGCAGAAAGCGCGTTGTGTAATTGCACAAGTCCCTCTCTGCAGATCAAGTCTGGGCAAGTTGGGGATAGAAAGCGCGGGGAATAATTGTTGCGATCTCCCCGTTGTCAAAAATCCTGTTCACAACCTTGCGAGCGAACCTTCCGATGCCCATCTATATAGCGAGGCCCAATCAGGGGTGTGCCGCCAAGCGGGCATCCATAAACCCGGGCGCTTAACAAAGGAGAGACCCATGAACTTAGAAAAGTTCACCGAGCGGTCGCGCGGCTTCATTCAGGCCGCCCAGACGATCGCTATGCGCGAGGACCACCAGAAACTCGCCCCCGAGCACCTGCTCAAAGCTTTGCTTGATGATGAAGAAGGGTTGGCCACCAACCTGATTTCTCGTGCAGGTGGCGATGCGCCCGCTGTTGTCGGCGCTGTCGAGGCAGCCCTTGCCAAAATCCCAAAGGTTTCCGGAGATACGGGGCAGGTTTATTTGGACAATACCACTGCCAAAGTCGTGGATGAGGCTGAGAAGATCGCCAAGAAAGCCGGAGACAGCTTTGTCCCGGTTGAGCGATTGCTGACGGCACTCGCTGTCGTCAAATCCAAGGCCAAGGATGCGCTGGATGCCGGTGGCGTTTCCGCCATGAAGCTGAACGCGGCCATCAACGATATCCGCAAAGGCCGGACCGCCGATAGCGCCACAGCTGAAGACAGCTTTGATGCGCTCAAGAAATATGCCCGCGACCTGACCGAGGCCGCAGAGCAGGGCAAGATCGACCCGATCATCGGCCGTGACGAAGAAATTCGCCGCGCGATGCAGGTGTTGTCGCGTCGGACCAAAAACAACCCAGTTTTGATCGGTGAACCCGGTGTCGGTAAGACCGCCATCGCCGAAGGTCTTGCGCTGCGCATTGTTGATGGTGACGTGCCCGAAAGCCTGCGCAACAAAAAGCTGATGGCGCTGGATATGGGGGCGCTGATTGCCGGTGCGAAATACCGCGGTGAGTTTGAGGAACGTCTCAAGGCGGTGTTGAAAGAGATCGAATCGGCGGCTGGTGAAATCATCCTGTTCATCGACGAGATGCACACGCTTGTCGGGGCAGGGGCATCCGAGGGTTCAATGGATGCGGCCAACCTGATCAAACCGGCCCTGGCGCGGGGCGAATTGCACTGCGTGGGTGCCACGACGCTGAATGAATACCGCAAGTATGTGGAAAAGGACGCAGCCTTGGCCCGCCGGTTCCAGCCTTTGATGGTCGAAGAGCCAACTGTGTCGGACACGGTCAGCATCTTGCGCGGTATTAAAGAAAAGTATGAGTTGCACCATGGTGTGCGCATCAGTGACGCGGCACTTGTGGCTGCGGCGACGCTGTCGCACCGCTATATCACGGATCGCTTCTTGCCTGACAAAGCTATCGACCTGATGGACGAGGCCGCAAGCCGTCTGCGCATGGAAGTGGACAGCAAGCCAGAAGAGCTCGATGCGCTGGATCGCCAGATCCTGCAGTTGCAAATCGAATCCGAGGCTTTGAAGAAAGAAGACGACAAAGCCTCCAAGGATCGTTTGGAAAAGCTGGAGAAAGAACTGGCCGACCTGCAGGATCGTGCGTCTGAGATGACGGCGAAATGGCAGGCCGAGCGTGACAAGCTTGAAAGCACACGCAACGCCAAGGAAAAGCTGGACCGTGCGCGCGCCGAACTGGATATCGCCAAGCGCGAAGGCAACCTGCAGCGGGCAGGTGAGCTGTCCTATGGTGTGATCCCGGAGCTTGAGCGTTTGGTTGCGAAGGTTGAAGACGCTGAAGGCGACGACCTGATGGTCGAAGAAGCCGTGCGGCCCGAGCAGATCGCCGAAGTCGTCGAGCGTTGGACGGGGATTCCCACGTCCAAGATGCTGGAAGGCGAACGCGACAAGCTCTTGCGCATGGAAGATGAGCTGGGCAAGCGTGTGATTGGCCAGAAAAGCGCCGTGCGCGCGGTTGCCAATGCCGTGCGCCGTGCCCGTGCCGGTCTGAATGACGAGAACCGCCCGCTGGGGTCGTTCCTGTTCCTCGGGCCAACGGGTGTTGGTAAGACCGAGTTGACCAAGGCTGTGGCCGAGTACCTCTTTGATGATGACAGCGCGATGGTGCGTATTGATATGTCGGAATTCATGGAGAAACACGCAGTCGCCCGTCTGATCGGTGCACCTCCGGGCTACGTCGGCTATGACGAAGGCGGTGTGTTGACCGAGGCCGTGCGGCGCAGACCTTATCAGGTCGTGCTATTCGACGAGGTCGAAAAGGCGCACCCCGATGTCTTCAACGTGCTGTTGCAGGTCCTGGACGATGGTGTGCTGACCGATGGTCAGGGTCGTACGGTGGACTTCAAGCAGACGCTGATCGTGCTGACATCCAACCTTGGGGCGCAGTCGCTGAGCCAACTGCCTGATGGGGCCGATGCCAGCGATGCCAAGCGTGATGTGATGGATGCTGTGCGTGCGCACTTCCGGCCAGAGTTCCTGAACCGTCTCGACGAGACGATCATCTTTGACCGTCTGGCCCGCGAAGACATGGCAGGCATTGTCACGATCCAGCTCAAGCGGCTTGAAAAGCGGCTTGCAGGGCGGAACATCCATCTTGATCTGGATGAGGCCGCGCTGAAATGGCTGGCCGATGAGGGCTATGATCCGGTGTTCGGTGCGCGTCCGCTCAAGCGGGTGATCCAGCGTGCACTGCAAGACCAGCTGGCCGAGATGATCCTGGCCGGTGACGTCATGGACGGTGACACGATCCGTGTCAGCGCCGGTGCAGATGGCTTGTTGGTGGGTGACCGCGTGGCGGGATCAAACCGGCCACGGCCGGATGATGCAGTCGTACATTGAGCAAATGATCGGGGCGCCTTTGGGCGCCCCTTTTTCGTTGTGGGTCCGTGGGGCACTTGTGGGTCAGCAAAGCTGCCCTATAAGGGTGTCATGACAACAAACCTGCCAGAATCCACACATTCGCTTCTTGATGACGTCCAAGGCATGTCGCTTGGTATCTTTCTTGCCGCGATTGGTTTGAACATACTGACGACGGTTGGGCTGATTACCGGACAGACAGCCGGAATTGCGGTGATTATTTCTTACCTCAGCGGGTATTCATTCGGTGTGGTCTTCTTTGCGGTAAATCTGCCGTTCTACGTCCTGGCGTGGAAACGTCTGGGCGCCACTTTCACCATTAAGTCGCTGATCTCTGTGACGCTTTTGTCAGTCCTGAGCGAGATCATCCCGCTTGGCATGGTATTCTCGTATATTGACCCGCTGTTAGGTGCGCTGACATTTGGTGCTTTGCTCGGGGTCGCTCTTTTGGTGCTCTTCCGGCACAACGGATCGCTGGGTGGATTGGGCGTTGTGGCTCTGCTGATCCAGGATACGACAGGGTTTCGCGCCGGATATGTGCAGCTCATCTTTGACGCCCTTATCTTCGGGCTGGCGTTCTTTCTCTTTGATCCGTTGTTGGTGTTCTATTCGCTCGTGGGCGCTGTGGTGCTCAACCTGATCATTGCGATCAATCACCGGCGCGACCGTTACGTCGCACGATAACAAAAAAGCCCCGGCGATGTGCCGGGGCTTTGGTAGACCTTGTGGTCAATCGTTTACATGGACGGCAGGATAACCGCGTCGATCACGTGGATGACGCCGTTCGATGCTTCGATGTCAGCTGTAACGACATTTGCGCCGTCAACCATCACGCCACCTTCGGTCATGATTGTGACGTCAGCACCGTTTACGGTTGTCGCCATCATGTTGTTGCTCAGGTCTGTGGACATCACTTTGCCTGGGACAACGTGGTATGTCAGGATCGCGGCCAGTGCTTCCGGATCGGCAAGCAGACCTTCAACTGTACCTTCTGGCAGTGCAGCAAAAGCTTCGTCTGTTGGTGCGAAAACAGTGAACGGGCCTTCGCCCTTCAGTGTCTCAACCAGACCAGCCGCTTCGACAGCTGCAACCAGAGTTGTGAAGCTGCCTGCATCAATCGCTGTGTCGACGATGTCTTTTGAGTGGCCTGCTGCAAAGGCGGATGTCGATGTCAGGGCAGCTGTCGTTGTCAGTGCGATAAAAGTTCTGCGTAGCATTTGTTTTCTCCTAGTTTCAAAGCATGCCTTGTCGATGGCATTGTGCTTTTTACGAAGGCAGATCGCCTTGGATCATGGGGGAATTTTGCCGACGCCGCTTGACGATTACAGCAATTCACCTAAGCCGCGATGATTTGCTGTTTCCAGTCACAGGTGCGTGAAACTTTGTGATTGATCCCGTATATTTTTGGAACATTTCAATGATCTGGCGGCAACGTGAGACATCTTTCAAACGTTATCCCCTATATACTGTCAGGAACTGAAAAGATCGGAGATCCAAGATGGCATATCGCTGGACCAATACTTTGACAAAGGCTGACGTCACACCAAAGTCGGCTTATCTGAACCGGCGCCAGATTCTGGCGGGCACGATCGGCCTTGGCGCGATTGGCCTTGCGGGCCGCGCCGCCGCACAGGGCGACCTCGAGCCCAACACGCTGGAAGAGATCACAAGCTACAACAACTTCTACGAGTTCGGCACCGGCAAGAATGATCCGGCCCAAAACGCACATAAGATGGTGACATCGCCCTGGTCGATCAAAGTGGACGGCATGGTCGATAACCCCGGTGACTATGCGCTGGATGACCTGCTGGCCGGGTTATCGGTTGAAGACCGGCTCTATCGCTTCCGTTGTGTCGAGGCATGGTCGATGGTCGTGCCGTGGAACGGGATCGAGCTCGCAGATATCCTCGATAGGGTCGGGGTTCAGTCGCGCGCAAAATATGTGGCTTTTGAAACGGTCGTGCAGCCAGAGAACATGATCGGCGTCCAACGCCGCGTTCTGGATTTCCCTTATGTCGAGGGCTTGCGCCTTGACGAGGCAATGCACCCGCTGACGATTATGGCGACCGGCATCTATGATGAGCCGCTTTATAACCAGTCCGGCGCGCCGATCCGTTTGGTCGTGCCGTGGAAGTACGGGTTCAAGTCGATCAAATCCATTGTGCGGATTACGCTGACCGATCGTGAACCACCGACCAGCTGGAACAAGGCCAATGCGCGTGAATACGGGTTCTACAGTAACGTGAACCCGAACGTGGATCACCCGCGCTGGAGCCAGGCAACCGAGCGCCGCATTGGCGGCGGTTTGTTCGCAACGCGTCAGGACACGCTGATGTTCAACGGCTATCCCGAAGTCGCTCCGCTTTATGCAGGCCAGGATCTGAGCGTGGATATCTAAAGTGACAGTGGCCCAACCCATCAACAGCGTTCTGCGTCGGTTGCCCGCCGGCACGATCTATATCGTCAGCGCGCTTTACGCCTGCTGGGAGTTCTGGCGCGCCCTGAACCAGCTTGGCCCCTATCTGGTCGAGCCGATCAACGTGCTTGAACGGGCCTATGGTGAAATCGCCCTGATCCTGATGGTGGCGGGATTAACCGTTACACCGTTGCGCAAATGGACCGGTCTGAACCTGCTCAAGTTCCGGCGCGCGATCGGTGTCAGTGCATTCTTCTTTGTGCTGGCGCATTTCCTGGTTTTCGCGGTTCTTGATGTGCAAAGTCTTAGCCGCGTCTGGGAAGAAGTCGTGAAGCGCCCCTATGTCACCGTCGGGATGGCGTCATTCGTGATGTTGATTCCGCTCGCGATGACATCAAACAACCTGTCCCTGCGCAAAATGGGGGCCGCGTCCTGGCGCAAGCTGCACAAGCTGACCTATCCGGCCGCCGTTCTGGGCGCGTTGCATTATCTCTGGCTCGCAAAGGGCTTCCAGATCGAGCCGCTGATCTATTTGATTTTGGTGCTGGCGCTGGTCGGGGCGCGGTATGTGTCTCTGGAGCGGAAGCGACAGCCAGCCTCGGGGTAAACGAGCTGATATTGCGACATTGCCCACGGACCCGGCAGCGAAAACTGCCGGGTCTTTGTGTGGTGAGGAGGTGAATCAGAATGAATCACCATCTCAGCTTCATCTCAATGCCTTAAGAAAGTGTGAATAGCAGCGATTCAGAGCGATTTTGGTACGTGAGTCTTCGTGAATCTTGAAGGCTCTAGTAGGAGACTCTGTGGATAACCCCAAATCTGGTATGTTCTATTTCTATTCTGCCTAAGAAAATTGCGACAACGGGGGGTTCTGGCGCATTTAAAATACCACAAGCCATTAAAAACAAACGTATATTCAGAGATGTCATAAAAAATGCACTTTTCTCGAAAAAAGGGGTTGCGGGTATCTTCGAGTAACCGTAGAACCCCCTTCACCGGCGGCGCAGAGATGCGGCGGCGGGGCGCCAGACGGGCTTACGGG
>NZ_QJJL01000005.1 GCF_003201935.1 Loktanella sp. PT4BL | reverse complement strand
CTACCGCCCGCCGGCTCCTGAAGCCATCGTCCAAATGGACCAAGGGCCAATTAGCCACTAACAATCAAATTGGACCACATAGGTGGGGCTGATCACGGCAGAAAGCGCCGAAATCTGGTCCAGATCAGGGCGCAACGCCACCTCTTCGCCGCCATTATCAGACAGCCAGACCGCAATCGCGCTCAGCACGCGGGTGGCCAGTGGCAGCACTGTCAGGCGGTAGAAGGCGCGGTTGGCCTCTTGGTAATTGGCATAGGTCGCATCACCCGGAATCCCCAAGAGCATCGGCGGCACGCCATAGGCAATCGCGATCTCGCGCGCGGCGGCCTCTTTGGTTTTCTGGAATTCCATATCCGAGGGTGAAAACCCCATCGGTTTCCAATCCAGGCCCCCTTCCAGCAACATCGGCCTGCCCGCATTGCGCGCGCCCTGATGCTGGGTCTCCATCTCACCCAGCAACCGGTCATATTGATCCGCTGTCAGCGACGACTGCCCGTCCGCCCCGCGATAGACCAGCGCACCCGAGGGGCGTGCGGCATTGTCCAGCAAGGCCTTTGACCACCGCGACGCTGCATTATGCACATCAATCGCCGAGGCCGCCGCCTGTAGCGGTGAAAACCCGTAATGATCATCCTGCGGATGGAAACTCTTGATATGACAGATCGGGCTCAGCCCTTCGACCACCGCAAAGCGGTGTTTGCGTACGTTGACCATATATTCATAGCCCACAGGCCAACCGTCCGGTCCCGGCACCACAGACATACGATCCGACCGAAGCACATGCATCTCGACAGGCAGCCCCTCATCGGCCACAGCCTCCAGATAGCCATTGCCGGTCAGCAACACCTGCCCGAAGAGCGCCTCCAGCAACTCCGCCCGCCCCTGCCCTGCATTGGGGCGCGCCAACAGCGACTGGACTGGATGGGTATCATAGCGGCGCGTAGCGTCCTGTACGACAACTGGCAGGGCCGCCGCCGCCTCCGCAATCATCTTCACTGCCCGAAAGCCAATGGGATTGCCGGTGAAACCCGCCCGCGTCAGTGACACCACATCACGCGGCGACCAAGCAACGCGACCGGCACCGGACATCGCCATCACACGCCCCGTCGCCGAGGCTTTCACCTCGACAGGGGCCGCGTCTGGCTTGGTACGGTTTAAAAAATCAAACATTCAAAACTCCTGGTGCCGGTCGGTGGTGACCATCTGCAGTTCACGAAAAACAATTTGCCTGAGCCGGATTAGGAAATTGACACAGCAGCGCACGCACCGGCGCGCAACGCCTTCAAAGCGTACGAATACTGGGGTTGCGCCACTTTGCGGCGGGTTCGATCATCAGATCATAAAGCGCCCAGACAAGCGCATCGACACGGTCGGGCGATCCTTTCCCCTCATATCCCGCGCCGGTCATCTGCCCCATCTGGTCTTCCAGCGCAGAGAGGCCCAGCACATGCGCCACACGGCCCTGCTCATAGAGTGCCGCCACAGGTTCGGCGCGGGCAACCTTGCCTTTTGACGCATGAACGGAACGGTAGGGCACCATGCCATCCACACCGCGCAAGACGGCCTCAACCATATCACCGCCCTGATTGACCTCGGCCACCAGACGGTCGGCCCCGTGCCTGCGCATCGCGGCAATCGCAGCCTCGGCCCAGACTGTCGGACGTGCGGCCTTGATGCTGGCATCCTCCAAAACGACGGCGGTCCATTGATGCGGCGGCCCTTTCATATAGGCCCCCGCGACCACAATCCCGCAGGCGTCCGATCCCGCATGCGATGTGCCAGGCGGATCAATTGCCACGACAATGCGGTCAGGCCTTTGCACCTCGGCCACCTGACAACGCGCCAGATCATCCGATGACCACAACGCCCCCTCGACCTCGGTCAGCATCAGGCCTTCCATCTCCTGCCGCCCCAGCGAGGTGCCGCCATAGCGCCCCTCGATCTCGCGCAGGAAACTTGCCGCCAGATTTGCGCGGTTGGCCTGTGTAGGGGCGTGGGTGACAACGGTCGTGTCCATCTCCAGCAGATCGCGCAGTAGCTGCGATTTGCGCGGTGTTGTGGTCACACAGGCCCGCGGGCTGTCCCCCAGCCGCAGCGCAAACTGCAACATATCCCATGCCGCGTCCCCCTTGCGCCATTTCGCCAGTTCATCCGCCCAGACCGCATCAAACTGCGGCCCGCGCAGGCTATCGGGGTCGTGCGCGGAAAAGACCTGGGCCTCGGCCCCGTTGGGCCAGACCAACAGCCGCCGCCCCGCAATCCACAACGGGCGGCGGTCATCAGGGCAGACCGAAAGAATCCCGCTATCGCCAAAGACCATCACCTCGCGGGACTGATCCATCGTTTCGCCCACCAAAGCCACACGGCGCGCAGTGCCACGGGCATGGGGCGTCGGCCCTTCGACCATTCTGCGCACCCATTCGGCACCGGCGCGGGTTTTCCCCGCGCCGCGACCGCCCAAAATCACCCAAGTGCGCCAATCACCTTCTGGTGCGATCTGATGCGGCATGGCCCAGAAATCAAACAGATATGGCAATGCGCGCAGCTGCTCATCCGTCAGCATCCCCAAGAACGCCCTCTGCGATGAGGGCGTCGCGGAGGCGATCAAGTTGGCGCCCGATGTCATCCCTGATCGCGTCATAGTCGATGGCGTCTGCATCGGGGTCGGTTCCGATTTTGTCATGGAATTTATCCTCAGCGATCACCACCCGCAGGTGCGACGCATGTAAAAGATCAAGCTGTTTGTTGATGTCGTTCAGATTGCCGTAGGTGACCTTTTTCAGGTCATCAGCCATTTCGCGCAGCCTCTCGCGGACGTACCGCGACACGGCATCTATCTCGACGACCCTGTCGGATGCCGACTCGAGGCCATCCAGCCCTGTTTTATCTGGTGTATTCATTTTGAACTGACCTTGGGAAGGAAACTTCCGTTACGGTCGAGCGACCGGGATCACGTTCATTGATCCCCGTCTTCTAGCCTGTGTAAACTACGCCTGACACTACGATAAGTCAACAAAAATGGCGCCCCCAGAGGACGCGCCATTAAGAATTTGTTAACAAATATAGAATGTTACCCGTCGTTCGCGCGCTGCGCCTCGATCTCGCGCCAGCGGGCCACATTGCGGTTATGGTCATCCAGATTGGTCGCAAACGCGTGGCCACCGGTACCATCGGCCACAAAGAAAATATACTCGGTCGTATCAGGATCGAGCGCCGCTTCAATCGCCGCCTGTCCGGGGTTTGCAATGGGGGTTGGCGGCAGACCAGTGATCACATAGGTGTTCCACGGCGTTTCGCCGCGCAGTTCACTCTGGCGCAAACCACGGCCCAAGACACCTTCTCCGCGCGTGATGCCGTAAATCACCGTGGGGTCTGTTTGCAGGCGCATGCCAAGGTTCAAACGGTTCACAAAGACGCTCGACACCTGACGGCGCTCATCAGGTACGCTGGTCTCTTTTTCGATGATACTGGCAAGGATCAGCGCCTCTTCCGGGGTCTCCAACGGCAACCCGTCAACGCGGTTCTCCCATGCTTCGGCCAGAATCGCTGCCTGTGTTTCCTGCATCCGGTTCAGGATCGACGATACCGTATCGCCTGGCGTGAATTCGTAATCACGCGGGGCAAGGCTGCCTTCGGCTGGTGCCTCGGTCACATCCGCGACCAGACTGTCAATCTGTCCAAGCGCGTTCGCGATCTGCCAGCTGGTTGCACCCTCGGCAATAACAAGCCGGAACGTGGCACTGCCATCAGCCTTAGTGGCCTCATAGCTCGCGGGCGGTTCGGTCTCGCCCACCACAAAATCCGCCACCTCGATGAATTCATTGGTCGCAGGATCAAGTTCGCGCACATCGACAAGCGTCTGGTTGATCCCGACGCGATAGATCACCTCGGCACCGCACGTGTTGCGGCCACCACGGGTGACTATATCAACAATCTCTTCCATCGACGCCGCCGCAGGCACACGGAAGCGGCCGAATTTCAGATCATCGGATTTTTCGGTGTAATCCGCACCGACCTCAAAGATGAACGCCGAAGAAATCGCGCCCTGATCCACCAGATCATAACTCAGCGCCTTCATGCTGCCCCCGCGCGGCACCTCAAGACAAATGGCGGCGTCCAGCGGGCCCGCCGTGCGGTACTCTCGGCTTCCCCACGCAATAACGCCCGCGAGCAGGAACAGCCCGACAATCAGGAAAGTCAGTGCATTCGACGCGATATGACGCCACATTAATCCACTTTCCCGAAGACAACGCTGGCATTCGTGCCACCAAAGCCAAAGGAGTTTGACAGAGCGATATCAATCTTGGCGGGCTTCTTTTCGTTGGCGCAGAGATCGACCACGGTCTCGCAGTCCACATTATCAAGGTTGATTGTCGGCGGCGCGACCTGATCGCGGATCGCCAGGATCGAGAAAATCGCCTCAATCGCACCCGCAGCCCCCAAAAGGTGGCCGGTGGCCGATTTCGTGGAGGACATCTTCAAAGATGAAGCGGCGTCCCCCACCAGGCGCTCGACAGCACCCAGTTCAATCGTGTCTGCCATCGTCGACGTACCATGCGCGTTCACGTAGTTGATCTGGCTCGGATCAATCCCCGCGTTACGGCAGGCCGCGCGCATCGCACGTTCCGCGCCTTCATGGTCAGGTGGTGGCGCGGTGATGTGGTAGGCGTCACCGCTCAGTCCATAGCCCAACACCTCGGCGTAAATCTTGGCACCGCGCGCTTTGGCGTGTTCGTATTCTTCCAGCACCACAATGCCGGCACCTTCGCCCATTACAAATCCGTCGCGGTCAGCGTCCCAAGGGCGACTGGCTTTGGTCGGATCATCATTATGCTTTGTGCTCAACGCCTTGCAGGCATTAAATCCGGCAATCCCCAGTTCGCAAATCGCCGCCTCGGCACCACCGGCAATCATGACATCCGCATCACCATGCTGGATCAGACGCGACGCATCACCGATCGCATGGGCACCTGTCGAACAGGCCGTCACCACCGCATGGTTCGGGCCACGGAACCCGTATTTGATGGACACCTGACCGGAAATCAGGTTGATCAGCGCACCCGGCACAAAGAACGGCGATACGCGGCGCGGGCCTTTCTCGGCCATCATCACGGCGGTATTGGCAATCGAATTCAGACCACCAATGCCCGAGCCGATCATCACGCCCGTGCGTTCCAGATCCTCACGATCCTCAGGGGCCCAACCGGAGTCCTCAATCGCCTGCTGCGCCGCCGCCATACCAAAGATGATAAAGGTATCAACTTTGCGCTGCTCTTTGGGATCAAGATATTTGTCGGCGTTGAATGTCCCGTCGGTTCCGTCGCCCAAAGGCACTTCGCAGGCATATTGCGTGCTCAGCCGGCTTGGGTCAAAGCCGGTAATCGTACCGGCACCGGACTGGCCAGCCAGAATGCGCTCCCATGACTTTTCCACACCATCTGCAAGGGGTGTGACCAACCCCAGACCTGTCACAACAACACGACGCATATTTTGCCCTCACCTCTTGGCGTATTTGCCGACACTGATAGCCCAGCCAAGGGCCAAGGGGCAAGTGCAGCAATCTTGATCGGCAAGGATTGCACCAATTGCAGAAAGCGTCCTGTTCGCTCTTTGATGAAAAATGCGCCAGAGACTGATTCCACTGCCGCGCATCCCGCCGATCCGCGAATGACAGACTACCCCACAAAAGCAAAACGGCGCCCCGAGGGACGCCGTTTCACAAAACCGGATCTAACGCTTAGCTTGCGCCGTCGATGAACTTAACCGCATCACCGAATGTCTGGATGGTTTCTGCAGCATCGTCAGGAATCTCGATCCCGAACTCTTCTTCGAAAGCCATAACCAGCTCAACAGTGTCGAGGCTGTCTGCACCCAGATCATCAATAAAGGACGCAGCTTCCGTCACTTTGTCTTCTTCAACACCAAGATGCTCTACAACAATCTTGCGTACGCGGTCTGCAACGTCGCTCATATTAAATCCTTACGTTTCTGTGGGCTCTCACCCGTTGTTCCCTAGGCTTGTGCCTAAATTTATGCGCCCTTGACGGGTCGCAGCCTTATCTGCCCTGCACAACAATTGACGTGGCGTCACATGCACCGTTCAGCAAATCTGCGTGGCCTATAGCAGAGAATACCCGCTTGGCAAACGCTTTCAATCACCGAAAGTGATGATCTTCTAGATCATGGCCATCCCGCCATTCACATGCAAGGTGGTCCCTGTCGTATAAGCAGCCTCGGGACTGGCAAGATAAAGCACCGCTGCCGCGATTTCCTCGGCCTCGCCCATCCGCCCTGCAGGAACCTGCGCGAGGATACCGGACTTCTGATCATCGGTCAGCTTGTCCGTCATCGCCGTCGTGATGAAACCGGGGGCGACGCAGTTCACCGTTATGCCACGGCTTGCCACTTCGTAAGCGATGGATTTTGACATCCCCACCATACCCGCTTTCGAGGCCGCATAGTTGGCCTGCCCCGGATTGCCTGTTGCCCCCACAACGGACGAGATATTCACGATCCGTCCCCAACGCGCTTTCATCATCCCACGGATCACGCCCTTGCACAGACGCATCGTCGAGGTCAGGTTAACCTCCAGCACCGACGACCATTCCTCATCGGACATGCGCATGAAGATGTTGTCGCGTGTGATACCCGCATTGTTGACCAGAATATCGACCGATCCCATCAGGTCAGCGGCCTGTTTGGGCAGCGCTGTCACCGCTTCGGCATCGCTCAGGTTACACGGCAACACATGCGCGCGCTCCTCCAAGGACGCGGCCAGCTCTTCCAGCGGGGCCATACGGGTGCCCGACAAGGCAACGGTCGCGCCCGCATCGTAAAGCGCCTTGGCAATCGCGCCACCGATGCCACCGGATGCACCCGTTACAAGCGCATTCTTTCCATTCAGATCAAACATTTATACGTCCTTCTTCAACTTATGCTTTGATAGCAGCAACCGCTGCAACCACATCTTCAGGTGTGCTCACCGCCACCGCGTTGATCCCCCGATCAATCCGCTTGACCATGCCTGACAGGGCTTTGCCCGCCCCGATCTCGCAGACCTCGGTTACGCCTTGGGCGGCCATATACATCACGCTTTCACGCCAGCGCACCGAGCCTGTCACCTGCTCTACCAGCAAACGGCGGATCATTGCCGGGTCATTGACCGCTTCGGCCAGCACATTGGACACCACAGGCACCTTGGGCTGCGCGATCTCGACCGCATCCAGCGCAAGCGCCATCGCATCGGCGGCGGGTTGCATCAGGCTACAATGGAAAGGCGCGCTGACTGGCAAAAGCAAAGCGCGCTTGGCGCCTTTGGCCTTGGCAATCTCGACGGCCCGTTCAACAGCTGCCTTATGACCCGACACAACCACCTGAGCGGGATCATTGTCATTAGCGGCCTGACACACGTCGCCCTGCGCGGCCTCTTCGGCGACCGCTTTCACAGCCGCAAAATCCAGCCCCAAAATCGCGGCCATCGCGCCGATGCCCACAGGCACCGCCTCTTGCATCGCGATGCCGCGTGCGCGCAGCAAACGGGCCGCATCTGCGACAGTGAACGCACCTGCCGCCGCAAGCGCAGAATATTCCCCGAGTGAATGACCTGCCACAAATGATGCGGCCTCAACAGTCACACCCTCTGCCTCAAGCGCACGCATCACGGCTATCGAGGTCGCCATCAACGCAGGCTGTGCATTCGCTGTCAGTGTCAGCGCGTCCAGTTCACCCCCCCAGATCAGACCAGAAAGATCCTCCCCGAGCGCCTCATCCACCTCATCAAAGACGGCCTTGGCCGCCGGATAAGCATCAGCAAGGGCCTTACCCATCCCGATTGTCTGTGCACCCTGCCCCGGAAATACAAATGCGCGCATGAAGCGTCCCCCAATCATTGCCTTTTATTGCCATGACGCTTACCGCGCCGCGCCCGTCTGCACAAGCAAACACGAAACTGCACAGCACCAAGAGCACAGGCGCACAGAACGTGCCCTTTGCATGATGACCAGACATGTTACCTATCCTGAAACTTTTTTGGAGATTGTTATGTCAGGCACGCAAACCTACGGTACAGTTACGAAAACCTTTCATTGGCTCACGGCACTATTGATCATCACCATCGTGCCGCTTGGGGTGGTTGCCTATAACCTGCCCTACGAAACAAACGAGCAGCTGGCCCTGAAAGCACAGCTGTTTTCATATCACAAAACACTGGGGGTGATCGTCTTTGCCGTGGCCCTGGCGCGCATTGTCTGGGCATTTACCCAGACCAAACCGGCCCCGCTGCACCCTGAACGCAAATCCGAAACCTGGCTTGCCGAGACGGTACACTGGCTCCTTTATATCTCGCTGGTGGCTGTGCCGCTGACCGGTTGGATCCACCACGCCGCGACCGAAGGCTTTGCACCGATCCTGCTGCCCATCAGCCAGGACCTGCCCTTTGTGCCCAACGACGAAGCCGTTGCAAAACTCTTTGGTGGTCTGCACTGGCTGTGGAGCAAGATCATGGTTGGTTCAATTCTGCTGCATATCGCAGGCGCGCTCAAACACGTGTTCATCGACAAAGATGCCACCCTGCGCCGCATGTGGTTCGGCAAAAGCGAAGCTGCTGGCCTTGGTCGCCATGTTGGCACATGGACAGCACCTGTTGCAGCGGTCGCACTCTATGTTGCACTAACAGGTGCAGGCGCGGCAGCAGGCCTCTACGCTGCACCTTCAACTGCCGAACGGATTGAACTTGCCGAAGTATCCTCGGACTGGACCGTGACCGAAGGGTCCATCAACCTCACAATCACGCAGTTCGGCAGCGCTGTCAGCGGCAGCTTCGCGGATTGGACCTCTGCGATCAGCTTTGATGAGACCGCAAGCGGCGTCATGGGATCGGTTGAAACAACCATTTCCATTGGGTCCCTGTCGCTGGGTTCTGTCACGGGCCAGGCGCTGGACGCAGATTTCTTCAATGCCGCGACATTCCCCACAGCGGTCTTTACGGCCGACATTCTGGCAGATGGTGACGCCTATGTGGCTGATGGCACGCTGACGATCAAAGACATCACAGCACCGCTTGCCTTGCCGTTCTCGCTGACACTTGAAGACGACACGGCCACGATGAATGGGTCCATCACCATTGACCGGCGGACGTTTCAAATCGGCCAGAGCATGAGCGACGAAAGCAACCTCGCCTTCCCTGTGCAGGTTGATATCACCCTCACCGCAACCCGCTAAACGAAAAAAGCCGCGCTCCGATATGGAGCGCGGCCTGATTGTTCCGTCAGACGGTGAGCTTATTCAGCTGCTTGCATCGCCTCGATGGAAATCATGACTTCCACTTCATCGCTGACAAATGGTGCAAAAGCGCCCACTTCGAAATCGGACCGCAGCAGTGTTGTTGTCGCGTCAAAACCTGCCCACGGCATTTCGGCCATCGGGTGCATGCCAACCTGGTTCAGCTTGGCATCCAGGACAACAGCTTTCGTGATGCCGTTCAGTGTCAGATCACCCGTGATCAACGCTGTGTCTTCGCCTGTCACCTCAATCCCTGTGGATGTGAATGTCACCATTTCGTCTTCGGCAGCGTCGAAGAAATCACCGCTCATAAAGTGCTGAAAACGCTCTTCCCAACCTGTCAGCATGGTGCGCACAGGGAAAGAAACGTTGACAGAGGATGCCGCGGGATCTTCCTGGTTGAATGCGATCTCGCCTTCAAATCCGGAGAACATGCCGTAGGTTGTCGAATATCCAAGGTGGTCGTAGCTGAAGACAATCTGGCTGTGGCTCGCATCCAGCACGTAGTTTTGTGTTGTTGCAAATGCGGGTGTTGTCAGGGTCGCAGCAGCAAGTGCCGCGGAGGTCAAAAGGGTTTTCATGAGGCTTCTCCAAGCTGAAAAATGTTTCGTGGGCTTGAGATAGCCAATCTGGTTTTGGTTCCTAGCTTCAAAAACGAACAGAGTCTGTTCACGGATACGCAGGATCACGACGCACGCACTCGCCGAAACAAAAAAGGCCGCCCCTTTCGGACGGCCCATGTCATTGGCGACAGTGCGTTCTTACAACAAGTCACTCGCCAACCGGTCCCGCAACGGGAGCAATTGCGCCTCTGTGCCTCTTGCAATGCTGATCGCATGGGCGGAATCGTTGTAGCCCAGCAAAAGCTGTGACTGACCGGTGCTTTCATCCAGCTCCAGATAGATGCCACTGATTTCGTCGAATGTATAAAGCCCCACGGTTGTCGGACTGCCGAAACGGTTGTTCACAACCTCGCGGATTTCGCGCGCTTTGGTGTCGATATGGACATCCGCAATCGTGCCACGGCTGGCAAACCACAAAAGATAGAACCCGATCGCCCCCATCAACACGGCAGCACCGATGCGCATAAAGCCAAAATTACCATCAAAGAAGAGGGTCGGCAGAACCAGAACGCCCAAAGTTGCCGTCACCAGACAAACGCCAAAAAAGAAACTGATCGCCTGCCCCAGCATCACTGAAACAGGCGCGGCGTCGGATGAGCGGACCTTATAGCCCCAAAACTGATCTTCGGTCGCAAACGGGGCCGCACGCGCAACGTGATTAACAAAGCCGCCAGCGGTGATGTTCATATCTGTCATTCTGCCCACTCCAAACTTATTGATGACATGATGCCCTGCAATCCGGGCAATAAAGCGGCAAGCACAAGGCGAGGTTAAGAAATCCCCGATTGTTGCGAAAAGGCTGCTTTTCTGGGGCATTCATGGCTTGCGCCACGGGAATTCACCTGTATAAGACGCCATCCTTGCTGCAAAACGTATGAACTGCGCAGGCTCTCGTGGATGGGACGCATGCAAGGGGAACCGCCCATCCTTTGAAATGCGCTGATAAATGAACTGGAGTTCACATGCCGCTATACGAGCATGTCATGATTGCGCGTCAGGACTTGTCCAACACGCAAGCTGAAGGCCTCATCGAACATTTCGGAACCGTCCTTGCCGACAACGGCGGCAAGCTGCTGGATAACGAATACTGGGGCGTCAAAACGATGGCCTACAAGATCAACAAGAACCGCAAGGGCCACTATGCCCTGCTGCGCACAGATGCGCCTGCTCCTGCTATTCAGGAAATGGAACGCCTGATGCGTCTGCACGAAGACGTCATGCGCGTGCTCACCATCAAGGTCGACGCACACGAAGAAGGCCCTTCCGTGCAAATGCAAAAGCGCGAAGAGCGCGGTGACCGTGGCGAACGCCGCGAGCGTCGCTAATCGTTGATCTGAGAAAGGACATCAATCATGGCAACCAAACCATTTTTCCGTCGTCGTAAGTCCGATCCGTTTGAAGGCGAAAACGCCCCGAAGATCGACTACAAAGACACTCGCCTTTTGCAGCGCTACATCTCTGAGCGCGGCAAAATCGTTCCCGCCCGTATCACTGCTGTTGGTGCAAAAAACCAGCGCGCTCTCGCCCGTGCGATCAAGCGTGCCCGTTTCCTTGCCCTGCTGCCATACGCCGTAAAATAAGGAAATCATCCCATGGATATCATCCTCCTTGAGCGCGTTGCAAAGCTGGGTCAGATGGGCGAAGTCGTCTCTGTCAAAGAAGGCTACGCACGCAACTTCCTGCTGCCACAGGGCAAAGCCCTGCGCGTAAACGCAGCAAACCTTGCCCGTTTCGAGGCCGAAAAAGCCCAGATGGAAGCACGCAACCTTGAAACCAAAAAAGAAGCCGAAGCGCTGGCTGCAAAGCTGGACGGTGAGAAATTCATCGTGATCCGCTCTGCATCCGACGCAGGTTCGCTTTACGGTTCTGTCACAACACGTGACGCCGCAGAAGCCGCCACTGCAGCCGGTTACTCGGTCGACAAAAAGCAGGTTGTTCTGCTTGGCGCGATCAAAGAACTTGGCCTGCACGATGTTTCGATCAACCTGCACCCCGAAGTCACAGCCACGATCACACTGAACGTCGCACGTTCCGTGGAAGAAGCTGAACTTCAGGAAGCCGGCAAATCCATTGCAGAGCTTGCAGCAGAAGAAGAAGCAGCAGCTGAATTCGAAATTCAGGAACTGTTTGACGATATCGGTGCTGCAGCATCTGACGACGATGAACTGGCAGAAACTGCCGGTGTCGACGCAAATGCGGATGACGCAAACGAAGAGAAGTGACTTATTTTCATCTGACAAATTCAAAGGCCGCTCCATTCGGGGCGGCCTTTTTCGTTTCGCGATTCTCTCATTCACGAAATCTTAGTGCGCTGTGGCGATAACACGTGACACAACGAGAAAGGAGCAGGAATGAAAACGCTATCACTTGGCCTCGTGGTCATGATCACCGCGACACAACCACTTTACGCAGACGGAACACAGCAGGCGATGGAGGCGTTCATGACCTCCCAAATCATGCCTTGGGCCTCAGACCCCGTCTTGATTGCTGCGATTGAGGCGCAAAACACGACGACATCCAGCTACGATCAAGCAGAGATTGATATGCTTGATCAGCTTTGGCGCGGTTACGCGGCAAGCGGCGATGGCGACCTTATAAATAAAGTCCTTCAGAACGCGGCAGCCGACTTTCTGCGCGCACAGGTAAGCAAGTCAGGCGGCGCCATTACCGAAATCTTCATCATGGACGCGCGCGGCCTGAACGTTGCAGCATCATCTGTGACTTCCGACTACTGGCAAGGTGACGAGGCTAAGTTTCAGGAAACCTATCAGGTTGGGCCAACGGCCGTGCATTTCGGGGACGTTGAACTCGACGATTCAACGCAGCAGGTTCAGGGACAGGTGTCGATGACCATGACAGATCACGACACCGGTCAGCCGATTGGCGCAATGACAATCGGGATCAATCTGACGTCCTTGATGTAGACGGAATTGCGCATCTGACCGAAGGCACAGGATGCACCGCAAGCGGGCATCCTAACGGTCGAATGTCTCCAGTTCCAGCCGCGCGTTGCAATACGCGCCATCATAGGTCCCGATCCAGATGTCGATCCGTCCATCGACAGGGCGCGTCAGGGTGATCTTGGGGTCAAGATTACCATTGTCGTCATCGTCGTAATACCAATTGGCAGAGGCTGTGTTGATCAAAAGTGCCGCATCACATTCACTGACCACCCGCAGTTCAAGCCGATAGGGGTTCATATTGCTCAACTGAAAGGAAAAGTCCGGCGCGGTCGGAAAATATCCTGCCCCCGTGTCGGTCCCGGGACGCACATTTGGACAATCCCAGATATAATTATCCCCTCCGGCAACAACATCGAAAGACCGCGGCGTATAAAGTTGCTGGCCGGTCGCCTGATAAGAGGCTTGTGGCGCGACATTGAAATTCGGGCACGCCGCGGCACTCCCCGCCATTCCGACAATCGCACAAACGGACAATACGGTTAGTTTTCCCATTATCTGGCTCCTTCACTTGATGCCGCAAGCATAAAGTCGGAAAACTGAAAAAGTACCTGCATTTAAAGGCAGTCTGGGGCAAGTAAGGATCGGGCCGCAATCATCTCACGAAAAAGGGCGCCGCAACGGGCGCCCTCTCTTATTCGATATTGCTGAAAACCTATTCTTCTTCGAGCTTCTCGACAGCCTTCTGAAGGTCTTCTTTGCTGACCTCTTTGTCGGTCACGGCCGCCTGCGCAAGGATGTGGTCAACAACCTTGTCTTCGAACATCGGCGCCTGCAACTGCTGGCGGAACTGCGCGTTCTGCTGAACAAACTCGAAGAAATGACGCTCTTGACCCGGGTACTGACGCGCCTGGTTCATGATCGCCTGTGTCATCTCCTGATCGGTCACCTTCACTTCAGCCTTCTGGCCGATGTCAGCCAGCAACAGACCCAGCTTTACGCGGCGCTCGGCCAGCTTGATGTGCTCGCCGGTTGGCTTGATCTCGGGATGATCATGGCCTTCGACCTCGGGGTTTTCTTCATGCCACAACTGATGCGCAATCTGGTTGGCTTCCGCCTCGACCAGCAACGCTGGCAGGTCGAATTTGACCTTCTTGTCGAGCGCATCCAGCAAGCCACGCTTTGCAATTGCACGGGACGCGCCAGAGTATTCCGCTTCCAGACGCTCTGTGATCTGACCCTTCAGCGCTTCAAGATCCTCGGCACCGAACTTTTTGGCCAGGTCGTCATCCAGCTTTGGCTTCTTTGGGCCGCGGACTTCTTTGATTGTGCATGAGAAGACAGCTTTCTTGCCAGCAAGGTTTTCTGCCTGATAATCCTCAGGGAAGGTAACCTCGACGTCTTTCTCGTCGCCCGCTTTCACTTTCAACAGGCCGTCTTCAAAGCCGGGAATGAACGAGTTTGACCCCAGGACAAGCGGGTAATCTTCGGCTGCACCACCATCAAAGGGCTCGCCGTCGATCTTGCCGACGAAATCCAGAACAACCTGATCGCCGTCCTTGGCTTGCGTCTTTTTCGCCTCATAGGTCACGGCCTGTGGGCTCTCGGCAAGGTTCTCGAGCGCTTCTTTGACAGAGGCCTCATCCGCCTTCACGATCAGGCGTTCAAGCTTGACCTTGCTGAAATCAACGTCCTCGATCTCTGGCAGCTTCTCGTAAGAGACTGAAATCTCGACGTCGTCGCCTTCTTTCCAGTCTTCGTTGGTCATTTTCATCTCGGGTTGGGCCGCAGGACGATCACCGGTTTCTTCCAGATGCGATGACAGCGCGCCGTCGATCGCCTCTTGCATGCTCTCGCCCATCAGGCGCTGGCCGAATTGCTTGCGCAGCAATGCCATCGGCACTTTGCCTTTGCGGAAACCTTTCATTTCGACCGAAGGCTGTGCCTCTTTCAGCTTCTCTTCAACCTTGGCGTCCAGTTCGGCCGCCGTGACGGTGATCGCATACTCGCGCTTGAGGCCTTCGTTCAGGGTCTCGGTGACCTTCATGTGCTGTCCTTCTTTTTTCAAACTTGGTGCGGGTGAAGGGACTCGAACCCCCACGCCTTGCGGCGCCAGAACCTAAATCTGGTGCGTCTACCAATTCCGCCACACCCGCATGATCAAAAGGGGCTGGATTGCGCCAGCCCCGGTTTGCGCGCTGTCTAGCAAAGGAAACGGGGGGATGCGAGAGGAAAAATCGCGTTAAATGCCCAATGCACGAAAGACTTTGGGCAGTTCTTCGGGAAGGTCCTCGGCAATCAGGCCCGGACCGAAGGAGAGCGCGCATTCGGTGTGCAGCCAGGCACCGGATTCGGCGGCTTGCATCGGAGCGAACCCCCGCGCCAAAAGGCCGGTGATAAAGCCTGCCAAAACATCGCCCGATCCGGCGGTCGCCAGCCAAGGCGCGCTGCGTTCATAGACGGATGCATTGATGCTGCAGCGCCCATCCGGTGCGGCAATCACCGTATCGGGCCCTTTGAACAGAACGACACACCCGGCCCGCTTGGCCGCGTCGCGCGTAGCATCCACCTTGGAATAGGCCGGGCCCTTGATCGCAGGTGCCGCCAGCTTTTCCGCAATGTCCGGAAACAACCGCGCAAACTCGCCCGCATGGGGCGTCAAAACACACCTGTCATGTAACATCGCGAAGAGAGGCGCATCGCGCCCGATGAGCGTCAGGGCATCCGCATCCAGCACCATCGCCCGGCCGCTCTTCAAGCCTGCCTCGATGAGGCTACGGCTTTCATCGCTCACGCCCATGCCGGGGCCAAGGCAAAGAGCGTTAATGCGCGCATCACTCAATGCATCGTCAAGCGCGTCGGCGTCCCCCAGCTTGCGTAGCATGATCGCGTTGAGTTGCGCCGCATTCTCGATCAAGGCCGCAGGCGGACAGCCAATCGTGACTGCCCCTGCCCCAACGCGCAACGCGCCACGGGCAGCAAGGCGCGCAGCACCGCCTTTGCCGACGCTGCCCGAGAGGATGAGGGCATGACCATAGTTATACTTGTGGGGTAGATCTTCGCTGAATTTGCCCAACAAACTCCAGCCACGATCAGGCTCATACCACCAGCATGGGATCAAGCGCGGCACAACAGTCAAGTCAATGCTTCTTTTCTTGCTGTTCCTACTAGGTCGAACACCCAATTCAATCAGAGCTGAGTGCCGATCCAAACCAATATCAGAAACTACGGTTTTTCCACAGACATCAGGCCCGTCGCACAAATAGTGGCCAGCTTTAGCAAACTGAAACGTGACAGTTAGAGAAGGTCTAATCAGCGGAAGGTAAGCGTCATCCGAACCATGTAGCAGCATTCTGCCGCTGTCTGAACAGCACCCTGACGGCATATCAACGGATACAACTCGTTCGATTGCGCATGCATCGTTAACGGTTTTTGCGATACCCTGATCAATAGCTCTGGTTAGTCCGGTGCCAAACAAGGCGTCGACCGCAAGATCATAGTCGCTTTTCCAAGTATTGAATGCGTCAATTCGGGAAACCTCCCCCATTCCCCCCCAACGCTCATAATTCACCCGCGCATCCGGCGGCAACTTCTCCGCATCCCCATAAAGAAAGACCTCAACATGCCACCCCGCCTCTCTGAGCAGCCGCGCGACAACAAACCCATCACCGCCGTTATTACCCGGCCCACACAGAACCACCGCACGATGCAGTCCCTGCTCATCATTTTGCAGGAAATACTCCGGGGGTTTGGGGGCTGGCCCCCAAGATGGTGCCAACTCCGGCCATTCCTCAAAAATAGCTGCGACGACGCCCCGCCCCGCGCGCTCCATCAATTCCAGTCCGGTCACCTCGCCCGAGGTGATCGCGGCCGCTTCGATGGCGCGCATTTGGGCAGCGGTGAGTAGTTCGGTCATGGTTTCAGCACCAAAAGTTTACAAATCGCCCATCAATCAATCTAGTTGCACAAATTTTAAGCATTGCACACAGTTTCCCCCGACCAGCCTGCCTTGAGGTTCCACGACGAATTGTCCCTATGCAAGAGAAATGGTCTGACCACTGACGAAACACACAAGGGGGAGTCGCGAGCGATGAAAAAAATCGAAGCGATCATTAAGCCATTCAAGCTCGACGAAGTGAAGGAAGCCTTGCAAGAGGTGGGCGTCCAGGGCCTGTCTGTCGTCGAAGTCAAAGGGTTCGGCCGCCAGAAAGGGCACACCGAACTTTACCGCGGTGCTGAATACGTAGTCGACTTTTTGCCCAAAGTGAAAATCGAGGTCGTCCTGGCTGACGACCAGGTCGATGCGGCCATTGAAGCCATTATTGGCGCCGCGAAAACCGACAAGATTGGCGACGGCAAGATCTTTGTATCGTCAGTCGAACAAGCCATCCGCATCCGCACCGGCGAAGCCGGCGACGATGCACTCTAACCAGTAACGACGCTACAAAAAAGGACATCATAGATGGACAACAAGGCTGTTCTAAAACTGATCAAAGACGAGGAAGCCGACTACGTCGACATCCGCTTCACTGATCCACGCGGCAAACTGCAACACGTGACTGTTGTGGCCGATCTCGTTGACGAAGACTTCCTCGAAGAAGGCTTCATGTTCGACGGGTCATCTATCGCCGGTTGGAAATCTATCGATCAGTCCGACATGAAACTGATGCCACAGGCCGAAAGCGCCTACGTCGATCCTTTCTATGCAGAAAAGACAGTCTGCATTAACTGCAACATCGTCGAACCCGACACGATGGAACCTTACGACCGCGACCCACGCGGTACAGCCGTCAAGGCCGAAGAATACCTCAAGGCTTCGGGCATCGGTGACACCGCATACTTTGGTCCAGAAGCAGAATTCTTCGTCTTTGACGATGTGCGCTTTCAGGTGTCCATGAACAAAGTGTCCTATCAGGTCGACGCAATCGACGGCGCATGGAACACAGACACCGAGTACGAGATGGGCAACACAGGCCACCGTCCCGGCGTCAAGGGCGGTTACTTCCCTGTGAACCCCATCGACGACGCGCAGGAAATGCGCTCCGAGATGCTGTCCACCATGAAGCGCATGGGCATGAAGGTCGACAAGCACCACCACGAAGTGGCGTCTTGCCAGCACGAACTTGGCCTGATCTTCGGCACGCTGACACATCAGGCGGACGAGCTGCAGAAGTACAAGTACGTCATCCACAACGTGGCACAGGCCTACGGCAAATCAGCGACATTCATGCCCAAGCCCATCGCAGGCGACAACGGCACCGGCATGCACGTCAACATGTCGATCTGGAAAGACGGCAAGCCGCTCTTTGCTGGTGACAAATATGCTGACCTGTCACAGGAAGCGCTCTACTTCATCGGCGGTATCCTCAAGCACGCCAAAGCGCTGAACGCGATCACAAACCCGTCCACAAACAGCTACAAGCGTCTGATCCCAGGCTTCGAAGCCCCCGTTCTGCGCGCTTACTCTGCACGTAACCGTTCGGGTTGTGTCCGTATCCCATGGGCTGAAAGCCCCAAGGCAAAGCGCGTCGAGGCCCGTTTCCCCGATCCCGCAGCCAACCCTTACCTGTGCTTTGCAGCACTGTTGATGGCTGGCCTTGACGGCATCAAGAACAAGATCGACCCAGGCCCCTCTTCCGACAAAGACCTTTACGATCTGCCACCGGAAGAACTGGCAGCGATCCCAACGGTCTGTGGCTCACTGCGCGAAGCGCTGGAAGCACTGGAAGCGGATCACGAATTCCTGCTGGCCGGCGACGTCTTCACCAAAGACCAGCTGGAAGGCTACATGGAGCTGAAGTGGGAAGAGGTCTACGCCTACGAGCACACACCGCACCCAGTTGAATACAAGATGTACTACAGCTGCTAATTTCCCAAGTTTAAGAAAGCCCCGTCAGAGAAATCTGGCGGGGCTTTTTTGTTTCTTTTCACAAACCGCGCCGTTTGTATCTGCCGGATATCACGCATAGCCGTCTTGCTTTGAGTTTATGGGCACATGGTGCCCATCACCCAAAACACCACACTTATTAGGCAACTCGCGTCAGACTGCCGCATTTTTGGGCAAAAGAGGGCGCACAACCATAGACCTATGTGCCCTCCTTCGTTACGCTTTCCCTCAGGCCGACAGAAAATATTTGCCCCTCGGGGTGAATTGCACCACGAAGCCTGATCATAAGACAAATGAACAGGGACAGAATTATGAAACTCGTTATTGGATTAGACGGGCGAAGCTCGGGAGAGAAAGCCCTCGCCTTTGCCAAAAACCTGGCGAAGAAAGCCGATGATTGTGAATTGATCGTCGTCTATGTGATCGAATGGTCGCCGTTTTCATTTCAAACTGCGGCTGAGAATGCGGAACGTCACAAGCGGCGCGAAGAGGAAATCGCGATCGCCCGCGAGCGGGTTGTCGATCCGGCTGTGGCCGATCTCAAAGCTGCGGGGCTGAATGCCCGCGCCATTGTGCGCCACGGCGATGTGGCCGACACAATCGACAGCATCGCGCATTCCGAAGACGCTTCCCAGATTGTTGTCGCCCGTTCGAGCGATGGTGGCCTGACATCACGCATCTTTGGCAGTTCAACCGCAAATCTCGTGATGAACGCACGCGTTCCTGTCACCGTCGTCGCATAAGGAGCAGTCCAGATGAAAAAATTTCAAGCTATTTTCTTTACGTTGATTGCTTCGCTGGCTCTGGCTGTTCCCGCGCGGGCACAAGAAGCGGCCCTGTCTCTCGATGCCCGCGTAAACGAGGCGTTTGCAAACGCCACGGGTTGGTTCGTTAACTTCATCTTCATGTCGATCCCCGGTACGAATTTTCCCTGGATCGTCATGTGGTTGGTGGTCGGTGCCACTGTTTTCACAATTTACTTTGCCGCCGTACAGTTCCGGTTCTTCGGCCACGCGATCGCGCTGGTAAAGGGCGATTATTCAGACCCCAAGGATGCAGGCGAGGTCAGCCACTTTCAGGCGCTGGCAACCGCACTGTCCGGGACTGTCGGACTTGGGAACATCGCCGGTGTTGCTGTGGCCGTCGGCATCGGTGGTCCGGGCGCGACTTTCTGGATGATCCTCGCGGGTCTGCTGGGCATGGCGTCCAAGTTCACCGAATGTACGCTGGGTGTGAAATACCGCAACGAATACCCCGATGGCACCGTGTCAGGTGGCCCGATGTATTACATCTCCAAGGGTTTTGACGAGCTGGGACTGCCCGGGGGGAAAGTCCTTGCTGTGATGTTCTCGATCTTCTGTATCCTCGGCGCTCTGGGTGGCGGTAATATGTTCCAGGCCAACCAGGCCCATGCGCAGATCACGCAGATCACTGGTGATTTCCCGGGTTGGATCACAGGGATTGTCTTTGCCGCGATCGTCTTTGCGGTCATCGTGGGTGGGATCAAATCCATCGCGCGGGTGACTGAAAAAGTCGTTCCCTTCATGGGCATCCTGTATGTCGGTGCGGCCATTGTTGTGTTGATCGTCAACTACGAGATGATCGGCTGGGCCTTTGGTCAGATCTTTGCCGGTGCCTTCACAGGTCTGGGCGTTGCAGGCGGTTTCGTCGGCGCGCTGATCCAGGGTTTCCGCCGTGCGGCGTTCTCGAACGAAGCGGGCGTGGGTTCCGCGGCGATTGCGCACTCTGCGGTGAAAACAAATGAACCCATCACCGAAGGGTTTGTGTCCTTGCTCGAGCCACTGATCGACACGGTTGTGATTTGTACAATGACCGCCTTGGTCATCATCATCTCCCAGCAGCTGATCATTGATCAGGCAACAGGTAACTACATGCTGAACGAAGCAGGCACAGCGATTGCAACGATTGATGGCAACAGCGGTGTTGCACTAACATCCGCCGCCTTCGGTTCTGCCATCAGCTGGTTCCCCTATGTTCTTTCATTGGCCGTGATCCTGTTTGCCTTCTCGACCATGATCTCGTGGTCATACTACGGGTTGAAAGCCTGGACCTACCTCTTCGGCGAAGGCAAAACCACAGAGCTGGTCTTCAAGATCATCTTCTGCATCTTCATCGTGATCGGGGCAGCCGCAAGCCTTGGCCCTGTGATTGACTTCTCGGATGCCGCGATCTTTGCCATGGCAGTGGTGAACATCTTCTGCCTCTACTTCCTGATGAAAGTGGTGCGCAAAGAGCTGAACTCTTACAGTGCCCGCCTGAAATCAGGCGAGATCAAGAAGTTCACGCACTAACAAGTGTGACATGAATGAAAGGGGCCGCGGTGCATGCCGCGGCCTTTTTTCGTGGCGCGGGGCTGGCTTGCCCACAGGACTGTGACAATCCACCCCCCTTCAATGCCTTGACACAACACCGCATCAGGTCACTCTGTGACCGGTTCCCACCGGAGGCATATGATGAAGAATTTCCCCGTCACGCTTACCCTGATCGCCCTGACGACACCCGCATTCGCCGATGTCACAATCAGCCACGGCTTTTCGACCTTCGGTGATCTGAAATACGGCCCGGATTTCACGCATTTCGACTATGCCAACCCCGACGCCCCCCAAGGCGGCACCATGAGCCAGCGCCAGCTCTTCGGCACCCCGACTTTTGACAGCCTGAACGCCTTCATCATCAAAGGCGACAGCGCCCCCGAGGTCAGTGTTCATATCTATGACAGCCTGATGGTGCGCGCCAATGACGAACCCGATGCGCTCTACGGGTTGATTGCGGAAACCATCGAATACCCCGATGATTTTTCATATGTCGTCTTCAACATGCGCCCCGAGGCCCGTTTCCATGACGACACCCCCGTCACCGCCGCCGATGTCGTGTTCACGATCAACGCGCTGCAAACCGAAGGGCACCCCTACTATCGCAACCTCTTGTCCGATGTGACCGCCGTGACCGCGGAAAGCGCGACCCGCGTCCGCTTTGATCTGGCCCCCGGTGCGGGAAGCGGTCTTTTGGGCAGTGTCGCGGAACTGCCCGTGCTGCCTGCACATTTTTATGACACCGTGGATTTCGCCGAAAGCTGGATGGATATCCCCCTTGGGTCCGGCCCTTACGAGGTCACGACCGTGGATGCCCCACGCACCATCACTTTCTGCAAAGACCCCGATTACTGGGGTGCGGACCTGCCCGTAAACACAGGCCGCAACAACTTCGACTGCTTTACTTACGAATACTTCGTCGATGATACCGTGGGGCTCGAGGCCTTTGCCGCCGGTGAATACCATATGCGTGTCGAATACCGCTCGGCCTCTTGGGCGACAGGCTATGATTTTCCTGCAGCACAGCGCGGCTGGGTCCAGCAACTCTTGATCCCCGATGGCCGCCCCGCCAATGCCCAAGGTATCTGGTTCAACATGCGTAATCCCGTGCTGCAAGATATCCGCGTGCGCCAGGCCCTTGAATATGCGTTCAATTTCGAATGGACGAATGACACGATTTTCTATGGCACCTATACCCGCAACGACAGTTTCTTTGAAAACACCGATATGCAGGCGACAGGTTTTCCCGAAGGCGCGGAACTGGCACTGTTAGAGGAATTCCGCGACCAGCTCCTGCCGGAAATCTTTACGGAACCTGCCCATGTCCCCAACCCCGGCAGCGACCGCCCCCGCGACCGTGGTGATCTGCGCAGGGCGGGCGAGCTTCTTGAGGCCGCGGGCTGGACTGTGGGCGATGACGGGATGCGCCGCAACGCAGCCGGCGAGATCCTGCACCTTGAATTCCCCGACAGCAGCCGCAGTCTTGAGCGGATCATGATCCCCTATACCGAAAATCTCAAAGCCCTTGGCATTGATGCAGAATTCGAAGTGATCGACCCAAGCGCGTGGACCCAGCGCAGGCAGGCATTCGATTTCGATCTGTCCTCGACCGCATGGTCCGTCGCCACGACACCGGGGGCAGAATTGCGCGCCTTTTACGGGTCTGCCGCCGCCGGTGCGGAAGGCAGCAACAACCTGACAGGCCTTGCCGATCCTGTGGTGGACGCGCTGATCGAAAAGGTCGTCGTGGCCAGCACCCGCGAAGAGCTCACCACCGCTGTGCGCGCGCTTGACCGCGTCCTGCGCTCCAAACATATCTGGATTGGCGGCTGGAACCTCGGGGCGCACCGTGTGGCGGTCTGGGATATCTTCGGCATGCCCGAAACGCCTGCCCCTTATGATTTCTTCCGCAACGTCGATTTCTGGTGGTTTGAACGCGACAAATACGATGCTTTGGTGGCTGAAGGGGCACTCGACGGCGGATTGTGATCGAAACCCGGGATTTTTCGCGCGCCGCCAAACGATTGCGGTATAGGCTGAGGGCAGATTGCGATTCATTCCAAAGCATCAATTCACATGTCCAAATACCACCCTATCGACGTGCGCTACAAAGGCCCCTCGACCGCCTATCGCGGGTCGGCACGCCGGAAAGCAGAGCAACGCGCCAGCGTTTTCGCGCAAACCAAGCCACGTGCTGCCAAGACTGTGCCAACAGCCATCCCCAAAGTCAGGCGCAGCCAAAAACGGCCGGTGACGCAGTCTGCCAAGCGCCCGCAGCGGCTGACGCGGCTTCTCGGCTTCGTCACCAGAGGCAACCTTGCACTCGCTGTGATCCTGGTGGTGATAGGCCTGATCAGCAACCCACAGCTCTTGTGGGACTGGCTTTCGCTGGGCAGCACGCAGATGAACACGATCCCCTGAGCCGTATGGCCCCCACCACGGCAGCGCATCTGACGCGGTAACATCTCTCACCTTGCTGCGATAAACAGGTCTGCCGATTGCCATCCGCGCGCCACCTTGCCATCACGGATACAGACAGAGGAGGCCCCGCAATATGCCAACCGAAAAGCTCACCTTCACCGGACATGGCGGCGACACGCTTGCCGCACGCCTTGATCTGCCAAACGGGCCGCATCTCGCCACAGCCCTTTTTGCGCATTGCTTTACCTGCTCCAAGGACATCACCGCGGCGCGCCGGATCGCAGCGCGTCTGTCCTCCATGGGGATCGCCGTCTTGCGGTTTGATTTTACAGGCCTCGGGCATTCCGAGGGCGAGTTTGAAAACACCAGTTTCACCTCGAACGTGGATGATCTGGTTGCCGCCGACAAGGAGTTGGCCGCACGGGGCATGCCGCCCTCCTTGCTGATCGGCCATTCGCTGGGTGGTGCGGCCGCCCTGAAAGCCGCCCCTATGCTGACAGGTATCAAGGCCGTCGTCACAATTGGTGCCCCCTTTGATCCCGGCCATGTCACCCATCATTTCGCCCATGCGATCCCCGAAATCGAGGATCAGGGCGTGGCCGAGGTTGACCTTGGCGGCCGCCCCTTCCGCATCGGCAAAGGCTTTGTCGAAGATATCAGCACGGCAAATCTGAAGGCCGCGATTGGCAATCTGGGTGCGGCCCTTCTGGTGCTGCACGCCCCCCGCGATGCCACCGTCGGGATCGCAAACGCCTCGGATATCTTCATGGCAGCCAAACACCCCAAGAGCTTTGTCACGCTAGACAATGCCGACCACCTGATGACAGGGGCAAAAGACGCCGATTACGCAGCAGATATGATTGCCGTGTGGTCGAAACGCTATCTGGAATTGGCACAGCCTGAGCCGAAAGCCACCACACCTGAAGGCATTTTGCGGGTGTCCGAGGCGGACGCAAACGGCTTCTTGCAGGATATCCAGTCCGGTCCGCACCATCTGCTGGCAGATGAGCCTGCAAAACACGGTGGCAGCAACAAAGGGCTTTCGCCCTATGGCCTTGTTTCCGCCGGACTGGGCGCCTGCACGTCGATGACGATCCGCATGTATGCGCGGCGCAAAGGCTGGCCTTTGACGGGTGTCAGTGTCGATATCAGCCATGCCAAGGAACACGCCGCTGACGCAGCTGATCCGGCGGATGGCAAAGTCGATCACTTTGAACGCCTCATCCGGCTCGAAGGCGATCTCAGCAAAGACCAGCGCGACAGACTGCTTGAGATTGCAGATAAATGCCCAGTGCACCGCACGCTTGAGCGGTCATCGGCTGTCACTACCCGTCTTGCATGAAAAAAGGCGCAAGCGTGATGCTTGCGCCTTTTCCAAGAATTGAAAGCGAAGCTTATGAGCGCGCGTCGCCGATCAGCTTCCACAGACCGGGGACCAGCAGCGCCGCAAGGCCCAGCTTGAGCGCGTCACCGATCAGGAAGGGTGTCATGCCCACTTCGACCGACCACGCGAGGCCGTTGCCATAAAGAACGCTCAACCACGCCACACCGGGCAGATAGATCAGCGCATTGGCGATCAGCAATGCAACACCCATCATCAGAACCGAACGGTCCCAACCGGCACGCGCCGCAAAGCCGAGTGCCAGCGTCGCCACGACATAACCCACCAGATAGCCGCCTGTGCCGCCCATCATATAAGTCAGACCTGCGTTTTCGGCGGTCGAGCCTGCAAAGACGTCAAATCCAAGCGCACCGATGATCATGTACCCCATGATCGTCGCCAGACCCAAACGCGGGCCGTAGGTGGCACCGATGGTCAGCACCGCAAATGTGCCCATGGTGATCGGGACCGGCCACATCGGCACTTTCACTTTCGCCATGATCGCCAGAACCGCGATCCCCAGAACCACCATGGCGGCCTGCTTGATGCGCAGCGCGGTACCGGTTGACGGGCCGAACGCCTCGGCCAGGACTTTGTCGTTAAGTGCGAGGGCCATGTGCCACTCTCCCCTATTGTGAATTTCGTTTCGGTTTTATCGCCGATGCCGCGACGCGGCGCAAGCATGATGGCGTTAACGGCGTTGATAAGTCGAGGTCGAGACATAATCCTTGCGCGGCCCTTTAACGGTCCAGATCGCGCGCCACACGGGCCATGCCGTGAAATCATAGCGTACCGTATAGAAATCATCGCCACAGGGATGGTCGGTGCCTGCGGCATGGCCTGCAGGGGTAAAGGCATGAAACGGACGCCCGTCATCGAATGTGACGACAACATCCAGTGGCATGAAGGCCCAGTGATAGCACCGTTGCGCCTCCAGTGTGACACCGCTGTCCAGCGTCAACTGCCCTTGCTCGTGATAGGTCAGATGATCCGCATCCGTGGCTGTGAACACCACCTGCCCTTCCAACACACCGTTCTGGCCATCGCGCCGGTCCACGATCGTGCGCCGCAAAGCCCAAACACCTTCAAAATCCGTTGCCACCAGTGCCAAAAGCCATCTCTCCCTTGAGGGTTCTGCCCCGGCCCCTTATGACGCGTCAGGAATCCTCTGCCCACCCCCTGTAAAAGGTGCATGCCAATGATCCCTCGCTATTCCCGCCCCGAAATGACCGCCATTTGGGAACCGGCCACCAAATTCCGCATCTGGTACGAGATCGAAGCGCATGCCTGCGACGCACAAGCAGCCCTTGGCGTGATCCCCAAGGAAAACGCCAAAGCTGTGTGGAAAGCCAAAGACGTGGAATTCGATGTCGCACGGATTGACGAAATCGAGGCCGTCACCAAGCATGACGTGATCGCGTTCCTCACACATCTGGCCGAACATATCGGATCAGACGACGCGCGCTTCGTCCATCAGGGCATGACATCGTCCGACGTGCTCGACACAACGCTGAACGTGCAACTGGTGCGCGCGGCCGATCTGCTGATTGCCGATATGGACCGCGTCCTCGCCGCCCTGAAAACCCGCGCCTATGAGCATAAAGACACCGTCCGCATCGGTCGCAGCCACGGCATTCACGCAGAGCCCACGACAATGGGTCTGACCTTCGCCCGCTTCTACGCCGAAATGGACCGTGGCCGCGCGCGCCTTGTGAATGCCCGCGAAGAAATCGCGACTGGCGCAATTTCCGGCGCTGTCGGCACATTCGCCAACATTGATCCCGCCGTCGAAGAGCACGTTTGCGAAAAACTGGGCCTGAAGCCCGAACCGATCAGCACCCAGGTGATTCCCCGTGACCGCCACGCGATGTTCTTCGCGACCCTTGGCGTGATCGCGTCCAGCATCGAAAACATCGCCATCGAAATCCGCCATATGCAGCGCACCGAGGTGTTGGAAGCCGAAGAGTTCTTCTCTGCAGGGCAAAAAGGCTCGTCCGCGATGCCGCACAAGCGTAACCCCGTCCTGACCGAGAACCTGACAGGTCTGGCGCGTCTGGTGCGCATGTCGGTGGTGCCAGCAATGGAAAACGTGGCCCTCTGGCACGAGCGCGACATCAGCCATTCATCCGTAGAACGTGCGATTGGTCCTGATACGACAATCACCTTGGATTTCGCGCTGAACCGTCTGGCGGGTGTGATCGAAAAGCTGGTGATCTATCCTGACAACATGCTGGCCAACATGAATAAATTCCGTGGCTTGGTCATGTCGCAACGTGTGCTTTTGGCCCTGACACAGGCCGGTGTCAGCCGCGAGGACGCCTATAAACTGGTCCAGCGCAACGCCATGCGTGTCTGGGAACAGGGTGCGGATTTCAAAACGGAACTGTTGGGTGACGCCGATGTTCTGGCGGCACTCTCTGCCGAGGAGATCGAAGAGAAATTCGACCTCGGATACCACATGAAACACGTGGATACGATCTTTGGGCGCGTCTTCGACGCTTAACAACACACTTCAGATGACCTGATCGCAAACCGCGATGCGATCAGGTCTCTCACCAACGAACCTACAGCTTTGACGGCGCGTGGAGCGCCTGTGCCGGCAAACTATGTGACGACGACCGCAGAACCGGAGCATCTTGCGCTGCCTTGGCCGATTTGCGGCGTACCGCAGGCATCGCCATGGCCACATAGCGGCGATCATCATGCAGGTTCGTGTAAGGCTCACCAATGATCTTTGCAGGGTATCCCAACTGACGCAGCGTGCGCGCAAAAACGGGCGGACACAGCGCTACAATTTCGGTGGCACCCTGCGCTGTCGCCTGCTCGACCACACCATCAAGTACGAGCGCGAGGCATTCTGACCGTTCCGCATGGGTGTTGAGCGCGTCCGAGATCACAACGCGGGTTGCTTCCCAGACATTCGGCGTGACCTCTGCATGCGGAATAATGTCGGCGGGGATGCCGATCAGCTTCCCGTCCACCGCGTCACGCAGCATATATGTATGCGCCCCCCACTGTGCCGTCGTGGCCATTGCCCGCATGCCACCGACAACCTTGCCATCTTTCAGAACAAGCGAATAATACGCCTTGGGGTTGTCGTACTGATCCATTTCCACATCATCGTCATGCGGAATGTCCCACCCCAATTGATCGACAAAGAATTGCTTGCGAAGTGCAAGAAATTCGAAGAACGCAGATCCATGCTTGTGGAGTTCTGTCAGGTTGAATGTAATCTTCTCCATAGTATTCCCTCTGGTTGTAATGTTTGGGTCGACGGCCCCCACCGTCACCAAGTACGATGCTAACATAGCAACCTACAATTTAGCTCTAATTGTAAGGAATGGATAAAAGAAGCGCCTAATTCTTTTTAGATTAGGCCGAATTGATTTGCCAATGCAGCCGCCTGGGTCCCGGTTTTCGCACCCAGTTTCAGTTTGGCATTCTTGAGCCGCTGCTTGACTGCCCCTTCGCTAACACTCAACTCAAACGCGATTTCTTTCAAGCGCTTACCGTCCTTGACCATCCCCAAAGCTTCGAGCTCTGCCTTGGTCAGATTCGTCGGTGGCGCCGTCTCGGTGTGGCGGCGCGTCAGATAGGCAAGAAGCAGCTTCACTTCGAGATCGGTGTAATCCCGGTCAGATCGTGTAAAAGATGCAAAGGACCGTTGCTCGTCTGCATCGCTATCAAACACCGAAACAGTGACACCGTATCGCATACCAAAACTATAGGCCTGAGTGATGATTCGCTTTGGATCGTCTTCTGCAAGTGCGGACCACCTGATGGCACCCACATTCGCATAGGCCCACTTTACGACCGGATCAAAAAGCATATACCGCTGTTTGGTGTAATGGTTGATCCAGCCTTTCGGAAAGGCGTTCACCTCTTCCATCGGGAAAGCAAAGCCAATGCGTAGCGCCACATAATAGCCAGAGGGGGCTAGCTGCCCAATCTCTTCTGGGTCTAAGAGTGTCGACATTCAACTTCCTTAACGAGCCGTTGTAACAAAGCTCTTGTTGCGGCCGCGCTGTTCGCCCTAATATGCCCGGACAGCGGTTCGAACAGACTTTATGGTCATAACGTTAATCTTGGCAACCGGAAAGCGAGTACAATTCGATGGCCTCTACGCAATTTGAGATTAGCGAAACACTCGGCCAGCTCAATGACCTTGCGCCGGCTGGCTATGCGTTAGGCATCCATATTGAGTACACGACCCCCAAGTTCATGTTCCAAACCTATCCCAAAGACTGGCTGGATTACTATTCACGAAATGGTCTGTTGATGTCAGACCCGATGGTGGCCTGGGCGTTTGATACGGAAGGTGCCACGCGCTGGTCCGCCCTTGATGATCCGGCGGGTGTCATGACCAAAGCGGCTGAACATGGTCTGAGATATGGCATCGTGGTATCCATCGTATCGGATGACAGCCGCACAATTTGTGGTTTTGCCAACGGTGAACGCGAATTCTCGGATGAAGAAATCGCAAGTATTCAGGGACTTGTCACCAAGATCCATGACAACACCGCAGACACTGCCCAGCTTGACCCCAAGACCGTCGAGCAGTTGAAAAAGATGTCAATTATGGTGACACACCCGCGCGCTTAAGTCGTTTAAGCTAACCAATATTTTACGGTCACGCGTTTATGTGACCCTATGGATTTCAGCGCCTCGTCCACCCCTGATATGACCCTGACACGTCGCCGCAAGGCGGCAATGGTCGTGCATATGCTGCTGGAAGACGGCAACACGCTCGCATTGGGGCAACTTCCCGAACCGTTGCAACTCTTGCTCACCGATGAGTTGGGTGCCCTGCGGCGGGTCGACAAAGCCACCGTCACCGCCGTGGCGGAAGAGTTCACTGCCGAGCTTGAGGCGGTGGGTCTGACGGCCCCCGGCACCCGTGACGGGGCGATCACAGCACTTGCCGATCACCTCAGCCCCGTTCTGGCCGGCAGGCTGCGCAACCAGCTGGAAAGCGTCCGCAACGGCGATCACTGGCCCGTTGTCGTCGACCTCAGCGTCGAACGGCTTGTGAAGATCATGCAGTCCGAAAGTATCGAGATCTGTGCGGTCGCTCTGTCCAAACTGCCGGTTGCCAAGGCCGCTGAGGTGCTGACCAAGACACCCGGGGAAAGGGCGCGCAGGATCACATATGCGATGTCCCAGACCGAAGATATCTCGCCTGACGCCGTGCGCCGTATCGGGGCCGCATTGGCTGCGGATTATGGCCAGCCGGCCGATCAGGCGTTCGAAAAGGCGCCGGTGCAGCGCTTGGGTGCTATTCTGAACTCGACAGTCACAGATACCCGTGAAGACGTGCTGGAAGGGCTGGAAGGCACGGATCCGGACTTCGCCAGCAATGTACGCAAGGCGATTTTCACCTTCAAGGACATCGCGCCGCGCGTCAAACCGACCGACATTCCGAACGCGATCCGCAACGTGGATGGCGATATGCTGACCACGGCGATCGCGGCGGCGCTCGCCGGTGAAGAGGCGCTGATGAATTCGGCAGAATTTATCCTCAAAAGCCTGTCGCAGCGCATGGCAACCCAGTTGCGCGAAGATGCGCAGGAACGCGGACGCATCAAAAAAGACGATGCTGAAAAGGCTATGGCCGCGATCACGACTGTCATCCGCGAAATGGCTGACGCCGGTGTCATCACCCTGATTGATCCGGACGCAACGGATACCGCCGAAGAAGAAGGCTAAAAACAACAAATGTGATTCACGTCGCGCAGAAAATCTCCTAAGCTCACAGCATGACTGATAATCACCCTTTCACTGGCCAACGCTGGCACGACATGGGCGGCGGCGCGGCCGGCACCATACCTACCGGGCAACATGATTTTTCACTTTGGGAAAAGCGTGTCGATGCCTTGATGATCATCGCCTCGAGCCAAGGGCATTTCACCGTCGATGGTCTGCGGCGCGTGCTTGAAGACATGGGCGAAGAGGCGTTCGAAACCATGACATACTACGAACGCTGGATTGCCGCCGTGAACCAGAACCTGATCGAGGCTGGCGTCTATACAACCGCCGAACTTGCCCAACGCATGACGGCAGTCGCCGCCCGCGGCGCCACCTATGGCGAGGCTGCAAGTGAGTGACCGCCAATATATGCGGGTGCGCGCAGATATGCCGCCCGGCCATGTGCGCACACCATCCTATTTGCGGGGCAAGATCGGCTGGGTCGAACGCACACTTGGTCCCTTCCCCAACCCCGAACAACTGGCCTATGGGCTGAACGCCCAGGCCCTGCCCTTGCTACGGGTCCGCTTTTCCATGGCCGAGGTTTGGGGTGAGGCATCCGAAAACCCCGCCGACACAATTGACGCCGAAATCTATAGCCACTGGCTCGAACCCGCAGAGGCACCCCATGCCCCATGATCACCACGACCACCTGTCGCCCTCGGGTCACCCCTACCGGCCTGATGATGATCACCCTCTGACCTACTGGCAGCAAATGGAAATCGCTGTGCGCGAGCTGCTGATCGAAAAAGGTGTGACCACGGCTGCGGCCATCAACGCCCAGATCGAGGCCATGGACGCGCGCAGCCCTGCCCATGGCGCAGCGGTGGTGGCACGTGCATGGACCGACCCTGATTTTCGCGCAGCTTTGCTGGAAGATGCCAGTGCCGCGACTCGCGGCATGGGTTTCGATATCGGCCCAATGCGGCTGATCGCGCTGGAAAATACGGAACACATCCACAATATCGTCGTCTGCACCCTTTGTTCGTGCTATCCGCGCAATCTGTTGGGCCTGCCGCCCGATTGGTACAAATCCCGCGCCTATCGGTCCCGCACCGTCAAGGAACCACGCAAAGTGCTGGCCGAGTTCGGCGTCACATTGCCCGACACCACCACGGTCCACGTCCATGACAGCACGGCCGACATGCGCTATGTTGTCATCCCGCAACGCCCCGCAGGGACGGACGAATGGCACGTTGATGACCTTGCGAAACTCGTCACCCGTGACAGCATGATCGGCACGGGGCTTGCCAAATCACCGGATGCCGCGTGACGACTGAGGAACCCCCGACCGGAACACGGGCCGATTGGCTGGCTGACCGCGCCCTGCGCGGCCTGATCGGCACGCTCATGCGCCTGCCATACGAGACGCGCGTGCGCATGATGGGCAGCGCGCTGCGCCGCGCAATCGGGCCTTTGGCAGGATACCGCAAACGGGCCGAACAGAACCTGGCGCTGGTCTATCCCGACATGGGCGTCATCAAACGGCGGCAGATTGCGGAGCAGTGCTGTGACAACTTCGGACGCACAGTCATCGAGAATTATTCGTGGCAGGAATTCGGCAAGAAACTACGCGATACCAAGCCACAAGGGGACGGCCTTGATGCGCTTTCGGATGCCGTAAAATCCAAGCGTCCGGTCCTTTTTGTGACTGGCCACTTCGGCAATCACGAAGCCCCGCGTCAGGTACTGACCGCGATGGGGCATACCATAGGCGGCCTCTACCGCCCGATGCAAAACGCCTATTTTAACGATCACTATGCCAAGACAATGACCTCATGGGGCGGCCCTGTCTTTGCCCAAGGCAGACGCGGCACCATGGGCTTCGTGCGGCACCTGCGCGGTGGCGGTCTGGGCACGCTGCTGTTTGATGTCGCGGCACCAGGGCCTTCTCTGCCCTTTCTGGGCCACCCTGCGCGCACCTCGGTCTCTGCCGCCGAGATCGCGTTGAAACTCGATGCTGTCATGATCCCCTATTTCGGAATCAGACAGCCTGACGGGCTTTCATTTCAGGTTGAGGTTGAGGCACCCATCGCACCGGATAGGCCTGAAAGCATGCTTTTGGCCATGAATTCACGTCTTGAGGCACAAATTGCGCGCAACCCGGCGCAGTGGTTTTGGGTGCACAGGCGATGGAAAAACCGTGGTCGCAGTGCCTAGCGCAGCACAGCCGCACCGACGATCGGGCCATGCGTGGACTGCTGCAAGATCACAACAATCGGGCTATCCCCTGCCGCATCCGCCTCGAACGCCAGTGGTGACCGCCCGTCCCATTCAGCGACGACTTCCCATGATGTGACGATATTGGCATAGCTCAATTTGCGTCCTGCGTTTTCCCCGCGTCTGATATCAACTGTTTCCTCGGGGATGTAACGGACCAGTTGCACTGCATAGTCCCCACCTTGCCCCGGTTCGGCGGTGATCAGAACGGCACCCTCACGCCGCGTCAGTTGCAGATCAAAAAGGCTTCCTGCCTCTCTTTGCGCCTGAAGCGCATCCATCACCTGCATGGGGCGCGAACCGACCACCTGTTCAACACCGTTGATAATCATCTGCGGGGTATAGACCGAGGTGGCATTCGCAGCGCGCGCATAGGCGTGCTGGCGTGCGGTGAAAGCAGGGTTTGCAAAGATATCCTTCCAGCCGATGTAATCCCAGTAATCCACATGAAGTGCCAGAGCGATCACATCATCCCGCTTGGCCAGATCATGCAGCATCTCGTCTGCCGGAGGACACGAAGAGCACCCTTGCGAGGTATAAAGCTCAACCACCACCGGATCGTCCTGGGCTGCAACCTGTGTTGCATGCATGACTCCAAAGACCGACAAGGCAGCAAGAAAATAACGCATAAGGAACCCCGGGTAATTGCTCTTCTGTGTCGGGTGTAATCAGATTAGACTGAAATGGCCAATCAATGAATTGCGATTGCAAAGTTAACAATGTTTCAGTGTCAAACGGCGTTGATCTTTATTGTGTGCAACAGTATACAACGCCCAAATGCGCCGCATTGCATGACGAATCTGCATGGTGCATCACCGCGACAAGCAGCCTTGCATAAGCATACGCCACGAAAGGGAACGCCATGACGATCACAGTCGGCAAAGATACTGCCAAGACACGCAAAACCCTCAAAGTCGGTGACCAGTCGGTCGCTTACTATTCCATCCCTGCCGCTGAAGCCGCAGGTCTGGGGGATTTTTCCAAACTGCCCGCAGCCCTGAAGGTCGTGCTTGAAAACCTGCTGCGCTTTGAAGACGGCGGTTTTTCGGTCTCCGTCGACGATATCAAAGCATTCTCCGCATGGGCCGACAACGGCGGCAAAAACCCCATTGAGATCGCCTACCGCCCTGCCCGCGTGCTGATGCAGGACTTTACCGGCGTTCCTGCCGTGGTTGACCTAGCCGCGATGCGCGACGGGATCGTAGCTTTGGGCGGCGACGCCCAGCAGATCAATCCGCTGAACCCTGTTGACCTGGTCATCGACCACTCGGTCATGATTGACGAATTCGGCAATCCACGTGCGTTCCAGATGAACGTAGACCGTGAATATGAGCGCAACATGGAGCGTTACCAATTCCTCAAATGGGGTCAGGGCGCGTTCAACAACTTCCGAGTTGTGCCACCGGGCACCGGCATCTGCCATCAGGTGAACCTTGAGTATCTGGCGCAAACCGTCTGGACCGACAAAGACCAGAACGGCGAGGAAGTGGCCTATCCAGACACGCTCGTCGGCACCGATAGCCACACCACGATGGTCAACGGTCTGGCCGTCTTGGGCTGGGGTGTTGGCGGGATCGAGGCCGAAGCCGCGATGCTGGGCCAGCCTGTCTCCATGCTGATCCCCGAAGTTGTCGGCTTTGAGCTGACAGGTGAGATGGTCGAAGGCACCACAGGCACCGACCTTGTGCTGAAAGTCGTCGAAATGCTGCGGAACCTTGGCGTTGTGGGCAAATTCGTGGAATTCTATGGCGCGGGCCTTGATGTGCTGCCACTGGCCGACCGTGCCACCATCGCCAACATGGCACCGGAATATGGCGCGACCTGCGGTTTCTTCCCGATTGACGGTGAAACACTGCGCTACCTGCGCAACACAGGCCGCGACGAAGACCGCATCGCGCTTGTCGAAGCCTACGCCAAGGAAAACGGCTTCTGGCGCGACGAAAACTATGCACCTGTTTACACCGACACGCTGCACCTTGATATGAGCACGATTGTGCCTGCAATCTCCGGTCCCAAGCGCCCGCAGGATTACACACCGCTGACCCAGGCTGCTTCGGCCTTCATGGACGTCGTGAACGAATATCGCGGCATCGACAGCAGCAAGGCCGCTGACGAAATGGCATCCGAGGGCCCTGCCCCGACCGAACCGATGGACCCGCGCAAATCACAAGCCGTCAAAGGCGAGGATTACAAACTGCGTGACGGTTCTGTTGTGATCGCTTCGATCACATCCTGCACCAACACGTCAAACCCCTACGTCATGATCGGCGCAGGTCTGGTGGCACGCAAAGCGCGCGCCTTGGGCCTGAACAGCAAACCATGGGTCAAGACATCACTGGCGCCCGGTTCACAGGTCGTGTCGGAATATCTTGAAGCCGCAGGTCTGCAAGAAGACCTCGACGCGATCGGCTTCAACCTTGTGGGTTATGGCTGCACCACCTGCATCGGCAACTCTGGCCCGATCCAGCAGGAACTCTCCGAAGCCATCGCCGAGGGCGACCTGATCGCCACGTCCGTTCTGTCGGGCAACCGCAACTTCGAAGGCCGCATTTCGCCTGATGTGCGCGCCAACTATCTGGCCTCTCCTCCGCTCGTCGTGGCCTATGCGCTGGCGGGTGACATGAACGTCGATATGATCAACGACCCGCTGGGGCAGGACAAGGACGGCAATGATGTCTTCCTCAAAGACATCTGGCCCACCTCTGCCGAGATCAACGAACTGGTCGAGCGCACCGTGACACGTGAGGCGTTCCAGAAGAAATATGCCGACGTCTTCAAAGGCGACGAAAAGTGGCAAGCGGTCGAGACCACAGATTCCGAGACCTACGACTGGCCCGCATCGTCAACCTACGTTCAGAACCCGCCCTACTTCAAAGGCATGTCCAAGGACGCAGGCACCATCAAGAACGTCGAAAATGCCAAGGTTCTTGCGGTTCTGGGCGATATGGTCACAACCGACCACATCTCGCCTGCCGGTTCGTTCAAAGACACCACCCCAGCGGGCCAATACCTGCTGGACCGTCAGGTGCCTGTGCGCGAATTCAACTCTTACGGATCGCGTCGCGGCAACCATGAGGTCATGATGCGCGGCACATTCGCCAACATCCGCATCAAGAACGAAATGCTCGACGGCATTGAAGGCGGCTATACCAAAGGCCCCGATGGCGCGCAGACATCCATCTTTGACGCGGCTATGGCCTATCAAGAGGCCGGCACCCCGCTGGTGATCTTCGCGGGCGAACAGTACGGCGCGGGTTCATCGCGCGACTGGGCGGCAAAAGGCACGGCACTCCTGGGCGTCAAGGCCGTGATCGCGGAAAGCTTCGAGCGTATCCACCGCTCCAACCTTGTTGGCATGGGCGTTGTGCCGTTCGAGTTCACTGGCGGCGACACCCGCAAATCGCTGGGCCTGACAGGCGACGAAACGGTGACTATCGAAGGTCTGGATGCCGTCAAGCCACTGCAGGATATGACCGCCAAGATCACAATGGCCGATGGCAGCGTGAAAGAGATCACCGTGAAATGCCGGATCGATACGGCGGTTGAGATCGAATACATCGAAAACGGCGGTGTGCTGCACTATGTGCTGCGGAACTTGGCCAAAGCAGCGGCCTAACCGAAAAAGGAAAAGCCCGGTCATTGTGACCGGGCTTTTTTTATCCACGCGTGGGTTTCACCCACCCTACTCCATCGCCTTCGCAAGTTCCGGCAGGAACCGCTGCTCGTAATCCGACCCGACCAACGGCCCGACAAAACGGAAAAGGACCGTCCCGTCACCATCCACGATGAAAGTCTCTGGCGGCGCGGTGACACCCCAGTCGATCGCCGAACGGCCCCGCAGATCAAACCCTGTGGCGAAAAAGGGGTCGTCATAATCCACCAGATACTGTGACGCTTGTGCCTGCTGATCGCGGAAATTCACGCCAGCGACACGGTAGCCTTCGGCCTCGAGATCAAGCAGATTCGGGTGTTCTGCACGGCAGGGCGGGCACCAGCTCGCCCAGAAGTTCACAATCGTAATCTCGCCTGCACGCAAATCGGCATCGGTCAGTTGCGTTGTCCCCTGAACGGCCTCGACCGGCAGGGGCGGTGCCTGATTACCGACAAAAGTCGATGGGAGTTCATCAGGGTTGTCCCGCATCATCCCAGCAATCGCGAGGCCGGCAAAGGCTGCAAAAATCACCGGAGGCAGGATCATCAAAGGTTTGATCTTAGCCATTCTTCTCGACATCCTCCAAGGCAGCACGCACCTTGGCATAGCGCCGCCAACTCAGCCACACCAGCGCGAGCAACAACACGATGCTGACCGCATAGGCCGACAAAACCTCAATCCGATAGTCACCTAAATCAGGCACGGCGCGCCCTCGCTTGCAAGGCGCGGATCCGGCGCGCGCGAATTTCGGTACGGGTGCGCATCAGAACGAGCGCGATGAACAAAAGGACAAATCCGGCGATGCAGACAAGGAGCGGAAACCAGAACACATCCGAAATGTTCTCTTCCTTATCCAGCGACAGCGACGCCCCCTGATGCAGCCCCTGGTTCCAGAACAACACCGCATAGCGCGACAGGATCGCAAAGACCGACCCCACCATGCATAAGACCGATGTCAGATCGGCGGCAGTATCAGGATCTTCAATCGCTTCCCAAAGGGCGATGTAACCCAGATAAAACAGGAACAGGATCAGGAATGACGTCAAACGCGGGTCCCATGCCCAGTAGGTCCCCCACATGGGCTGCCCCCAGATGCCGCCGGTGAAGAGCGCGATCAGCGTGAAAACAACGCCCACAGGGGCCGCGGCACGCGCCGCAAGCGCCGAGACATGGTGGCGGCGAATGACCCAGATCAGAGAGGCCACCAGCATCATAATCCATGCGTTAATCGCCATCAGGGCCGCTGGCACATGCAGGTAGATGATCTTGACGGTCGAGCCCTGGCGGAAATCATCGGGGGTAAAGAAGAACCCCCAGATCAAGCCCACCGTGAGGCACAGCCCCGCCAAAGCAAAGCTCCACGGCAGGACCGGACGGGTCCAGCCCATGAAACGTCTTGGATTTGCGTATTCCCACATCGACATGGCGTTTATTTATCCTTCATGGTCCCGTCCAACAATCCCCGATCACCGCAGATTGATGCGTAAGACAGCCGCAGTGGCAAATGGCAGGAGCGCGAAACACCCTGCAGTGATCCCCGCCATCAACATCAAGGCCCCCGTCGGATCAAGGCCATCAGCCCCGCGGCGTACGGCCTCGGCCCCGAAAATCAATGTCGGCACATAAAGCGGCAGCACCAGTAGCGACAACAACAACCCGCCGCGCCGGATGCCGACGGTCAGCGCGGCCCCGAATGTCCCAATCATCGACAGCGCAGGCGTACCCAGCAAGAGCGAGACCAGCAGATAGGCGTAGGCCTCGGGCGCGAGGCTGAGCAGGAACCCCAAAGCAGGTGCGGCCAGCGTGAGCGGCAGACCTGTCGTGATCCAATGCGCCAGCGCCTTCATCATCGCAGCCCCTTCCATTGGCAGCGGCGATGTCGCCAAAAGGCTGAGCGATCCATCTTCGAAATCCAGCGCGAAAATCCGGTCCAGCGACAAGAGTGCCGCCAGGAGTGATGCGACCCAGAGGATACCGGGCGCGATGCGCGACAAAAGTTCTGTTTCTGGCCCTACTCCGAAGGGCACCAGCACGACGACGATCAGGAAGAAAGCAAGGCCAAGTCCAAAACCGCCGCCTGCGCGGAACGCCAGCCGCAGATCGCGCAACAGCAGCGCGATCACAAGAAGGCCTCGTCTGATCCGCCATCTGCGTCCGCTGCGGCTTTGAACGGTGTCAGATCCAGTTCGGGGGCCGCCAGCCCCAGATCAATATGCGTCGCAATCACCGCCACTCCGCCCGCGGCAAGATGCGTGTTTTGCAGCCAATCGGCAAAGAGTTTCACGGAAAACCGGTCGAGCGACACCGTCGGTTCATCCAGAAACAAAACCTTGCGGCCGATCACACCCAAACGCGCCAGTCCAAGACGGCGCTTTTGGCCCGCTGACAACGTACCGCCCAAACGGTCACGCAGATCGGCCAGATCAAAGGTCTCCAAAATCGTATCCGGCAGCGCTGCACCATGCACATCCGCCCAGAATTTCAGGTTCTCCGTGACTGTCAGCGCGGTCTTGATGCCGTCCGCATGGCTGGCATATGCACCTTGCTCTTCAGGAAAATCCACCTCGCCTGTGATCGGCGGCTGCAACCCTGCGAGCGTGCGCAGCAGCGTGGTTTTCCCGACGCCATTGGGACCGCGCAATATAATCGCCTGACCCGCTGCAACCTCGAAACTGACGTCCGTCAGCACCGGCACGCCGCCGCGGGCGCAACTCAGATTACGGACATACAGCATTCAGACAGGCAAGAGGGCCACGGCAACGCGCCGGCCCTCGGACAAGAGAACATTATAGGTCCGGCACGCCGCAGGGGACGCCATGGTTTCCACGCCAATCCCTGCATCCTCCAACGCCGTGCGAAAGGCCACCGGCGGATGCGCGATTTCGGCACCAGTACCAACGAACAGCACGTCAATGTCACCTACATGGTCCAGCACAGCAGCGGTATCTTCAAAACCACCCCAACCGCTCACCCCCGAGGGCATGACGAGAACAGCACCATCATGGCGTTTCCCGCCAATGCGGAAAAACCCGGTGCCGTAGCCATCTATCGGCACGGCATCGTTATAGCTGATTTCGTTCAGACGCATGTCTCACCTCCATTCAGGTGTCGATGTGACCGTATTTCGTCCCCGCGCTCGGGTCTTTCTTCGACCAGTCGCGCTTGACGCCCAGCACCAGCAGGATCGCTGATGCCACAAAGATCGAGGAATAGGTCCCGATCAACACGCCCCACATCATCGCAAAGACAAACCCGCGGATCACGTCACCACCCAAGACGAACAGCGCCAAAAGTGCAAGCATCGTCGTCATCGAGGTCATCAAAGTCCGGCTGAGGGTTTCGTTGATCGACAAGTTCAGCACCTCTTTGAGGTCTTTTTGCTTATACTTGCGCAGGTTTTCCCGCACGCGGTCGAATACAATCACCGTATCGTTGATCGAATAGCCCACAATGGTCAGCAAGGCCGCGATAATCGCGAGATCGAACTTGATCTGAAGCTCCGAGAATATCCCGATGGTCAGGATCACGTCATGGCACAGCGCCAGCACAGCGCCGACCGCGAACTGCCATTCAAAGCGCAGCCAGATATAGAGAAGGATCGCGATCACCGCCAAACTGACCGCCAATATCGCGGTCTGGATCAGCTCACCCGACACCTTCGGCCCCACTGATTCCACCGAAGGGAACGTCATATCGGGGTCAATTGTGCGCAGCGCAGCCTGCACCTGATCAATCGTTTCAGTCGCGATCCGCTCATCGCCTTCCTGCGCCTGAATGCGCACCATTGCCACGTGCTGGTTTTCGTCAAACGACGGATCGAACACCTCGGCAATCGACACGTCACCGAGGTCCAGCGCCTCAAGTGCGGCACGGTATTGGGCTACATCGACAGGCGTTTCGGACTGGGTCCGGATGCTTGTACCACCCTGAAAATCAATGCCGTAGTTCAGGCCCTGGATCAGAAAAGACGCAAAAGCGATGACCATGGCGATCATGGAAATACCCAGCCAGATACGGGCGCGGCTGAAGAAATCGATCGTTGTGTTTTCGCGAACCAGTCTCAGGCGCATATCAAACCTCGATTGTTTTGGGGCGGGTGCGCGAGAACCAGATCACAATCAGGGATCGGGTCACAAAAATCGCGGTAAAGACGGATGTCATGATCCCGAAGCCCAAGGTCACGGCAAAGCCGCTGACCGGGCCGGAACCCATGGTGAACAGGATCACAGCCGTCATAAAGGTGGTGATATTGGCGTCGATGATCGAGGACAGCGCTTTTTCATAGCCCAGCTCGATCGCGCGCGCAGGGCCTTTGGCGGTTTTCAACTCTTCGCGGATGCGTTCAAAGATAATCACGTTCGCGTCCACCGCCATGCCGATGGTCAACACGATACCCGCGATCCCCGGCAAGGTGAGTGTCGCACCAACAATGCTCAGCAGGCCAAAAATCAGACCGACGTTGATGATCAGCGCAATATTGGCAAAGACGCCAAACAAACCGTAGCTGAGCACCATGTAAAGCAGAATGCCGATACCTGCGACGATGCACGCCACCTGCCCCGCAGCAATACTATCCGCGCCCAGTTCCGGACCGATGGTCCGTTCTTCAAGGAATGTCAGTTCCGCTGGCAGCGCGCCTGCGCGAAGCAAAACAGCCAGATTTGTGGCTTCCTCAATCGTGAAATTACCGGTGATGATACCCGAACCACCCGGAATATGGCTTTGGATCGTAGGGGCAGAGATAACCTCATTATCCAGCACAATCGCGAAAGGGCTGCCGATGTTTTCCAGCGTATAGTCGCCGAATTCTCGGGCCGCGGATGTGTTGAACCGGAACGCCACCGCAGGGCGGCCGTTCTGGTCAAAATCCAGTTGCGCGTTCTGCAGGTCCTCGCCCGTCACCACAGGGCGACGTTCCAGAATATAGAAAAGGCCCGCTGTCTCTTGTGCAGGCACAATCATATTGCCGGTGCCTGCCGACGCATCGGGATCGCCCGTCGTCCCCTCAACAGGGTTGAATGTCAGCTGTGCGGTGGTGCCCAGCAGTTCGATGATCTCGTTGGCCGAGCCGACACCGGGGACCTGTACCAGAATACGCTCTGCCCCTTGCCGCTGGATCGTTGGCTCACGGGTGCCAACCTCGTCGATCCGGCGGCGAATGATCTCGAGCGTTTGGAGGATCGTCCGCTCGTTCATCGCGGCCATTTCCGCATCGCTCAGCGTGATTGTGAGCAGCGTACCATTCAAACGGACATCTATATTGGTGGCGGCAGCACCGGTAAAGGACGCCACAGGTGTGGCCAAACTCCGCGCAATCTCGAAAGCGCGGGTCGCACCAGCCGCCTCGGAAATACGCACGCGCAATTCGGTGGGCGGGCTATCCTCGCGGGTGACGAACCCAACTGTGTCACGCTCTACGGCCAAGGCATCGCGTACGGATGGCCAGAAACCTTCAAGAAATGAGGCATGCACATCCTCGACCTGCACTTCGACCAACAGGTGTGCCCCGCCACGCAGATCAAGCCCGAGGTTGACAAGGCCCGAGGGCAGGAAACTGGGCCATTGCGCGGCATCAGCGGCAAGCGCATCATTGGTGATGCCCGTGTCGATGATCGCCATCGCGTCATTATGCGTCTCGACCCGACCATAAAAGCCATTGGGCAAGGCAAACAACAGACCAACAACAACTGTGATCCAGATCATCAGCTGCTTGGGGAACGAAATATTGAGCATAAAAGCGTGCCTCGCCGGCCAGACTTAGGTTTTTGCCGGTTCTGTTTTGTTCATGACGGTCGCAATTGTCGATTTGACGACACGGACGTTCACGCCCTTGGCAATCTCGACTTCGACTTCGTTGGTGCCGTCTTCTTTGACTTTTACGATCTTCCCAACCAGACCGCCTTGGGTGATGATCTGGTCACCCCGACGCAGGCCTTCGATCATGGCAGCATGCTCTTTCAGCTTTTTCTGCTGCGGGCGGATCAGCAGGAAATACATGATCGCGAAGATCAACAAGAGCATAATCAGGTCGGCAGGTCTCATAAATCCATCCCTTTTGGTCGTGCGGCTTTAGCGCCTTGGAAACTCGCGGCACATTATGTCCGCCACCTGTGAATGGCAACCGCGATTGGCCCGAATTGAGCAGGCTTGCGTGCCATATGGGTTGGCTGTCCGCCGAAAGCAATCACAATGCTGCGCTTTCGGTGTGAATTGCTTGAGAGCCGCAAGTTTCGAGGCTTGCAAGCAAACAAAAAGGCCCACAGAGAACTGCGGGCCTTTTAAGTACCTGTTGCGGTTGTTTAGACTGGGCCGAAGAGGAAACCACCTGTCAGCAAACCGTAGCCGATGTTTGGCTGAACACCAAAGACGCCTGTTTCCAGATCAGTCTTCACATCATCCATCATGTTCCGGTCCAGACGCTTGCTTGCGCCCATTTCGTAGCTCAGACCAACTACAATCGCATCTGTATCGCCGCCGAAATCCGCGTCGATGTTGGTGTAACGGGCCGTTGCTGCAATACCGGGCGCGAACGCATACGCACCACCGATTGAAAGCGCTGTGTATTCGCCAATGAAATCGTCACCAGAAAGAGCTTCGACACCACCATTGATGCTGATCGCATCATCAAAGCGGTACTCACCACGCAGACCATAAACCGCAAAATCCACGTCAGTGACGCTTGCGTAGTAAGCACGGCCAAAGATCTGGCCCGCATCATATTCTGCTGAAAGGAAATAGGTGCTTTCGTCAACGTCGGCAATACTTTCGACGATACCACCGACTGTCACCCCGGGAGCAACCTCACCCTGCGCGAAGAGCGTTGTAATCTCGATCTCGTCAAAGTCCTGGTCAGGACGATTGTAGTTGATCGCAACACCGAACGCACCTGTTTGGTACTGACCGAAAAGGTCATAGCCGCTGAAGTCTTCTTCGCCGAAGAAGGAGAAGTCGACAGTCGTGTTTGCAAAACCGGCGCCGAACAGAATTTCGGGGGTAATTTCATATCCGGCGAAAGCGTCAAAAGTGCGCACGGTAAATTCATCGCCGTCGCCAAGATCAATGTTGTCGTTCGAAATGCCTGCGCCGAAGACAAACTGGTCAAGGGTGAATTCTGCATCACCTTCCAGGTCGAAACCTGTCACATCTTCACCACCTTCGTCCGAAGAGAATGTTGAATAGTCTAGGTCGAACGCACCATAGGTGAGTTCCTGCGCAAAAGCAGGGGCAGCCATGACACCCATCGCAGCGATAGAGAGAGTTGTCCTAATCATTTGTTTTCCTGTCTAAACATCTGTTTCGTACGCGGACACATCGCGCAAAACCCTGCTATGAGCAACCCGTCTAGCGGTGTTTTTTCGCAGCAATTTAGAGGCATTTTTGTGGCAGGCCACACAACCCTTGATTTTAAAGCGGATGAAGCGTGCTTTGCCGTGATAGGCCGCGCTCCGACCAGCCGGCAAGTGCCCTTTGGTTGTGCTTTCTATGCTTCACTTGCCGGGCACAATCAGGCATATCACCGTCACGCAAACACCCTAGAAGGACCGATGCTATGCATGATATCCGCACCATCCGTGACAACCCCGCTGCTTTTGATGCGGCCCTGTCTCGTCGTGGACTTGCACCTGTATCGTCCCGGATCCTTGCGATGGATGAGGCGCGCCGCGCCAAAATACTCGCGGCTGAAACCGCGCAGGCCGAAGCCAATAAAGCCGCCAAAGACGTCGGCGCAGCCAAGGCCCGCGGTGACGAGGCCGAATTCGAACGCCTGCGCGCGCTTGTGGGTGAAAAGAAAGCACAGATCGCCGCGTTGAACGATGAGGCCAAAGCCGAGGATGCCGCCCTCACCGATCTTTTGATGGGCATCCCGAACCTGCCTGACGACAGCATCCCCGATGGTGCGGACGAAAACGACAACGTCGAAATCCATCGGTACGGCACCCCCCGCGCCCTCGATTTCACGCCGCTTGAACACTTCGACATCCCCGCCATCCGTCCGGGCATGGATTTTGAAACCGCCGCAAAACTGTCCGGTAGCCGGTTCGTGCTGCTGTCCGGTGCTGTGGCACGTCTGCACCGTGCGCTGGCGCAATTCATGCTGGACGTGCATGTGGAAGAACACGGTCTGACCGAAACCATCACCCCTGTGCTGGTGCGCGAGGACATGATGTATGGCACAGGCCAATTGCCGAAATTCGGCGAGGACAGCTATCAGACAACAAATGGCTGGTGGCTGATCCCCACTGCCGAGGTGACACTGACCAATATCGTGAACGGCCTGACAGTCGAGGAAAGCTACCTGCCCCGCCGCTATGTGGCACACACCCAGTGCTTCCGCTCCGAGGCAGGTTCGGCGGGCCGTGACACATCGGGCATGTTGCGCCAGCACCAGTTCGAGAAGGTCGAAATGGTCAGCATTACCAAGCCCGAGGACAGTACCGCCGAGCACGACCGAATGACGAAACAGGCGCAGGCCATCCTTGAAAAGCTGGAGTTGCCCTACCGCACCGTCGTGCTTTGCACCGGTGATCTGGGCGCGGGTATGCGCAAGACCCACGATATCGAGGTCTGGTTGCCCGGCCAGAACACCTACCGCGAGATCAGCTCGGTTTCTGTAGCCGGTGATTATCAGGCGCGCCGCATGAACGCCCGATACAAGCCCGAGGGCGGTGGCAAGCCGCAGTTCGTGCACACGCTGAACGGATCGGGCCTTGCCGTCGGGCGGACGTTGATTGCCGTGGTCGAAAACGGCCAGCAGGCTGACGGATCGGTCGATCTTCCCGCCGCTTTGCACCCCTATCTGCGCGGCAAGACGCGGATCAACGCAGACGGCCAGATGGTCTAGCGCGGCGGCAAGAGATCGTCCTTTGTGAGGGTCTCTTGCAGTTTTGGCAGGACTTTTGCGAGCGTCTTGGGCTGATAGGCCGGATCACATGCGATCCGGTCAATCGCCGTCTGGCTCACATCCACCACACGCGTCGGCCCGTCGCGATCGAAAGGGCGCAACCGCATCACGCGGGCCAACAATCCCAAACGGGACTGATTGACCAGTGCCTCGCGGATGTTGCGCCCCTCACGGACCTGCGCCAGTTTCGCGCTGTCCATGCACAGTTCCGCCCTTTGCGCCCCTTCTGCGACCCAGTCAAACGCGAATGCCGAGAGCCCCAACCGGTCGCCCCCGCCCCCGACTGATCCATGATCACCCGGGAACCATTCCTGCCGGTAGGGCCAGTCCGCGCGGGTGGCAGGATCCAGACTTGTCTCCGCGTCCAGTCCCAGCGCCGTCCGGTTCATGCGGTCCAGCTTGTCTGACCAAAGAGCCGGCGCAAATGTCCGGCGCTGCTCGTCAATCGCGACGGCGTGGCGGGCCGAAAGCACCGTGCGTGACAGGTCCGCATCGTGGAACTGGTGCCTTTTGTTGAAGAGTGGTGCTGCGGCCCAATAGCCCGGCACCCCCAGCGCGCCGACCGTATCCCAGACGCCAAGATATTTGATCGTCAGGTTTACACAGAGGCCCGGCTTTGTCTTTTGCCGCCAGTTCCATTCGAGTTGGCTTGTCGCCGTGTAGGGCGCAAAATCGCGGCGCCACGCAAAGCTTGCCGGATCATCCGGTTTGGTGTCCTTGGAACGCGACCGGTAGCGCCGGATTGCCTCGCCGATACGGCCCACATTTTCGCGCGGCGGGATCCCGCAAGAGCGCAGTAGTCCGGCCAATGACCGCGCCGTATAGGCCCCGCGCGAAAATCCGAAAATGAAAATCTCGTCCCCCGGTTCATAGCAGAAAACCAAAGCGCGATAGGCGTCCTCGATATTCTCGATCAGGCCCCAACCCAATGCACCACCCGCGAAACGATCCAGCCACCGCGCGACCGCGTTCGATCCGCGTCCGGCCCCGACGCCCAGCACATAAAACACCTGCTGTTTGCGCCCGTCATCCGCCGTGTGTTTGACCGCCTGCGCCATGCGCACCACATTCGTGGGGTTCACAGCATCATGGCGGTTCCAAGTCCCGTCACAAAAAATCGCAATGCGTTTCATGGCAATCTCCTGAATTGAATAAGTGAATGCTGGCGCAAGGATCGGTTGTAGGCAAGTCCGGGATGTAACCGGTTTTTTGGGTAGCACTCCATCAGCAGACAGAGGATAACAGGGACATGAAAAACATATACGCGATCCTCACCCTACTCGTTACGGTCACTTTTGTGGTGTCCCCTGCGCTCACCAGACCGTTCAGCGGGTTTCGTGAAGACCAACTGCCCGTTCCGCAGATTGACCCGCCGGTCCAGCCCGAAGGCTATGCCTTTGCGATCTGGGGGCTGATCTATGGCTGGCTCGTGGTGTCAGCCGTCTACGGGATGATCAAACGGGCCGATAGTGCCGAGTGGAATTACGCCCGCCCGCCGCTGATCATCAGCCTTGCGGTAGGCACACCGTGGCTTGCTGTGGCCAACGAAAGTGCAATCTGGGCGACAATCCTGATCTTCGTCATGGCCACTGCCGCGATTGCGGCGCTCTTGCGCGCACCGCGCAAGCACCGTTGGTTCTTTCGGGTGCCGGTGGGTATCTATGCGGGCTGGCTGACAGCGGCGTCTTTCGTGTCGCTGGGCAGCACCGCCGCAGGCTATGGCATCGGCCCCGCAGCGCAAGGCTGGGCCTATATCGGCATCACCGGTGCCTTGATCGTTGCAGTCGCCGTCCTGACCCGCGTCAAATCACCCGCCTATGCGCTGACCGTGATCTGGGCGTTGGTTGGAATTATCGTGGCCAATGGCGCAGCAAACTGGACCGTATCGGCGCTGGCGGCCATCGGCGTGGTCATCCTGCTGGGGCTGATCGCCAGAATGCGGGTCAGCTTGACCCCTTCTTGAGATGCTTTGACAGGCGCGACGGCTGCGAGGACTTCTTGTCCTTATACGGATTCTTGTCGCCCTGATCGCGCAAATAGAGGCGGATCGGCGTGCCCGGCATATCAAAGTCAACGCGTAAGCCATTGACAAGATAACGCTTATAGCTTTCCGGCATCAGATCAGGATGAGATGTCATCACAACAAACGCAGGCGGACGCGTTTTCACTTGGGTCATATAGCGCATCTTGATCCGCTTGCCGCCCGGTGCGGGTGGCGGGTGCTGTTCCAGCATCCCCGTCAGCCAACGGTTCAGTTGCGCGGTTGAAATACGGCGGTTCCAGACCTCATGGGCGCGCATGATGGCCTGCTGCAAACGGTCAAGCCCTTTGCCGGTCTTAGCGGAAACGGTCACTAGAGGCGCACCGCGCAGTTGCGGCAAAAGCCGTTCAAAGCTTTCGCGCAATTCCTTCAGCTTGGTCTGCTTTTCGTCCTCGACGTCCCATTTGTTGATGGCCACGACAACAGCACGACCTTCACGTTCGGCCAGATCGGCGATGCGCAAATCCTGCTGCTCGAAGGGGATTTCGACATCAAGCAGAACCACCACGACTTCGGCAAATTTCACAGCACGCAGACCGTCGGACACGGACAGCTTTTCCAGCTTTTCCTGCACCTTGGCTTTTTTGCGCATCCCTGCGGTGTCAAAAATCCGCATTGGCACCCCGCCCCAGTCCTGCAGAACAGAAATTGCGTCGCGGGTGATCCCTGCTTCGGGACCTGTCAAAAGGCGTTCTTCGCCGATAATCTTGTTGATCAGCGTGGATTTACCCGCATTCGGGCGGCCTACCACGGCAATCTGCAAAGGCTTGGCGCGGGTCGGGATACGCGGCGCATCCTCGTCATCCTCGCCCACGTCGACATCAATCTCGGGCGCGTCGGCGGCAGCTTTTTCCTCATGCGCCTCGGCAATCGGGCGCAGCGCGTCCATCAACTCGCCCATGCCCTCGCCGTGTTCGGCGGACATGCGGATCGGCTCGCCCAGACCCAGCGCATAGGCCTCAAGAATGGTGGCGTCGGCGGCTTTGCCTTCGCCCTTGTTGGCAGCCAGAATCACATTGGCGTTTTTCTTGCGCAGAATATCGGCGAACACCTCATCCGCAGGCAGAACACCGGCGCGGGCGTCGATCATGAAAAGACAGACATCAGCCATTTCCACGGCACGTTCGGTCAGGCGGCGCATCCGGCCTTGAAGGCTGTCGTCTGTCGCTTCTTCCAAACCTGCGCTGTCGATCACGGTAAAGCGCAGATCGGCAATCCGCCCCTCACCTTCGCGCAAATCACGCGTTACCCCCGGCTGGTCATCGACCAAGGCCAGTTTCTTGCCCACCAGACGGTTGAACAAGGTGGATTTGCCCACATTCGGACGGCCCACAATTGCGAGGGTAAAGGTCATTTTGTCAGCTCCTGACGGTCTACGCTTGCGCGCTTACACCAACGCGCGCCTAACGGAAAGCGTGCAATTGACCGTCTTTGCTTAGCACATAGAGCGTCCGGCCAGCCACAACAGGCCCAGAGGCCGCGCCGCCCGGCAAGGCAAGCTGCCCCAAGGATGCACCAGATGCGGGATCAAACTGCCGGATCTGCCCGTCAGATGAGGTGACAATCAGTCGACCACCGGCCAGAACAGGGCCGTAGTGCGTGAAGATACGTCTTTCGCGTCGCGGGTTCGCACCGTCCTCAAGCACCGGCAACGGCACACGCCAAACGGGGCTGCCGGAGTTTGCATCCAGACGCACCAGCTCATTGACATCGTTGATCAGGAACACGGCATCACCGACAACCCAGACAGGGCTCAGCGACCCTTCGGTTGCCGTCCACACGCGCGCGCCATCGCGCAGATCAAAGGCGGCGGTGCGGCCCCCAAAGTTGCCGATATAGACGCGATTGCCCACAATCACCGGATCGCCCGAAATATCATTGATAACGGCCGAGGCACTGCCCAAACGGTCACCGGTCACAACCGAAGACCACCGTGTCAGCCCGCCACGGGGATAGGTAGCGAGCACCTCACCCGATGGAAACGGAAATACAACATATTCGCCGCTGACTGCAGGCGATGCCCCGCCCGCGAAATTCGCGGTGGACGGCGCACCGGAGCGCTGCCAGCGGATCCGGCCATTGGTCACATCAAGCGCCCATGCGGTACTGTCGCGGGCCACGACATAAACCAGATCGCCCTGCAGTGTGGGTGCGGCATTTGCGGGTGCATCAAGGTCCTGCACCCAGATTTCAGCACCCGTAGCCGCATCAAGGGCCGTGATTTCACCGAAACCGGTGGTGACGTAAACACGCCCGCCGCCGACAGAAATGCCCCCGCCGGAGGCATCCGTCGCATTGTCGCGCGTAGGCGTCAGATCACGGGTCCAGATATTGCCACCATCAACAGATGTCGCTGTCACAAGGGCACGTGCATCAACCGTGTAGATGATCCCGTTTGCCACAACAGGGTGCGATGTCATCCGCGCGCGTCTGCTGTCGCCCTCGCCGATATCCACCGAAAACAGCGGGCTCAGGCTCGGACCGAGTGCCGGATGCGTGATCGTATGGCTGGGGCTGCCGTTCCGGTGTGTCCAGTCGGCATTCACCTGTGCTGCAGGCAGTGCCACAGGGCGGCTTTCATTGGCCAGAACGGTCTGCCCACGGATATCGAAACGGTCACCGGGCAGGATCACATCATCGTCGCCGCATGCCGCCAAAAGAACGAGGCTGATCGCTGCGGTGATGGTTACTCTTAAGGTCACGGGTCAGATCCAATCTGCGCTTTACTGGCTAACAGGGTCGGGCATGGGTTCGCCCAGTGCCACCATGAGGCTCTGGACACGCTCGCGCAAGCCGCGAGTCACACCGGCGTCTTCCTCAATCTGACGCAAAAACCCCAGACCCGCATCAATATCACCTTCTGTCAGGGACAGATAGGCCAGCTGCTCAAGCGCCAGCAGGCGGAACGGCTCACCCGGCTGGGCCAATGCATCAAGCTGGATGCGGCGGGTATTAATGTCCTCGACCGGCAGCATCGCCATCTTGAAAGCCGCCAGTTCGCGGTACATTTCCGGCACATCGGGATTGACGGCAACACGGTTCAGGGTCGCCAAAGCGCCCGCATTATCGCCTGCTTCTTCCTGTGTGGAGGCCTGCAAAAGCAAAGTGACGGCAACGGCCGCACCCTCGGCCTCGATCTGGGCCATTGCGGCTGCGCGCGTGGCAGGATCGGCCTCTTCCAGCGCTGCCATGATCGCATCACCGGTTGCCTGTGCGGTCGCACGCTCTTGGGCATTGCGATACTCGTTCCAGGCCGCACCACCCACGAGCAGCAAGACTGCCGCGACACCGATCCAGCCATAGCGGCGCAAATAGCCAAACAGCTTTTCGCGGCGGACTTCTTCGGTGACTTCATTGATAAAACTGTCAGTGTCGCTCACCTTGGCCCCCAGTTTTGCATAATTCTGTAATCTCTTTGCGGGTACATATCGTGAAGCCTGCGCGATGAACAAGAGGCCAGCGTCATTTGCGCAGGTGAAAGCCGCAATTGATGCGCAAAACGGTGCTTGCCGGAACAGTATTGGCAGTATAATCTGAACTGAGCAGTTTAGTATGGCAAAGTGATCCTACCGCCGCGGCCGGACGTAACGATAACAGACTGATCATTGCGCCACAGCGTGCATCGATCGCAAGAGAGATGACAAGATGAAACTGATACCGATCATCACGGCACTTTTGGTGCTTGCCGGCCTTTACATGGTCGTTTTCGAGCGGGATGTGCTTCTCGGCGTCGCCCAGTCCACCGCACCCGAAGCAGCCGTCTTGGACACCGCCGATGCCACGGCCCCTGAAAGCGTGGTGCAGGATGCCGCCGCAGTCAGTGTTGTTGCTATGCATTCCGTGGCGCAAACCATTGACAGCGCTGTGATCCTACGCGGCCGCACCGAGGCCGCACGCAAGGTCACGGTCGCTGCTGAAACATCGGGCCTTGTGATTTCGGAACCGTTGCGCGCCGGCGCATCGGTGAATGCGGGTGACGTTCTGTGCCGGCTGGACCCGGGCACACGCGAAGCGTCATTGGCCGAGGCGCGCGCACGACTGGCCGAGGCCGAAGGCCGTGTGCCAGAGGCGCAGGCCGGTGTGCTTGAAGCGAACGCGCGGGTGCGCGAGGCGGAAATCAACCTTAACGCTGCCAGCCAGTTGTCGGAAGGCGGTTTTGCTTCTGAAACCCGCCTTGTCAGCGCGCAGGCCGCGATGGAAGCCGCGGCAGCCGGTGTGCAGCGCGCCAATTCCGGTGTGGCGTCGGCGCAGGCGGGCATCCAGTCCGCGCAGGCTGCCGTTGCCTCTGCTTTACGCGAAATTGACAAACTGACGATCACCGCCCCCTTCTCTGGCTTGCTTGAAACCGACACCGCGGAATTGGGCGCGCTCTTGCAGCCGGGTGCACCATGTGCCGCAATCATCCAGCTTGATCAGGTGAAACTGGTGGGATTTGTGCCAGAGACAGATGTCTCCAAGATCACAGTCGGGGCAATGGCTGGCGCACGCTTGACCAACGGCGCTCAGGTTCAGGGCCGCGTGACATTCCTGTCGCGCAGTGCTGATGAGTTGACGCGCACATTCCGCGTGGAAGTCACTGTCGAGAACAGCGATCTGGCCATCAGCGACGGACAGACGGCGGAAATCCTTGTGGCCTCAGACGGGCGCACGGCGCATCTGATCGCGCAATCCTCGCTGACACTGGATGATGACGGCGTGCTGGGCGTGCGCACAGTGGCAGAGGATAACATCGTCAAGTTCATGCCGGTTACGCTGTTGCGCGACACTGCCGAAGGTGTCTGGGTCACAGACCTGCCAGAAACGGTTGATATCATCACGTTGGGTCAGGAATTTGTTGTCGACGGGGTGCGCGTGGCACCCACATATACGGATGCCAAAGGATGACCGGTCTCGTTGATTGGGCCGCAGCCCGCGCGCGGATGGTGCTGGCCTTTATTGCGCTCTCGCTGCTGGCGGGGGGCATGGCCTATGTCGGACTGCCCAAAGAGGGTGAACCCGATATCGAAATCCCTGCGATCTTTGTGTCGGTCCCCTTCCCCGGTATTTCTGCCGAAGACAGTGAAACCCTGTTGGTCAAACCGATGGAGACCGAACTGTCCGATCTCGACGGGTTGAAATCCATGAGCGCCACCGCCGCCGAAGGCTATGCGGGCATGGCGCTCGAGTTCGAATTCGGCTGGGACAAAACCAAAATTCTTGCCGACATCCGTTCCGCCATGAACAACGCCGAGGCGCAGTTCCCTGCGGGCGCGGATCAATATTCCATCAATGAAATCAACTTCTCTGAGTTCCCGATTGTGATCGTGAACCTCACCGGTCAAGTGCCCGAGCGCACCCTGTTGCGGGTGGCCAAAAACCTGCAGGACCGCATCGAAGGAATTGATGCGGTGCTTGAAGCCGGACTTGCCGGTCAGCGCGACGAGATGCTGGAGGTCGTGATCGACCCGCTCCGTCTTGAAGCCTATAACGTCACGGCAGGCGAATTGATCGGTGTTGTGACAAATAACAACCTGCTGATCGCTGCAGGCGAGGTGGACACCGCGCAAGGGACGTTCTCGGTCAAGATCCCCTCGTCTTTTGACGAACCACAGGACGTCTATAACCTGCCCGTCAAAACCAACGGTGACCGCGTGATCACGCTGGGCGATCTGGCCACGATCCGCCTGACATTCGAAGACCGGCTTGGCACTGCACGGTTCAATGGTGTGAACACGGTGGCCTTGCAGGTGGTCAAACGCAAAGGGTTCAACCTGATCGATACCGCCGCATTGGTTGAAGAGGCAGTCGAAGCCGAACGCGCAAGCTGGTCGCCCGAGCTTCAGGAGGCGATCCAGGTCGGCACCTCGAACGACCAGTCCCGCAATGTGGCTTCAATGGTCAGCCAGCTGGAAGGTTCGGTTCTGACCGCAATCGCGCTGGTCATGATCGTCGTTCTTGCCGCCTTGGGGACGCGCCCTGCGCTGCTGGTAGGCTTTGCTATTCCCACATCCTTCCTGTTGTGTTTCGCCCTGCTTGCCGTGATGGACATCACGATTTCCAATATCGTGATGTTCGGGCTGATCCTTGCCGTGGGTATGCTGGTGGATGGCGCCATTGTGGTGGTTGAATATGCCGACAAGCGCATCAAAGAGGGCACGGGCCCGATGCACGCCTATGTCGAGGCCGCCAAGCGCATGTTCTGGCCGATTATTTCCTCGACCGCCACGACGCTCTGCGCCTTTCTGCCGATGCTGTTCTGGCCGGGTGTGCCGGGGCAGTTCATGGGGATGCTTCCTGTCACCCTGATCTTCGTGCTCTCGGCATCGCTGGTTGTCGCGCTCGTCTATCTGCCTGTCATGGGTGGCGTGACAGGCCGGATGAGCCGGATGTTCGGCAATGCATCCGACACGCTCCGCGCCCGCCTGCCGTGGGTGGTGCGCGCGGCACTGGTCCTGCCTGCCATTATGATCGTGTTCACGGGTGCGATGCTGACGCTGAACCCCGGCTATCTGACCGGTGAAGCGGTGCAGACAAGCGGGTTGGGCGATTCCCTTCCCGGCATGATTGTCTTCCTTCTGGGGGCTTTCGCATTGTCGATCACCATCGGGGCCGCCAAGATTGAACGCGAAGCCAAAACAATCAAAGCCGGTTACCGCCGCTCGCCCTTTGGGCACTTCATGCATTTCGTTGCAGGTAACCCGATCATGCCGCTGGTCACTGTGGCGGCCGTTGTCTTCACCGTGATCTCGATCTTCGGCTACTACGGGGCCAACAACAATGGGGTGGAATTCTTTGTTGAATCCGAGCCCGAACAGGCCATCGTCTATGTACGCGCCCGCGGAAACCTTTCACTTGAGGAAAAAGACGCGCTGGTGCGACAGGCTGAAGATATCGTTCTCGCGCATCATGGCGTGATCACCGCTTTCGCCTTTGCCGGTGACGGCGGGCTGAACACGGACGCAAGTGGCGCCAGCACCCCCAGCGACACCATCGGGCAGGTGCAGCTTGAGACAATTCCATGGGAAGACCGCGCAGGCATCGCCGAACTGGACGGTGATGTGGTGCTGGCGGAACTGCAAGAACAACTCAACACAATCCCCGGGATCGAAACCGAGATCCTGGCCCAATCCCGCGGCCCTGCCTCGGGCAAGCCGGTGCATCTGCGCCTGAAAAGCGACAATTGGGACGACCTGATTGCCGCCACCAACATCGCGCGCGCACAATTTGAACAAACACCGGGATTGATCACAATCGAGGATTCCCTGCCCCTGCCCGGCATCGACTGGCAGATCGACGTTGATGTTGAAAAAGCAGGGCGCTTTGGCGCCGATGTAGCGACTGTGGGTGCCATGGTGCAGATGGTCACGCGGGGTATTCTGCTTGATACGATGCGCGTCGACAGCTCTGACGAGGAAATCGAAATCCGCGTCCGCCTGCCAGATCAGGACCGCGTGCTCTCTACCCTTGATAGTCTGAAAGTGCGGACCAATCAGGGCCTGATACCGCTGTCGAATTTCATCACGCGCACGCCGGTGGCAAGCCTCGCGCAGATCGACCGCATTGACCAGAAGCGCTATTTCGACGTCAAGGCAGGCGTGGCCACAGGGCTGACGACACTGACGATGGACGGCGAGAATATCGCGGTTGTCCAGATCGTGAGCGACGAGGCATCCGGCATGGATCGCTATGCAGTGCAGACGCTGCTGGGTGATATGACGTCTGCGCGTCTGACGGCCCTTGTGGACGCAGGCGACATCTCGGAGACACCGCTCAATGCCAACGAACGCATTGCCGCGCTGACGGACTGGCTCGGCACCAACCCCCTGCCCGCATCCATTGAATGGGAATGGACGGGCGATCAGGAAGAACAGGCCGAATCCGGCGCGTTCCTGCAAACCGCCTTTGCAGGTGCGCTGGGTCTGATGTTCATCATCCTGCTGGCGCAGTTCAACAGCATCTACAACTCCATCCTTGTTCTGATGGCCGTGGTCATGTCGACCGCCGGGTCGCTGGTGGGGATGCTGGTGATGGATCAGCCGTTCTCGATCATCATGACGGGAACAGGTATCGTGGCGCTTGCGGGCATCGTGGTGAACAACAACATCATCCTGATCGACACCTATCAGGAATACAGCCGTTATATGCCCAAAACCGAGGCGATCACCCGCACAGCCGAAGACCGCATCCGCCCTGTGCTTTTGACGACCATCACCACAATGGCGGGGCTGGCCCCGATGATGTTCGGCCTCAGCCTTGATTTCATGAACGGCGGCTATTCCATCGACAGCCCGACAGCGCTTTGGTGGAAACAATTGGCCACAGCCGTGGTCTTTGGCCTTGGTATCGCAACAATGCTGACGCTGGTCTTCACGCCCTCCATGCTGGCCCTGCGGGTCTGGTTTGTGACCTATGTGCAGTGGTTCGCACAACTCTTGGCGAAACTCTCCATGGGGCGCAGCAGCCGCGCCGCCCGCGACTGGGCGCTGTCACGACAGGCCCGCCGCATGAAAGCGCCCGAGATTATCTGGGATGATCCAAGTGCGGCGGTGCTGACACCCATCGCGCCCAAACAACCGGTACAAGCCGCTGAATAAAGAAAAGGCCCGCTCGAACGGCGGGCCCTTTGATCCGGTCGGCGCGAACTAGACCGTCGCCTCTTCTTCCTCGGACTGTCTGTTCCACAAATGCGCATAGCGCCCTTCGGCAGCCAGAAGGGCGTCATGGCGACCTTCTTCGACAATGACACCGTTTTCCAGCACCACGATCAGATCGGCATCGGCAATCGTGGATAGGCGGTGCGCAATCGTAATCACCGTGCGCCCCTCGCCCATCGCCTTCAACTCGGCCTGAATTTCCCTTTCGGTTTCGGTATCAAGCGCGCTTGTCGCCTCATCCAGCAACAGGATCGGCGGGTTCTTCAAGAGCGTCCGCGCGATCCCCACCCGCTGCTTCTCACCCCCCGAAAGCTTCAACCCACGCTCACCCACAGTCGTTTGATAGCCGTCTGGCAGGCTGATGATAAACTCATGAATTTTGGCAGCTTTGGCCGCCGCGATAATCTCATCTTCGCCGGCCGTGGGCCGCCCGTAGGCAATGTTGTAATGTACGGTGTCGTTGAAGAGCACGGTATCCTGCGGAACAACACCGATCTGTGCGTGGAGGCTCTCCTGCGTGACATCCCGCACATCCTGCCCATCAATCAAAAGCGCCCCGCCGCTGACGTCATAGAACCGGAACAGCAACCGCCCGATGGTCGATTTACCCGACCCCGAAGAGCCCACAATCGCCACGGTCTGACCGGGAGCCACCTCAAGGCTGACGCCTTTCAGGATTGGCCGCGCGGCATCATAGCCAAAGCTGACGTCCTGCAAGACGACACGCCCGCCTTTCACCTCAAGCGGTTTCGCGTCCGGTTTATCCGTCACCTCGGCGGGTTGTTCGAGCAGGTCAAACATATCGCCCATATCAATCAGGGCCTGCCGGATTTCGCGGTAAACCGTGCCAAGAAAGTTCAGCGGCATCGTGATCTGGATCATATAGGCATTGACCATCACGAAATCGCCCACGGTCAGATCGCCCCGTTGCACACCCAAGGCGGCCATGACCATCACCGCGACCAGACCGCCGGTAATCAGTAACGACTGGCCGAAATTCAGAAAAGCGAGCGAGTAATTGGTACGGATTGCAGCGTTTTCATAATTCGCCATCGCAAGGTCATAGCGGTCGGCCTCCCAGCGCTCGGCGCCGAAATACTTGACCGTTTCGAAATTCAACAGACTGTCGATCGCCTTCTGGTTCGCATCGGTGTCCTGATCGTTCATTTCCTTGCGGATTTTTACCCGCCATTCCGTCACCTTGAAGGTGAACCAGACGTAAAGCGCGATGGTCAGCACAACGACCGCCAAATACCAGACATCAAAGAGGAAAAAGAGGACCACAGAGATCATCAGCAGTTCAAGAACCAGCGGCCCCATCGAGAACAGCAAGAAGCGCAGAAGGAAATCCACGCCTTTCACGCCACGTTCGATCACGCGCGACAGACCACCCGTCTTGCGGGTGATATGGTAGCGCATCGAAAGGCGGTGGATGTGGGTAAAGGTTTCAAGCGCAAGCTGCCGCAAAGCCCGTTGCCCGACGCGCGTAAAGACCACATCGCGCAATTGCTGAAAGCCCACCGACATCAGCCGCGCCAAACCATAAGCCAGCGTCAGGCCGACGGCCCCCAAGCCCAGCACTGTGGCCGCCGTCGCCCCCTCGGGCGCCAAGGCATCAACGGCCTGTTTATAAAGAACAGGTGTGCCGACCGCGATCACCTTGGAGAGCAAGAGCACGGCCAGCGCAATCACCACACGGCGTTTGACCCATGTCTGCCCCTCCGGCCACAGATAGGGCACCACGCGGCGAATGACGTTCCACCCCTGGATTTGGGCATCGCTCAGATTGGCATCGGTTTTTTCTAGACCACGCATTGGGACTCCACGGCTTGAGGCGTCATTCCTAAGCCTGTGATCCAAAGATGACCAGAGGCCCGCGCGCTATTGCGTGATCTCGGGGATACGAAAGATTTGACCGGGGTAGATCAGGTCAGGGTCGCGGATCAGATCGCGGTTTGCTTCAAAGACCTCGACGTAAAAGATGCCCGCGCCAAGGTTCTCTTCGGCAATGGCCCAGAGCGTCGCACCGGGTTGCACGGTACGAACCGCCACTTCAAAGCCCTCGACGGCTGTTTCTTCGGCCAGCACCGCCGCCACGTCAGCGGCCTCTTCGCGCCGGAACGGGGTTTCAAGGCGCGAAACTACACCACCCTCTGCATCCACTTCGTCAATCCGCAGCGTGTAAACACCTGTTGCGATATCGGGCAGATCAATCCGCCAGTCGCCGCCCTCGGTGACAGGCGCGGCTGTGACCGGTTCGTTGTCGATATAAACCTGAACGGCCCCGTCACCTGTGGCGCGGCCGGAAAGCTGGACTTCACCCTCTGGATCATAGGTGATCGCATCAAGGGCGACGTTTGGCTGGGCTTCGGGTGACGCGAGCGTGGGGCTCGCCTGAACGACGCGCACACCATCCGCATCCGCTTGCAGCACTGTGGGGGCCACGGGTGCCGCAGGTGCAAGGTCAGCATCCGGCAAGCTTGGCGCTTGTGGTGCCGCAATAGGCGCCGCGTCCGCCGTGGTGTCCTGCACCGGATCAGCCGGTGCTTGCGGGGCGGCATCGGTGACAGCCGGTGCGGGGTCTTCCGCCGCGGCGATTACGACGGGGGCCGCAATGGGCGCCACCATGTAACTTGTGGTCGAAGCAACCGCCTCGCCCTCCGGATCTGCCAGCAATGACAACCTGCGTGGTTGTGCGGCGGGGCCTGCGACGGGCAGTGAGACAAAATTGCCCGCTGAGTCGGCAATGACGCGGTCAATCGCTTCTCCTGCCAGAATAACATCAACGGTTTGCCCCGGCTCGGCGCGTCCCGCGATCACCATGCTGCCGTCAGGCTCTACGCGGAACGTATCGAACTCCGGCACCTGCTGCGCTTGCTTTGGCTCGGGGGCTTCGGCCACGATATCCGGGGCAGGTTCAGGCGCGGCGGCGGATTCGGGCGCGGCAAGAACAGGTGTCTCGGCGACCACATCTGCGGGCGGTTCATCTGCTTCCGGTCGCGGCATCATTACAAAAATCAACACACCGATGGCCACAGCAGCGATGCTGCCCAGTACCACAGGCTTTGCGCCTGATTTCACGTCTTCTTCCAAGTTTCGCCCCTTTTACAATGCCCGCTGTAGGCAAACCTATAGTCAAGGTTGAGACACCTTAACAACGCCGCTATGACCGGTCAAAGTGAAGCTAGCGCGAAGGAACCACAATGTCTGCACATCCAAAATCAGTTTGCGTCTACTGTGGCTCTCGGGACGGCGCTGCACCTGCCTATGCCGAAGCTGCCAAAGCCACAGGCGAGATGCTGGCCGCCAATGGCTGGCGTCTGGTTTATGGCGCAGGTGATGTGGGGCTGATGGGCCGTGTGGCCAATGCGGTTCAGGCGGCCGGCGGCAAGACCTTTGGCGTGATCCCGACCCATCTGATGGATTGGGAAGTGGGCAAGCGCGATCTGGATACCTTCGTGGTGACCGAGACAATGCACGAGCGCAAGAAAGTGATGTTTATGAACGCCGATGCCATTGTCGTGCTTCCGGGCGGTGCGGGATCACTCGATGAGTTCTTTGAGGCGCTGACGTGGCGGCAACTCAAACTTCACATCAAACCGCTAATATTGCTCAATACCGAAGGCTTCTGGGACCCGCTGCGCGATCTGCTCGTGCATGTGGTCGACGAGGGCTTTGCGGGCGACGACATCCTGTCATTCGTTCAGGTCGCCGAGGACATCGCCGATCTCGAGGCCAAACTGAAAGCCGTGCTATAGCGCCTGCATCAACTCCGCATACCGCCCGAGCGAAATATTGGACCCGCAGGCAATAATCCCGATCCGGCGCCCTGCCAGTTCCGCCTTCAACGACCCCATGATGGCCGCCAGTGAGGCCGCACAAGCCGGTTCGGCCGTGATGCGCAGGATGTTTTGATAGACATCCATCGCCGCCAGCATATCGTGGTCTTCAATCTTGACGATCCGGTCCACATAGGCGCGGCTTACACCATAGGTCAGCGGCAGCGCGAGCGGTGCGCCAAGACTGTCTGCGATGGTGGCAACTCTATCGAGTTGCACCGGCTGACCCGCTGCAAGGCTTTGCGACATACTATCCGCACCGAAAGGTTCAACACCGATCACCGTGGCAGCGGGGTTCATCTGTTTGATCGCACAGGCCATGCCGCTGATCATGCCCCCGCCCCCGACGGGAACAACGAACGTATCTATCTGCGGCGCCTGCACGGCGTATTCGTGGCCGCAGGTCGCCGCGCCAAGGATCATATGATCCGCCTCATAGGGATGCATGAGGGTCCGGCCTTCCTCGGCTGCCGCGTTCATCGCGGCAAAAGCCGCAGCCATATCATCGTGCAAAGTGACGGTCGCACCCAGCGCCTGACAACCGGCAATGCGGGCAGGATCAGTGGCCTTTGGCATTGCGATCAGCGCATCCACACCTGCGGCTTGCGCGGCCCATGACACCGCCAGTGCGTGATTGCCACCGCTCGCCGCAACAACACCCGCCGCACGCTGCGCCGCGTCAAGATTGCGCATCCCCAGCAAAGCACCACGCGCTTTGAATGACCCGGCTTGTTGAAAGAGCTCAAGCTTGACAGTAACGCCTGCGCCCTTTGGCAACAGCCCATGCCAACGGGCAGAGGTCAGCGGCAGGATCGGTGTCTCAATCAGGTCTGCTTGCACGTGGGCTTTCGCGGCAACGATTTCGTTTAACCTTGGTCCGATCATCACTTCCTCCAAGCAAAAGGCCCGTATGAGCGATGTCACACGGGCCTTTCAGATTGTCCAGATCAGACAGGATTACATGCGCGAAGCGACGTTTTCCCAGTTGACCAGATTATCAAGGAAGTTGGTCAGATAGGCCGGGCGCTTGTTGCGGTAATCGATGTAGTAGGAGTGTTCCCATACATCACAGCCCAAAAGGGCGGTCTGGCCAAAGCACAGCGGGTTCACACCGTTTTCGGTCTTGGTCACCGCCAAGGAGCCATCCGCGTTCTTCACAAGCCAGCACCAGCCCGAACCGAACTGGCCCGCACCTGCGGCGCTGAACTGCGACTTGAATTCGTCAACCGAACCAAAGCTCTCGACTAGTGCTTTTTCAAGCTCGCCTGGCATCGCGCTGTCATTCGGGCTCATCATTTCCCAGAACTGGTTGTGGTTCCAAAGCTGGCTGATGTTGTTGAAGATGCCGTTCTGCGCAACAGCAGATTTGTCGTAAGTGCCGACGATGATCTCTTCGAGGGATTTACCCTCCCACTCGGTGCCTTCAATCGCCTTGTTGCCATTGGTGACATAGGCGTTGTGGTGCAGGTCGTGGTGAAATTCGAGCGTTTCAGCGGACATGCCTTTGCTGGCAAGCGCGTCATGTGCGTAAGGAAGGTCGGGAAGCGAAAAAGCCATAGCTTGTGTCTTTCTGTATTGAGGAAAGGATACCCGTTACATGTCACATGGACAGCTAACGTCAAGGGTACGCGGCGGGACACGGTCGTCTGATTGCCGAAATCCACCTATGACATTCAGGGTCCCGCAGGTTGCCAAAGCTCGATCGGGTTGCCTTCTGGATCGTGGATGCGTGCAAATTGCCCGACACCGTCCATCTGTGTGCGATCAGTCGCTGTGATCCCTGCATCTGCCAGCTCTGCAAGCGCAGCCTCAAGATCGGCCACGCGAAAATTCAGCATGAACGCACGGTCTTTGGGAAAATAGTCTGTATCTGCATCAAAAGGTGAAAAGATCGTCACCCCCTCTTGCGTGATCCACGGCCTGTCGTCTGGCCCGTTCGGAACCGGATTGATGCCCAGATGGGTGTGATACCACTGCGCCAAAGCGGCAGGATCCTTGGCGCGGAAGAACACGCCACCAATTCCCAAGACCTGAACCATCTTAGTCAATCTCCTGATTGCGCAGCCCGATCATTTCGGAAAACCCACAAAAAAGCAATGAACGGACCATTATGGACACGGCGCTGCGCGTGAGCACAAACTGCTGAACTGTCATTTCTACGCGCGGCTGTTTTGGTTCCGCAACGCCCTAAAATTACGCCCGCCATACCTATGCGAACTGGATAATAACCGCTTCGAAATCGACGTCGCTGGTGACCACCGTGTGATGGCCCTTCCCGTACGTGTCTTGCATATGCCACACATCGCCTGGCCCGATGTCGCGTGCCTCTCCGTCACTGGCGGTCACGCGGACCATCCCTGCGAGACAGATCAGTTTTTGCGCAACAGGCGTCGGGTGAATGGGTTCATCCCATCCTGCCTTTAGTCTTAAAAACATGGTTCTTTTGGCTGCTTCAGGCTGTGACACCGCGATGGCTTTGGCTGGCGGTGCAAAAACCCGCTCTTCAAGGGTGACCGTCACGTCCTCCCAATGACTTTCGCCGCTCTCATCGACATAGAGCTTGTGAAAGGTCATCATGATGGAAAATACCCGACCTGCCCTGCCTTGGCAGAGGCCGCCAGCAGGTTGAACGCATATTCCGCGACGGAGCGGAAACAGATCACCTGAAATGTATCCTCATCGCGCATCCAGAAGGCCGCAGCCACCTGCCCCAGACGCGTGCGGCGGAAATCGCCCGGTTTGAAGGTGTCAGGATGCAGATCAACAGGCGCCAGTTTCGCGATCACCTCGCGGCAGAACGCACCTTCGACAATCAATACCGCCCGCGCGTCTGACACGTTCTCGGCCAGATAATGCGTGCCCGTCAACGCCTTGTCGATTGCGGCGATGGCTTCGGCCACCTCATCATAGGGCACAAGGACCAATATCTCGTCGGGCGACATCCAGCAGAGGCCCTTCTTGCCCTCGCTGTTTGCTTGACCCTGCGCCGGAAAACCGACGCCAGAGATCCCTGTGCAAACGGCGCGCAGTTTCTTATCCGCCAGATCACCGCGCAGGATAATCATGCCCTGCAATCCCGCCTCGCGGATCGTCACTTCACCCGGGGCAACCTTGCCTTGTAATGCACTGACAGCATTAGACATTCTGCTTCTCCCCTTCTTTATCATAGACGACCGGATCAACGATCCTTGCCCGCACAGTCGTGCCATCGACTTTGTTGAACTCAATAACCTCGCCGATCCGCTCGGGCCCGCGATGCACCAGCCCCATCGCGATGCCGCGCTCAAGATTGGCGGAATAATAGGTCGAGGTCACGCGGCCCTGGGTATTGCGCTGCCCGTTGGCATTTGTCCCCTCGGCAATCGCATAGGCCCCGTCCGGCAGAACCGATCCATCCTCGGTCTCAAGCCCGACCAGTTTCCAGCGGTTCGGGTCGGCCATATGGCTGCGCTCATGCGCGCGTTTGCCAAGGTAGTCTTCTTTCTTCTTCGACAGCGCCCATTGCAGATTGAGATCCTGCGGAATGACCGTACCGTCGGTTTCATCCCCGATCATGATAAAGCCCTTCTCGGCGCGCAGGATGTGCAGGGTTTCGGTGCCATACGGCATGATTCCGAATTCCTCGCCTGCTTCCATCAGCGCCTCCCAGAAGGCCGCACCCTGTCCGGCAGGAACGGCAATCTCGTAAGACAACTCACCCGAGAAAGAGATGCGGAAGACGCGCGCGTCAAAATCGCCGATCTTGCCTGCTGCATAGGTCATGAACGGCAGCGCCTCGGCGCTGACATCCATACCGCCCAGTTTGCGCAGCAGTTTACGTGCATTAGGCCCCACAACCGCGATCTGGGCATATTGTTCGGTGACATTGGCGACATAGACTTTCCAGTCCCACCATTCGCATTGCAGCCAGTCTTCCATATGGGCGTGGATGTGTTCGGCTCCGCCGGTCGTGGTGTGACACAGCCATGTATCCTCGGCCATGCGGACAACAACACCGTCATCCATCAGGAACCCGTTTTCGGAGCACATGAGGCCGTAACGGCATTTGCCCACCGGCAGTGTCGACATCATGTTGGTGTACATCATGTCGAGGAACTTGCCCGCGTCCGGCCCTTTGACGATCAGCTTGCCTAGGGTCGATGCATCAAGCAGGCCAAGGTTCTCGCGGGTGTTCTTCACTTCGCGGTTCACCGCGTCATGGACGCTCTCACCGGACCGCACGTAGGCAAAAGGCCTGCGCCATTGGCCGACCGGTTCGTTATCGGCCCCATGAGCGTTGGACCACGCCGAGATCGGCGTCATGCGCAGCGGCTGGAACAACTCGTCGCGTGCGGCACCGGCAATCGAGGCCATCGAGATCGGTGTATAGGGCGGGCGGAAGGTAGTCGTACCCACATCGGGAATATCTGCATTCAGCGATTGCGAAAGGATCGCCAGACCGTTGATATTGCTCAACTTGCCCTGATCTGTCGCCATCCCCAGCGTTGTATAACGTTTCGTGTGCTCGACGCTCTCAAAGCCCTCTTGGGCGGCCAATTGCACATCACTGACCTTCACATCATTCTGGAAATCCAGCCACGCCTTGGACCGCAGCGCATGGCTTGCGCCCAGCGGCATCAACCAGACGGGCGAAATCGCACCTTCCGCCGCATCCTCGCCCATAGGTGCCTGCGGGCCGCGTTTGGTGTGGCCTGTGGCTTTCGCCGCTGCACGCCCTGCTGCCCAGCCATCACAGACAACCTCGGCCGTAAACAGATGCCCGTTTGCAATTCCTGCGGTCATAACGAATGGCAGACCATCTGCGCCAGTTGGCGCGCGGTCGGGATCGGGGCGGAACATCACCTGTTCCGCATCCCAGTTCAGCTTGCCACCGCAGTGCGACCACAGGTGCACCACCGGTGACCACCCGCCCGACATCGCAACGCAATCACAGTCGATCTCCTCAAGGACCCCGCCTTCACCGGCCTGCGCACAAAGTGCGACACCGGTCACACGCTTGCCGCCTTTGACCTTGGCAATCCCCTTGCCCATCTCGATGCGGATCCCCAGCGCGCGGGCGCGGTCGATCAGCTCACCCTCGGCTTCGGCCCGCGCGTCAACGATCACGGGCACATCAAGGCCCGCCTCTTTCAGCACAATTGCCGTGCGGTATGCATCGTCGTTATTGGTCACGACCACGGTCCGGTCGCCAATGGAGACGCCAAAATTCACCGCATAGTCGCGCACAGCCGAGGCCAGCATCACACCGGGCAAGTCATTGGCAGCAAAAGACAAAGGCCGCTCGATCGCACCGGTCGCGGTCACAATCTGCTTGGCACGGATCCGCCACAGACGATGGCGCGGACCTTCGGTATCGGGCGCGTGATCGGTCAGGCGTTCATAGGCCAGCGTATAGCCGTGGTCATAGACCCCTGCCCCCATACAGCGCAGGCGCAGGTCAACGTTTGGCATGGCTTCAAGTGCTTTGACCGTGGCATCAATCCAGTCCTGTGCAGGCATGGCATCAATGGTCGGCGTATCAACCACCGCACGCCCGCCCCAATCGGCGGTCTGTTCGACCAGCAACACCCGCGCACCGCGCGCGCCTGCGGCATGTGCGGCCGCAAGACCGGCAATGCCGCCACCCACAACCAGCACGTCCACATGACAGTTGAAATGCTCGTATGTATCCTGATCACGGTCTTTCGGGGCTTTGCCCAGACCCGCCGATTTGCGGATGATGGGCTCGTAAACATGCTTCCAGAACGACTGCGGATACATGAACATCTTGTAGTAGAAACCCGCAGGCAGGAACCGCGACAGATGCGTGTTGATCGCACCCACATCGAATTCGAGGCTCGGCCAGTGGTTTTGCGACTGCGCCGTCAGCCCCTCGAAGAGTTCGGTAGTCGTCACCCGCGCATTGGGTTCGAACTGCGCACCTTTGCCAAGGTTCACGAGGCCATTGGGCTCTTCCGCGCCCGAGGCCACAACGCCGCGCGGACGGTGGTATTTGAACGACCGCCCCACCAGCATCTGGTCATTGGCGAGCAACGCCGATGCCAGCGTGTCACCTTCAAACCCGTGCAAGTGCTTGCCATTAAACGTGAATGACACAGCCTTGTTTTTGTTGATCAAACGGCCCTGACCGGCCAGACGGGTGCTCATGTCAAATTCCCCCAAGACCAACCGGGACGCGCGGCCGAAATCTTGTCTTTTATCTCTTGTGGTGGCTCAAGCGTCTGGGCCGGATAGGTGCCGAAGACCTGCAATGTGTTGGTGCAGCGCGCGGCCAGAAACCATTTGCCGCAGCCATAGGCATGGCGCCAGCGTTCGAAATGCACGCCTTTTGGGTTCTCGCGCATAAAGAGGTAATCCTCGAAGTCCACATCCGATGCGCCGGGTCCTTCGCGCTTGAGATGGGCTTCGCCACCCGCGTGCAAATCAGTCTCATCGGCATCGACGCCGCAATAAGGGCAATGCAGGGTCAGCATGGTTGAACCTCGGTATTTGGGAAACGCGATGCGTTCAGAACGAAAGGGATATGAGCGAAAATCCCCCACGCATTTGCGCGAACAGGCACTAATTCCGCCGATATCGCACAGCCACGGCCCGCAGGGGTCGCAGTGGGGTGGCCTGATGCTAGGCTCATCTCATGGAACTTTTGCTGATTGTCATAGGGGGAATCCTCTCGACGGCCATAATCTTTGTGGTCATCGACGGGTTGCGTGGTGGACTGTCCGAAGATGACGAGGATAGGTTTGATTAGTGACGCGCAGACGCGGTCTGGCTGGACTGTGCTGAACATCAATGCGCCACCCCTGCTGCCACGCTTTCATCAATGAACTTGCCCTCGCGGAAGCGGAACATGCTGAACTCGTCGGTCAGCGGTGATTGTCCTTTGGCCATCAACTCGGCCATGGCCCATCCGGACCCCGGGATCGCCTTGAACCCGCCGGTGCCCCAGCCGCAGTTGACGAAGACGCCCTCAACAGGGGTTTTCGACAGGATGGGCGAGCGGTCGCCCGTCACATCCACGATCCCGCCCCATTGGCGCAGCATTTTCAAACGTGCAATCATCGGGAAGGTCTCGACCAGGGCGCGCACAGTTTCCTCGATATGGTGGAACGATCCGCGCTGGGTGTAGTTGTTATAGCCGTCGGTGCCGCCGCCAATGACCATTTCGCCCTTGTCGGACTGGCTCATATAGCCGTGGACGGTGTTGGCCATCACAACCACATCCATGCAGGGCTTGATCGGCTCTGACACCAGTGCCTGCAGCGCGACACTTTCAATCGGCAGACGGAACCCTGCCATTTGTGCCAGCACACCGGAATGCCCTGCCACAACCATCCCCAGCTTGTCGCAATCAATCGGCCCTTGGGTGGTATCTACGCCCACAACCTTGCCGTTCTCCTGACGCACCGCTTTGACTTCGCATTGCTGGATCACGTCCATGCCCATATCGGAACAGGCCCGCGCATAGCCCCAGGCCACCGCATCGTGGCGCGCAGTACCGCCACGCGCCTGCCACAAACCGCCAAGCACCGGATAGCGCGGCCCGTCGATATTCATGATCGGGCAGAGTTCCTTGACGCGGGCCGCATCAATCCATTCGGTCGTCACCCCTTGCAGCGCATTGGCATGGGCGGTGCGTTTATAGCCGCGCACCTCATGCTGGGTCTGGGCCAGCATGATCACGCCGCGCGGGCTGAACATGACGTTGTAGTTGAGGTCCTGGCTCATCGTCTCATAGAGAGAACGCGACTTTTCATAGATCGCCGCAGAAGGATCCTGCAGGTAGTTCGAGCGGATAATCGTCGTATTCCGGCCCGTATTCCCGCCACCCAGCCAGCCTTTTTCAAGAATGGCCACATTGGTGATCCCAAAGTTCTTGCCTAGGTAATAGGCCGTGGCCAGACCATGCCCGCCCGCACCCACGATAATCACGTCGTATTTCTTTTTGGGCGCGCGTTTGGCCCAGGCGCGGTCCCAACCGGTGTGTTGGCGCATGGCTTCTTTGGCAACTGCAAAGGCGGAATAGCGTTTCATCAGGGTCCAGAATCCTCTGTCTCGGGCGGCACTGCTGTTGCATACTATCTGGACCCTGCGCCTGTCCAAGAGGATACTATCAGCGGCGCATAGATTGCTATTTACGACATGCGTGCCGCCACTGGAAACGGCATAGGGTCACAGCCCCTTTTCATGCCCGCCTCGGGTGGTTATGTCAGCCGCAACGAAAAGGACGAGAAACACATGATTTTCTGGATTGTTTGCGCTGTTTTGACGCTGGCTGTGACGGCGCTGATGGTCACGCCTCTGGTGCGGCCCAAAGAGATCGGCGACGACAACCCCGATATCGCCATTTACCGTGCCCAGCTGGAAGAGATCGACCGCGATCTGGAACGTCAGTTGCTGGAACCCGAAGAGGCCGAGCGTGCCCGCACCGAAGTGGCCCGCCGCCTGCTTGCTGCAAGCAACGCTGCCGTGAAACCGACAGCGGCCAGCAAACCCAACCGCTGGCTGCCTGCGGCGATTGTTGTGCTGATGCTGGGCGTGGGCTTTGGCACCTACTGGATGATCGGCGCACCCGGTTATCCCGATATGCCGCTACAGTCGCGCCTTGCCGCCAGCGAAGAGATGCGCGCAAACCGCCCCTCGCAGGCCGCGTTAGAGGCCGCAGCCCCTGTACCGCCGCCCGCCCCCGATGTCCCTGATGAGTACCGCGCGGCAGTCGAACAGTTGCGCGTGATTGCCCCAACCCGCCCTGATGATCTTGAAGCATGGTCGCGGCTGGCCATGGCCGAGGTCGAATTGCGCAACTATGCGGGCGCCGCCGCCGCGCAGGAACAGGTCGTCGCTATCAAAGGAGATGCCGCCGAAACCCTTGATCTGCAACGCCTGCTTGATCTCAAGGTCGTCGCGGCCGGCGGGTTTGTCTCGCCCGAGGCAGAAGAGCTGATCGGCGATATCCTTGATAGCAACCCCGGCAATATTGCGGCGCGGTATTATCTGGGGTCGCTCTATAACCAGACAGACCGCCCCGATCTGGCCCTGCGCCTGTGGCGCGAGATTATCGAGAACGGCGATCCTGCGAATTTCCACGTCGCCAGTGCCCGTGCGCAGGTTGGCGATGCAGCCTTCCGCGCGGGGGTCGAATACGCCCTCCCCGAGGCGCGCGGCCCGTCATTTGAACAAATGGATGCGGCACAGGATATGTCCGAGGAAGACCGTCAGGCCATGATTGGCGGCATGGTCGCGGGTCTTGCCGACCGGCTTGCCACCGAAGGTGGCCCCGCCGAAGACTGGGCGCGCCTGATCCGCGCCTATGGCGTGCTGGGTAATCTTGATGCTGCGCGCACTGTCTGGACCGAAGCACAGCAGGTCTTTGTCAGCAGCATGCGCGGGATGGAAATCTTGACCAATGCCGCCCGCGATGCGGGCGTCTTGGAAGAATGATCTTAGAGACCCCCGAAGAATTCCTGCGCGTGATCCCGCCCCATGGCGCGCTTGCCGGGCTTGATCTGGGGACGGTGACTATCGGTGTGGCAGTGTCGGACGTGTTGCAATCGGTGGCGACCCCGGTGACCACGATCAAACGCAAGAAATTCGGCGTTGATGCAGCGAAACTTCTGGAACTGACAACACACCGCATGGTGCAGGGGATCGTGCTGGGCCTGCCGCGCAACATGGACGGCAGCGAAGGCCCCCGCGCCCAGGCCACCCGCGCCTTTGCCCGCAACCTGTCAAGACTGACCCCCCTGCCGATAACCTTCTGGGATGAACGGCTGTCCACCGTCGCCGCCGAACGCGCGCTCATTGAGGCGGATACGTCACGCAAACGTCGCGCAGAGGTGATCGACCATGTTGCCGCAAGCTATATCCTTCAAGGCATGTTAGACCGCATGCGCAACCTGAGGGACGATTCGTGAGCAAACCCGAAAACACCGATCACATCTGGTCCCGCGCCGAGATCGAAAGCCCCTGCATCAAGATCTGCGTGATTGAGCCGAAAAGCCGCCTGTGCACAGGCTGCCTGCGCAGCATCGACGAAATCGGCGCATGGTCACGGATGACGCCCGAAGTCCGCGCCGAAATCATGGCCGAACTGCCCACACGGGCAGGCCAGATCACGAAACGGCGCGGTGGGCGGGCAGCACGTCTGAAATCCTAGCTTGTTCTGGCGTGCAATATCCGTCCGATCACATTCATCAGCAACTGCGCTGCTAGCGTCGATGTGGACCCGCTATGATCGTAATCAGGGGCCACTTCCACCAGATCGAGCCCGACGATATTGCCACGCTTTGCCAGTCCCGCGAGCAATTCAAGCACTTCGTAATAGATGAACCCGCCGTGGCTTGGCGTGCCTGTTCCAGGGGCGATTGACGGATCAAAGGCGTCGATATCGACAGTCACATAGTACTGCACACCCGCAGGAATACGGTCCAGCATCGCATCTACGCCCATCGCGCGGAACTGGCGCACCGACTGGATATCCGACCCCATGTTGCGCGCATCGACATAGCCGTCCTTGGCGGTGGAGGAGACGTTGCGAATACCGATTTGGCTGAGGCCTGTGACATAGTTCTTTTCGGCGGCACGGCGCATGGGATTGCCATGGCCGAACCGCACACCATGACGTTCATCGACAAAATCAAGATGCGCATCAATCTGGACCACATGGATCGGACCTTGGTCATCAAAGGCGTTGATGCAAGGGATATTCACTGAATGATCGCCGCCCAGCACAACGGGGATTGCACCCGCCGCCAGGATTTTGCGCACACCGAATTCGATATTCGCATGGCTCTGCACCGTGTCGGTATGCACGATATCCGCATCGCCAATATCGACGATCGTGACCTCGGCAGGGTCAAGATAGGTCACATCATCCTCGTGGTCATAGGCCCCCGCATGGCCGAAGGAAAACAGGGTCGAGGCCTCGCGGATCGCGCGCGGCCCCATGCGCGCGCCCGACCGCCACTGGGTTCCGAAATCAAAGGGCGCACCCATCACCGCAACATCGGCGTCAATCGCGTCCCAATCGGACACATAGGGGTATTTGCCAAAGGTGCAGATGCCTACAAATGGCAGGTTCAACCGCCCGCCCTCATAGCCATGATTTGCCATATCCCGTCCCCTCATTGCGTGATGCACAAGGGAACTATGGCCGATCTACAGGCGTGCTGTAAGGACATTTTTTGACGCGTCAGTTACCTGTGCGCGGAAACACAAAACACCGGTCGCGGCGGATCATCAGCCAAAGCGGCATACCGGGTTTGGGCAGGAACACCGACGGCACCACGGCCTTCAGGATCGAGCCATCAAAATCCATCCGGAATTCAACAAGGCTGGAGGCCCCCATGAACCGCGCGCGTTCGACAACACCGCGTGCGGCGGTGCCGTCTTCGGGCGTCGGATTCGGGCCGCGCCCGCCACGATCAAAGTCGATCTTCAGGTGCTGGGGGCGAATGACGATATCCACCTCGGTCCCGTCCGGCACACCGGGAGCAAGGAACTGGCCAAAAGGTGTGTCTGTCAGCGCACCCTGAACCTTGCCCTTCAGAACATTGATATCACTGAAAAATGCAGCGGCTGCTTTATCTTTCGGCGTGTTGTAGATGTTATAGGGTGCACCGCGCTGCACAATCTTGCCGTTGCGCATGAGGGCGATCTCATCGGCCATGCGCATCGCCTCGCCCGGCTCGTGGGTGACCAGCAAAACCGCGGTGCCTTCGCTTTTGAGCACTTCCAGCGTTTCATCGCGGATATCATCACGCAGACGGTCATCAAGTCCGGAAAACGGCTCGTCCATCAGCATGATGCGTGGGCGCGGTGCGAGTGCACGGGCCAGTGCGATGCGCTGCTGCTCACCGCCCGAAAGCTGATGGGGATAATCGTCGATATAGGCAGACATGCCGACCTTGGCCAATAATTCATGCACGCGGTCGGTCGCCTTGCGGCCTTTCAGCCCGAAGGCCACGTTTTGCCCGACTGTCAGATGTGGAAACAGCGCAAAATCCTGAAACATCAGCCCGATATGGCGCTCCTCGGGCGGCAGCGAGACATCGCCGTCACAAACCAGCTTGCCATCAACAAGGATCGTCCCGCTGCTTTGCTTTTCCACCCCCGCGATAATCCGCAAAGTCGTGGATTTACCGCATCCCGACGGGCCCAGCAAACAGGTCACCTGCCCCGGCATCACTGTCAGGCTCACGTCATCGACGACACGGCGCCCGCCGAAGTCTTTGACGATATGGCTGATCTCAAGGCGGGGGGCTGGCATAGGGGGCGTTATCCCTGACGGAAACTATTGGGTATAGCGCACCTAACAACAGTTTTGCTGCAGGGCAAGACGCCGAGCCGGATCGCTACCAGTATTCAGGCTTGCTGAGGGCGTGAGCGCAGGTCGAGGGCCCGTGCAACGCCGTGAAAGGCGCATCTGTCAGCGACCGTCCCAGCCAGCCTTGGGGGTACTGTAAAGGAAACGGTGCCTGCGCCTGCGCCTGCGTCACAGGTTCAAATCCGGTCTTGGCATAGAAGTTGATGTCACCATTAGTCAGGACCTCCGCAAAATTGCGCGCGCGAAGCTGCTCCAGGCCGTATCGGATCAAACTCTGCCCAAGCCCCTTACCGTGATGCGCGGTCGCGATCGCCATAGGCGACAGCAGGGCCACCTTAGTCGGATCATCACGGTAGTGCAGAGGCGAAAACATGACCGCCCCTGCCAGTTCATTTCCATCAATCGCAAGACAGACCAGCAAGCCCTCTGCGCCCCCGGGCGTCAACATTTCTGACGCAAGCTGGCCGATCACGGCCCCTTCTGCGGCCCCTTCCGAAGCAGTAAACACCGCCGCGAATAAATCGGCGATCGCCGTGACGCGACCGGCATAATCTGTGCTAAAATCCATCGCGTCCCGGGTTTCCTAAATGGTTGCGTTGATCGCGCCGCCGTCCAGAACGATATTCTGGCCCACGATAAAGCCCGCATGGTTGGAACAAAGGAAAGCACACATCGCGCCGAATTCTTCGGCTGTCCCGTAGCGGCGGGCAGGAATTGTTGCCTGACGCTGGGCGGTTGCTGCGGCCAAATCAATGCCTTGCGCTTTGGCAACACCGGTATCAAGGCTGACCGCCCGATCCGTGGCGTGAATACCGGGCAGCATATTGTTGATGTTGACGCCGAACTGGGCCACCTGACGCGCTGTGCCAGCGGCATAGCCGGTCAAACCGGCACGGGCAGAGTTTGACAGACCCAACTGCGGGATCGGCGCCTTCACAGATCCCGAGGTGATGTTCACGACGCGGCCCCAGCCCTTCTCGATCATCCCAGGCATCAGCGCTTTCATCAACGCAATCGGGGCCAGCATGTTGGCATCAAGCGCTGCAATAAAATCATCGCGATCCCAGTCAGACCAGATACCAGGAGGCGGGCCACCGGCATTATTGACCAGAATATCAACACCTTCAGCCTCTTTGAGCAATGCGTCACGGCCTTCCTGAGTGGACACATCTGCAGCCACGGTCACAACATCAACGCCATACTTGCTGCGGATATCTGCCGCTGCCGCCTCAAGCGCCTCAGCACCGCGGGCGTTCATAACAAGATTGACGCCTGCCTCGGCCAAAGCCTCGGCGCATCCACGCCCCAAACCCTTTGATGATGCACATACCAGCGCACGCTTGCCTTTGATCCCAAGATCCATCGTGTCGTTCCCTTCTCCATTGATTGTGGACGATCTAGCACTGCCGCCCCGCTTCGGCAAACGAAACGCGCAACGCGGCGTTCATGCTTGGCCTGAGGCCAAAGCCGGTGTAACTCCAGTCGCCATGAGCCAGCGTCCCATTACTGTTGATATCTATCCTGCGACCAACGTGATCGCCAGCGATGGCGTGGCCAAGGGCGAGACGCTGTCATTCGCCGATGAACTGGTGATGGACGATGTCTACCAGATTGATGCCAAGGAAGGGCTGACACCGCTTGAGCTGATTGCGGATGGCAAAGGGCTGCACCGCGCCGATACGCAAGGCAATATCGTGCATCTGGACTGCTGCCTGACGCTTATGGCCCCTGACGGGGACACGCATGAAGCCCTTGTTCTGGTCGAAGTCGAAGATGACAGCGTCGCAGATATTTTCCTGCTGCCATTGGGAGAATTGCAGCCCGCTGTTGATTATCGCCTCGTCGGTCTGGAGCGTCACACAGCCACCCGCCGCTTTGCCGAAGCCGCCAGCGGATCCTTTGCCCGCGGCACACGCATCACCATGAGCGACGGACAGATGCGCCCGATCGAAACGCTGAGCATCGGAGATATGGTCCTGACCCGCGACGCAGGCAAACAGCCGATCCGCCATATCGGGCAGGCCACAATGCGTGCCTCGGGCAGTTTTGCACCGGTTGTGATCACCAAGGGCGCATTGCACAACGAAGCCGATCTGGTAGTGCGTCCCGACCACCGTCTGTTCATTTACCAGCGCGAAGACCAGCTCGGTGCAGGACGCCCCGAAATTCTGATCAAGGCGCGGCATCTGGTGGATCACACAACCGTGTTGCGGCGGCGTGGCGGTTTCGTGGATTACTTCCAGCTCATCTTTGATGACCATCACATCATCTACGCCGAAGGGATTGCCGCAGAATCGCATCTGATCAGCGCGCAAACACGCCATGGTCTGCCGGCCGGCGTCTCGTCCCCCGATCACGCGCACCGGCCGCATCTGGATTACGAAGTGCAAAACAGCCTAATTCCTGCACAAAAAGCGGTGTCTTTGCTGCGCAAGGCATCAACGCGGTAGGCCCCCGCCACTATCAGAGCCCGTTCTCTTCAAGCACGATGACAATCGTCCCCTCCCGTGGCGTTCCGTTGTGATCGACCTGCGCCTCCAGATCACCGCCCGCAAAGGCAGACGCGGGATTGCCCAGCAAAACCCCTGTCATTTCCCCCGCAAAACCCAGTGTTTGCCCCCCGCCGCTCAGTGCGCCCGCATAACCCAGCGGCATATCCTGCCCGACAGCGTTGCTTTGCAGATCAATGGTTCCGGCGTAATCCGCGATATCGGCGTCAGAACTGCCCCCGAAAACACTGCTTACCGCTCCTTGGGCCACACTGGTGTCAAAATCTATCTGCATATCCGCATCCCCGAACAGGATGAGCGGCTGACTGCCCGTCTCGACCCGCATCGTTGCAAAGCCGCTCAGGGACATGGAGCCGGACGCGGGGATGTTTTCATCGGCCGTCACAGCCATACCAAGGACACCCGCCTCGGGATCACCAAGAACCCGCAATTTCTGTCCCTCATAAATGTCCAGCCGCGCAAGGCGGGGATCAATCCCGCTGCCGCCTCCGCCTCCGCCGCCCCCGCCGCAGGCCGCAACACCAGCCACCAGACAGACGGCACATGCATAGTGTTTCATTGCAGCCCCCTTGCCCGCGGTGATAGCCATGAAAACCAAATCTTTGGTTAAGCGCACTGTCCCGATTGCCCTTTCCAGCCCGAACGCATAAAGCGTCATGCATGACAAATCGCCCTGACCTTCCCCCTGAAATCGCCCGCCGCCGGACCTTTGCGATCATCTCGCACCCCGACGCGGGCAAGACGACGCTGACGGAAAAGTTCCTCCTTTATGGTGGCGCCATCCAGATGGCGGGACAGGTGCGCGCCAAAGGCGAAGCACGGCGGACGCGGTCGGACTTTATGCAGATGGAAAAGGACCGGGGCATCTCTGTGTCCGCCTCTGCCATGTCGTTCGACTTTGAAAAGTACCGCTTCAATCTCGTTGACACACCGGGTCACTCGGATTTTTCCGAAGATACCTATCGCACGCTGACTGCGGTCGATGCCGCCGTGATGGTGATCGACGGAGCCAAGGGTGTGGAAAGCCAGACCCAGAAACTCTTTGAAGTCTGCCGTTTGCGCGACCTTCCCATCTTGACCTTTTGCAACAAAATGGACCGCGAAAGCCGCGATACCTTCGATATTATTGACGAAATCCAAGAAAACCTTGCAATTGACGTCACACCGGCCTCATGGCCCATCGGTGTAGGGCGCGAATTCATCGGCTGCTATGATATTCTGCGCGACAAGCTGGAATTGATGGACCGCGCCGACCGCAACAAGGTTGCCGAAAGCATCCAGATTTCAGGTCTCGATGATCCCAAGCTGGCCGAGCACGTCCCTGCGCATCTGCTCGAAAAATTCCTTGAAGAGATCGAGATGGCAAAGGAACTCTTGCCACCGCTCGACCCAGAGGCCCTCTTGAATGGCTCAATGACTCCGATCTGGTTCGGCTCTGCCATGAATTCCTTCGGGGTCAAGGAATTGATGGACGGTCTGGCCACCTATGGGCCGGAGCCGCAAATCCAATCCGCCCAGCCCCGCAACATCGCGCCCGAGGAAAGCAAGGTTGCAGGTTTCGTGTTCAAGGTGCAGGCCAACATGGACCCCAAACACCGCGACCGCGTGGCCTTTGTGCGACTCGCGTCAGGACATTTCGAACGCGGCATGAAACTGACCCATGTGCGCAGCAAAAAGCAGATGGCCATCACAAACCCTGTGCTGTTCCTCGCCGCTGACCGCGAACTGGCAGAAGAGGCATGGGCCGGTGATATCATCGGTATTCCCAACCACGGCCAGCTGCGCATTGGCGATACGCTGACTGAGGGCGAGGCGATCCGCGTCTCGGGCATCCCGTCCTTTGCGCCGGAACTTTTGCAAACCTGCCGCGCGGGCGATCCGATGAAGGCCAAACACCTTGAAAAGGCCCTGATGCAGTTTGCCGAGGAAGGGGCCGCCAAAGTGTTCAAACCGACCTTCGGGTCGGGCTTTATCGTGGGCGTTGTGGGTGCGCTGCAATTCGAGGTGCTGGCCAGCCGGATCGAGCTCGAGTACGGGCTGCCCGTCCGGTTCGAGCCCTCACAATTCACCTCGGCCCGCTGGGTGGCAGGCGATCAGACAGCCGTGGACAAATTCGTGGCCGCCAACAAACAGCACATCGCGACGGACAATGACGGCGACACAGTCTATCTGACGCGCCTGCAATGGGACATTGACCGCGTCGGGCGTGATTACCCCGAAATCAACCTGACCGCGACAAAAGAGATGATGGTTTAGGGAGTAGCGGTTGAACGACAGAAGCCAAACATTCCCCGGCGGGATCGGCGGCCTGATGCCCCAATACCAAAAACGTCGTGCGCTCTTGACGGGCGCGGACCTCCCGCCATTGGACGTTGATTTCGAAGCGCTCAAGGCCCTGCCCTTGCCGCCCCCGATCATGCCCCGGCCCGAGGGCCTCAGCCGTGTCGAGAAGAAGCGCCATATGCTGCTGGGCGAATTGCAGGGGCACTGCGAATTGGCCTTGCTGCACGGGCTTCTGGTGTCCCATCTGCGCAAACACACTTACCCTGCAAGCGCGCATGCACTGTTCCGGCGGCTCTGGGCCGAGCAGGAGGCGTGGTTGCTCGCCACTCTGCCCACCCGTTGGCTGATTTCTGCCGTCATCACTTTTGCAGAGCACGGGGAGACCGAGGCAGACCGCAATCTGGCCGCGCGCATGAACATCCTGTTTTCGCTGATGAAAATCTATGAAGCCGAGCGTGCATTCTCCGGCCACCCGCCGCAAACGCCGTTTCGAACGCAAGATCGCAACAAATCCCCCCTGCCCATGGGGATGACGGACTTTTCAGTCCTGAAAGGTGATCTGGAAGCCCATCTGCTGGCCCCCCTCTGGCGCGACGCCGAACATGCACCAGCAACCGGAAAGCTGACACGACATTTGCTTGATATCCTCAACAGTGATGATGGTACCGTCTTCCGCCGCTTTGCCCTAATGCGCGAAAAAGCCACGAAATCCCCTTGAACGCAGGCGGTTTGTGCGCTCAGCTTGACGGTAACGGGCATTTCCGCTATCGCATCCTCACGGCTCGCGAGGGCCTACGACGCGGGACGCTCGGAGAATTGCGTCCTTTCACAACATGCGGACCGAAACCGCATCTAAAGGACGTATATGACCAAGTTTTCTGATTTGAACCTTGCCCCCAAGGTTCTCAAAGCGATTGCCGAAACCGGCTATGACACCCCTACCCCTATTCAGGCCGGCGCGATTGCCCCCGCCCTTGAAGGCCGTGATGTCTTGGGCATTGCCCAGACCGGCACAGGCAAAACCGCCGCATTCACCCTGCCGATGATCACGCTTCTGGGCCGTGGACGTGCGCGTGCACGGATGCCGCGCAGCCTTGTTCTGGCGCCAACGCGGGAACTCGCCGCGCAAGTGGCCGAGAATTTCGACGCCTACGCCAAATATACGAAGCTGTCGCGCGCCCTGCTGATTGGCGGCACGAGCTTTAAGGATCAGGACGCCATCATCGACAAAGGCGTCGATGTGTTGATCGCCACCCCTGGCCGCCTGCTCGACCACCTCGAGCGCGGCAAACTGATCCTCACAGACGTCAAGATCATGGTTGTGGATGAGGCTGACCGGATGCTCGACATGGGGTTCATCCCCGATATCGAGGAAATCTTCAAACGCACGCCGTTCACCCGCCAGACCCTGTTCTTCAGCGCGACGATGGCCCCCGAGATCGAGCGGATCACCAACACGTTCCTGTCAAACCCCGCCAAGATCGAAGTCGCCCGCGCGGCGACCACGAACGTCAACATCAAGCAAGGTGTTGTGATGTTCAAAGGGTCCTCCAAGCCCAAAGAACCTGCGGAAAAGCGTGAGCTGCTACGCAAGCTGATTGATGCCGAAGGCGATGCCTGCACCAACGCAATCATCTTTTGCAACCGCAAATCCGACGTGGATATCGTGGCGAAGTCGCTGAACAAACACGGCTATCAGGCGGCCCCGATCCACGGCGATCTGGACCAAAGCCACCGGACCAAGACACTTGATAAATTCCGCGACAATGATCTGCGGATTCTTGTGGCCTCTGATGTGGCCGCGCGTGGCCTGGATATTCCGGCCGTCACGCATGTTTTCAATTTCGACGTGCCCAGCCATGCCGAGGATTACGTCCACCGTATCGGCCGCACCGGTCGTGCGGGCCGCACCGGCACTGCGATCATGATCTGTATTCCACGCGACGAGAAGAACCTCGAAGACGTGGAACGTCTCGTGAACCAGCCAATCCCGCGCCTGGACGTGCCCGGCGGCAAAGCAACGCCGACACCCGCACCAGCCGAGGCTGCCGGCGAGACGACCGAAGAAAAGCCCAAGCGGACACGTAGCCGCCGCAAGCCGGAGCCAAAGACAGAGACCCCAAAGGCGCAAGAGCCCAAGGTCGTTGAAGCGAAGGAAGAGGCCGCGGCACATGAGCAAAAGCCACGCGAAGACCGTTCACGCGGCGGGCGCGGGCGCGGCAACGACCGCCGCGACACCGGCCCGAAAATCGTAGGCATGGGTGAGGATACGCCAGCGTTTATCGCGCTCAGCTTTGCCGAGCGGGCCAAGAACTAGCGCCACTTAGCCAGCCCTCTTGAAGCGGATGTTCCTTAAGCGGGAACATCCGCTTTTGTTTGGGCGACCTTACGCAGGACAGGCAATCTGGATACGGTTTTCAGACAACAGCCGGTCACCGGCAGGTCTGATCGTCACCCCTTCCCGCTCATTTATGATCCGGTAACCCTGCGGGCAGAGGCGGGCCGCATAGTTGTTGCGTTGTTGGTAGTAGGCCTCTGCGCCAAGCGGATCGGCATAGCGCGTCATGCTGAACTCATAGACATCATTGGCGCCCTGGCGTCCAATCAGATGGCTGGACGGGTCCGTCATCATACAGCCGGACAGTGTCACCGCCACAACAAGCAGAGGAATGGATTTATGTTTCATTGTCACTCACCTCATTGGTTTTGCCCCATGAGGTGATGATGATCAAAGCAAGTCGTCAAAACTGTGACCGAATGGTGGATGTATTATTTTTCGGAATGTAGCCTATCTCGCGAGAGCTGCGAACAATTCAGTTAGTTAGACTTCACTGCGACAAAATTCTTTTCCACAATTCTGCAAAAAGAACCGCCCTAAATCAACATGTTGCGGACTATTTTCACTGTAAAAATAAGAGTTTAGGAAAGTTTTCCGACCTTACCCACAGGAAAAAAGCTTGCAAGCTTCTTGCCACCCAAACTAAAATTGGGACGGCAGGGCAGGACGACGACGCGTTTATAGCGAGGAGTCCGTCTTGGAATACATTCTACAACTCATAAGAGAAGCCGAACTCAGTTTGTTCTTTATGAACGGAACAGGTATCGGTGCGTTCCTATTATTCTTTATTGCCATCACCGCTTTAATGAGGTTCGGCGGCGGCAGAATAGAGCTTAGAAAAATTGCAAACGCATTCCGTCGTTCGTAGGTCGGAGTTCTCCCCGACGCTACCCCAACCGTGACACAATGACGGTCACCTCGGGCTTTTTGCCAATCTCGCTTTGTGCCGACCGCCGCGCAATCGTCTTGAGCTCTTTTTCCAGCTTCACCTCGTCGCGCAATGTCTTGGCGTTGGCGCGGTTCACAAACTGGCTCAGGTCTTCTTCAACGACCTCGACCAAAGCAGCATTGTTCCGCCCTGTCTCGGCAAGCCCCATGATTTCCACCCAAGGGTCGCCCAATGGTTCGTCATTCTCGTCAATGATCAGCGTCACAATCATATGCCCGTTCATCGCCATGCGGATACGGTCGCGCACGATGCCGTCCATGGCACCCACCTGTACCGACCCGTCCAGATAGGTCCGGCCCGTGTCGATATATTCGGCCACAGTCGGTTGGTTGCCCGACAGATCAATCATCATCCCGTTGACCGCCACAATTCCTGACAGTCCGCTTTCCGCACCCAGCTTCACATGTTCACGCAAATGACGGTGTTCGCCATGCATCGGGATCAAGGTCTGGGGTTTGGTGATCTGGTGCAAACGCAGCAGATCGGGGCGGTTGGCGTGGCCCGATACATGGTACTTGCCGCCTGCATCGTCGATCACGTCAACTCCCAGCTCGGAGAGCTGGTTCATGATGCGGATCACGCCGCGTTCATTACCGGGGATCGTTTTGGAGGAAAACAGGAACGTATCGCCGTCCTGCAACTTGATCCCCATATAGTTGCCCTGCGCAAGCTGCGCGCTGGCCGCGCGGCGTTCACCTTGGCTGCCGGTGACCAACAACATGACGTTGTTACGAGGCATCTGCAGCGCGTCCTCGGGCGACACCACAGGCGGGAAACCTTTCAGAATGCCCACTTCGGTGGCGGCTTCGACCATACGCCGCATGGCACGACCCAGCAGAACGACCGACCGGTCCGCCTTTTGCGCGGCAATCGCCAGCGTCTTCAACCGTGCAATATTGGAGGCAAAGGTGGTCGCCACGACCATCCCCTGCGCCTCTTTCATCATCCCGGAAATCGCGTCGCCGATCGAGGCCTCTGACCGGCCCGGATCACGCGAGAAGACGTTGGTACTGTCACAGATCAGCGCCTTCACGCCATCCTTTGACACCTCTTCCCACAGCGACTCGTTCCACGGATCACCGACCACAGGGGTTTCGTCGATCTTGAAGTCACCCGAATGCAGAACGCGGCCTTCTGGCGTATCAATCAACAGGCCCGCGCTTTCAGGGATCGAGTGGCTGATCGGCAGGTATGAAACGGTGAGCGGCCCACATTTGATCATCTCGGGGTAGACCCCCACGACCCTGACCACGTTTTCAGGATGCCCGTGTTCTTCCAGCTTGCGCCGCGCGATATTGGCGGTGAAGGGGCGCGCATAGACAGGGGCGCCCAATTGCTCCCAATAGTGGCCAATCGCGCCGACGTGGTCTTCATGCGCGTGGGTGATAAAGATCGCCTCGATCTGCCCCTTGCGCTCTTTCAGCCAGGAAATATCCGGCAGGATCAGATCCACCCCGGGTGTGCCGTCCATATCGGGAAAGGTCACGCCCAGATCGACAACGATCAGCCGCTCCTTGCCTGCAGGCCCATAGCCGTAGACATAGGCGTTCATGCCGATTTCACCGGCACCTCCGAGGGGTAGATAGATCAGGCGGTCGCTCATGCGTTGTCCTTGTTATATTTGTGTATGACGGTCAGGCCGTGCATCGTCAGATCGTCTTCGAACGCGTCAAATAGGGCTTCTGCCTGTTGGAACAATGGAGCGAGGCCCCCCGTGGCGATGACTTGCATCGGCACGTCACGTTCTGCTTTGATCCGCGCGCATATCTCACGCACCAGCCCGATGTAACCCCAAAAGACACCGGATTGCATACAGGCCACAGTATTGGTCCCTATGACACGTTGCGGCTGGGTAATATCCACATGCGGCAGGGCCGCGGCGGCATTATGCAGCGCTTCGAGCGACAGGTTGACCCCCGGTGCAATCACGCCGCCCACATAGGCGCCGTCCTCGGCAACAACATCAAAGGTCGTCGCCGTGCCGAAATCCACCACGATCAGGTTGCCACCGTGCCTGTCAAAGGCACCGGCGGCATTGACCAACCGGTCCGGTCCGACTTGGGTGCCTGCATCAACGCGCGGTGCTGTGGGCAAAAGGCAATCGGGCTTGCCGACCACCAGCGGGCGGCAATTATAATAGCGATCCGCAAAGACCCGGAGATTGAACACCACGCGTGGCACGGTCGAACTGACGATCACTTCGTCAATCATCACGTCAACATTCTGGAACCGCATCAGTGTGGACAGCCAGACATAGTATTGATCCGCCGTGCGCTGCCATTCGGTGCTGGTGCGCCATGTCGCGATAAACTTTTCCCCGTCCCAGATGGAAAACACAGTATTTGTATTGCCGCAGTCGATGGCCAAGAGCATGGGGCCGCCTCCCTTATGAAAAGAATATATCGGCCGCCGGGATCGCACGCGGCCCGGTACCTGTGATCAGCACCAGATTGCCGTCACGGTCGATACTGTCAAAGATACCTGTCACATCCTCGCGACCAGTCCGCGCAGTTATGACCTCACCCAGACGCGCGGCTTTGGACAGCCACTCATCACGGATACGGTCAAATCCGAGGCGCATCAGCTTGGCTTCCTGCGTGGCATACGCATCGGCAAGGGTCGCAAGGAAATCCTGCGGGGACACCAACTCTCCGCCAGCCTCCGCAAGGCTGGTGGGCGCAAAGGCAGCCCCCTCTATCCCTTCCGGCGTATGTTTGAGGTTCACCCCGATCCCGATCGACAGCCAGTTTACGAACGGACCGCTTCCCGAACTTTCCAGCAGGATCCCCGCCACCTTGCCCCCTGACAAAAGCACATCATTGGGCCATTTGAGCGCAAGCTTGTCGGCAGATACGTAAATCGAAAGCGCCTGATAGAGCGCGTTTGCCGCCAGAAAAGACCGTTTTGCGGCCTCTGCCGGTGTCGCCTCGGGCCGGAAAATCAATGTCGCGTTCAGGTTGCCTTCCGGCACGATCCACGCACGGCCCCGCCGCCCCCGCGCTGCGGTTTGATGCTTGGCCATGATCCATGTCGGGCGGGTGATATCGGGGGCCCGTCGCGCTGCCTCGGTCATCGTGCTGTCCACAGTGTCCAGCACGACGCAGGCGTACCCCTCGGGCCAAGGCCCGTGTCCCGTGCCCTTAGTTGACAAGCGTCGCCGCGGCAGCCGCCGCGATCGGCTCGATGCCGAAGAGGTTGACGACACCGATCAGCATGACCGCCGCAGATCCCATCAGGAAGCCCCAGAGAACAGGGTTGATCTTACCGTCCAGCGCTTCGCCCTCTTCCCCGAAGTACATGAAGTACACGATCCGCAGATAGTAAAAGGCACCTATTACAGAGGCGATCACACCGGCCACAGCCAACCATGCCAACCCGCCATCATAGGCCGCGCGCAACACGTAGAACTTGCCAAAGAAACCGACCATGGGCGGCACGCCCGCAAGGCTGAAGAGCAGGACAAGCATCGCAAGCGCGCGCAGTGGCTGACGCTTGGAATACATCTTGAGGCTATCAATGCTCGTGACGGGCCGCCCGTCACGTTCCATCGATAGAATGAACGCGAAGGTGCCGATATTCATCGTCACATAGATGGCCATGTAGATCAGCATGGCCTGCACACCAAAGGCAGTGCCCGCAGCCAGCCCCATCAGGGCAAAGCCCATATGCGCGATCGAGGAATAGGCCATGAGGCGTTTGATGTCTTTCTGGCCAATCGCGGCAATCGCACCAAGGAACATGGAAACTACAGCCAGGAACGCCACGATCTGCTGCCAGTCACCCACGATCCCGCCGAATGCGTCATGCACAACGCGCGCGAACAGCGCCATAGCGGCAACTTTGGGCGCGGTTGCGAAGAACGCCGTGACCGGTGTGGGCGAGCCCTCGTACACGTCAGGCGTCCACATGTGGAAGGGTGCGGCCGAGACCTTGAACGCAAAGCCCGCAATCAGGAAGACCAGACCGAAGAGAAGACCCAGAGATGGCTCATCCGCTGTCGCTTCGATGATGCCCGCAAAGAGCGTGGTACCTGCGAAACCGTATGTCAGCGATGCACCGTAAAGCAGCAAACCGGACGACAGCGCACCCAGCACAAAGTACTTCAGGCCCGCCTCGGTCGATTTTACGCTATCGCGCCGCAGCGATGCGACCACGTAAAGTGCCAGTGACTGCAATTCGAGGCCCATATAAAGCGCCATCAGATCGCCTGCGCTGACCATGACCATCATACCCACGACAGCCAAAGCGACGAGTACCGGATACTCGAACCGCAGCAACCCACGGCGCTGCATATAGCTTTCCGACATCAAGAGCACAGCAGCAGCGGACAGCAGGATCACCACCTTGGCAAACCGCGCAAAGCCATCATCCACGAACATACCGCCAAAGGCAATGTTCGTGCCCTGCCCGTTGATCCCGATCCAGACCGCCAGCAGCACAAACAGACCCGAGGTGGCCCAGGTCAGAAGCGGCGCCATGCCGTCTTTGGTGGTATAAACCGCCGCCAGCAATGCGCCCATGGCATAAACCGCCAGCACAAGTTCGGGCATCAGGATTTGGATATCAGCACCAATCATAACGGGCTTTCCTTAATTCGAAGCAAACTGCGTTGCGGCCTCAAAGGTCGCAAGCGCGGTGTCATAGTTATCAACCAGCGCCGCAACGCTTGGGCCGATCATGTCAAGAACGAGTGCGGGATAAACACCCAAAAGCAGGGTCATCACCACCAGCGGCGCAAAGATCGCGCGTTCGCGTGTGGTCATGTCAGAGATGGTTTTCAGGCTCTCTTTGATCAGGTCCCCCATCACGACACGGCGGTAGAGCCACAGCGCATAGGCGGCAGAGAGGATCACACCGGATGTCGCAAAGACCGCGATCCATGTGTTGACCTGGAAAATACCCATCAACGTCAGGAATTCACCAACAAAGCCCGATGTCCCCGGCAGACCCACGTTCGCCATTGTAAAGAACATAAAGATCAGCGCATAGGCCGGCATCCGGTTCACCAGACCGCCATAGGCGTCAATCTCGCGGGTGTGCATCCGGTCGTAGATCACGCCGACGCAAAGGAACAACGCACCCGAGATAAACCCGTGGCTGATCATCTGGAAGATCGCCCCGTCAATCCCCTGCTGGTTGACCGCAAAGATCCCCATCGTCACGTACCCCATGTGCGCAACAGATGAATAGGCAATCAGCTTTTTCATATCTTCCTGCACGAGTGCGACCAGCGACGTATAGACAATCGCAATCGCGGACAGCCAGAGCACCAGCGGCCCCATCACCTCGGACCCGACGGGGAACATCGGCAGGCTGAAACGCAGGAACCCGTAGCCACCCATCTTCAACAGGATCGCGGCCAGCACGACCGATCCCGCCGTGGGCGCCTGCACGTGCGCGTCAGGTAGCCATGTATGGACAGGCCACATGGGCATCTTGACCGCGAAGCTGGCAAAGAAGGCCAACCACAAAAGCGTCTGCATCCCGCCCACGATCTGAACACCCAGAACGCTGAAATTCTCGGTCCCGAAGGTGTGGGTCATCAGCGTGGGAATATCGGTCGTACCTGCGTCGGCAAACATCGCCACCATCGCGACCAGCATCAGCACAGAGCCAAGGAAGGTATAAAGGAAGAACTTGAAGGACGCATAAATCCGGTTCTTGCCGCCCCAGATCCCGATAATCAGGAACATCGGGATCAGACCTGCCTCGAAGAACAGGTAGAACAGCACCAGATCAAGCGCGAGGAAGACGCCCAACATCAGCGTTTCCAGCACGAGGAACGCGATCATGTATTCCTTTACGCGGGTTTCGACGTTCCAGCAGGCCGCAATCACCAAAGGCATCAGGAAGGTGGTCAGCATGACAAAGAGGATCGAAATGCCATCGACACCCATCTTGTATTGCAGCCCCAAGAGCCAGTCGCGGGTCTCGACCATCTGGAAGCCGGTATTGTTGGGATCAAAGTTCGTCAGAATGAACAGCGAGCAAATGAACGTCACCACGGTCGTGACCAGCGCCACCCATTTGGCATTGCGCTGTGCGTCCGCATCGTCACCGCGCAGGAAGAGCGCCAGAATGACGGCCCCCAGAAGCGGCAGGAACGTTGTGAGAGAAAGAATATTGCCCATTAGTTCGCTCCCCCGAAGAGCGTCATCCAGGTGAGGAGCACTGCAATGCCAAGCACCATCGCAAATACGTAGCTAAAGATATAACCGGACTGTGCGCGGCCAGCGAGACGGGTGAAGAAAGGGATAATCCCCATCGCAATCCCGTTGATCCCGCCATCAATCGTGTCGGTGTCTCCGCGCTTCCAGAACAAGCGTCCCAAGGCCAGCGCGGGCTTGATAAAGATGAAATTGTAGATCTCGTCAAAGTACCATTTGTTCAGCAAGAACTGATACAACGGCGCCTGCTGTGCGGCCAGTTTGGCCGGCCAATCCGGACGGCGGATATACATCTGATAGGCCAGCGCCAGACCGGCCAGCATCGCGATAAACGGTGCGACCTTGACCCATTTTGCGACCTCATGCGCATCATTCAGCACGTGATTGTCGGGGCTGTTGTGAATTGCGCCCTCACCCGGCGCGCCGACAAGGTTGTAATGGGCCTTGGCGTGATCACCCTCTTCTGCCGCGTGATCATCGGTTGCACCATGGTCACCCTCGGTGCCATGCTCGGAAGCTTCAGCGTAAGGCACGCCAAAGAACTTGCCGACCTTGTCGTTGGAACTGAAGAATGACCCGTACCAGACCATGCCAGAGAAGATCGCCCCCAGTGCCAGCACATAGAGCGGCACCAGCATGATGGTCGGGCTTTCATGGGCATGGTCATGGGTATGCGCATCGCCGCGTGGCGTGCCGTAGAATGTCATGAACATCAGGCGCCAGCTGTAGAAACTTGTCATCAGCGCGGCCACGACCAGCATCCAGAAGGCATAGCCGCCATTGGTGCCTGCATAGGCGCTCTCGATAATCGCATCTTTTGACACGAAGCCCGCGAAACCAACAGGGAAGCCCACGTAGAGCAGCGGAATACCCACACCCGTGATTGCCAAAGTGCCGATCATCATCATCCAGAAGGTCTTGGGGATCTTGTGACGCAGACCGCCATAGTTCCGCATGTCCTGTTCGTGGTGCATCGCGTGGATCACCGAGCCTGCCCCAAGGAACAACATCGCCTTGAAGAACGCGTGTGTCAGCAGGTGGAACATCGCAACCGAGTAGACGCCCAGACCTGCGGCCACAAACATATAGCCTAGCTGCGAACAGGTCGAATAGGCGATGACCCGTTTGATATCGTTCTGCACCAGACCCACGGTCGCCGCGAAAAACGCGGTGGTTGCGCCCAGAAACACAATAAAGCTGGTTGCTGTGGGTGCATATTCCATCAGCGGCGACATACGGCAGACGAGGAAGACACCAGCGGTGACCATGGTCGCCGCGTGGATCAGGGCGGACACAGGAGTCGGGCCTTCCATCGCGTCCGGCAGCCATGTGTGCAGAAACAGCTGCGCCGATTTACCCATCGCGCCGATAAACAACAGGAACGCGATCAGGTTCAGCGTGTTCCAGTCACGCCACATGAAGGTGATCGTGTGTTCCTGCAAATCCGGAATCGCGGCAAAGATGTCGTCAAACTTGATGCTGTCGGTCACCAGATAAAGCGCAAAGATACCCAAGGCGAAACCGAAGTCACCCACACGGTTGACGACGAACGCCTTGATCGCAGCGGCATTGGCGGTCGGTTTTTTATAGTAGAAACCGATCAGAAGATAGGACGCGACACCCACGCCTTCCCAACCAAAGAACATCTGCACAAGGTTGTCGGCTGTCACCAGCATCAACATCGCGAAAGTAAAGAAAGACAAATAAGCAAAGAAACGCGGACGATAGCTCTCGCCTTCTTTGAAATTCTCGTCATGGGCCATGTAGCCGAAGGAATAAAGATGCACGAGCGCGGACACGGTCGTGATCACGATCAGCATGATCGCGGTCAAACGGTCCATCTTGATCGCCCAATCGGTCGAGAGCGTGCCGCTTTCGATCCAGCGCAACAGGTTGACGGTATAGCTACCGTTCACATGTGCCGAGGCATCGAACGTCAGGAAAACAACCCAAGACAGGAAGGCCGACAGGAACAACATGCTGGTCGCTGTCCACTGTGCGGCCTTTTCACCGATGAATTTCCAGCCAAAGCCGCAAAGCAGCGCACCGACCAGAGGCGCAAAGAGAATGATGGTTTCCATTGGTTTTAACCCTTCATCACGTTGACGTCTTCAACGTCGATGGTCCCGCGGTTGCGGAAGAAACAAACAAGGATCGCAAGGCCGATCGCGGCCTCGGCGGCGGCAACGGTCAGCACGAACAGGGTAAAGACCTGACCGACCAGATCGCCCAGATAGCTGGAGAAGGCGACAAGGTTGATGTTTACCGCCAGCAGCATCAATTCGATGCTCATCAACAGGATGATCACGTTCTTGCGGTTCAAAAACAGCCCGAAGATGCCAATGACAAACAGGGCGGCCGCCACCGTGAGATAATGTTCAAGTCCGATCATACGCATCTTCCTTCAAAGGGCATTGGCCCCGGTCTTTATTCGCAGTCCCGGACCTGATCCGGGACCTCATGTTGTCGTCCGGCCGCGGGTTTATCCCGCCAGCACAAATTCCGTCTTATCGCCACGCAGCTCCGGATAGGCCGCTGCACAGGCGCATGTTTCTGTTGTTTCGGTCGTGATCACGAGATCACGGGTCATATATTCAAGATCCGCCGCAATCCGTTCAAAGGTCGCAAAGACCCGTGATCCGGATTGATGGCGCTCGAGTACCTCGCGGACATCATCGGTGCGGTCAAACGCGCTCTCGGGCCCCATGTTTTCTTCTGCGGCGCGGAACGACAGCATTTCACCCGTCGCACATTCCACCAAAGCACACCCTTTGTAGGACCCCTCTTGCGTCCACCAATGCGTCCACATCACACGGCCCTCGCCCAGATCACGATGACCGTATTCGCCGCCGTGGCTGATATGCGTGATCCGCCGACACTCCGCCAGCGTCAGCGCGCTGGCTGACGTCGCGAAGATCATCATGGCCGTGGGTATGATGGCGAGTTTCCGCATATCTGCTTACAGACCCTGCCCCGGCTTGACGTCTTTCAGTTCCATCGCCTTGGCCGGATCACGGTACATCTGCGCAAGGATGTTCTGGCGCTTGATGTCCACACGGTGGCGCAGCGTCAGCACAATCGCCCCGATCATCGCCACAAGCAGGATCAGGCCCGAAAGCTGGAACAGAAGAATGTACTTGTCATAGATCAGCAGACCCAGCGCGCGGGTGTTGTCCCGATCGCCCGCAGGTGCCGCAATGCGGCCCTCAACCCCGTCAGCAAAGCCCCAAACACCCAGCGCCAGCGCCAGTTGCATCAGGATCACCACACCGATCAGCAGCGCCAAAGGCAGGTATTTTGTCATTTCCGCCTTCAGTTCGGCGAAATCAATGTCGAGCATCATCACAACGAAAAGGAAAAGCACCGCGACGGCGCCCACGTAGACGATGATCAGCAACATCGCCACGAATTCCGCGCCCAAGGTCACGAACAGCCCCGCAGAGGACAGAAACGCGAGGATCAGCCACAACACCGAGTGTACCGGATTGCGGCTCACAACGGTCATCAGACCACCGGCAACGGTCGTCACGGCAAAGAGGTAAAATATGAACGCGAAGACGGTCATGCGCTTTCGTCCTTTTCTAAGACTTCGGTTGCCAGTTCCATCGCTTTGGTCATGGCTGGCACGCCTGCGAACATGCCCATCTGGGCGATCACTTCGGCGATTTCCTGTTTTGTGGCCCCTGCTTCGACCAGATGGCGCACGGTCAGTCGGATCTGTGCCTCAGCCTGCGCGCCCAGCACGGTCAGCCCCGCAAGCGTCAGCATCAGCCGCGTTTTCGCGTCCAGCCCATCAGGGTTGATCCCCTTGCCAAAGAACATCTCCATGGTTTCCTTGGGCATGGTGGGCCAAAGGTTTTCAAACCCTTTGGGCGTGAAGGATTCCAGAGCCGGATTCATGGCTTTCGCCCAGTCCTGGCCCATCTTCATCATGGCTTCAAAGGGGTTCTGTTCGGTCATCTGTACGGCGCGTCCAGTTCGAGGTTGCGTGCAATCTCGGATTCCCAACGGTCGCCGTTCTCAAGCAGTTTGGCTTTGTCGTAATAGAGCTCTTCGCGTGTCTCGGTGCTGAATTCGAAATTCGGACCTTCCACGATGGCATCCACAGGACAGGCTTCCTGACAGAAACCGCAATAGATGCATTTGGTCATGTCAATGTCATAGCGCGTCGTGCGACGGCTGCCGTCATCGCGTGGTTCGGCGTCAATCGTGATCGCCTGCGCAGGGCAAACGGCCTCGCAGAGTTTACATGCAATGCAGCGTTCTTCGCCATTGGGATAGCGGCGCAGCGCGTGTTCACCACGGAAGCGTGGGGAAAGCGGCCCCTTTTCGTGCGGATAGTTCAGCGTGGCCTTGGGCGAGAAGAAGTACTTCATCCCTAGCTTGAAGCCGACCCAGAAATCCTGAAGCAGGAAGTATTTCGCGGCGCGGGTATAATCCATTTGCGTCATTTTATGCTCCCATAGCCCAGCGTGCCCAGAAGCCGCCGAGTACTTCGAATTTTGCAAGGAACGACACCAGCACGACCCAACCCAGCGACAGTGGCAGGAAGACCTTCCAGCCAATGCGCATCAATTGGTCATAGCGGTAGCGCGGGGTGATGGCCTTGACCATCGCGAACATGAAGAAACACATCGCCATCTTCAGCACCATCCAGAAGATACCATCCGGCAGGAACGGTACAGGCGACAGCCAGCCCCCGAAGAACAAGAGCGAGATCAGCGCGCACATCAGCACGACCGCCATCAGTTCACCGATCATGAACAAAAGGAACGGTGTGGAGGAGTATTCCACCTGATAGCCCGCGACGAGTTCCGATTCAGCCTCGGGCAGGTCAAACGGTGGACGGTTTGTTTCGGCCAACGCGCTGATAAAGAACAGGAAGAGCATCGGGAAATGCGCAACCCAGAACCAGTTGAACAGGCCCGCGTTGCCGTCTTGTGCGGCAACGATATCGCCGAAGTTCATGGAACCCGCCGAGATGATCACACCGACGATGATCAGACCGATCGAGACCTCATAGGAAATCATCTGCGCCGCTGACCGCAGCGAGCCAAGGAACGGATATTTCGAGTTCGAGGCCCAGCCACCCATGATGACGCCGTAGACCTCCAAAGAGCCGATTGCGAAGATATAGAGGATCGCCACGTTGATATCCGCCAGCACCCAGCCGTCATTGAAAGGAATCACGGACCAGGCGATGACCGACAGAACAAATGCGATCAGCGGGGCAAGGAAGAAAACGAACTTATCCGCACCCGCAGGCACGACGATTTCCTTGACGATATATTTCAGAAAGTCGGCAAAGGACTGCAACAGGCCGAACGGGCCCACAATGTTTGGCCCCTTGCGCATCTGGACGGCAGCCCAGACCTTACGGTCGGCATACATCAGAAACGCAAGTGCGACCAGAAGCGGCACAAGCACCAGCAGACACTGCCCCAAGATCACAAGGACGATGCCAAGGTTGGTGTTGGTAAAGAATTCAACCATTGTCGTCGTCCTTATTCTGCGGCCAGTGGCGCAGATTTCCGTGCCTTCGCGTTCGCGCTCAGCTCTGCCATCAGTGTTGACGCGCGGGCAATCGGGTTTGTCAGATAGAAGTCGGTCACCGCATTGCGGAAATCAGCCGATCCGGGTTTCTTGACCGGCAGCGCAGACCATTCATTCTCGGCCACTTCATCAATATCACCCAGATGTGGGTGCGCCGCCACAAGCGCCTGACGCAGTTGCGCCATGCTGTCGAATGGCAGTGTCGCATCCAATTCTGCCGACAACGCCCGCAGGATCGCCCAGTTTTCCTTGGCTTGCCCCGGCGGGAAGCTGGCACGCAGTGCCAGTTGCGGACGGCCTTCGGTGTTGACGAACAACCCGTTTTCTTCGGTATAGGCAGCGGCCGGCAGGATAATATCGGCGCGGTGCGCACCACGGTCGCCGTGGCTACCCTGATAGATCACAAAGGCACCCGGTTTGACCTCAACCTCATCCGCACCAAGGTTGTAGATCACTTCGGCGCCCTCAAGTGCGGCCTCAAGCCCGCCTTCGGTTGCAGCACCCACATCCATGGCACCCACACGGCCAGCCGCGGTGTGCAGAATCAGGAGTTTCGCTCCCGCAGCCTCGGCCGCTTTCATCGCCTGGCTCAGAACGGCTTCGCCATCGGCCTCGTTCAAAGCACCCATGCCAACGATCATCACGCCAGCTTTGTCTTTTTTGTCGCTGTGATCCATCTCGGCCAGTTTGACCAGATCATCGCGGCCCGCACCAATCTGGACCACATCATAGGTCAGATCATCATTTGTCCCGATCCGTGCGACATGCGCCCCACGTGACCACGCCTTGCGGATACGCGCATTCAATACCGGCGCTTCCTCGCGCGGGTTGGTGCCGATCAGCAGGATCATGTCGGCATTATCAATATCTTCGATCGCGGCAGTGCCGACATAACCAGAGCGGTTGCCGATAGGCAGTTTCGCACCATCCGTGCGGCACTCAACACGGCCACCCTGCCCTTCGATCAATTGCTTGAGCGCGAAAGCAGCTTCAACAGGCGCCAGATCACCCACAAGACCCGCGACTTTCTTGCCTTTCATCGCGGCGGCCGCAGCGGCAAGCGCCTCGGGCCAGCTGGCTTTGCGCAGCTTGCCGTTTTCACGGATGTAAGGCGTATCCAGACGCTGGCGGCGCAGGCCGTCCCAGACAAAACGGGTCTTGTCGGAAATCCACTCTTCATTCACGCCGTCATGGTTGCGCGGCAGGAAACGCATCACTTCGCGGCCCTTGGTATCCACGCGGATGTTGGACCCGAGTGCATCCATCACATCAATTGATTCTGTTTTGGTCAGTTCCCAAGGGCGGGCGGTGAAAGCGTAGGGCTTGGAAACCAGCGCACCAACGGGGCACAGGTCGATGATGTTGCCCTGCATATTCGAATCGAGCGTTTCGCCCAGATAGGACGTAATCTCGGCATCCTCACCGCGCCCTGTCTGGCCCATCTGGTGAATACCGGCGACCTCGGTCGTAAAACGCACACAGCGGGTGCAGGAGATACAACGGGTCATATGGGTTTCGACCAATGGACCAAGATCAAGATCCTCGGTTGCGCGCTTGGGTTCGCGGAAACGGCTGAAATCGACGCCGTAAGCCATGGCCTGATCCTGAAGATCACATTCACCGCCTTGGTCGCAAATCGGGCAATCCAGCGGGTGGTTGATCAGCAAAAACTCCATCACGCCTTCGCGGGCCTTTTTGACCATGGGCGAGTTTGTTTTCACAACAGGCGGCTGGCCTTCCGGACCGGGGCGCAAATCCTTGACCTGCATCGCGCAAGAGGCGGCAGGTTTTGGCGGGCCGCCCACAACCTCGACCAGACACATGCGGCAGTTGCCCGCAATGGAAAGCCGCTCATGATAGCAGAAACGCGGGATTTCGATCCCCGCCTCTTCACAGGCCTGTATCAGGGTCATAGCCCCGTCAACTTCGACCTCATTTCCATCAATGATGACTTTGCGCAGATCAGACATGGCGTGTCCTATGTGTTCCCTCATGCGCCTTAGGCCGCAAGGGACCTAGCGCGTTGTCACGCGTTCTAACGCGACAGGCCACGCGATGCCAGTCAGATTGACAAAAAAACGATCACTTTTCGCACTTGCAGCAAAGTCTTAGCGCAAGAGCCAGCCAACGCGCGTATTTGCGGCGATTTGGGCGCGACCTACGGTGCAATAGCTGTCAGGATCATCCGCAACGACCCCAAGGCGGGCCAATTGTGCACGCGCAATGCCCTCAAGCCGGTCTTTTTCTGCGTCGTCATTGATGTAGGCATCAATCTCTTCATCGGAAAAGCCAAGGCTGCTGGCATGGCTGCGCAGGGATTGCAGATACCCATACCCGCGAAACAGGCGCGCACGAATGCTGTCGCATTGCTCGGAAATCTCATAGGCCATGCCCACAGCGATAATGCCGTCGCGTACATGTGCCACATCTTTCAGCGCGGTCTGTGCAGACGCATGGCCCGCAGACATAACCGTCGCGACAGCCATGACGGCACCAAGGGCAAAGTGTTTCATTCTCGATCTCCTCTGCGACACCCGACGCGTCACATTGCTCGCAGTACAGATCATCTTTCGGGCCGCGTTATTCAATATCAGGGCTTTGACATCGGTATATTCATGCCGAATAGAGAAAACAGAGTGAGTTAAGTCACTGACATCATGTGTTTTTACCTTCACTTGTTCATAGCCGATCCTTGGCGCGCAACCAATCCCAGCCAAAAGCCTCTTCGCTATCGCCATGCGTCTGCCGATGCTGCAGCTTGGCCATCGCTTCGTCGAGCGTCGGTTGCGTCCCTTCCGGCACCCACCACATCACAAAATGCATCTGTACCAGCGTTTCGAACCATTCTTTGCTGCGATTCATGAATCTGGCGTGCAGGGTATCAAAGACATAGGTCCGCAATTGTGCGGGCGTTTCCCAAACCGACAGATTGGCTACAAACTGCGGATCACCGTCCAAATGCGCCTCGGTGTTGCCCTTGCCGGGCTCGCCCGAACCTTCCATCATCCACACAAACCCCGGCATGCGCTTGCCCAGTCCGTTGATCAGATCAAGGTTGTTCATAAACTCGGCCACGCGCGGATCATCCGTGGGGGCAATCAGGCGACCTATGTTCAACTCGGCAAGGTGCATCTGCTGGTCCTTTCTGGGCGGGTGGGTTGAAACCCACCTTACATTACCGCCGCCGTTGCCGTGCCGGCGCAATACCTGCGATCCCCTTGCGCAAGAACGCCAGTGTCAGGATCACCCCGATAAGCGCCAAAGCACCTGCCGCCGCATAGGCCCAAACGGGCGCTATGTCAGCCCGCACAGCTTTAACAGTAAACCACGCGGGCAAAAAGCAAACGCCAGACGTGACAAGGGCCGCGCCAAAGCTCGCGGCCCCGTCAAGAATATTCCGAAACGCCATAAGGGTTTAGGCGGGGATCAGCAGCGCGCTGATGGCCGAGCCTTCAAGTACCTCGGCGTCCCCTGCGGCGCAAAGATCATCGGATGTGATATCCACGCCGTGCTTGACCTGAAAGCTGCGCTGGCTGACGTCGGTTTCAAGTTCGATACCGGCGCGCTGGCTGTTTGCGGACAAAGACCCACGGCCAACCTCGTTGCGTGCTTCGTTCAAAGAGGAATCCAACGCCGCATCATAGCTGTAACGCGCGCAGTTCTGCGCAATACGGTTGGCCAGCGTCAGGCTGGCGTAGTACTGCGGCGTCGACATATTGAACAATTTCTGCACAGCCGGATCATCAAATGACCGCGCCCCGCCGGTTGTACAAGCGGCCAGTGCCAAAGCCGCGCCAAGCATCAATCCACGTGTCATCATTCTGCTGCCATCCCCGCCAAACGTTTGCCTTTGATCCGGTCCTCGATTTCGTCCCGGAAGTTCTTGATCAAGCCCTGGATCGGCCATGCAGCCGCATCCCCCAGCGCGCAAATCGTATGGCCTTCGACCTGTTTTGTCACGTCGAGCAACATATCAATCTCTTCCACGCTGGCGTTGCCTTCGACAAGACGCGCCATCACGCGCATCATCCAGCCGGTGCCTTCGCGGCAGGGCGTACACTGGCCACAGCTTTCGTGCTTGTAAAACTTGGACAGACGCCAGATCGCCTTGATCATATCGGTCGAGTTATCCATCACGATCACAGCAGCCGTGCCGAGCGAGGATCCCTTTTCCTTGAGCGCATCAAAATCCATGACAGCGTCGCGCATGTTCTCGCCGCGCACACATGGCACGGATGAGCCGCCCGGAATAACCGCCTTGAGGTTATCCCAGCCGCCGCGAATACCGCCGCAATGCTTTTCAATGAGTTCTTCAAAGGAAATCGACATTTCCTCTTCGACAACGCAGGGGTTGTTCACGTGGCCCGAAATCGCAAAAAGCTTGGTGCCGGCATTGTTCGGGCGGCCCATGCTTGCAAACCAGCCACCACCACGGCGCAGGATCGTTGGCACAACCGCGATGGACTCCACGTTGTTTACCGTGGTCGGGCAGCCGTAAAGACCCGCACCCGCAGGGAACGGCGGCTTCATGCGCGGCATGCCCTTTTTGCCTTCGAGGCTTTCCAGCAGTGCTGTTTCTTCGCCGCAGATATAGGCACCGGCACCGTGGGTCAGGTAAATATCGAAATCCCAGCCGGATTTGGCAGCATTCTTGCCCACCAGACCGGCAGCGTAGCATTCGTCAATCGCGGCCTGCAGCGCCTCTTTTTCGCGGATATATTCGCCACGAATATAAATATAGCAGGCATTCGCGTTCATCGCGAAGCTGGCAATCAGACACCCTTCGACCAGCGTATGCGGATCGTGGCGCATGATTTCGCGGTCCTTGCATGTACCGGGCTCGGATTCGTCGGCGTTCACCACCAGATAGGCCGGACGACCGTCACTCTCCTTGGGCATAAACGACCATTTCAGGCCGGTCGGAAAACCCGCCCCACCCCGGCCACGCAGACCCGAGGCTTTCATTTCATTGATGATCCAGTCACGGCCCTTCTTGATGATGTCGGCAGTACCATCCCAATGGCCCCGCGCCTGCGCACCTTTCAAAGTGCGGTCATGCATCCCGTAAAGGTTCGTGAAAATCCGGTTCTCATCTTTGAGCATCAGCTATCGCCCTTGTCTTTTTGGCGCGCACGCCAGAGTTGGTAGGTCTGCCACAGGGCAAACCCGAAACCGGCGAGCGCTGCAAGGTCAAAAAGGGCCCGCAAACGGTTCGGCCAGTCATATTCGGCGCCAATCAGATTGGCCAACACCCAGAAAACACCTGTCCCCGCTACAATCAACGCGACGCGTTGTCCCGCGCGGCTCTCAGAGGTGTTTCCGTGTTGGGCCATTCGTCTGTCGTTGCCTTAGTAAACGCCACCCTTGTCAACCTTCTTGGAGAATTCTGTTTCTCCACCGGCAGCAAGAGTCTTTGCCTGTTCGACCCAGTTATCACGGGTCGCACGGCCTTTGAAACCTTCCAGATTGTCATCAATCCAGGCCTGTTCTTTGGGGCCCCATGTCGCGATCTGGTCAAAGTGGAAAATGCCCATGCCATGCAGGGTTTTCTCGAGCTTCGGACCAACGCCTTTGATCTGTTTGAGATCATCCGGCCCGCCATCACGTGCTGCACTCAGGAACTCTGGCGCGTCATCAGCCGTGGATGCAGGTGCCTCGGCAGCAGGCGCAGCAGCAGGCGCGGCTGGCTTCGGTGCAGGTGCGGCGGCAGCAGCAGGTTCTGGCGCAGCAACAGGGGCCGCCTTTGCAACAGGGGCTTCAAACTGGTTGGGGCCAGGTGCAGGTTCGCGCCACCCCAGCGCCAGCGCGATCGCGGCAATCACACCAACGATACCACCTATAAAGGCCGAACCAAACAGTCCGTAATCGTAAAGAACAAATGCAACGCCTGCTGCAATGATGGCAAACAAAGCAGCTACGGCAATGATGCCCTGACTGATCGGTGCAGTATCTTTCATGGTCTTCTCTCTCCCTCAGGTGGCCGGTGTGGCGGCCTTGCAGATAAAACGCCAACCGCCTGTGCCAAACTGACGCAAGCGCACGTTCAGGGATATCTCTAAACCAATCTTTGCCATCCGGTAAAGAAATACCGCAAAAGCCCAAGACATCCGGCCAATTGCAGGCGTGCGATGCCTAATGGCTATGCGTTTACGCACCCTTGGCGAGATCTGCAGCCTGTGCCATCCAGTTGTCGCGCGCGATGCGGCCCTTGAATTTCAAACGGCTGTCGACCCAGGCGATTTCTGCTTCTGTCCATTTGGCGATCTGGTCAAAGTGCCAGAACCCCAGCTCGTTCAGCACTTGTTCCAGCTTGGGGCCAACACCACTGATCTTTTTGAGATCATCTGCTTTCCCGTCACGCGGGGCGGTGAGCGTTTCAGGCGCGCTGCCCGCATCTTCACCGGCAACATCAGGGTTCGGATTCGACTTGCCGGTCGGTTTCGCCTTGGATTTCGCAACCGCCTGCTGCTTGGTTGTGCCGGTCTCATCGACAGGCTTGTCAGCGGCGGGTTTGGCGGCTTTCGCCTTTGTTTTTGGCGCAGCGACTTTCTTTGCGTCTTTCACCCAAGGCGTCAGCAAAGGTACTTCGGTGCCGTCAATCCGTTTGACCGTATCGCCGATATCCGTCGCCAACTGCACGCTGGCGTTATACTTGGTCTTGCCGCTGTCATAATCTTTCAGCGTGGTCAGCCCTTTGAGGGGCTCTGCCGCAAAGCGCCCGTTCTGGGGCCCCGGTGTCGGCACGCGACCGGCGGCGAGTTCGTCGATGATTTCGCGCAGGCGCTCGGCGGTCAGGTCTTCATAGTAATCCTTGCCGATCTGGACCATCGGCGCATTGGCGCAGGATCCCAGACACTCGACCTCTTCCCACGAGAATTTCCCATCAGCCGACAGCTCGTGCGGCTTGTCCGCGATTTTATCCTGACACACGCCAATCAGATCTTCTGCACCACAGATCATGCAAGACAGCGTGCCGCAGACCTGAATATGCGCCACAGAGCCAACTGGCTGCAGCTGAAACATAAAGTAGAACGACGCGACTTCGAACGCGCGGATGAATGCCATATCCAGCATATTCGCGACATACTCGATGGCAGGGCGTGACAGCCAGCCTTCCTGCTCTTGCGCGCGCCACAGGATCGGTATGATCGCCGAGGCCTGACGGCCTTCGGGGAATTTCTTCATCTGCGCCTCGGCCCATTTCTGGTTCTCGGGCGTGAAGGCGAATGTCTCTGGCTGTTCATGATAAAGGCGGCGTAGCATCAGGTCTTTCCGGTCACATCGTTGCGGTGAAACAGGTTCCACCGGATTTTCATTGTTCCCCTAACATACCGGGCGGTCCGGGCAAGGGATTTGTCTTCAGGCGCAAGCGCCCGTGGTCAGGCGAAAGGCCTGTCCATCAATCGCGCCCTGCCCCTCTGCGCGCAGTTCTGTCATGACACGGGCCAGATCTTCACGCGACAGCACGGCATCGGCCATGATCAGATCGGTGTTGGCGCTGGTCAGGGCACATCCGTTCGCTTCGACACTGCTCACAAAGCGCGCTTTCGCGGATTGTGGCACCGCAGCCGGTGCCGGCTCTTGTTCCGCTGGCGGCAGAGGCAGCGGTATGATGATCGGCACGGCACAGGCTGTAGCACCCAAGAAAGCCGCAAGTGTCAGATAACGCTTCATATCTTTGTTCCTTGAACAGGGCCGGCGCTAGTTTTCAACAGCAGCCGGCGCAACGGCAAACACATCTGTGAGACCATAGACCAGAATAAACACCGACACGGCCAACCCGACCACACCGCCAATAAAAATCCCCGCCATACGCCCGCGGAACATGCGCGAGACGGCAGCCGAGACGAAAAAGCCCAGCGCGACCAGAATGCCGAGGATCAGGTCGCCCAGTGTCATCTGTCGATCTCGCCGAACACGACATCCATTGTCCCGATGATCGCACTGACATCCGCCAACTGGTGGCCCTTGCAGATATAATCCATCGCCTGCAGGTGAAGATAGCCCGGCGCACGCAGCTTGGCGCGATACGGCTGGTTTGTGCTGTCCGCCACCAGATAAACGCCGAATTCGCCTTTGGGGGCTTCGACCGCGGCATAAACCTCGCCTGCGGGTACATGGAACCCTTCGGTATAAAGTTTGAAGTGGTGGATGAGCGCCTCCATCGAGGTCTTCATCTCGCCGCGTGTCGGCGGCGTCATCTTGCCGCGCGCCATCACATCGCCCCTTTCATGGCGCAGCTTTTCGCAGGCCTGACGGATGATGTGCACCGACTGGCGCATCTCTTCCATGCGGCACAGATAGCGGTCGTAGCAATCGCCGTTCTTGCCCACTGGAATCTGGAATTCGAATTCGTCGTAGCATTCATAAGGCTGCGCGCGGCGCAAATCCCATGCAAGGCCGGACCCGCGCACCATGACACCGGAAAAACCCCATTCCTGAATATCTTCTTCCGTAACGATCCCGATATCGGCGTTACGCTGTTTGAAAATCCGGTTCTCGGTCAGCAGGCCGTCGATATCGTCAAGCACCTTTGGGAATGCGACGGCCCAGGTATCAATATCCTCGATCAGCTGATCAGGCAGGTCCTGATGCACACCTCCGGGGCGGAAATAGGCGGCATGCAGACGCGCACCACAGGCGCGCTCGTAAAAGACCATCAGCTTTTCACGCTCTTCAAAGCCCCAGAGTGGCGGGGTCAGCGCGCCGACATCCATAGCCTGCGTCGTGACGTTCAGCAGGTGGTTCAGCACGCGTCCGATCTCGGAGTAAAGCACACGGATCAGCGATGCGCGGCGCGGTACTTCGGTTTTGGTCAGCTTTTCAATCGCCAGACACCAGGCGTGTTCCTGGTTCATTGGTGCCACATAATCCAAGCGGTCGAAATACGGCAGGTTTTGCAGATACGTGCGGCTTTCCATCAGCTTTTCGGTGCCGCGGTGCAGCAGGCCGATATGCGGGTCGCAGCGCTCTACGATTTCACCATCCAGTTCCAGCACCAGACGCAACACGCCGTGTGCGGCAGGGTGTTGCGGGCCGAAGTTGATGTTGAAATTCCTGATCTGCTGCTCGTCCGTCGCCGCATCAGTCGATCCATCATCATAGATATTTGTCCGGATATCACCGTCCATCATGGCTCAAGCCCTCGCTAAATTGTCTTGCCACCGCTGTGGCAGAGGCCCGATATTGCGGGCCACCCATTCATAGTGTTCGTTCAGCATCCCCAAAGCACGGGGGCGCAATTTGTCCAGCATCACCACCTCGGGACCCTCATTGGCGGGACGGGCGACGGTGGGTTCGACCTGTCTGATCCCCAAGAACGCACAGAGCCGCGCCAGACCCTCAGCCGTAAAAAGGTCTTCGGCAAACTGGATCAAAAGCCGCCCCTCTGGGATGACGCGGCGCAGTTTGCGGATGATCTTGGGGTAGTCACCGCGCTCGAGAATATGCTGCTCATGACCGCGATTCAAAATCCGGTAGAGGATATTGTTGGATTTCTTTTCATAGACCTCGTGGTCCTGCCGCTGGCGGCGGGCCTGCATCCGGATATGCGACCACAAGCGATCCAGTGGATCACGGATCAGGTAGAGGAATTTTGTATTGGGCGAAAGGTCACGCATCCGTGCAAGCGCGTCATCCGACAGCGTTGCATAATTGGGCGTGATATCACCAACGACTTGTGCATCACGTCCTTCGGTCAGCCATGCAACATAAGCGCTGTCATCCGTGCGATCACCCTCAAGCGTGGCGATCAGTGCTTTCATCTCATTGATGCGGCGATCCATATTCTCGACCTGCCAGCCACGGCCCTCTGCATCGGCTTGCACCTTGGCAGCGCGCATTTCACGCAGACGGACGCGAAAGGCCACCAACTGTTTTTCACAGCGTTCCGCGTCAAACGTATCCCAATAATGCGCTTCCTTTACCGCAGGCATGGCACAATCGGGGTGATCATGCAGATAGCGGTAAAGCCATGTGGTGCCCGCCTTCGTGGCACCAACGCAAAAAAGAAGGGTTGGCGCGGCCATCAGCCTGCTTTCTCTGCTTTCTTTTCGTCGCCCGGCAGGATGTATTCGGCCCCCTCCCACGGTGACATGAAATCGAACTGGCGGTATTCCTGCACAAGGCTGACAGGTTCATAAACCACGCGCTTTTGCACTTCGTCATAGCGCACTTCGGTGTAACCCGTTGTCGGGAAATCCTTGCGCAACGGATGACCGCGGAAACCGTAATCCGTCAGGATGCGGCGCAGATCGGGGTGACCCGAGAACAGGATGCCGAACATATCGAATACTTCGCGCTCGAACCAGTTGGCCGACGGATGCACCGAAATGATCGAGGGCATCATATCCTCTTCACGGATCTGCACGCGCAGGCGGATCCGGTGGTTCTGATACATGCTGAGGAAATGGTAGATCACGTCAAAGCGCTTGGCACGGCTGGGATAGTCCACTGCCGTAATGTCCACGAGCGAGGAAAACTTGCATGCGCCGTCCGTCTTGAGAAACTCGACAAAGGCCACCAGCGCCGAGGGTGCGACAGTTACTGTCAGTTCGTCATGGGCGACTTCCCAAGACAGCACGCAGTCGCGGCGCTTCATCTCAAGATGGGTGCCAAGTTCTTGCAGGGCTTCAGTCATTTTCTCTTCCTTTCGTCCCGTTTCGCGGACGACGTTTTCACGCGTGCGGCCTAGCGCACGATAGTACCGGTGCGGCGCATTTTGCGCTGCAATTGCAGGATACCATAAAGCAGCGCCTCGGCCGTGGGCGGACAGCCCGGCACGTAGACATCCACAGGCACGATCCGGTCACAGCCGCGCACCACGGAATAGCTGTAGTGATAGTACCCACCGCCATTCGCACAGGACCCCATCGAAATCACATAGCGCGGCTCTGGCATCTGGTCGTAAACCTTGCGCAGCGCAGGTGCCATTTTGTTGGTCAGCGTACCGGCCACGATCATCAGGTCCGACTGGCGCGGGGATGCGCGCGGAGCCGTGCCAAACCGCTCAAGGTCATAGCGCGGCATCGAGGTGTGCATCATTTCCACAGCACAGCAGGCCAGACCGAATGTCATCCAGTGCAACGAACCTGTGCGCGCCCAGTTGATGATGTCCGCGGTTGAGGTCACAAGGAAACCCTTGTCCTGCAACTCCGAGTTAATCAGCTGCGCGCCGTGCTCTTTGTCGGCACCTACAGCGGTTCCAGTCATCACTCCCATTCGAGCGCCCCTTTCTTCCATTCGTAGGCAAAGCCAATCGTCAGCACGCCCAGAAACACCATCATCGACCAGAATGCCGTCATGCTGACATCCTGGAAGGCCACGGCCCATGGGAACAGGAACGCGACTTCGAGGTCAAAGATGATGAAAAGGATGGCGACCAGATAAAAGCGGACATCGAATTTCATCCGCGCATCGTCAAATGCGTTAAAGCCGCATTCATAGGCAGATACTTTTTCGGGGTCAGGGTTGCGCACCGCAACAATGGCCGCAGCAATGATCAGGATCAGGCCCAGCGCAATGGCGAGCCCCAGGAAGATCATGATCGGCAGGTATTCAGAGAGCATTTCCTGCAAGGGGTGTTCCTTTCGGCAGGGCGCGCGTGTCACGCACCGTCTGTTGGCTGCGTTGTGCATACCGTTGCCACAACAAAGGGTCAACCGAGCGGAAGGTCACACCACAGCAATTTGAAAGGATTTATTTCGCGCGATTGGCCACAGGATGGCGCGGCGACAGCAGTGCACCGGCAACGGAAAGCAGTGACACATTATGCGCAAGTCCATTTGCCCGCGTTTCCTGCCCCAGAATGATGTCGGTCATCTCGGTCAGGTTGTCGGCCTGCTGGTCTGTCAGCCAGAAGATGGCATGCATTCCGACAGTGAAATCAGCCGGCATATCAGTCACCTCAACGCGGCAACCATTGCCCATAGGCTGAAATCTCTGCGAGGTCACCGTGACAGAGCGGTTTGGCAACACGATCATGACATCATGGCGCGCCTCGGTGGATGTCAGCACCTTGGCGTCGACTTTCACGATCATCGGCTGATCGGGGTTCTGGGGGTCAGCGGCATGGGGTGCCGCAACAGCCACATCAAAGAACCCGTTATCATCCGCAGGACCCGTCAGGATACGTCCACGGCGGGTTTGCGGCTGCAAGGCACACTGGCGGCGCGCCACAGCGGCGGAACAGGGCAGCACCAGCTTTGTTTTCAGACGGATCTGCCATGCGGGGCCCGCATAGGCCAACAGATTGAACAAAATTTGCAAAAGCGCCATCACCACGCCCATCGCGGCTACAGCAAGACACACCAGAATAACAAGCGCTGCCGACTGGTGCTCTGCGGGGGCCCAGCCTGCGACGATCTTGATCAACGGCATCACGACGATCAGCGCCGTGACGGACCATGACAAAGCGATTGTCTCAAGTGTGACGTTCGGGAAAAGGACGACATGGCCGACAACCAGCATCGCAACCGACAAGGACGCCAGTGTTGCGCGCTCGGGGGTCAAAGCGGCGGGATCAAAGAACGCCACGCCCAGCATCACGAGCACGGGAATCGCGACCGCAAGCGCGATCAAGCGGCGCAAACGCATGACGCGATACATCATCTGTTCGGCTGTGGGCCATTCAAATTGCATGTCACTCTCCTACTCCACAGGTAGAATGCCCTGCGAAATCGGTCAGAAGTGAGACACAATTCTGACGATTATGACGCCGAAGTGACGGTCCAATCCGGTTTTCGCCGCTCAAAAAAGGCAGAAATGCCTTCTTTCGCTGAACGGCCCTCCCATTGGGCGATCAACGCGTCGATGGACCGCGCAATCACCGATTCGTCGATGACAGGGCCCAATGTGCGCGCAAAGGCTTTGGCCGCGGCTACAGCATCAGGCGCACATTGCAGATAAGGGGCCACTTCTGCCTCGATCGCCTCATCCAGCGCAGCTACCGGGACAGCTTTGGCGACAACACCCAGATCAACCGCCTCGGCAGCGTCAAAAAGCCTGCCTGACATGAACACCCGCCGCGCCATTGCCTCACCCATCCGTGCCAGAACATAAGGCCCGATGGTCGCGGGGATCAGCCCCAGCTTGGTTTCCGTCAGCCCGAATTTGGCGTGATCCGCCGCAATCGCGATATCGCAGACACAGGCCATCCCGACACCACCGCCAAAGGCGTTGCCCTGCACCCGACCGATGACCGGTTGTGGCAATGTGTTGATCGCCCCCAGCATCTGCGCCAGCGACTGTGCTCCCGCCCGCTTCTTGGCGGCATCACCCGCCATCTGGTCCTGCATCCAGCCCAGATCACCACCTGCGCAGAAAGATGCACCCTGCCCTGTCAAAACCACAACGCGGATCGCAGGATCCGTCGCAATCTTGGCGGCCACAGCCGTCAGATCATCAATCAGCGCCTGCGACAGCGCATTGTGCTTTTCAGGCCGCGCAAGGGCCAGAGTCGCGACACCGCGCGCATCGACATCCAGCTCTATCATCGCATCCCCTTTGCCATTGCCGCCGCCTGCGCAATCACATCCGCATCCACGCCGGTCGCGTACCCCAGCCGCTCTAAAAGCGCCAAGACCGCCTCCGTCGCCACATTCCCCGGTGCGCCGGGCGCATAAGGACAGCCACCCAAACCACCCACAGCGGTATCAAAGGCACGCAGCCCCAGATCAAGCGACGCCCCGATATTGGCCAAGGCCAGCCCGACTGTGTCATGGAAATGCCCCGCAAGAGCAGCGGCGGGTGCCACGTCCAGCACCGCCTTCAGCATCGCGGCAACACGTTCCGGTGTCCCTTTGCCGATCGTATCCCCTAAAGACACCTGCATCGGCGCAAGATCACGCAGCATTTCAACCGCTCGGGCCACAGCATCCGGCGCCGTTGCCCCATCAAAAGGGCAGTCGGTGACGCAAGAGACATAGCCCCGCACCGTCACACCTGCGTCTTCTGCCGCCTGCACAACAGGGCGTAGCCGCGCGACGGACTCCGCAATGCTGCAATTCAGATTGCTCTGTGAAAAACCCTCCGAGGCGGAAATGAACACCGCGATATCCGTCGTCATATCCGTACGCCTTGCGGCCAGAAACCCCTCCCAGCCGCGCATATTGGGCACCAGAACCGCATAGCGCACACCCGCCCGTGGCGTCAGACCCGCCAGCACCTGATCCGAATTCGCCATTTGCGGCACCCACTTGGGGCTGACGAAACTGCCAACCTCGATATCGCGCAGACCCGACTGGCTGAGCAGATCAATCAGCGCCACTTTATCCGCGACCGCGATCACCCCGGGCTCGTTCTGCAAGCCGTCGCGCGGGCCGACCTCGTGGATACGGACATGCTCCGGCATCACCCCTCCCATGGCGCATAGAACGCCTTGGCATAAAGGGCGGGAGCATCCGGCAGGGCCTTTTGAAACGCAGGACGCGCCTCAAGACGGGCATACCACGTGGCCAAGGCGGGCAAGTCATCCAGATGAACGAAATGCCTGGCCATATAGACCGCCTGCCCCACGCCGATATCAGCCGCAGAAAAGCCGGATAGCAGATAGTCCCCTGTCAGCGCCAGCTCCACGGTGCCCAAGGTTTTCAAAAGGCGCTTGGCCTCCAACTGCATGATGACAGGCGACCGCATGCTGTCATCGTAAAGCGCGATATGTTGCTGGGTCAGGGCGGCAGTATGCTGCGAGATCGTCTCGGCGAAATGGATCCAGTTCAACCACTGTGCGCGCTCGGCGTGACTTGGGTCGCGACCCAAGCCCGCCTGCGGGAAACGCTCGCAAAGATATTCGGCAATCGCCCCGCTTTCTGTGAGGATAACATCATCCATTTCCAGGGTCGGGACACGACCTGTGGGGTTGAGTGAACGGTAAGGTTCCTGCCGGAGTGTCTTGTCGAACGGATAGGTGACGAGATCAAAATCCAGCCCCAACTCATGCAACAGCCACAGGCTGCGCATCGAACGGGTTTGCGGGCAATGGTGCAGCCGGATCATACCGCGTCCTCCAGCCGGACCATCAATGCGCCCGCCGTGACCTGATCGCCCGTGGCCACGCGCACCTCTGCGACGACGCCGCAGCGCGGGGCACGCAGCACATGCTCCATCTTCATCGCTTCAAGCACCACCATACGGTCCCCCTCTTGCACGGTGTCACCTGCCCGCACGGCCACATCCCGCACCAGACCGGGCATCGGTGCCAGCACCGCATCACCGCCCAGTGCCGCCCCACTGCGCGCCAGCGGATCAACCACGTCAAAACTGATGCTTTGCTGCCCGAAAACCGTCACGCGCCCTTGGTGCAAAACCGCTGGGACACCCCAATGCCCTGCGCGGCGCTGCAACGACACGACTTGTCCGTCAATGTCCACGCGGCACTGATCCGCGCTTTGCACGTGCAGCACCGCCACGGTATCCGCATCCCCCTGCCGCAGCAGGATCTGCCGCTGCAAAGGCTCCCACAGGGTGAACCCTGTGAAAGGATCATCCGCCAACCGTGCCACCGTCACCGCCGCAATCGCGATGTTGCGCGCGGTCGGGACAACCGCCGCACCAAGCGTTTCACCATGCCGCGCAATCAGCCCTGTATCGACATCACCCGCCACAAAGTCCGGCACACGTGCCAAGCGGCGCAGAAAATCCAGATTGGTTACTGTCCCGGCAACTTCTGTGCCATCCAGCGCCGCCGACAAGGACCGCAAAGCCCCCGCCCGATCCGGGCCATGTACTGTCACCTTCGCGATCATGGGGTCGTACCAAGGAGAAATCTCGTCCCCCTGCGCCACGCCGCTATCAATGCGCGCAGCAGCCGGAAACACCAGATGATCAATAACGCCTGTCGCGGGCAAGAACCCCGCAGGCACATCTTCGGCATAAAGCCGCGCTTCGAAAGCGTGGCCTGTGATCGCAAGGTCCTCTTGCTTGGCTGGCAAGGGCTCACCTGCCGCAACCCGCAATTGCCATTCCACCAGATCAACGCCCGTAATCGCCTCGGTCACCGGATGCTCGACCTGCAAACGCGTGTTCATCTCCATGAACCAGAACCCGTCGGTGCGCAGCCCGTCACTGCCATCCACGATAAACTCGATGGTGCCGGCACCAGCATAGCCGATAGCCTTGGCCGCCTTGACCGCTGCCGCCCCCATGGCAGCGCGCACTGCATCGGTCATCCCCGGCGCGGGTGCTTCTTCGATCACTTTCTGGTGGCGGCGTTGCAATGAACAATCGCGTTCGAAAAGATGCACCGCGTCTTTGCCATCCCCGAAAACCTGTACCTCGATATGGCGCGGTGCCGTGACATATTTCTCGATCAGAACGGCAGGGTTACCAAAGGCCGTGCGCGCCTCGGCCTGCGCAGAGGCAAGGTTCTCGGCAAAATCCGCCGCCCGTTCGACAAGGCGCATGCCCTTGCCGCCGCCACCAGCAACAGCCTTGATCAGCACGGGATAGCCGATCTGGTCGGCCTCACCTGCCAGAAAATCGGGGTTCTGGTTTTCACCGTGATAGCCCGGCACCACCGGCACGCCCGCGTCATGCATCAACGCCTTGGCGGCATCCTTGAGCCCCATCGCGCGGATCGCCTCTGCCGAGGGCCCGATGAACGTCAGGCCAGCCGCCGTGACCTGTTCAACAAAGTCCGGATTCTCCGACAAAAACCCATAGCCCGGATGGATCGCCTGCGCACCTGAATCAAGGGCCGCCTGAATGATCAGATCACCGCGCAGATAGCTGTCAGCGACAGGGGCAGGCCCCAGCCGCACCGCCTCATCCGCCATGCCCACATGCAAGGCCTGCGCATCCGCATCGGAATAGACCGCCACCGTGCGGACGCCCATGGCGCGGGCCGTCCGGATGATCCGGCAGGCAATCTCGCCACGGTTGGCAATCAGGATCTTGTCAAACATCGCCATCACATCCGGAACACGCCAAAGCGTGTCTCCTCGATCGGTGCGTTCATGGATGCCGCCAGCGACAGCGCCAGCACTTCGCGGCTCTTGCGCGGGTCTATGATGCCGTCATCCCAGAGCCGCGCACTTGCATAAAGCGGGTGCGATTGTTCGGCGAACATATCAATGGTCGGTTTCTTGAAGGCGGCTTCTTCCTCGGCAGACCATTCCCCGCCGCCGCGCTCGATCGCGTCACGTTTGACGGTGGCCAGCACGCCTGCGGCCTGTTCGCCACCCATCACCGAAATCCGTGACGTTGGCCAGGACCACATGAAATGCGGACTGTAAGCCCTTCCCGACATGCCATAATTCCCTGCACCAAACGATCCGCCGACAACCATTGTGATCTTCGGTACCTTTGTGGTCGCCACGGCTGTCACCATCTTGGCCCCGTGCCGCGCGATCCCTTCGTTCTCATATTTCTGCCCGACCATAAAGCCGGTGATATTCTGCAAAAACACCAGCGGGATCTTGCGCTGGCTGCAGAGTTCCACGAAATGTGCGCCCTTCTGCGCGCTTTCGGAAAACAGAACACCATTGTTGGCGATGATCCCGCAGGGCCAGCCGTCGATATGGGCAAAGCCGCAGACCAGTGTTTCGCCGAAACGCGCCTTGAATTCGTCAAAGCGTGATCCATCGACAATGCGTGAAATGACTTCGCGGATATCATAAGGCGTGCGCAGATCAGCAGGCACCACGTCAAAGAGCGTATCAGGATCAATTGCGGGAGGTTCGGGCGGTAGCCTTATGGTGTTTATCGACTTTTCCAGATTACAAGATGCCACCGCCTGTCGTGCCAGCGCCAAGGCATGGGCGTCATCCTCGGCCAGATAATCGGCCACACCGGACAGGCGCGTGTGCACATCACCGCCACCCAAATCCTCTGCCGACACAACCTCGCCTGTCGCGGCTTTCACCAAAGGCGGACCTGCCAGAAAGATCGTGCCCTGGTCGCGGACGATGATCGACACATCGGCCATGGCGGGCACATAGGCGCCGCCCGCGGTGCAAGACCCCATGACAACGGCGATCTGCGGGATACCTTTGGCGGACATCTGCGCCTGATTATAGAAAATCCGGCCGAAATGGTCGCGGTCGGGAAAGACCTCGTCCTGATTGGGCAGGTTCGCGCCGCCACTATCCACCAGATAAACACAGGGCAGATGACAGGCCTCGGCGATTTCCTGTGCGCGCAGGTGTTTCTTGACGGTCATCGGATAATAGGTGCCGCCCTTCACTGTGGCGTCGTTGCAGACCACCATCACCTCATGGCCGTTCACACGGCCCACGCCCGCGATCACACCCGCACAGGGTGCTGCCCCGTCATAAAGCCCATGTGCTGCCGTGGCGCCCACCTCGAGAAACGGACTACCCGGGTCCAGCAACCCCGCGACGCGGTCACGCGGCAGCATTTTACCGCGGCTCAGATGGCGGGCACGGGATTTTTCGCCACCGCCAAGCGCCGCGATCCTTGCGGCCTCTGCCACATCCGCCAAGGCAGCCTCGTGTAACTTGCGATCACTCATGCCCCGAGCCCCTGTGGTGCCGGCAGGCTCTCACCGCGCGGGCCGACATAGAACGTTGTTGTCAGGCCAAAGGGATGCACGCAGTTGATTACCATGCGAATGGCCGGATCGGGATGTGTCGTGGCTGCGCAGTCGGTCGGGCTTGCCCCGGTGGGTGCGGCGGCCAGATAGGTCGCGGCATAGCGGTTGATGATCTCGGTTTCACTGGGCACCTGACCATATTGCAGGCCAAGATATGCTGCCAGAGCGACAAGTGCCGCCAGCGGAAGAAAGAAATAAGCGCGCCTCATCCGTCGGTTTTCCCGCAAAACTGTGCAAAGGCACCGTCCCTCGCCGCCGCGCAAGCCTGCCTGACCGTGAATTCCAGCTCCAAGGCAATCAGCGCGGTTTCACGCATTTCACAAGCCGCTTTATCCGCCTCGGCGGTGGTTGTTTCGGTCTGGCCCACCCGCAGCGCGCATTCCAGCACCACATTGGCCGTTGCCGCACCCGGATTTGCGACTGAGGCGCGCAGATCGTCATTGTCACCCTCGGCACGGTCTGCGACCCACGCCTGCAAACCGCCGTAATTCATGGCGATCCGCCAATCCCAATAGGCTTTCTCCCCAGCCGCACAGGCCACTGGATCTGCGGTGCAGGCCCGCGCTGAGTAGCCAATACAGGCGCGCGCAGCACGGGTCACAAGACCGCCGGGGCCTTTGGTGACCTGATCATTGATGCAGGCATCGGTTTCGGTTGCGGCAAAGGTCATGCCGTCCAGCTCGACGACAGGTGGCGCGCCAAAAGTTTGCGCAAAACCGGCCACAGGCATCAAAAGGAACAGCGCAAGCCATTTCATGTCATTGCCGCCATCAGTTCGCGGCCCACCAGCATCCGGCGGATTTCCGATGTCCCTGCCCCGATCTCCATCAGCTTTGCATCACGGAAAAGCCGCGCCACAGGGGCATCGGCCAAAAAGCCCGCGCCGCCCATCGCCTGCACGGCCTGATGGGCCTGTTTCATCGCCTCTTCGCTGGCATAAAGACAGCAGGCCGCCGCGTCCTGCCGCGTGACCGTGCCCCGGTCACAGGCGCGCGCTACCTCGTAGACATAGGCGCGGGCCGAATTCATCGCCGTATACATATCGGCGATCTTGCCTTGCATCAGTTGGAAATTGCCAATCGGTTCGCCAAACTGTTTGCGGGTGCTCAGGTACGGCATGACCTCATCCAGACAGGCGGCCATAATCCCAAGCCCGATGCCCGCCAGCACAACCCGTTCGTAATCGAGGCCCGACATCAGAACGCGCACGCCGCGGCCCTCTTCGCCCAACACGTTCTCGAACGGGACGGCGACATCATCAAAGATGAGTTCGGCCGTGTTCGACCCCCGCATCCCCAGCTTGTCGAAATGGGGCGAGGTGGAAAACCCTGTCATCTCTTTCTCGATCAGAAAGGCCGTGATCCCTTTGGACCCCGCAGCGGGATCTGTTTTGGCGTAGACCACCAGCGTATCGGCGTCAGGGCCGTTGGTGATCCAGTATTTGTTGCCGTTCAGGCGGTAGTGATCGTTCCGCTTTTCCGCACGGAGCGTCATTGAGACCACATCAGACCCCGCCCCCGCCTCGGACATGGCAAGCCCGCCGACATGCTCACCCGAAATCAGACGCGGCAGATATTTGGCCTTTTGTGCCTCGGTGCCGTTCAGTTTGATCTGGTTTACACACAGGTTGGAATGCGCCCCGTAAGACAGGCTGACAGAGGCACTGGCGCGGGCAATTTCCTCGATCGCGACCGTATGCGCGAGATAGGACATGCCTGCCCCGCCATAGGCTTCATCCACCGTGACACCCAGCAACCCCAGTGCGCCCATTTCGGGCCAAAGTGCCGGGGGGAAGGCGTTGGATTGGTCAATCTCGCCCGCCATGGGTTTCACGCGGGTTTGCGCCCAGTCATGGACCATATCGCGCAGGGCATTCACATCCTCGCCCAGATCAAAGGTCATTGAGGCATGAAACATCGGTTGCTCCAGATTAATTGAACGCTTGTTCATTAATAGGACGCAGCACACCGCCCTGTCGAGTCATTTTTGATCGACGCGGCCCCTTGTCCGCTATTCAGCAGCAACCTGACCTTGATAGACCGCTGAAACCTCGGCGCGGATAATCCGTGCGATCAGCGCGCAATCCTCAAGACTGAACGTCAGCGGCAGGCGCATATCGACGACGCCCGCCAGCACACGATCCGACGCGGGCATGGGCGCGGACGGCGCATAGCGCCAGCTGTCATAGCGCGAGGTAAAGCCTTTCGGCTCTGCTCCGCCGAACCATTTCAGTTCGACCCCGCGCGCCGCACAGCGCGCCAGCACAGCCTCGACCGCGGCAGGTGCCCAATCGAGCAGCAGAAACTGGAACGAAGAGGCCACGAACTGTTCTTTTTCAGGACGCACAATCAGGCGCAGACCCGGTGTTTCGGCCAGTCCTTTTTCCAGAACGCGGTAGCGTGCGTTCCAGCGCGCCGCTTGTGCAGCCAGATTGCGCAGTTGCGGGCGCAGGATCGCCGCGCGCAGATTGTCCATCCGCCCCGAAATGTTCGGCGTTTCATATTTGATCTTGGCAAATGTCGCGACTGGCGGCGCGGCACGGTGTTTTTCAAACAGCATATAGCTGCCTGAGAGCATGATCGCGCGGGCCATGTCCTCGGGCCCGTCACAAATCAGAAACCCGCCTTCGCCGGAATTGATGTGTTTGTAAGTTTGCGTTGAATAGCAGCCAAACCGCCCCCAACGCCCCGAAGGCACGCCGTTCCAAGCGGCCCCCATGGTATGGGCGCAATCCTCTATCACATCGACACCGGCGGCTTCACAGAGCGCCATCAGCCGCTCCATATCGCAGATATGGCCGCGCATATGACTGAGCAGCAAGACCTTGGCCTGATCCAGCTTTCCCTCCAGATCATCCAGATCAATGACAAGATCCTCGGTCACGCCGACAAAGACCGGCACACCGCCCACGGCCGCAATCGCACCCGGCACTGGGGCCAGCGTGAAGGCATTGGTCAGCACCTTGTCGCCATGCTGCACGCCGCAGGCGCGCAAAGCCGTTGTCATTGCATACCCGCCCGAAGCCACCGCAAGGCAGTATTTCGCGCCTACTGTCGCAGCGAATTCCTCTTCCAGCAGGGCCGTTTCCGCAATCTCGTCGCCGCTGGTGTTGTAGCGGTGCAAGCGGCCTGATTGCATCACGGCATTGGCCGCAGCGATCCCTTCGGCGGGGATCGGTTCCTGCTGGGTGAAACTGCCTTTAAAAATCTCGGTCATGGGGTCACTCTGATGCGGTTTACGCCTGCATCAAAGCATCACTTGTCCCCCGCGCATAGGGCCAATTCACCCGATCAGCCGGGCCACCACTGCGTCCAGTTCATCGTAGTGATCAATCGTGGCCTCGGGATCAAGGGCCAGCACATCATCGCGCCCGGGGCCAAAGGTGACCAGCACCGACGGCACGCCGGCATTGCGCGATGTGTCGCGATCGGTCGCCGTATCCCCCACCAGAAGCGAGCGCGCAGGATCACCCCCTGCACGGCGCACAGCCTCGAAATGATGTGCTGGGTCGGGTTTGCGCACCGGCAGCGTATCGGCCCCGATCAGCGAGCCGAATGCATCACGGACCCCGAGGCTGCGCATCAGGGTTTCGGCCAGCCCTTCAGGTTTGTTCGTGGCAATCCCCACGGCATAATCGGCAGACAGCAGACGTTCGACAGCCTCCATGGCACCGGGATAAAGCACGGTGTGGGTATCAATCGCCTGCGCATAGGCGGCCAGCAACACGGGATATTGTGCATCAACCTCGGCCTGCCCGAACCCTTCAACGCGCGAAAAGCCCAGCGTCAGCATCGCCCGCCCACCGCGCAGTGCTGTGGCGGCATCGGTCGCATGATCCAGCAGATCGCCCAAACCCAGCCCGCGAAAGCAGCTATTGGCAGCGGCAATCAGATCGCCGCTGGTATCTGCCAGCGTGCCGTCAAGATCAAAGATTACAGTGCGTTTTGTCATCAGCTTTCCCTTTGTTGCCATTCACTCTGTAACGCCCTGTAAACTGATGTGAACCCCCTTCCCCTTGTGATACTGAAAAAGGGCAGTAGAAGGCAGGGAACAACAAGGTTCGAGGCAGCAATGGCAACCGCATTGATCATCTTAGCCGCAGGCATGGGCACGCGTATGAATTCCGACCTGCCCAAGGTCCTGCATGAAATCGCAGGCGCGCCGATGCTGGTGCACGCCATGAAAGCCGGTGCCGCGCTGGACCCCGCACGCACCGTCATCGTCGCAGGCCACGGGGCAGATATGGTCGAGAAAGCAGCCAAGGCCTATGACGCTGACGTGACCATCGCAATCCAGTCCGAACAGCTGGGCACTGCCCATGCCGTCGCACAGGCCCGCGACGCTCTGGCAGGTTTCGATGGCGATGCTTTGGTGCTTTATGGCGATACACCGTTCATCCGCCCCGAAACACTCGCCGCCATGACCGCGGCTCGCCTGACCCACGACGTTGTAGTGCTCGGGTTTGAGGCCGCTGATCCGGGGCGCTACGGGCGGCTGATCATGCGGGGCGATCAGTTGGACCGGATTGTCGAATTCAAGGATGCATCGGATCAGGAACGCGCCGTAACACTCTGCAATAGCGGCGTTATTACGGCTGACAGTGCGACACTTCTTGATCTGGTTGCCGCGGTTGGCAATGAGAACGCCGCCGGCGAATACTACCTCACCGATATCATCGGCATTGCCCGCGCGCGGGGGCTTTCCGCTACCGTGGTCCGTTGCGATGAGGCCGAAACGCTTGGCGTGAATTCCCGCGCCGAACTGAGCCGCGCCGAGGCGCTCTTCCAGCAAGACGCGCGATATCAGGCCCAAGAGGACGGCGTCACCCTGACCGCCCCCGAAACCGTTTTCTTCGCCCATGACACCGTCATCGGCCGCGATACGGTGATTGAACCCAATGTCGTCTTTGGCCCCGGTGTGACGGTCGAATCGGGGGCTATGATCCGGGCCTTCAGCCATCTTGAGGGCTGCCATGTCGCGCGCGGCGGGGTGATCGGCCCCTATGCGCGGCTGCGCCCCGGCGCGGAACTGGCCGAGGACGTCAAGATTGGCAATTTCGTTGAGATCAAGAACGCGCAGATTGCCGAGGGTGCGAAGGTCAATCACCTGTCCTATATCGGCGATGCCACAATCGGCGCGCGTAGCAATATCGGCGCGGGCACGATCACCTGCAATTATGACGGCGTGTTCAAACACCACACGACAATCGGGCAGGATACATTCATCGGCTCCAACACAATGCTGGTGGCCCCTGTCAGCGTCGGCGATGCAGCCATGACCGGCAGCGGATCAGTGGTGACCAAGGACGTGCCAGCCGGTGCTTTGGCCGTGGGCCGCGCGCGGCAGGAAAACAAAGCGGGCTTTGCCATACGCCTGTTCGAAAAACTCAAAGCACGCAAAGCAAAAGGGTCTTAACCATGTGTGGTATCATTGGCGTATTGGGCGATCACGAAGCCGCCCCCCTTTTGGTCGAGGCGCTGAAACGGCTGGAATATCGCGGCTATGACAGCGCGGGTATTGCCACGATCAACGATGGCGCACTGGACCGGCGGCGTGCGGTGGGCAAGCTGGTAAATCTCTCGGACCTGCTGGTGCATGAACCGCTGGCGGGCAAATCCGGGATCGGACACACCCGCTGGGCCACCCATGGCGTGCCCAACGTCGTGAATGCTCACCCCCACCGCGCCGGTGGCGTGGCCGTTGTGCACAACGGGATCATTGAAAACTTCCGCGAATTGCGCGCCTTTTTGGCCGAACAGGGCGTCGGTTTTGCCACCGACACGGACACGGAAACAGTTGCCTTGCTGGCAGATCACTTCCGCAACCAAGGGCTGTCGCCCCGCGATGCGGCGGAACAGACGATTGCACGGCTTGAAGGGGCCTATGCGCTTTGCTTCCTCTTTGATGGCGAAGACGATCTTCTGATCGCGGCGCGCAAAGGCTCCCCCCTCGCAATTGGTTATGGCACGGGCGAGATGTTCGTGGGCTCTGATGCGATTGCCCTGGCCCCGATGACCGACCGGATCAGCTATCTCGAAGAAGGCGACTGGGCGGTGATCACGCGCAACACGGTCGAAATCCGCGACGCGAACGGCACTATCGCCAATCGCGCGATCAAGACGATCCAGATTGACAGTGCCATGGTCGACAAGGCCGGTTTCAAGCACTTCATGGCCAAGGAAATCGCGGAACAGCCTGTCGTGTTGCAAGGTGCGCTGTCGCATTACATCAACGCCGAAGCCACCGCCGTCACCATGCCCGACCCCGAGATCGACTTTGCGCAGGTCGAACGGATGACGATGGTGGCCTGTGGCACCGCCTTTTATGCCTGCCTCGTTGCAAAATACTGGTTTGAACAGATCGCAGGCATCCCTGTCGAGGTCGATGTCGCCTCTGAATTCCGCTACCGCGAACCGCCTGTAACCAAGGGCACGGTTGCACTTTTCATCAGCCAGTCGGGCGAGACCGCCGATACGCTGGCAGCACTGCGTTACATGCAGGGCAAAGCGGACAAGATTATGTCGGTCGTCAACGTCCCCGAAAGCTCGATCGCGCGCGAGAGCGATATGCCATTGCCCATTCTGGCGGGAACCGAAATCGGCGTGGCCTCGACCAAGGCGTTTACCTGCCAGCTGACGACGCTGGCCATCCTCGCCCTGCGCGCCGCACAGATGCGCGGCAGGATCAATGATGCGGAACTGGCCGAAAAGCTGGCCGCCTTGCGCAGCCTGCCCGGGCTTTTGAGCCTCGCACTCGGGATCGAGGACAAGACCAAGTCGATTTCGCGCAAGCTGGCCGAGGCGCGCGATATCCTGTTTCTGGGGCGTGGCGCGATGTATCCCCTCGCACTGGAAGGCGCGCTTAAACTAAAAGAAATCAGCTATATACATGCCGAAGCTTATGCGTCTGGCGAACTCAAACACGGCCCCATCGCCCTTGTCGACAAACACGTCCCGATCATCGTGATGGCCCCGCGCGACAGTCTCTTTGAAAAGACCGTGTCGAACATGCAAGAGGTCATGGCACGCGGTGGCAAGGTGCTCTTGATCACCGATCAAAAAGGCGCTGCCGAGGCAAGTACCGGTGTCTGGGAGACAATCATCATGCCCGAAGTCGATCCGTTTCTTGCGCCAATCCTCTATGCCGTCCCTGCGCAACTCTTGGCCTATCACACAGCCGTCGCCAAAGGCACCGATGTGGACCAACCCCGCAATCTTGCCAAATCGGTGACAGTGGAATGATCACACCCAAAACTGCGATCGCCCAACTGCGCGCCCTCGGCGATGCGGCAAAGGCCGCCGATATGCACCGCTATCACAAAGTGGACCGCCCCTATCTGGGCATCGCCAATCCGGTGATTGACGAACAGGTCAAGAGCTGGCGCGCCGGACTCGCGCTTGAAGAACGCCTCGCACTGGCCAGGGGCCTGTGGAAAGGCAACACCCATGAAGGGCGCATTGCGGCGGCGAAACTGCTGACACAAGCACGGATCAGACCGGATGATGCGGGCGCCTGGGCCTTGATTGTGTCATGGGTGCCGGAGTTTGACGCTTGGGCTGTCGCGGATCACGCCTGCATTGCAGGCCAAAAACGGCTGGTCGCAGACCCGTCCCGTCTGGATGAGGTCGCCACATGGACCACCTCTGACCACATGTGGACGCGCCGCGCGGCCCTTGTGATGACCTTGCCGTGGACCAAGCAGAACCACCCCAAACCGGCCGATCTCGCGATCCGCGAGCGGGTGTTGGGTTGGGCTGCAGGCTATGTGACAGACCACGACTGGTTCATCCAGAAAGCGATTGCTTGGTGGTTACGCGAATTGTCCAAACATGATCCTGCGCGCGTAGGCGCCTTTCTGGATGCGCATCAGGCGGATATGAAACCTTTTGCGGTGAAAGAGGCCGGTCGCAAACTGCCACAATAGGCATTCCTGCCGCCTGATTTTCCATGTCCAATCAAACTTCCGCCGGAGGCATCCTGCCTGATGCCGCACATCCTGCCGGTTCAGAGGGCCGCGAATACCGTCAATTTAGGCAAGGACGTCAGTGGCGCTTCAATCAGGCGCATCGCGGCAAGGCTGATCTGGCTGCCTGAACCTGCAGCCCCGCCCGAGGGGCGCAGCTCGATATTGATCGTTTTATCCTGATACGTGACGCGGCCCGGCGTCAACGCTGCCACCAGTGGCGTTTTCAACCAGATGCCAGCCTCGGCAGGCGATCCCAGCGATGCGATTGTGCGGCCCAAGGGCTGCGCAGCCGCAGGTGCGGTCGCGATCGCTGCGGCACGGTCCTCTGCGCTGGTGGTGTCGAATTGCGCGATCGTCACGGCATTTTGAGGCGGGGGTGGCGGGGGCGCCGGGTTGAGTGTTGGCACGGGTGCGGCAATATCAGCATCCGGTGCAGGCCCGAACGGCCCTTGAAACGAAGGCGTGGAACAGCCGGTTAGGGCGATGACGGGGATAGTCAGGATCAGTCTCATACCCACAGACTATGCTTTCGAAAACACAGACACAACGGAGGCCATGTGCCTTGCGCAAGGCACCGCCCGCGCGTAGGTTCGGTGACATGACACAGCCACTCATTGATCCTTTCGCCCGCGCCATCGAATACCTGCGCGTCTCGGTCACCGACCGCTGCGATTTCCGCTGCGTTTATTGCATGTCCGAGAACATGACCTTCCTGCCCAAGAAGGAACTTCTGTCGCTGGAAGAGCTTGACCGCCTTTGCTCGGCATTTGTCCGCTTGGGGGTGCGCAAATTGCGCATCACAGGGGGCGAACCTCTGGTGCGCCGCGAGATCATGACCTTCTTTCGCGGCATGTCGCGGCATCTGGACAGCGGCGCGCTTCACGAGTTGACCCTGACCACCAACGGCAGCCAACTGGCGCGGTTTGCAGATGATCTCTACGCCGCTGGCGTGCGGCGGGTGAATGTATCGCTTGATACGCTGGATGAGGCCAAATTTGCCGACATCACCCGCTGGGGCCGTCTGCCCCAGGTTCTGAAAGGAATTGATGCCGCGCAAAAAGCGGGGCTGCGGGTCAAGATCAATACGGTCGCCCTGAAAGGCTTTAACGAGGACGAGCTGGAGCAACTGACCGACTGGTGCGCGTCGCGCGATATGGACCTGACCTTCATCGAGGTCATGCCGATGGGCGATCTGGGCAATGAAGACCGCTTTGGCCAGTATTGGTCGCTCAAAGACCTGCGCACGCGCCTTGCCGCACGCTCGGAACTGACGGATTTGCCTGAAAAGACAGGCGGCCCCGCGCGGTATGTGCGTGTTGAAAACACCGGTCAGAAAATCGGGTTCATTACACCGCTCAGCCACAATTTCTGCGAAAGCTGTAACCGTGTGCGGATTACCTGCACTGGCCAGATTTACACCTGTCTGGGTCAGGAGGGCCATTCAGACCTGCGCGCCCCTTTGCGCGCGTCAGAGGCCGATATCGATCTGGAAAATGCGATCCGCGCCGCGATTGCGCTCAAGCCCAAGGGCCATGATTTCGACTATTCACGCCAACAAGTCGACGGGCAGGTCAGCCGGCATATGTCGCATACCGGTGGCTAGGTAAGGTGGAACCACCTTACGGTTTGCGCGCGACAAAATCGATCAGCGCCGCTTGTCCTACGTGGGCACTACCGGATCTTTGATCGCGCTCATAAACAGCACAGCGTTCAATCGTCCAACCTGCAAAAGCCTCGCGCAAAAGCGCTTCGGTATACATGTTCTCGATAAACGGCGGCCCGCCGGTGCCCCGTCCGATCTGCTCGGGCCTGTAGCCATGAAGCAAAATCCGTCCGCCACTGCGCAGCGCGGACTGCATGTTGCGGAACTGGCGCGCCCGAAATGCGGGGTCAGCGAATTGGATAAAGATCGCAACGACCATGTCGTATTGCTGTGACCAGTCCCATCTGTCCCAGTCCGACACATGGGCATCGACCACCACACCCGCATCAGCGGCAAGCTCTCCCGCCCGTGTAATGGCCGTCGGGGAGGGATCAAAGGCGGTCACCTTCATGCTATGACGGGCAAGATGCACACTGTTGCGCCCTTCACCGTCCGCCACGCAAAGTGCGGATGCACCTTCGAGAACCACCCATGGGTTTTCAGCCAGAACCGCCGCCGGCGCGGTGCCGAAAAGATAGCCGTCGCTGCTGCTATAGCGTTCTTCCCACATCAGGCCGCTGGCATCCGCTGTTCGACGATTTCCGCCCACCAAGAGCACCCTGCAGGGATCACCTCATCGCTGAAGTTGTATTCAGGGTGATGGACCGCAGCGGTGTTTCCGTTGCCCACAAGAATATAGGCGCCGGGCCGTTCCTCGAGCATGAAGGCAAAATCTTCGCCGCCCATGATCAAAGGTGCGTCCGCACAAGCGCCAGAGACCGACTTCGCCACTTCGGCAGCAAATTCTGTTTGTTCTGCATGGTTCACCATGACGGGATAACCGCGATAGTAGGTGACATCAGCCTTGGCGCCGAAAGCGGCCGCTGTTCCTTCGGCAATAGCTTTGAGCCGCTGCTGCGCTAGGTCGCGCATCGCCGTCGACATGGTGCGTACAGTACCTTTCATATGCACCCGCTGAGCGATGACGTTGAAGGCCTTGGACGAGCTTTCGATCGCCGTGACGGAGACCACGATCTGATCCACAGGATCCGCATTGCGGCTGACAATGGATTGCAGCGCTGTCACCACATGGGCGGCAACAAGCGTGCTATCCACGGTCTCATGCGGCTTGGCGGCGTGACCGCCTCTGCCTTCGATCATGATATCGAACTGGTCGGTTGCGGCAAAGAATGCACCCGGCCTGATCGCGAAGCTGCCCAAGGGAAGACCGGGCCAGTTGTGCATGCCGTAGACCTCCTGCACGCCCCAGCGGTCCATCATGCCGTCTTCGCACATTTCACGACCACCGCCGCCACCTTCTTCTGCTGGCTGGAAAATCACAACAACGGTGCCGTCGAAATTCCGTGTCTCGGCCAGGTATTTCGCAGCCCCCAAGAGCATCGCCGTATGCCCGTCATGCCCGCAAGCATGCATCGCACCGTCTGTCTTGGATTTATAAGGAAGACCGGTCTGTTCGTGAATCGGGAGCGCATCCATATCGGCGCGCAACCCGATGACTTTGCCCGACGTATTGGATTTACCCTTGATGACGCCCACGACTCCTGTGCGCCCGATGCCTGTCACAACCTCATCGCAACCGAACGCTGTGAGCTTTTCGGCCACCATAGCCGAGGTGCGGTGCGTCTCGAACAGGATTTCGGGATTTTCATGCAGGTCGTGCCGCCAAGCGGTGATTTCTGGCAGCAGTTCGGCAAAGCGATTCTTTACAGGCATAAGTCGGGCTCCGGTTGGGGTGTGGCTTTATGTGTCTCACTCGGCCAGCATGTCCACAAGGCGGCGCATGAATGCCTCACCCTGCTGGAACTGGTCAACGGTGATGTATTCGTTGGGCTGATGGGCCTGCGCGATATCGCCGGGGCCGCAGATCACGGCCGAATAGCCGCGTTCCTGAAACTGCCCTGCCTCTGTGCCGTAGCTGACGACATTGCGGGCGTTCTCGCCGGTCAGTTTGCGGACAAGTGCTTCGGCCTTGCCCTCATGCTCGGGCACAAGGCCCGGCACATGGAAATACTGATCCGCAGTGATGCCCGCCTCGGGGCGGATCGCTTTCATCTCGGCCTCGATTTCGGCAAGCTTGGCCTGAAAGCGTGCCTGCCATGCGGCGATATCTTCACCCGGCACAATGCGGAAATCGAAACCGAAGTAGCAATCCTTGGCGGTGATGTTATGCGCCGTTCCGCCGCTGATCGTGCCGACATGCAATGTTGTGTAGGGCGGCACGAATTCCGCCGCCAGATCGCTGGGGGTTTTGGCCGCGTTTTCGGCGTTCACCTCATTGGCCCAGTTGATCAGCTTGGCAGCCATCATGATCGCACTCACGCCTGTGGGTGCCAGAGAGGAATGCACCTCGAACCCACGGAAATGCATCTTGTAGCCGATGCCGCCTTTATGGCCTGTCACGACCTTCATCATCGACGGCTCGCCCACCAGAACCGTATCGGCCCGCGGCAGGCCCATGCTGACCAAATGGTCGATCATCGGCGGCGCGCCTGTGCAGCCGACCTCTTCATCATAGCTCAGCGCGATTTGCAGCGGGCGTTTGATCCCGCGTTCAAGCGCTAGTGGAACAGCCCAGAGCGCCAGCGCATCAAACCCTTTCATATCGCAGGTACCCCTCCCGTAAAGCCTGCCCTGCCGCTCGGTCACCTTGAAGGGGTCGGTATCCCACGACTGCCCGTCAACAGGCACAACATCCGTATGACCAGAGAGCACCACGCCGCCATCAATCTGCGGACCCACATGGGCGTAAAGTGCGGCTTTAGTGCCGTCTTCATTGGGCACGCGGGTGGACTCGATTCCAAATTCGTTCAGATAATCTTCAACAAAATCAATCAGATCAAGGTTGCTCTCGCGGCTGACCGTGGGAAAACCGACAAGGCGGTCCATCAGTTCTCTGGCGGTGAGTGTCATATCAGTCCTTTCAAGATCAGCTGCCATCCTCGCATCTTTTCGCGCAAGATGCCCATATTGATGGCAACCCTACTCTGACGTGTCCAATCTGGGTCTGCAATTAGGTTATCACTTGCGGTACCGCAATTTGATGATACCGTCTGTGGTTAGCGCAACCAGTCACATGAGAATCTGGTGCAAATAACAAAGTACCGAACCACCTGGGAGGTTCCATATGCTCGATGGGGCGCTGCCTGTCCTGGATGTCCGGGACCTCAAAACCGTTTTCAAAACACGCGGCGGCGAGGTTCATGCGGTCAACGATGTCAGCTTCTCGCTGCGCCCCGGTGAATTGCTGGGTGTTGTCGGCGAGAGCGGTTCGGGCAAATCCGTAACGATGATGTCTTTGCTGGGCCTGCTGCCCTCGCCACCGGCTGATGTGCGCGGCGGAACCGTTATGTTCGATGGCAAGGACCTGCTGCGCGTGACACCCGAGCAATTGCGCACGGTGCGCGGTGGCAAAATCGGTTTTGTGTTCCAGGACCCGATGACCTCGCTCAATCCTGTCTATCAGGTCGGGTTCCAGATCATGGAACCGCTGCGCAAACACATGGGTATGAACAAACGCCAGGCCGCAGAGCGTGCGCAAGAGCTGTTGGAACTGGTGGGTATCCCTGATGCCAAGCGCCGCCTGAATGACTACCCTCACCAGTTTTCCGGCGGGATGCGCCAGCGTGTGATGATTGCTATCGCTTTGGCCTGTGATCCGCAGGTTCTGATCGCGGATGAGCCGACAACAGCGCTCGATGTGACGATACAGGCGCAAATTCTGGAACTGATGAAGGAGTTGCGCGACAAGCTGGGGATGGCGGTGATCTGGATCACCCATGACCTTGGGGTCATTGCGGGGATCGCGGACCGTGTGATGGTCATGTATGGCGGCCAAGTGGTTGAACATGCACCGGTGAAAGAGCTCTTCAGCAACCCGCAGCACCCCTACACCCGCGCCCTGCTGAAGACGATTCCGAAGATTCATGGGGCACGGTCCGCCCGTCTGACGATTATCGAAGGCCAGCCGCCGATCATGACCGGTGCGCCCACCGCATGCCCGTTTCGTGAGCGCTGTGATGTGGCCTTTGATCGCTGTGCGGTGGAAAATCCGCCGCGATATGATCTGGGCGAAGGCCACGACGCCGCCTGCTTCTTTGACGCCCGCACCGGAGAGCCACGCGATGCTTGATGACACCAAAAAGCCGCTGGTTTCGGTCAAAGACCTGAAAATGCACTTTCCGATCCATGCCGGGCTTTTGCGCCGCCGTGTGGGTGAAGTGAAGGCGGTTGATGGTGTCAGCTTTGATGTATTTGAGGGGGAAACCCTTGGTCTTGTTGGCGAATCCGGTTGCGGCAAGTCCACCTGCGGGCGCGCTGTGCTGCGCCTTTACGACATCACGTCAGGGTCGATAACAATTGACGGGCGCGAAATCGGCGCGACACCGCAACCTGCCCTGCGTGACATGCGCCCCACGATGCAGATGGTGTTTCAAGACCCGCAGGCCTCGCTGAACCCGCGCATGACTGTCGAGGATATCATCAAAGAACCGCTGGACGAGCATACCAAGCTGTCGGATGCCGAGAAGCGCGAAAAAGTGGGTGAATTGATGGATGCGGTCGGCCTGAACCGCAAATTCGCCAAACGCTATCCGCATGCATTCTCGGGTGGGCAGCGCCAGCGGATCGGTATTGCCCGCGCGCTTGCACTGAACCCAAAGTTCATCGTTTGTGACGAACCGATTGCCGCCCTTGATGTGTCTATTCAGGCGCAGGTGGTGAACCTGCTGGAAGACCTGCAGGAACAATTCGGCCTCACCTATTTGTTCATCAGCCACGATCTGTCGATGGTGCGCCATATCGCGACACGCGTTGCGGTCATGTATCTGGGCAAAGTCGTTGAACTGGCACCGCGCGAAGGGCTCTATGCCGACCCGCTCCACCCCTACACGAAAGCGCTGCTCTCGGCTGTTCCCGAACCGGACCCGAGCCTTGCGCGCGCAACGCGGCGGATCATCCTCAAGGGCGATGTCCCCTCGCCCGCGAACCCGCCCGCGGGCTGTAATTTCTGCACGCGCTGCCCTGCTGTCATGGACATCTGCAAACGCGTGGAACCCGCATACCGCGAGGTGCAGCCAGGCCGTTTCACGGCCTGCCACCTTTATAACGAGACAACGAACACTGCTGACGAAACGGCAGGTTAAGAGGCAAAAAAATGAGCACCAACAAGGAGAAGATAAAATGAAACTCAAAACAGCCCTGATGGGCGCTGTTGCCTGCCTTGCGATTGCGCCGATGGCCCATGCGCAAGAGCGCGGCCGCGACGGCAACGTAAATATCATCTATTGGCAAGCTGTCTCAATCATGAACCCGTTCCTGTCGGGTGGTACAAAAGACATCGAAGCGGCCAGCCTCGTGCTCGAACCGCTCGCGCGCTATGACGAAACCGGCATGATGGTGCCTTATCTGGCAACGGCTATTCCGACCGTCAGCAATGGCGGCGTGTCCGAGGACCTGACATCCATCACATGGCAGATCGACCCCGATGTCGTCTGGTCCGATGGCTCACCAGTAACATCGCGCGATGTCCAGTTCACATTCGAATACTGCACCGCTGACGGTGGTGGCTGTGCGCAAGGCGCGAAATTCTCGAACGTGGAAAGCGTCGAGATGCTTGACGACAAGACAGTGAAGGTGAACTTCACCGGCCCCGCACCGAACCCCTATCAGGCCTTTGTCGGCCACGAATCGCCCATCATTCAGGCGGCCCAGTTTGCAGAATGCCTTGGCCCACGTGCACCTGAGTGCACCGATGCCAACTTCATGCCCATTGGCACAGGTCCGTTTGTAGTGACAGACTTCCGCGTCAATGACGTGGTCCAGTTTGAAGCCAACCCGAACTACCGCGACCCAAGCAAGCCAGCCTTCGCAACTGTGACCTTCAAAGGCGGCGGTGATGCAACGGCCGCTGGCCGTGCTGTTATGGAAACTGGCGAATTTGACTACGCCTGGAACATGCAACTTGCACCTGATGTGATCGCCTCCATGGCCGAAGGTGGCATGGGTGTGCCTGTCTCCGCATTCGGGACCTTGGTCGAGCGGATCGAGATGAACCTGACCGACCCATCGCCAGCACTGGAAGAAGGCGTGCGCTCGACTGTGGCCGCACCACACCCCTTCCTGACAGATGCCCGCGTGCGTGAAGCGCTCTCTATCGCTATCGACCGCGATCTGCTCGTTGAAGTGGGTTACGGTCAGGCTGGTCGTGCGACCTGTAACCTCGTGCCGGCCCCTGCGCTTTATGCGTCCGACAACACCGCCTGTCTGACACAGGACATGGACCGCGCGAATGCGCTGTTGGATGAGGCAGGCTTCATGATGGGCTCCGATGGCGTTCGCGTGAACGCAGACGGCGTGCGTCTGTCGATCCTCTTCCAGACATCCACGAACGCGGTGCGTCAGGACTTTCAGGCCCTGATCAAGCAGTGGTGGGAAGAGATTGGCGTTGAAACCGAACTGCGCAACATTGATGCGGGTGTCTTCTTTGGTGGTGACCCGGGTTCGCCCGACACATTCCAGCGTTTCTATGCGGACGTTGAAATGTACGCCAACAACTTCCCCGGCACAGACCCACAGGCCTATCTGGGCGCTTACTTGTGCGACAACATCCCATCGCCGGAAACACAGTGGCAGGGCGAGAACATCAACCGTGTCTGTGACCCGGCCTATGATGCGCTTTGGGCCGAGTTGGCCGCGACTGCGGATCTCGAAGAGCGGGGCCGCATTGGCCGCGCGCTCAATGATATGCTGACAAAAGACAGCAACATCATCGTGCCGCTGGTCGACCGTGGTCGTGTGTCTGCACATTCCGTCACACTTGGCGGCGTTGTCCTGAACACATGGGACAGCGAGCTGTGGAACATCGCCGACTGGTACCGCATCAGTCAGTAAATCACTGACGCAGCCCCGGACCACGATCCGGGGCCTCTTGCCCCGCGCAAGAGGTCCCGGAGCAAGTCCGGGACTGCGCCGCCCCTTCCTTCTTCCAAAGCCATGTACAGAGGCGTCGTAAATGCTGACCTACACCATCCGTAGATTGCTGCTGTCGATCCCGACGCTTATCTTCATTGCTTTTGTGATTTTCATGCTGCTGGAGCTTGCCCCCGGCGACCCGATGGCCAGCATGCCCCTGTCGATCCCGCCCGAAGTGCGCCAGCAAATGCGCGAGGCACTGGGACTGGGCGAACCTTGGTGGATCCGCTTCCCGCTCTGGCTCAACCAGTTCTTTATCGTCGAGCCGCAATACTGGATCGACAATGCCTTCGGCACCAATTTTGCCGACGGTGCCCAGCGCATCATCAGTTTCCAGTCGCGCAGCCCCGTCTTTGACGTGATCGCACAGCGCCTGCCACAGACGCTCTGGGTTGTGGCGATGTCCTATGTCGTGGGCGTGCTGATCGCCCTGCCCATCGGGATCATCAGTGCCTACAAGCAGTATTCCGTCTTCGACAATGCGGGTACATTCGTCAGCATGATCGGTTTTTCGGTGCCGCCCTTCTTTTCGGGCGTTCTGCTGATCGTGATCTTCTCGGTCCAGCTGCAATGGCTGCCGTCGATCTATGACACCACGCTGGTGGTGAATTCGTGGGAGACATTCAAAACCCAGCTTTTGCAGATGATCATGCCTGTGATGGTGCTGGCGCTGCAAACCACAGCACAGGTCAGCCGCTATATGCGCGCGTCGATGCTGGATAACCTCAGCCAGGATTACGTCCGCACAGCCCGCGCCAAAGGCATGTCGGAAAGCGTGGTCGTGCTCAAGCATGTGCTGCGCAACTCGATGATCCCTGTTGTGACCGTGATTGCCTTGGGCATTCCGTCGATCTTTGGCGGTGCAATCATTACCGAACAGATTTTCAAAGTGAACGGCCTTGGTCAGCTTTTGATTATCGCGCTGCAAGGCTCGGATATTCCGATGGTCATGACAATCACCTTCCTGCTCGCGGTGCTGATCGTGATGATGAACCTGATTGCCGATGTTCTCTACGGCATACTTGATCCGAGGATCCGCTATGACTGATGCAACTGTGGCAAAAGAAGCGATCGAAAAGCCCCGCAACCAGTGGCTGGATGTCTGGGACCAGTTCAGGACCCACAAAGGCGCGGTGTTCGGCTTGGGCTTTCTGATCTTCATCACGCTTTTCGTGACCATTGGTCCATGGCTTTGGCAGGTGGACCCCGGGAAGCTTGATATCCGCAACAAGGATGTGCGCCCGATCTACATGCTGCTGTTTGACAGCGACGCCAAGGTGAACTGGGCCAACCCGATGGGCACCGACAATCTGGGCCGCGATATCATGGCCAATATCATGCAAGGCGGGCGGATTTCATTGGCCGTAGGCTGGACCGCGATGATTTTGGCTGTGTTCCTTGGCACGCTGATTGGTGTGCTGGCAGGGTATTTCCGCCGCCTTGACGGGTTGCTGATGCGTTTCACCGATCTGGTGCTGTCCCTACCGCTCTTGCCGCTCTTGCTGGTCATGATGCTTTTGTTCCGCGATCCGCTGCGTGCGGCCTTCGGACCCGAGAACGGGATCTTCATCCTGATTGTTGTGGGCATCGGGATTACATCCTGGATGCAGACCGCACGGATCGTGCGTGGCGACGTCATGGCGCTCAAAGAGCGGGAATTCGTCCTTGCCGCCCGTTCCATCGGCACACCGCCACGGCGGATGATTACACGGCATATTTTGCCCAATGTGCTCTCTCCGATCATGGTCTCTGCCACGCTGGGCCTTGCCACAGCGATCATTACCGAAAGTGCTTTGTCTTTCCTTGGCCTTGGCTTCCCGTCGGACTTCCCGACATGGGGCAAGATCCTGTTTGACAGCGTTGACCGCATGACAGCCTTCCCCGAGCGCGTGTTGTGGCCCGGCCTTGCGATTTCGCTGACGGTACTGGCGGTGAACTATATCGGCGACGGGTTGCGCGATGCGCTTGATCCACGCATCCGCGGCTTGTGATTTGCCTTAGGGCTTGCGCGGCATAAATCTGTTGGATCGGGACAAACCCGTTCCAACAGGAGATCGCATCAATGACACGCATGACGGCCAAGGACTTTGATCAAGAACTGCTTGATCTATATGATTTCTACGCACACGGCAAAATTTCCAAACGTGAGTTTCTGGATAAGGCGGGCAAATTCGCCGTGGGCGGTCTCACGGCTGCGGCCCTGCTCAGCATGCTCAGCCCCGACTACGCGCTGGCCCAGCAGGTGTCGTTCAACGACCCCGATATCTTGCCCGAGTACATCACCTATCCCTCGCCCAACGGCCATGGCGAGGTGCGCGGCTATCTGGTCAAACCCGCTAATGCCACCGGACCGCTGCCTGCGGTGCTCGTGATCCACGAAAACCGTGGTCTAAACCCCTATATCGAAGACGTCGCCCGCCGCGTTGCCAAGGCAGGGTTCATGGCGCTGGCCCCCGATGGTCTGACATCCGTGGGCGGCTATCCCGGCAATGACGCCGAAGGGCGCGAATTGCAGCGCACGGTGGATGGCGAAAAGCTGATGAATGATTTCTTTGCGGGGTTTGAACACCTGATGACCCGCGACGACAGCACCGGCAGCGTGGGCGCTGTGGGCTTTTGCTATGGCGGCGGTGTGGTGAATGCACTGGCTGTGGCCTATCCTGAAATGAACGCAGGTGTGCCCTTCTATGGTCGCCAAGCAGCGGTTGAGGATGTGCCGCGGATCGAGGCCCCGCTTATGCTGCAATACGGCGCGCTGGACGAGCGGATCAATGAAGGGGCAGCGGCCTATAGCGAAGCACTCGCAGCCAACGGCAAGGTGTTTGAGGAATACTTCTACGAGAACGCCAACCACGGTTTCCACAACGACAGCACGCCGCGTTATGATGAGGCGATGGCCGAACTGGCATGGGATCGCACGATTGGCTGGTTCAATACTTATCTGACGTAAGAGGCGAGGGTTTCACCCACCCTACGTAAATGCAAAGGGGCGGCGCTTTGCAGCGCCGCCCCTTTGCGTAAGGTGGGTTCAAACCCACCTTACCTTCAATCAATCTTGGGCAACAATTCATCCAGGGACTTCTTCGCGTCCCCGTAGAACATGCGCGTATTCTCTTTGAAGAACAGCGGGTTCTCGATGCCCGAATACCCGGTGCCCTGCCCGCGCTTGGACACAAACACCTGCTTGGCTTTCCAGCATTCCAGCACTGGCATGCCAGCAATCGGGCTGTTGGGGTCGTCCTGTGCCGCAGGGTTCACGATATCGTTGGAGCCGATCACGATGGCCACATCCGTATCAGGGAAGTCCTCGTTGATCTCGTCCATCTCCATCACGATGTCATAAGGCACCTTGGCCTCTGCCAGCAGCACGTTCATATGCCCCGGCAAACGCCCCGCAACGGGGTGGATCGCAAAGCGCACGTTCTTGCCCTTGGCACGCAGTTTGCGCACCAGTTCGGACACCGCCTGCTGCGCCTGCGCCACCGCCATACCGTAACCCGGAATGATGATGATGCTGTCGGCCTCGTTCAGCGCCGTTGCAACACCGTCCGCATCAATGGCGATCTGTTCACCTTCAACTGCCATCTGCTCGCCCTGCGGGCCGCCAAAGCCACCCAGGATCACGCTGACAAAGGACCGGTTCATTGCCTTACACATGATGTAGGACAGGATCGCACCGGACGAGCCAACCAGTGCACCCACAACAATCAACAGATCATTGCCGAGTGAGAAGCCGATCGCGGCCGCGGCCCAGCCGGAATAGCTGTTCAGCATCGACACAACGACAGGCATATCCGCGCCGCCGATCCCCATGATGAGGTGATAGCCGATGAAAAGGCCCGCCAGCGTCAGCAGAACCAGCGCCCAGGAACCGCTGCCGCCCATATAAGCGATCAGCAGGATCACAGAAAGGGCCGCCGCACCTGCGTTCAGCAAATGACCACCGGGCAATTTCTTGGCCCCTGTGTCCACTTTGAACGGCAGCTTGCTCGAATTGCCGGCGAGCTTTGCATAGGCGATGACGGAACCTGTAAAGGTCACCGCACCGATCCAGATGCCCAGCACCAGTTCGACCCGCAGAATGCTGATCTCGACACTGGATTTCTTGGCAATCAACTGACCGAATGCGCTCAGCCCGTCATAGATTTCCTTGGGCAGGCCGATGGCCGTAATCCCATCCGGCCCGACAGCGCCCATGACCTGACCATTGGCTTCATACAACGCGCCGATGGTGTTGATCATCAGGTCGGCGTTGAAGCCTACGAAAACCGCTGCCAGACCGACCATTGAGTGCATGATCGCCACAAGCTCGGGCATCTGTGTCATTTCGACCTTGGTGGCCAATTGATAGCCCACCATGCCGCCCAATGCGATCAGGATGACCGACAACAGCCCCAGACCGGAACCCGGGCCTACAAGCGTCGCAAAGACCGCCAAAGCCATGCCTGCGATGCCGTACCAGACCGCGCGTTTCGCGCTTTCCTGCCCCGAAAGGCCACCCAGCGACAGAATGAACAGGATAGCTGCGACCACATAGGCCGCGATTGTGAATGCGTTTTCCATTGCTCTGCCCCTTTAGGATTTCTGGAACATGGCGAGCATACGCCGTGTCACGAGGAAGCCGCCGAAGATGTTGACCGCTGCCATAAAGATACCAAGTGCCGCCAATATCGTGATCAGCGCGTTGCTTGATCCGATCTGGATCAGCGCGCCCAGAATGATGATCGACGAAATCGCGTTGGTCACAGCCATCAGTGGTGTGTGCAGCGAATGCGCGACGTTCCAGATTACCTGGAAGCCGATGAACACCGACAGAACGAAGACGATGAAGTGCTGCATAAAGCTGGCTGGCATACCGGGAATCAGGCCGATCCCGAGGATCAGTGCCGCACCAATCGCCAAAAGCCCGACTTGGGTCTTGGTTTCTTTCTTGAAGGCCGCCACTTCGTTCGCGCGCTTTTCTTCCGCGGTCAGTTCCTTTGGCTTTTCCTTCTTGGGCGCAGCTGCAATCGCCGCCACTTTGGGTGGTGGTGGCGGGAAGGTGATTTCGCCCTTATGCGTCGCGGTCGCACCACGGATGACGTCGTCTTCCATATTGTGGTTTGGCGTGCCGTCTTTTTCAGGCGTCAGATCCGTCATCATGTGACGGATGTTGGTGGCATAGAGTGTCGAGGACTGCGCCGCCATCCGGCTTGGGAAATCGGTATAGCCGACGATGATCACACCGTTGTCGGTGACGATCTTTTCGTCTTTCACAGTCAGTTTGCAGTTGCCGCCACGTTCCGCTGCAAGGTCGACGATGACCGAACCGGGCTTCATCGCCTCGACCATGTCTTTGGTCCAAAGTTCGGGCGCATCGCGGCCCGGGATCAGCGCCGTGGTGATCACGATGTCCATATCAGGCGCGATTTCGCGGAATTTGGCCAGCTGTGCTGCCGCAAACTCGGGCGAGGACACGGCGGCATAGCCACCGGTCGCAGACCCGTCCTGCTGTTCTTCCTCAAAATCGAGGAAGACAAATTCGGCCCCCATGGATTCAACCTGTTCGGCCACTTCGGGGCGTACGTCGAAGGCGTATGTGATGGCACCCAGCGATGTCGCGGTACCGATCGCAGCAAGACCTGCCACACCCGCACCAACAACCAGCACTTTTGCCGGCGGCACTTTACCCGCAGCAGTCACCTGACCGGTGAAGAAGCGGCCAAAGTTGTTACCGGCTTCGATGACAGCGCGGTAGCCCGCGATATTCGCCATGGAGGACAATGCATCCATCTTTTGCGCACGGCTGATGCGTGGCACCATATCCATGGCGATCACGGTGGCGCCTTTCGCGTTGGCAGCCTCCATCAATTCCTTGTTCTGCGCAGGGTAGAAGAACGAGATCAGCGTCTGTCCTTCGCGCAGTTTCTTGACCTCTGCATCCGATGGCGGGCGCACTTTGGCGACGATATCGGCGGCCTTGTAGAGCGCCGCCGCGGTTTTCACCACCTCGACACCAGCGTCTTTATAGGCCTGATCAGAAAAACCCGCAGCGAGACCGGCGCCGGTTTCGATGATGCATTCATACCCAAGCTTTTGCAGGTCTTTGGCGGATGCCGGGGTCATCGCGACCCGGTTTTCGCCCTCGAATATCTCTTTTGGTGTGCCGATCTTCACGGACCATCCCCCATATCTGTTCTGGCAGTTCCCATGCATTATAGCGCGCAAGAATATTTCACAAGGGGATGGCTGGCATGACATTAAGTGTCATGCGCTAACAATCACACCCAGCGGCGCGTCTTTTGGCAATAGCGGGCGAAATCTGCGCGAAATTTGACCCTGAGCCGGTTTTCCTCGGGGATAATGAAGCGCTGCGTGATGGTAAACATAAAGAGCGGGACAAGCAGCAAAGCAACAGGCGCATCCCAGCGCAAGGCGAGCCCCGCAAGCACCAGCGTGTCCCCCAGATAGATCGGATTGCGGGTGCGCTTGAAGATGCCTGTCGTGACCAGATGATCGGCCTCCAGATGCGGCACAATAGTGGTGCGTCTTTTGCGCATCTCGACCGCCGCAAGCAGGATCAGCACAATCCCGCCGCCCACCAGAAGCCCCCCCAGCAGATCCATGACAGGCCCGCCGATGGCCCAGGACATGGGCTGAAGGGCTGCAATCCACCATGTCAGCACGACGGCAAGCAGCAACCACACGGGAGGGATGTCGATCCATTTCATGCCAAGTGTTGTGCCGCAGCGCTTTGCACTTGTCCATGCCCGCTGACCCGTTAGGGTCTGGCAAAACGGAGGAATGATCATGGAACATGCGGGCAAACACGCACTGGTCACGGGCGGCGGTTCCGGTATCGGTGCAGGCATTGCGCTGGCCCTGGCGCAGGCAGGTGCCGAGGTAACAATCACCGGACGACGCGCGGATAAACTGCAAGAGGTTGCATCGCTGTCCCAACGCCTGCACGCCGTCGTCATGGATGTGGATGACGAGGCGTCCGTGCGTGACGTCATCGCGCAAGCTGCCCGCGCCCGTGGCCCGATCCAGATATGTGTTGCCAACGCAGGGATAGCCGAAGGTGGCCCGTTCGAAAAAACCACACTTGCCCAGTGGCGCAAGACCATGACCACCAACCTTGATGGTGTCTTTCTGACCTTTCAGGCCGCCATGGCGACGCTCGAAGATGCCACCCCTGCCCGCATGATCGTGATCAGTTCGATTGCCGGTGTGCGCGGTCTGAAAAACGCCATTCCCTATACCGTGACCAAACATGGTGTCATCGGTTTGATCCGTGGTTTGTCCGAAGAGTTCATGCGCCGCCCCATTACATTCAACGCGCTCTGCCCCGGCTATGTGGACACCGATATCGTGCGCAACCAGTTGCCCGGCCTGATGAACCGCTTTGATCTGGACGAACAGGGTGCGATTGACGTGATCGCCAAGGGAAACCGGCACCGCAAGCTTTTGGAGGTGGATGAAACCACGGCAGCGGCCATGTGGCTCTGCTCGGACGGTGCGCGCAGCGTGAACGGGCAAACGATCCAGATTTCGGGAGGTCAGGTCTAATGATTGGTCCTGTTCTCGTCGTTCTTGTGGCACTGATCCATGCCTATTTCGTGGTGCTTGAAATGTTCCGCTGGGAAGCGCCACGGACCCGCAAGGTTTTTGGTACCACGCCGGAATTTGCGGCCGAAAGCAAAGTGATGGCCGCCAATCAGGGCTTGTATAACGGGTTTCTGGCGGCAGGGCTGGTCTATGGTCTTGTGATGGGGGTCGCTGGCGGGCAGATGGTGGTTTTCCTTCTGCTTTGTGTCGTCGTTGCCGGAATCTATGCCGCGTTTTGCGGCATCAAAGCGGCACTTTACGCACAGACGGTGCCTGCAACGCTCGCGCTGCTTGCGCTTTTCTTGAATATCTAGGAACGCACCATGACTGATTTCGCCGCCACCAAAGCCATGTTTCACCTGCCCGAAGGCATGATCTATCTGGATGGCAATTCGCTTGGTCCTTTACCCAAGGCGACGGCTGCGCGTGTCGCGCGCGCTGTGACCGACGAATGGGGTGAGAAGGTGATTACCGGATGGAACCGTGCGGGTTGGATGGCACAGCCAACCGCTTTGGGCGACCGGATCGGGCGGCTGATTGGCGCAGAACCGGGCCATGTGGTGCTGGGGGATACCCTGTCGATCAAGGTCTATCAGGCCCTCGCCGCCGCCATTGATCTGGTGCCGGATCGCAAGGTGATCCTGACAGATAACGGGAATTTCCCGTCGGATATCTACATGGCCGAAGGCTTGATCAAATCACTGGGGCGCGGCCATGAGCTGCGCATCGTGGACCCCGAGGATGTGGAACATCATATCAATGACGACCTTGCTGTGCTGATGCTGACGCAGGTGGACTACCGCACCGGGCGTTTGCACGACATGAAGGCCCTGACAGAAAAGGCCCATGCGGCAGGCGCGCTCACCTGCTGGGATCTTGCACATACCGCGGGGGCCATGGCGGTCGACCTGCAAGGCTGCAACGCCGATTTTGCCACAGGTTGCACCTATAAATATCTTAACGCAGGCCCCGGTGCGCCCGCGTTTATCTATGTGGCCCCCCGCCATATCGACAACTGCCAGCCCGCGCTGTCAGGCTGGCTGGGCCATGAGGCACCTTTCGCCTTTGATCTGGATTACCGCCCTGGCACAGGGATCGAGCGGATGCGCGTGGGCACGCCACCTGTGTTGCAGATGGCCGCCCTTGATGCGTCACTCGATATCTGGGACCAGGTGGACATGGACGCGCTGCGTTCCGCCTCGATCGCACTGACCGAGCAGTTCATCGCAGGGGTCGAGGCGCGCTGTCCGCAGCTCACACTTGCCAGCCCGCGCGATCCGCATGGGCGAGGCAGTCAGGTATCCTTTGCCTTCGCCGATGGCTATGCCGCGATGCAGGCCTGTATCGCGCGCAATGTCATCGGTGATTTTCGCGCGCCCGACATCATGCGGTTCGGGTTTTGCCCGCTTTTCATTGACGCAGGCGATGTGGACGCAGCCGTGGATGTGATTGCCGATGTGATGGACAACAGGTTGTGGAATGATCCGGTCTATAAACAGGTCGCACGGGTAACCTAGACGTAAGTGGTATCCTCAGCCTCTGGCGGGGTGTCGTAGCCGTGCACCTGAACGTTCAGCGCGGCCCCCAGCAGGATCAGATAGGCGCTGACGTAAAGCCAGAGCAGCAGACCGATGACCGCACCGATTGAGCCGTAAACCTCGTTATAGCTGGCAAAGTTTGTCAGATAGAACGACAGCCCCGCCGAGGCCGCAACCCAGAGCACCACGACCACGAAAGCGCCGACGGTAAACCATCGGCCACGGCCTCCGATCCGTGCGGGGCCGAAACGGTAAAGCAAACTCAGCCCCAGCATCAGGACGCCCAAAGCGATCAGCCAGCGGATACCTTCGAGCAACCACGCCGTTGAATTTGCGACAGGAATGAAGGCCAGACCAATCGGCACAATGACCACCACGAACAGTGCGACAATCGCCAAAGTCACCAGAGCAAATGTCAGCAACAAGGCCACGATGATTTGCCAGATGCCGTTGCGCATCCGCTGACCCGCAATCGCGTTCAGCCCGCCAATCAACGCCGCCACCCCTGCCCTGCAAGACCAGAGTGCCAGCATGATCGACAGGCCAGTGGCCCAGCCCAGAGCATCCGCTGGTGCGGCCACCAGACGCACAACCTGTGACGAAATCAGGTTATAGGCATCGGGCGGGATGATATCCTGCATCAAGGTCAGCTGTTCGGCGATCACCACCGGATCGGCAATCAACCCGAAAATCGCGATCACCGCGGCAATGCCAGGGAAAATCCCGAACATGCCGAAAAACGCGACGCCCGCAGCGATCAGACCAAGATGCTTTTCGCCCGCAGTCGTCCAGACCGCGGCAAGGATCCGCCATATCCGCTTGATTTTGGTCATGCGTCGGGTCGCCTGCCTTTTGTTCATTGCCCTTCAACCTAGTACAAAAGAGCGGCAACCGCCACTTTTCTCAACAGAAACCTGCGGTTGGCTTTGCCATTGACAACATGTCCACAAAAAACGGTCGCGTCAGAGCGCAAGACGCGGTAGGATTTTGAAAAGCCGGGGCCAACCCAGAGGCAGATGCAGTGAACACTTTGAACACACATACCAACACGCTCGCCGAGCGTGTGTTGGAGCAGGACAGTGACCGCTATCTGGTGGCGATTACCGGTGCGCCGGGCTGTGGCAAATCCACCTTGGCCAGCGAAGTCGCGCGGCGTCTGAACGCGCAGGGCCGCAAGACAGCCGTCGTCTCGATGGACGGGTTTCATCTTGATAACCGCATTCTAGAGGCGCGCAATCTGCTGCCCCGCAAGGGTGCGCCTGAAACCTTCGACGCGCCGGGTTTCTTGCGCCTGATCCGCGCACTCATGACCGGCGAAGAGGTTTTTGCCCCGGTGTTTGACCGCACCCGCGATCTGGCCATCGCCGGTGCTGTTGCGGTGCCAGCCGCTGCAAAGGTTGTGATTGTCGAAGGCAATTACCTGATGTTCGACGAAGCCCCCTGGTCTGCGCTTGCAGAGCTTTGGGACCTGTCAGTGCGTGTGAATGTCCCGATGCCGGAACTCCGCGCGCGCCTGATCCAGCGCTGGTTGAGCTTGAACTATTCGTCTGCCGTGGCCACCCGGCGCGCAGAAGGCAATGACATTCCCAACGCCAGGCGCGTGATTGAACGCGCCCTGCCCTGCGATATTGATCTGAACGGCGAACCGCTCCAGAACGGCATGTCAGCCTAGACAAACACCAGCGTGATTGCAGGGAACATCAGCAGAAGAAAGACCCGCACCACATCGGAGCCTACAAAGAAAAGCACCGACCGGTAGGTTGCCGTCATGGGCGTCTCTTTGTCCATGCTGTTGATAATGAACAAATTCATACCCACAGGCGGTGTGATCAATCCCACCTCGACCACGATCAGCACCAAGATACCGAACCAGACCGCCAGTTCCTCGGTCGTCATGCCGAAATCCATGGCCGAGATGACCGGCCAGAAGATCGGCACCGTCAGCAGGATCATCGACAGGCTGTCCATCAGGCAGCCGAGGATCAGGTAGAAGACAAGGATGAGAACCATCACCATCCACGGGCTGAAACCCTGGTCTGTGACCCATGCCGAAAGTTCCTGCGGCACCTGTGTCAGCGCCAGAAACCCGTTGTAGAAAGCGGCCCCTAGCACGATGAAAAAGATCATGCCCGTGCCGGTGGCGGTTTCTGTAATGCTCTGGCGGAACACCTGCCAGTTCAGTGTTCCCGAGAACAGCGCGATCAGCCCCGTGCCCATGGCCCCCACAGCGGCCCCTTCGGTCGGTGTAAACCAACCCTGATAGATACCGCCAACCACCAGACCAAAGACAAGCAACACCGGCCAGACCGCGCCCAGCGCTTTGATGCGGTCAGCGTAGGCAACACGCGGGCGCGTGCCTGCCTGATCGGGGTAGAGCCGGACATAGATGGCAATGGTCAGCATATAGCCAAGGGCCGCAAGGATACCGGGAATAAAGGCGGCTGCAAAAAGCGTGGCGATGTTCTGCTCGGTCAGGATCGCATAGATCACCAGAATCACAGACGGCGGGATCAGGATGCCCAAGGTTCCGCCCGCCGCAAGCGTCGCCGTCGAAAACCCGCCCGAATAGCCGTATTTGCGCAATTCCGGCAGGGCGACCTTGCTCATGGTCGCCGCTGTCGCAAGCGATGATCCGCAGATCGCCCCGAACCCCGCACAGGCTCCGACCGACGCCATGGCCATCCCGCCTTTGCGATGACCCAGCCATGCCTCTGCCGCCTTGAAGAGCGACCGCGACATGCCCGAATAGGTCGCAAACTGGCCCATCAGCAGAAACATCGGGATGATCGACAGGTTGTAGCTTGAGAAGGTGGAAAACACCTCGGATTTCAGCCGTGCCATGAACACAGTGTTGCCGTCGGTCGCCAGCCACAGCCCGCCGATGCCGCACAAAAGCATCGCAAGCCCGATGGGCGCGCGCAGGAAGATCAGCAAGAGCAGCACGGGAAAGGACAAAAAGCCCAAGGTCAGATCGGTCATATGTCGCGCTGCCCTGTCAGGCGCATGGCGGCGCAATAGAGGCTGACGATACTGGCGGTGACTGCGGCGCCAAAGCTTGCCGCATAGGCCCACCAGATCGGGAACTGGATCAGGTAAGAGGTTTCATTATAGCGGATCTTGTCCTGCATCCCCGCAAAAAGCCGCCAAGTGATCAACACGATGGTCGCGGCCATCACAACGGTCCAGAATGTGCTCAGCGCCGCGTTGACGCGTGGCCCGAGACCTTTCGTGAAGACATCGACGCGGGCGTGGGCCCCGCTGAGTTGTGTCAGCGGCAAAAAGGCGAAGATCGCAAAGGCTACGCCCGCTTCGACCAGTTCGAAATCGCCAAGGATCGGACCGACACCCAGATCAATCAGCCACTCACCAAGCCCGCGCAAGGCACCGCCGTGGGCCAGATCGCTGAGTTCGCGCACGCTGACGCTGACGCAGACCATCAGTACCAGCAGGCACAGGACGATGCCGCCAAGCAGGGCCATGACATTGGCGAGTGTATGAATCGCGCGGTGCAGCATCAGCGCGGCTTAGTTGCCTGCGGCGTGTTTGGCAATCAATGCCTGCGCCTCTTGGTAAAGCCCTGTGCCATCAATGCCTGCCGCATCGGCCTGGGCGATCCAGTTGTCAATCGTGGGTTGGCTGGCCGCGCGCCAGTCGGCAACCTGTGCTGGTGTCAGCGTGATTATCGTGTTGCCCGCCTCTTGGGCCAGGGCCCGTCCGGGCGCGTCGTACTCTTGCATTGTGCGCCCCGCGAAAGCGGAAAATTCAAGGCCTGAATTGGCATCGATGACCGCCTGAAGGTCGGCGGGAAGATTGTCATAGGCCTCTTGGTTCATGGCGAAAATGAAGGCGGTTGTATAAAGGGCCTCACCGGGAAATTCGGTGTGGTTGGTGACCAGCTCCTGCACTTTGAGCGAGGGCACGACCTCCCAAGGGATCACAGCCCCATCAATGACACCGCGTGACAGGGATTCCGGCACCGCAGGCACCGGCATCCCGACAGCGGTCGCACCCAGTTCGGTAAACAGCGTTGTTGTCGTTCGGGTCGGGGCACGCAGTTTCAGACCGCGCAGGTCGGCCACGTCTGTGACAGGGCGGTTGGCATGGATCACACCGGGGCCGTGCACCCAAAGCCCAAGGGGTTTGAAGGCGGCAAAATCGGTATCCATCATCCGTGTTTCTGCCAGTTCCCAAAAGGCGCGTGAAGTAGCTTCGGCATCGGGGGAAAGAAACGGCAACTCGAAAACTTCAAGCTGCGGGAAGCGCCCGGGCGTATACCCTGCCACTGTCCAGATAATATCGGCGACACCATCAATCGCCTGATCAATCAGCTGCGGCGGTGTGCCGCCCAGTTGCATGGACGGAAAACGGTCAATCTTGATACGGCCATCACTGTCGGCCTCGACCTGATCGGCCCAGACATCCAGAATATGTGCAGGCACATTGGCCTGCGCTGGCAAGAATTGATGCAGACGCAACGTGACCTCCTGCGCGACGGCAGCTGTGGACAGGCAGGCGGCAGCAAGAACGCTCATCAGCGCGGTACGGGTCGTTTTCATGATGATCCTCCAGAAACAGTTGGCGCCATTGTGGTGATCACAAGCCTGCCCGCAAGGGGCAATTCACCGGTTTGATACGGTCTTCTGTGCGGCAAAGTCACCAGCCTTGTGCCTGATGAACAAAATGCAGCCGATCGGAAAGCATAGCCGTCCGAAACAGACAGCAAGAGAGGCCGGATCGCGCCGCATACTCTCTGCAAGTTGAGTTGTCGTGGCGGCAGACGTAGCATATCTGTCCCATACGCGATAACCTCGCGTGACGTCTGGGGCAGGTCCCCGCGATGGCAGGAGCCCGAACCGCGTGAGCATACACACGACGCCCCTTGATGATCTTGTCGCCTGTCCGCAGTGCGACACGCTGCATATGGCGCATAGCCTACCGGAAAACTCGCAGGCCCATTGCCAGCGTTGCGGGATTGTTTTGATGACCTCGCAACCTTCGGCCATCGCGCGCGTGCTCAGCCTTGCGTTGACCGCCTTCGTGATGATGATTGCCGCAATTAGCTTTCCTTTTCTGACATTGGATGCGGGCGGTCTGCAAAACGCGACATCGGTTCTGGACGCGGTGATGGCCTTTAAGGACGGCTATGCGTTCCCTTTGGCGGTCGCAGTCGCTTTCTTTATCATCGTGATCCCGCTGATCCGCCTGAGCGCGCTGATTTACGCGCTGGGTCCGCTGGTGCGCGAGGCCAAGCCGCGTCAAGGTGCGCGCCAGGCCTTTGCCTTGGCCGAGAAACTGCGCCCTTGGAGCATGGCTGAAATTTTCATCGTTGGTGTGACTGTTGCGCTGATTAAGGTGGCAGGTCTTGCCGCTGTGACAATTGGCCCCGCATTTTGGGCCTTCGCCGGGGTCGTTGTGATTACCGTCCTCAAAGATCAATTGATTTGCAGGTATTCGATTTGGGAAGAGCTGGACAAAGCCTCGGCCTGATTACGGCCCGCAGCGCAGGATTGGTGGCCTGTCAGCGATGCGGACAGGTGCATCCGCTGGAGACGCGCATCTGCAAGCGGTGCGAGGGGCGGCTGGTCAGCCGTGATACCCAGAGCCTGCAGAAGGTCTGGGCGTGGCTGATCGCGGGTATGATCGCCTATATTCCGGCGAATATCTATCCGATGCTGCTGACCTCGACACTGGTTGAACGCTCGGAGAGCACCATCATCGGTGGCGTGGTCGAGCTTTTCGATCACGGCTCTTACGGTATTGCGCTCATTGTCTTTGTCGCCTCGGTGATGATCCCTGTCGGGAAATTCGTCGCCATCATGTATCTGGCCATCAGCGTGCAGCGCCATTCCGGTGAAAACCAGCACGAACGCCACGTGGCCTATGAGGTGGTCGAGTTCATCGGGCGCTGGTCCATGATCGACGTCTTTGTCGTTGCAATCCTGTCGGCACTCGTGCAACTCGACACTATCGCAACCGTCAACCCCGGCATCGCGGCAGTCAGCTTTGCGTTGTCTGTCATTTTTACCATGTTATCCGCACAGGCCTTTGACTCCCGCCTGATCTGGGACGCAGACAGGACCAAGCAGCAATGAGTGATCCGAACACAAACGGGCCAGCACCGCTCGACGTGAGACCCGTGAAAAAGAAGATCTGGCAGCGCCTGTCCTTGGTCTGGCTTGTGCCCATCTTTGCCTTGGCGATTTCGCTTTGGGCCGCGTGGCAGAACTATGCGGATCGCGGCACGCTGATCACGATCAGCTTTGAAAACGCGGCAGGGATCACAGCGGGGGAAACCAGTATCAGATACCGTGATGTCACCATCGGTGAGGTGGAGGATGTCGAGTTTTCGGATGGTCTGACCGATGTGCTTGTCCATGCGCGGATCGACCAGACTGTTGCACCCTTTCTTGATGACGACGCCCAATTCTGGGTTGTGCGCCCTGATGTGTCCGTGCGCGGCATCACCGGTCTCGATACCGTCCTGTCCGGCGTTTATATCGAAGGAAACTGGGACACCGAGGCCGATGTGGCCCAGACACAGTTCATCGGTCTGGAAGAGCCTATCCTGACCCGCGCAAACCAGCGCGGCACCACGGTGACCCTGCGCGCCGATGATGGCGGCAGCATCTCGGCGGGTGCACCCGTGCTGCACAAGGGGATCGAGGTCGGCTATCTGGAGCAGCCGCAGCTGTCCCTCAATGGCAGTCAGGTTGTCGTCACCGCCTTTATCGAAAGCCCCTATGACCGCCGCATAACCAGCAGCACGCGATTCTGGGATACCTCTGGCTTTAGTGTCTCCTTTGGCACCGGGGGCGTGTCCTTGAACGTCAGTTCACTCGCGTCTGTGATCGAAGGCGGGATTTCATTTGATACGGTTGTCTCGGGCGGCCAGCCAATTCAGGATGGCGCCATTTTTGACATCTTCGACAGCGAAGAGGCCGCACGCGAGAGTCTCTTCACCGATCCCAACGCAGAAGTATTGCGTGTTGCGGTGCTTTTCGAACAGTCAGTCAGTGGTCTGGCCGTCGGGTCCGAAGTCCGCTTTCAAGGCATCCGTATCGGCGAGGTCAGCGACCTGAACGCCATTGTGGTGGGCCAAGGTGCCAATGCCGAAGTCCGCTTGCAGGCCGTGCTTGCGGTGGAACCTTCACGCCTTGGCATGGGCAGTGACGCCACTGTCGAAGAGGCGTTCAACCTGTTGTCCGATTTTGTCACACGCGGCCTGCGGGCACGTATGGTGACAGGGAATATCCTTGCAGGCACACTTTTTGTTGAACTGGTGGAAGTTGAGGACGCGCTGCCTGCCATCATGAACCTGACATCCGGCGACTATCCGGTCATTCCCACAACGGATTCGGAAATCTCGGACGTAGCCGCCACCGCCGAAGGCCTGCTGTCGCGCATCAATGCGCTGCCTGTTGAAGAACTTATGGATGGTGCGATTGACCTGATGGACAGCATCGAACGGCTGGCGAATGACGATTCCACCCGCAATGCGCCGGCGGCCCTTGTGTCTTTGCTGGACGAATCCCGTGCCTTGATTGCCTCGGAGGATTTGCAGGCCATTCCCAATGACCTGCGCACTGTCATTAATGACATCAACGGTCTTGTGGCCGAAGCAAGCGAAACCGGCATCATCACGAACCTTGATGCGGCGATCGCCACCGCGGCACAGGCGGCTACGAACATCGAACAGGCCACACAAAACCTGCCGCAGATCACCGCAGATATCCAAGCGCTGACAACCCGCGCCAACCAATTGGAGCTGGAGGCGCTGGTTGCCTCCGCAACCGAGACACTGAACGCGATTGATGCGTTCCTTGGGACCGACGACGCGATTGCATTTCCTGCCGAAGCCAACGCCGCCCTCGTGTCTTTGCGCCGCTTCCTTGATGAAGTCCGCGAAGGCGGTGCCATTGAAAATGTGAACGACGCCCTTGCCTCGGCCAGCCAGGCCGCCAGCGCTGTGGAAGATGCGGTCAGCACCCTGCCCGCCCTGTCCGCGCGCGCAAATGATCTGGTGACCCAGATCACGACGGTCGTGAACAGTTATGGCGAGCGGTCCCGCTTCAGCGCCGAAACGCTGTCAACGCTGCGCGATATTCAAGAAGCGTCCGATGCGATTTCCTCGCTCGCGCGCACCATCGAACGAAACCCCAATTCCTTGTTGATCGGACGGTAAATCATGCTTTCACGCTTCACAGTCCTTGTCCTGACAGCCCTTGCCGCCTGTTCACCCCTGGCCGAGCGGGTCGCAATGACACCGCTCCCCTCCTCGGTCGAGCTGCGTCCCTTGGTGGGCAGTGCAATGATCCGGACGGTGTCTTTGCCAACATATGCCGCCGCAGAAGAGATTGCCGTGAAAACTGCCGACGGGCGCATCACATTACGTGAAGACGTGCTCTGGGCGGACGAGCCAGAGCGCGCTGTCACATTGATCCTGACGCGGACCCTCAGCGACATTCTGAACACCGATGTCGGCCCTGATCCTTGGCCCTTCATCGGCCTGCCCGATGTATCCGTCGATGTGCGGGTCGAACGGATGCTGGGGGGTCTGGATGGCACGTTCGAGCTGCGCGGCCAGTTCTTTGTTGCCAGTGAAGGTGCGGATTTCCGCAACAGCACCCACCGTTTTGACATCATCGAACAGGTCACGGACGGATCAGTCGAAAGTATCGCTGCGGCGCAATCGGCTGCCTTGCTGAAACTGGCCGAACAGATTGGCGCTGTGCTCGGGCGTTAACCTGCTGCGTCACCCAGCGTTGCCGTGGCGCGCCGCACCTTCAGGTTCGCCCGTACGAATGCCACGATAAAGATCGCTGTAAGCACAAGGATAACCGTCGGCGCAGGCGCGCTGTCGAGAAAGAAGCTGAGATAGACGCCCGCAAGACCTGCGAACATCGTCACCCCCACCGCAATCGGCAGCATTAATGCAAAGCGTTTCGTCAGCAAAAACGCAATCGCCCCCGGTGCGATCAACAGACCGATGGACAGGATAATCCCCACCGCCGAAAGCGTGGCGACAATCGTCAAGGAAATCAGCGCCAACAGCCCGTAGTGCAGCCATCCAACCCGCAACCCGACCGCCTGGGCCTGCACTGGATCAAAGGCATGGAGCATGAATTCGCGCTGCTTGGCCAGAATGATGACCGCAACAAAGGCGGCAATTGTGCCAGCCGTCCAAAGGTCTGCGTTATCAACCCCCAGCATATTGCCAAAGAGGATGTGATCGAGGTGCACATCCGTTGTGATCTTTGTGTAAAGCACAAGCCCGAAGCCGAACATGCCCGAAAATACGATCCCCATGACGGTATCCTGCTTGACCCTACTATTGGCCGCCAGAAAACCGGTGCTGAGCGCGCAGGTCATCCCCGCCACAAAGGCCCCGATGATCAGCGGGATGTTCAGCATATATGCAATGACAATGCCCGGCAGAACCGCGTGGCTGATGGCATCGCCCATCAGCGACCAGCCTTTCAGCACAAGATAACAGGACAGCAGGCTTGTCGGCACAGCAATGATCGCCATCATCAGGAAGGCTTTGTTCATAAAGGCGAACTGGAAGGGGAAGAGGAGCGTTTCCATCAATTGGCCTCCAGTGCAGCGGCCGCACGGCGGCGCGCGGCCAGATAGCCGTGTTTAGGTGCGAAAACAAAGGCCCCAAGAAAGATCAGTGTTTGCAATGTCACGATGATCCCGCCTGTGGCGCCATCGAGATAATAGCTGAGATACGCACCCACAAAGCTGGTCCCTGCCCCGATGGTGACGCTCAGCACCAACAACCGTGGGAAACGGTCTGTCAGCAGATAGGCTGTCGCCCCCGGTGTCACCACCATTGCGATGACAAGAAAGGCACCCACGGTTTGCAAGGCGGCAACGCAGGAGGCCGCCAGCAGCGTAAAGAACACCGCGCGCAACAGATCGGGCCGCAGCCCGATGGACCGCGCGTGGTTCTCGTCAAAGAATGCGACCATCAGGTCTTTCCATTTGGCCAGCAGCACGGCCAGGGTCACAAACCCGATGATCGCCAGTTGCAGTGTATCGGAGGGCGTGATCGCAAGGATATTGCCCATTGTGATCGTCTGAACGCTCACCGATGTGGGCGAGAGCGACACCATGAAAAGCCCCAGCCCGAAGAAGGACGTAAAGATCAGACCAATGATCGTGTCCTCTTTCAGCCCCGACCGCTGGTTGAGAAACAGCATCGCCCCTGCGGCCAACCCGCCTGCGGCAAAGGCCCCCAAAGCAAAGGGCAGACCCAGCATATAGGCCCCCGCCACGCCCGGTACGATCGAATGGCTGAGCGCATCACCGATCAGCGACCAGCCTTTGAGCATCAGATAGGCAGAGAGAAACGCGCAAACCCCGCCAACCAAAGCACTGACCCACATGGCGTTGAACATGTAGCCATAGCTGAAAGGTTCCAGCAGCAGCGCGATCATGTGGGCTCTTTCTCGGTGCTGCCGCCCTCGCTGTAGACAACAAAGGGGCGCTCGTCATCGGTGATCACACGGATCTGGCGGCTGTCGTCATCGTCGTGCAGGTCTGAACCGCCCAGCACGAAGTGACGCAACACGCCGCCAAAGGCGATTTCGAGGTTTTCGTGGGTAAAGACATCTGAGGTCAGACCGTAGGCGAGCACCGTTTGCTTGACCAGAATTGTGCGGTCACAGAACTCCGGCACGGACCCGAGATTATGGGTCGAGACCAGTATCACCCGCCCCTCATCACGCAGATCGCGCAAGAGGGCGACGATCGCATCCTCGGTTTGCACATCAACGCCGGTGAAGGGTTCATCAAGCAGGATCACCTGCCCTTCCTGCGCCAAGGCACGGGCCAAAAACACCCGCTTGCGCTGGCCGCCTGATAACTCGCCGATCTGACGCTTGCGGAAATCCGACATATTCACCCGCGCCAGCGCGTCACTCACCGCCGCATGATCGGCGGCTTTGGGGCGGCGAAAGAACCCCATGTGGCCATAGCGGCCCATCATCACCACATCCTCGACAAGGACCGGGAACGACCAATCCACCTCTTCGGATTGCGGCACATAGGCCACGATATTGCGGCGCAGCGCCTCTTGTACCGGCATGCCAAGCACCGAGATTTCGCCGCGTGCGGCAGGCACGAACCCCATGATCGCCTTGAACAGCGTTGATTTTCCGGCACCATTTACCCCCACAAGGGCGGTGATCGTCCCTGTGGGGATTTCAAAGCTCGCGTTATGCAGTGCGGTGTGCCCGTTGCGGTAGGTCACCGTCACATTCTGCGAGATGATGCCGGGGCTTTGGGTCATTCAGTCAGGCCTGCTGCAATGGTTTCTGTGGTGACGCGCAAGAGATCTAAGTAGGTCGGCACGGGGCCGTCCGCCTCTGTCAGGCTGTCAACATAAAGCACGCCCGCATATTCCGCATCTGTCTCGCGCGCGACCTGCTCGGCGGGGGCCTGACTGACGGTGCTTTCGCAGAATACGGCAGGGATGTTGTTCTCGCGCACTGTGTCAATCACGCGGCGCACCTGTTGGGGTGTGCCCTGCTGGTCGGCGTTGATGGGCCAGAGGTAGAGTTCCTGCATCCCGAAATCGCGCGCAAGATAGCTGAAGGCACCTTCACAGCTGACAAGCCAGCGCTGTTCGGCAGGCACGGCAAGGATCTGGTCGCGCAGAGGCGCAATGGTCGCAGTGATTTCGGCTTTATAGGCCTCGGCGTTGGCGCGGTAGGTTTCGGCATTATCGGGGTCATGTTCGACAAAAGCGTCGCGGATATTGTCGACATAAATCAACGCGCTCTCAAGGCTCATCCAGGCATGGGGGTTGGGTTTGCCGTCGTAGGACCCTGACGAGATGCTGAGCGGTGTGATCCCGTCCGAGAGTGTCACGCTGGGCACGTCCGAGAGGTTGCTGAAGAACTGTTCAAACCAGAGCTCAAGGTTCAGCCCGTTCCACAGGATCAGATCGGCATCTTGCGCGCGGATGATATCGCGGGGGGTGGGTTGATAGCCGTGGATTTCGGCCCCTGCCCGCGTGATGCTTTCCACAATCGCCGCGTCACCTGCCACGTTCTGGGCCATATCGGCGATCACCGTAAAGGTCGTGACGGCTTTGAAACGGTCTTCCTCGGCCATGGCGGCAGAGGAAAACACGGCAGCGCAACACACAAAGGAGAGGCATTTGATCATAGTCATTGGAGTGTCCTTTCGGTAGAGAACTGTCAATCGAAAAGATGCTTATGCGACTTATTCGCAATTGTAAAATGAAATGAGAATGGTTCTCATGTAGTCACGAAGAGGTGATCATCAGACCGTGATAGCTCTATCCGTCGCCCCTATTCCGCCGGTGCGACGGCGCCAATTTTCGCCTCGCTCAGGTCTGGTTTGCGGATCGCCAGACGCAGCAGGGGCGGCACCGTCAGAAGCGTGAGGAAGGCCGACATTGACAGGCCACCGACCACAACAGCACCCAAACCACGGTAAAGCTCTGACCCTTCGCCAGGGAAGATGACCAAGGGCAGCATCCCCATGATGCTGGTCAGCGTCGACATAAAAATCGGTCTGATCCGGTTGCGTGTGGCCTCTTCGATGGCGTCAACTGGCTCCATCCCCTCTTCGCGCAGATGGAAGAGCGTCTGGTGCACGATCAGGATCGCGTTGTTCACAACGATGCCCACCAAGATCACGAAACCCAGCAGCGTGAGCATATCCATCGGCTGGGTCTGGTAGAGGTTCAGCACCGCGAGCCCCCCGACCCCGCCCGCCGCAGCCACCGGCACAGCAATCAGAATGACCAGCGGCAGGATAAAGCTCTCAAACAGCACTGCCATGACCAGAAAGACGATGACAAGCGCCACAATCAGGTTGATCTGGATCGCGTTCCAGGTCTGGCTGAGTTGATCGGCCGTGCCGGACACGCTCAGGCGGATATCGCTGGGGATGCCCTGCTCTTCCAGTACAGCAACGACCTGTTGTTCCAAAATCTCGACCGCCTGTTCCAGCGGAAGGCTATCGGCAGGGCGCACTTCGAGCGTGACCGTCCGCAGGCGTTCACGGTGTCTGATCTCGGTCGGACCGGCGGTGAGCATGACATCCGCCAAGGCCGATACCGGCACGATCTGGCCGCCCGGCGTGACAACAGGATAGTTGCCCACATCTTGCGTACGGGCCGCGTCACTTATCGTCGGGTCCCCTTTCAGCACCAGATCAACACGTTCTGAGCCCACCGTAATCTGCGCCACGCGCAACCCGTCGTTAAAGGCATCAACCGTAGCCGCCAGCCCCGAACTGTCCAAACCGGCATCGGCAAGGCGCAGGCGATCGGGGATCAGGCGCACCTCTGGCGCACCCAGTTCAAGCCCGGGTATAGGCCGGAACTGGTGACCTTCCGCACGCGGCAGAACGCCGGAAACAAGGCCCGCCGCGCGTCCCGCCACAGCGAGAATTTCATTCAGGTCCTGACCCGAGATATTGAGCTCAATCGCGCGGCCACCACCCACCCCGCGCCCGAAAAGCGACGGTTGGGTCATGAATCCGAAGGTGCCGGGTTCGGCAAAGATCGGGCGGCTGAGGATCGGGATCAGCTCGCCTGCGCGCTGGCTGTCGACCGTTGCTGCACCGACGAAGGAATTGCCCGGTGTGGCCACAAAGAAGAAACTGTCGATGGCTGGCACGCCATCTGCGGTTTGCGTTTCGGGGGCCACTTCCCACAATGGCTGGGCCACGTCTTCGATACGCTGCGCGATGGTTTCAGTGGTTTCAAGGTTATAGCCGGGGGGCGGAATAATCAGGCCAAAGACCAGATTGCGGTTGCCTTCAGGCAGATATTCCAGACGCGGCAAAAAGGCCCAGCTGGCGACGGCAGCGCCACCGGCAATCAATGTCACCATGATGATACCGATTGTACGGATGCGGACCGTCATCCGCACATAAGCCATAACGAGATTACGGAACCCCCGCCCCAGGTGGTCGATCCCCCAAAGCGGGACCATCTTTTGATCATCACGGCGGAGCAAACGGCTTGCCAGTGCAGGGATCACGGTAACGGCAACAACCAGCGACAACAGCACAGAAACAGAAATCGCCACCGCGATATCACGGAACAGCTGCCCTGCCTCAAGCTGCATCACCAGAATGGGCACAAAAACCAGCACGGTGGTCAAGGCAGACACTAGGATCGCCCCCCAGACCTGTTTGGCACCCAGATAGGCCGCCTCGCGCCGTGAATGACCTGCCTCGCGCAGACGGTAGATGTTTTCCAGCACCACAATCGCGGCGTCCACAATCATACCCACCGCAAAGGCGATGCCCGCCAGCGAGATCACGTTCAATGTGCGCCCTGTGGCGGCCATCACAACGAAGGTCGCGACAATAGATACCGGAATCGACAGCGAGATGATCACAACCGCCCGCGGCGAACGCAAAAACAACATCAGGATCAGTGCCGCGAGCGCACCACCGATATAGATATTTGTGGTCACAAGATCGATCGCACCTTCGATATAGATCGTCTCGTCATAAACCTGTTCCAGAACCAGACCCTGGTCGGTCATCGGCCCTGCCTGCAACTCCTCCAGCACGACGCGCAGTTCTTCCATGACCGTGATCACATTCGCACCGGATTCGCGGACCACATTGAAGGCAAGGCTGGATTCTCCCTTGAACCGCAGCCGCGCGGTTGGTTCCTGATAGGCAAAGGCCACATCTGCCACATCACTGACACGCACCCGCCCGATGCCGCCGCTTGCTGCATCCGAACGCAGCACAACGTTGCGGATCGCGTCTTCGGTATTGAGATTGCTTTCCGTGCGCACCACATAGCGGCGCTTGCCCTCATCCACATCCCCTGCGGAAATCGAGATATTCTCGGCGCGCAACCGCTGCACCACCTCGGGCACGGTCAGGCCAAAGCGTGAGAGGCGCTGCGGGTCCACGACCACCTGCAATTCGCGCGTCACCCCGCCAAAGACGTTGACAGCGGCGACACCGGGGATCCGCTCGACACGGTCCTTGACGATGTCTTCGATGAAATCACCAAAGTTCGGCAAGGGTTGTGTATTGCCTTCGGCGGCCGTGATCAGCACCCATGCGATAGGGCTGTCGTCGGCGCCAGAGGTGTTCAGCGTCGGCTCATTCGCTTCCGCAGGATAGCCGCCCACGCGGTCAAGGCGGTTGGAGACCAGCAAGAGCGACTGGCTCATATCCGTCCCTATCGCAAATTCAAGCGTAACCTCGGCCTGACCCGTCCGCGAGCGGGACGTCATGATTTCAAGCCCGTCGAGGCCGCGCAGTGTTTCTTCCTGCGGGTTCACGATTTCACGCTCGATCTCGGAGGGGGCGGCGCCGGGCCAGCTGGTCGAGATCACAACGATGGGTTTGCGCACATCGGGTGCGAGCTGGATAGGAATTTGCGTAAGGGCCAGCGCACCAAAAAGGACGGCCATCAGAACCGCCGCAATGACCGCGACGGGGCGTTCGATGGAATACCGGATGATATCCATCAATTCGTCTCCAACAGGTTGGCGGCAATGGCCTGGCCCGGACGCAGCCGTTCATTCCCGCGGACAACCACCAGATCGCCTTCGGCAAGGCCATCAACCACTTCATAACGGTCGCCCAAAGGCACACCCAAGGTCACATTGCGCGGCTGCGCCTGATCCTCGGCGGCGACAAAGACGGTCCAGCCGCCTGCCCCTTGCACAAGCGCGTCTTTTGGCACCGAGAGCACATCACGCGCAGCCCCGACGGGGATATCCACGGTCAAACTCTGCCCGACAGCGGCGTTGCCTTCAGCCGACAGTGATGGCGCTGCAAAAAGCACGGCGCGCGTGCGCGTCGAAGGATCCTCGACAGGCAGAATGGCGCGCAGTTCCAGCATCAGCTCCGCACCGGTTTCGGTCTTGGCGGTCACAATCTGGCCAGGGGACAGAAAATTAGTGTAACGCGATGGCACGCTGGCCTGCACCTCGAAGGCGTCGGTATCCAAGAGACGCACCAGCGGCGTGCCTGCCTGAATAAAGGCACCGGGGATCGTGTTCACTTCGAGGACAACGCCTGAAAAAGGCGCTGTTATCCGGCTCTGCTCAAGCTGATAGCGGGTTTCAGCAAGGCGTGACTCGGCGCTTTTCTCACGGGCCTGCGCTTCAAAAAACTGGGCCTCAGCTTCGAGAAAATCGGCCTGTGCATCGTCAAACCGTCCTTGGCTAAAGGATGACCCGCCACGCAACGCCTCAATCCGGTCAAGTGCGATGCGGGCCCGGTCAACACGCGCACGGGCGGTTTCAATACCTGCGGCGGCTTCGGCCAGTTGCGCCTCGGACTGGGCCACCTGAATTGTCAGCAGATCATCGTTCAATTCGACCAAAAGATCGCCGGTTGTCACGCGCGTACCTGCGAGAACGGCTACCATGTCGACATTTCCTGCAACGCGACCCGCAACATTGCCGTCACGTGCGGTTGTCACCTCGGCAAAGACAGGGACAGTCTCGGCCAATGCGCGCGTTTCAACAGATTGCACACCAACTGCCGCAGGTCCCCCCTGCGCCTGCAAAATCGAAGCAGTCGTCGTCAGGACAATCACAAAAACAGGTAGCAAACGCATTGGTGTTCTCCGATGAAGGCTTGACCTAAAGTAGCGTGACGGCCGTGAAGTCAACGATTGGGCGGGTTCACCGCGCCAAACACGCCCTTTCTGGCGCATCTGCTGAAAAAGTAAGCAAAGCCAACCTGCAAACGCGCGCTTGTCATCACAAGATCAAGCGCAGATGGTGCCACAAAAGACCAATGCGAAGGAGCGAACAACATGCCAAAGGGCTATATTATCGGCCATGTCACTGTGACAAACCCAGAAGCCTATCAGGCCTATATCACACAGAACACGCCCATCATTCAGGGCTATGGCGGGCGACCCTTGGTGCGCGGGGGCCAGTCCGAGAATCCCGAAGGTCCGGAATACAGCCGCCATGTTGTTTTCGAGTTTCCCGATTACGCGTCAGCCACGGCAGCCTATCATGATCCCGCCTATCAGGAGGTGGCCCAGATCCGGCGCGACAATGCCACCAGCATGATCGTCGTGGTCGAAGGCGTCTAGGGCAGAACCGCCAGCCACACCCAGACCGTCAGGATCGACAGCGCGGTGCCCACCAAGACAGCCGAAGCCGCAACACGTTTGGCCTTGCCGTACATATTGGCAAAGACATAGGCATTGACGCCCGGCGCCATCGCCGCCGTCACCGTTGCAGACCGCAAGGCCGCATCAGAGAGGTCATTTGCACGGACCAGCCCCCATGCGATCAAAGGATGCAGGACAAGCGAGACCGAGACAACAAACAAGATGGTCCGCATGTCACCTTCCGGCCGGTAGCGATACAGCACACCGCCCAGACCGAAAAGCGCCGCCGGCAGGGCCGCGCGGATCATCAGATCAATCGCGTCGGTCAGCACCGAAGGCAAAGGAATTCCGCCTAGATTTACAGCAAAGCCCAGCGTAATGCCGATGATGAGCGCATTGTGGAACATCGCATTGAGCACTTTGCCCGGCAAGGCCGCAACAGAGCCGCCGCGATTGCGTGCGATCTCCATCGCGGTAATGCCCACCATATAACAAAACGGTGAATGGATCGCGATGATGGCATAGTTCGCCTCGAGTGCTGAGACACCGTAGGCGCGTTCAGTGATGGGCAGTCCCAACAGAAGCGAGTTTGAAAACAGGCAACAAAACCCGATGACAACGCTGTCTTCCCATTCGCGTCCGAAAATAAAGCGCGCGCCCAGAAAACCCGTGACAAAACCCGCAAATGCGCCGGCGTAGAAACTAGAAAGGAGGGTCAGATCAAAGTTCTGCTGCAGATCAAGTGTCGAAATGGCGCGAAACAACAAGCAGGGTATCGCAAAGCCTTGGGTGAACTTCATTAACCCTTCGACACTGCTGTCACTGAAATATCCTTTCCAGACAGCGACATAGCCAAATCCCATGACAAGAAAAACCGGCAGGATGACGTTGATCAGCGCGGCCATGTCGGATCCTTCAGATTAGGGTGCAGAAATGGTGATTGTCATGCCGTCATAAGCAGGGCTGACATGTTCCGGTGTCTCTGCAGCGACTGTCTCATAATCCAGATCGTTGTGCATATTCGTCAGGATCGCCTGTTTGGGGGCCACGCGCGCGATCCATTCAAGCGTATTGGCCAGGTGCGAATGGGTCGGGTGCGGTTCACGGCGCAACGCATCGACGATCCAGTAGTCCAGCCCTTCCAGCATCGGCCAGACGTCATCGGGGATGGATGAGACATCGGGAAGATAGGCCACATCGGCAATGCGGAACCCCAGTGCTTCGATGGACCCGTGTTGAACCTCGAACGGGCGCAGCACGATATCGCCCCCTGCCCCGCTGATCGTGATATCGCCGTCAATCGTGTTCAGTTCGCAAATGGGCGGATAGGACGATCCTTTGGGCTGCACAAAGGCATAGCCGAAACGCCCCAGAAGATCGTTGGTCGTATCGCCATCGGCCCAGACCTGCAGCCGCTCGCGTTTGTTGAAAACGACCATGCGCAGGTCATCAATCCCGTGCACATGATCGGCGTGACCGTGGGTATAGACGACAGCATCCAACAGGCCGACGTCAGCGTCGAGCAACTGGCTGCGCATGTCCGGCGTTGTGTCAATCAGGACGCGGGTGTGCCCGTTGCCACTGGTGCGGGTGACAAGCACGGAACACCGTCTGCGGGCATTCTTGGGGTTGGTGGGATCACAGGCCCCCCATAGCCCGCCAAGGCGCGGTACACCGCCGGAGGATCCACAGCCCAAGATGCGAAAGCTGATCTGGTCGCTCATGCGGCGGCCTTCCAGAACAAACGGTCAAAGTTTGCGGTCGTCTTACTGGCGAAATCCTCATAGGACAGACCAAACACCTCTGCCCCGACCCGCGCGGTATGGGCGGTATAGGCGGGCTCATTCCGTCTGCCGCGATAGGGCGGTGGTGCGAGATACGGACTGTCCGTTTCAACCAGAATGCGGTCGATCGGGGCCGCGCCGAAGATATCGCGCAGCTCCTGACTTTTGGGAAAGGCCGCGATGCCGGACATGGAGAGGTAGAAGTCCATCTCCAAAGCGGCCTCTGCCAAGGCGGCGCTGCTGGAAAAACAATGCATTACGCAAGTATAGGCGCCATTGGCGTATTCTTCTTTCAGAATACGCGCCATGTCGTCATCTGCGGCGCGGGCATGGATGATCAGGGGCAGCTTGGTTTCACGGGCCGCGGCGATATGGACGCGCAAGGATTTCTGCTGAATAGCGGCGCTTTCGGCAGTGTAGTGATAATCGAGGCCCGTTTCACCGATCCCCACGAACTTAGGATGATCAGCCAAGGCGATCAGCTCTTCCACTGTCGCCAGCGGCTCATCGGCGGCGCTCATCGGGTGTGTGCCCGCAGCATAAAAAACAGGGGCGTAAGTCTCGGCAATCGCCCGCACCTGCGGTTCCAGACGAAGCCGCGTGCAGATCGTGACCATCCGCGACACACCCGCCTCCGAAGCGCGCGCAACGACCTGATCCCGCTCGGCATCAAAATCCGCGAAATCAAGGTGGCAGTGGCTGTCAACGATGGTGGCGTGGGTCATTATGGGGCCTTCAGATGAGGGCTGTCGCTTGCGCCGTCTCTTCTATTTTGAAGATCATATCAAGGATCAGCGCGGCAGGGTCAAGGTTCACAGCGCGCCCGTGGCGTGACCGGTCCGTCAAGTCTTGCTGCAATTGCGCCCAGCGTCGTGCTGCGCGGTCATCCGGGGCCAGACGCGCAAGCAGCCGCGCTTCACCCGGCGCCCCTTGTGCGGACGGTTCACCCATCAGGCCCGCGCGTGCGGTGCGCGACAAAAAGAGATCAATCAGATCAAGCGTCATGCCAAAGCGCACCTCGCCCGCTTTGCCGACACAGGCATCCGCAAGGTGCAAAGCTGCGGGGCGGTCCATGCGCGGCAGGCGTTCAAGGGTTTTGATCAGTTCCGCATAAAGCGCCAGCCCGTCATGGTTCAACAGCCGGATCGCATCACCCGCAGAACCACCCGCAAGAGTGGCAAGGCTCTCGGATTGTTCGGACGGGTGGCCTGCCTGTGCCAGTGCGCTTTGTAAATCAGCGGCGTTCAGACGCGCACAGCGGAGTTCGCGGCAGCGCGAGCGGATCGTCGGCAAAAGCCTTGACGGCTGATGCGCGACCAGAAGGATCGTGCAATTCGCGGGGGGCTCTTCCAGCTCTTTCAGGATCGCGTTGGCCGCGTTGCGGTTCAATTCATCCGCGGCATCCACGATGACCACACGCCGCCCGCCATCCGCTGCGGACATCTGGAAAAACGTCTTGAGGCTGCGCACTGCATCGACGGTGATTTCGGTTTTCAGCTTTTTGGTTTTATCATCCCACGGGCGGCGGATGAGCGACAGGCGCGGATGGGCACCGGACTGGATCAGGCGCGCATCGGGGTGGTCAGGATCAACAGCGAGCGTGGGGTCACCGAAAAGCCCAACCTCCGGATTGGCCAGCAGGAAGGTCGCAATCTTCCATGCCAGCGTGGCTTTGCCCACGCCGCGCGGGCCGGTAATCAGCCAGCCCGAATGCAGCCGCCCCGCCCCGAAAGCATCCAGAAAATCCGCCTGTGCCTTGTCCTGACCGAACAACACCTGCGTTTCGCGTGGATGCGGTGCGCCGGCAATGCGATCCGGTTCTGGGATCTCTTCATCGCTCATGCGTAGGCCGCGATTTCGCTGGCGATCTGGTCCGCTGTGCGGTTACCGTCGATCAACACGCAGCGGTCGGGATTGGCATGGGCCAAGGCCAGAAACCCGTGGCGCAGCGTTTCCTGAAAGCCCAGACCAAAGTCTTCAAACCGGTCCTCGCCGGACTTGCGGGCCAGACCACGCTGGAGCGCTGTTTCGGGGTCCATATCAATGATGAAGGTCAGGTCGGGTTCGCGACCGATCATCAGGCTATGCAAACTGTCTACGATCCCGCGCAAATCGCCGCGGGTGGCCCCCTGATAGACGCGGGTACTGTCGGCAAAGCGATCCGAGATCACGGTCTTGCCGTCTGCCAGTGCGGGTTGGATCGTCTTTTCCAGATGATCGCGACGGGCGGCCGTAAATAACAGAATTTCGGTCTCGGGAGACCAGCGGTCCGTATCACCGGTCAGCAAAAGCGCGCGAATTTCCTCGGCACCGGGGCTTCCGCCCGGTTCTCGGGTCAGGATAACATCTTCGCCCTTCGCGCGCAGATGGTCTGCAAAACGGCGGGATTGTGTGGATTTGCCAGAGCCGTCAATGCCCTCGAAGGTAATAAAACGGGGCTTGCTCATGCCTCTTCCGGCACCTCGCCCACGTTTGCCGGACCATATTTCTGCCAAAGCACCAGCGCCGCCGTCCGCAGGCGTGTCGCAAACCCGCCCCGTGCAACATCCTCTTCGGCGACCAGAGGAATGCGCTTCTCGGGCAGGTCATCAAACGTAATGACCAGTTCGCCCAGTTGCTGGCCCGCTGTGATCGGCGCCTCGATCGGGCTATCATAGACCACTTCTGCGTCGATATCGCCCTGATTGAGAACCGGTACCAAAAGGGAAAGGTCCTCGGCCACTGTCAGACCGACCGTCGGCATTGCGCCCATCCAGACGTCTGCCGTCGCAATGCGCGTCCCCGCTTCTGCCACGTCCTTTTCGGCAAATTGGCGGAAGGCCCAGTTGATGATCCTGACAGATTCCTCGGCCCGTGCTTCGCGGCTATCAAGACCGGTAATCACCCAGATGATGCGACGGTCATCCTGTTTGGCAGAGCCCACGAGACCGAAGCCGGCCTCCATCGTGTGACCGGTTTTCAGGCCATCCGCCCCCAGCCCCATCGCCAGAACGGGGTTGCGGTTGGCCGAATTGGACGGAACGCGCCCGTCAAAGGGAAAATCGGTTTCGGCGAAAAGCGGATAGAACGTGGGGAAATCCGTGATCAGACGGTCTGCCAGAATACCGAGGTCTTCCATCGACATCCGGTGTCCTGCAGCGGGCCATCCGCTCGAGTTGACGAAGGTCGAGTTCATCATGCCCATCTGGCGCGCGCGTTCAGTCATCATGCGCGCAAAACCGGCCTCGGACCCGTCAGGCGAAAGCGCCTCTGCGAGCACAACGCTGGCGTCATTGCCCGAGACAACGATCACACCGCGCAACAGATCTTCGACGCGCACACGGTCGGTCGTGTCAAGAAACATGGACGAGCCACCAAAACTCGCCGCATGGGACGACACGGGCAGTTCTTCGTTGATGTCCAGACGGCCATCCGCCACGGCCTCGAACGCCATGTAAATTGTCATCAGCTTGGACATCGAGGCCGGAGGCAAAGGTGTCTCGGCATTCTTGGACAACAACACGGTGCCGGTCGACTGGTCATAGATATAGGCGGCTGTCGCACTTGTCTCAAAGGCAAGCGCCCAGCCCGGCGTGAACAGGCAAGTGGCAATGACGGCAAAGGGGCGCAAGAAACCAAAACGCATGAGGACAGGTTCTCCTTTTTCGAAGGGCTTTTACTCTGTGGCTTCGATCACAAAGGCATCAACAAAACCCAATTCTTTCAGCCGGGTCACATCGGCAGCATCGGTCAGCGGCCCCGCGATCACACGCCATACGGTGCGTCCGCCAAGCTCTTCGGGGCTCACTGTTGCTTCAATCCCGGCCTCGGCAATCGTGGCGACGGCACTATTGGCATTGCGCTCCACGCTGAACACGCCGATCTGCGCCCGCGATCCCGCAGGCAATGGTGCGGGGGCTGCAAGCACGGAAGACACATCAATCGGCGCGCTAGGGGTGGCAACATCAGCAGCCACGGAGGCCGTGGCCGCAGCCGTTTCCTCTGCGGCGGCTGTGGCAGCTTCAACAGCTGCAGGCAAAACAACTGCAGCGGTGGCCGCGGCAGCTTCACCTGCCCCGCTCTCTTCCGCATTCTCCAAAGGTGTGGCTTCAACAGCGACAGGGGATGCAAGGCTCGCAACGACGGGGTTCTCTTCTGCGGGGGGCACCTCAACCTCTTGGCGGCGCAGCACAACGACCTCAAGCCGCGTCGGCGCACCGGGCAGCATACCCAGCGCATCAGCGGCATCCGAGGACACCTGCAACAGCGGACCGGGATTGTCGCGCTCACGGCGGAACAGCGCACCGATTACCTCCTGGCCGCCTTCGGTGTTGCGGATCACAACACGCTCGGGGTCTGTCACCTCGGGGTGGGCAACCCAGACACCGCCCAATGACGGGCGGCCGTCCCACAATCCGTCGCTGTTGATCGCGAAAATATCGGGGCGTTCGATATCGACATCACGTTGCATGCGCTGGCCAAGCGCATTGGCTGGCAAAGGTGCAGCGGCAGCCTGGGAAGCGTTACTGGCGCTTGGAAAGGCGAATTCTCCGTTCTCGTCGCAAGCGGTCAAACCGATTGTCGCGGCCACTGCCAGCGAAACCGGCCATTTTCTCGCGTTCAAAAACACAAAGCCTGTCATCATTTGCCCCTCTGTTGCACCTGCTCTGCGGCAGGTATCAGCTGTTTTCAGCCATCTTTGTTGCTGCTCTATGCCCTTTTGATGGACATGATCGCACGGCGCAAAACGCGCGCCGCTTCCTACGCAGCGAAATGATAGCCTTCGTTGAAACGTTTTGAAAGGCTCTCGCTTATTTTGTCGGCGGAATTCCCCAAAGTGTGAACGTGCTTTTCGAATCAGAAACGACCCGCTAACAGGGCCGTGTCGGAGGAGTGGCAGAGTGGTTGAATGCACCGGTCTTGAAAACCGACGTAGGTGAAAGTCTACCGTGGGTTCGAATCCCACCTCCTCCGCCATGATAGCCCGAGCGGCTTTTATGCGCACAAATGCCTCCCGCATCTCCAAATTGCAGTGCAAGTTCAAGGGCTTGACCTTCAAGTGGCCTATCGCACTCTTGACGCAACAAAGCGGCATCACCTTTGATGGTCTATGCTGGCGCGCCCAGCACAGACAAAACGCGCATATTTTGAGCTGCTGGCGTTCCGCGCTCAGATTTGACCTTTTCACCGATCCAGTGCACTGTGTTTTTGTTTAATGTTTGGTAGTTTAATGAGTATCCTACGTCATGCCCTTTGGGCCTCGGTTCTGGCTTTGTCATCGGGGTCTGTCGCAACAGCACAAAGCTTTGACAGGGCCATGATGGCCTTTGACGAAGGCGATTATCAGGTTGCACTCGAAGAATTGCTTCCCCTCGCGCAGGGCGGCGATGTGCTCGCGCTCTATAACGTCGGTATAACTTATGAGGATGGCTTCGGAGACTATGCCGAAGCCGCAAAATGGTACCGGCTTGCCGCTAAGCAGGGCGATGCTGCAGCACAGACCAATCTGGGCTACATGTACGACAACGGCCAAGGCGTGCCCCAAGACGATGCACAGGCTGTCCGGTGGTACCGCAAGGCCGCCGAACAGGGAAATATAACGGCGCAATTCAACCTTGGTGTGATGTATCGCAACGGTGAAGGTGTGCCGCAGGACTTGTCGCAGGCGCTCCAATGGTACGCCATGGCGGCCAAACAAGGCGATCCCTTTGCCCAATCCACGCTTGGCGTCATGCACAGAAATGGCGAAGGCGTCCCACAAGATGACGTCAAAGCCTATATGTGGTATGCTATCGGCGACGTGAACGGGTTCGAGGGCGGCGATATCCTTCGGGCGTCAGTCGCTCAGGACATGTCAGTCGAAGACGTTTCACTTGCGCAGCTTATGGCGCATAAATGCCTGAGCAGCGGGTATGCCGACTGCGACTGGTAGTGCGGCGCCAGACATCAACCTAACGATTTCGTGCTAGTTTCTGCCGACATGCGTCACTGCATGTCTTGGCGTCCGCACGTGCAGAGACCGGCAGTTGCGATCCGCAAGCAACGCAGCGCCGTACGTGCTGCTTGCGTTTGGTTTCCCGCTCTACCCTGATTTTGGTCCGGCGCACGGCTTGCCGCTGACTATCGGTGAGCGGGGCACCCCCGTTTTCGCGCCGGAAATCCTCTTTCAGCTCACTGGCTGCCTCTTCTCCGCTCTTTTCTTTCACAGTCGTTTCCTTCAGCGCCGAAAGCACTTTGGTCAACTTTGTAAAGACAGGGTCGGGTTTGACAGCCATGGGCGTAGTCTAGCGATGGTTACCGCAACCGACAAGCGAGACGATTCAATGCTATTTCGTGACAATCAAACGTGACGTATTCACGCTTTTTCGTGACGCATATACGTTACGGTGACATGAAAAAGGCACGTGCATCTTAGGCGACTTTGTTCGTGGGTGTGATTCCGGAAATGGCTTGGATCAGGTTGTCTTCTGTCACTTCTTCGCTGGTGAAGGTCCGCATCACCTTGCCGCTGTACATCGCGACAATCCGGTCACTGACGTGCAGCACCTCGGGCATTTCCGAGCTGATGACGATAACAGCATAGCCTTGTGCGGCAAGCTCACGGATCAGGTTGTGAATTTCCGACTTGGAGCCCACGTCGATGCCGCGTGTTGGTTCATCCACAATCAGCACGTTGGGGTGCATCGACAGCCATTTGCCGATCACGATCTTTTGCTGGTTACCACCTGAGAGATTGCCCACGGTCTGTTTCCAGCCGGGTGTGCGAATGTCCAACTTATCGCGGTATTGATCGAAAATCGCAATCTCGGCACCTTCGGCCACAAAGGGGCCTGCCGTCAGATCACTGACCTGCGGCAATGTCATGTTGTCACGACAATTCATACCCAGCACGAGGCCCTGCCCCTTGCGGTCTTCGGGCACAAGCGAGATCCCCATCGCAATGGCATCGGCGGGCGAGTTGATCTTGATCTCGTTTCCATCGAGGTGAATGGTGCCCCCGCTGGGGTTGCGCAGGCCAAAAAGCGTCTCGGCAATCTCTGTGCGCCCGGCGCCCACCAGCCCGTAGAAGCCCAGAACCTCGCCGCGGCGCACCTGAAAGCTAACGTTTTCAAAGAGTTTGCCGCAGGACAGGTCGCGCACTTCGAGTGCTATGTCGCCCAACTCATGGGTGACGGCTGCACGGCTGAGGTCAAGCTTGCGCCCGATCATCATCTGCGTGACACCTTCCTCATTGGTTTCGGCGGTGACGACCGTGCCCTGATATTGCCCGTCGCGCAGCACCGAGATCCGGTCTGTGATCTTGAAAATCTCTTCCATGCGGTGCGAGATATAGATGATCCCCACGCCTTGCGATTTCAGGTCGGCGATGACGTCGAAGAGGACGACTTTTTCGGCGTCGGTCAGGGACGCGGTCGGTTCGTCAAAGATCACTGCCTTGGCATCCACAGTCAATGCGCGGGCAATTTCGACCATCTGCTGGTTGGCAATAGACAGGTCGCCAACACGTGTCTTGGCGTTAAATCCGACTTTCAACTTCTCAAGGATGGCATCGGTTTGCGCATAGAGCTTGGCCCAGTCCACACGGCCGAAGGATTTGAGTGGCAATTCACCAAGATAGATATTCTCGGCCACACTCAGTTCTTCGGCAAGGCTGAGTTCCTGATGGATGAACACAATCCCCTTGGATTTCGCCTGCAAGGGCGAGGTCATGACCGTTGGCTCTTCACCGACGATGATCTGGCCTTCGTTGGGCTGGTGGATCCCGCCCAGCACCTTCATCAAGGTCGATTTGCCAGCGCCATTTTCGCCCATCAGCGCGTGCACCTCGCCCGGCATGACCGCAAAGGACACACCATCAAGCGCGCGCACACCGGGAAAAGTCTTGACGATGCCCTCAAGCCGCAGTGCGGGGGTTTGGTCGGTCATGTCTTCAACTCCTCTTTGCCTTTGAGGTTCAACTGGCGGTCAAGAAACAGTACCGCGATCAGGATCAGGCCGATCACAAGGTTTACCGTTTCGGTATCCGCGCCGATGTGGCCCAAGCCTTTGCGCAACAACTGGATCGCCAGAACGCCGCCCAGCGTCCCGATGATGGACCCCGCCCCGCCGGTGAGCTTGGTGCCGCCAAGCACCACCGCGGTGATCACCCAAAGTTCGTAAAGCTGTCCGTCGTTGGGGTTGACCGAACCGGATTCCGAGTAGAACACCACGGCCGACAATGCAGCCAGAAAGCCGATAATCATGAAATTGATCATCATATGCGGCCCCACACGGATACCGGCGTTCACAGCCGCCTCGCGGTTATTGCCGATGGCATAGGCGTTGCGCCCGTGCACCGTGCGCGTCATCACATACCAGATCACGAGGGTCACAGCCGCCAGAAACCATGTGGCCGTGTGCAGCCCGAGGAATTGCGCCTCGGCAAAGTCCACCAGTGTCCAGTTCAGCTCGGATGTGGGGTTTTCGCCGTTGTACATGAAGACCAGCCCGCGAAAGCCCAGCATGGACCCTAAGGTGACGATGAAGGCATCAACACCTGTCTTCCACACGATCAGCCCGTTGACAGCCCCAAGCACCACGCCGGTCAGAAGTGCCAGCGCCCAGGACACAGGGATCACCCAATCGCCCAGACCGGCAAAAATCGCCCACGACATGCTGTCGAGCAGGATCACCGCCGCCAGCGCAAAGATCGCACCCACGCTCAGGTCGATGTTGCCGTTAATCATGATGATCGTCATGCCCATCGCGATAATCCCGATCGGCGCCGACTGCTTGAGCAGCAGCAGCATATTATCAAGGTCCATGAACGGCTTGTCCGAAAGGGACAGGAATTCACCTGCGACGCTGAAGAAAATCAGTTCAAGCACCACAAAGGCCCAGATCGCGCCAGTCTTGATGAACGGTGTCATTTTTCCCGCCTGCATATCCCCGCCCCCTAAGCGATGTTCGACCAGAGCTTGCCACGCTTGGCCGCGATATCGAGCCAGACAGCAAGGATGATGATGATCCAGGTCACAACAAACTGGACGTAGAATTGCAGACCGACCAAAAGCAGTCCGTTCTGGATAAATCCGAGGATCAGCACGCCAATGACCGTCTTGAAGATCGTCCCCGACCCGCCCAGCAGCGATGCACCCCCTAGGATGACCGCCGCCAGGACCTCAAGTTCAAGCCCCTGCCCCACGGTGTTCTGCGAGCCCAAGGACCGGCTGGCCTGAATAAGGCCAGCGGTGGCAACGCAACCTGCCGACATCAGGTAGCAAAGAAATACAGTGCGCGCGCGCTTGATGCCCGAGAACGTGGCCGCCGTGCCGTTGCCGCCAACGGCGTAGACCTTGCGCCCGAATGGCGTCTTGGCGAGGATAATCCCGAGCAGCGCGGCAAGGGCAAGGAACATCAGGATCGGTACGGGAATACCCAGCGCCGTGCCTTGCCCGAAGACATCAAACCATGTGCCGTCCTTATCGGCGATATCCATATTCTTGCCGCCCGAATAGGTCAGCGTCAGACCATGGATGGCCGATAACATGCCCAAGGTGACAATCAGCGAGTTCAGCTTGAGATACCCCACCAAGAAACCGATGAACGCACCCAGACAAAGCGTCATGGCGAACATTGCAGGGATCGCCAGCGCCGGTCCGATCTTGTCGTGCAGATCCAGCACCACAATGGTCGAGAACGACATCATGGAGCCCACTGACAGATCAAGATTGCCGCTGATCACGACAAAGGTGACCCCCAGGGCCATGACACCCAAAATCGCCGAAGACCGGATGACACCCATCACGTTATCAGGGCTCAGGAACCGGCCGTTGGCCAATGTAAAGCCGATGATAAAGAACGCAAATGCGATCAGAATACCCTGCCGCGCCAGTATCTTACCAATATCTTGTTTCGACAGTGTCGCCATTATTTCCTCCCTGACACCACTTGCGTGGTTTGCTGATCCATGACGGGATCAGACGAGTACCATGCCCCCATCGATCATCACGATCTGGCCGGTCATGTAGTCGCTATCCGGCGCTGCCAGATAGTTTGTTGTGCCGGTGATATCGGCAGGCGTGGCTACGCGACCGCGCAAAATCTCGGACGAGAATTCTTCCATCGCTTGTCCGGGCCGCTCGGCTGCACCAATGTCCATCAGGTCTTTGTCGACCTGCTCCCACATTTCCGTGGCCACCACACCGGGCGCAAAGCCGTTCACCGTGATATTGTGTTTGGCAAGATCACGTGCGCCGGATTGCGTCAGCGAAACAACCGCAAATTTGCTCGCACAATAGGGTGCAACGTTATCAAACCCTTGCCTGCTGGCAATTGAGGCGGTGTTCACAATCTTGCCACCGGTGCCCTGGGCGATCATCTGATGGGCGGCTTCCTGCATGCCGATCATGCAGCCCAACCCGTTGATCCCCATGATGAAATTCCAGTTCTCTTCTGTCACATCCAGAAAGTTCATCGGCTTGTTAACGCCGGCGTTGTTGAACATCACATCCAGCTTTCCGAATGTGGCAACGGTCTTGGCAATCATCTCCTTGACGGCAGCGCGGTCGGTTACATCGACCTTTGCGTGCATCACTTTCGCGCCCAGATCAGTGGCTATGGCGCGGTTCAATTCAGCTATTTCTGCTGCTTTCTCTGCGTTAATATCTGCAAAGCATACATCGGCACCCTCTTGGACAAGCGCCTCGCCTATCGCGCGACCAATACCCTGCGCGGCACCGGTGACGATACAGGAACGACCGGAAATACGGGCCATCCTATCCCCCCTTTTTATTGATCTTCAGTGAGCGAAGGCGGGAAGCCGAAGCCCCCCGCCCCCGTTGGGAGGGTCTTTAGAAGACAGGCTTCGTGAACTCGCTCATGTTGTCCTGTGTGATCTTCGGAGTGTCGAAGTAGTTCAGGAACGGCAGCTCTTCACCATTGAGAAGGTCAATCGCTGTCTTCAGCGCGGCTTCTGCATCGTCCACAGGGGATTGATAGATCGAACCCCAGTATTCGCCACGCTCCATTGCCTCGTAACCGACTGCAAAGTTTGTCGCACCGACGAAGGTAATCCCCTCGGTCCGGCCAGCGGCATTCGCTGCGTTCAATGCGCCAACACCCATGTTGTCATCACCAGCGTAAACGCCGTCGATGTCATCATACTTCACAAGAAACGCTTCCATCACCTGCTGTGACTTCTCGCGGTTCCAGTCGCCTGGCTGCGTTTCAAGCAATGTCACGTTCGGGCAAACCTCTGGCAGGCGCTCTTCAAAGCCCTGGGCGCGCTCGATCGCGGTGGTGTAACCGGGCTGACCGGAAATCTGCACAACCTGTGCTTCATTCTCGATGCCCAGCGCCTTGAAGCGGTCACACATGATCTCGGCCGAGCGTGAACCTTGCGTGATGTTGTCCGGCCCCGAGAAAGAGGCAACGAAGTCAAAACCTGCTTCGGCGATGTTCGAGTTGGTGACAACAACGGGAATGTCTGCCTGTGCGGCTTTACGCACCGCGGGGATCACAGCTTCGCCGTTTGTCGGCCAGATGATGATGGCGTCAACCTCTTGCTGGATGAGGTCCTCCATCTGCGCGATCTGGCGGGCAACGTCGCCGCCGGCGTCAAGCACGACGACTTCTACATTGTCGTTTGCCTCAGCAGCAGCGATGAACGCCTGCTCGTAAGTAGTCTGATAGCTGTCAACGCCCACGTTGTTTTGTGTGATGCCGATACGCATCGGGCTGTGGCCATCAGCGAACGCCGCGCCAGCGGTCGCGATTGCGGCTGTTGCAACGGTTGCAGTCAAAGTTGTTCGGATTGTCATGTTACGTTTCCTCCCTGAAATCGTCTGATGTTCTTTATCGCCCCACTCCTCCGGCGGGGAATCGCACTGCTCTCGTGAACAGGCGATGCAGACAAGGATGCGCGCCGACGCAACGGCAAACCTCACCATTAATATCCATTATGAATATCATTATATCCGTTTTGGATATTTTTGTGATACGATTCAACTCCCTCAACAATGATAGTGATCGGACGTGGAAAATGTCAGCCGACAAAATATCCAAAACGAACAAATTAGCCCGTAAGGCAGCACCCCCGCGACGTCAGGGTCCTGTTGTAGCGCCCGGAAAGGGGCATTCAAGCGCAATGAACGCAATGACCGGAGATAACATGAGAAGGTTTGCTGCCCCAGAGGCAAAGACTGCCATGCTTCGCGCAATTGCCTTTGCCGAGGATCTGGGCGACGAGCTGGAAGACTTTGGCCATCTGTCTTCGCCCAATCCCAATATCCGGATTATTGCCGCCCTGATGCGCGGCCATATCGAGGGAAAGGTCGTCACGGCAACGTCACTGATTGGCGCAAGCCGTGCGCCCTATGCGACAGCCAGCCGCCGCTTGCAAGAGATGTTCGAGGCAGGGCTGGTTGAAAAACGCCCCCGCACACGGACCGGCAAAAGCTATTCCATGCACCCCAGCGAAACGCTTCTGGAGCACTGGATGCAGATGTCCAACCGCCTTGAGCGGCTTTCGGCAAAGCACTTCGGCACCACATCGGCACTTGGGAGCACCGAGGATTACTACTTTGGCGGCACCTATATGAACGTCAAATCAATCCCGCCCCTGCAAGTCCTGCCTGAGCCGCTCAAGCTTGCAGGGGGATTGCGGGTTCTGGTGCATGGTGATCCGACGTTTATGGTCATGGATAACCTCAAACGCCAGTTTGAACAGACGCTTGGTGCCCAGATCCATCAACGTGCCTTTTCCATTGATCGCCTGCGCTCGGAGGCCAAGATCAACGCCGAGCGCAAGGCAAGCCGCTACGATATTATCGCGGTCGACCTGCCGTGGGTTGGTGAATTTGCCGACAGCGGAATCCTGATGCCTCTGGAAGAGGTGATGGATATCGCGCAGCTTGATCCCGCAGATTTCCACACGGCAGGCTGGCAGGCCGCGCACTGGAATGGCAAACTTTACGGGGTACCAGCACAGACAACCCCTGAACTCCTGTTTTATCGCAAGGATCTCTTTGCACAGAACGGATTGGTGCCGCCGCAGACGACGGACGAATTGCTGACAGCAGCCAAAGCCTTGCATGCACCTCAGCGGGGGCAGTACGGCATCGCATGGAACGCGGCGCGTGGCACGGCTTTGGGCCACACGGTTCTCATGACCTTGGCGGATTTCGGTCAGCCTATCCTTGATCTTCCCAGGATCGCGGGCGGTTTTGACACCGCACATCTTGCCAACGGAAAGTATCGCGTCACGATTGATACCGAAGCGGGGTTGCGGGCAGCCGAGTTTCTTCTTGAGCTTTTGAAATACTCACCGCCAGAAATCCTGTCGATGTCCTGGTATGAGCGGGTCCGCCCCTATGCAAGCGGCCGCATTGCAATGGCCTACGGCTATACCCTGCTTGCCCCCTATTTCGAGCTCGACGATTCATCGCCTGCGCAAACACAAACGGGCTATCTGCCACATCCGGCGGGTCCGAATGCATCACCTGTCGCCCCTGTCGGCGGTTATATGATGGGTATTCCTGCAAACCTGCCCAAGGAACGCGTCGCGGATGCTGTGGCGGCCTTGCGGGTCTTTACATCACCCGAAGCTCAAAAACTCTACGTCCAGAACGGCAGCCGCACGAACCCGCGTTACTCTGTTGCAGCTGACCCCGATGTGCGGCGCGTATCGCCCATCTTTGAAGCCGTTGATGCCATGTCATGGCGCGACGAGCTCCAATTCTGGCCGCGCCCGCCCATCCCGGAAATCAACGACATTATCCAGATTTGTGGCGAGGAATTCCACGACATGCTGCGTGGAATTGTCAGCCCGAAAGAAGCACTGCGTCGCGCACAAGGGAGGGCGGACGCCATCATCTATCGCACGCAATGACGTGTTAACAGGAGGAGAGACCAATGGACCCCAATCGCCTGAAAGGGAAAAACATTCTGATCACCGGTGCCGCGCGCGGCATGGGAGAAGCCAACGCCAAGGCATTTGCCGCCCAAGGCGCCAATGTCTGCATCGGCGATCTGGACGGGGATCAGGCACAAGTCGTGGCAGACGCGATCAACGCCGAAGGCAATGGCAAAGCCATCGCGGTGAAGATGGATGTGACCAAGCGCGAAGATAACGCAGCCGCAGTTGCCGCCACGGTTGAGGCATTCGGATCCATCAACGTGGGTGTTTTCAACGCCGGTCTGAACAAGCCCCGTTTCTTCATGGATATCGATGAAGACAACTGGGACATGATCATGAACGTCAACACCAAAGCCATGTGGCTGGGGATGCAGGAAACCGCCCGCCAGATGATCGCGCAGGGTCCGATGGAGGATCACCCCTATAAGCTGATCAACGTCGGCTCGATTGCGTCGCGCAAGCCGCTGGTTGATGTGACCGTCTATTGCACCTCGAAATACGGCTGTCTGGCGCTGACGCACTGCGGTGCGATTGGTCTGGCCGAGCATAACATCACCGTCAACGGCTATGCGCCCGGTGTTGTTGTGACGCCGCTTTGGGAACAACTCGACAAGGATCTTGTCGATATCGGGTTCAAGGAAAAAGAAGGCCAGGCCTACGACGACATCGTGCGCGATGCGCTCCAGATCAAGCGCGTGTCCTACCCCAAGGACATTGTCGGCACTGCCTCTTTCCTCGCGTCCGATGACAGCGATTACATGACCGGCCAGATGATCCACATCGATGGCGGCTGGTGCATCCAGTAACGCACCACCCTTTCAATTTCCAAAATTCAGACGGGGCCATGCGCCCCGAAGGAGACCGCAATGTCAGAACGTCCGGGCAACGCCCTAATGCCGAACCTGCTCACCCCCATGGACCTCGAGCCCAACTGGGAATGGCGCGACAAGCTGCCGGCCCATGGCCATATGTCCGTGGATTTCGAACGCCGCATCGACCACGACCGCCTGCGCCGCTATCGCCTTGCGCGGACACGCCAGTCTTTGCAAAACTCGAACGCGGGCACGCTTCTTTTGTTCGATGTGAACAATATCCGCTACGTCAGCGCGACCAAGATCGGCGAATGGGAACGCGACAAGATGTGCCGTTTCTGTCTGCTGACAGGCGATGACAGCCCCTATGTGTGGGATTTCGGATCCGCCGCAGAGCACCACAAACGCCATTCCGACTGGCTCGAGCCCAGCCACTGCCTTGCCGGTGTTGTGGGCATGCGTGGTACGATCCCGCCAGAATTCGGACTGATGAAGAAATACGCCAAGCAGATCGCCGGATTGATCCGCGATGCCGGTATGGCCGATATGCCCGTGGGTGTGGACTATGCTGAAACGGCCATGTTCCACGCGCTGCAAGAAGAAGGCCTGAACGTGGTTGACGGCCAGCAGATCATGCTGGCGGCGCGCGAGATCAAGAACACGGATGAAATCCAGCTTTTGACCCAGGCGGCAGCCATGGTCGATGGCGTCTACCACATGATCTACGAAGAGCTGAAACCGGGTGTGCGCGAGAACGATATTGTCGCGCTTTCCAACAAGATGCTCTACGAAATGGGATCAGACGATGTTGAGGCGATCAACGCCATTTCCGGCGAACGCTGCAACCCGCATCCACATAACTTTACCGACCGTCTGATCCGGCCGGGCGATCAGGCCTTCTTTGATATCCTGCAATCCTATCAGGGCTATCGCACCTGTTATTATCGCACGTTCAACGTCGGCCGCGCGACCCCGTCGCAGAATGACGCCTATACCAAGGCGCGCGAATGGATCGACGCGTCTATCGCGATGATCAAACCGGGCGTGTCCACAGATAAGGTGGCCGAGGTCTGGCCAACGGCCCAAGAGCTGGGCTTCGCAAGCGAGGATCAGGCCTTCGGTCTGCAATTCGGTCACGGGCTTGGCCTTGCGCTGCATGAACGACCCATCATCAGCCGTGCTGTGTCGATGGATCACCCGATGGAGATCAAGACAGGCATGGTCTTTGCGCTGGAAACCTACTGCCCTGCCACGGACGGTTATTCCGCCGCTCGGATCGAGGAAGAAGTCGTTGTGACCGAGACAGGGTGCGAAGTCATCAGCCTCTTCCCTGCTGAAGAGCTGCCAATCGCCAACCGCTACTAGAACACCGACAGGCCGCTGCATTTTCGTGGCGGCCTGCACACACGCCTTATCAAACGACGATCCGGCAAGGGGGGAGCCCGCCATGGCCAAAGCCAAAACAAATTCCGAGGACTATCTGCGCATGTACCGCCAGATGGTCCGTATCCGCAGCTTTGAAGACAATGCAAACCAGCTGTATCTCTCGGCCAAAATGCCGGGC
>NZ_QJJL01000004.1 GCF_003201935.1 Loktanella sp. PT4BL | reverse complement strand
AGGACCCGTCTGGTTGAACCCAGAAAACGAAACCAGCGCCCCTGAAATCAGAGACGCCGCATGAAATCGGCGGACAACTTGTTTGACAAACACCGATCTCGCTCTCGATGGCGACATGTCCGCCTGACTGTTTGGCGAAACCGTAAACCATACTTAGCCCAAGACCCGATCCTGCTCTGGGTCCTTTTGTTGTAAAGAACGGGTCAAACAAGTGCGACTTAATCTCTGGACCAATGCCGACGCCAGTGTCTGACACGGACATGCAGACATAGTCGCCCGGCCTTACATCGACCTGCGTGGCAGCATAATCGGCATCAAGCGTTAGGTTGCGTGTTGCAATCGTCAGTGTGCCTCCGTCGGGCATCGCGTCGCGTGCGTTGATTGCCAAATTGAGAAGGACACTCTCGATCTGACCAGGATCTGCCAACGTCGCATTAAGGTCCTCTGCGAGTCTGGCCTCAACCTCGATCTGTTCACCAATCGTACGTCTGAGGATCGGAAGCATCATTTTGACGAGGCTATTCAAGTCGACACTTTCCGGTGCAAGGGACTGGCTTCTCGAAAAAGACAGCAGTTTGTCGGTGAGTGCAGCTCCAAGATTTGAAGCTTCCAGAGCTTCACTGATGAGTTCCCGCAACCTGATGTCGTCGGTGCGCCCCTCCAGCAGTTCAAGATTTCCAATTATAACAGTCAGTAGGTTGTTGAAGTCATGTGCCAGGCCACCGGTCAGGTGTCCGATAGCCTCCATTTTCTGGGTGCGCTGCAATTCGACCTGTCGCTTCTTGTCCATCGTCATATCGAGCATGATACCCAGAAAATGGCGCGCTCCTTGGAGTTCGAGTTCCGACACTGTCAAGCGTACTGGTACGCGGCTCTTGTCCTTGCGCGCTGCATCCATTTCGCGGCCAACACCGATGATCTTCTTTTCGCCGGTTTTAATATAATGCTCCAGATAGCCATCATGTCTGCTGCGGTCTGGTTCGGGCATCAGTATATTCACGTTTTCGCCGATCACTTCGTTAGCAGCGTATCCTAAGATTTGTTCGGCACCCGGGCTAAAGGTCCCGATGATCCCATGCTCATCAATGGTGATGATTGCCTCGGGAACGGCGTCCAAGATGGCGCTCAGACGTGCCTCGCGGTCTGCGACTGCCCGCATTGTTTTCTTCTGCTCGGTGACATCCTCCAAGGCTAAAAGGACAAGCTGCTGTTCTTTCCAGTGGTCTTCAAGCCTGCGCGCGTTCAGCACCATGTCGCGTTGACCTCGGCGGCCTGACTGCAACGTCAGTTCAAAAGCTTCCACCGTTGTTTCGTTTAGCAGCAAGGCCTCCAATAATGCGCGAAGTTCGGGAACGTCCCATTGCGCGTTCTGAATTGAAAAGAGGTTCTTTCCGGCCAGCTCTGACTTCGGGGTCTCGAAAACACTGTGAAATGAATTGCTCGCTGAAATAATCTCAAAATTGCCGTCGAGCACGATTAAGGGCTCGCGCACTGTATTGACGATGTTCTCGGCAAACTTGCGGGCTTCACTGGTTTTTTCCTGCAACGCCTTGAGGTCGGAGATTTCCGCATAGGTAATCACGATGCCGTCTATCTTGCCGCTTTGGGTTCTGTAAGGCAGAATGCGGCGGATGAACCACCGTCCACTATCGCTTTCGACTTCGCATTCCATCGAGACAAGCGTTTCAAGCACGGCTTCCGCATCTTTCAGCAGGTCGGGGTCTTTGACTTTGCCGGTGATGTCGCTGAACGGTCGCCCAACATCTTTGTTGATCAGGTTGAACAGCTCCCGCGTGGCCGGCGTGAAGCGCATGATTTTGAATTCGGTGTCCAGAAACAAGGTCGCGATACCTGAACTGGACAACAGGTTGTTAAGGTCGTCCGATAACCGGCGCTCATCATCGATCTTTTGCTGAAGCTGGGTGTTGAGAGTTGTCAGCTCTTCGTTCAGTGACTGCAGCTCTTCTTTCGAGGTCTCAAGTTCTTCGTTTGTCGATTGGAACTCCTCGTTCATCGACATGGCTTCTTCGTTGACGGCCTTCAGCTCCTCGGTCGAACGCTCGTAGTCGCTGATTGTATTACGCAAATCGGCGCGCGTCGTTTCCAGTTCCCGCTCAAGCTGTCGAAATGCGTCATCGTCAGGGGCGTTCACCACCAAGTTGGCGGGTGCTGCAGGTTCGTCCTTGAATGTAACCAGAAACAATTTGGTTTGGTCCAGCGTGACGGGGTGGGCCTGAATGGTCACACCAACCTTTTCGCCACCTCGCGAAATAACGCCTGTTTCTTTTGCCTCTGCTTCACCTTGTCGTGCTGCGCGAATAACGCTGCTGAGCCGCGCACGAAGCCCCTGGCGTGCCATGGCCAAAAGATCACGGCTCGTTTCGCCGGAAGGCACACGAAGGTAGTGATCCGTCGGGCCTTCGAAATAGAGAGCTTCTGCTTGGGCATTTATAAGGACGGCCGCAGGGGCATATTTTTCAATCAGAACCGTCTGGCTCAGCTCGGCCAATTTGTTGGCGGGCGCTCGCAATTGGCTGGGCGTCGGGGTGATACTGCTGTTTGAAAACGGGCGGTGCGCGATCGGGAAATCGAACGCTCGACCAATCGCATTGCCGACGCGTTTATAAATACGGTACTTCTTTGAAACTGGCTGAAACAGCGCCTCATGATTTCCTGTCGTCTCGGACATACCCAGAAACAATGTACCACCTTCATTGAGCGCGAAGTGGAACATGCGAATAACCCGTTCCTGCGCTTCCGCGGATAGATAGATCATCAGATTTCGGCACGAAATCAGATCCAACTTGGAAAACGGCGCATCAGCCAAGACATTCTGATTGGCAAAAACCACTGTGTCACGCAGTTCCGGTGTCACGCGATAGCTATGGTCTTCCTTGATGAAAAAACGCTTCAATCTGGAAGTTGAGACGCTCTCTGCAATGGAATCTGGATACACGCCAGCGCGGGCAATCTGTAGCGCGCGTTCATCGACATCGGATGCAAATATCTGTAGTTTCACATCTTTTCGCAGTGTCGAGATTTTTTCGATCATCAACATCGCCATCGAGTAGGCTTCCTCGCCCGTGGCACAGCCCGGCACCCAGATACGTATCGGACGGTTCGCATCATGTGTTCTAACCATGCCTTCAAGCATCGTCTGTTCCAGGTGGTCATAGGCATCCTTATCTCGGAAAAAGGATGTCACGCTGATCAGCAGATCGGCACAGAGGTTCTGTGCCTCTTCGTTGGAGTCTTTCAAAAGCGCGAGGTAATCGCTCGAATCCTCCATATGTCGCAATGCCATGCGCCGCTCAATCCGGCGCAACAACGTCCCATCCTTGTAGAGATTGAAATTGATCGGCGAATGCGACTTGAGAACGGCAATAATCTGTTCGAGCGAGCCCTTGGCATTTTCGCCCAATACTTTCTTGGGATGGCCGCTCTGAATGAATGGATGGCGAAGGTATCTGATGATAATCTCGGGCATTTTTGCGATTGGCACGACATGGTCTACCGCTCCGGTTGCAATTGCACTGCGCGGCATCCCGTCATGGGCGGCCTCGGTCGGTTCCTGTACCAGGACGATGCCACTTTGTTCCTTGATCTCGCGAATGGCGGCCGCCCCGTCGCTGCCGGTTCCCGACAGGATAACCGCCACTGCGTTTTGACCAAGATCGCCAGCCAAAGACCGAAAGAACTTGTCAATCGGCAGGCGTGTGCCGCGACGGTCAGTTGGCTCTGACAGTTGTAGCAGACCGTTTTTGATCGTCATGTATTTGCGTGGAGGAATAATATAAACATGATCGGGCTGAACGGGCGTTTTGTCTTCCGCCAGTACAACAGGCATGATCGTATGCTGCGCCAATAGATCGGCCATCATGCTTTTATGGTCGGGGTCAACGTGATGGACCAAGACAAAGGCCGCACCAGTGTCGGGCGGGACTTCATCAAGAAACGTGCTATAGGCTTGCAGACCACCTGCCGATGCACCGAGGCCGACAACAGGAACAGATGTTTCAGACTTGGGTTGCGTCGTATCTGAGCCCAAAGATGCGTTCGTGCGTGATGCTATTAGTTTTGTCGTTTTTCGTGCCATCTTAACCCGGATTTCTGCCCAAAGCCTTTTGGTCCGGTCTTGCGACAAGACTTGGCTGATGGCGTCAGAGTAAGCGCAATATCGAAGAACCAATGATAGCGCCCGTTTCTATGTTATTAAGAAAAACCGGTGTAAGTCCATTGATGAAAATCAATTGCGTGCTCCGTCAGCAGGGCGCAACCAACGCCTCTCATGGCAACGATCAATGCCTTTCGTTCACTGCAGTCGGACCAAGCAAACAAGTGCAGAAAATGCGATGAAGTGATGAACGGAATGGGCGTTCTATTTGTGCAAACTCCCAAAAAGAGTGTTTGTTCCTGAGTGTCCCTCAACACCAAAAGACTTTTAAAAATCGGTTATGCGTGTTGTCGCGTCATTCTACGACATGCTTCCAACAAGGTGACCAAGACACAAATCCCGATTGATAATGATCAATCAGACATGCAGCGCGACTGTTATGCGGGTGCACGTTGGAGAATTGCTATGTGTTGGAACGTCGAAGCCTCAGCAGCCATGGTCGTATTGGGGGTTACGGCTTCGGTGGTTACCTATCGACGTGGTGATGTGCCAGCGATCTGGATCACGCTTGGTTTCTTTACCATAATGGAGGCGCTGCAGTTCTGGGGGTATCTGGTTCTGGACCAATGCGGCACTTCGGCCAACAGGACAGTGACCTTGGCATCCTACCTCCATATCGCTGTGCAGCCGTTCTTCATCAATGCCTTCGCGATTGAACTTGTCCCTTCACCACTGAAGCGCAGGATCCGTCAATGGGTCTATGGTGCTTGTGCGGTTTCGACAGCCGTGATGCTGATTCAAATCCTGCCATTGCAATCGCTGGGACAATGCCTGCCCGGTAGCGCGCTGTGTGCAGAAGAATGGTGTACAGTTGCAGGCAACTGGCACATTGCGTGGAATGTTCCCTACAATGGATTGCTAGTACCGATAGAACGCCTATTCGGCGTCCATACCGGATTTCCAACCTACATGTTGTCGGTGTTCGTTTTGCCCCTAATGTACGGGGCTTGGCGTTTTGTGATCGCGCATCTTCTGGCGGGGCCGATATTGGCAAACGCACTGACAACAAACCCCAACGAGATGCCAGCTATTTGGTGCTTGTTTTCGATCATCATCCTGCTCATCGGCTTGAGCCCGGCGATCAGGAAAAAGGTTTCAGCACAGACTTGGTGGGGTTGGCCTATTGCGGACAACATCCGGACAACAGCAGGCAAAACGAGGCTTTGATCTGAGCCGCAAGACCATCATGTCTGTCATGCGGTCAAGCTTGGGAGAGAACGGAGTGCGCGAATTGTGCGACACCACGCATTGACGCTCCTGTCGCCTTTTTGGAGCGCGCAAGACATGGCATGGCCAGAAAAAGTGACGCTTCGGCAAGGCGTGAAGACTGTTGAGTGCGTTAAAGTGGACGTCACGCTGCGGATATTACAGCCGTTATGCGTGACACTCTTTGATGTCGTTTCTGTTCTGAATACGGTTCCGGATTGATCAACGTCAATCGGGCAATGGCCTGGGGGGCTATCCTATTTAGAGAGAATTAGGGTAGGTTGGTTATGGCACATAAGAACATACTTTTTCATTCAGCCGCGCGTGAAAAGCTGTTGCGCGGAACCACGGCACTGGCCAATGCTGTGCGGGTTACGCTTGGGCCAAAATCGAAATCTGTATTAATCCAGAAGAAATTTGGTCTGCCCATTGTCTGCAACGATGGTGTCACTATCGCCAAAGAGATCAGTCTCGCAGACCCGGAAGAGGATCTTGGCGCGCAGATGCTGCGTCAGGCGGCGGAAAAAACGGGCGAAGCAGTAGGAGATGGCACCAGTACCTCGACGATCCTCGCCCATGCTATCTTTTCGGACGGGGTACGCAATGTCGTGGCAGGGGCCAGCGGCATTGATATCAAACGCGGTCTTGATCGCGGCTTGCAGATTGCACGCGACCACCTGCAGTCAATGTCTGCACCGGTGCGCACCAGCAAGGAAAAGGAACAGGTCGCGACAATTTCGGCACATAATGACCCTGAGATCGGTAGGATGGTTGCAGATGCTGTTGCGAGGGTGGGGGATGAGGGCGTAATCACTGTTGAGGACTCGAAGACGACCGAAACCAGTCTTGAAACCGTCGAAGGTATGCAATTCGACCGTGGGTTTATATCGCCCTATTTCGTGACCGATCCCGAAAGGATGGAGGCGGCGCTGGAAGACCCTTATGTCTTTCTATGTGACCGCAAGATCAGCAGCATGAAAGAATTTCTGCCGCTTCTTGAACAAGTGCTTAAGACCGGCAAGCCTTTGTTTATTGTTGCAGAAGACATTGATGCAGATGCGCTGGCAACTCTTGTTGTGAACCAGTTGCGCGGCACTCTGCGGTGCCTTGCCGTGAAGGCCCCAGGGTTTGGTGATCGCCGTAAGGCGAACCTGGAAGATATCGCGGTTCTGACAAGCGCGCAGGTTATCTCCGAGACCGTGGGTATGACACTTGAAAGTGTCACACTTGAACATCTAGGGCACGCCGAACGGGTTAAATCGGATCGTGAAACGACAACGATAATTGGCGGTGCAGGCGCTAAACCCGCGATCAAGGCGCGTGTTCACCAGATTAAGGCGCAGATCGAGAATACGACCAGCGATTATGACAAAGAGAAACTTCAGGAACGTTTGGCGAAACTGTTGGGCGGGGTTGCCGTCATTCGTGTGGGCGCGCCATCAGAGGCCGAAATCGCAAGCCAGAAAGAAGCACTGGACGACGCAATCAATGCAACCAAAGCCGCCGTGGAAGAGGGTGTCGTGCCCGGTGGCGGCCTGGCGTTGTTGCGATGTACAAAGTCTCTTGAGGCAGCAGAGGCCGATGCACAGGGCGATGAAAAGACCGGGTTGGAGATCTTGCGCCGTGCGCTGAGTGCACCAACGCGTCAGATCGCTGAGAACTCAGCGGTTGATGGCGGGGTCGTGGTGGCGCGTATGCTGGAAAGCAAGGGGGCGATCGGCTTTGATGCCGCGACGAATGACTATGTTGATCTTTTGAAAGCAGGTATCATTGATCCCACCAAAGTTATCCGCGTAGCGCTTGAAAATGCAGTGTCCGTTGCAGGTACATTGCTTTTGACCGAGGCCACGATGACCGACATCCCGGAGCCCGAAAAGCCTGCGCCGCAGGAGCCTGCATTGGGGTTCTGAAGATGCAGTCAGAAACAGATGCTGAGGCAGATAAGCGAGGCTAGATTGCTATGACAACCATGCCGGCAAATCAGGATAAGGCGATCGCTTTTCTCAAGACGCATGCGTCAAGTGGTGCGTCTGTTGTCGATAAAGTCGTTCAGACACATGCGGCACTTGTCTTTTTGCATGAAACCGAAGCCTTGAAGATCAAGCGGGCGGTCAAATACGATTACCTCGATTATTCTACACTTGGGCAACGTCATGAGATGCTTCAGCGCGAAGTGGATCTCAATAGCCATGCCGCGCCCGGTCTTTATCATGATGTCGTTCCCCTCACGCGTGCTCCGGATGGGGCGATGGTGCTTGGTGGAGATGGTCGTGTTGTTGAATGGGTGCTGCGCATGACCCGGTTTCCAGCCGAAGCAGAGCTTTCCGTCCTGGCAGCGCGTGGATTGATTGATCGGCAGTTGGCCGAAAACCTTGGACAGTCAATCGCGACTTACCATCGTAATGCGGCAACGCGGACAGAGAATAGCCGAGTCCTGGTCCGCGAGATTATCGAAGAACTCCGGCGCGAGATGGGCGGAATGACTGTCCAGCTAGGCGCGACATTGGTCCACGATTATCTTGATGCGACGGAACGGGAACTCCGCCGCGTAGAGGGCCTGTTGGAAGGCCGCTCAAAGGCGGGTTGGGTGCGACGCTGTCACGGTGATCTGCATCTGCGTAACATCGTAATGTGGCGTGATGTGCCGACACCATTTGACGCGCTGGAATTTGATGAACGGTTTGGCACTTGCGATGTACTCTACGATCTGGCGTTTTTGTTAATGGACTTGTCGCATCATCAATTGGATGCGGCGGCCAATCAGGTGCTGAATGCGTACCTGTTCCATAGCGAAACCGATGATCACTATGCCGGTCTGGCGGCCCTTCCTATTTATTTAGCGGTTCGTGCGGGCATTCGCGCGATGGTTGACGTGCAAACTTCTGCCGTCCATGAAGCCCCCCACGCATTGATTGCAGAGGCTAGAATATTACTGCGGCAAGGACTGTCTTTCCTCAAGCCCGTCGCCCCACTAATGATAGGAATAGGCGGGCTGTCGGGTAGCGGTAAAACGACCATCGCGACACAGATTGCACCCCTGATCGGCGCATTCCCCGGTGCGGTACATCTGCGCAGCGATCTGGAACGCAAGGCCTACTTCAAGGTATCTCCTTTTGAGAGACTACCGGCGGAGGCCTATCAGCCCGAAGTCAGCGACACGATTTACCGGGTCATGCGATCCAAGGCGAAGCTGGCTTTGGCAGCAGGAGAGGCGGTTATCCTTGATGCGGTGCATGCTACGGCTGACGAACGCCGGTTGTCGGAAGAGATCGCCAAGGATTCGGGGTGCCGGTTCGCGGGCATTTGGCTGGATGCGTGTACTGCGCTGCGCGTGGCCCGCGTGGGTGGCCGGGTGCAAGATGTCTCGGACGCGGACGCGCAGGTCGCGGTGCAGCAAAACGACCTGCCGATCGGGGATATCGGCTGGCATCGGCTGGACGCAGCGCAAACGCTGTCTGATTTGATGGCGCAGATCAGCGAGCACTTGCCCGCATCGGCATACCGTCGTCAGTCGACTAAGTGACAACGCCATCAAACAAAACGCAATGACCCGTAGATAAAGGACGTGGGCAATCTGTGCGATTATTTCGCGGTCTGTGGCTGATAAAGATAGTCGCGCGTCAGAGGCACGGCATCAATGCGGCGCGTCAGTTGAAACTGGAACACTGCCTGCCGTCCATGCCGAAAGGTCTGTTCGCAGGCCGCCAGATAGAAGCGCCACATGCGTACAAAACGGTCATCATAGAGCGCGCGAACCTTATCTTCGTTAGCCGCGAACCTTTCGGACCAGTGCCGCAACGTCTCGGCGTAATGTAGGCGCCAGACCTCGACATCAGCCGTCCACAGATGCGAGGTTTCGACGGATTGCATGACCTCTGACATGGTCGGAATATAGCCTCCGGGAAAGATATACTTGGCAATCCACGGATTGGTGGCATCCGGTGGACCCGTCCAGCCGATTGTGTGCACCAAGGCGATCCCATCGGGGGACAGCCTATCGTGAATGCTTTGGAAGTAAGCGTGATAGTGCGGCAATCCAACGTGTTCGAACATGCCCACCGACACAATCCGGTCGAATGTCCCCGTCACGTCGCGATAATCGCACAGTTGAAAGTCTACGCGGTCGGCCAGCCCTTCGCGATCTGCGGTCTCCGAGGCGTAGGCGTATTGCTGTTGGGATAGTGTAATGCCAAGGACCTGGGCGCCAAAATCCTGCGCCAGCGTGCGCGCCATGCCGCCCCAACCGCAACCGATATCCAGCACCCCCATCCCGGGTTCGATCATCAGCTTGCGCGCGATGTGATATTTCTTGTTGGTCTGGGCCTGTTCCAGTGTGTCGTTTGGATCACGGAAATATCCGCAAGAATACTGCCGGTCAGGATCAAGAAAGAGATCATAGAGCGTATCTGACAGATCATAGTGATGCGCCACGTTGCGCCGTGCTCGCAGAGCGACGTTATTTTGTGTGAACCGGCGCAGCGCGATCCGCAGTCTCGGCAACAGTCTTTGCCACCAGACACCGGGCGCGTTCCGATAGTTTTTCACGATCAAACCCAGAAAGCTGTGCAAATCGCCTTCCGTGATTGTCAGCGTGCCGTTCATATAGGCCTCGCCCAATGCCAGTTCAGGATTCAGCACGAGATGTCTGACGGTCGCCACATTGTGCAATTCGACATGTAGGAGGACACCGGATCCGTCACCGTAGTGAAGACGTTGACCGTTCGGCAAGGTCACCTGCAGGCTGCCTTTTTGCAACAGGCGGCGCAGCATCAGGTCGAATGCGCGATCCCACATCCTATCGGCATCTCGTGATGGCTGGCCACAATGGCCGGCTCAAACTGCAGCACATGATTATTCCTTTTTTGTCTGCGAACATTCACAGAACTTAGCACCTGCGCCAGAACACAAATTGAGCATTGTCAAAACCGGAGCAACCATTGAGATAAGTCAATCCGGCTTTGGTTTTTCGGGTCACTAAGAAGCCTGACGGCCGCCGGAAGGTCGGCTGTAAGGCGTTTCGTGTCTGACCGGCATCGCAGCCAAATCATTCAAGTTGCAGGGAGGTTCGGCAATGACACAATCAAAGGTACGAACAGTGATCTTTCCTGTGGCCGGCCTGGGTACAAGATTTATGCCGGCAACCAAAGGAACGCCAAAGGAACTGCTTCCCGTCATCGACACACCGTTGATCCAATATGCGATAGACGAGGCACGCGAAGCCGAAGTGGATAGAATGATATTTGTCAGCCATCCATCAAAGGCAGCCATTAAGCATTACGTTTTGGATGACACCCAGTTGCGGATGACTTTGACCCATCACGGCAAACCTGAACTGGCATATCAACTGCAAGCCGCGGCGCTGGACACCCGCACGTGCGAGATCATATTCGTGAATCAACCTGAACCACGTGGTTTGGGTGATGCGGTCGCATGCGCGCGACCACATCTGCTGGACGGCCCTGTGGCAGTCATCTTGCCTGATGACCTGATCCTTGGCGAGCCGGGATGCCTGCGCGAGATGGTCAATGCCTATGATCGCGACAAGGCGGGACATCTGATTGCAGTCATGGAAGTGCCGAAAGCGCTGACAGGGCAATACGGCATTCTGTCTGTCACCTCGCAAGAGGGGCACTTTGTCCTATCCGACGGGATTGTCGAAAAGCCAGCACCTGACAAGGCCCCATCGCAGATGGCGGTTGTTGGGCGCTATATCCTTGACCCCATCATCTTCGACGCGCTTGCCCACCAGGCCCCGGGTGTTGGCGGTGAGATCCAGTTGACCGATGCGATTGCACAAAGTGGCAGAAAGGCCGGAATTGCCGGCTTTCGCTTCTCGGGGCGTCGGTTTGATTGTGGCTCCAAGCAAGGAATGCTGGCGGCGACACTGTTTATGGCCCACAAGGATCCGGCATATACCGAGGTCCTTGCAGCCTTTCAGACATCCGGTGATTACTAGCCCCGCAGGTGACGCTGCCGACCCATCAAGAGCTCTCATCTTTCACGGTTCTACTTGGGCTTGCGCTGACGGTCACATGGGCGGGTCGGATCAGTCGTTTTCCAATCGCCAGCCCGGGACGATGCAGAACAAGAACTTCGCCTGCTTTGGTCCGGTCTGTTTCTTCGATTTGCATGGCTTCGTGCAGCATTGGATCAAACGGCGTGTTTTTCGGCGCGATGGTCCTGACCCCAAGCGCCTTCAGCCCGGTTTCGAACGCGGATCTGATGCTGTTCAGGCCTTCCAAATGCGCGACGATTTGGGGGGTTTCCGCGTCAGGGCCGGCATGACCAGCCTCAATCGCGCGACAGACCGCGTCATATGCCGGGGCAAGGGCTTCAACCGCGACCGCGACGCCATAGTCGTGCCCTTCAACACGTGCACGATCCGCGCGTTTGCGGGCGTTTTCTGCGTCAGCGAGCGCGCGTTTCCATTTGTCTGTCAGCTCTTCCAATGCGATCTTCGGGTCCGGGACCGCCGTGTGGGTGTCATCGCGGTGGTCTTCGCGCTTGGTTTCGTCCTTGTCCATGACAGGGTCCTTTCTTGAAGTTTAGCGATCACCGGATCAGCAGGAAAACACGGGCTGTTCCGCGTTGGATCGTGAGTGCCAGAGCCCCTTTGACGGCCGCCGATTCTTCGCGCAGTTCGGCGACTGATCCCACGGCAACGCGGTTCACAGCCAAGATGACATCACCCGCCTGCAGTCCCGAGCGTGCCGCGCGGCTGTCGGCATCCACTTGGGCGACGATGACGCCGGATACATCACCAAAAAGCGGATCATCCGGCGCAAGATCGCGCAGATAGGCACCTGAAAGCTGATCAAATCCGCGGTCGGTCTGGCGTGTGTGCGTTTGGCCGCCCTCGCGCAATGTTACTGTAATTTCAATTTGTTCACCGTCGCGCAGAATACCGATTTCGATCTGAGCACCGATCCGTCTCAGCCCGATCTGACTCCGCAGATCGGCTGCACCAACCACAGGGCGACCATCAACCGCAACGATCAGATCACCGGCCTGCATTTGCGCCTCTTCTGCCGCACTTCCGGGTTCAACCTGCGTGATTACGGCACCGACACCTGTGTCCATGCCTAAAGCTTCGGCGAGGTCAGGGGTGAAATCCTGCACCCTGACACCAAGTTGGCCGCGCTGGACCTCACCAAATTTGATAAGCTGGTCAACAACCGCTTCTGCCATATTCACGGGCACGGCGAAACCAATACCGACATTGCCGCCGGATGGCGCGATAATCGCTGTATTGATGCCAACCAATTGACCGTTCAGTGTTACCAATGCGCCGCCCGAATTGCCGGGATTGATCGAGGCATCGGTTTGAATGAAATCCTCGTAACCTTCGATGTTCAGCCCGCTGCGACCCAATGCGCTGATGATGCCGGATGTCACCGTTTGGCCCAGGCCGAACGGATTTCCGATCGCCAGAACATAGTCGCCTACTTCCAATCTGTCGCTATCGCCCAGATCAAGGGCCGTTAATCCGCTGGCCTCAATCTTGAGCAGGGCAATATCCGTTCCTGGGTCATTGCCGATCATTTCCGCCTCAAACTGGCGCTGGTCTTTCAGCGTCACGAGAATCCGCTCACCGTTTTCGACGACATGGGAATTGGTCAAGACGTATCCCTCATCCGCATCAATGATAACACCCGATCCCGCGCTCATCTGGCGGCGTTGCCGGGGCTGCTGGGGCATCGGTTGCATGTCGAAAAACCGTCGGAAAAACGGATCATTGAAGAGCGGGTTCATGTCGAGTGTCTGGAGGCTTTCAACGGATACATTTACGACAGCGGGGGTCACTTCGGCCAACAAGGGCGCCAATGTAGGCAACCCGTCGTCATTGAGAAACAACGGTCTGTCAGCTGTTTGTGCAATGGCTGGTGACGTGACGGTCAGCGTCGCAATCCAGATCGCAACAAAGGCGTGACGGAAGCGAGGAAGTACAGCGCGCATCTCTTGTCTCCGTTTCAATCCGTATGCGGGGGCCAGGGATACCCGGCCCCTGCAGTGTCATGCTGCCTTGACAGGTATGTGTTTGATTTTGGCCTGCGCTTCGGGCGTTTTGGGCAAGCTGATTGTCAGAACGCCGTTCTTGAAGGTTGCGTCGGCTTTGTCGGCGTCAACGCCCGCTGGCAACGGGACAGTGCGATAGAAGGACCCGTAAGAGCGTTCGGACATATAGACACCCTTGCGTTCTTCTTCGTGCTCGACCTTCTTCTCGCCGCGTATGGTTAAGGCGTCATGCGACAGGGAGATGTCGATGTCATCCTGTGTCATACCGGGCAGTTCGACTGACACGTCCACATTTTTGTCTGTCTCGGTGATGTCGGTGCTGGGGCCGAACATACCCATTGTATCGCGGCGTCCGGTCCAGCCATTTTCAACCTTGTGCCAGAAATCCTCGAACACATGGTTGATGTCCCGTTGCAGTGAAACCAGGGGATTGGTACTGTCATTGCCTTCGCCTGAAGGGGTCTTGTCCTTGTGCCGACCCCATGGGATTAGATCGCTGATTTGCATTTTTTGGTCCTCCGTGAATTGGTTTGATCTGTCGCAAAGGCGGATTAAGCTGCCTTTACTGTTATTTTCTTGGGTTTGGTTTCTGCTGAGCGTGGCAGTTCAAGCCGGAGAACCCCGTTCTTGAATGCTGCATTGATCTTGTCCTGATCAATTTCGTCCGACAGCGTGAAGACGCGGATGTAGTCGCCGACGCGGTATTCGGACGACAGTGCCCGATAGCCTTCGGGTGCATAGGGCGTGGCCTTGCCGCGCAATGTCAGAACCTGCCTTTCAAGCGTCACATCGACGTCATTGGGCGCCACGCCCGGCATATCGGCCACGATTACCGTGGTGTCGTCACGTTCAAAGATATCGACAGCGGGCGTGAACGCCATCGCGCGGCGATTTGCATCGCCATTCGTGGTGGCAATATCGCTTGTTTCTTGTGTGGCCAGTTCCTGTGCCATGATGTTCTCCTTTCAAGTGTGACTTCAGGATGCTTTGATTTTGATGTGTTTTGGCTTGTCGGCGTCAGGACGCTGCATTTCGACCGTAAGCACGCCGTTTTCAAAGCGGGCATCCACGCGCTCGGGGTCGACACGGAACGGTAGTTCGATTGTGCGCAAGAACGCTCCCTCTACCCGTTCACGGCGGTGCCAGACGAGATCATCACCTGTTTCGGGTTCGGGGAAGTTGGCGCGGATTGACAGCGTCGTGTCCTGAACGGTCAGTTCGATGTTGTCTTCTGTCAGACCTGGCAGTTCACTCGTCATCAAAACGCTGTTTTCACCAGCCCAGAAGTTGACTGCCGGGTATGTCGCGGGCTGACCTGCAGTGCGTGTGCCGTCGAACAGGCGGTTCATCGCACTTTGCATCCTGCGCATGTCCGCAAACGGGTCCATTGTGCGCATTGGAGAAAAAGTTGTTTGTAGCATTGCAGTACTCCTTTTCATTTGTAGTGGCGGTTGCTGCGCGTCATCACAGGCCGAAAGGATAGGTTTCGTCTTCGGTCGTATTTGTCAGGGTCGGCAGCGGAGTGATCGCCTGTGTTTTGTCAAACCAGACGAAAGCGTCATATTGATCAGGCAGGATCGCAGGGCTGTAGTGGCTCGCACGTTCGGTTTCAGGGCGATAGATTACGCCGATATACCGCTCTAATCTTGGTTTGCTTAGAAGTTCGTTGAGAGGGCCAGAGCGGTCGGATCGGAAATCCCAAAGGAACCGCGCATGCCCGACATCATGGCAAAGCGCCTCATAGCTGTCGGGACGGGGCGGGCGGATATCCTTGGTTTCCATCGGTGCGTCCCATTCAGACGCGGCAGCCACTGTACCCGATGCCGTCCCAAACCCGATCAATGCGGCTGCATTTCCGTATTCCTCACGGCAAAGCTGGCCGATGTTCAATTCTCCGCGTGTGCGGCCCATGTCTGTGTGGCGTGCATCGCCAATATGGGAATTATGCGCCCAGACGACCGCCTTTTTGTCCGGTCCGGCATGGGCCAGAATATGACGGAGTGTCTGGAACATATGCTGGTCACGCAGGTTCCAAGACAGGTGCGATCCGTAATACATTATCCGGTAGTATTTCTCGGCCGAAGCAACAAGTCGCGCGTTCTGCGTAGCGTCAAAGAATTGTTCGCCATCCTTACTGGAATAAGCCAGTTGCTTTTTGAACAGATCGGACAGAATTTGCAGGACCGGTTTTTCGCAGACACTAAAGCCAGGCGTCAATGCTGCGCGGCCGTAAGCGACAGGGTCATTCGACCACGCCAGCAAACATCCATACCGCGAACGGGCGACTGCTGCCGCTGTTTCGTCAACGCGGTCAAGATAGGCAAGAACAGCCGCGATCGACGCATTCATGTTATACAAATCGAGGCCGTAGAACCCGACACGATCTTCGGCCTCTTTCGTACTGTTGTGGTTCTGCAAAAACCGCGTGAATTCATCAAATTCGGCGTTGCGCCACATCCATGTGGGAAAGCGTTGGAAAGGCGCAGAGAGGATCGGCCGGTGCGGCTTGAGCCGGATGTCACGATCTACCGCTGCAGCATCGGGCCAATCGGCCTCAACCGCGACAATTGAAAACCCGTGCTCTTCGATAAGGCGGCGGGTGATCGCGGCCCGTGCGCGATAAAACTCTGACGTGCCATGAGATGCCTCGCCCAGCAGTACGACACGCTTCGACCCAAAGCGGTCAAAGGCTTTTGCGAAGTCGGGATCGGTGATTTCGGGTAGCGGCTCCGCTGCGTCACGCAGGATTGCAGGCGCGGTAGGGCGCTCTGGTGGTGCGATAGGTCGGACGGGGGTCGGTACAAGATGCGATTTGAACCAGTTCGCGGCCAGATCAATAGCCTTGTCCAATGTGCCACGCTCTTCGAAAAGATGTCCGGCACCAGTGACGATTTCCAGACCTTTCGTGCAGGTCAGCGCGGCAAGGGCTGCTTCGTTCAACCTGATAACGTCGTGATCCAGACTGCCCACGATCAGCAGTGTCGGGCTGGTCACCATCGGCAAATGATCCATCGCCATATCGGGGCGTCCGCCGCGTGAAACGACGGCAGCAATTCTGCCGTTCAATTCGGCGGCAGCAACAAGTGCCGCAGCCGCACCGGTACTGGCCCCAAAAAAACCAAGCGGCAAATCTGCAATATCGGGTTCCGAGGCGACCCATATGCAAGCCTCAATGACACGGTCAGCCAGCAGCGGGATATCGAAGACATTGCGTCTGTCCAGACCCTCTCGGGGCGTCAACAAATCAAAAAGGAGTGTCGCAAACCCTTGTTTGTTTAGCTGTTCTGCAACATAGGTATTGCGCGGGCTCAGCCTGCTGGATCCGCTGCCGTGGGCAAACACAACAATTCCGCGCGGGTCAGGAGGTACGGTCAGATTACCCACCAGCTCCAGCGGCGGTATCGCGACCTGCCGTTTGTGCATCTGGCCCTTCTGGCCGGTGTTTTGGGTCGGTGCCGTGATCTGATCAATTAGAGACACCGTTTCGGTATCTGACAGTTGATGGAAATCGCGGTAGAAACCACCGACACCCCTGAACGCAGTGGCGGGATGCAGGCAAATGACATCATCGGCCTGATCCGAGATTTCGTCCAGTGCCGTTTTTGGTGCGACGGGCAATGCAACGACGATCCGCGCGGGGGCACTGCGTTTCAAGCCGATCAGCGCGGCCTTCATTGTGGCGCCTGTTGCCAATCCGTCATCCACAATAATGACAGTCCGGCCAGCCGGATCAAGACGTGGGCGATCGCCCAGATAAATTGCCTTGCGGCGGGCGAGTTCGGCCCTTTGATCGGCTATTGCTTTGTTCAGATAGGCATCATCCGCACCAGACATACGCCGCACATCTTCATTGATGACAACTTCGCTGTTTGCGCCTTCGACAATCGCGCCAAGTGCGACTTCCGGGTTTCGGGGCGCCCCGATCTTGCGTACCAGAAGCAGATCAAGCGGTGCGCCAAGCATTTTCGCGACCTTGACCGCGACGGGGACACCCCCGCGCGGCAATGCATATACAAGCGGATGATCTAGTTCGAGCTGAACAAGGATTTCGCCAAGCTTGCGGCCAGCGTCTTCTCTTCCAGCGAATCTTTGTATGATGTTTTCCATGCGGCGCACGTTGCAATGCAGGCAAGACCGACACATTGAGATTCATCAATTCAGGGCCTCAGTCAAAAGCAGCCAATCAGCGCATCCATGCCGGTTTGCAGAATTGAGTTTCGGGAATTGACCCAGATCAGTCGGCTTAAATATTTTTCCGTTACCAGTCTTAGTCATTCTGTTTTCATGCACGGAGTTTGGCGCCCAACATGAGTGACAAAGATATTGTGAGTGATCTCGTCCGTATGTTCGGACACGGTAGGAAGGCTTTGTCGTCTGGTACTTTGGCTACGCACGCCGAGCTGACCAGTGAGCTGCAAAAATATGTTCACACGCTCGGACCAACGCCCAAAAGATGCCTTGAGGCACTTTCCGATCTGGGTCTGACAGACGCAGAAATTGGCCGTTATTTCCGGATCCCGGATAATGTGGTTACGCAGCTGCGCGAGCTCTGGAAGATCAAGGGAACCGTCTAGCGCCGCAAGAGGCGCTTTTTTGGGGTCTAGATGGCGGTTGCATCCGTTCGGCGCGGGCAGCCAACGCGTTTCCATCAAAACCCGAGGTTCCTGACACTAGCGAATTGACAATAATCAATCTGCGGAATGTGCGTTGGTCTATTTTGCTTCTGCCCGCTCGCATATTACCAGTCCGCAATGATCTGTCATTGAGGTCTTGTTCGCAGGAGCAGTGTTTCGGCGATCCTGCAGGGTTGGATGCGCCTAGTTAATGCTGGATGCCCGTTCATAAAGGACTCGCAAAAAGATGACCTCATCGCAACCCCGTTTGTCAGTAACCAAGGACCAGCGTTCAAACGCAAAACCATCTATTGCACCGTCTGACGTTCTGGTTTTTATCGAAGATGGGCATGTCAGCGAGGCCAGCATCAACCATGCGCAACATGTGGCCCGCGCGCTGGGTGGTAGCGTGGAGCTGCTGCAAGTCATTTGTGAAACGGCTGGTGGTGACGGTCCGACTGATCCTGTGGATTGGGATATCAAAAAGCACCTGGCGCTGAAGCGGCTGGACAGTCTTAGCAAGACATCTCTAGGCGACGATGCGCCTTGCCGGGTTAGACTATTGGAAGGGGAACGCTTTAGCCAAATCAAGTCATTGATGGACAGTCGGACCGGCGACATCGCGGCCTCATTGCGGTCGCGCAGCGATGGTGGCGGGTATCTGGGCGAGACGGCTTGGGCCCTTCTTATATCAAAAAGTGCTGCCGTCCTGATGATCCCCGACACCGCCACGGGCGTCTCGGGTACACCGTATCGCCGGATTATGGTGCCACTGGACGGGTCGCCACGCGCCGAATCTGCACTCCCAATGGCAGTCAAAATCGCGCAAGCTGACAAAGCCGAAGTGATGCTGTGTTACGTGCCGCCTGATACTGGCCTGACAGAGATCTCAGGGGCCTCACAGGAGGCCCTGGATCTGCACGATCAGGTGCGCCGTCTCAACACAAAAGCGGGCAAAGGGTATCTTGAACGTACCAAGAAACGAATTGCGCACAATGGTCTGACAGTTTCAGTCAAGGTTTCCAAGAGCGGCGATGCGCGGCGGTCCCTGATTGACACTATGTCACGTGAAGATATCGACTTTGTCGTCATGGCGACGCATGGGCAAAGTGGGCATTTGGACGTGCCTACCGGCGACGTCGCCCGTTTCGTGCTTGAAAAGGCAAATATTCCGGTGCTGCTGGTTCGAAACAGAAACGGGCATTTCGGCAGTCATACATTCGGCCACGTGTCGTCAAAAGGTGTTCGGAAACCGACTGGGACCGACTGATGGATGACTTCGCGACAGAACGGGACGTCCCCAAGCGCTTGGCGGACGCTGAGCCGCTGAATGCGGCTGTTGTTCCAGGACCTCCTCAAAAGCTGGCGATCTATCGCGCGTTGCCCACCATGGATGAATGGTTCGAGAAGGTTCGTGCCTTTTGCACCGATCCGCCACCCGATCACGCACGGGTCGCAGACTGGATCCTTGATAACGACTATCAGGTCAGACGCGCGCTGCGACGGTTGGATAAGGATTTGCCACGGCAATTCTACGACAAGTTGCCCGCCATCGCGGGGAAGAAGGAGGCAGGGCCGCCGCGGGTTTACGTGCTGGCGCAGGCCTTGTTGGGTTCGCTGAACGCCCAGATCACCCAGACATCCATGGTTGATTTTATTGCGCAATATCAGACGACTGCGCCGCTGGGGAATGCTGAGCTCTGGGCTATCCCATCAATGCTGCGGCTAGCATGCCTACAAAACCTTGTTGATGCGGTCGCCGCCATTGATCCAGATTTGGCACTGCACGCAGCGGTCTATTACCCAGCGACCGTTGATGCGACGCCTGTCGATCTTATCGCGCATGCGATCACCAATCTGATTGCAGTCGACAGCATCAAATGGGCGGATTTCGTTGATCAGGTGAGCTGTATCGAGGCTGAACTGACGCATGACCCCGCCGGCGTCTATGCAGCCATGACATTCGAGACCCGCAACCGTTACCGACGCGTGGTCGATCAACTCGCGTGGCGAAGCGGCAAGTCCGAAACGGAGGTCGCCCGTGCGGTGGTTGAAAGGGCCCGAAACGAGGACATCTCCAGCAGTCGTTGCCATGTCGGATATTGGTTGATTGATGCGGGATTGCGGCAACTCGAAAAACAACTGCAGTGCCGGACATCCCCTTTTGTGGTCATTAAGCGCTGTTTATGGCGCTACAGGCAATCCCTCTATGCTGCGGGACTGATCTTGCTGGTGGGCGCGGCGATCAGTTTATCCGTCGCTTATCTCTGGCGTCATGATGCGACTATCGGTCAATGGGTATTGGGGCTGACACTCACGTTTCTACCCGCGACAATCCCGAGTGTGTGGTTCGGTCATTGGATTATCACACGACTAAGCCGACCTGACGTCCTACCCGAAATGGATTTTTCGAAAGGGATTGCAAAAGACTGCGCCACCGCGATCGTTATTCCTGTCATCATCGCGACACCCGCCGAAGTGGACGAAATCGCGCAAAAGATTGAACTGCTGCGCATCGCCAATCCTGACCCCATGTTCCGATTTGTCATTCTATCGGACCTAGCTGATGCACAGACCCAGACACTGCCAGAAGATGACGTGATCGAAGCAGCTCTCAGAGAACGGATTGATGATTTGAATGGCCGCTATAAGACGCGGTCCAGCCCGCCATTTGTGTTGTTGCATCGCCGTCGCAAATACAATCCGGCAGAAGGGTGCTGGATGGCGTGGGAACGCAAGCGTGGCAAAATTGAAGACTTCAACCGCTATGTCCTGGGCACTGGCAATGATGCATTCGACGTGGTTGCAGGACCGGTGGATGTGTTGCGGGGTATCCGCTATGCGATCACGCTGGATGCGGATACCAAGATGCCACCGGAGTCAGGCGCGCGGCTTGTGGGCATTCTGGCACATCCGCTGAATCGGGCTGTTGTGGATCAAGAAAGCGGGCGGGTCGTGGCCGGCCATGCCATCCTGCAGCCGCGGATTGAGATTTTACCGAAGCTTGGGAAAGGCACGCATTTCACGCACCTCTATGCCGGAGATACTGCCATCGACATTTACAGCAGGGCCGTATCGGACGTCTATCAAGACCTGTTCGGGACAGGTATCTATGTGGGCAAGGGGATCTATGATATCGCGGCTTTGCATGCAAGTTTGCAAAGCCGCGTCCCTGACAATCATGTACTAAGCCATGATCTTTTCGAAGGGCTGCACGGGCGGGCCGCTTTGGTCAGCAACGTGGTGCTTTATGAGGACTTGCCCGCAACCTACCCTGACTATGCAATGCGGCAACACCGTTGGATGCGCGGTGACTGGCAGCTTCTACCTTGGCTTGGCCGCAAAGTTCCTATGGCCGACGGCAAGAGCGCTAGAACGGATTTTTCTGGGTTGGACCGTTGGAAACTGGTGGACAACCTGCGCCGCAGCCTGATGTCGCCTGCGCTCTTGCTGTTTCTGATCGGCGGCTGGCTGTTAATGCCGGGAAGCGCGTTGGTCTGGACGGGTTTGGCCATCGCTGCGCCAGGCAGCTATCTTATCGGAGAAGCTTTTGCCATTGCCACGGGTGGCATCCAGCGCGGCGCTTTGGGACGTGCCGTCCATAATATCAGGACGACATTCGGGCGATGGTTCTTTTTCATCGCCTTTCTGGTCAGCGATACCGTCATCGCTCTTGATGCGATATTGCGAACACTCTGGCGCGTCTATGTGAGCGGAAAGAACAGGTTGGAATGGACTTCCGCCGCACATGCCTCAGAAAAGCTGTCACGCGACAGTATCCGGCAGATGTCATGGACATTGATGTGGCCATCTTCGGCGATTGCCTTGGTGATGGCTGCATATCTGCTACAATATGATCCGCATGGATTTTGGGCGGCGGGCCCGGTATTGGCGCTTTGGCTGATCGCGCCTGAGATATCTGTCTGGAGCGCGCGGCCAAGATATTTTCGCGCACACGCGCTTACCGCACAGGAACGCGATTTCCTCACCCGCGTTGCGCGGCGTACATGGCACTTTTTTGAAACATTCGTTGGGCCGAAAGACAATTGGCTGCCACCGGACAATTATCAGTTTGGCCACAAGGAAGAGATCGCCCACCGCACATCGCCAACGAACATCGGGATGTTCCTCGTGTCGGCATTGGCGGCGCGCGACATGGGGTTTATCACAACGAGCGATTTTGCTGTCCGGGCGCGCAATACCCTGAATACGCTGGGCCGCATGACAACGTATCGTGGTCATGTACTGAACTGGTATGACACCCAAACGCTGGAGCCGTTAGAGCCACGTTATGTGTCAACCGTTGACAGCGGTAACCTTGCGGTGGCGCTGGTGACGCTGAAACAGGGATGCCTTGAATTGACTGAAGGTCCGCTGATCGGATCTGACAGTCTCAGTGGTCTTGAGGTGGTGTTGGACCTGCTGTGTACGGCGCTGCGTGATGTGTCGGGGCGGGATCATTCGGCTTTGGATACAACCGAGCGGGCCATCCGCAGTGAGCTTTCCTATGCGCAGACGTCACCGTTGCGATGGAAAGCGGCCTTTGCCGCAATTGACAGGACGCATTGGCATGAACTTGAGGTTCTTGCGCTTGAGGCAATCGAGAAATCACCGGATATTTCCAGCGAACAAGCACGAGATATCACGACATGGTTGGAACGTTTCCGCCATGATCTGCATGCGATTGCGCGCGATATTGATATGTTCTTGCCCTGGTTGACCGTTCTGGCCGCGCGTCCGAATGCACTCTCGACTATCGCCGGTCAGATCGCTGAACAGTTGCACCCCTCTGGTGCATGGGAAGGCGAAGATGTTTCGTTCGAAACATTCGCCGCGATGCTGGCAAGCTTGCAGGCAGAGCATCCGGAAACCTGTGCTGAGGCACAGACATGGCTGGATCTGCTGCGCCAATCCATTTCCGAGGGTTTCGCCCAGCAAGAGGCCATGCGCGATACTCTGCGAGACATTGCCACAAAGTCAGATCAGCTGGCATTCGGCATGGATTTTGCGTTTCTCTACGATGCCTCCGTGCGGCTGTTCTGGATCGGTTATAACCAGAGCCTTGGGAAGATGGACAACAGCCATTACGACCTGCTCGCGACAGAGGCCCGTTTGGCCAGCTATTTTGCAATCGCCAAACATGATGCACCGGTTGAGCATTGGTTCTCTTTCAGCAGGCCGATCACCAGATTACAGGGCAAACCTTCGATTCTGTCGTGGAACGGATCAATGTTCGAATACCTGATGCCGCCGCTGTTCCTACCCAGTTACCGGGACACGCTGTTGGGTGAAAGCGAATTGACAGCGGTGGATTTCCAGCGCTCCTATTGCCACGACCGGGGTGTGCCATGGGGTATTTCGGAATCGGCTTTTGGCACGACGGATACACGCGGGACGTTTCAATACCGTGCCTTCGGAGTGCCCGGTCTGGGTATCCGCAGGGGATTAACCGATGATCTGGTCATTGCACCCTATGGGTCGGCTTTGGCGCTTTGCGGTTGGCCAAGGGCTGCAGCTGAAAACCTGGACGTTTTGGCGCAGATTGGAGCACTGACCAGATACGGTTTCATCGAAGCGCTCGATTTCACCCCTGAGCGGATCTCGACAGACCGCGATTTTGTCGCGGTTACCACGTTCATGGCGCACCATCAGGGTATGATTCAAACGGCGATCGTCAACGCCCTCCAGAACGACACCATGGTTCACCGCTTTTTGCGTGAAAAAACAATCCGCGCCATGGACCTGTTGCTGCAAGAGCGCGTCCCCTGGGATGCGCCACTGGAGCTGGGTCGCGCCGACGAACGTTGGGATCACCCCGCAGAAACGCATCAAGCGCCCGAATTGGCATCATGGGTGCCATCGCCGGATCTGGCCGTGCCGCAGGTGCATTTGTTGAGCAATGGCCGCATGTCATCGCTAATCACGCAAGGCGGTGGTGGAGGGCTGCGATTGAACGGCACCGCTTTGACGCGGTGGCGCCCCGATCCTGTGCGCACGGGCGACGGGATCTGGCTTTATCTTCAGGATGCCGAAAGTGGTGATCTGTGGTCACTGGGGTCCGTGCCAATAGCGCGCGATGATGTGGAAACAAAGTGTGTCTTCCATCAGCACATGGTTGACCTGCTGTCTAGGCATGATGGCATCGTTGCGCGTATGGATGTTACGGTGGCCCCTTCTGATGACGTTGAGATCCGTCGCGTCACCCTGACCAACGAAAGCGACGTCACGCGCATTCTTGATCTGACAACCTTTGCCGAAGTGACGATTGCACCGCCACTTGAGGATGAGCGACACCCGGCATTCAGCAAGCTGTTTGTCCACAGTGCGTATTTACCCGAGGAACAGGCTTTGCTTTTCACACGCAGGCCCCGCCGCCCGGAAACGAAGCCGCCCGTGTTCCTGCACAAACTCGTCTCCGACGATCCCGAGATCGTCGTGACCGCGTGGGAAACCGAGCGCCGGCATTTTCTGGGCCGGAACCGGACGGCACGCGCGCCCGAGGGTCTGCTGAACGGGCTCAGTCAAAGCGCGGGTTGGACGCTTGATCCGGTCATGTCGCTTCAGGTGCGTGTGACGCTGAAACCAATGGAAACCCGGGAGCTTGTGTTTCTCAGCGTCGCCGCCGCGTCGCGCAAGGAGGCTGTGCAGACCGCCCGACGCTATCCGCTTGCCATGATCGACCATACATTCCGTGACGCATTGATGGAGGCAGCGCGCAAGGTGCGCAGACTGGGGATCGCAGCCGAGCATCTGCCGGAATTGCAGGTCTTGTCGTCGTTGGTCGTGCACACGCACCCGACATATCGCACAGCGCCGCCCACTGATGCAGGGGAATGGCATGGCCAGCCTGACCTTTGGCGTTTCGGCATTTCCGGGGACTACCCGATTTTGCTGCTTAAGCTGTCGGATTCTGACACCGCGCCACTGCTGGATATTTTGGTGCGCGGTCACCGGCTGTGGTACAACGCTGGCTTGTATGTTGACCTGGTTATTCTGCGTGATGCGGCGACCAGTTATGAAGAGCCGCTGCGTGAAAAGGTGCTTTCCGTCATCAGTGACACCCAGGCAACAGGCATGTTGGGGATGCGCGGCGGTATTCACTTGCTGGCGGGCGACCAGATGTCCGCCCAATTGCGGCGCGGGCTAGAGGCATCAGCGGCGGTTATGTTGCTAGATGAGAATAAGACCCTGCGACAGATTTTGGATTTGGCCGTGCAGGCGCGTGATCAGCTCCCCCTATTTCTGCCAGAACAGCCCATCTCTGAACCTTCGGTCAGCGCGGTTGCCAGGCCGGACGATTTGCAGTTTGACAACGGATATGGCGGGTTTGATCCGGACAACGGCGACTATCTGATCCACCTTGCACCTGGTATCCGCACACCTGCACCTTGGTGCAATATCCTGGCGAACGACAGTTTTGGCTGCCTTGTCAGTGAGGCAGGGTTGGGGATGAGTTGGGCCGTCAATAGCGGCGAGCATCGCTTGACGCCGTGGTCGAATGATCCGGTCACTGATGCGCCTGGCGAAGTGGTTTATCTGCGCGATGAAGCCAACGGGGCTGTCTGGACAACGACACCACAACCCAAGGGGCAGGATGCCGACTGTCAGATAAGGCATGGCGCGGGGTTCACGCAGTGGACAAAGAACAGTCATGGATTGCGCCAAGAGATGTTGTGTTTTGTACCTGTCGATGATCCGGTCAAGGTGGTTCGACTGCGGTTTGCCAATCCTTCGGATCAGCCCCGTCGGATGACAGCCACATATTATGCACATTGGTTGCTGGGTGCCTTGGGTAGTGCATCCTGCCCCCATACTATCAGTCGCTATGATGCAACGTTGCAAGCCATCACCGGTCGCAATTTGTGGAACGTAGAATTTGCATCGCACACGGCGTTTTTGACAGCAACCAAGCCCGCCCATAGCGTCACCGGAGATCGTGCGGTCTTCTTGGGTCGCGAGGGTGATGTAACTGACCCGGATGGTTTGCGACGTTGGGATCTGGGCGGGCATTTTCCACAGATCGGCGACGCATGCGCGGCCTATCAGGTACATTTGGAGATACCCGCGCATGGACACACGGATGTTGCTTTTGTGCTTGGTGAAGTAGGGAGTGCGGCCGAATTGGCCCCGATGATCGAGAAATGGCGGAACCCGGAAACGACGCAACACGCGTTCGAAACCTTGCAGGCGACATGGGCCAAACGGCTTGGGGCTGTTCAGGTGAGAACGCCCGATCCAGCGTTTGATCTCGTGATCAATCGGTGGTTGGCATACCAGAATTTGTCTTGCCGTCTTCTGGCACGTGCAGGATTCTATCAGGCGGGGGGTGCTTATGGCTTCCGCGACCAGTTGCAGGATGTGCTAGCGTTGCTGCTGACCGATCCAGCGAAGACGCGTCAACAGATTCTGCGCGCCGCTCACTATCAGTTTGAGCAAGGTGACGTATTACACTGGTGGCACCCGCCGCTGGGGCGCGGGGTACGCACGCGGTGTTCTGATGACTATGTGTGGCTGGCCTATGTGACGGGGCGATATATCGAAGCAACAGGTGACACGGATATACTTGATGTCGAAATCCCGTTCCTGCGCGCACCTGAACTGGGTCCCGAGGAACATGACCGTTACGCCCTGTTCGAAACGGGCGAAGTTGGCACATTGCTCGATCATTGTATGCGCGTCATGGACCGGATGATGGTAACGGGGTCGCATGGTTTGCCGCTGATCGGTGGTGGTGACTGGAATGACGGAATGGACCGTATCGGTGATAAGGGGCAGGGCGAAAGCGTCTGGCTTGCGTGGTTCCAGATTGCGGCAATCAGCGTCTTTTCACCCGTAGCGCGAAAGGCGGGGCAGACGGATGCTGCAGACCGTTGGCAAGCATACGCCGCTGAAATGGCTGACGCACTTGATCGGCATGGGTGGGATGGTGGCTGGTATCTGCGGGCCTTTGACGATGACGGTATGCCATGGGGGGCGGCACAGAACGATGAATGCCGGATTGATCTTATTGCGCAGGCATGGTCGGTCTTATCGGGGTTGCCGTCGGACGCGCGCGCGCAATCTGCTTTGCGATCGGCAGTCGGCAATCTTGTTGATGATCAGGACCGGCTCATCCGACTTTTGACACCGCCATTTGACAAGACCGACCGCGATCCTGGCTATATTCGGGCCTATCCGCCTGGGGTGCGCGAAAACGGCGGGCAGTATACGCATGCTGCGGCATGGCTGGGTATGGCTTATGCGAAGATCGGGGACGGTAACCGTGCGCATAATGTATTTGACATCATTAACCCCATTGGTCGGACCAGCACGTTGCGTGACGCAGAGCATTACCGCTGCGAACCCTACGTACTTGCCGGTGATGTATCGGGCGTAGGGGCGCAGACTGGTCGAGGGGGGTGGTCCTGGTACACGGGTGCTGCCGGTTGGACATGGCAGTTGGGTGTTTCAGGCATTCTGGGCATCCAGCCAGAGCCAGATGGTGTACGGTTGGATCCTTGCCTGCCGGTCAGCTGGGGGCATGTCGAGATTATCCTCGAAAGTGAGCATGGTCGGATCGACCTAACGATCAAAGATCCTGAGAAAATCGGTCATGGTCTGACGCGGATTGCGGTCGACCAGTATGCGATAGAGGGGCAAGTGGTCCCCTATCCGGGCAAAGGACATAGCTGTCAGGTTGTTGTCACCATCGTCGCATCGCCCGAGACGCCGACACACGCAGAATAATCTGGGCAAAAGTGCTGCCACAGAGGCATTTGGCGCACTGAAATTACGTTTTGTGCTCACTTGTTGCGTCTGCTGCGGAAAGCTGAGACCGGTTCACATTCGCTTGGCAGGACGCGACCACTTGGCCTAGCGGCTCAATGGCTCCATATCCAGCCGATAGTCCTCGGCCACGGTGTAGATCGTTTTGTTCGGTACCTCGTACCAGATCTCGTCAGGTGTCACTGGTTCGGACGCGATTTCAACCGCGCGGTAGTCGGTGTCGTGTTCATGATGCACGTGCGGCTTGCCGCAGATAGGGCAGTCGTAAACATGTTCCCGCACCAGATAGTGCAGTGACCGGTTATAGCGCGAACCGATCAAATGATGCCCGTCGGTCAGCACAATATTCAGCCCCACAGGCCTGTCCGGTGCTATTTGCGCAGACCACGCGATCACCTGTTCCAGCCCTGCGCGAACGGTTTCTTTCAACCCCCTTTCGGGATGCTGCAGAAAGAGGCTCATGAGATAGCGAAAAACATGCTCGCTGTCAGTGGTTCCTGCGATTTCAACACGGTGAAGCGGGTCAGTTTTCTCAAGGATCAAAGGGCGGACCTGATCAAATTCCGGTACCGTGCCGTTGTGGGCAAAAATCCATTTGCCGTGGTGAAAGGGGTGCGTGTTCTCAATACTTGTCCCGCCAACAGTTGCGCGACGCACGTGGGCGACAACGGTACGGGCATAGACGCGGGCGGCCTTCTTGGCGAAGTGCTCGCCATGAAAAGCGGCCCATGTCTGTTTTTCTACCAACGGCAGCCCATCATCGTAGTCCGCGACACCCCAGCCATGCCCATGGGAATAGCCCTCCATGTCGCCCTGGCTTTGGGCCATCAGCGCGTTCTGGGATTTGACGAGACCACATTCGACACGGGTCGGTTCATTCGCATGCATAGCATATAAGCGGCACATGGCTGTCCTCCAGATATCTGCGGAACCAAGGATAGCCACGTGGCCGGCGCGTGACTGACATAAATCAGTTTTCATACGTCAAATGTGAGGCAAATTGCCAAACAAGAATCTCATGCAAGGCCAGTCCAGCCATGTCCGACACTACCGCCATAACACAGCGCCTTTTGGCGGACGAACCCGCCTTTGCATGGTCGGGCGAATTCGGCAGTCATAAGGCCCAGGGCAGGGGCACTGGTCCACAGGTATTGATCGGAGATCTTTCCCAAATCGGCCTGCTTCAGGGCCGCGGTGATCCGCCGCTGGATCACCGTCTCGCGCATTTGGCCAGTGCGGGTGATTTCTTGCTGGTGCATGCAACTGATCCCGCATTTCAAGCTTACCTGCAGGAGTATCGAGGGATCAATGGGCTGACAGTTCTGGCTGCCGATCCTGCTGATGAACGCGCCGTTGCGACACAGGCGATGACCATCCCCTATTTGCGTGAGCCGCTTGTTGAGGCAGCGCGCGCGCACGCGGGCTTGACGCTTACGTCTTACCTGACAACCGGAACGATCTGGCACTTGGCACAAGTGATCGGCGCTGCGGCAGGATGCCTCGTGCATGTCAACGGCCCAGCCCCGCAGATTAGCGAGCGCGCCAACGACAAGCTATGGTTTGCACGCATCGCCCGAGACGTGATTGACGACAAAGCCATCCCGCCCACGATGTCCGCCTATGGTCCGAAGGCTGCGGCGGCCCTGGCGCTGCACCTCGGCCGCACCGGCGCGCAGGTGATCGTCAAAGTACCGGACAGTGCGGGGTCGACAGGCAACATCAGGCTCGATGCCACACTTTTGGCCCACCAGACTGTCCAGAGCTTGGAAGGCCTGTTGCTGGGCCGCCTCCATGCGAGGGGCTGGAATGACCGCTATCCAATCCTTGTGGGTGTCTGGGATCGCGACGTGATCAGCAGCCCTTCGGTACAGCTTTGGATACCGCAAACCAAAAGCGGGCCACCTGTGGCGCAAGGTGTATTTGAACAAACCGTATTGGGTACCGAGGCCGCCTTTGTTGGTGCGGTAAGATGCGGCCTGCCTCAATCGTTGCAGGTCAGGCTGATTGACCAAGCTATCCGGATCGGTGGCGTTCTGCAGGCCTTGGGGTACTATGGCAAATGTAGTCTTGATGCGGTCATCTGTGCGCGCGGGACGATCCATTGGATCGAGTGCAACGCACGATGGGGCGGTGTCTCACTTCCGTTGCAGATCCTGCATGATATCGCCCCCGACCATACCTTTGACGGTGTTGTGGTGATCCAGCAGATGATCAACAGCCATCGCATTAGTACGGCAAAGGCGATTGCCGCACTGGACCCGCTTCTTTATCGCTACCATTGCAACGAAGTGCCGTTGCAAGGCGCAGTGATGTTATCACCACCCGCGAGCAAAGAGGGAATAGCAGCCAATTTGCTGGTTTTTGCACCCAGCCAATGTGCTGCCCGCCAGATCGGCCAAGAGGCGCTTGAACGGCTGATCCGCGCTGCTGACTTAACGGTGTGAATTGGTGTCGCGGTCATTTCTTCAGACTGAAATATCAATGATCAAGAGGGCCCGCGACGATTAGAAAATAAATTCCGATCGAGACGTCTGACCCGTCATACTCAAGGCGTGGATGGCATTGCACTCATTTGAGCCAGCTTAAAACTGCCTTGATTTTGTGTCATGCTTCATCATTTTCTGCAGGGCACCAGGCTGTAGGTATGACTATCAGCATGCAACGCAGGCTTCCTCGCACAAATTTACACAATCGGCATCGACCTGATAATGTACTGGAAGCAACGGCAACAAGTCGACCATCCACTTGGCGCAAAGCGATATTTCGGGTGCTCCCGTTCATGTCCCTGTTTGGCGCGGCAGTCGTTCCTGATACAGTTCGAGAGAAACACTGCAAAGACACCATTGGCACCCGCCTGATGGTAGGCACCATTGGTTAGATTTGGCTATTCCTGAATGGATTCCACATAGGTCACCAAACTCAGAATACGGCCCCGTACCATCAATTCGCTTCCATATGGGCCGTAATCGTCCGCAGCCGCAACTGAGAATCTTTCTCCCCAGACCGGCATTGGTGATCCATGTCCTTCGACTTGCGTGCGCCCGTCCACTGTCATGAAGACTTCAAGGAATGGGAAATTCCCTTCATTTTGTGACGACAGCGTTGTGAGACTGGGTACGCTGATGTTCATCAACCGCGAAAACGGCCCGTTTCCTTTGCCGCTTTCTCCGTGACACACAGCACAAGCAGCAGCATACTCATTCTTCCCGATGTCTTCTTGTGCCTGCGCCCCGACGCAACCTAAGAAAAGAATGGTCCCCGCAAGTATGACAACACGTTTCATAGTTTCCTCCTTGAAAAGAGATAATCGTCCAACAAGCATGCGAAGCCGTGAATAACTCGCTAACTTGTCCACAAGGAAACTCAACGAAGCCGCACTTTTAAGTGTTAGCGACTGCGCAGCGCTGGTGACTTGATTTTTGTCAATTACTCTCTGTCTTCGAGAGTGGCACAGCAGTCTGATATGCCCGAGCTAGAGAAACCAAGAACCGAACTTGCGTATTCATATTCGTCTCTCCTTGGTTCCAGAATTGCTTTGCAAAGCGTCTTTCAATCGAGGGGCAAGCCAGACGCCCCCTATCGCCATTTATTTGACTACTTTTGGTTTACGGGTTTTCTGGCTGGCTACCCAATCGACGAACGGTTGAAAGATCTCCGCTGCTTCCTCGAAGCAAGCCTCATGCCAGTATGTTTCAGTATCTTCGTGAAGCAAGACCATGTCATCTCTTGCAAAACACCAACAGCAGACATTTTCCCCTACCGTCCTCTCAAGTTTTTGGTGGCTCATAACAGACCTCATGATCACCCATGCTTGCTGGAAGAAAATATAGAAAGGCAAGAAGGCACGGATTGATAAAAATCATAGTGAACCGTTGTGAGAGAGGTAATGTAAACAGCGGCGTTGGTATTCCCGAACAAACGCCACCGGTCACTCTGGCTCCCCATGGTGTAGTCCTGTAAACAGCCCCTTATGCCGGAGTGACCCCCCTTATGCCGAACAAGAAACGCACTCAGCCTTGGAGATTTCAGTTTCCTTGACCCCGCGCACTGTGATCTTGGTCTCTAGCTCACGCTTGAGGCTGGCGATGAAGCCCTTAGCACCCTTCGGTCGCCCTCTTGGGTTTCCAGACTCACCTTTCTGAACTGTGTGTTTTTAGGAGGCTGGTCATAGCCGCTTTACAGCCCACAGCGGACCTCCGTTCAACTGCTGTTTCCAACTGGCTGTGCGATAACTTAATCGGCTTGAATTGACTCGATGTATTGTACCAACGCGGTGATCCGTCCATGTACCATCGCCTGCATGTCGACGTCGTGTGGTACTGAAGAGGAGCGTTCGCTTGCACTTTCCCAGTATCGCGGGCCCCAGACCGGCATCTCACGACTGCCGTGAGGGTTGATCATGTTCAGCCCGTTAATCACGCGGTACACTTCGTCCGCTGGGTAGACGCCGTTATACTGCGTCGTGATTTGTGTGAGATTGCTAGGCTTGGTGGTCAGAACCTCTGCCACCGGCCCGTCTCCGGAGCCGCCGATCCCATGGCAGGAGGCGCAATTCGCCATGTACTCAATTTCGCCGAGCTTGAGTTGTGTCGCCTCATCCAATGCCATCGAGACATTCGCAGATGCAATGACCCAAATTCCGGCCGCAATCAGCCGCTTTGGAACCATATGATTATTCATTCTTGAGGTCATTCTTTACCCTCCCAGATTAGTGGTCCGCCGCTTCCGTCAAACACTCTTCACACGGCGGCCTCTTCAAACTTGAGCTACATAACATTCCCAGCTTGCTCCAAGTTGACAAAGATCAATGCTTGCTCAGTCCTGCATTGTTACCGCCCGATCCGGAATTGCGCGGCTGGGCTTGAGGGCCCTGCCAGAGCGCCTGGCGTGCATCGCTTGGCCGGTAGTGGCCTGTTGATATTAGCTCCGACGATACAGGTGGAAATGGACGCCAGATGTCGGTGAAAAGGAACGCATCCCCCAGGTGATGCTCCCGTATTTCTAGGACTTCGATACCCGAGGGATGCGCCACGCCATCCATAGCCGGATAAACAGCCAGCCATTCCTGCGCCGTGTTCGGTGGTTCTAAAACAAGCCGAAAGCCGGGTTGTTTGCGTAGTGCGCATCCGTCGCTTTTTTCTGATCGGCTGCAATCAAGGTGCGCGCTTTTCGCAATTGATCCCGGATGCGTTCTTCATTCCACAGGTTACCTTGACCAGTCAGAATGCCGCGTTGGTTGAGGGACTCTGCGATCTCGGCACGCGTTAAGGTATCATCATCTAGCTCCAGCAACACCGTCGCAATTCGGCGCGTCAAAGTATTGGCTTTCTCAGATGCTGCGGCGGAACCAGTCACCTGAACATTGCGAATGTCCGGATTGCCAAACACCACACCTTCGGCGCGTTTCTTTGCCATCCCTTCTTTTGTCGACTTGCTGATAGCTTCACCCTGCTTTTGCGCATAGGCATGCTGACCGGCAACAGAGGCTTCTTCCAAAGACTTCCCATCTACGACCGTTAAGATGTCATCCTTGCTGGGCAACAGTTTTGCAATGTCATCAAATGAACTGGTATCGCGGCTGACACGACTCCAATCATAGGCCAGAAAACGGGCGTCGTTTTCCCGTGCTGCAACAAGTGCATTCTGGAGCCCCCGCCGCTCATTGACACTGGACGAACCCATCCCAGTAGCAACGTCCTCAAAAATCTCGATCAGGTGCCAGTCCATCTTATCGGCAAAGGCACGAATGCCCTCTTTCTGGCTTTCGAGACCAACACCGCTTTTGCCTTGTTTGTCTGTTGAAACTCTCGCGTAGCCCACCACAAGCTGCCGATTCTGCGAACTCTTGCGACTCATTTCTGATATCCTTGGCACATGTGATTAACGTGCTGATATGTATTGGTGTTTTGTGGTGTTGGGAAGGGGAATGTATTGGGCCAAGGGTGTGTAAACCTATCCGATTCCCTTTTGGATTCCACATATTAGGAAAAGGGGTGTGGAAACCAATGTCCAATACAAAGTCGGCGTCTGTTTCCGCTATTTCCGGCTACTAGATTTCATGGATGACCGGCGGCGTATCGCAAACCTTCATCGCGATATCGACGACATGCCGGTGGTGGGTGAAATAGACCGCCTGCCTGCGGCCGCTTATGCTTGCTATTCGGTCCTGTGTAGCGTGTCCGCATGTCACATTATCGGCGAAGCTAACGCCCTGGCGGGTCTCGCAAGGGCTCTGGAATGGTATCACCAGTGAGTCAATTGACGTTCTCGTTCATAGAGGCACGTAGCCATCCAGCTATATGCGTATTCCATTACGTAGCCAAATAGCTTGTGCGCGCGTCTTTGAGCGGTGGGCGGGAAAACACCCTGGAGCGAGAAGACGAGTTCGCCCGACAATTCCAGCTTTACAGCCCTTTGATCAGAGTCCTATGCCTTTCCATCAGCACAGCTCGCCAACTTTGACTCACCGATCAGACCGACGCATCGCACTGGTCATGCGCAATTCGATGTTCACATATCGCTCAGACTCGCTGAGAGCGTTGTCAGAGTGCATCCGTGATCTGTAGCAACACTCCGCTGCTTAAATGCGTAGCGCTCACCTACGAGCGGTTTTGCGAACCCGTGCGCTGCGCGCCATCTGTCGGTCGGACATCTGCGGCGCAAGACAGCCAACAACGACGTGGCTCTCTAAGCGTATGTCTGCTCATGACCAAAGTCCGCAGTCTTTCGTCGGTCAGTTCTGATGCGTTCGCTATGCTCTGGGCTTTGACATATCGCCAGGCTCGCTGGGAGACGTGCCAGGCAGCTTTCTAGCTGTATAGCTAAGCCAGTGTAGCTGAATGTGCCCAACAAGTCTGGTGAGTGCCTTTGCGAGCCGGAGCGACTATGTGCTTGGTACTTGCTTCCGTGGTGTATTTGCGAAGTGGATCTTGTGTGCCGGATGATGGACTTTTGAGTGTGCAGTCAGAGCCGTCTCTCTTCTCTTTCTTTCTTTACCTTTAATATATCTTAAGAGAAGAGAGACGGTCCTTTTGAGTGCGTGGATTATCCTCATCCTCATTCCGGTGTTCTGATGATGTGTTCCGGTATTGTTGATCTGTGGCGGTGAAGTGAGTTTTCGTCTTTCCAGGGCTCCTTGTTCGAGCCTGCTTTCGGTTCAGATGTTCCGGTTTTGGCGGTCAGATTTTCAAGTCTCATGGGCCGAAAAGGGTGCCTAAAATGGCGGAAAAAAAGTTTCTGGGACTCTGTCAACAAATTCTTGCCTAAGTAGTTGATTTTATTGACAGAGGGTTTCCACTTTGTTGTCTTTTCGTTACGGCTAGGCGTAATTTTGTTTACAAAAGGAAAGAACTTTCTTTACCTTTTCGTAACGCCAAGGCGTTAGTTTGTTTACAAAATGCAAGGAAATGCAAGAAATTTTGGGGGCCGGGTCTTACATCTAAGATCAGAGCAAGTGCGCCCGGATGAACTCGTGGAGATCATCGACTGTCAGGCACCTGCTTGGCAGACCAGAACGAGATTGAATTGTCCGGTGAGCCATCGTCGCATAACCTGATCTTCTGCCCTGACAGTCCCAGCCGGAGGGCCTGCACCGCATGCAAGGTTGGCCTGGGCACACGGTCATTGGTGAGTTCGCGCAGGAAGGATATCCACGCCAGTTCATTCGGTGTGAGCGTTGTCGCAGTCTCTGGATTTTTGTTGCCCATGTGCGCCACCTATTTCCCAAAGATCGCGCGCATGGCAGAGCGCGCCCGAGAGGTGATTGCCGGGTCACTGTTGCCAGACGCCTCACGCAACACCTCCAGCCAGCCTACCTCATTTTGCGAAACGACCGTGCCGATGACCTCATCGTAAACACGTGCCTTCGTCTCGTTACCATCCTGTGCGAGTGCCAGTCTGAGCAGGTATTTGGGATCGGCCTCTAGTGCAGCGGCAAGGGATGCTGTGCGATCGATTGCCAGCTTCGTGTCGCCGTTCTTGAGCATTGATAACATGTTGGGGTTGTTGAAGCCTGCTGCGATGGCGATGTCGCGCTGGTTCTTCTTGTGGCGCAACTCCAGAATACGGCGGTCGAGGTACATCGCGAGGTCCGAGGTTGCGTGGGGGCCGGGTTTGCGTGCCATGATCTTGTTTCTCCTGATAATGACGTTGTTCTCATCAGTATTTTAGCAAGATCATGATAGGGTGAGCGTGGGTTCTGAGTGGTTGCTAGAGTTAAATCGGTGGTAGTGCTGTGGCGGCAAACTTATGTGGCATGTCGGATAGATTTTGGGGGATTGATGGGCGGAAACCGGACGTTCGCTGCAGGTGCAAAGCCTGACTGCAATTCAAGAAGAAGCGGACCTTCAACATAAAACACATGAACGTGGCGCAGCGAAGGTCCGCAAAGAGCCCAAACTACCCGATGCTGCGATTTGCAGGAACGGACGCAAAACAGATCAAAGCCGCCATTCGAAAAGAATCTGGCTTGTCCGGTGATGGATGGTGGTCATTGAGGCGTGATATCAATGACTTGAGCGCGGTTGTCTGTAATGCGTGCTCAGGATTGATTCGAGTGACTTCGGGCTTTGTCGCGTCGCATCCCACAGATGGACCACACGAGTCCGCTGCGCCTGCACGATCGGAAAGGCCAGCAAACCTAGTCGCCGCTGTTGGTCCGCATAATCGAAAGGAGCAGTGGCGATGTCGCAGGCAGGAAGTGCCCGGGCCGATCGCCGTCTTCCAGCCCGGTGAGGTCGAAAACCTGAACTCCAAGATTACGCAGCGCAGCAACATCTGGGGATGCGCCTACGCGCGCATTCCCGCCAGAGATGGCGGACGACAGTCGCAGGAGCCGGTCCTCACGATTGATAACAACGCTAAATCGGGACGGCGGCAGGTCGATTTCGGCGAGCTGCTGCGCGAAAAGACCAAGGTCTATGTCCGGCGAGATCAGGACGACCTCGTCAATAGCTCGGATCGAAGAGGATTTGCCCTCCAGGCTCAGCCGAACCAGGGCCTCCATCAAGAGCAGGCTGCCCATGGAATGCGCCCCAAGACGCAGGCGGTTCGGAGAGGGTTGCGACAGGCGCTCTATCGTTGCGGCGAGTGTTTGGCGTGCGTGCAAGGCACTGTCTCGATCATGGACATAGGCGCGCGGATCGCCGAGCGATGCCCATTGGAACGCAATCGCCGCTCCGGTCTGGTCGGCATCATGGTGCAACTGGGCGAGGCGAAAGAGGCTTTCGGCGAACGTATTGTTGTAACCGTGAACGAAGAGAGACACGCCCATACCGCCTGACGAGGTCAGTGCAGCGTCTCGCATCTGCGCGAAACTTTGGTAGCGGTAGATCCCATTCTGATGGAAGTGCCTTGAGGGGTTCGGTCGCCCGTCCGTCGTTGGCAAGGTTCCTAGCGTCCGGTCCGTGGGGATGCCGACATCGACCCGTCCGTACGACGCCGAGAGGGCACGAGCGCCAGAATAGACTTCTGGCGTACCCGAGGGCGCGCGCGTGGTCACGAAATACACGGGGACTGTTTCCCCTCCAAACGACTCTTCTTGCGGCGGCAAGAGTGTTGGCCGTCCGGCGCACCCGGCGAGCAACAGTATCGCAAGGATGCCAAACAGGCTCGTCTGGAAAGAGGGTGTTGGTCGGCTTTGCGCCCGTCCGCATGGCGTTGGCACGATAATCAGTCCCGCCCAAACCGCTCCAAGACGCTGTCCAAACGCTGACCCTGAACGCTTGGAACGCGCACTGGAGCTCCTGAAACAGTGTCGGCATAGGTCGAGGGATCGAAACTCGGAACGTCGAGTCCAAGTTGGTCAACAGTGAGCATGCCAGCGGCGGAGAGGACGGAGTAGGCGGCTGCGAACAAGCTTGTTTGCGCCTCGATGAGATTAATCCTTGCATCAAGTAGGTCCTGCTCAGCATCGAGAACGTCGAGCGTTGTTCTGACGCCGAGGTCGGCCTCCTGCCGTACGCCCTCGAGCGCGACTTCGGCCGATGCAATGCGCTGCCTGGCTGAAGCAATCTGGGCACCTGCAATCCGGTAATCCGACCAGGCAACTCCCATAATCTGCACATTCACTCTTACTTGCTGCAACAACGCAGATCGCGTGGCGGATGCTTGAGCGAGCGCCTGACGCTCCAGGGAGCTGAGCTGGCCACCTGTGAAAATCGGTATGCTCAGCGATAGGCCAATGGATGCGCTTTCACCCTCTGCGTTCGGGGTCGGTGCCTGAAACGTCTCCGTGTACTGACCCTCCAACGAGAGGGTCGGCCGATAGGACGCTCGAGCCCCCTCAACCGCTAGATCGGCGACGCGCACCTCGTGCTGCAATTGCCGGATCGTTGGTGTGTTCTGACGCGCGAGCGCGTCGGCCGCGGCTTCCGAGGCGGGTAGGTCAGGCAAAGTGCCCAGCCCGGAAGGGCCGCCAGGTTCGCGGCCAACGGCAAGCAGGAACAGCTCTCTGTTGATCGCAAGTTGACCCTGCGCCGACGCAAGAGACGCGCGCGCCTCAGCCAGCCGCGTCTCCGCTTGGGCAACCTCTGTCGCGGTTATCTCACCCAACTCAAGACGATCCCGCGCCGCGCGCAACTGCTGGGTCACGACACGGACGTTAGCTTCGCGCGCGTCCACGATTTGCAAGTCGCGCCAGACGTTCAAATAGGCTGTCGCGGCATCGAGCAGAACCTGCTGCTCCACGGAAACAAGACCTTGACGAGTTACAAGCACGGTTTCCCGCGCGGCTTCCAGGCTCAGGCGCCGGCTACCGCCCGCATAGAGCGTCCACTCTGCCACGAGGCCTGCGGTTGTCGTGGTCGTGTTTCCAACAAGGTCGCGGTTCGCAGATGCGAGAAACGTGAGCACGGGACGCAACTGCGCCACTGCTTGCGCCACGCCCTCATCTTCGACCCGAAGAAGAAAGCGGTTCTGATCCAAAAGCTGCGAGTTCGTGTAGGCGTCGGCCATGGCATCGCGTAGGGTCTCTGACCGCGCTGGCACAGACAGGGCCAGGACGATTAAAAGCCCCAAAAAGATCGAACTCTGCGCGAGTATCCCCCGCTTTCGTTTGACATGCTGCATTGCTGGAGTTCCCCTGGCTGCTCAAAAATTGTGAGTGATCCCGAAAAAACCGCGCAGCGTGACGTCTTCATCGATGATCGGGCTGCTGGATATTTCGTCGGGTAGAAAGTCGGCGCGAATGTTCGCGATCAGGCGTGTGTTGCGCGCGATAGGGATTGCCGTTCCGACCGAGAGATGGGGGACCATAACATCGCCTGGGCTGTAGGCCGGTCTCGCCCCTGTCGCCTCACTGGCGGAGACACCGTACAGGTAGGAGGAAAGACCTTCGCTTTGCCATGTGACGCCGCCTTCGAGCAGCAACGGGACGCGGCCGAGTGGAATGGCACGACTAAGGCCCAGCGACACCTCGCTGCCCCCGTGCTCGTCGGTCAACTCGGTAACAGCCTGAAAGTTCATGCGCGTCAGGTCTCCGAACCTGTAAATCGCCTGAATGCCGCCGTCGGCCGTCAGTTCACGATCCAGCCCGTCGAGTTCAGGAGCATCCGAAGCGTCGATCTCCGAAAAGCGCGGCGCAATAACGGCACTCAACCGGAAGTCAGTCCTGTCGAAAAGGGTGACGCGCAAACCGTCAGGCACCCCAATCGAGAAGGCGTCGCTATCATAGCGAAGCAGTGGCAAGGCCATCGCGTCAGCATCTTCGCCGGTGTAGAGCCCAGACCCGCTGGCGACTCCGACACCGATGGAGAACCCTTGTGGCTGCTCTTGGGTGAGAGCGGCAAACGGTATTGAGGTCAGGGCAAGGACCGACGCAACAAGACGAGGAAGTGCGGTCTTCTTCTGGTGGGGTATTCTTGCAGTAAGCATATGGCGTTCCTTGTAATTTAGTGTTGGTGACAGCTGCGAAGTGGAGCGCGACGGCACACTGATCCTCGGAGTTTTCCAGTCGCAGGTGTCCTGCGTGCTTGTCACGGGTCCTGCACTGCAGCCAAAAGGCTGGGATCAGATCGGTGGAAAGCGGGCCGTTGCTTGGCGACCACGGGTGACTAGGTCGGGTCGCGTTGTCCGTAGCTACTCATGACGAAGCGCCTCGATGGGGTCCAATCGCGCCGCTGACCGCGCCGGGAAATAGCCAAAGATCACGCCTACAAAGGCGGAGAAGACAAAGGCCAGGAGTATGATAAGCGGGTCGGGTGCAAACGGGATGACCATCAAATGCGAAACCACCGCCGCAATGATCAATCCCAGAACCGCCCCGAGAACGCCTCCCAACAAGGAGAGCGCAACGGCCTCGATCAGAAACTGCATAAGAACCTGATTGGCCTGCGCGCCGATCGCCATGCGAATGCCGATCTCGCGCGTGCGCTCGGTGACGCTTACCAGCATGATGTTCATGATACCGATGCCACCGACCAGTAGGCTGACCGCCGCCACGGCGGCCAGGAGTCCGGTCAACACTCCCGTGATCCCAGTGAGCATCGAGGCAACCTGCTTCATGTCCATCACAGTAAAGTCGTCTTCCTCGGTCTCACCAATGCGGCGCAGATCGCGCATCACGAACTCGATCTCGCGCATGGCGTCCTCGGTCGACACGCCGTCCTCGATTGCGACATAGATCGTGGCCACGTCGGTATTGCCCGCGACCCGGCGCTGAAATGTCCGGATTGGCATCAGCACGACGTCGTCCTGGTCGGTCCCAAAGGAGGAGGCGCCTTTGGCCACGAGCACACCGATCACTTCACAGGTGAAATTTCGAACCCGGATGGACTCGCCGACAGGGTCGCTTGCCCTGAAAAGCGCCTCGCGGACTGTCTCACCAAGGATACAAGCCGCGCGTCCTCCTTGCGTTTCGCCGACCGTGAAGTTCCGCCCGAGCGCGAGAGGCCAATCCGACGCCACAAGGTAGCGCGCGTCGGTAGCGGTGATCTGGGCCCGGTGGTTCTCGCTTCCGAAGACCATGGTCGCCTGTCCGCTGGCAATGGGCGCGGCGGCTTCGATCGTTGGCACCGCCTCTAACAGAAGATCGACGTCCCGGAGTGTGAAGGGGCGGGCCCTCTCGCCCATACTGCGGGAGCCCATAGCCTGCTGTCCGGGCAGGACCATCAGGACGTTTGTGCCAAGCTGCTCTACATCGGCAATCACCTGATCGGATGACCCCTGACCGACTGTCACCATGGCGATCACCGATGCCACCCCGATCACCACGCCGAGCACGGTCAGAAACGAACGGAGTGCGTTTCGAAGGATTGACGCGAGCGCAAGCTTGAGCGTTTCAAACAGCATCTTGGACCTCCCGCCGCGTTGGCCCGTCGCGCTGGACTTTGCCATCGACCATCCAGATCAAGCGATCGGCATAAGCGGCCATATCGTCTTCGTGGGTGACCATCACGATGGTCAGGTTTCGCTCTCGGCGCAGGTCGACCAACAATTCCATGATCTCGGCTGACCGCTTGGTATCGAGGTTTCCCGTGGGTTCATCGGCCAAGACCACCTGCGGTTCGCCAGCCAATGCACGTGCGATCGCAACCCGTTGCTGCTGTCCGCCTGAAAGCTGAGACGGGTCGTGCCCGGCACGGCCGCCAAGCCCCACCAGATCGAGCGCCCGTTCGGCGCGCGCAATCCGCTCTTGCTTTGGCAGGCCCTTGTAGATCAACGGCAACTCGACATTGTCGCGTGCCGACATGCGCGGCAGGAGGTTGTAGCCTTGGAAAATGAACCCAAGGTAATGCCGCCGTAGGAGCGCGCGTTGATCATTGGATAGTCCGCCCACTTCTACTCCGTTGAAGCGGTATTGCCCCGAGGTCGGGCGATCGAGACAACCGATCACGTTCATTGCCGTGGATTTTCCGGACCCGCTTGGCCCCATTATCGCGACGAACTCGCCCGGGGTGATGTCGATATCGACACCGTCCAGCGCCCGGACCTCGGCCGCGCCCGATCCGTAAATCCGCTTGATCTGACGCAGGGAAATAAGCAGATCCTCAGCCATCCTGACCCACGATCACCTGGTCGCCCTCCTGCAAGCCGTCCCGGATTTCGGTGAAACGTCCATCTGTATCGCCGGCGACGATCTCGATCTCGACCGGTTCTCCGTCCCGAAGCACCCACACCGTTGACGACGACCGCGGCGCTGTCGATAGGGTTGGCGGGGTGGGCAGGATCATCGAAAGCAAACCGCCTCCGGCGTCATCGTCCGTCGCAGGCTCCGGTTCGATCCGTGGCACGAAGCGGAGCGCGGCATTGGGAACGAGCAGTGTATTCGTGACGTCGTTCACGACGATATCGGCCACGGCCGTCATGCCGGGACGCAGCGCGAGATCCTCGTTCTCGATGTCCAGGATGACCGTATACGTGACAACGCCATCCACAGTTTCCGGGGCAAACCGGATGTGCCGAACGGTTGCTGGAAAGGGCGTGTCGTCATAGGCGTCGACCTCGAAACTCGCCGTCTGCCCCGCCACAAGGCGCGCGATATCGGCTTCGTCCACTGCGAGCTGGAGCTCCATTTCCGTGAGGTCTTCCGCGATCGTGAACAGGACTGGGGCCGACATTGCAGCGGAAATCGTCTGCCCTGGGTTGATCGTGCGATTAAGGACAATGCCATCGACCGGGGAGCATATGCAGGCATGGGTAAGGTCGGTCTCGGCAAGAAGCAAATTGGCGGTCGCAACAGAAACATCCGCCTCGGCAATCTCGAGTTCTGCCACAGCCCTGGCGAGAGCGGCCTCGGCGGCGATGACACTTTGGTCGCTCGAGGCCCCACGGTCGCCCAAGGCGCGGGTTCGCTCTGCGGTAGCTTGCGCTTCATCAAGATTAACGCGCGCCCGCACTAGACGCGCCTCAGCCGACCGCAAATTGGCGCGCTGAACCTCGACCTGTGCTTCAAGCTTTGATGTGTCCAGTCGGGCGAGCACTTCGCCAGCGGCGACCACGTCGTTGAAATCGACGAAGACCTCCGCGATGGTTCCGGACAACTCACTGGAAATGTCGACCATACTGGTCGGTTCTACCGATCCCGTGGCGTTGATCGCAACCGTCAAATCGCCCCGCGCGACAGGCGCCAATCTGTACCCAAGTGCATCTTGGTCGGAACGAGGCGCCTGCAAGAATACAAACGCGGCACTCAGAATGGCGAAAAGCACGAGCAAAATGGGCCAAACACGGAACGTTCTACCGCCGCTTTTCAGACCCAGTTTTGATTTGATTTCGTCTTGTGCATCAGTCATCGCATTTTTCCTTCTAGCGTGCGGAAGTCACTATCTTCTCAGAACGAAAGCGCGCCTCGGGTTTGACGTCGCATCGCGCGAAGCGCCGCAAAAACCGTGATGATGCAGAGGCTTATGTATCCTGCCATCATGTATTGGCCGGGAAACACACCTTGACCGGCAAGGTCGGCACCATTCACGCGAAGGCCGATACCCGCCATTAGATAGGCGCAGGGGATAACCGCCAGAAACAGCAATGCCCCAAGACGGTCCCTGAGAGACAAATAGATCAACGCGGCACCGCTCAGGAAATTCGCGGCACCGAACGCGTTCATCAGCACCAGTTGGTCGAGCCCTGTCGGTCCGGTCAAATCCAGTCCAGCGACATCGGATGCCGCATACGACGACAAGAGCGTGTGGCTGACCCCACGAAGCAGGTCCAGGCAGCCGAGTGCGAACGCGACGACCGAAACGAATGCAGGATACTGTCTTGTCATTCTGATGTCCTTTGGTGGCGGGTCTCGATGGGGTGGATCGGGTTATGAGTGGGTTAGGGTCTTTGTGCTTTGGCGGGGGACCATCCGATGCCGTCGTCTCGCCACTAGCGTGCCAAGTCCGCCGATCGCCAGAAGCGCGATTAGTGCCAGCAACGGGACGGATACCATTGCAGCGGCGGTCGATGGCGCCGAGTACCAGCCATCAAGTGATGCGGATTTGTGCTGCACAGCCTCGCGGAATTCAGGGGTTGAAATGATGTTCAGGAAGTCCCGTCGGCTGCGGTAGCGGACCACCACGAGGCGCTCGGCGTTGTCGACACCAGGGCCGAGCGTGTTGGTGAGCCCGACAATTACATCGGTCGACAGGACTGGGTAGCTCGCCCGCGCGAGCAGGCGTGGCGCCATGAATGCACCGTAGGTTTGTGCGGCTTCGTCCGCTTCCGGCGACCGCTCGGGAAGGGCGTTGAAATTGACCATGTGAAAAGGACGACCGTCATCGTTGAGAAAGAAGTCCAGAAAGGCCCGGGCCTGCGCATCTTCGATCAGGTGCATTTGCGCGTACTGCGCCCCAAAAGCCGCTCGCAATTCGTCTTCGCTCAGCGGGCCACGCAGCGGCTGATGCCAAGCAAGCAAAGCGGCGTAGACGACGGCCAGCCCGATCCAAATGGTTCGTATGCATCTCATTTCAGTTCTCCGCGAAATCCGAAGGGTCGGTTTGGACGTGCACAACATCTACTGGCATCTCGATGATTGGCCCTTGGTAGGACGTTCCATCGGCAAGTCGGAGCACGCGAACCTCTCCGATAAGGTCTGCCGTCCACGTATTGGCCAGTGTCAGTTCTTGCAGGATCCAGCCCTCAGGCAGCCCGTTGTCGCCAGGGATTGCATTGATGGGTCGGTTGACGCGAACGAAACTCTCACCCGCGGGCGAGACAAGAAACGACACAGTCTGGTCGGCCTCGAATTCGAGCCGGTGGTGTTTGAGGACGGCGCCTTCAGTCAGCGCACCGTTCGTTAGATCGCCTCCCGTTGCACCCGTGATGTCCGCAATGTGAAAGAACGTGCGACCGAACATGGTTTGGTAAGTGAACTCCCCATCCGCGTCGCATCCCGGCGAGCGCAGGACCGTCGCCCGGGCCGCATACCCAAGCCGCGGGTCATTCTTGAGCCAGTTCAGCGCGGTGAGGCCGGGTGAGAAATCTGCATACGTTTCGAGCGTCCAATCGGTCGTTACCCAGGCTTCTCGTCGCAGAATGTCGATCAGCTCATACCCGACGTCCTGCCCGGCCGTTTCCGGTGCGCGTGCGACGCATACCTCACGCCCATCAGCGCCTACGGCAATGACTCCAAGGGTCACGGCAAAAAGCGTGGCGATGATCAGTAGCTTTGAGTTCATTGGACAGGTTCCGTTTGCGGGTTGGAGAGAAAAGGCGCTGCACCAGAAGTCCCGGGGGGGGGTAAGGATAAAATTGCCTCTGGTGCAGCGCAGTGGCCGTCGCCTTCCGTGAGTGATGGTGTTGCGTGGCGACGGCTTTGACGCAGGTCAAATCGCTGTGATCACTGGATTGCCTGTAGCTCCTGCGGCGAGACAACGCCGTCACCGTTTGCATCAATCCGTTCAAAGGCGCGCGCGTGCATACCCCGTGAACTGACTCTGGCTGCATTGCCGAGATCATCAGCGGCGTTCAGATCGATGAAAGTGGCGAACTCGGCGTAGACGAGCACGCCGTCACCATTGGCATCTGCCTGGCGGTAATTCTCGGCGCCAAGCTCAGCGTCTTGCGCGGCAGCGGGTAGTGCCATGGTTATGGACGCTCCCATCAGAGCGGCCAGGATCAGTGGGTTGGTGCGGATCATGTTGTTCCTCCTTGGATAGGAATTCAGCGAGAGATCAGACGATTGAAGGTGGCGGTTTCGCCCTGCGGCCCAGTCACGGAGCGCGAGTGCGTGCAGGTGCCATCGGCGCAGGATGCGCTGCCTGATCTCGTAACGCTGTTGCCCTGCGGTCCAGTGGTGGTGACCGAGCCCGAGCAGCCATAAGTGGCGCAGTAGGGCGCGGCCGGTCGTACGACGCGAGGTGGCGGGGTGACGACGACATGCGGCGCCGGAAGGACGACATGCCGGTGTCCTGGCGCACCTAGATGCGCGGCGGCGGCAGTGCCCAGGGTCAGACCGCCCATGAGAGTGGCGATGACGAGAGTGCGTTTCATACTGCTTTCCTTTCGTTGGTTTATTTTGAAGGAGTAGAGCTGCGGCTCCTGCGGGGACGCTTACTCATCGCAAGCGTCCGTCGCGTTCCGGGGTGCAGGTCGGCCGAGTATCGCGTCTTCGACCCGGCGGCGGGCCTCGTCGTCACCACGCGTGTTTGCGTCCGACCACTCTCTGAGAAGTCGGCGCCTGTCCTGCTCGGACAAAGGAGGCACTGATGACTTCTTCTGGTCTTCGCGAGCCTCGAACGGCTTGGAATAGGGCCAATCTGCCTTGTCCTGCATTTTCACTTCAGCTCCGTTTTCTTCGGTTGACTGTTTTTCAGGTAGTTCGCTTCTGTGATGAAAGGGATAGCAAGGGAACGTTTCACCGATATCGATGGCACGAAACAATGTGTCTTAGTTTGTCGACCGCGCGTAACAGTATGTAACGATCGTGGCTTTGGCTTGCCGCGAGAGGCGTATCAGAAAATACTGCCGATATGACTGTTTCTCAGCTGCTCCTCTTGCTCGTGGACGACGACCCCGGAATCCGGGACCTGCTGGGCGACTTCCTCTTGAAGGAGGGTTTCGCGCTCGAGACTGCGTCAGATGCCAGCGAGATGGATGCAAAGCTTGCCTGTATTCATCCCGACCTGATCGTCCTCGACCTTATGCTGCCGGGGGAAGATGGTGTTTCCATCTGTCGCCGCCTCTCTAGGGACGGTGCGCCTCCGATCATCATGCTGACCGCCAAGAACGACGAGATCGATCGTATCATCGGCCTTGAGATGGGGGCTGACGACTACGTCGCCAAACCCTTCGCACCGCGCGAATTGCTTGCTCGCATCCGCGCAGTGCTGCGCCGCACGGCGATGCCAAAGCCCGTTGACATCAATCAGAGGTTCGCGTTCGACCGTTTTGTGATCGATGTCGATGCACGGCAGCTTTTTGGCGCGGATGAAACACGCATCGCGCTGACCAGCGGCGAATTCGATCTCCTGGCCTGTTTTGTGGATCGGCCACGGCGCGTTCTGTCACGCGACCAAATCCTCGACGCGTTGCGTGGGCGCGGGGCCGAACCCTTCGACCGATCGGTCGATATGCTCGTCTCCAGGCTCAGAAGGAAGCTAACTGCGCATGGCGCAGATCAAGACCTAATCAGCACCGTCAGGAACGCGGGCTATCTCCTGACATCTCCCGTAAAGAGCATCTCGTGACGCGACGACCGATCATTCGCTGGCGGGTTGGCGTTATCTTTGTCATTGGCCTGTTGGCCATGCTCTCGATACCTGTAGCGCTTTTCTATGCCCTGAACGATGCCGAGCCGAAGACGGGATTGCCCCAACCGCGTCAGTTGGCGGCGATTGTAAGGCTCCTTGAGGTCACTCCGATTGACGAACGCCAAGCTGTGGTCGAGGCGCTACAATCATCCGAAATGTCCGTTCGAGTGGCGCCAGATGCGCAACTTCAAACCGATCTCGCCCCCCTTTGGCCGGACGAACCAGAGCGCACCGCCAGCTATCGTGCAATGTTGGACGGTCGCGCATTTGCTGCCTATGCGGTCCCCCGAAACCTGTTCAACCAGAGCCGCGGCGGCCTCCTTACTGCGGTGGAGTTTCGGGTGGTTCTGAACGACGGCGGCGTTCTCATCGTTGCCAGCGAAAGTGCCATGATGTTCACGGAAAGGGGCGTTCCGCTTGGCTTTCCTACAGCGTTTCTCGGGGCTCTGATTGCCTTTGTCGCCTTGCTGCTCCTCAACCGCGAATTTCGATCAGTTCAGCGGTTGGCACGCGCGGTGGAGGCCATCGATCCTGCCGATCCGCATGCCGCCTTGCCCGAGATCCGGGCTCGCACAGCGGAGGTGCGGCTGCTAATCGAGGTTTTCCGGCGACAGCAAGCGCAGGTCGCATCCCTACTCAAAGCCCGGTCCGCCATGATCGGGGGCATTCAGCATGACGTTCGAACCTTCGCAACACGGCTGCGGCTCCGCATCGAAAAACTGTCCAATCCAGAGGACCGCCGACAGGCCGAGACGGACATTGCCGATCTGGTCTCGCTGATGGACGGCGCCCTCATCGCGACCCGCGGCGAGGCAGGCAGTCTCGATCTGGAACTGATCGATTTCTCGGATTTGGTTTGCGGCGAAGTGAAGGATCGAAGGGCGTCGGGTCGCGATATTGATCTTACCGTCGAGACCATGCCAACGGGCTTTGACATCCTCGGGGATCGGGTGGCCCTGCGGCGGGTTCTTTCTAACCTCGTTGAGAATGCGCTGCGATACGGGACATCGGCGCATGTTTCCCTTACAGCCGAGGCCGGCATCGTGAAGATCTGCATAGACGATGACGGCCCGGGTATCCCCGCCGCAAAACGTGACGAGTTAATGCAACCTTTCTCCCGGCTAGAAGTTTCGCGGTCGCGTGAAACAGGAGGCGCGGGGCTTGGTCTGGCAATCGTGCAAACCTTGGTTGCAGCCCATGATGGCAACGTCTCGATCGGTGATGCGCCGAAGGGCGGTGCGCGCATCACCGTAACGTTGCCGAGGTTTACGCCTTCGACGCGTGCCCAGGATTGATAGGATCGGTGCCGTCGCTGGACGAACGACAGGTTTCAATTGTTGTTCGGTCACAGGGCCTTCGAAGCAGTCTCAGTCCTCCTTTTCGGCAAAGAGCGCGTCGAACATTGCTTGAGGGGCGGCGCCGGAGAAGGCCGCTACCTGGACCTTATCGCGGACCTTCTCGGCGACGTGCTGCTGAATCTGCGACAATTCTTCGGTCGACAGGTCTCCGCTGCCGTCGGCATCGAAGGCGCGCAGCCTGTCAGCGACCGGCGCGCCTCGCTCCGTTGCTGCAATTTCCTCGAAACTCACTCGGCCATTCTGATCGGTATCGACTTTTTCCGTTAGTCGATCGCGCATCTCTTGCGAACTGCCGAAAACATTGGCGCCGTTGATTGAAATCGGTCCAAGTCCGTTCATTCTAAGTCTCCTTCTGAAACAGCGCCACCTATGCAGCCACCTGCAAGCGAATACCATGTGATCCCTAATCTGAGGCGAATAGGATTTGTCAGAGAAATTCCAATCTTGGTCTCGTACCTTTCAGAGCTTTCGAGGGTATGGACTTCTTCGCTCGGAGCTTTGGAGGAGCGGACAGACTTTCTCGCTGGATCAGGGTCGCACCCACCGGAGGCGTGCAACTTGTGTGCAATCCAAAGTGAAGGTCCGGAAAGCGCACGAAAGCTGCCTCTAACGGAAACGCGGCGAATTCACCCTATGTCCGCCTAGGAGGCATCGGCGTGTAGAATTTAACCAAATAATGTTCGCAACTGCAGCGAATGGCAGAAAAGAGCCAATTGCGGAAGTGTGGAATTTGCGCTGCACGCGCTCGCAGCGTAGAAAATGGTGCGTGAACTGAAGATTCGGTGCCGCCTTGCAGCGAGAAGACCGGTCATTCATATCTGCCGCGGCAAGCATGGGAATAATTCCGAAAATTAACTGATCTTACGCCGTTCAAACAACAGCGACAGTCTTGCCGATTGGAAAAGTCGACAGTGGTTACCGAGCAAGTGCAGGCTCATCTCGTTGATGCTTTGTCTGCTCAAGCAGCCAATTCTTTAAAAATGATGCTGCGGATGACCCCGAGGTATTCTTGTCCAATCCGATTTCGTACCAGATGCAACGAATACTTCGTGGATCCATGCGGACCAGCCGCCCCGACAGTATCTCTCGCTCGCATAGGATATTATCGGCAAGGATAACCCCTTCTCCGTCCGCCGCCGCGTCAATTGCGAGAGAAAGATCTGAGTAGACCTTGCCTGAGTTCCAGCCGGTGCTTTCCGGCTCGTGGGCCGCATACCATTTATGCCAGGTCTCTTTTCCATTGTCGTGGATGAGAATCGCACGGTTCCAATCAACTTTGGCATCTTGCGACGAAAGCTTAGCGCTTAAGTGCGGAGTCGCGGCCGGAAAGCCGTCAATTGGGAACAATCTATCCTTTGTCACGCCACGTCCCGGCAACCGGGTCTCAAAGTGAATGACGATGTCGGCATGCCCTTCGCCAATCTGTGCCGGGGTCCACGCTGGCCGCAGGTCGACGTCTATTCGCGGAAAGAGACTGCAAAATTCGGTTATGCGCTTGCGCAGCCAGAGCGAGGCAATCGCAGGTTCCGCGCTGACAACCACTGTACCGGTCCGTGTTTTTCGCAGTAGGGTTTCGCTTGCATCTGTCAGCGTTTGCAGGCCGCTCGCGATTTGCGGAAGCAAGGTCCGCCCATTTTCGCTCAACTCGACCCGGTTACGGTGTCTGATGAAAAGATCGGTTCCGAACCATAGCTCCAGATTTTTGATATGCTGACTGACAACACTGTGGCTGACGTTCAGTTCGCTTGCCGCTTTGGCAAAACTAGAATGCCGTGCAGCGGCCTCGAAGACCCTAAGTGCATTGAGGTGGCGAAGCGTGTTTCCCATTATTATAGCGTAGGTAAAAGCTTCGCTGAGCGCAAGTTAAACGCGCTTTCTGGGCTTGGGATTTAGTTGTTAGCCTCGGATCAGCAAATCAGTCTCTTAAGCCGCACAGGAACCCGTATGAACGCTGTTTCGACCTCTGCCGACACGAACGTCTCGCTTGGCGTCAATGATCTTCACAAGTCATTCGGAACGCATGAAGTCCTTAAGGGTGTTTCGCTGGAGGCACGCGAAGGTGACGTCATTTCATTGTTGGGCTCTTCTGGATCAGGGAAAAGCACGCTCTTGCGGTGCGTCAATATGCTGGAAACGCCGACATCCGGCGAAATATCCGTCCACGGTGAGGTCATCAAGATGACCCAAGATCGCGGCGGCATAGCCCGGCCTGCGGACCCCAGGCAGGTGGAACGCATCCGCGCAAGACTGGCAATGGTGTTTCAGTCCTTCAATCTCTGGTCCCACATGACTGTCATGGAAAACGTCATCGCGGGGCTAATCCATGTTTTGAAGCAATCGCGCGCGGAGGCCATCGAGAACGCCAAAGAAGTTCTGGAACGCGTCGGCATGTACGAGCGTCGCGACTATTACCCCGCGCATATTTCAGGCGGTCAACAACAGCGTGCGGCCATCGCCCGCGCGCTTGCCATGGAGCCCGAGGTGATGCTGTTCGACGAGCCAACCTCAGCTCTTGATCCCGAACTTGTGGGAGAGGTTTTGAAAGTCATTCGCTCACTGGCAGAGGAAGGGCGCACCATGTTGGTTGTGACACATGAGATGGCTTTCGCGCGAGATGTCTCATCCAACGTGATCTTCCTCCACCAAGGCCTGATCGAAGAGCAAGGCGTGCCCAAGCAAATGTTCACGGATCCGAAATCCGCGCGCTTGAAGGAATTTCTATCCAATACCCGACACTAAGCCGCGAGGCTGTGCAGCCCGCATTCACAAACCAGACCAAGTCCATAAAGGGGAAATCAAATGACATTCAAAAACAAACTTCTCGCGTCCGCAGTTGGTGCGATTGCACTGATGGCAGGAATGGCGACAGCAGAACCATTGCGGATCGGCGTGGAAGGCGCATACCCTCCGTTCTCGCAAAAGGAAGCTGACGGGTCTTTGTCTGGCTTCGACATCGATATCGCACTTGCCTTGTGCGAAGAGCTGGAACGCGAATGCGAGCTGGTCGAGCAGGAGTGGGATGGCATGATCCCGGCTCTGATCGCAAACAAATATGATGCGATCGTCGCTTCCATGTCGATCACCGAAGATCGCCTTCGCTTGGTCGACTTTTCTGAAAAATATTATCAGACACCATCGCGGTTCGTCGCGGCGGAAGGCGCAACATTCGAACTGACACCAGAAGGTACCGCAGGGCTGAAGATCGGTGTACTGCGCGGCACCACATTGCAATGTCATGTGGAAAAGGCATTCCCTGACGCTGACTTGCGCCTCTACAACACGCAAGAAGATGTGTTTGCAGATCTTGTCGCCGGACGTCTGGACATGCAGTTGAACAATACGCTTCAGGCCATCGACGGTTTCCTCAACACCCCACAGGGTGAAGGGTTCGCGTTTCTTGGCGACAATGTCGATGATCCAGAATGCCTTGGCGAGGGGACCGGCATCGCGGTGCGCAAAGGTGACGAGCTGGCGGCTGAGTTGAGCACGGCAATTGCGGCGATCCGCGCTGATGGCACCTATGCGGCAATCAACGACACCTATTTCGACGTCGACATTTACGGCGAGTAACCCCGTTACGAGAGCGCGACAGGGGGTCCTCCGGCTTTCCTGTCGCAACTTCTCTCAATGTCTGGACAAAGCAAATGGATGTGATCTTCGAGTATAAACAGATCCTGATCGAGGGCACTTTGGTGACCATCTCGTTGGCTGTTCTGTCGCTGCTTCTGTCTATTGCATTGGGCCTCATGGGGGCCTATGCAAAACTTTCGCCCAAGCGCGGTGTTCGACGCGCGGGTGAACTCTACACCCTCTTTGTGCGCAGCGTGCCTGATCTTGTCTTGATGATGTTGATCTTCTACGGCGGTCAAACGTTGATGAGCCAAGTCGGCGCATTGACCGGCCTTTGGGGCTATATCGACATCAACCAGTTCATGGCCGGTGTGCTGACGCTTGGGTTCATCTTCGGCGCATATATGTCCGAAACTTTTCGAGGCGCCATCCTTGCTGTTCCGAGCGGCCAGATCGAAGCGGCGAAGGCTGTGGGGATGACACCCAGTCAGGTCTTTCGGATCGTCACCTGGCCGCAAATGGTACGTTTCGCGTTGCCGAGCTTCACCAACAACTGGTTGGTTCTGGTCAAATCTACCGCGCTTGTCTCGGTTATTGGCTTGCACGATCTGGTTTGGAACGCTTTCACGGCGGGCCGGTCTACGCACATGCTCTTTAGCTTCATGATCGCTGTTATGGTTATCTACCTGATCATCACTGGTCTGTCTGATGTGATCCTGCGGGCGGTTGACCGCAAGTACGCCGCTGGCGTGAGAAAGGCCTAAGGCGATGGAACCTGAACAGAGTTTTTACGACTACCTGAAGAACATCAGTGAAACTCAGTCACCAATCGATTTTGTCCTGATCTATGACAACCTCGACCGGTTCGTTGACGGCGCGTTGGTCACGTTGCAACTCACATTCCTCGCGCTTCTTGTCGGGGGGATAATCGCTGTGCCGTTGACAATTGCACGCGCATACCGCAAGCCGTTCCTAAGCCCCGCAATTCGTGTCTACACCTATGTTTTTTGCGGCACGCCGCTTCTGGTGCAGGTTTATCTATTCTACTTCGGCCTTGGCCAGTTCACGGCCGTGCAAGAAAGCTTCCTTTGGGATCCCATCCTCAGCAGCCCGTGGTGGTGCGTGATGATTGCTTTCACCTTGAATACAGCAGCCTATACCACCGAATTTCTGCGCGGTGCGATCGAAACCACACCCCACGGTGAGGTCGAGGCCGCAAAGGCATGCGGCATGTCACCGTACGCGCGGATGCGGCTGGTGGTTCTGCCGAGTGCCTTCCGCCGCGCGCTGCCTGCCTACTCGAACGAGGTCATTTTCACGCTGCACGGCTCCGTGATCGCGAGCACGGTGACGTTGCAAGACCTTTTGGGCGTCGGTCGCTGGCTGAATGGCCGCTATTACCTCGCCTACGAAGGCTTTCTAACCGCGATGGTGTTCTACATGGCCATTGTTTTCATGATCACCTTCGCGTTCCGGCTGGCCGAAAAGCGCTTCCTTGGCCATCTGCGCCCGCGAGAAACACCACAACCCGGCGCAGCAAGAGTTGCCGCGTGAGCCAGACCTCCGCATCCCAATCATATTATCTGTTAACGAAAGGCCTCACTATGACCACTTCGAAGAAACGTGACCTGATCGAAGGGCGCGCCGCGCTCATCGTCATCGACATCCAGAAATCGACCTTCGCCCCCATTCCTGATGACAAGCGCGCGATTGCACATATGCCAGACTACGCAGAGCGTATGGCGCGTTCAAAAGAGGCAATAGACAAGGCACGCGAGGTCGGAATTCCAGTGATATTCATTCAGGAGATCCACCGCGCGAATTTGATCGACATGGGCCGCGAAACTGATGGCGATGAAGATGTTCACTGCCTTGACAGCAACCCACTTACCGCCTTCGCTGAAGAAGAACTCGGCATGCTGCCGGATGATTACCGCATCTCGAAGCGTCGTTATTCCGCGTTTTACGGGACCGACCTGGAAATCCTGCTGAGGGGGCTCAAGGCGGAGACTCTGATCCTAGTGGGCGGCCTGACTGACGTCTGCGTGCATTACACTTTCGTTGACGCCCATCAGGGCGATTATTTCTGCCGCGTAATCGAAAACTGTGTCGCTGGCTCTAGCCTGGAGGCGCATAAGGCATCGCTCAACGCGATGGAATACCTGCAGCACGGCGCAATCCGCACCTTGGATGAAGTCCTGTCCGCGATGGAAAACAAAGCTGAAACACAGGCCGCTTGATTCAATCTTAAGGGCGGCCAATCCCGGCTGCCCTCAAGATTTCACAATTTCTCCAAATACAAGGAGCCATTCGTCATGACAGTTCAAACCACCCTGAGCACAGGTGAAACGCCGCAGGAGCGGTATGAGAGGCTGAAGTCCGAAGGGAATGGAGATGGCGGCGATTTTGCCGCGCGCCAGTCTGCCGCCCGCGTCCAACCTGTACCGGCCATTGAGGCGTCATCGGTTATCTTTGACGATTTCGTGCCGAGCAAAGGGTACTGGCACGGCCGCCTGAAACGCGGCGATGGTTTGCGGATTGTGGCCGAAAGCGCGACCGGGGTCGCGGCCTGTTTCTGGCGCAGCGATGAGACCTCTGAACGGTTCAATCCCGGCGACACGATCAAGGTGCAATGGACCAGCGAGATGACCACGGGCCGTGTCCTTTTGTCGGATATGGGGCGTGCGATGGTGTCGATCACCCATGATGATTTCGGACGGTCCGACTGTTTGGCCGGTGTATCCTTGCCCGGGCCTGCGGACGGTGGTGATTGGCAGAGCGGGCGTGAACACTTTCTGCGCGCCGCGTTGAAAAACGGGCTGAGCAAACGCGACGTTGGTCCTTGCATCAGCTTTTTCTCGCCGGTTTCGGTAGACTCTGGCGGACGGCTGTATTGGGAAGATCAAAACAGTAGCGGTCCGTTTACTGTGGATCTGCGCGCCGAGATGGATCTGATTGTGATCCTGTCAAACTCGGCACATCCAATGTCGCCGGATCGCGAGCCGCTGCCCTTGGCAGTAACCCAATTTCGTGCGCCGCCCGCCGCGACAGACGATCTCGCCCGCACCGGGACCGTCGAAGCCCGCCGCGCCTTTGAAAACACCGACGCCCTTTTCGGCGACCGTAAACGCTTGTCATAAGGAGTGACCCAGATGCTAGACGCCCCCAATCACGCGGACAACCACCACATCCCAGCTAACGTCGGCTGGTCTGCGATCATTCGCAAAGGTCAGATGATGCGCATCATCGATCTTGAAGGCCAACAGGCCGTTGATACGCTGTTTTACAGAGCCGACGATACGTCGGAACGTTACTCGGCCCAAGATACGGTCCTTGCTCAAAAGTCCCCCTATATCACCGAAGGCTCAGTGCTTCTGTCCAATGAAGGTAACCCGATGATGACGGTTGTACATGATACCGTTGGAGCGCACGACACCTCCGCCGGGGCGTGTTCTTGTGAGGCCAACACGGTCCGATTTGGCCATGAGGTCCGCCATCTGCACGCGTGCCGCGACAACTTCGTCACAGAGGCCGCCAAGTGGGGCATGGAGAAACGTGACATCGTGGCCAACGTCAACTTCTTCATGAATGTCCCGATTGAGCCCACGGGCGCGCTGGCCATTTCCGACGGGCTGTCTGCCCCCGGCAATTCGCTGGATCTGCGCGCAGAGATGGATGTGATCTGCCTGATTTCCAACTGCCCGCAGATCAACAATCCCTGCAACGGGTTCAACCCGACGCCGGTTAACGTACTGATCTGGACGCCTGAGGAAGACTGACCCATGGATTTACGCCTTTGCGAACTCGCCCGACGCTATGCAGGCGGTGAAACCGTCACTGATGTAATGAAACAGGTTCTTGCTGGTTGTGACGCCTACAGCGACCCAGCGGTTTTTATCAAACGGATAGACCATGCTGATGTTCTGGAGCTTGCGGCAGAATTGGACGACATCAATCCTGCAGACCGCGGGCGACTTCACGGCGTTCCCTTTGCAGTGAAAGACAATATCGATGTGGCCGGATTACCGACCACGATGGGCATGGCAGGCGAACAGCCCATAGCCGAACGCACTGCGACGGCGGTGCAACGCGTGCTCGATCAAGGGGCCGTTCTGATTGGCAAGACCAATTTAGATCAGTTCGCTACGGGGCTGGTTGGTGTCCGATCACCTTATGGCGCACCCCATTCGGTGTTTGATGAAAAGATGATTTCGGGAGGCTCCAGTTCTGGATCGGGCGTCTCGGTTGCGGCGCATCTGGTTAGCTTTTCTTATGGCACAGATACCGCAGGATCAGGTCGCGTTCCGGCGGCGTTCAACAATATCGTCGGGGTCAAGCCAACCAAAGGCATGGTTCCGACCACGGGCGTATTCCCTGCCAACAGAAGTCACGATTGTCTGTCGGTTTTTGCGCTGACCGCGAAGGATGCCGATATGGTGCGGGGCATCATTTCAGGTGTTGACGGGGTAGACCCATATGCACGTGACGCCGCACTCGTAGGTTTGCCACAAGACAGCCTTCGCATTGGTGTGCCAAGCGCCGCTTCGCTTGAATTCTTTGGCGACACACAGGCCGAGGATAACTACGCCGCCGCCTGTGCAGCTCTTTCAAAAGCTGGCTACACTCTTGTCCCGTTTGACTTTGACCCCTTCGCCGCAACGGCCCGTATGCTCTACGGCTCGGCTTGGGTGGCTGAGCGTACCCATGCCCTGACACCTTGGCTTGATGCATCGCCTGATCCACTGCACCCAATCACCCGGGAGATTATCGAGGACGGTTTGCAATACAGCGCTGTTGATACGTTCGATGCGATATACAAAGCCGCCGAAGCGAAAGTCGCGCTTGATGTGGTTTGGGACGATATCGATGTGATGTGCGTGCCAACCACGCCGTCGTTCTATTCCTTGGCGGAACTGGAGGCTAAGCCAATCCAGCTCAACAAGCAACTTGGCTATTACACCAACTGCGTCAATCTGCTGGACTACGCAGCGATCGCTGTTCCGGCGGGGTTCCGCACAGACGGCTTGCCCGCAGGTGTCACTCTCGTCGCACCGGCTTTCACTGATGCAGCACTTGCCCGTCTCGGAGGCCAAATCCATCAACTTTTGTCTGGAGCAACCGGGCGGGACCGCCTTACCATCGCAGATCAGGACACACCGGACGCAGCGGATGGGTCCTACATCGACATCGCCGTTGTCGGCGCTCATTTGACGGGTATGCCTTTGAACAGCCAGCTTACAGAGCGGGATGGTGTTCTACGTGAAACCGTTCAAACCTCGTCGGAATACAGGCTGTTTGCGCTTGCCGACACAACGCCACCCAAGCCGGGACTTGTACGTGATCCCGAGAGTGGCGGGGCCGGTATTGAGGTGGAAATCTGGCGGCTCCCTGAAAGCACACTGGGTGGCTTCCTCAAACTCATTCCTGCGCCGCTTGGCTTGGGGACAATTATACTTTCCGACGGACGACAGGTGAACGGATTTATCTGTGAGAGCCGTGCATTAGGAAATGCCGTGGACATCACAGAATATGGAGGTTGGAAGGCCTACCTTTCCAAGACTGCATAGCGCGGTCAAGCAACCCGCTCATCTTCCTCCCCGAACTTAAGGCAACAGAAAGTAACTTCTATGACAACTCCTATATCCCGTTCGCATACCAACGCGCGAATGTCCCAGATCGTCACACATGGCGATACGATCTACTTGGCTGGGCAGGTTGGCACCCCAGGTGAGAGCGTCGCACAACAGACGCGCGATTGCCTTGCTTCGATCGAAAGACTGTTAGCCGAGGCCGGATCGGATCTGTCGCATATGCTTCAGGCGACGATATGGCTGGCAGACATGGCTGACTTCGACGAAATGAACGCAGTTTGGGACGCATGGGTCCCAGAAGGCCAGGCACCGACCCGCGCCTGCGGCGAGGCACGCCTTGCCACACCGGACTACAAAGTTGAGATCATCCTGACCGCCGCACGGAAGTAATGGGATGACTGCCAGTATCCCGGTCATTGATGCCACGTCTCTTCCAGCTGGTTTTGGTTGGAAAAATGCTGTTGATGCGATCGCACGCGGGCACGAGCGGAGCCCTGCGAAAATCAGCGATCAATTCTTGAGCAGTGATCGCGATAGCTTCGTAAACCGTGCTGCGTGGATTGATGATTTCGGAATCGGAGTGAAATCCTTCACCGTTTTTCCTGAAAATGCCCAAGTACAACGACCGTCCGTGCAGGGCGCAGTGCTGATCTTCGACGACAAAACGGGCGCACCGCTTGCCGTTGTCGACAGTGGTCTGGTGACCTATTGGAAAACGGCATCAGACTCTGTCTATGGCGCGTCTTTGCTGGCCCGCCCTGACAGCAAGACCCTTTTGATTGTCGGGGCGGGCGTCGTTGCGGACAGTCTGGTCGACGCTTATTCAACGCTTTTCCCAGATTTGGCGCACATCATGATTTGGGGGCGGTCCCCTGAAAAAGGCCGCGCACTGGCGTTACGGCACGCCGGCCAAAAAGCAAAGGTTGAGGCGATTACTGATCTGGAGGCTGGCGTGAAGCAAGCCGACATCATTTCGACCGCGACAATGTCACAAAACCCGATCCTATTGGGGAAATGGGTTGCGCCCGGCACGCATGTCGACCTGATCGGGGCATTCAAGTCTGACATGCGTGAAGCTGATGATGAATTGCTTGGTCGCGCACAAATATGTGTCGACAGCTTTGAAACCACACTTGATCATATCGGCGAGCTGCTGATCCCGCTGCGGGAGGGCACGATTTCCAGATCGGATGTGGTGGGTGACCTCTATGATCTGACCCAGAAACAAATTGGCAGGCCCTCACGCGATACCATCACTGTGTTCAAAAATGGCGGCGGTGCGCATCTCGATCTGATGATTTCTAAGGCCTTGTTCGACTGGAGCAGGTGATCGATGAAGCTGTGGCTGCGCAAGCCAAGACCTATTGTTTCTGGAAACGGGACGGGAGCGGCGGCCCTTGTGCCGCGCGAGTAACTGCTGCGCACCGATCAGGTCGGCTATTCTCGCGATCGGTTCTATTATCGCAACTCTCACGGCTCAATTCTATCCTGTGAACGCTCATTGTTACACATGCATGGAAATGCTGCATGAACAATAGGCCCGTTTGCACAAGTCCGGCTTGTCCCACGACATGATTGTTGAGCGATCATGCAGCGAAAGGTTGGTCGTACCTAGTTTCGTCGCTCTGAATGGCTGGTTCGGTGAAACTTGCTTCGCTTCCAAAAGCCCGCCGCTGCACATGCGAAGAAATGCTGCGTCGGCAATGGCTGCACAAGCAAAAGGCGGGTTTGTCCCGCCCAGCAGACATCGGCTCAGCCGAAATGCTGCATTCCATTGCCAATGTCCGCTTTGGGGGAAGCTGCACCGCAGCGTCGCAATCGCCTGTGAATGTCCGGTAAGGGCCGTGAGCAGCCTTAAGCTAAACTGACTAATGTCAATTCCACCTCTTTAGTTCCAAGCTAAGATAAACTGAGTGGTAAGTTATAACCCTTATGGGTTAATCTTGGCGGTCTTCACAGTCGCCTTCCATTATTAATTCTGCCAACTGGGAAAAAATACAGTGCTGGTCTGACAGGGTATCGGATGAGGAACATTGGTAGACTTTGCTCTGCTCTGGCAGTCATTGGTGGCGGCGGAACATACGCGTTGTCGGCTTCTGCTGAGTCGCTTCTATGTCAAGACCACCAGCTTTCGGTACTTTCACCCACGCCAGAGTTCTCAGAACTCGCCTGTATCCTAGCGGCTGAAGCCAAGGCGCATCTGCTTGAATGTGGGCTGCATCAGTCTAGCCCGATTGAAATCGTTCTTGTCGAAAAAATTGAGCATGCATTTGGAGACTGTCTTGCCACCTATGATTGCCGTGATGAAATCATCCGCGTTATTCATCCGCAAGCACTTGGTGAAGCGATTGAAGATGGCGGTCCTTATAGCGTCCTGCCGACAAAGATCGTATTCCAAGCGTTGATCTCTCACGAAATGGCCCACGCCTTGTTGGAGCAATCCAGTCAGGGAACTGATCTTGCCTTTGTGGACCATGAATATGTTGCCGCTGCGATGGAGCTCGACATTATTGATCCAAGATGGCGCCAAGCGTTTATTGATGCCGCGCCAGTTAGTCTTCCTCCGAAGATCAATCTGATCTCTTCACTCATTTATGGCTTCGACCCAAGGAAGTTCGCCACAAACGCTTGGCAGTACTTCAATGCCGAAGCAGATGGTTGTGAGCGCATACGCCAGATCGCTGACGGTGAGTTCTCCTTTTACGTTCGACCTCAAAAAGTGTGCTCCGCGGAAACACAACAAAGGCGAGAAAAATCCGCAGATGTAACTCGGCGCTACCCAAGAGACTGTTCTGAAGCCGACATTCGGCAAGCAGAACTAGAAGTGTGGAAAGCCCCACAGAGCGGACCTCGGTGCCCATCACAGCGAATGGCGGCTTCGAGCCCAGAGTGACTGATACTGTACGGCGCACGAATGGCTGAGGTGCGCCGACTTCTGCCATTCGCAGCGGTCGCCGCGGCTGATAGCGACACGGAGAGAGCTGCCGCAGCCGTTCTATGAGGCGCGTGAGGGTGGCGCTGTCCCGCTCTGCGAGGGGACGGTGACTTGGGGAAAGGTGCCTTGGCTAAAGCGGTTTCGTTAGCAGGATCCAGTCGTTCCCCGGGCCGTCCCAGCCACCCTTAAGGATGGGGCGGCGGGCTATCTCGTTGTAGCCATATGCGGCGTAGAGCGCGCGCGCTGGAGCGTGGGCGTCGGAGACGACTAAGCAGATCAGATCGTGGCGGCCGGCGCGGGCGATGGCCTCGGCTGTGTCGAGCAGTCGGCGGGCGAGGCCCTGGCGGCGGGCGCTCTCGACAGTGGCGAGGTCGTTGAGGTACCAGCTGCCGAGGACGAGATTTTGAAGCTCAAGAACGGGGAGGTAGATGCCGGCCTCAGCGAGTTCCATGGGCTCCTGCCCAATAGGGTTCCCCAACAATACCGCCTCGACGCCCTCGCCTCGATCCACGACGACCATGGTTTGTCCGTCTTCCATGCGGCCGATCTGGCGGAGGCGGCCGATTTCCCACGGATCACCCTCAGCGCCAGCCTTCTCATGCCAGTGGTGCAGGAGGATGCCGCCCGATGCTGCGTTGTTGAGCCGCGCGACGACCGCCGCATCCTCGCGCCGGAAGGGGCGAAGCGGCGGCGCGAGCGGGATCGGGCAAGCGGCTTCTGTGAACATGGGCGTGCTGGGCATTGGTGCTCTTTCCTCAAGTTCGTTCAGCAGACCTTAACAGTCATATCTCTAGTGGCCTACGATTCGCATGTTGAATGGACTGACAGGTCCTGCGGGTCAGGCTTTCTACGCCCGTGCCGGCGGCGGCTGTCGTGTACTGGGGCGCCACTGACTAGGCTATACAAATAGAGCAGCCAGACCCGCCGGATCACCTCTGCGGGTTTCTTGTACTGGTAGTTGATACGATTACGATCAAGAGTAGTCTCATTGAGAACGTTTTTCCGGCCGTTACACCGTTACAAAAAAATACTTAATACTTTGATTTTGTTATCATATTGTAGAGTTCAATCCTCTCTCACAGCACCATCCTCCCAGATATGCTAGAACTGCGATGAAATCGTCAGGCTCGCTGAAAATGATGTGCGGTCAAAACGGCTGACGTTGCTGTCCGTGCGGCTTGCGTCGATCCGCAAACCGGGGGTGAAGCCCGCATAGGATATCTCGGGAAATCCGATATCGGCATTGGCGAACACCGTGCGGTCCTGACGCCCGCCTGTCACGGCAAACAACAGGTTGTAGTCAGGATAATCGCTCCAGCGGAATCCCCCACCCAGGCCAAGAATGATCGGGCCCATGGGTTCGGCCCAGCGATAATTGCCGCTCAGTGTCAGATCCTGCGAAGTATAGTTCACGCTGTCACCTTTGCTATCGACCACTGTGATGTTGCCACCGATCCGGTCGCGGCTTGCAAGCTGGTGCACAAAGCCGGTGCCAAGCGTCACACGGTTGACCTCACCAATGCCTCTATTCTGGTATTCCTGCCATTCCCGACCAACTGAAAACGACAACGCGGTCTGCGCATTCAACGGCACCCGACGGTCGATGCCCAATCGCCAGATGTCATATTGTTCGTCGTTGAGAACCTGTGCACCTGATGGACCATCAAGGTCGCGATAGCTGTAAAGTGCACGCGCGGCACGCAGGGTGAGTGTCCCGTTTTCCAACACGCGCTCATGGCGCAGGGAGAGCTCGTAATAATCAGTTGTAAAAGTCTCGTCAGGGATGTCGATGTCGTCGGTAATGCGCACGCGGGTTGCGCGGTACTGTGCGCCGACGGTCGTGCGGCTCTCACGCGATTGGTGCAACCGGTAGCTGGTGTTGAAAGTAAGGACTGCGCGCCATCCCGCGATGGCCTGCGCATCGGCTGACAATGTGCCCGTCGGGTTGCCGGGTGCGGTCGAGGCTTCGTCCTCGGCCCCGCCATTCACGTTGTTTGACGGCGCGAGCGAAAACGACAGGTTTGTGGACCACGGGTTCAGACGGGTCACGCCACGGGCGTCATTCAGGGTGCGGTTGCGCTCTTGCTCATTCGGCGCGACCGTCAGGGCGCGGCGCAACCAGAAGGTCGCAAGGGTGTAGCGCTGGTCATTTGCAGCGGCCAAGGCGGTCAGACGGGCGGCCTCGTATTTTTGGGCATCGCTTTGGGACACGGCAAAGGCGCGCGCCCCTGCGGCACGGCCGCGCGCGGCGTCGCCCAGCCGCGGGGCTGCGGCCGCGACAACGATCAGGGCGGTGCGGTCATCGGGACGCTGGACCAGAACGGCTTCTGCAATCTGCAGGGCCAATGCGGCATCTCCTGCGACGAGGGCCTGTGCGGCAACGGAAGATGCCTGATCAAGCGGCACATTCACGCTCTGCTGTGCTGCCAGGCCCGAACCGGCCAGCGCGAAAACCACTGCGAAAACCTTGAAATTCAATACGCTGGTCCTCTATCCACGCAACCTGTCAACCTGTTTTGCGAGGCCGCCCGCATCATCAATGACGCCAAGCTCTTCGGCCCGCCCCGCCATGTCAACACACATCTGTTGATATAATCGTTCACCCAACCACTATATATGGTTTTGTCGCAGGCCGCCATTTTCTATAGTGGCGCAACATCATCCCGACTCACCGCCAGCCCGGAGACACGCCATGCCCATCACCCCAGACCAACAGGCCGAAATCGACACACTCCGCAGCAATGCAAAACCCACATTGCGCGCCGTGTCCGAAGGCATGGAAGGGCACCTTTACAAAGCCTACGACGTGCTCGACCACGGGTTCATCCGCGTGATCGACTATATGGGCGATGATGCCGCGATCTGTCAGGCGGCGCGGGTGTCCTACGGCAAGGGTACCAAATCGGTGCAGAACGACGAAGGGCTGATCCGCTACCTGATGCGCCACTGGCACTCGACCCCCTTCGAGATGTGCGAGATCAAGCTGCACGTCAAACTGCCCGTCTTTGTCGCCCGCCAGTGGATCCGGCACCGGACCGCCAACGTCAACGAATACTCCGCGCGCTACTCGATCCTCGACCGCGAATTCTACATCCCCGCGCCCGACAAACTCGCCGCGCAATCGGTGATCAACAATCAGGGCAGGGGCGAGGCGCTGACCGGCGAAGAGGCCGCCCGCGTGCTGGAATACCTCAAAGGCGACGCCGCGCGCTGCTATGACCACTACGCCGAGATGATCTCGGATGACGGCCAACAGGGCCTCGCCCGCGAACTCGCCCGCATGAACCTGCCTGCCAACATCTATACGCAATGGTACTGGAAGGTCGACCTGCATAACCTCTTCCACTTCCTGCGCCTGCGCGCCGACAGCCACGCCCAATATGAAATCCGCGTCTATGCGGAAGAAATCTGCAAAGTCGTCGCCGACTGGGTGCCCGCCGCCTACGGCGCGTTTGAGGACTACCGCATGGGCGGCGCCACACTCTCGTCAAAGGCGATTGACTGCGTGCGCCGTATGCTTAAGGGTGAAGAGGTCACGCAAGAGACCTCCGGGATGAGCAAGGGGGAATGGCGGGAGTTTGAAGGGGTTTTTAACGACCCCGCTTAACGAATAGTTGAAGCTAAAGGTGCTGGCGCTGCAAGGCGCGATCATTTTCGCAAGGATATCCGATAATTGATCAGAACCATTACTATACCGTCGAGTATTACGACGGTTTCCTCCGTCTTGGGGCTAGGTTTGTCAAGTATTCAGCTTTCTGCTGATGAAGAATGTGCGATTCATTTCTCTAGTTGCGAGTTCGGTGAGCCGCTTCCAATGCTGATCTTGGGACGTGAGATTAGAAACTTAATACGCAATAATAGGGGATCGAAGATTACGGCGTACAGCAAACCGACGTCGTTTCGCGGATACGCCGATCATGTTGGTTTCTTTCGCTACTGTGGGTTTCAACGTGGGAACGAGCCGGGTCAGGCACTTGGTTCACCCAATTACATTCCAATTACTTTTTTAGATATAGATGATCTAAAGCAGGCATCCGGTGATCGACCCTATGCTGAAATAATGGTCGAAAAGGCCGCTGAGTTAACAAAGGTCTTGATGCAGGAAGATAACGGTCCTGTATTCGATGTCATCTCTTACTCAATCAGAGAAATGCTTCGTAATGCTGCTGAGCATAGCCAGTCGTCGGTTGTTGTAATTTTTGGCCAATTCTGGCCGCAGAAACATCGTGCTGAAATTGCGCTTTTTGATGCTGGGATCGGTATCAAATGGCCTGACCTTGAAGGGTGGCAACATAACTCACCATCCGTGGGCCTTTGATGGAACTTGCATCCAAATGTCCTGCGATCTTAGAAGCATGAATGGATCTGAAGACAGAATTGCGAGAATAATAGAAGAGGGCGAGGAAGCTACAGGGGGGACAGCAATTGCATCTAATGCAAGTAAAAAAATTGTCTTTTGATCTCGTGTTGGCACGCCGTAGGTCGGGGCCTGCCCCGACTCCCACCCCGACACCCCACATCACCCACCGGATTGTCGGGGCGGGCCCCGACCTACGGACCATGCGTGTGAAGCGTCCTTTGATTTCACCCATGCTGCCCGAATAATCCGCATCCCCTGCGGGCAAGGTCCACACACAATGCATGTGATCGGGCAACACGACCCAAGCGTCGATCTTGAACGGCCCCGCCGCCCGCGTCTGTGCGACGGCCTGCCGCAAAATGGCAATCTCGCGCACGAGTAAATTCGACGACCGGTCCGCCAGATTCACGGTAAAGAAGACGGTGGCCCCCGCGCGTCTGGGGCGGCGATAGCTGGACATGCGCCATCATCGCGCGGGCTTGGTTAATACTGTCTCAACACCCCCCAACCGGCGGACATTTGTATGTACAGGCTGTGTACAGGTTGTGTACGCAAATCATACGCCCCGAAGCCCAGTATCCCCTGATAATGAACACCTGCGCGTCACAGCCCCGTCCGCGCCCGCGCGGCGCAGCAAAGCCACACATCGGGACGGGTCCAAAAGTTTATATTCCATGTCGCAGCAACTGCCGCCATAGTCGGGGCAACAGCGGTTGACAGGAGCATTGCCTTGACCTTCTTACGTGCGATCCCGTTCTCCTTTAACATCCTGTGGCGGCTGGCACTGGTGTTCCCTTTCATGACCATCGCCCTGATCATGCTGGGCATCGTTGCGGGCTTTCTGGTCTTCGTGACGGCCTTTATCGCACCGCTTGTATCCATCATGCTGATGGGCTTTTTCGCCGTTGGCGCCAGTGTCCTGCCCACAATGGTGGGGACGCGTCTGGGGTTGCGCGCGCGCGGCGCCAGCGTGCGGAACTCCGCCGCCGGGCTGGTACTTCCGGCCGTCGGTTATGGTCTGTTCGAGGCGCTTTGCGTGCTCTTGATCGTGGCGCTGGGCTGTGCGGTTTACGTGATGGCGACACCGCTGACATGGCAGGACCTCGGCCAATTGGTCGAAATGGACGAAGACCTTTTGTTACAACAGCTTATGTCGGTCAGCCCCGTCATCACGGTGACTATTTTCGCGGTGGGTGCCCTGCTCGTCGTCGGGCTGCGTGCGGCCCTTTTGACACCCTTTGCCGGTGCCAGCATCGGCGCAGACCCCAGCGGTCGCGCCCATACGCCCTTCTACGGATTTGGCAGCGCGTTTTGGTCCCTGCTGCCCTTGACGATTTTGTCCTACGTGCTTTGGGGGCTTGCTGTGCCGATTGTGGTTTTGTTCTGCTTCATGCTCGGGTTTGGCGAGGCTCTGGCCATGGCGGCGAGCCAGGTCGAGACGATGGAAGGCGCGGAACTGCTTGATCTGCTCGGGCTCGAAACGGGCGTGTTTCTGGCCCTGTTGATCTTGTTTTATCTATGGGCTTTCAGCCTGCAATGCGCCGGTGGCGCGCTGGCCTTCCTGAACCATGTCGCCCGCGAAAACGATGCCCAGAACGCCTTTGACATGTCCATGGACGCCCATCTGGCCGCCACAGCCCAGGCCGCGCCGCGCGTGCAGAAAGAGATGCAGTCTGCGGATGTCATGGAACTTGTCCGCAGCCGCATGCAGCAGAACAAACGCGAATAGCAGGCCAAACCGGCCTGCCTGCGTTACATTGCGGAATACTGCTTTACTCGGCCTTGGCGATATTGCCCGCCATCTTGCGCCCGTCACGTCCTTCGATCAACTCGAAGGTGACTTTCTGGTCGTCGGCAAGCCCGGTCAGGCCGGATTGTTCCACTGCTGAAATATGGACGAAAATATCCACGCCGCCGTCGTCGGGCGCAATAAACCCGTAGCCTTTTGTCGTATTAAACCATTTTACGGTGCCACTTGGCATGCTCCGCTCTCCTTAAATTATCGCACCCCGTAGGGTTGGGCAGGTCTTGGGCCCCGCGATCAGCGGACTTCCCTTCGCCTTGTCCTTTTAGAATTATAGGTTTTGTGCAAAAGGCAAATGACACAAGGTCGCATCGGCGTTATCCGGTGATTTATTGCTGAAAATGGAGGCGAAATGCGGTTTTTTGGTTTAAAGTCGTGCGATACATGTCGAAAAGCGCTTAAGGCGCTGGCTGCGGCTGGACACACCCCACAAGTTGTTGATGTACGCGCCGATGGAGTCTCGGACGCGGATCGCAGCGCCATTGTTGCGCAGTTCGGTGATGCCGCGATCAATCGCGCCTCAACCACATGGCGCGGTCTGACAGATGCCGAAAAGGACGCAGACCCTGCCGATCTTCTGGCCGCACATCCAACACTGATGAAACGGCCTGTGATTGACGTGGATGGTGTATGGACAATCGGCTGGAAAGCGGATGTTCAGGCAAAATACCTTGGCGACTGACGTTTGACTGCTTATGTGATGATTTGAGCAGTAAGGAGACGAACAATGCGCAACGCCGCAAGCGTACTTGGCCTCATCGGTGGTCTGATTGGCATTCTTGTTGGTCTGTTCGGTTATGGATATGCCGAATTGTCTGAGCGTCATTCCGAGGTGGGCGAGCTTTTCGGCTTTCTTGAGAACCCGGGCTTTATCCGTTTTGCCAGCTTTATCGCACCCCTTCTGGCGATTGCCGGTGGCGCTATGGCCAAGGCCCGCGCCCTTTGGGGCGGTGTTTTGATGCTGGTCAGTGCGTTCTGTTTCTATGCGGCCTTCGGGTTCAATGTGGGGACGATGTTCCCGATCGGCTTTGTGGCACTCGGTGGCTTGCTCGCGATTGCGGCGGGCAAACCCGACGAGCCTAAGGCGCATTTCTGAAGATCAGACGGTCCACCGACAGCGCGCCTGCGCCTTTCAGCACCAGGATCATCAGGCAAAGCACCCAGAACGCGCGTTGATCAAGGATCAGCGCATCGGACATACGGTCAAACCACGCGCCCAATGTGCCCTCGTGGCTGATCCCGCCATGGCCGAAAAGGTCCGTCAGGGATTGCATGATGATAAAGCCGATCATGCCGATGGACGCCAGACGTGTGAGCAGGCCGACCACGATCAAGAGAGGCAAGAGAAACTCTGCAATTGTGCCGCCCGTCGCTACCGCCCAGTGAAAGACTGTGAGTTGCGATGTATCATAGCCTGCCGCTTCCATCGCTCTTGGAAAGATCTGAACATAGGCCCCGGCCGAAGGTTGCAGAAACCCGAAAATTCCGTCGCCCAGTTTGGTCAAACCTGAATTCCAATAATAGATCAGCAGGACACCGGCAAAAACCAGCCGTGCGAGGATTTGTAGTATCGCATCGCCAAAGCGGTTGATCGGCTGGGCCAACTGGGAAAGCGGCATAGTGGTCATTGCAATGGGCCTTTCAGTATATTTCAGTCACAGCGCCCTGCGTCAGAAGCAACCCGAGAACAGCACCCAGATCAAGACTGTCATCTGCGGTCGCGATGGTCTGACCCAGGGTTTCCCCCGCTTTGAGCGCATCAATGCAGGTTGCAGCGGCGGCATTGATCAGATGCAATGTCGGATCAAAACCGGCCCGTGCGATCATCACAGCCTCGGGCCGCATCACCGGTTTGGGTGCGTCGGGTTCCGTGTTGGCGCGGTAGATTGCGTGGATTGGATAGTCTGAGCTGATCGTCTGTATGGCAGGAGCAATGCGGAGCCGCACACCCATCAGCGCATCGGGCGCGAGAGCCGTCAGCGCCTCGGCTGCAATCGGTGCTGTATCAGCGGCATGATAGGCATGGCGCATGGCAAGCTCGATGCGGGCAATATCGGGCAAATAGCTAAAGGATTGCGTTGGTTTGAAGCGGGCCAGAAACCGGGGCATCGCGTCACCGTAGAACATCATCAGCGGGGTCTTGGGCGGATGCTGGCGCAGGTAAACACCAGCCATCGCGCGAAAGAATTCATCGCCGACCAGCTTGCGCACCACCGGGAATGCCGCCTCGAGCGCGTCAGAGAGGCCAACGGCCACGTTGTTGCGATAGACGTCAAAGCGTTTGCTGGCGGTTTTGCCATCGGGGTTGACGATGCCAGCGGGGACGGCTGATGCCGGATTAAGCATCGCGGCCCTGAAAGCGGCTTGTGTGACGGTCATGATGCCGCCAGAGCCAGCGCGCGGTCGGTGCGCGCGATTTCACCGGACAGAACGGCCCATTCCGGCACATCCGTATCCCATTCAATCAAGAGCGGTTTGGTCCCGCATTTGGCCAAAGTGTAATCCAGCAGGGCCCAAACCGGATCAACCACCGCTTTGCCGTGGCTGTCGATCAGGAGGGGCGCACCTGTTTCGTCTTCATCCTCGTCATGTCCGCCGAGATGGATTTCGCCAACAGCGGCGAGCGGGAAGGCGTCGATATAGTCTTGTGGTGAGGTCTTGAGGTTGGTGGCGCTGACAAAGACGTTGTTGACGTCCAGCAGCAGCCCGCAGCCTGTGCGCTGTGTGAGTGCGCGCAGAAAATCGGTCTCCGACATCGTGCTTTCGGCAAATGCCAGATAGCTGGAGGGGTTTTCCAGCAACATGGGGCGCCCGACCGTGTCTTGGACTTGGTTGATGTGAGAGGCGACACGGTCGAGCGTCTGGGGGGTGTAGGGGAGTGGTAGCAGGTCGTTGTAGAAATGGCTGTCGTGCGTGGACCACGCCAGATGTTCAGAGAAACTGGCAGGGTTGAGCCATGAAATCAGGTGCTTGAGGCGGGCAAGGTGGTCGGCATCCAGTGCCCCTTCGCCACCGATCGACAGACCCACGCCGTGGACAGAGATGGGAAAGCGTTCGGCGAGGTGGCGGAGTTGCGCAATCGGGCGGCCGCCGTCGCCCATATAGTTTTCGGCATGAACTTCCAGCCAACCGAGCGGCCCGGGGTTGTCCATGATGTCGCTGTAATGCTGGGGCTTGTAGCCCACGCCGGGACGTGCGGGCAGGGTGGGGTTTTGTGTGGCGTCGAACATGGCAAGGCACCTTAGGGCGGAGGAGACGTAAGGTGGAACAGGTTCCACCTTACGCTTTGGTCAGCTTATGCAGGCAGATCGCGGTCGAGGGCTTCGAGTGAACCCATACGTGCCATGCCGTCGTCAGCTGCAGGCAGTTCCATGGTTTCGCAAGTGCCGGCAGGGACCAGCGTCCAGGCGTTGCCCTGGTAGTCAACGGTAGACGTGCCCGCACATGTCGTGCCCGGACCTGCGGCGCAGTCGTTCTCGCCAGCCAGCGAGACGCCGAAGCATTTTACGTTTTCCTGTGCTGCGGCAGTTGTTGCAAGGCCGGCAACAGCGGTGGCAACGGCGCTCGCGAGGAAAAGTGTTTTTGTAGTGTTGGACATGAAAAATCTCCTTGAGTTGGGTCAGCAATAATCTCTCGCCAGTGTTCGGCGATGACCAAACCCTAGCGGCCAATCTCGCCTGCGCGCTATTCACAGGGCTGTGCATCGCGCCCGCGTGAGGTGACGTGAGACTGTTTTTGCCTGCGACAGCCTGCCGCATCCGTAATTTTCTATAAAAAACAAAGAACCCGCCGATGGGGGTATCGGCGGGTTTGTTACAGCTTCCAGCGCTGGAATGTTACAAAAGGTCAGGTGGCGTGGCCGCTTTACCCAGCTCTGCAACAATTTCGGTCAGAGATGTTACAGAGGTTTTGTTCTCGCCCAGCCGCCGCGCGGTGACTGTGCGTTCTTCGACTTCACGCGCGCCAAGTGCGAGAATGACCGGCACCTTGCCGACCGAGTGTTCGCGGACCTTGAAGTTGATCTTCTCGTTGCGCAGATCCGCCTCTGCCCTGACGCCAGCCGCCTTCAATGCGGCCACGACCTCAAGCGCATAGTCATCGGCATCGGAGACAATCGTCGCCACAACCACCTGACGGGGTGCCAGCCAGAACGGCAGCTTGCCTGCGTGTTCTTCGATCAGGATGCCGATGAATCGCTCGAACGATCCCAGCGTCGCGCGGTGCAGCATGACAGGGCGGTGCTTGGCACCGTCTTCGCCGATGTAGGTCGCATCCAGCCGCTCGGGCAGCACAAAGTCCACCTGATGGGTGCCACACTGCCAGTCACGTCCAATCGCATCGGTCAGCACAAACTCCAGCTTGGGGCCATAGAATGCGCCTTCACCGGGGTTCAGTTCCGGCTCAATGCCTGCAGCACGGGTGGCAGCCAGCAGGGCGGCTTCGGCCTTGTCCCAGACCTCATCTGAACCCGACCGTTTTTCGGGGCGGTCAGAGAACTTTACTTTAAAGCTCTCGAACCCGAGGTCTTTGTAGATCCCGCTCAGGAATGCGATGAATGCGGCGGTCTCTTCTTCAATCTGGCTCTCGCGGCAGAAGATGTGGCCATCATCCTGTGTAAATCCGCGCACCCGCATGATCCCGTGCAGTGCGCCAGACGGTTCATAGCGATTGCACGACCCGAATTCGGCCATACGCAGCGGCAGGTCGCGATAGGATTTCAGGCCTTGGTTGAAAATCTGCACGTGACAGGGGCAGTTCATCGGCTTGAGCGCATTGACGGCCTTTTCACGGGCGTGTTCCTCATCGACTTCCACGATAAACATGTGGTCCTGATATTTTTCCCAGTGACCAGAGGCTTCCCAAAGCTTGCGGTCCACGACCTGCGGGGTGTTCACCTCGACATATCCGCCCTTGCGTTGCTGGCGGCGCATATAGTCCTGCAGTTCTGTATAAACAGTCCAGCCGTTGGGGTGCCAGAAGACCTGACCCGGTGCCTCTTCCTGCATATGGAACAGGTCCATTTCGCGCCCCAGCTTGCGGTGGTCGCGCTTGGCGGCCTCTTCCAGCATATGCAGATGCGCCTTGAGCCCCTCTTTATTGGTAAAGGCGCAGCCATAGATTCGCTGCAGCATCGCGCGGTCGCTGTCGCCGCGCCAATAGGCGCCCGCAATCGACATCAGCTTGAACGCATCGGCCGGCACCTGACCTGTATTCTGCAAATGCGGGCCACGGCACAAATCCTGCCAGTCACCGTGCCAATACATGCGCAGAGGCTCATTGCCGGGGATGCTTTCGATCAACTCGACTTTGTAAGGCTCGCCACGGTCCTTGTAATACTGGATCGCGACATCCCGCTCCCAGATCTCGGTGCGGACCTCATCACGCTTGTTGATGATCTCTTTCATCTTCTTTTCGATCGCGCCGAGGTCTTCGGGTGTGAAGGGTTCCTTGCGGTCAAAGTCGTAGTACCAGCCATCCTTGATCACAGGGCCGATGGTGACCTGGGTCTCGGGCCAGATTTCCTGCACGGCGCGCGCCATGATATGGGCGAGGTCGTGGCGGACCAGTTCCAGCGCGGGTTCTTCGTCTTTCATGGTGTTGATGGCGATGCTGCTGTCGGCTTCAATCGGCCACTGCAGGTCCCAGTGCTGGTCATTGACGGTCGCACTGATCGCCTTCTTGCGCAGGCTGGAGGAAATATCAGCGGCAACATCGGCGGCTGTGACGCCTGCCTCATATGAGCGGCTGTTACCATCGGGGAATGTCAGGGAAATCTGTGCCATCTCTGGGCAAGCTCCTCGTCTGTTTGGCGCCTACAAAACGCCCGGTTGCGGGTTATATCTGCCCGCTTCATGGCGTCGCGGTGCGCAGAGGTCAAGCACTTTGCGTTTGCCTCATGATTTGTATACCCAGATATACGTTGACTGCGACACAAATGGCGGTAAACACGACATGAGTTTCCGATCCGAAACCTAGATGTTGGGGTAAGTCCATGCCAAGCTACAATCGCACGTTTGATCTGAGCATTCGCGATGTCGAAATGATCGAAGAGGCGCTGCGCGCCCGTGGCCGCGAATTGTCCCGCATGCGTCTGGCGCTGACGGAAGAAAATCCGGCGCATCTGGAATCGATCCGCGTGATTGAGCAAGACCAGCGCGAAAACGAAGAACTGCTGGGCCGTCTGCACGACCAGAAGATCTTTTACCGTCCGAGAAAAGCTGTCTATGTCGGCGGCTAAGCTGACCGGCTAAAGGCATTCTGCGTGAAACCCATGCGCGGCGCGCTAGGTCATTGGGCCGGAGAGCACAATGACACAGACACTATCCCAAAAACTATTTGCCACACTAACGAACGGGTCCAGCGACGACACGGACCTGCCTGAAGCTGCGGCCAAGGCCGAGCCGGGCAGTTTTCTGCGCCATATTCTCTCGCTGAGTGCGTCCAAGATTGCGGATGGCCTGATTGACCCGAAACTGGTGCTGAGTTGGCTTTTGACCAACCTTGGCGCTGGCGCGTTCTGGGTTGGTTTGCTTGTTCCCGTGCGTGAAGCGGGCGCGCTTTTGCCGCAACTCTGGACGGCGCCGGTCATCGCGCGCCGCAAGATCCGGAAATGGTTCTGGGCCGGTGGCGCATTTGTGCAAGGCATCGCTGCGGCGCTGATCGTTCTGGCGGCTCTGACTTTGGAGGGGGCTGCGGCGGGGGCGACCATTGTAGGCCTCTTGGCGCTGCTGGCTCTGGCACGCTCGGTTTGTTCGGCCAGCTACAAGGATGTGCTGGGCAAGACCGTTGCCAAATCACGCCGTGGAACGGCAACCGGTTTTGCCAGTTCTGCCGCTGCCGTCGGCGTGATCCTTTTTGCGCTGATTTTGGTGTTGGGCGTTGGTGGGCGCTACTCTTTGGTGATCGGGGCGATCAGTCTCGCGGCCTGCCTGTGGGTTGGCGCGGCAGTGCTGTTTTCCACACTCAGGGAAGTAGCCTTGGAAGGCGAAGGTACAGATGCTGTCGCACAGTTTTCGCTGTTGCGCGACGACCCGCAGCTGACCCGCTTTATCATCGTGCGCAGCCTGCTTGTGGGAACAGCGCTTGCGCCGCCCTATCTGGTGATGTTGCAACCCGATAGCGCACTGGGCCAGCTGGGCGTTCTCGTGCTGGCGTCGGCGGTGGCATCGTTACTGTCGTCCTATGTCTGGGGGCGGCTGTCGGATCGCTCGTCAGCGACCGTGCTGCGGCTTGCCGGCGCAGCGGGAGGCGGCATGCTGGCACTTGTTGTTGTCCTTGAACTTATCGGCATCAGTACGGTGACAGGTGTGATCCCTGTGATGCTGTTCGGGATCATGATTGCCTATAACGGCGTGCGGCAGGGACGTTCGACGCATCTGGTGGATATGGCCGATCCAGCCGTCAGGGCCAGCTATACAGCAGTGTCCAATACGATCGTCGGTGTCGTGCTTTTGACGGCAGGGGCGCTTTTTGCAGCGCTCGCTGCCTACAGCGTGCCCTTGGTGATTGGCCTTTTTGCAGCGATGTGTTTTCTTGCAAGCCTGATCGCAACCGGCTTGGAAGACGTGCAAAATGCCTTATGAATTTGTCACACCACAGGGGCGCAGGATCGCCTATCACCTGACCGACGGGACCGGCCCTGCTGTCGTGTTCCTTGGCGGCTTCAAGTCCGACATGGGCGGGACCAAAGCGGTCTTTCTCGAGGAATGGGCCCGCGCGCAGGGCCGTGCATTCCTGCGGTTCGACTACTCGGGTCACGGCGAAAGCAGCGAAGCGTTTACCGACGGTGCGATCGGTGACTGGTTCGAGGATGCTTGCGCGGCCCTCGGGCTGCTAGCGGGCAAGGTTGTGCTGGTCGGGTCCAGTATGGGCGGGTGGATATCCCTGCTGATCGCACGGGCGATGCCCGAGCGGGTTGCGGGTTTGGTGACCATCGCCGCGGCACCCGATTTCACCGAAGACAGCATGTGGGCGGGGTTTTCGGATGCGCAGAAGGCCGAACTGATGGCGGGGCAGGTGGCCCTGCCTTCGGAGTACGGCGCGCCCTACATCATCACCCGCCGTCTGATCGAAGAAGGCCGCACCCGTCTGGTCTTGCGTGATCCGCTGCCGTTGCCTTTTCCGGTGCGGTTTTTGCAGGGCACGGCCGATGCCGATGTGGATATGTCCGTGGCCCTGCGGCTGTTGGACCATGCCGAGGGCCCTGATATGCGGCTGACGCTTGTAAAAGGGGCTGATCACAGGTTTTCGGACGAGACCTGTCTCAATCTCATCGTGGCGGCGGTCGAGGATGTCTTGGGGCAGGTGGGTTAAAACCCACCTTACGACTGACGCTACGTTCTGCTTTGGGAAAAACGAAGGCTCTGCTTACTCTGCCGCAAACCCGTGGGAGGGGACAGTATGGCGCTATCGTTGGGGCAAAAGGCAGGCTGGGGGCTGGCCGACATGGGCGTGGTCGTCTTTGTTGTGGTCAAGCAACTTCTTGTTCTGACCTATTTGACGGCTTATCTGGGGGTGCCTGTTGGCATCGCAGGGTTTGTTACGACCGCCGTTCTGGTTTTTGATATGATTACCGATCCGCTTGTAGGCTATCTGAGCGACCGGACCCAAGGCCGCTTTGGACGGCGTGCGCCATGGATGTTTTTTGGCGTCTTGGTGATGTCTTTGGGCATGGTAGGGCTGTTTTCGGTCCCTGCAGGTCTCGGCATGGGCGCAAATCTGGCGTGGGTGGTGGCGTTCTTTGTGGTGGCGACAATCGGTTTTACCATGGTGGCCATACCCTATGGCGCGCAATCGGGCGAGATCACGCAAGATCCCAGGGAACGCTCTGCGATGACAGGGTTTCGCATGGCATTTGCGAGCATCGGTATTCTGATCGGTGGTGCTGTGATCCCCGGTCTGGCGGGATCAATGGGCTATGCGATGGCGGCCCTGTTAGTTACACCGCTGATGATCGGGGCGGTCTGGCTGTCGCTCTGGTCGATCCGCAAGGCACCACGGGTTGAACAGGCAGCACAAGTGAACCTGACGGGCATGTTCGGGCTGGTCTTTGCCAACAAGGCCTTTGTGGTTCTGGTCCTGCTTTACGGTGTCATGACACTGGCGATTGCGATGATTACGGCAGGGCTGCCTTTTGCAGCGCTTTATCTGATTATCGACAGCGGTGACACGCTGCTCTCGGGGGCAGCCGCCGCATTGACTACGCTCAGCTTGATGTTCGCGGCGTTCGTTGTCGGCTCAATCCTCAGTCAGGCCGTTTGGGTGCTTCTTTCTCACAGGCTTGGCAAAGTGGGCGCACTGGTGCTGGGCCTTAGTCTCTACGTGGTCCTGCTCTATGCACTTTATACAATGCTGCCTTCGGTCAATGTGACCGTCATCGCAGGTATGTTCGTATTGGCAGGCATGACAAACGGGGCCTATCAGCAAATTCCTTGGGCCATTTACCCTGATCTGATGGACATCACCCGCCGCGACAGCGGTGTGGCTATCGAAGGGGCATTTTCGGCGGTCTGGCTCTTCGGGCAAAAGCTGGCGAATGCAGTGGCCCCTGCGGTATTGGGTCTGACACTGGCGGCGGCGGGCTGGCAAGAGGCCACCGGTGGTGTGGTGCCGCAGTCCGCAGATGCGCTGCGGGCATTGCAAATGGCAATCACGCTCATTCCGGCTGGTATCCTAATCGTGGCGATCCTTGGACTGGTGGTGATCTACCGCCCCATGGCTGGACGTGCGCTTGCCTGATTTGGCGACCATAGAGGCCACACTTGCCGCGGCAGAGGCACAGGTGCCCAACCTGCGCGCAGGCTGTGAAAAGCAGATCATCTGGGCGGGTGCGCCCGCCACGCGCACGCGAATGGCGGTGCTTTATGTTCACGGGTTTTCGGCAACAGGGCAGGAGTTGCGCCCGCTGCCCGATCTGGTGGCCAAAGCGCTGGGCGCAAACCTGCATTTTACGCGGTTGACGGGCCATGGGCAGGATAGCGATGCAATGGGGCAGGCGACGCTGGCCGATTGGCGCCGTGACGTGGCCGAGGCCATTGCAATTGCGCAAACCCTGGGGGAGGAAGTCATCATCATGGGCTGTTCCACCGGATGCACCTTGGCGACGCTTGCGCTGGCCGAGGGTGTACAGGTGAAAGCAATGGTCCATGTCTCGCCCAACTTTGGGCTGCGCAACCGTGTGGTGCAGCGCTTGCTCGATCTGCCCGCCGCACGGCATTGGGCCAAGTATGTCGCCGGGGCCTCGCGCAAGATCAAGCCGATCAATGCAGGCCATGCTGCCTACTGGACGCTGAATGTGCCGATCGCGGCGGTCCATGTCATGGCTGATGCAGTGCGTGCTGTGCGCAAGGCGGACCTCGCGATCATCCAGACGCCCGCGCTCTTTTGCTTCAACGAAGCCGATCAGGTGGTGCATCCTGATGATACCCGTCAGGTTATTGCACGCTGGGGGGCGGAAACAGAGGTTGTACGGTTGGCACAAACGCCCGCAGACGATGCGATGGGGCATGTGATGGCAGGAGATATCTTCTCGCCCGGCCAGACTGAACCGCTCGCTCGGCAGGTTATCGCTTGGGTGCATGGGCTCTGCGCGCGCTGAAACACTTGCAGAACAACAGTTCCCACGCCAAAGTGTTAAAAAACCTATAAAGGTTGAGCAGTTTGTTAGGGCTTTTACACAATGCCGCGTGAAACGCTGGTGATGATCCCTGCGATGTTATCTGACGCGCGGGTTTTTGCGCCGCAAATGCAGGTGATGTCGCAGGCGCATGCCGTCATGATTGCGCCCCCCACCTGTGGCGAGCGGATCGAAGAGATCGCAAGCCAGATCCTCAGCTGGTCGCCGCCAAAGTTTGCGCTTTGTGGCATGGGCTTTGGGGGGATGGTCGCAATGGAAGTGATCCGGCGGGCGCCAGACCGCGTCACGCGGATTGCCTTGATCAGCACAAGCCCGCAAGCCGACACACCCGAGGCCGCTGCCGCGCGCGAGCCGCACATCATTGCCGCCCGCGCGGGCCGTTGGAAAGATGTCCTGCAGCATGAGATCAATTCGACATGGATGGCCCCGTCCACGGACAAGGTTGAACTGGTGCGCGAACTGACGGCTATGGGCGATGCGCTGGGCCCCGAGATTTATATCAAGCAGGCGCGCGCCTTGCAGCGCCGCAAGGACCAACAGGGCACATTGCGTCAGGTCCTGCAGCCAACGGCGGTGATTTGTGGACGCCATGACGGGCAGTATCAGCTGAAGCGCCATGAGTTTCTGGCCGAGTTGATCCCCTACGCCCAGTTGGAAATCATCGAAGGCGCGGGCTATCTGCCCACACTTGAGGCACCCGATGCCACAACAGACGCGTTACAGCGCTGGATGAAGCAACCCATGATGCTGCGACCGGCAGCGCCGGCAGGCACGGTTACTTGATCGCGACGACGTTGCCGGATTTGCCCTTTGGCCCTTCGGCGTTGGCATCAATGAAATCCAGAACCAGTGGCCGGATATTGTTGCGCCAGCTACCCCCGGCAAAGATCCCGTAATGGCCCGCACCGGGCTCAAGATGCGCTGCCTTCTTGCTGTCGGGCAGACCGGTAAGCAGATCGAGTGCCGCCAGACATTGGCCCGGGGCCGAGATATCATCGTCTTCGCCTTCAACGATCTTGACCGCGACGGTCGTGATCTTGCTGAAGTCCACCTTGTGACCGGCAACCACAAATTCATTGCGCGCAATTTCGCGGCCTTTGAAGATGCGCTCGACCGTCGACAGATAGAACTCGGCGGTCATATCCATGACAGCAAGATACTCGTCGTAGAACTGGTTGTGCCGGTCGTGGTCCGAGGCCTCGCCTTTTGCGACACGGATAATTTCATCGCGGAAGGCGTTGGCGTGGGTCTCGCCATTCATTGAAATAAACGACGCAAGCTGCAGCAATCCGGGGTAGACCATGCGGCCCACGCCTGAATATTTGAAACCGACGCGCTGGATCATGGTCTGTTCCAACTGCCCCATGGTGACAGAGCGTCCGAAATCGGTGACTTCGGTGGGGTTTGCATCTGGATCGACAGGACCACCGATCAGGGTGAGCGACCGCGGCTGCGCATCCGGGTCAAGCTCTGCCAGATAAGCAGTTGCCGCAAGTGCAAGCGGCACAGGCTGACAGATTGCCAGTACATGCGTGTCCGGGCCCATCTCGCGCATGAAATCCATCAGATAGAGGGTGTAATCCTCGATATCGAATTTGCCTTCACTGACAGGGATGTCGCGGGCATTGTGCCAGTCGGTGATATAGACATCGCAATCGGGCAGCAGGCTGATAACGGTTTTGCGCAGAAGTGTGGCGTAGTGCCCCGACATAGGGGCCACCAAGAGAACTTTGCGGGTCCGGTCAGGGCGGGTGCCGACACGGAAACGGATCAGATCACCAAAGGCGCGTTCAACAACCACTTCGGTCGTCACAACCATATCGGTGCCATCCAGATTTGTCTGTACCGGAATATTCCAGTCAGGCTTGGCGACCATACGTGCAAAAGTGCGCTCTGTGACTTCCCCCCATGCCTTGAGCCAATCCATCGCAGGGTTCGCGCCCCATGACATCATCGGGTAGGATGCAAAAGCGCGCGCCGTTGATCCAAACCACTGATTGGTGTTGCGCATGCTTTCCATCAGGTCGTAGGTCATCATATACTTCATGTATTCGAACTCCGATGGTAGGGGCAGCACATGCTGCACCTGCAGCATATGCACAAGGACGTTAAAATGACAACAAACGATTTAGAAGCGCAAGAGTCTGTTGGCGAGAATGTTGCAAAACTCGAGGCCAATCTTGCGCGGGTTGAGGAGCTCACTCAACGTTTGTTGAAGGTGATGGCGCAGGGCCGCTCTGTGGCCCCTGCGCTGCAAGGCCCAAGTCAGGAGCTCTACGTCAAGGCAGCGACAGCCTATATGACTGAAATGATGCATAATCCCGCCAAGCTGATCGAGCACCAGCTCGAATTCTGGGGCAAATCGGTCAAGCACTACGTCGAAGCGCAGCACCTTCTGGCGCAGGGCAAGCTTGAGCCGCCAACGGATGAAACCCCCAAAGACCGCCGGTTTTCGCACGAGCTATGGGACACCAACCCCTATTTCAATTTCATCAAGCAACAGTACCTAATGAACGCTTCTGCGGTGCAGCAGGCGGTTGATGATATCGACACGCTTGATTCTGAGGAAAAGAAGCGGCTGCGCTATTTCAGCCAGCAATTGATTGATATGATCAGCCCGACAAATTTTCTGCCCACCAACCCCGAGGCGCTGGCGCTGGCGGCTGAAACCGAGGGCGAGAGCCTTGTTGCTGGGCTGGAAAACCTGATCGCGGATCTTGAGGCCAACGACGGCGACCTTGTGGTCACCCTGGCCGACAAGAAAGCGTTCAAGCTGGGTGAGAACCTCGCAACAACACCGGGTGCGGTGGTCTACCGCAACCATATGTTCGAGCTGATCCAGTATACGCCAACGACAGAGAAAGTATACGAAACCCCGCTGATCATCTTTCCGCCGTGGATCAACAAATTCTATATCCTTGACCTCAAACCGCAAAACAGCCTGATCAAATGGGCAGTGGATCAGGGGTATACCGTCTTTGTTGTCTCCTGGGTGAACCCCGATGCAGGCTATCGCGAAACCTCGATGACCAACTACGTCGATGAGGGCTATATGACCGCGATCAAAGAGGTCAAAGAGATATGCGGTGTGAAGAAAGTGAATGCCGTGGGCTACTGCATTGCAGGGACCACGCTGGCCCTCACGCTGGCATTGATGAAGAAACGCAAGGACACTTCGGTGAATGCCGCGACATTCTTTACCACGCTCACCGACTTTTCGGATCGGGGTGAGGTCGGGGTGTTTCTTGATGATGATTTCGTCGACGGGATCGAAAATGAGGTCCGCGAAAACGGCATACTCGACTCGTTCTTCATGTCGCGCACCTTTTCCTACCTGCGCTCAAACGACCTGATCTATGGACCTGCGATCAAGAGCTATATGATGGGCAAAGCACCACCGGCCTTTGATCTGCTCTACTGGAACGGTGACGGTACCAATCTTCCGGCCTGTATGGCGGTCGAGTATCTGCGCGGGCTGTGCCAGAGCGACAAATTCGCGACCACAGGTTTCGAGATCGCGGGCGAAACGGTGCATCTCAAAGATGTTTCTGTCCCCTTATGCGCGATCGCCTGCGAGACGGACCACATCGCCGCGTGGAAAAGCAGCTATACCGGTGTGAAGCAGATGGGATCAAAGGATAAGACGTTCATCCTGTCCGAGAGCGGGCATATCGCGGGCATCATCAATCCGCCCAGCAAGAACAAATACGGTCATTACACCAACCCCGAGCTCGGGCTGACGGCGGATGACTGGCTTGCAAGTGCTGAGAAGCATGAAGGGTCCTGGTGGCCGCGCTGGGATGCGTGGTTGTCTAAAAAATCGGGCAAAAAAGTCACTGCCAGGAGCGTCGGAGATGACGATCACCCGGTGTTAGCGCCCGCACCGGGGACCTATGTGATCAATAAGTAGTTCAAATTTCTCATAAATATGCACCTGCAGAAAAAATATGCTGCAGTGCAGAGAAAGTACTTGAAATGCTGCACCGCAGCATGCATATTGGTGTCATCGAATTAGCGCGGAATACACCGCACCGACAAACCGAAAGGCGACGACAATGGCTGCTAAAGCACAAGACTTCACAGCGATCTTCAAAGACATGACAGGCGCATTTCCTGTCGACACCAAAGCAATGGAAGAGCAGTTCAAGAACCAGACTGCCCTGGCTGAAAAAATGTCCGCCGTTGCAATCGACGCTGCCGGCAAATCTGCCGAGCTGTCTGCAAAATGGACAAAGGACACACTGGCAAAAATCGAAGCCATGTCCAAAGCAAAGGCCGAGCCTGCTGACTATGCAAAAGCAATGACAGACTTCGCATCTGCTTCTGCTGAATCTGCTGCCGAGCACATGTCTGCTTTCGCTGAGATCGCGAAAAAAGTTCAGACACAGACAATGGAACTGGTTCTTGCCGCTGGCAAAGACATGTCCGAAGAGATGACTGCTGCTGCGAAGAAAGCAACAGACGAAGTGACAGCTGCTGCCAAGAAGGCAACTGCTGCTGCGAAGTAAGCGAATATAAAATCACCCTTGCCTCCCTGAGGGTTTGATTTTCACAAAACGGTCCGCATTCGCGGGCCGTTTTTTGTTTTGCGCAATTTGCTTTCTTTTTGCGCATACGCGGCATAGGCTTCTCTGCACTGCAACATCTCTGTGGAGGAACGTTTCTTGGCCGACACCAACAAACCGCTGCTGATCAAACGCTATGCAAGCCGCCGTCTCTACAACACCGAGACCAGCGACTATGTGACCCTCGAAGACATCGCCGCATTTATCCGTGAAGGGCGCGAGGTGCAGATCGTTGATTTGAAATCTGGCGACGACCTGACGCGCCAATATCTGTTGCAGATCATTGCGGAACACGAAAGCCGTGGTGAAAGCGTTTTGCCGGTAGATGTGCTGACCGATCTCGTGCGCAGCTACACAAGCCAGGCCGCGTCCGTTGTGCCGCAGTTCCTGCAGGCAAGCTTTGACATGCTGCGCGAAGGCCAGACAAAGGCGATGGAAAATATCGGCAAGGCCAGCCCGATCGCCAATATGCCCGGGTTTGAAGCGATGCGCGCCCAGCAAGAAGCATTCTTCAAGGCGATGACCGGAGGGATGATGTCGGGGGCGGGCAAAAAAGAAGGCACCGAGGACAAAGACGGCGACGATCTGGGCGAGATCAAGGACCAGCTTGCCGCATTGCAGGAAAAGCTTTCGAAGCTGGGCAAGTAGCCTCACGTCAGCGAGGGCGGCTGTTGAAGCCGCACTTTACCATGACCATGTATTTGTACCGGCGCATCCCTCCGCGCAAGCGATGCAGGTCTTGCAGGACCTATCCGTCAAAGCAGAGCAGGGTTAGACCCCCAAGCGGTCACGCATGGAATACCATGTCATTGCCAGTGCCAGAAGGGGCGCGCGGAATGCAGTACCGCCCGGAAACGGCGGCACGTTGATACCGGCCAGCGTGTCAAACCGGCCCGCCTGTCCTGCGACGGCTTCGGCCATGACTTTGCCTGCAAGCCCCGACAGCGCGACGCCATGACCTGAATAGCCGCCCGCAGAGACGATATTGGGTGCAACGCGCACCACCGCCGGCAAACGCGGGATCGTGACGCCCAAAGTGCCGCCCCACGCGTAGTCAATCTTAACGCCCTTGAGCTGGGGAAAGACGGCCGCGATCCGTTCGCGCATCACGGTCGCGATATCTTGCGGAAATCCGATGCGATAGCTTGGACGCCCACCAAACAGCAGTCGTCCGTCTTCGGACAGGCGGAAATAATTCACCACGAATTGGCTGTCATTGACGGCCACATCCTGCCCCATGATCTCTGCCGCACGGTCGCCCAGCGGTTCGGTCGCGCTGATAAAGCTGTTCAAAGGCATCACCCGCGCGGCCACCTTGCGTTCCAGATTGGGCAGATAGCCGTTGCCTGCAAGGATGACATGGCGGGCTTTGATGCGGGCTTTGTTCGTGGCGACAATCGCAGGGTCGCCCTTGGTTATCTGATGCACCTCGGAGCCTTCGTAAATCCGCGCTCCCGCCGCCTCGGCCAAGCGTGCCAAGCCCAGAACATAGCGCAGCGGGTGGATATGGCCCGCGCCCATATCGAGCAGACCGCTGTGATAGCGCGGGGATTTCACCAGTGCGCGAATTTCATCGGTGTCGCACATGCGCGCGTCCGTATAGCCGTATTCACGCGCCAACAGGTCCACTTCAGCGGCGTCGTGTTCTGCCTCTTTGGCAGTCACCGTGCCGTGGACCAACCCTGCTGTGTAACGCGCCTCGGGAATTTGGGCGCAGAGGTTGCGCAGGTCCGCCTTGGCCTCCTCGGCCAATTGCCAGAGTGCCTTGGCATGGTCGCGGCCCACATGTTTGATCAGCGTGGACTGGTCCTTGTCATAGCCGCTGCAAACCTGTCCGCCATTGCGCCCCGAGGCACCAAAGCCCACGCGATGCGCGTCAAGCACGATGACATCCAGACCTTTCGCCGCCAGATGGCGTGCCGCGGACAAACCGGTATAGCCCGCGCCGATGATGCACACATCGGTCGTGACCTCGCCCTTCAGCGGGGGGCGTTCGGGCGGGATATCAGTTGATGCGACATACCAGCTATCGGGCAATACGCCGGGGCGGTCGTTGCGATAAAGCGGGTTCATAGGGCCTTAAGCCACCGTGCGCTCTTTGAAGAACTTGGCGATCTGTGCCGCGATCCGTGCATTGTCGACAGGTTTGTCAAGGTTTGCATGAGCTTGGGACAACAGATCGTCAGGGACAACGCCTTTGCCACGAAATTCGACAAGCCCCCCCATGAACTGCGCCCCATATTCGGGGTGTGGTTGTGTGGTGAAAACGCGATTGCCGTAGACCAAAGCCGCGTTTTGGCAAAAGTCATTTGTAGCAAAGACAGTCGCATCGGCTGGCCGTTCGATGACTTGGTCCTGATGCCAGGCATTCAGCGCCAAGGTTTCACCGTTCCAGTCATAGGTTGTTCGGCCTGCTGCCCAGCCACCTTTAAACTTCTCGACTTTTCCGCCAAGCGCCTGCGCAATGATCTGGTGGCCAAAGCAAATACCCACGAGAGGGATATCGGCGGCGTAAATCTCGCGGATCATATTCTCCAGCGGGGCGATAAAAGCGAGATCATCATATGCACCGTGCTTGGAGCCCGTGATCAGCCAACCATCACAGACGTGAATGGACGCAGGAAAAACCATATCCACGACATCATAAGTGACAAAGTCGAAACCATTGCCTTCAAGCATACGCTCAAACTGAACGGCAATGTCACCTGTCGTTGGCATGAGGGCTTCATGCGCATGGCCCGCCTGCAAGATACCGATTTTCATGGTGTGTTCACTCTCTGGTTCGTCTGCTGATAGAATTAGACGAGATCAAGATAATGGTCGAGCTGTTCTTCGGGGGACATTTCCGCAAAATACTGCATTTCCTGCCGTTTCGTCCGGACCAGATTATCCACCAATTGCGGATCAAAGATGCGCCGCGCAAGCGCGCTTTGTTCAAACCTGTCAATCGCTTCCGCCCAGGTGCTAGGCACCTGCGGTAGCTTCTGGTCATAGGCGTTACCGGTGATCGGGGCAGGGGGTGTCATGCCGTCCTCGATGCCCACCAGCGCAGACCCCAGCACGGCAGCAAGGAACAGGTAGGGGTTCACGTCTCCACCCGCGAGACGATGTTCGATCCGCCGCGCGCCATAGCTCCCGCCCGGCACGCGCACAGTGGCGGTGCGGTTGTCATAGGCCCAGCAAATGCTGGTCGGTGCATGTGCGCCCGGCACCAGCCGTTCATAGCTGTTGCCATGGGGCGCAAAGATCAGCGTCAGATCAGGGATGCCTGCCAGACAGCCGGCAATCGCGTTTTGCAAAAGGGGTGTGCCTTCAAATGTATCATTGGCAAAGATGTTCTTGCCATCCTTGTCCTGCACCGAAAAATGCGTGTGTAGCCCGTTGCCCGCGTAGTCATCATATGGCTTGGCCATGAAACTGGCCGCCATCCCGTGATTGCGGGCAAGGCCGCGCACCAGCATCTTGAAAAGCCACGCATCGTCCGCGGCTTTCAGCGCATCGGGGACATGTTCAAGGTTCACCTCGAACTGGCCGATCCCGCCTTCGGAAATCGCGGCCTCGGCGGGAATATTCATCGCACCGCAGGCGTCATAAAGCTGGTTGAAGAATTCATCGAAGGCGTCGAGTGCGCGTAGGGACAGGATTTCGGCACCGGCACGGCGTTTGCCAGAACGTGGCGATTTCGGCTGCTGGATTTCTTTGCCGCTGTCGTCGACAAGATAGAATTCCATCTCGGTCGCAGCCACCGGTGTCAGGCCATGGTCCTTGTAGCGGTTCAGCACACGGGCCAACGCGTGGCGTGGATCACCAGAGAAAGGCGTGCCATCATCATGAAACGCCCATAGCGGCAAGATGGCCGTTGGCGCGCGCAGCCAGGGCATCGGGACATAGCCCCGCTCGGTTGGCAACAGCAGGCCGTCGGCATCGCCGGTTTCAAAAACCAACGGGCTGTCGTCGATGTCCTCGCCCCAGATATCAAGGTTCAGGACCGAGAGCGGAAAGCGCGTGCCTTCTTTTTCGAGCTTCTGGGCAAACTTGCGCGGCATACGTTTCCCGCGTGGCTGGCCGTTGAGATCGGCGGCACCACAGCGCAGGTTGCGGATTTCGGGGTGATCATCGAGCCAACTCATCGGATAATCTGCGGCCTCACTTTGATTTTCTTGCGCACATCCTGCGGTAAATGCCGGTTCAGATGGCTGTTCACCAAGCCGAAAAGGCCGATGACGATCAGCGTCAGGATGATGAAATATCCTGCGAGGATCGGATAGGGGACGAAAGGATTGAAAGTCTTGTCGGCAAAGTAGTTGGCATAATAAAGCGCGTCGCCCCGTTGTTGCGTTGCCGGAAAGCCCGAGAAGAACACAAGCGTCGTGGCGTGAAACAGGAAAATCGCCTCGTTGGTATAGGCGGGCCATGCCAGCCGCAGCATGGTGGGCCAGATGACACGGCGAAAGCGGGTCCAGCCTGATAGACCGTAAGCGTCGGCTGCCTCGATATCGCCTTTGGGGATGGATTGCAGCGCACCATAGAAAATCTCGCCAGAATAGGCGGCGGTATTCAGGAACAGGACCACCAGCGCACCGGCCCAGGCCGAGGTGAGCGGATCAAAGAAGGGACTGACGTTCTTGAGGCTGAGAAACACGAAATAGGCAAAGAAGAACTGGATAAACAGCGGTGAGCCGCGGAAGACAAAGATGAACCATTCCGCAGGCTTGCGCAAAAGCGGGTTCTGTGCGGCCTTGCCCATCGCCACGGCTGTGGCCAGAAAAAAGCCAAAGCAGAGCGCCACGACCCCGAAATAAATATTCCAGATCATGCCCGACCCGATCAGCGTGAACTGCTGGCAAAGCGTAAAGTCACTGCGCGGCAACAAACGCTCGCCAATACCTTGGCTGCGCAGCGCGTAATCGGCGATCGTTTCCCAGCAACTCATTATGCGGCCGCCTTGCGTTGCCGTTCACCGGCGGTAGTGGCCTGGCCGTGGGTGAGTTTGGCCATGATCCGGTCCAGCACGACCTCGGAGACTTTCGTAAAACACAGATAGAAAATCAGCAGCGCACCAAAATACCACATCCGCCAGTCAGGGTGCGGATAGTCGGTGAATTGCGGCTGCTTGGCACCGCCCAGCTCACGGGCCCAGTAAACGATATCCTCGACGCCCAGCAGAAACAGCAGTGGTGTGGCCTTGATCAGCACCATCCAGAGGTTCGACAGACCGGGGAGGGCATAGACCCACATTTGCGGGACCAGAACGCGCCAGAACGTCTGGCGGCGGTTCATGCCGTAGGCTTCAGCGGTTTCCAGCTGGCCTTTTGGCACGGCGCGCATGGCACCAAACAGGACGTTTGCGGCAAATGCCCCAAAGACGATAGCAAAGGTGAGCACGGCCAACATGAAGCCGTAGGTCTCATGCACCCATTGTGGGGCATTGCCCAAGGGCAGCTTGGCGGCGGTGCACACCACGAAATCATTGCCTTGGCGGACCGGCTCGGTCCAGTCGGGGCATTTGATGCGGTGGCGGATATACTCAAACGCCTGATCAAGCGCGATCACGAAGAAAAGGAAAAACGCGATGTCGGGGATGCCGCGCACGATGGCGATATAGGTTTTGCCCATCCAGCGCAGCGGGGCCACATTGCTGCGCGCCGCAGATGCGCCCGCGAACCCGAAAGCAAGCGCCGTGGGGGCCGTGATCGCAAGCAGCAGCAGGACCGTACCAAAGGCGTAGTACATGGACATGTGCTTGCCTGTCGTCAGGTAGCAGCTAAGCCATTGGAAGCCTTCAAGGGTGGCGGGGTCCGTACAGTAACTAAACATCAATCGTCTTATTGCGTTGGGTTGTTAATCCGTCCAACAATTGTCGCGCCAAGTCAACGCGCGGCGGGCATTTACGCGGCGCAATGCGGGTTTGCGGCAGCAGGAGACGCTAAAAATGGAACAGTCTGTCGTTATTGTAGGCGCTGGCATCATCGGGGCCGCGACGGCGCTGCAACTGTCACGCGCGGGGTCACGCGTTACGGTTGTCACAAGCGGCGCACCGGACGCGACACAAGCCGCCTTTGGCTGGATCAACGCGAGCTTTTATCTGAACGACGACCATCATCACCTCCGCGCGGCAGGTATTCGGGCATGGCACCGCGTCATGAAAGACGTCGCGGCCCCTGTGGTGTGGCAGGGGTGTTTATGCTGGGACATGCCCGAGGCTGCGATGGAAGAGACATACGCGCAGTTGCGCGGATTTGAGTACCCTGTGGAACTGTTAAGCGGGTCGGCCGTGTCCGCGCGCGAACCGGCACTGAAAACCACCCCCAAACAGGCGCTTTTCTTCCCCAGCGAGGGGGCTGCCTCCTCGGGTGATCTGGCAAGGGCGTTTCTGGCCGCAGCACAGGATGCGGGCGCACGGGTGATCAGCAATGTGGCGGTCACCGGGATCGCGCTGCGCAATGGACGTGGTGTGGGGGTTGTAACAACGCAGGGCGTGATCGCTGCCGATCAGGTGATCATCGCTGCCGGGACAGGCACGGCCGCGCTGGCGCAGAGCATTGATTGCACGATCCCGCTCGTGCCGCGCCCCGCCTATATCCTGCGTACCAACCGGCAAGAAAAAATCCTGCAGCATATTCTGGCCACGCCCGATGGCGAGATCAGGCAGGAACCGTCGGGGCAGATATTGATGCCTGTCTCTGTGGGCCACCAAGGCGACGCAGCAGAGAACTTGTCGCAGATGCCGGATGACGCCGCCGATGCTGCGATGGGGCGGCTACGCGGCCTCTGCGATGGATTGGCTGAAGCGCGCTGGGCCGAGGTTATCCGCGCAGAGCGACCGGTGCCGCAGGATGGTTTGCCCGTCGTGGGGCCGTTGGCCGAAGGGGTTTATGTCGCTGTGCTGCACTCCGGCATCACGCTTGGGCCGATTATTGCAGAGCTGATTGCCAAGGATATTGCAGGTCGTCTGGACAACGCGGATGCGGCGATGATCGCGCCCTACCGTCCGCAACGGTTTGCCGAAGGCTGAATGAAAAAGGGCCGCCAAACTGGCGACCCTTTGTGCTGTCTTGCAAGGCAGCTTAGAATTGCTCGCCCACACCCCATTCCGCGATCAACGCGTTCAACGAGCCGTCTGCTTTCATGGACGCAATCGCTGCGTTGAATTTGTCACGCAGTTCACCGTCGCTTTCGCGCAGGCCAAGGCCTACACCGCCACCGATCAGCTCTTCCTGACCCATCAGCATCACTTCGGCATCGGATTCAGCGATTGGCGCAAGGAAGGCTTTGTCGGCAAGAACGGCGTCAGCTTCACCGCTTTTCACCGCTGCGACAGTCTCGTCAGGTGTTGCGAATTCCAGCAAAGTCGCACCTGTGCTAGCAATGAATGCTGCCTGAATTGTGCCTGTCTGTGCTGCGATAACCGCATTGGCCAGATCGACATCTTCGGAGGTCACCAGATAGGCGGACGGATCGGGCTGTGTGTAGTTGTCAGAGAAGTCGATGACTTCGTCGCGCTCGTCCGTGATCGACATGCCTGCGATGATGACATCATAGTTGCCGGATACGAGGTTCGGAATAATGCTGTCCCACTCGTTTGTGACCCACTCGCAGGTCAGTTCGGCGCGTACGCAAAGCTCGTCGCCCAAAGCGCGCTCGAACCCGTCAACTTCGCCGTCATCGTTAAGGAAGTTGTATGGAGGGTAGGCGCCCTCGGTGCCAAGACGCACAACGGAATGCGCGTCGGCAAGGGCCATGGAACCAGCAACGGCGAGTGCGGCCGTCGTAAGGATAAGGTTTTTCATCAATGATCTCCCGGGTTGATGAGGTTAAGAAACCGTGGCCGACAGGAAGCCCTGAAGCCGTTCGGTCTTTGGGTTGCCGAAAAGTTCGGCAGGTGCGCCTTGCTCTTCGATTTTGCCTTGGTGCAGGAAAACGACATGGTCGCTGACATCAGCGGCCAGTCGCATGTCATGGGTGACGATGATCATGGTGCGCCCTTCGGCGGCCAGATCCTTGATCACTTTCACGACTTCCTGTTCAAGTTCGGGATCCAGGGCGCTTGTCGGCTCATCAAAAAGCAGCGCCTTGGGTTCCATGCAAAGGGCACGCGCAATCGCGGCCCGTTGTTGTTGACCGCCCGAAAGCATGGCGGGGTAGGCATCGCATTTGTCGCCGATGCCGACCTTGTCGAGATATTTGCGCGCGGCGGCCTCAACCTCGGCGCGGTCGCGCTTGAGCACGGTCAAAGGGGCCTCCATGACATTCTTCAAGATGGTCATATGCGCCCAGAGGTTAAACTGCTGAAACACCATCGACAGATTCGTGCGGATGCGGATCATTTGCGCATGATCCCCCGGATGGCGGCGTGCGCCGGTGCCTTTCCAGATCACAGGTTCCCCGCAGAAGAGGACATCCCCCTGTTGGCTGTCTTCGAGCAGGTTCGCACAGCGCAGGAGTGTGGATTTGCCGGAACCGGACGACCCGATCAGGGATACGACGTGCCCTGCAGGAGCCGTGATATCGACACCCTTCAAAACCTCCAGATCGCCATAGGCTTTGTGAAGGTTGCGGATTTCGATGACTGGGGCAGACGTGTTCACGGGGCGGGGCAGCTTTTCGTTGTTGTGGTCACGAGTTGTGCCTATTTCAGGGGCATTTGCAACTCTTTGGCGCGCACTGACCCAACGTCAGCGTAATTTGGGCGCGGTTTTCCCCATGAGTGCTGTTATTTTCCGCTCACCTTGATCCGTGCGCTGTGACTGTCCTGATCGGAGACACCCAGCAAAGAGGCGGTCATCCGCATCATGCTGTCCTCTTCATCATCGCGCACGCCGTCGGCCATCACGACCGACCAGAGTGCTTCGATCACGCTCAGCCGGTTTTCATAGGAGACTGCCTCTTTGATGGCGCGGGTAAAGCGTACGGTATCGGGGGCTTGCGCTTCCAGTTCCTCGCATTCGGCGCGGAGTGTCGCGGCATCTGCGGCCGAAAGACTGTAGCGTGTCATCAACGCCTGATCGATCTGCTGGATCTCGACCTGTGCGTAATCGCCATCGGTGCGCGCAACGCGGACCAGAAGCGCGCCGAGCGCGACGCGGCTGTCAATTTCGTTCAGGGGAGCGGGTGCGGGGGCGGTCAGGCGCCTGAGAATATCTTGAAACATAACGCTTACATAGGGTCCTTGAGCTTATCTTCAAACAGGGCAGAAAGGCGCAGCCCTTCCTCTGCCAGTCCATATGGGGCGTTCACCACGAACAAACCAGAGCCGACCATCCTGTGGCCCTCCCGCGCGGGGGGAAAGCGCACTTCGTGCGTGAACCCATCGGGCAGAGACGCCTGCAGAGCACGGATCATAGGTTTATGGGGCGCATCGGTCAGGATCGGATACCACAGCATAATGACACCCACCCCCCATTTGCGATGCAGCTTGGCGATTGTCGCCGGGATAGTGTCGTAGTCGGACTTCACCTCGTAAGAGGGGTCAATCAGCAAAAACCCGCGCTTCGGGTCGGGCGGACAGACCGACATGGCCATTTCCCAGCCGTCGTGCTGACGGAAGATCCCGCCATAGGGGGCCATCGTGTCCTTGAGGGCGGCGAATTCTTGCGGATGCAATTCCGACAGGTGGATCGTATCAAGATGACGCAGGCTTTCAGCCGCAATCAGGGGGGAACCAGGATAGGCGTTTTCCCCGTATTTGGCATGGATGCGTGCGAGTACCTGCGCGTACGGGTGATCAGGCGCAAACCAGTCCTGCGCAACTGCGATCCCCTTGGCCGCTTCGCCGGTTTTCAACGCGGCGGCGTCTTGCAGGTCATAAAGACCGCGCCCCGCATGTGTTTCGAGATAGGACAGCGGTTTGTCCTTGCGCGTCATATAGCTCAGCGCCCAGGCCAGCATACTGTGTTTGTGGACATCGGCCAGATTTCCGGCGTGATAGATGTGCTGATATGAAAGCATAGGGCGTGTGACGGTCCTTGGGTCGCTGGCATCGGCTTAGCGTAGCGGTGTGGGCCTGTCCATCGTGGCCGTGCTCGCGCGTTTGTGGGTTGTTTGTGTGTGCAGGGGCGCTACCATGGGGCCAACAACATTAGGAATTGATATGTTACAACGGGTTATCCTTGCTGTTTTCGCCATCACAGCACCGCAGTTCGCAATAGCGCAAGATACGGCGGATGGTGTGACCTTCCGGTTCGGTCTTGGGCCGTCATTTGCACCCGAGTACTTTGGCAGCGACGAAACCGCGCCTGGTGTGGGGGCGAAATTCCGCTTGGGAAGCCTGCAGCTTGGCGGCGTGTCGCTCGGTGGTGGTGATAACTACGGGCTGGGTGTGACAGGGTCTTTGCGCTTTATCGGCGAGCGTAGTGCCGATGATTTCGGTGAGCTCGCGGGGCTCGAGGATATTGACGCCTCGCTGGAACTTGGTGGCGGACTGGAATTCACGACCCCCTACTATGACGTTTTTGCCGTGTTGCGTTACGGTGTGATCGGACACGGGTCTTTCGTGAGCGAGATCGGCAGCAACGTCTATTACAGGCCGACAGACCAGCTGACTTTCAAGGCAGGGCCGCGGGTGCTTATCGGTGATGATGACTATGCGCAGACCTATTTCGGTGTTTCCGGCGCGACAAGTCTGACCGATTTTGACGCCCAAGGCGGGCTGGTCAGCGCCGGCGCAATGGCCGAGGCGACCTATGCGATCAACGATGACTGGGAAGTGATCGGGACGATCAATTATGACCAGTTGCGTGAGGATGCCGCCGATAGCCCGATCAGCGAAAACGACGATATGTTGAGCGGGAGCATCGTGCTCACACGCAAGATCACCTTCGGCTTCTAAACGCCAGATTTTTTCAAAAATCTGGACCAAATCCTCTCAGAGGATTTGGTCTACTACACCAGACGAGAGGTCTCGACAGCCGCCCGCACAAAATCCGCGAATAGCGGATGTGGCGCGAAGGGTTTTGACTTCAACTCTGGATGGAACTGCACCCCGATAAACCACGGGTGATCGGACCATTCGACAATCTCGGGCAGCCTGCCATCCGGTGACATGCCCGAGAATTTCAGGCCGGCCTTTTCCAGCACATCGCGATATTTCACATCCACCTCATAGCGGTGGCGGTGCCGTTCTTCGATCGCCGTGGTGCCGTAAATACCCGCAACTTTCGAGCCTTCGGTCAGCGTGGCGTCATAAGCGCCCAGACGCATCGTGCCGCCTTTGTCGTCATCGGTCTTGCGCGCCACGGTATGGTTGCCCTGTACCCATTCCTTGAGGTGGTAGACGACCGGTTCGAACCGCTTCCCGCCCGCCTCATGGTCGAATTCCTCAGACCCCGCTTTCGCCAGACCGGCCACATTCCGCGCGGCCTCAATCACGGCCATCTGCATGCCAAGGCATATCCCGAGGTAGGGGATCTTCTTTTCGCGGGCGAACTGCGCCGCTTTGATTTTGCCCTCTGTCCCGCGCTCACCGAAACCGCCCGGTACGAGGATCGCATGGAACCCTTCCAGATAGGGTGCGGCATCGTCTTTATCGAAAAGCTCGGCATCGACCCATTCGATCTGCACTTTTACACGGTTGGCCATGCCACCATGGGTCAGCGCCTCGGCGATGGATTTATAGGCGTCCTCAAGCTGGGTGTATTTGCCGACAATCGCGACCTTTACTTTGCCCTCTGGATTATGGATGCGGTCATAGACGTCGTGCCACATCTCAAGTTTCGGCTGCGGGGCTGGGGCAATGTCAAAGGCATCCAGAACCGCTTGGTCAAGGCCTTGATCGTGGTAGGCCAGTGGGGCCTCATAGATGGATTTCAGATCATAGGCCGCGACCACACTTTGTTTGCGGACGTTACAGAACAATGCGATCTTCTCGCGCTCTTTTTCGGGGATCGGCTGCTCCGAGCGGCACACAAGGATATCGGGCGCAATGCCGATGGACTGCAATTCCTTGACCGAGTGTTGCGTCGGTTTCGTCTTCAGCTCACCCGAAGCCGCCAGATAGGGCAGCAATGTCAGGTGCATGAAAATGCACTGGCCGCGGGGCTTGTCATGGGCGAATTGGCGGATCGCTTCAAAAAAGGGCAGGCCTTCGATGTCGCCCACGGTGCCGCCGATTTCACAGAGCATGAAATCGACCTCATCCTCGCCGATGCTGATGAAATCTTTGATCTCGTTCGTCACATGGGGGACGACCTGAATCGTCTTGCCCAGATAATCGCCGCGCCGCTCTTTTTCCAGAACGTTGGAATAGATGCGCCCCGAGCTTACAGAATCTGTCTTGCGGGCAGGCACGCCTGTAAAGCGTTCGTAGTGGCCAAGATCCAGATCGGTTTCTGCGCCATCGTCGGTGACGAACACCTCGCCATGCTCGAAGGGTGACATCGTGCCCGGATCAACGTTGAGGTAGGGGTCAAGCTTGCGCAGGCGGACCGAATAGCCCCGTGCCTGCAACAAAGCACCCAAAGCGGCGGATGCAAGACCTTTACCGAGAGAGGAGACAACGCCGCCGGTAATGAAAATGAAACGCGCCATTGGCAGGAGACCCCCGTGAAAAATTCCAAAAACTGTGGGAAAGCGAACCCGAAAATTCGCATCATCACGGGATTTGATCTGTAGTGGATTCGGACGCGATTGGCAACCGCTGACCCAACATCATGTTGCCCTAAATAGCATCAGGGCAACAGGTAGTATTTACTTACTCACCCGCTGGCAGCAGCGGGTCATCACCATTCAAGGAAGGCGGCAACAGACTGTCACCCAGATCGGGGACCGCGACACCTTCCTGCACTGGATCGGCGCCGAACCGGTCAGCGACCGAAGACCCGGCGGTATTGCTTGCAGCAATCAATGTCAGCGCGATGGATGTGCAGATAAAAGCCGCAGCCAGTGCCCATGTAAATTTGCTCATCGCGGTCGGCGCAGGGCGTGAACCGGTTGCACCGCCACCGCCGCCCATCCCAAGACCACCACCCTCGGAGCGCTGCAAAAGCACAGTACCGATCAGGCTGAGCGCGAGGATCAGGTGAATGATGAGGACGACATTTTCCATTTCGGGCCTTTCGGGGCGTTCAAGAACAAGCGGTATCTAAAAGTCTTGGGGCCGTCCCGCAACCCCTGAAAACCCGCTTATTCGTCGATGTCATCCACATCAGCCTGTCCGCTGAGCTTGCGGCGGACAATTGACCACGACAAACCCACCGCCAGAACGATCGAAAGGGCATAGATACCGATCCACGTATTCACGGAAGGATTGTTCAGACTAATCACACCCTGATCGAACAGAACCCACAGGATCGTGCCGACAACGGCCAAGATCAGCAGCATCCCGAATATCCCGATAGAGCGCAGGGTGGCACGCAGATAGATTATATATCCCACAAGAAGGATCAGACCGAACAGCACCGTCAAAGACAGCTGCGTTTCATAATTCGCCATGCTCCAGCGCACATAATTCCACTGTGTCGGGTTATAGGTCGCCATCAGCAACAAAAGGGCAAAGACCCAACGAATGACAAAACCCATGATATGCCTCACTTCTTTTCCGTGGGCCGACAATGCCGAGGTCTGCGTGCCCTGTCTAGGGTCGCAAATTTGCGGTTTCCCATTCGCGGGGGCAGCGATATAGGGGGGACGCAATCTGCAAAGGAATGAATATTCATGGCAAACGTAGTGGTCGTCGGTGCGCAATGGGGCGATGAAGGCAAAGGCAAGATCGTTGACTGGCTCTCGGAGCGGGCTGATGTGATCGCGCGCTTTCAAGGGGGCCATAACGCGGGCCATACGCTTGTCATTGATGGCGAGGTGTTCAAGCTGAACGCGCTGCCTTCGGGCGTGGTGCGAGGCGGGAAACTGTCGGTGATCGGCAATGGCGTAGTCCTCGACCCTTGGCATCTGGTCAAGGAAATCGCCTCGATCCGCAAGCAGGGAGTTGTGATTGATCCCAGCACTCTGATGATCGCGGAGAACACGCCGCTGATCCTTCCGATTCACGGTGAGCTTGACCGCGCCCGTGAAGAGGCCGCCAGCAAAGGCACCAAGATCGGCACTACAGGCCGTGGCATTGGGCCAGCTTATGAAGACAAGGTTGGCCGCCGCTCTGTCCGCGTCGCTGATCTGGCTGATGCGGCCACTTTGGAGGCCCGCGTTGACCGTGCGTTGCAGCACCATGACCCACTGCGCAAAGGGCTGGGCATCGCACCCGTCGATCGTGATGCGCTGGTGGCGCAACTCAAAGAGATTGCAGCCGAAATCCTGCCGTTTGCAGCCCCTGTCTGGAAAGTGCTGAACGAGCAGCGCAAGGCGGGCAAGCGTATTCTGTTCGAAGGCGCGCAGGGTGCGCTGCTGGATATCGACTTTGGCACTTATCCTTTCGTGACATCCTCGAATGTGATCGCAGGGCAGGCCGCGACTGGCGTGGGCGTTGGCCCGACGGCGATTGATTATGTGCTGGGGATCGTGAAGGCCTATACCACCCGCGTAGGCGAGGGGCCGTTCCCGACCGAGCTGGATGATGCCGATGGCCAGCGTCTGGGCGAGCGGGGGCACGAGTTCGGCACCGTGACAGGACGCAAGCGTCGCTGCGGCTGGTTTGATGCTGCTTTGGTGCGCCAGACCTGTGCAACCTCGGGTGTGACTGGCATTTCGCTGACCAAGCTGGATGTGTTGGACGGCTTCGAGACGCTCAAGATTTGTGTGGGCTACGAGCTTGATGGCGAACTGATGGATTACCTGCCGACCGCCGCCGATCAACAGGCGCGCTGCACACCGGTCTATGAAGAAATCGAGGGCTGGTCCGAATCGACCGAAGGCGCGCGCTCATGGGCGGACTTGCCTGCGCAGGCGATCAAATACGTGCGACGTATTGAAGAGTTGATCCAATGCCCTGTCGCCCTAGTTTCCACCTCACCTGAAAGAGAAGACACCATTCTGGTGACCGACCCATTCGCAGACTGAGGATAGATGACATATAAAGCGCGGAAAAAACTGGCTCTCTTTGTGCTGGTCGTGGGCTTGCCCGTCTACATCATCGTGGCCGTGACCATCATGAGCTATATGATGACCCAAGAGGTGCGCTTTCCGCTGATCGTGGAGTTCTTTGTCTATGTCGCGCTGGGCATCGGTTGGGCATTCCCTTTGAAATGGGTGTTCAAAGGGATCGGGCAACCTGATCCGGACGCGCCAGAGAACAGGTAGAAACAAAAAAGGCGGGGCAAAACCCCGCCTTTATTTATTGGTCAATCATTTAGCCTTGCGCGGCTTTGTACCCGTCAGGGCGATACTGAGTGTTTTCCGCAACCTGGAACCGCCCGTTGGGAAGCTTTATCAGGCGGGCCTGGCGCAAAAGGCGGCCAAAGCTGCGCAGACCGTCTTCGCGGGAAATCTCGCTGTCCGAGGCAGACTGAACCATTTTCATCACCTGCGGGCGTGAAAAGTCATCTTCACCTTCAACAAAGCAGATATAGGCACCAGCGGCTTCCAGTTGGTCTGTCAGATCCGACGCACCGTGTGCAGCGGCAAAGTCAGCAAAATCGTTGGTTTCCGGCTTTGCGTCAGCTTCCTTCAATGTCGCAATCTTGCGCAGGCGCTCGGATGCGGCCTCCATCGAGCCCGCACTTGCAGGTGCATTGCTTTCAGGCCGCTGCAAAGTCTGACGATCGCCAGCACCGGGCTTGACCTCTTGCGACTTCACAAGCTTGAGCGGTGGTATCGGTTTGCCGTCACCCTTATCCTTTGCTTCATGCGCGCCGAGATCGTCTTTGTAGACTTCATCCGGGTCGCGCTTGTCCGCACCCTTGTCGCCGAGTTGCCGTGCGGCTTCTGTCGCGGCGACTGCGGCTTTCAGCTGCGCAAACGCATCACGGTGGCGGCGGTTCTCGGGCTGGTTCAGGTGCTGATCCGTTTGCGACATGATCCGGCTCATGGCGTCTTCGACATGGCGGGGTAGGCCGGGACGGGCGAATTCATTGCCCTGACGTGCTGCGATCTCGGCTTCGACCTTGGCGACTTCGGCCTCAAGGTCGAATTCGTCATCGTCATCATAGTCATCATCTTCGATCTGGGACGCCTGCTTCGCGGTCAGCATAAGCGGCTCTTCGTCCTGCTCGGCTTCAACATCGTCTGCATCGTCGGTCGCGTACTCATCTTCAAAGTCGTCGTCTTCGGCGTGCTCATCTGATTGCGCTGCGACAACGTCATCTTCGAATTCGTCATCCTCGTCCGAGGTATCTGCAGCAACCGGCTCATCCGCCCCGCGATCAGCGACCATCAGTTCGTCGTCCTCTTCCTCAGCGGCAAGGGCGGCTGCAATATCTTCGTCATACTCTGCGGTGTCGAAGACGTTCAAATCATCATCAAAGTCTTCATCTTCGCTCACAGCTGCCTGCGCCTTTGGGGTGTCATCCTCGATCGGAGCAGCTGCAGCCGCAGCCGTTGTCCGCTTGACCAGATCGGAAAGACGCTGCGACAGCGGGTTGACCGCCGGAGCGGCAGGCTCGCTCAGGTCTTCCGAAAACTCTTCCGCGCTTGATGCGCTTTTGCGCTCAGCCGCCGCAGCGCGCATACGCTCCAGCTTGTCGGCTACGCTGGCAAGATTGTCGGCGTATGATCCGTCATCATCCTCATCGTCGGCCTCTTCGGGCGCAGTGTCGTACGCTTCTTCATCGTCAAAATAGTCATCTGCGTCATCTTCTTCCAACGCAGCAGGGGCAATATCCTCATCGGGCTGGCGGACGCGCAGGCTGACGCGATTGCCTTCACCCTCGATATCGACCGCGACACCTGTCTGTTCTTCGGTCAGGCGGGCAAGCGTGGCCATGTCGGGTGCAAGAGGCTCTGTGTCCATAAAGCGATCGTGACCGGCAAGATCATGGAAGAAAGACACAACCATTTTCATTGTCTCGACAGAATCTTCGAAACCTTCCAGGCGGCAAGAGAAGTTGCCGTAGGTCACATCAAGGACTTGCGTGTTTTCATCCATCATTAAGCGCTTTCTTTCGTTAATCAGCGGCGGCCCGCTGGACACATAGTCATTCTTAATTGAAAACAAGAACACGTCCCATTGAGGATCATATTATGACCCTTTTGAGGAATGTTTGTGAATAGAGGTGCAATCATTGCCAATCAAACCGATTGTTTCAAGTAATAACGCAATTTGCCTCGTTGGAGGAGCCCCAATAGCCGACGACGCCATTTCAGCGGTTTTTTCCCTTGTGAACAGCTTTGTAGGCGTGGACGGCGGTGCAGATCACCTCTTGGCGGCCGGTGTGACACCGGCGGCGGTTATCGGGGATCTCGATAGCCTTTCGGACGCGGCGCGTGCCACATTTGCACAGCAGCTTCGTTTTATTGCCGAGCAGTCGACAACAGATTTTGAAAAGGCACTCACACGGGTCAGCGCGCCTGTGGTGCTGGGCCTGGGGTTTACCGGGGGCCGGTTGGACCATGCGCTTTCGGTGCTGAACGTCCTGGCGCGGCATCCCGAAAGGGCGGTTCTGCTGCTTGATGCGCATGATGTAAGCTTCGTGGCCCCTCTCGGCCGCATGTCTTTTGCGGTCGCGCCCGAGACCCGTATATCGCTCATGTCTTTGGGAGAGGCGAAAGTCACTTTCAGCGGGGTGCGCTGGCCTTTCGCGCAGACCCGCATGACGCCGGACGGATTCAGCAGCCCGTCAAACGAAGCAACGGGGGGTGAAGTTGCGATTGAAACGGATGGTCCCCTTCTGGTTACCCTGCCGCGTGACCTGCTGGCGGTTGCAATGAAAGCTGCCGTTCGCGCAAAATAATATAGAGACCTGCGCCAACAGTGATGCAGATACCGATCGCGGCCAGCCCGTTCGGCAAATCGGAAAAGACGATCCAGCCAATCGCCGTGCCGAAGGGGATTTCGAGATACTGCATCGGCGCAAGGGTCGACGCGGGTGCAAACCGCAGACTCCATGTCATGAAAAGATGCGCAAAGGTGCCTAGCACGCCCAAAGCGACCAAAAGGCCCCATGTTGCCGCATCATAGCTGAATGTTACCGTGCCAGTTGCCGACGGAAAAAGAAGATAGAGCGCAAGAATGATCACGCTCGCTTGCACCCCGCTGATGGCCTGTAGTCTGATCGGATCAAGCGCGCGCGCCACCTTGCGGGTCACCATCATGAAAAGCGCAAAGACCACAGCAACGCCCAAAGGCAACAGCGCGGGATAACCCACCTCGACAAAGTTGGGCTGGATCACCAGAAGCGTGCCGAGAAAGCCGATAGCGCAGGCCACCATCCGGTGCATGCCCACCTCTTCGCCCATGGCGAAATGACCCAAAATCAACATGATAAACGGCATAACGAATGCAATCGCCAAGGCATCGGCCAGTGGCAGATAGCGTAACGCGCTGAACATCAGGCCGATGCCCAGGATATGCAGCACCGTGCGGACCAGCGTCCATTTCCAAAGCGCGCGGGGTAGGCGCAGGCCTTTGCCGCTGACCGCGACAACCGGCAAGAGCATCAGAGCCTGCACAGCAAACCGCGCAAAAAGCAGCACAATAAGCACCACCGTGCCGCCCAATATCTTTGCAATGCTGTCACCCAGCGGGGCCAGCACGCAAAAACACAGCATCAGCATGACGCCAAGAAAGGGACGGTCGGTCGACATCATGTCACCCTAGGCAGGCAACGCGCAGGCGTCAAAGCCGGTCTCAGCAATTGGGCACATGTACCGCCAGACCACCCAGCGCCGTTTCCTTGTATTTCTCGCTCATATCCATGCCGGTCTGGCGCATCGTCTCGATTGCGACATCCAGCGAAACAAGATGGACACCATCGCCGCGCAAGGCCAACGATGCCGCAGAAACAGCCTTGATCGCCCCCAGTCCATTGCGCTCGATACAGGGAACTTGCACGAGCCCTTTCACGGGATCGCAGGTCATGCCCAAATGATGCTCAAGCGCTATTTCCGCTGCGTTTTCAATCTGCTCAGGTGTGCCGCCAAGAACGGCCGCAAGGCCGGCCGCGGCCATGGCAGCGGCGCTTCCGACCTCGGCCTGACAGCCGCATTCGGCACCGGAAATCGAGGCATTGTACTTGATCAAGCCACCCACAGCCGCCGCCGTCAGCAGGAATTCCGGCACACGCGTCGCCGTCGCACCCGGCACATGGTCCAGCCAATAGCGGATCGTCGCAGGGATCACACCGGCGGCCCCGTTTGTGGGCGCGGTCACAACCTGCCCGCCGGCAGCATTCTCTTCGTTCACGGCCATCGCATAGGTCGACATGAAATCATTGATCGTGTGGGGGGCGGTCAGGTTCATGCCCCGCTCGGCCTGCAAAGCATCATAAATGCCCTTGGCGCGCCGGCGCACCTGCAAGCCACCAGGCAAGATACCGTCAGTCTCAAGTCCGCGGTTGATGCAGTTGTTCATGACCTCCCAAATCCGCGCGAGACCTTTGTCCAGATCGGCACCGGGCATCCGTGAAAGTTCGTTGGCCCGCTTCATGGCGGCGATGGTCTTGCCGGATTTGGCGGCCATCTCGAGCATCTCTTGGGCGGTGTGGAACGGGAAAGGGACGGGGGCGCCTGTGTCACTGTCTTTGCCAGCGTTCAATTCGGCCTCGGTCAACACGAACCCGCCGCCGATGGAATAATAGGTGACTTGGGTAATGACATCGCCCTGTGCGTCTGTGCCGCGCAGGATCAGGCCATTGGCGTGACCGGGCAAAGCGGGGCCATAGTCGAAGAGCAGATCGTCCTTGGGATGAAACGCCAGCATGCCAAGACCATCTGGCGTGACCGTATGCTCTGTGGCAATGCGGGCAAGTTCTGCATCCGCTTTGCCGGCATCATAATCTTCCGCACGAAACCCCGCGAGGCCAAGGATCACCGCGCGGTCCGTGGCGTGACCGATGCCCGTGAAGGCCAGACTGCCGTGCAGCGAGGCGCGCACACCCGCAACCCCGAAAGGCAACGCGCGCAAATGGTCCAGAAACCGTGCAGCAGCCACCATCGGTCCGATGGTGTGGGACGAGGAGGGGCCGACGCCCACTTTGAACATATCGAAAACCGATAAAAACATGCTAGAGCGCTGATCCTTCTGGTGGGGTGCAAGGTGCGGGTCGCGAAAACGGGGTAGGTCCCAAACCTTCCGCAACTGCCGCCCGGATGGTACTTTCGCGCGCGTCCATACGTTTGGCAAATGCCGCCAGTCGCGGCCAATTTTCAAGATCAAACCAATCTTCACCGCCACCATACAATGCCGCCCACCGCAGCATTGGCGCAAGATAGCAGGCGTGGAGACTGCTGGCCTCACTGTCCAGCCACGGGGTGGTTTGCGTGGCCGCCAGCAGATCAAGCTGCGCACGCAAGCGCTGTTGGGTCATGTTTAGGACCGCGCCGCTGTCGCTGCCCGTGTACTGGCTTGGATAGAACGTCATACGCAACGTGGGATGCAGGGTATTGGCGAGCCAGAACATCCATTGCAGCGCGTGCATCCGTGCGGGCGTGCCTAAAGGCGGCATCAATTTGGCATGCGTCTCGGCCAGCCACATCAAGATTGCGGCGGTTTCAAACACTGGCCCGTGGGGCGTTTCTAGAACAGGGATCAGCCCGTTGGGGTTGAGCGCCAGATACGCAGGGGACTTTTGCGCTTGGGCTGCGCGGTCGACCAGAACAGTCTGATAAGGCACGGCCATTTCCTCAAGCGCCAGTCGCACGCAAAGCGAGGCGTTGTCAGGGGCGTAGTGCAGGCGCAAGATCTGGCTCATGATGCGTGTGTAGCGGAACATGCAGGCTGTTCACTTGCCAAATACGACATCCGCCCGCGAAAAACGCAGCCTGCAGCGCGCGACATGACCTTTCGTCAATTGGGGCCTCGCACCCGGCGTTTTTCTTGCCTATAAAGCGCCGGTAAAGATTTCGGAGTGGATTGATGTCTGGTGAGCTGTCCCCCATCGACAAAGCAAAATTCGTCGCGGCCAAGCAAGCGACGGAATTTGTTGAATCGGGGATGAAAGTTGGCCTTGGCACAGGATCCACTGCAGAATGGCTGGTGCAATGTCTCGGTGAGATGGTGCGCGAAGAAGGGCTCAAGATCAAAGGCGTGCCCACGTCCAAACGGACAGCCATGCTTGCCACGAAAGTCGGGATCGACATCATCACACTGGATGAGGCCAAATGGCTTGATCTGACCTTTGACGGGGCCGATGAATTCGATGACAATCTGACTTTGATCAAGGGTGGCGGTGGGGCGCATCTGCATGAAAAGATCGTGGCCACAGCAAGCGACCGCATGATCGTCGTCGCCGACGCGAGCAAGAAAGTCGACACTCTGGGCGCATTTCCTCTGCCTGTCGAAGTCGTACCCTTCGGGCTGTCGATCACCCAAGGGCTGATCGCTGAAACCCTGACCGGCATGGATGTCTTGGGGCGCGATGTTGTGTTGCGGATGAAAGGCGATCAGCCTTTTGTGACGGACGAGGGGAACTTTATCCTTGATCTGCATCTCAAACGGATCGGGAATCCCCGCCAGCTCAGCTTTGTGATCAACCAGATACCCGGCGTTGTGGAAAACGGTCTCTTTATTGATATCTGCGATGTCGTCATCGTGGGTTACGGCGATGGCCGTGTGACCACCCGTGACATCACCAATAATGCGTCCAATGTGATCCGGTTCGATGTGCTGGATGATGATAACATCTTTGTCGATATCGCGGACTGATCCCTGATCCATGGAATTCAAACGCACACAGCGCCAGCATTTCTTTACCATTCTGACGTTCTCGATGGTCAGTTGGCTCTGGTACGATTTTATCACATCGGGCACAGCAATTGAGGTTGTCCTTGGTCTGTTATGCGGGGTCTGGGCTGTATTTATCGCCTATAGCTATCTGCGCACCCCCAGTCTGGGCCGGTTGGACCCCGATGGTCTGACACTGCATCGCCCGCTGCGCACAGTCTCGTTCAAGTGGGATGAGTTGCAATGGGCGAGCCTCGGAGCGGATCAACGTGCTTTGGTCTTTGCCTTTCGCCATCAAGGTGACGTGAAAGATCGTTACATCGGTTGCAGCCGCAAGATGCTGACCCCAGATGCGGTGGATGCTATCACCGCCGCCGTGCAGGCCGCGCGTCCCAATCTACCTTCAAGCCCGCCAGAGGCAGAAAACGGAGCCAAAACATGACTTTTGACTATGATCTTTTTGTGATCGGTGGTGGCTCTGGCGGTGTTCGCGCGGCGCGCGTCGCGGCCGCAACAGGGGCGAAGGTGGGTCTGGCCGAAGAATACCGCATGGGCGGCACCTGCGTGATCCGCGGCTGTGTGCCAAAAAAGCTGATGGTGTTTGCCTCGGGCTATTCCGAGATGTTCGACGACGCCCGCGCTTACGGCTGGGACGTGCAGGAGGGGCCATTTGACTGGTCCAAGTTCAGCGCCAAGCTGAACGCCGAATTGGACCGTCTGGAAGGCATTTACCGCAAGCTCTTGGATGGGTCGGGCGTCGAAATCATTGATGCCCGCGCAAAGGTGAAAGACCCCCACACAGTGACGCTGTCAACGGGCAAGGATGTGACAGCCAAGCACATTCTCATCGCAACCGGCGGGCGCCCCATCATTCCCGATATGCCCGGTGCCGAACTGGGCATTACCTCGAACGAGATTTTCTTGCTGGACGAGATGCCGAAATCCATCCTGATTGTGGGGGGCGGCTACATTGCGTCAGAGTTCGCGGGCATCCTGAACGGTCTTGGCGTGCAGGTGACGCAATTCTACCGCGGTGCCCAAATTCTGCGCGGCTTTGATGACGAGGCCCGCGGTCTGGTGGCCGAAGGGATGCGTGCCAAAGGCGTCGATCTGCACCTTGGGACCAACATCGTCGAGATGCGCGCCGCAACAGCCGAGGATCTGGCGGGCGTGCACAAAAGCGTTCCCATGGAAGGCGGCAAACCTGCAACATTGCCGCAGAAATCAGCTGGGCATGGTATCTGGGTCAAGGCCACCAATGGCACCGAAAAGGTCTATGATCAGGTCATGTTCGCCACCGGGCGCGCACCCAATACCGATGATATGGGGCTTGAGGATGCGGGCGTTGAAGTTGGCCGTCGTGGCGAAATCGTTGTCGATGAGTACAGCCAGACACGCGTCCCCTCGATCTATGCGATCGGGGATGTGACCAACCGCGTACAACTGACACCTGTTGCGATCCGCGAAGGCATGGCTTTCGTGGAGACGGTCTTTAAGGGCAATCCGACAGCGGTGGATCACGAACTGATCCCGTCTGCTGTCTTTACGCAGCCCGAACTTGGCACCGTCGGTCTGACAGAAGAGGAAGCGCGCGAGAAAGAACCGATCGATGTCTATTGCACATCCTTCAAGCCAATGAACCACTCCTTTGCGGGGCGTGAGGACAGGGTCTTGATGAAACTTGTGGTCAGCAAGGAAACCCGCAAAGTGCTGGGCTGTCATATCGTCGCAGATCACGCGGGCGAGATGATCCAGCTGGCAGGGATTGCCGTGAAAATGGGGGCAACAAAAGAGGATTTCGACCGCACTGTTGCGGTTCACCCGACAATGGCCGAAGAACTTGTGACAATGAAGGAACCCGTGCGCAGCGCTTGATTTCACGAAATCAAGCCACACATGCACAATGACAGTTCACGTTAGTGGAACACGCTGAAAGGAAGCATAGGAAGACAATGGCAGGCAACAACGGTGGCCCGTGGGGCGGCGGCGGAAATAATGGCTCAGGTGGGGGCAACAATGACGACAACCGCGGTAGCGGCGGTCGCAAGCCCAACAACGACGGCCCGAGTATTCCCGAAATTGACGAGCTGGTGAATAAGGGTCGTGAACAACTGCGTGTCCTGATGGGCGGCGGCGGCGGTGGCAATGGACAAGGCGGCAGCGGCGGCGGTGGTCCACAGGTCACACGCGGTACGGTCGGTCTGGGTATTCTCGCGGCTATTGGTCTATGGCTCTATGCCTCTTTCTACACAGTGCGTCCCGAAGAACGCGCGGTCGAGCTGTTCTTGGGTGACTTTCTGGAAATCGGTGAACCCGGTCTGAACTTTGCGCCGTGGCCCGTTGTGACGCGCGAAGTGCTTGCTGTGACAACAGAGCGGAACATCGATATCGGCACCAGCCGCACCGGATCAGAAGCGGGTTTGATGCTGACAGGCGATGAAAACATCGTCGACATCGATTTTCAGGTTGTCTGGAACATCATCAATCCAGAAGAGTATCTATTCAACCTTGCCAACCCGCCGCAGACGATCGAAGCCGTCTCTGAATCAGCCATGCGCGAGATCATTTCCCAGTCGGAACTGGCCCCGATCCTCAACCGTGATCGTGGCGCCATTGCTGACCGCCTGCGCGACATGATTCAGGAAACGCTCGACAGCTACGACTCGGGCATCTCAGTCATCCGCGTCAACTTTGACAAAGCCGATCCGCCCGAACCGGTCATCGCGTCATTCCGCGCGGTACAGGATGCCGAGCAGGAACGTGACCGCGTTCAGAACGTGGCCGATGCCTATGCCAATCAGGTGGTTGCCGAAGCCCGTGGCCGGGCGGCCCAGATCCTTGAGCAGGCCGAAGGCTACCGCGCCCGCGTGGTGAACGAAGCCGAAGGTGAGGCGAGCCGTTTCAGCGCTGTTTTGGCGGAATATGCAAAAGCGCCTGAGGTCACCCGCAAGCGTCTCTATCTGGAGACAATGGAAAGCGTGCTGGGTGGTGTCGACATCATCCTGCTGGACGAAGGCCAAGAAGGTGGTCAGGGCGTCGTGCCATACCTGCCGTTGAATGAACTGCGTCGCACACCGACAACCGGAGGAACCAACTGATGCGTAAATCAGCATTTCTTTTGCCCGCAGTTGCGGTTGTTTTGATCGGCGCGTTGTCATCGGTCTTTGTTGTGGATGAACGCGAGAAGGCGCTGGTGCTCCAGTTCGGCCAGATCGTGAGTGTCAAGGAGGACCCGGGTCTGGGGTTCAAGATACCGCTCATCCAGGAAGTGGTGCGTTACGACGACCGCATTCTGAGCCGTGATTTGGAACCCCTCGAGGTGACACCTGCGGACGACCGCCGCCTTGTGGTCGATGCCTTTGCACGATACCGCATTGTCGATGTGGAGCAGTTCCGTCGTGCCGTCGGTACGGGTGGCGAGGAAGCTGCGGCCCGTCGTCTCGACAGTATTCTGCGGGCTGAAACCCGCGAGGTGCTGGGTTCGGTGACATCCAACGACATTTTGTCAGTTGATCGTGCCGCCCTGATGCTGCGCATTCGCAATCAGGCGATTGAAGAGGCGCGCCCTCTGGGTTTGCAGGTGCTTGACGTGCGCCTGAAGCGGACCGACCTTCCGATGGAAAACCTCAACGCGACATATGAGCGTATGAAGGCCGAGCGTGACCGTGAAGCCGCCGACGAACGCGCCCGTGGTAATGAAGCGGCCCAGCGTATTCGCGCCGGTGCCGACCGTACCGTCATCGAGCTGGTGTCCGAGGCCGAACGCGAAAGCCAGATCATTCAGGGTGAGGCCGATGCCCGCCGGAACGAGATTTTCGCGCAGGCCTTTGGTGCGGATCCTGAATTCTTTGAATTTTATCGCTCCATGACAGCCTATCAGCGTTCATTGACCCCGGGCAATTCGACCATGGTTCTGTCGCCTGATAACGAGTTCTTCAACTATCTGAAGTCCGATCAGGGTCGCGCCGCAGGCGAGTAACCAATTGGGTTATAGTAACTGGAAGGGCCAGCCACCGTGCTGGCCCTTTCTTTTTGGCCTGACTGCCTAGCCAGTGTTTCAAGGCTTGCACAATAATTCACGTGGTGTTGAGAATTTGAATGTGAAGTTTGCGTTGCACAATTCGCGCCCTACATAGAACATCAGAAAATGAGTAGGGTCGCGGTCTTGCGCCCCGGTTTCAACAAAAGGAGATTTGCCGTGAAGTCCAAGGCAATCGCAGTCAGTCGAGATCAGCAGCGCACGCGTGGTCTTTTGATGGCTTTCGTCACGACCTTGGCGGTCGCTTTCGCCATGGTCCTTGCGCAGGTGACATTCGCCAGCGCGCAGCAACGTCCCGAAACATTCGCTGATCTGGCCGAACAGGTCAGCCCGGCCGTCGTCAACATCACGACCAGCACGACCGTGGCCGGTCGCACAGGGCCTCAGGGGCTTGTTCCTGACGGGTCACCATTTGAGGATTTCTTCAACGATCTTGACCGGGGGCCGGGACAAGGCACACGCCGTTCGTCGGCGCTGGGCTCCGGTTTCGTGATCTCCGAGGATGGTTTCATCGTGACCAACAACCACGTGATTGAAGGTGCGGATGAAATCCTGATTGAATTCTTCCCGGGCGGTGAACCCGGTGTACCTGCCGAGTTGATCGGCACCGATCCCAACACCGATATCGCCGTTCTCAAAGTTGACCTCGACAACCTGCCATTCGTTGAATTCGGTGACAGCAACGCCGAAGGCGCACGCGTCGGTGACTGGGTCATGGCGATGGGTAACCCCTTGGGGCAGGGCTTTTCGGTCTCTGCCGGGATCGTGTCTGCCCGCAACCGTGCGCTTTCCGGCACCTATGATGACTACATCCAGACCGACGCAGCCATCAACCGCGGTAACTCGGGTGGTCCATTGTTCAATATGGACGGTGAAGTCATCGGCGTGAACACCGCGATCCTCTCGCCTAATGGCGGCTCGATCGGTATCGGTTTTGCGATGTCATCGGCTGTTGTGACCAATGTGGTGGACCAGCTGATCGAATTCGGCGAAACACGCCGCGGCTGGTTGGGTGTGCGTATTCAGGACGTCACACCGGACATGGTTGATGCAATCGAAGGTCTTGATATGGCCCGTGGTGCGCTCGTCACCGATGTACCGCCCGGACCTGCAGAGAACGCAGGAATGCTCGCTGGAGACGTGATCCTGAATTTCGACGGGATCGAAATTGAAGATACCCGCGAACTGGTGCGGATCGTCGGCAACTCCCCGGTAGGTACAGAAGTGCCCGTAGGCGTGCTGCGCAACGGTGAGATGGAAGATCTGCTTGTTGTCCTGGGTCGGCGTGAAACCTCTGAGGCGGTAGCATTCCCTGCGTCAACGGAAGAGGCCGAGCCGGAGCAGTCCAAAATTCTTGGTCTGACGCTCTCTGAAATCACCCCTGAACTGACCGATCAGTTTTCATTGAGTGTCGACACGGGTCTGGTGATCACAGCGATCGACCCCGACTCCGAGGCTGCATCCAAAGGCCTGCTGGAAGGTGACGTCATCACCGAGGCCGGCCAAGAGGCAGTGGCTACGATTTCGGATCTGGAGGGCCGGATTGAAGCAGCCACAGAGGCCGGGCGTAAATCGCTTCTGCTCTTGGTGCGCCGCGGCGGAGACCCGCGCTTTGTGGCCCTCGTACTGGAAGACTAAGCGATCACATCTGCGATAAAAAGGCGGCCTCCGAGGCCGCCTTTTTCATACGATAATCCGGATCCCAAGACGGGCTTGAGCCAACAGTCAGGTTGCGTGTTCCCCCGGTGCACAAAGCTGTCAGCGACCGATATCTGTCAAATTGGGGGTGGCGAGCATGAATAACGTGCACTACTTAATGCCGGACCAGAACGATTTCATAAGGGACAGACAAGAATGGCCAAGATTACTTACGTGGAACATGGCGGCAAAGAGCATGTTGTGGACGTCGCCAACGGGCTCACCGTGATGGAAGGTGCACGTGACAACGGAATTCCCGGCATCGAGGCCGATTGCGGTGGCGCTTGCGCCTGCTCCACATGCCACGTCTACGTTGATGACGCATGGGTCGAGAAGCTTCCTGCCAAGGATGCGATGGAAGAGGACATGCTGGATTTTGCCTACGAACCTGATCCCGTCAAATCCCGCCTGACCTGCCAGTTGAAAGTCACTGATGCTCTGGACGGTCTGCGCGTGCAGATGCCGGAAAAGCAGATTTGATACGGACCATTGCATGGGTGGCCGTCATGGCCACCTCTGCCTGCGCTGAAACGATTGTCTCGGCAGACTATGCCGCACCGACCGATCGCTATGCCCATGGTATTCTGGGCGACGCGATCGAGTGGGGTGCGCTGGAAATCACAACAGATACTGGCACGCGCCGTTTTGTGCTGTCCGGGGACCGCGTGTTCGAGGATGTGGCGCCGCGCCTTGCAGATATTGACGGTGACGGGTCCCCCGAAGTGATCGTCGTGGAAACCCTTGCCAGTGCTGGCGCGCAGTTGGCCATCTACGATGAGACGGGCAAGATTGCAGCGACCCCCCATATCGGGCGAACCAACCGCTGGTTGGCACCTGTCGGGGTTGCTGATCTGGACGGGGATGGCGCGATTGAAATCGCCTATATCGACCGCCCGCATCTGGCCAGAATCTTGCGCGTCTGGCGCTATAGGGATGATGCTCTGGTGCCCGTGGCTGATTTGCCCGGCCTGACCAATCACAGGATCGGCGAGCGCGATATTGGCGGCGGCATCCGTGATTGCGGCGCAGGACCTGAGATGATTACCGCCAACGCGGATTGGACTGACGTCATGGCGACAAGGCTGATCGACGGTCAGCTGACGACCCGCAGCATCGGTGCGCATATCGACCGAGAGTCTTTTGCGACCGCCTTGGCCTGTGGGCCGTTGCCTTAAGTAATCGACACCACGATTGTGATCAGGGCAACCATTTCGGTAACCTGCTGTGTGGCGCCAAGAATATCGCCGGTCTGGCCGCCGATTTTGGCACGTGCAATCGCGCCACAACACAGGGCCGACATTGTAGCAAAGAGGATTACCCACGGATATCCGCATAGCAGTGCAAATCCGATGGCGATGACCACCGCCAACCAAACTGCCGCAGTCGGGGGGCGGCCAACCGATCTGCTTAATCCGCCGTCACGGGCATTTGGCAGCATCGCCATCAACACCACCATTGCCGCACGGCTGACGGCACCTGCCGCAATAAAGGCGACCCAATAGGCCCCCAGCGACACGATTACCACCAGCGCAAGCCAGCGGATCAAGAGCGAAAGGCCAATTGCGCAAACGCCGTAGACGCCGATATGGCTGTCCTTCATGATCGCCAACCGGCGGTCCTTGTCCCAGCCACCCCAAAGGCCATCGGCGCTATCGGCCAGACCGTCCTCGTGCATGGCTCCGGTCAGGATGACCGCGCCCGCCAGCACGAGTCCCGCCACGATCCCCGAAGGCATGCCAATCCAGAGCATCACAGAAGTCGTCGCCGCGAGGATGACACCCAGCACAACACCTACCAGCGGATAGGCCCAGGCGGAGGCGGCCCCCCGCTCCATCGCATGCGTGCCATCAACCGTGACCGGTAACCGCGTCAACAAACCAAGTGCGGCAGGCAGATCAATCGCGGCGATCATGCTGTTGTCGTGTTTGTACAAAATGCGTCCTTCCGTGGCCTTTTCATCAGCGCGCCATAGGTTAAACAAGGGCAAGAGTTGACCCGAGCGAGGACCTGATGCAAGCGCCATTTTCGACCATTTCCGGCTTCCGTGACCTGTTGGCTGCCGCCCCCGGCCCGAACGAGGATGCCCGCAAGGGTGCGCAGGACCGCAACGGTCAACTGACGAAACCACCCGGTGCGTTGGGACGTCTGGAAGATCTGGCGATCTGGTATGCCTCTTGGCGCGGCGATGCACGGCCACGCATTGCAGCGCCGCAGGTCATTATCTTTGCGGGCAACCACGGGGTCTGCGCGCAGGGTGTATCGGCCTTTCCGCCCGAGGTCACCGCGCAGATGGTCGCGAATTTCGAGCATGGCGGCGCGGCAATCAACCAACTGTCACAGGCCTTTGGCGCCAAGATGGATGTCTATCCGATCGCGCTCGACACGCCGACCGCGGATTTCACAACTGCGCCCGCGATGACCGAAGACGAATTCATCGAAGCGCTCCAAATCGGATGGGCCGCTGTTGACCCGGAGGCCGATCTTGTGGTGACCGGAGAAATGGGCATTGGCAACACCACCTCTGCTGCCGCTGTTGCGGTGGCCGTTCTTGGTGGGCTTGCTTCTGACTGGACGGGGCGGGGCACAGGCGTGGATGATGACGGACTGGCGCGCAAGACCGATGTGGTTGCGCGCGGTGTCGCGCTTCACGCAACGACTGACCCGCTTGAGGCACTGCGCTGTCTGGGCGGGCGCGAACTGGCGGGCATGGCGGGGGCGATTGCCGCAGCACGCCATCACCGGATCCCCGTGATCCTTGACGGGTTCATTTGCTGTGCCGCTGCGGCCAGTCTGGCAAAGGCCGTGGATGGTGCGCTGGATCATACTGTTGCGGGGCATCTGAGCGCAGAGGGTGCACACCAGCAGTTGCTGGATGCTTTGGGCAAACAGCCTTTGTTGCAACTGGGGCTGCGTCTGGGTGAAGGATCGGGCGCCGCCCTTGCAATCGGTGTGCTGAAAGGGGCGGTCGCCTGTCATTCCGGCATGGCAACTTTTGCCGAGGCGGGCGTCGCTGACGGGTAGCCCTCAATTTTTCTGGAGTTCGGGGTTGCTCAAGCGCGCTTTTTCTCGTTGGCCTGTTGGCGGGCGGTAAGCTCCAATTCCAGCGTATTATTCAGCTCGCGTGCCCGTGCCACATATTCGGGAATTTCCGTGATCGGAACGCCCGGTTTCCACAGTTCCGCCAGCTCGCGCAGTGCCTTGCGATCGTGTTGATAAAAGGCTTGCTCGACCTCGGCGGCCTCGAATTCGGAAAGCCCGAGGTTTTCCAGCGCATAGCGGCCCGCCCGCAGCGAGCTGTCAAACAGCTCGCGCACGATGTCATCGGCGCCTGCATCATAAAGTTCGTAGACATGCACACGGTCACGTGCGCGGGCGATGATGTGCAAATCGGGCCGCGCCTTGCGGGCATAGCTGACAAGCTTGTTGGCCGCCTCGCGATCATCCAGCGCCACGACGAGGATCTTCGCATCCTCCAGACCCGCCGCATTCAGCAGATCAGGGCGCGTCGGGTCACCAAAGAAACCCCGGAACCCGAATTTTCGCATCATCTGGACCGTGGAAAGATCATTATCGACCACCACCGTGTTGACCCCCGCGCTTTGCACAAGACGGTTCACGATTTGCCCGAACCGCCCGATCCCCGCGATGATGACGGTGCCTTGTTCATCGACTTCGTCATGCTCGGCCTCTTCGACGTCACTCATGCGTTTGATGATCAGCTCATAAACAATGAAGAGCAGGGGCGTGATCAGCATGGAAAGGGCTGTGACCAGCAAAAGCTGCCCTCCGAGAGCTTCTGCCAGAACGCCTTGTTGCAGCGAAAAAGAAATCAGCACGAAGCCGAATTCACCGGCTTGCGCGAGGCCGAGCGTGAAAAGCCAGCGGTCTTTTTTGTGCAATTTGAACAAAAGCGCCAAAGCATAGAGGATGAGGCCCTTGATCAGCATCACCGCAAGGGCAAGGGCCAGAATGCGCGCCGGATCACCAAACAACAGCGTAAAGTCGATCCCTGCACCCACGGTGATAAAGAAGAGCCCCAGAAGCAGCCCTTTGAACGGGGCAAGGTCGCTTTCCAACTCGTGCCGGAACTCCGAGTTGGCAAGGACAACGCCTGCAAGGAACGTGCCCAAGGCAGGCGACAGTCCCACCATTGTCATCAAGACAGCCGTGGCCACCACCATGAGCAGCGCAAGCGCCGTATACATTTCACGCAAACGGGCGTGATGGATGTAGCGAAAGACGGGGCGGGTCAGGAAGGTGCCCGCGAGAATAACAATGGCGACGGCCCCCAATGTGACCAGCGTCACACCCCAGCCAGGCAGGCCGTCAACGAGGCTGACAACAGCATGGTGTTCGTCTCCATGTTCGGTCGCTGCACGCACCATCGACCCGTCCGGCGCAAGGCTCATCACTGCGGGCACGGCCAGCAGGGGCAAGAGCGCCAGCATCGGAATTACGGCGATATCCTGCGCCAGCAGCACCGAAAACGTCGAACGCCCGCCGCTGGTCTGCATCAGGCCCTTTTCTGTCAGGGTCTGCAACACGATCGCGGTTGATGACAGGGCAAAGATCATCCCCACCGCCACCGCGGTGGACAGATCATAGCCCATCGCCACAGCGCCACTGCTGATCGCCAACATGGTCAGCAAGATCTGCAAGCCGCCCAAGCCCAGCAACCTCTGACGCATATTCCACAGCGCGCGCGGATCAAGCTCGAGCCCGATCAGGAACAGCATCATCACAACGCCGAATTCCGCGAAATGCTGTAAATCCTGCGTCTCGCTGCCGACCAACCCGGCGACAGGTCCAATTACGATCCCTGCCAGCAGATACCCCAGCACCGACCCAAGCCCCAGACGCGCGGCCAGCGGCACCGCGATGACTGCGGCGCCGAGATAGATTGTCGCTTGAAACAGGAAGGATTCCATGAAGATCAGGCTCTCTCTTGACCGGCGCGAGGTGCGCTGGTCTGGCGAATTGGGTCTAGTTCATTGTAACGTGGCATCCTCCATTGGAAAGGAGGAATGGGGAAATATCCGCGCTGCTTTACCTAAAGTGGCAAGGGTGCGTCGGGCTTGATCCGTTCCATCACAATCTGGCTTTGCACACGGCTGACGGCGGGGTGAGGCAATAGCACCTGTTGGACCAGCAGGTTCAGCGCCGCAAGATCGCGACAATAGACCCGCAACAGATAATCGGCCTCTCCGGTCAGTGTCCACGCACCGACGATCTCGGGGCGTGTTCTGGTCAATTGCACAAAATCACGCGCGTTCTTTTCGGTATGGGTGGCCATGACCACCTGAATGAAACCCTGTACCGAAAGCCCCACTTTCTCCGGTGAAAGAAAAGCGCGGTAGCCTGCGATATAGCCTTCCGCTTCGAGCCGCTGTTTGCGGCGTCCTGCCTGTGAGGCGGACATATTCAGTGCATCGCCCAGTTCCTGCGCCGTTTTGGCGGAATCGCGTTGCAGCATGGCCAGCAATGAAAGGTCGGCGGCGTCCAGCGCCATGCATAAATCCTGCGTAAATATTATATAATATGCGGGAAATTCGTATAAATAGCAATCATATAAGGATATATTGCGCATTATTTGCAGGTATTTCGCTGTATTGTCTCCAAAACGCATAGGAGATCACCCATGGGACCTTTTCCGCACGACGCCCCGAAAGCCACAATCAGCGCTGAAAACCCAGCCGGGACAGATGGTTTCGAATTTGTCGAATTTGCCCATCCAGAGCCAGAGACCCTGCGCACCTTGTTTGCGCAGATGGGCTATACCCACACCGCCACGCACAAGACCAAAGATATCGAGCTTTGGCAGCAAGGCGATATCACCTATGTGATCAACAATGAACCGGGCAGCCACGCACGCGCCTTTGTCGCCGAACATGGCCCCTGTGCGCCGTCGATGGGCTGGCGTGTCGTTGATGCGCAGCATGCCTTCGAACATGCGGTCAGCAAAGGGGCGGTTCCCTATGAGGGCGATGGAAAGGCATTGGACGTGCCTGCAATCGTCGGCATCGGCGGCAGCCTGATCTATTTCATTGACCAGTATTATGAAGCGAACCCCTATAACGCCGAATTCGACTGGGTCTCAGACGCGCATCCTGCGGGGGTCGGTTTCCACTATCTCGATCACCTCACACATAATGTGCACAAGGGGAACATGGACCTTTGGTTCAGGTTCTACGGTGACCTTTTCAATTTCCGCGAGATCCGGTTCTTTGATATCGAGGGCAAGTTCACCGGCCTCTTGTCGCGCGCGCTGACGTCTCCCTGCGGGCGGATCCGCATCCCGATCAACGAAGACCGCGGGGAAACGGGGCAGATCGTCGAATACCTCAAGCGGTACAAGGGCGAGGGTATCCAGCATATCGCTGTGGGCGCGCATGACCTTTATGACGCGACGGATGAGATTGCCTTGCGGGGTATCAAGTTCATGCCCAAGCCGCCCGAGGCCTATTATGACCTGAGCTACACCCGCGTTGTGGGCCATGATGAGCCCAAAGAGCGGATGATGAAGCACGGTATCCTGATTGACGGTGAGGGTGTTGTGGACGGCGGCGAAACCCGCATCCTTTTGCAGATCTTCTCCAAGACCGTGATCGGCCCGATCTTTTTCGAGTTCATCCAGCGCAAGGGCGATGACGGCTTTGGCGAAGGGAACTTCAAGGCGCTGTTCGAGAGCATCGAAGCCGACCAGATCGACCGCGGTGTTCTGAAGGCAAGCTAGTTATGGCAATTCGATCGCGTAGGTCCGCCCGCGTTTGACGTAATTCAGCGCGCTATCCCCGATGGCGGTGACCTGCCCGCCATCAAGCTCGCTTCCGATTTCGACGCGCACGTAGCGCCCGTTGCTCAGGCGGACGAGAGCGCGGCGGGCATTGGGGCGTCCATAGACACCGATCAGATTGATCTCACGCAGGCGGATCGCGTCTTCTTGCGTGGCCGCACGTGCAACACCGCCCGGCACGGGCTGGACATTCTGTGGCGCGACCGGCGCGGCAGCAACGACAGGTGCGGTACTTTCGGGGGCTGATGGTGCAGGGGGCGCTGGCTGTGGTTGAGTGCGGGCAGAGGCGGCGGCGACGACATTGGCAAAGCCTGACGGGCGTGCATCAGGGCGGATTGACAGCACAACAGCCAGTGCGGTGCTGTTGTCAAACCGCAAGGTCGCATCTTCGGCCGCGATACCTGCCAGAATATCGGTGATATCCGGCGTGCCGGGGTCGACCCTTGCCGCAAGCCCCTGTGGGCGCAGGCGGGGGCGCAGATCAACAAGCGCGCGTTCTTCCACGACGGCTGTATCAAGTGAAATCGTGCCGGTGTTTTGGAGCTCGAGCCCTCCAAGGCCAACAGCGCCGGGTGTTGGCGCCTCCGGTGTAGGTGTGGCAGAGGCAACGGTTGTATCCTCTGGCGCCTCTTCCGGTTCGGGCAATGCCGCATCCGCAGGGCGCAAAGGTGGCACGACAGCCGGCGTGCCCGGGATGATCACCACACCTTCAGGGGCCGGCGCGAGAAGCGCAAAGCGCTCCAGATCAGCTTGGCTGAGTTCCGGGCGTGGCGTGATTGCAAGGTCAGGCAGCCCCGCAAAGACCAAGGCACCTTCCGGCGTAACGGTGCCTTCCTCGGTTGCCAGAATGAACCCGTCCGCGTCCCGCGCAAATGTCACGTCGGGTGCGGGGGGATTGGCCGGGGCAATAAAACTGAGATCGGTTTCAAACCCGTCAAGCTGCGCCATGTCGGGCCGTTTGATCCGGTCAGGTGCGGTTACGTCCGCAGGGCGATCAAATGCCAACGGAATTGCGCCCGACGGGATGTCAAAGAACCGTGGGGCACGCTGCCAGACACCGGTCGCGTCATAGATGCGTTCGGCCTCGTCGGGGCTGAGTACCTGAGCGCGCAGGACGGGGGCACCAACGGTGGCTTCGGCTGTTTCTGTTTCCTCGACCGGTGGGGCAGGCGGGGCCTGCACTGTTGTGAGGGGTGCGTCCGCTGCGGCAACCGCTAGTTCCGCAGGTGCAGCGCTGCGTGTCGCAGGGGCTTCCGGTCCGGTTGTCGCAAGTTCACTGCCCGTGATCTGTGGCGCGGTAAGATCCGGGACCCTGAACTCGGCAATCTCTGGGCCTGCCTCCGGTGCCGCTTGCTCAACGTTCGACTGTTCTAATGGTGCCTGCGCGATGACCACCTCTTCGGTTGCAACCGGAGGCTCTGGCGCAAGGGCGGCTGTTTCAGTCGTCGTCTGCTGGGACCAGATGACGCCACCCAACACCAAAGTGGCCGCAGCAATGCCAGCGGCAATCAGGGCAGGGCGTTTGTTCGTCTCTGGTGCGCTTTTAGGGCGACTTGCGTCTGGAGCTGTCGGCCGGTTCGCCTGCGGCGCAATCGCGGGGGCCGCTACCTGCGATGCCGGTGTCCCGAGCGACACGGCAAGGGCTGCACTTTTTTGTCCGCCAAATACGGCAACAAGCGGTGACTTTGCCTTCTTGGGCGTTTTGCGGTGATGCTCGGGGATCACCAGATCCAACAGCACAGGTTTTGCCAATGCAACTTTGGCCGCTGTAGAAGCGGGTGCGGCTTCAGGCATTTCCGCAGTGGTCCGCGCATGATGCTCGGGCGGGATACGGTCAATCCACATTGCCTGTCTTGGCGCAACCGGTGCAGGGGCTTTTTCGGCCTCAGCGATGACCCCGGTCTCGGCCGCAACCGGTGCGGGCGTATCCTGAGATGCCATCAATATGGCGAGGTCGTCTTTATACGTGTCCTCTTCCACATTTTCGGGTTGATCGAACACCAGAAGGCGCGATTTGATCCGCGTGCCGACTGGCATGACCGGAAGGTCATCGCGTTCAATGATCGCGTCAGGGCCAACAATGCTGCGCGCCATGTCTGTCGGGCCAAAGAAGACTTCTTTTTGAAAGGTGAAGGGTTCGGGTACTGCGACAAAGGCGACAGGCTGAAAACCATGGGCATCGGCAAAGGCCTCTGCCTCGTTGAGTGTCTCGCGTGCGACAGCGGCAACATGGGTGCGTCCGCCACTTTTTTCACTATCAATGACCAGATCACCCAGCGCATAGGGTGTGGCGCCATCCAACGCAGCGTGAATGTCATCCTCGGTGGTGCGTGTCCCGTCCAGTGCAAGGTATTTGATCTGATCGAGTGGAATCACCAGTTTGGTCCGGAGGCCGTCGGGTTCGATCAACAGGGCCTTTTCACGCAGCGCGCTCAGATCTTCCTCAAGCGTTTTGCTGGCCACATCGACGCGTCCAACCGGCCGCCAGCCGCGCGGCACGCGATGAAGCAGCTCAATTCCGTCAAGCGAAAGCGATAGCGCAAAGTTGGTGATCATTGTCACGCTCTAGCATGTTGGTCCCACAGGCAAAACGCGTTTTGCCCCCATGCAGGAACCCTAAAGCAGAAACCCGCCCACGCCAAGGGCACGGGCGGGTTTCTTCGTGTCAGGCAGTCGCTTTTGCCAAGGCCTGATCGAGATCGGCAATCAGATCGTCGGCATCCTCGATCCCGATGGACAAACGCACGATGCCCGGGCCAGCACCTGCGGCCTCTTGTTGCTCTGCCGTCAACTGGCGGTGCGTGGTCGAGGCCGAGTGGATGATCAGACTGCGCGTATCCCCAAGGTTAGCCACATGGCTAAATATCTCGAGGCTATCGACGAGCTTGATACAGGCGTCATAGCCGCCCTTTACGGCGACGGTGAACAAGGCACCTGCACCCTTGGGGCAGATTTTTGGCACCAGTTTGGAATAGGGTGAGCTCTCAAGCCCGGCATAAGTCACGTATTCTGTGCGCGGATCATCCTCGAGCCATTTAGCGATCTTCATCGCGTTCTCGACATGACGTTCCATGCGCAGCGACAGAGTTTCGATCCCCATCAGCGTGTAATGCGCGGCTTGCGGGTTCATTGTCATGCCCAGATCGCGCAGACCGATGGCAATGCCGTGGAACGTAAAGGCCAGTGGGCCGAATGTCTCGGCAAACTTCAGGCCGTGATAGGCGGGCTCGGGTTGGCTGAGGGACGGGAATTTATCGTTCGCGGCCCAGTCGAATTTTCCGCTGTCAACGACGCATCCACCGGTGACAGTGCCATTGCCTGTCAGGTATTTTGTGGTGGAGTGGACGACCAGTGTTGCGCCATGTTCAATCGGGCGGCACAGGTACGGCGTGGCGGATGTGTTATCGACGATCAAAGGAATGCCTGCCGCATCGGAAATGGCCGAGATCGCATCAAGGTCGGTGATATGGCCGCCCGGGTTGGCGATGGCTTCGCAGAACACCGCGCGCGTGTCGTCGTCGATGGCGGCCGCGACTGCGGCATGATCATCAAAGTCCACGAATTTCGCGGACCAGCCAAAGCGTTTTATCGTCTGGCTGAACTGCGTGACGGTGCCACCATAGAGGCGGCTGGACGCGACAATGTTGCGCCCCGGCTGCATCAGCGGGAAGAGCGCCATGATTTGCGCCGCGTGACCGGACGAACAGCACACACCGCCAACACCGCCTTCAAGTGTCGCGATGCGTTCTTGCAGCGCGGCAACTGTGGGGTTGGTCAGGCGGGAATAGATATAGCCAACCTCTTGGAGGTTGAACAAAGCCGCCGCGTGGTCTGCATCGCGGAACACATAGGCGGTGGTCTGGTAGATCGGCACTTGGCGCGCGCCTGTTGCCGGATCAGGGCGGGCGCCTGCGTGAATTTGCAGCGTGTCAAAGCCATAGCTTGGGCCGTCGGTCATTTCTGGTCTCCCCTTTGAAAGTTGTTGCCGCTAGGTGTAGGCGGAAAGCCGGAACACCTCAACGGCCCTCATTCGCAAAGGACAAGATCATGCCGCACCCATTCCATTTTGCCTTTCATGTTTTGGATTTGGACGAGTCCCGAGAATTCTATTCCGGTGCATTGGGCGCGACCGAAGGGCGTTCGACCGATACCTGGGTGGATTTCGACTTTTTCGGCCATCAGCTGAGCCTGCACTTGGGCACGCCCTTTGCCAATGAACCGACAGGCAAAGTGGGCGACCACATGGTGCCGATGCCCCATTTCGGGATTGTCCTGCCGCTGGAAGACTGGACTGCATTGGCCGGGCGCCTTGAAGAGCGTCAGACCGATTTTATCATCGCACCCTCCGTGCGCTTCAAAGGTGAGCCGGGTGAGCAATGGACAATGTTTTTCCGTGATCCGTCCGGCAACCCGATTGAAGTCAAGGGCTACGCCGATATGGACGGCGTCTTCGCGACCTAAGAGGGATCGCCCGCAACCCGGGGACGGCGTTGCGGGCGATCCATTTCCTTGGCCGATATCAGAAACGCAAAACTCGGAACCTTGGGCCAAAGAATTTCTGACGCTTACTCGGCGGTGATCACAGCCATCACAAGATTTCCGTCAACACGGATCGGGCCGTCTTCTACGGCACCAAGTGTGTATTCAAAGCCGCCTGTCATCGTACCACCAGCCTCGGAGTGCACCATCAGCATCAGCATATCACCAGGGGCGACCTCTTCGGTCAGGATTGCTGCGACATCAACGTTGTCACCTTTGCGCAGCGGCGCGTAACCGACCACAGGGCCCGGTGCCATCGTCGCATCGGTTCTGTGCACAACCATCCAGCCGTTTTCGGCCGCGACAACCATGCTTGCGCTGACGATGCCATTGGCAACGGACTGGTTGGCGGCTTCGACCGAGGGGGTCACGGCATGGGCGGCGGCAAATGCGCCGGTTGCGGCGATGCTCAGGGCGATTGCTGAAATAAATGTCTTCATGTGTCTCTCCATCGTTATTCCACGGGACGTTATGTCCGGCAGATCGACGAAAACACGTGAGACCACTGGATAAAGTTTCACGCGGCTCTAGTTTTTCGGTGTGAGAAAGACGTTGGCCAACCCAAAGTTTTGCCGATAGACTCTTCGGAACATTTGTAACCCATGCGTGGCCTTCTGATATTGATAAACAATGAAAACTGATGGCCGCGACGAAATAGAAGCGCTGATTGCGCAAACCGCTTTGGGCAATCAAACGGCGTTCTCGGAACTTTATGATGCCACCTCGGGGAAACTATTCGCTGTGTGTCTGCGTGTGTTGACTGAACGCGCAGCAGCCGAGGATGCCATGCAAGAGACCTACGTCAAAGTCTGGAAGAATGCCGGTCGCTATCAGGTGACGGGCCATTCGCCGATGACATGGCTCATCACGATTGCGCGGAATACGGCCATTGACCGCCTGCGTGCGCGTCACGTGGATCACGATGTCGCCGATTATAGCGAACGGCTCCCTGCGCCCGGGATGTCGCCGGAACAGGCGGCAATTGCCCATTCCGAGGCAAAACGCATTACACAGTGCCTGGATGAGTTGGACGCGGACCGCCGTGCCGCGATTTCGGGCGCATATCTTCAGGGGCAAAGCTATCAGGAACTGTCCGAGCAGTTTAATGTGCCGCTCAACACGATGCGCACATGGTTGCGCCGGAGCCTGATAGCCCTGCGGGAGTGTATGGCACGATGACCACAGAGCAAGCACCCGACGAGATGGACGTCATGGCCGCAGAATATGCAATGGGGCTGTTGACGGGCGAGGAATTGGCCGAGGCCAAGCGTTTGTTGGCGACCGACCGCGCCTTCGCCCAAGCGGTGACGGATTGGGAAATGCGCTTGGCGTCGATGACTGACGAACTGGCACCGGTTGCGCCGCGGCCTGCCGTCAAGCAGGCGCTTTTTGCGGAACTGTTCCCGACGCCAGAACGTAAACCGTGGTGGGCGCGGCTTTGGCTCTGGCAAGGGGTCAGTGCCCTGAGCGTGCTTTTGCTGGCGTTTTTGCTCTCCTCCGGTCTTGGCAATCCTCCTGCGGACGGTGGGCCGCTCTATACGGCAGAGATCGTTTCCGAAGCCGGGGATTTCCGTGTCGTGGCCGTTGTCGATAAATCGACCAATGAGGTCTTTCTGACCCGTACGGCCGGTGCCGCCCCCGAAGGCCGCATTTTGCAAGTCTGGGCGCATGGCGAGGGAGAGCCGGCCACATCTGTGGGGCTCTGGCCGCAGGGCGACACAGTCAGGATTGCGATGCCACCGGAGATTGCCGCCGTAGAAGGTATCCTGACTTTGGGTGTCAGTGAGGAACCTGTGGGTGGTTCACCAACCGGTTCGCCGACGGGCCGCGTGTTTGGAACCGTCGATATTCCAGGCGTTTCCAGTCGGCTTTAATATGCGCGCGCACCAGCGCCGCAGTCATCGCATCCAGAATCCTGCCGCCTTGATCTGGTTCCGGATCGCTTTTTCGTGGCGGGGCAGGTTGTTGCGATCAAACAGGGCGCGCACCTTTGTACCGCGTCCCTGATAGACCATCCGCTTGAACGGCTCGTAAAGCTTGAGAAGCTTCTTGATCTTGTTGGGCGCCGTGACCTCTTCCAGCACGGCCACCTGTCGATCTGTCGCAGTTGCATAGAACAGCGGCAAGAGCCGGTAATGGTAGCTGACACCCCCGTCGAGCCCCGCCAGTTCCGACCCCGGTCTGCCGCCACCCAAGCCATGAATAACCAAGGGCAGGACGATCTGATCGAGCCAGGGGTCAAGCGGCTGGATGACCAGTTCAGTCGGAGGGTTGTCGCGCACGCTGACCGCATAATCGGTAAACCTCTGACCGAACTCCGCAGGGTCCGCCCCGAAAAACCAACCGGCGTTGAAGTACAGATAGCGTTCCCAATATTCATCCGGCTGCGTGCGGTCGAGCGAGCTTTCAAAATCCAGCCCAAAACGGTCATAAAGCGACTTCCATATCGCGCTGTAGCCGGGCCAGTACAGTTCTTCGACAGGCCATGTGCCCTCGCGTTGCATGGATGCGGCAGGGCGGGTGAAATCGAAAGGGATATCGGCCAATTCACCGGTGATCAGCGTGTCGGTATCGAAGAAAATAAAGGGCTCGCCTGCGGGCAGGACCTGTAATCCTTCGATCTTGTTGCCGTAGGGATAGGACTGGCCGAAATGGCGGGAGACGAAGGGGACAACCTGTGCACCCGAGGCGGCAAGCTGAGCTTTGACGGGTGCGGACATGCGCGGGTCGCGGTCCCATAGCGGGCCGGGCTGCGGTTCGGCAACATAGAGCTTGCCCGTGAACTTGGGCGCATAGCTGCGCAACGAGGCTGCGAAAAGCAGCGCCTCATATTCAAGACGTCCGCCTTGCCCGATGATCAGGATATTGAAAGGGGCTGTCGATTTCGGCGGCTTGGCCATAGATGGGCTGATCCTGTAAAAGTTTTGCCTTTCTAGCCGTGCGCAGAGGCGAGGTGCAACAGGTGCGCGTTATGCACGCGTCCCCTAACTCCTGACGTGGCGGATTTGCACATTTGGCAGCCCGATCGGCAGCACTCCAAAATCGCAACACATCCGCCCGAAGCCTTCGGTTTCAAGCAAGTCATCGTAGGGCAGTTCGGTAAACCGCAGGCCAGCCTTATGAACCGCAGCATGGACCAAGAGCATCGTTCCCCCGACAGATGCCAAGGGCACGCGGTTCAAAGACCGCAACACATGAAGATGCCTGCGCGCGCGGTGATGCGCGGGCGGCATGTAGATGCCGTTCCTGACCCACCTGTAGTAGGTCAGGTTCTTGCGTTCGCCGGCATCGTTGAAAGCGTTCCTATCATAGCTTGGCCCGTCCCAGTCCAACACACAGTCAGGTGTCACGACTTTCTCGTGTTCCGACAGCAGGCGTTCGATGATCTCGGGCGCGTAATCGCAGACGTCAACATCAATCCAGAGTGCCCAATCGTCGTTCTCCGTGATCCCGTGATCAATCAGATGATTGCGGACCTTTGCCAGATTTGACCGGCGTTCGCGCTGCAAGGCAGGCAACCATCGTTTGGCGCGGTCGAGGGTTGAGTTGACTTCCAAAGTGGTCACTTCAATGGCGCGAAACATGTGTTTGTGGGTCGATACCAGTTCGGCAAGCCTTTCCTGCGTGTCATCGCGGCTATCGCCTTCACAAAAGACGATCTTGAGGCGGTCTTTGGGGTAGGTCAGCTGTGTCAGAAGTTCAAAACAGCGTTCAAGGAATGGGGCTGCATCGCGGACAGGGATCAGAATGGAGATATTCACGTCTTGCGGGTTGATCGGTCGGTGCAGGACAGCCGTATCAATCTGCTTTGCCATTTCTGTCCTTGTCAGCACAGGACCACGGGTGAGCTGGTGGATCGCTCTGCGCAATTTCAATTCCAAACGCATGCGCCGTGTGTTTCTAGTCCGAGAGAACCAGGTACTGCCCCAATAATGGTGCGCAACTGTGTGATGCGCGTAGTCCCCGAAACGGGGGCTGGGGCTGGCGGTCAATGCCATATTGAGCGGATTGAAGAGATGGCAGGAACTGACCGAGATTGTATCCTTGTCGCGATAGGTCTCATACGCCCCTGTCAGCAAAAGCGGCCCCGTTGTTTCGAGGATATGCGACTTGCCATGCTGACAACGGACCATCGCCTTGCAGAGATAGGGCCAGAACGGGTGTCCCTTGGGGCTTGCCATCACCGCGTTTGACAGTACCAGATCCATGCCCAAACGATGTGCATGGAATGCCTGCTCAAGCGGTTCTGCGGAAAAGATGATCCGCTCTTCGCCTGCGATAAGATCAAGCGGGGCCATACATTCCGTGTCGATATCAGCGTAAACGCCGCCGTGGTGGTGCAAGATCAGATAGCGGGCCGTGTCCGCACGCTGCACCGGCTTTGGATACGACAGATAGAGCGCCTCCAACTCGGGGTAACATTGCCGAACGAATGCAAGCAGATCGTCGTCGGTCCAAAGACGGTATTCCCAATCCGGATTATGTCGCTGCCAGCTCTCGGGCCACGCCTTCGGGACCGGCAGATCATGATCGCGCCATGTTTGATGGATTATCTTGGGGATCATTAAGGAACCGGACCTGAACTGACGACGCAGGGCTTTATCTCCTGCGTGGAGACGGCCGGCTGCACTACTTTAAGATTTCCCTGTAACATTGGATGAATTCGCCGTTTTCGTCCAGCCTATACCGGTGCTTCGCTGTCAGCTCCGAACGTGTTCCGGTTTTCTGTTGTGCCTGCCGGTTCAATCCAAAGCGCACGCAGTGCGTTCAGAATGACGGCCACGTCGATCGCTTCTTGCAACAGGGCTCCTTGAACCGGCGTCAGATAGCCAAAGGCCGCGGCAATCATGCCTGCAACCGACAGGCCGATCCCCGCGACTACACTTTCAATCGCGATACGGCGGGCACGGCGCGCAATTTCGATCCCCTGACCCAGACGGTCAACCCTGTCCACCAGCAACACAACATCTGCCGCCTCGGCCGATGCGGCAGCACCCCGCGCGCCCATGGCGACGCCTACATCTGCGGCGGCAAGGGCCGGCGCATCATTCACGCCGTCTCCAACCATCATCACCGGACTGCTTTTGCGCTCTTCCAGCACCAGCTCTACCTTCATATCGGGTGTCAGCCCCGCCTGGACACTGTCGAACCCGAGACCCTTGGTGATCCGCTCTGCGACCGCCGCCCTGTCGCCTGTTGCCAGAAGTAGGCGTGTGATCCCTTCGCGGCGCAGTCGCGCAAGCATGGCGTCTGTCCCGTCACGCAAGGGATCGGCCATCACGAGATATCCGGCCATTTTGCCGTCAACCGCAATGGCAACAAGAACAGAACCTGCTGCGCCAGCGGGGTGATCGTCCTCCGGATGCCCGATACGTTGGGCGACAAAATCGGCTCCGCCCACGATCACGCTGTTTCCCTCGACTTGGCCAATCACCCCCTCTCCGGGGATCTCGGTAACCTCTGACGGTATCGGTAACGCAAGATCGCGTGCTTTCGCCGCCGCGACGACGGCTTGGGCGACCGGGTGCTTTGACACCTGATCAAGTGCCGCGGCAAGACGCAGGATTTCATCGCCATCACTGCCGTCGCGGCTGTCAATGGACACAATCTGCGGTCGCCCGTCGGTCAGTGTGCCGGTCTTGTCGAGGATCAGCGTCCCGACCCGAGCCATCGTCTCAAGCGGTCCGGCACCTTTGATCAAGATACCGAAATGCGCGGCGCGCGACAGACCGGCCACCAGTGCGACGGGCACGGCAAGGATCAAAGGGCAGGGCGTCGCCACCACAAGCACGGCCACCGCCCGGATCGGATCGCCGGTGAGCCACCATGCGGCAAAAGCAATCGAGACTGTGACGGCAAGAAATCCGAGGGACCACCGATCCGCGAGGCGTGCCATGGGCGCTTTGGAGCGTTGGGCCTCTTCGACCAGACGCACGATTCCGGCATAGGTGCTGTCCTCGGCCAACCGCGTTGCTATCAGGTCAAAGGGTTCGCCCGCATTTGTCGCGCCGCTCAAGGCCTCTGCGCCGTGGAGCAGACGCACGGGCAACGATTCACCTGTAAGTGCCGACGTATCGACGAAAGCGCCCTCCGAGGCGACCGTGCCATCGACGGGAACAACGTCGCCCTGCCGGATCAGCAAGAGGTCACCCGGTTGAATGTCCTCCAGCGGGATGTCTTCCAAACCACCATTCTTGTGTCGGGTTGCCGTGCGGGGCACGCGTGACAACAGGTCATGCATTTCACGCCGCGCGCGGCCTTCGGCGAAGCTTTCCAGAAACGTGCCGCCGGAATACATGACCGCGACGACGGCTGCGGCCAGTGTTTCACCAAAGACAAGTGCTGCGGTCATTGAGAGCGCTGCGACGATATCCAATCCCAGCTCGCCTTGCCAGAGGCTGCGGATGATCTCGACCACAAGCGCCACGAGTACGGGCACAACGCCTAGAAACCAGAGGAAACTGGCGGTATCAGTGCGGCCAGTGAAGTAGAATGCAAGACCCGCCAACAGGCCCGCGACGGACAACAGCAACAGGGCTGTCTTCAATCGGTCGTTGGTGGTCTGTTGCATTTGGTCCGGCTTTCCGAGGGACGTGCGATCATGTCAAGGGTATCGAAAACGACCCGCCCTCTGACTGTCACCTCATCATCGCGGAACAGCAAGTCCACGTCGAGGGTCAACTGCCCCCGCGCGACCGGTTGGCGATGATGCGGGCGTTGCCGTTAGCCGCCAAGACAAGGCGCACCGAGGCTGCCGGTAAGGCACCTGCACTGCGTCGTGGCTGACTCACATTGTCTGAAAAATGGTGGGCGACCCTGGAATCGAACCAGGCGTGAGTCGCCTCGAGGGAGTTACAGTCCCCTGCCACACCTTGCGGCCTGTCGCCCAACCAAGCGCTGATTACCCGCGCCCCCAGGGTGCGTCAACCGCAAAAGTGGGGTTAAATGTGATCCTCTTCACAGCCACGCCCGAGTGGGGTATCGCGGGGGCGAACATGCGCGATAGGAAAGCAGATGAAAAAGCCAAAGTGGGTGATTGCAAAAGAGCAGGGCAAAAGGATTGCCGCGCAGGAAACCGTTTGGCTGTTTGGTCTACATGCGGTGCGTGACGCGCTGGAAAATCCCGCCCGTACCAAGCTGCGGCTGGTGGTGACGCGCAATGCGCTGGAACGCCTCGGCGATGCCGTGGCGCAAAGCGGGATGGAACCCGAGATCTCCGATCCGCGCAAATTCGCAGCGCCGCTTGATCCGCAGTCGGTGCATCAGGGGGCGGCACTGGAAGTGAAACCGCTCGATTGGGGCAGCCTGCAAGATGTGGCGCTTGGCGATGGCCCCATGCCGCCACGCATTGTGCTGCTTGACCGCGTGACCGATCCCCACAATGTGGGTGCGATCCTGCGCTCTGCCGAGGTATTCGGCGCGCGCGCTGTTGTCGCGGTCCAGCGTCATTCCGCCCCCGAGACAGGCGCTTTGGCGAAAACGGCTAGTGGTGCTCTGGAACGGCAACCCTATTTGCGGGTGCGCAATCTGGCGGATGCCATGGAGGCGCTGAAGGGCATGGGCTATCTTGTGCTGGGCCTTGATGGTGAGGCTGAAACTACAATCGAGGCCGCGGTTGAAGGCAAGCGCGATCGTCCTGTCGCGCTTGTGATGGGCGCAGAAGGGCCGGGACTGCGTGAAAAAACGCGCGAAACCTGCGACGAACTGGTGAAAATCGACGCAGCAGCCGGATTTGGTTCGCTCAACGTCTCAAATGCTGCGGCAGTTGCCCTATATGCTGTCAAAGGCTGAAGGACAGGACCGGATTGATGGGTGCCACAAAGATTGCGACATGTTGTTATTGCGGCACCAAAGCGGCTCTTGTCCTGCGCGGCCACGACCGGCATGAGCTGACATGCAGCAACTGTGGCGCACCCCTGCGGGCGCTCAAGATGTTGCCAAAGCAAACTGCACCAGCGGTAGCACCCGCCCGCCCAACGCCGCGCAAACGGGTCGAGAAATATCCCGAATACCGGTATGAGCGGCCCGTAAAGCGCAAGAAATCCAAGGGCTTTGGCCGCCGCGTGATGTCGCAAATCTGGGATGTTGTCGAAGATGTGGTTGACGAGATTTTCGACTGACCCGTCATCGCGCATTGCACACGCCGCATCACATTTGCCTGAGTACCCCTTCGTTTGTGCACCTCCCGTGCAAAGATAAGAATTGAAAGCGCGTCTCCGGAACACGCGCGCTTTGTCTCACTGTCCCTCGTTCCACGACTTGCGCCCGGTTTTGCCGGGCGCTTTTTTCTTTGGATTGTCCGGTGTAGGGTGCGCCATGAGCTGTTCCGATGACCACCTCCGTACGATTCTGAAGCGCACGAAAACGATTGCGATCGTTGGCGTGTCTGCAAATGAAGTCCGCCCCAGCTTTTATGTCGCCCGCTATCTGAGCCTGAAAGGCTACCGGATCATCCCTGTGAACCCCGGTTTGGCGGGTCAGACGCTCTTGGGGGAAAAGGTCTATGGCGAGGTGTCCGACATTCCCGATGAGGTCGATATGGTCGATATCTTTCGCCGTTCGGAACAGGTCCCGCCAATCGTCACTGCATCACTTGCACGTTGGCCCGACCTGCAAACAATCTGGATGCAGATCGGCGTGTCGCATCCGCAGGCCGCAGCAGAGGCGCAAGCCCGCGGTGTCGATGTGATCGAGGACCGTTGTCCGAAGATCGAATACCAGAGACTGTTCTCGGAATTGCGTATGGCGGGTTTTGCTACGGGCATAATCTCGTCAAAGTTGCAGTTGTAAACGAACGATTTTATTAAAAAAGTCCTAACGTGCCACAAGAATGGCACAATTGCCGGACAGGCTTAACGAGATGGTGCGGTAAGCCGATTCTATACGCATTAAATTGCAAATGTTTCGTCGTTGACTCATGGGCCCGCCGTCACACCTATAGGTTAGTTCCAGTATCAGTCTTTGTTTTTCCGTTGTGCTTCACGACTATGGATAATCAATGCAAGAAACACGCATCATTGACGCATCGCAGACCTACGAAAGTCAGGGTCAGGGCCTGCCGACCGGTTTGGAATTGCTGGATGGCAAGTTCAAGATCGACCGTCAGATCGGCGCGGGTGGATTCGGGATCACCTATCTGGCCATGGACACGTTTCTGGAACGCCCGGTCGTCATCAAAGAATGTTTTCCTGAATCAGTCTGCATGCGTTTCGGTAACCGCGTGACCGTCAACGCACCCGCCCATGATGCGCAATACCGCAAGATCGTCGAGATGTTCATGCGCGAGGCGCGCAGTATTGCCAAGTTGCGCCACCCCAATATCGTCAGCGTCCATCAGGCGTTCGAGGAAAATGGCACCGCCTATATGGTGCTGGATCTGTTCGAAGGGCGCGATCTGCTTGATGTGATCGAGGATGACAATGACGCGCTGAGCCCTGATCAGGTGCGCGATATTCTGGTGAAGGTGCTGGATGCCATTGATCTGGTCCACAATAATGACCTGCTGCACCGTGATATTTCACCCGACAACATCCTATTGGATAAATGGGGCACGCCTGCATTGATCGACTTTGGTGCAGCCCGTGAGGATGCGAGCCAGAAGACCAGTGCCGTGTCGACGATGCTCGTTGTCAAAGACGGCTATTCACCGCATGAATTCTACGTTGCAGGCGGTGTGCAGGGTCCTTGCAGTGACCTTTATGCACTGGCCGCCACAATGTACCACCTGATTTCGGGTGAGGCACCGCCCAACAGTCAAACCCGCGTGTCAGCGATGGCGGGCGGTGAACCTGATCCTTATGAGCCCATCACAGGGCGCTTTCCCCAATATGAAACCGCATTTTTGCAAGCAATCGACCAGGCAATGCGCGTGTCGCCCAAAGAGCGCATCCAGTCTGCGAAAGAATGGTTGGACCTGATCGAGCAGGAAACCAAGAAGGTCAAAACGGTCAAGATACCGGAAAACAAGACCCTGACAAAAACCTTGAGCGAGCTGATCGAGGAAACCAACAAGCATGTCTTGAGCGAAGATGCCCAGAAGCGCGTCGAAACACCCGCCCCACGCAAAGAGGTGACGCCAAGACGCGATGGTTTCAAGCCCGAGTGGATTGAAGAGTTCAATCGCGAAACCTTGGAGGCGGAAGAACAAAAGCGGCTTGAGGCTGAGCGCGCAGCCGCAATCGAGGCAGCGCGTCAGGCCCGAGAGGCACGCCTGGCAGAAGAGGCGCGTTTGGCAGCACTGGCGGAACAAGAGGCCGAGCAGGCACGACAGCAGGCCGAGGACGAACGGATTTCGTCAAAGATCCTCGAATGGGTCTCGCGCGGAAGGTAATCGTTTCGTGGGCCGCGCGCAGTTAGCTGCGCGCGGCTTTCTCGGCAATACCGGACGTGCCTTGGCGCGCAGCTAGTTCAGCGATCACATCGTCCAGTGCCACATCACAGGCGGTCAGCATGACGAGCAGGTGATAAAGCACATCCGCAGCTTCCGAGGTCAGGCGCACCTTGTCGCCCTTCACCGCCTCGATAATGGCTTCAATCGCCTCTTCACCGAATTTCTCTGCGCATTTTTCCGGCCCCTGAGACAGGAGTTTCGCGGTCCAACTGCTATCAGGATCAGCTGATTTGCGTGCGGCGATGATCTCGGACAGGTCGTTCAGTGTCATGTCTGCCTCACAGGGATGCCAGCGGCGGCCATATGGGCCTTGGCCTCGCCGATGGTGTAGGTGCCAAAGTGGAAGATCGACGCGGCAAGGACGGCCGAGGCGCCGCCTTCGGTCACGCCTTCGACAAGGTGATCCAGCGTGCCCACGCCACCCGAGGCAATCACAGGCACATCAACCGCATCGGAAATAGCGCGGGTCAGGGGCAGGTTGAAACCTGCCTTTGTGCCGTCGCGGTCCATGGATGTGAGCAGGATTTCACCCGCGCCTTTTTCCACAACAGTCTTGGCGAACTCCACCGCATCAATGCCCGTTGCCCGCCGTCCGCCGTGGGTGAAAATCTCCCATTTGCCCGGCGCGACTGTCTTGGCGTCAATCGCCACGACGATGCATTGCGAACCGAACCGCATCGCAGCCTCGGCGACCACATCGGGGTTGGCGACAGCGGCAGAATTGAAACTGACCTTATCGGCCCCCGCCAGCAGCAGATCGCGCACATCATGGTGCGTGCGCACACCGCCGCCAATGGTCAGCGGCATAAAACACTGCTCGGCTGTGCGCGTGGCAAGATCGAACATGGTTCCGCGGTTTTCCTGCGTGGCCATGATATCGAGGAAACACAACTCATCCGCACCCGCCGCATTATAGGCAATCGCGGCATCCACCGGATCACCTGCGTCGATCAGATCAACAAAGTTCACGCCTTTGACGACACGGCCTTCGGCGACGTCCAGACAAGGGATGATGCGGGTTTTCAGCATGGGTTCTGTCTAAGCGCGGGCAGGGCGTGCCGCAAGCGTGCTGTTCGGGGTTTTTTCAAAGACAAGGTACTAGCGGAGTGCAGCCAGAGCCGCTTTGAGATCAATCGCCCCGTCATAAAGCGCACGGCCCGATATCGCGCCCGAGATCACGCCGGTTGCTTTGAGCGCGGTCAGGTCGTCCATCGACGAGACGCCACCAGAGGCGATAACGGGAATATTGACGGCGCGTGCGAGGTCAGCGGTCGCATCAATGTTGGGGCCTTTCATGGCGCCATCGCGCAGAATGTCAGTATAGATGATCGCGGCAATCCCTGCGTCCTCGAATGATTTGGCAAGGTCGGTGACCATGACGTCGGTTTCTTCCGCCCAGCCGCGTGTGGCAACGCGCCCGTTGCGCGCATCAAGGCCGACCGCCACCTGGCCGGGGAAGGCGCGTGCCGCCTCGCGGACCAGATCGGGGTTTTCCACAGCGACGGTTCCCAGAATCACGCGCGCCAACCCTTTGTCGAGCCAGCGTTCAATCGTGGCCATGTCGCGGATGCCGCCACCCAGTTGCGCAGGAACGGGGCAGGCTTTCAGAATGGCCTCGACGGGGGCGGCGTTTACGGGTTCACCTGCGAAAGCGCCGTTAAGATCGACCAGATGCAACCACGCACAGCCAGCGGCCACGAATTCCTTGGCCTGCGCTGCGGGGTCTTCATTAAAGACTGTCGTCTGATCCATATCGCCATGCACCAGCCGCACCGCGTTTCCGTCTTTGAGGTCAATGGCAGGATAGAGGATCATCGTGGGGACACCTTTCGCGTTTGTGCGCGTTTATGCATGCGCAGCGCGGGATTGCAACGCGGGCTTTGACCCAACGTCTTTCTTGATCGCAAAGGCATTTCGTTCTCATGATCGGCATCAGAACTCAGGGAGGAATTGAGTATGAAGAAATTTTTGATTTTGGCCGCTTCACTGGTTGCCTTTGCAACAGCTGCATCCGCCCAGGACGCGGCCCTTGGCGTCTGGCAGACCGAAGTAGATGACGGCGCTTATGCGCATATCACGATTGCCCCATGCGGTGCTGCTGTCTGTGGCGTGATCAGCCGGACGTTCAACGCTGATGGGGAGTATCAGTCCGAGAACATCGGCAAAACGCTGGTGATCGACATGGTCCCACAGGGTGGCGGGGCCTATGAAGGGTCGGTCTGGCGTCCGTCCAACAATAAGGTCTACATCGGGAAAATGGATGTTGACGGAAATGCGCTGCGTCTACGCGGCTGTGTTGCCGGTGGTCTGCTGTGTTCCAGCCAGAACTGGGTGCGTGTCGGCTGAAACTGACTTTGATCCGGTCCTCTCCCGTCATCCGACGGGGGATGACCCCTCCTTTGTCGGCCCTTTTTTTGACGTATCCTCTGCGTGCGACGCGACAGTCCCGATATCGCCGGCCAGCAATTCTTCCATGAACAGGCTGATGAACTGGGCACGCCCGTCTGTTGCGGATTTTGCATAGATGTTTGTCGCCTGTGCGCGCACCGTGCCGGCGGCCGTATGGCGCAGCCCCGCAATGGCTTCGTTGTCGAACCCTTTGAGGATCATTAGGGCAACATCGCGTTCGGCATTTGTCAGCTGCCACTCTTCAAAAAATGCATCGATCACATCGGCAAGATTTCCGCGTGCCACCTCCAGTCCGGTCTGCATGACAGCCATCCGCTGCAGAAGGCGGCGCAATTCGACCATGAGAAAGATCACACCGCCGATCAGAGCAACCGCTGCGATGGATTCAAGGATCATATGCGGACCGTCCAGTTGCCCGTCATGGCGGTAGTCCTCAATCACATCAACGGTAAAGAAAAGCGCGCAGACAGCCTGCAACAGGATAAGGCCCGCAAGGATCGTTGCGCGCCTTTCCTCGGTTCTTGCGGGCCAGAATTTCGCTTTCATAGGATCTCGCGGCCTTCAGGAACGCTCTTTCGTCCGGTGATCATGGCGCGGACCAGATGAACACCCGAGCGCCATGTGTCAAAGACGACCCCTCCAACATGCAGTGCCACGGAAAACAACAGCCAGCCGAAAACAACCTCGTGCATTTCCTCGACCCAGTCGACACCGAAGAAGGTGATCGTTGTCATCATATAGCCGGTCACGCCGATCGCGATGACACTCAGCCAGATGTTATAGACCATCAGCGCCCCGAGCGGGTTATGTGACAGATGCACCGACCGGTCGCCCGCAATCATCGTCTTTAGGTAATGGATCGCACGGCGCGGACTGGGCGGAAATGCCGTGAATCTCGCGTGTTGAGGGCCGATAAATGCCCAAACGAGGCGCAGGCCGACAAGCGCAAGAGCGGTATAGCCGATCAGTTCATGGGCCCTGCTTTCATCTTCGATAATGGTGCCGTTGAGCAAGATGGTCAGGGCCAGAGACCAATGGATCAATCGTACAAGCGGGTCCCAGACCGTGATGTCACGGGCGCTTGCGCGCCCGCTGGATATGTTCTTGGTTTGGGTCATCATCTTAGCTCTTCAGATCCAGTTTCATGACCGCGCCAGTGAGCGGGTTTACATAAACCTCACCCATCTGGCCGTCGCGGACAAAATAGACTTCGATTTTCCCGTCTTCCATTTCCCCTTTGCGGACTTCATAGCCCATCTCGGTCAGCGATGTCTGGACTTCTTGCAGGGTGGTTCCGAGAATGCTGTCCATTGTTACGTCTTCGGCGAGTGCCGGTGTTGCGAGCGCGATCATGGCGACAAGTGCGAGTTTCTTCATGAGTATCTTCCTTCAATTTGGTTCACCGGTGTCCCGGTGTGTATGAGCGGCAATGACGTTGTTGCCTGGGGAAGACTTCGGGTGTTTCGGTCCGGCATCATAGTGGCATCCGGTTTATACGGCGTGCCATAAGCGCAAGCTTATGGCCGGAAATCGCCGATGATCCCTGCACAGATACATTCTGCCTAGCGCAGGCCGGTTTCGTCCAGCAATCCGCGCCGCTTGGCCTCATAATAATAGCCCCGCGCGTACCAGCTGACGGCGGTCGCCTCGTCGCCGTCCGACACCAGCCATGCCCCGCGCAGGTACCGCCCCGCGTAGATCAGGTTGGTTTCGGCGTCCAGCAGCCCTTCGGGTGCCCCGCGATAGCCCATCGATCGCGCTGTTTGCGGGTGGATTTGCATCAGCCCGTAATAGGGCCCGTTGCGTGCGGCAGGATTGTGTGTGCTTTCGCGGACGATCACACGGTGCAGAAGAGTGACCGGAATCTCGTGCACATCGGCGTATTTGTTGATCAGACGGCGCAGTTCAGGCGTCTCATTGGGATAGAGCGGGATATTCCGGCGGCTCGGTGTTTCAGTTTGGCGGCGGCTTCTGCCGCAACCGGCAAGCAAGGCAATTGCACCGGCACATATCGCGCGGCGTGTCAGTTTCTGCATCGTTTCACCTCTGTCAGCGTTTGTTCTTAGACCCTGTTTGCCAATGGCCGCGCTGCCTCTGCAAGGTAATTCCAAAGCATCAGCTGAAAACCGACCATCCGGTGGCATGCACCAGCCGTTCCACCGCCAAAGTCCCCAGTTGCGAATTGCCGTTCTGGTCCAGACCGGGTGACCATACCGAGATAGACGCGCATCCCGGTACGATGGCCAGAATACCACCGCCGACACCGCTTTTGCCCGGAAGCCCCACGCGGAAGGCAAATTCGCCAGATCCGTTATAGTGCCCGCAGGTCATCATCAGCGCATTCAGGCGGCGGACGCGATCGGGACTGACAAGGTTTGACGCGCCCGTGCCGCCCATCAGGAAACGCCCCGCGCGGGCCAGTTGCAGACAGGTCATCTCGATGGCGCATTGATGGAAATATGTGCCGCAGGTCAGGGCAGGGGGATTTTTCATGTTTCCATGGGCCCGCATGAAATGTGCGAGCGCCAGATTGCGGTCGCCTGTGTCTTGCTCGGACTGCGCGACCGCTGGGTTGATGTGGATATCATCGTCGCCTGCTGCCGCACGGATAAAACGCAGGATTTCCCCCAAGGCTTCGCGCGGGGCGTGGCCGGCAAGAATGGCATCGGTTGTGACCAAAGCGCCTGCGTTGATAAAGGGGTTGCGTGGAATGCCATGTTCGGATTCCAGTTGCAGGATCGAATTGAACGCAAGGCCAGAGGGTTCGCGCCCGACACGCGCCCAAAGCTGGTCGCCCAAGCGGCCCAAGGCCAGCGCCAGTGTGAAGACCTTGGAAATGCTCTGGATCGAGAAGGGCATCGACGCATCGCCCGTGTGCACCTCTTGTCCGTCCGCTGTCACAATCGCCATGCCGAAATGCGCGGGATCAACCGCGCCAAGTTCGGGGATATAATCCGCCACCGCGCCACGGTCAGGGGCAGCGGCCATTTCCGCACCGATGTCGGCGACAATGCGGGTTAGATCCATAGCCGTCAGGGTTTCCAACGCAGGAAGTTGCCGATCATGCGCAACCCTGCATCCTGGCTTTTTTCGGGGTGGAACTGCGTCCCGATCATGGTGTCACGCCCGATGATCGCAGTGACGTCGCCGCCATAGTCGACATGGGCCAGACGCTCGGACGGGTGGGTTACATCCATCGCAAAAGAATGAACGAAATAGGCATGGTCACCAGTCGCAATGCCTTCCAGCACCGGATGCGGATGGTCGATCACCAGATCGTTCCAGCCCATGTGCGGGACCTTCAGCTTGGGATCAGCAGGCGTGATCTTGCGAATATCACCCGCGACCCAACCGAAACCGGGTGTTTCTTCATATTCATGGCCGGTGGTCGCCATCATCTGCATCCCCACGCAGATACCAAAGAAAGGGCGCGCACGGGTTGTCACGGCCTCGACGATTGCCTCGGCCAAACCGCTGCGCGCGAAGAGTTCGGAGCGGCAGTGCGGGAATGCGCCATCCCCGGGCAGCACGATCCGGTCCGCCTTGGCGACAACATCCGGATCAGAGGTCACGATGATGGAACCTGACCCGACCTCGGCCGCCATACGCTCGAACGCCTTTTGCGCCGAGTGCAGGTTGCCGCTGTCGTAATCGACGAGTGCGGTTGTCATAGGCTGCCCTTGGTCGATGGAATGGCATCGGCTTTGCGCGGATCGGTTTCCACCGCTTCACGCAAAGCGCGCGCGACCGCTTTGAAAGCGGCCTCGGCGATGTGGTGGGCGTTGAAACCGTGCAGTTTGTCGATGTGTAGCGTGATGCCGCCATGTGTGCTGAGCGCCTGAAAGAACTCGCGCACCAGTTCGGTATCGAACGTGCCGATTTTGCCGAAAGGCAGATCGAGGTTGCAAATCAGGTACGGGCGCGCCGACAGATCAAGCGCACAGCGGACTTGCGCGTCATCCATCGCAAGATGGCAGCTGCCATAGCGGCGGATGCCGCGTTTGTCGCCTAAGGCCTGCGTCAGCGCCTGACCCAGCGCGATGCCCACGTCCTCAACCGTGTGGTGATCGTCAATGTGCAGATCGCCCTTGGCACGGATCGTCATGTCGATCAGCGCGTGGCGCGACAACTGATCCAGCATGTGGTCGAAAAAGCCCACGCCGGTCTGGTTGTCATAAACGCCTGTCCCATCAAGGTTGATCGTCACCGAGATATCGGTTTCTGCCGTTTGGCGGGTGATAGTAGCTGTCCGCATGGTATCGCGTCCTTTGGTGTTTCCCCTGCTCTATAGGCGGAACTGGGGCAGGGGCCAAGCCTGACGCATTATGCTGTGGCATTTTCAACAATATTTAAGGGTTCGATTCGTATGGTCAGGTCGAAAGTCATTGATCAGGAGAATCCGATGAAAGCCCTCATATTACGCAACGATGCCGCCGCATCCCTTTCCACGGCCCACGCGCTGATCGACAAGGGGTTCCAGATCCTGTCGGTCGATACGCAGGCGCTGGCCCATGCGCTGATCCGTCTGGATACCATTGATCTGCTGATCATGGATGAACGGGTCGAGGGGCAGCTGACCCACGCGATCGCCCTGTCCGCCGAGCGGAGAAACCCGCATCTCAGCGCGATCCTTGTGACAGACCGGACAGCAGAACAAACCGATGACCTGTTCGAGCTGATCCCGAGCCTTTATGGGCTTGTCGGGCATGATACGACGGCGCGGGTCTTGGGAAAGCTGGCGCTGTCTGCGGTAAGTGCGCCGATGCGCCTGCCTGCGATTGTCGCGCAGGAAGAGGTTATCGAAGAACCGGTGCAGCGTGAGGCTCCTCAGCTCGAACCGTTGCTTTTGCTGCATGCAGAGATGACCCAAGATCACGACGACTGGGACAGCGAGTTGCCTGATTATGCCGATGTTGCGATAGCGGCACCGGCCTTCTCTGAAATGGCAACCGCGGCTGAAAGCGTGGTGTTCCAGCATGCAGACGATCCGGTTGCGACCGAAGTTGCAGCGCTCTTTCGCAAAACAGCACTGCCACATTTTCTGCAGGCGCCGCCGCCCGTTGCTGCCCAGGCAAGCTAGGTGGTCTGACTGGTGCGCGCACCACGAAACGCCAAAGGGCCGCAGCATTTGCTGCGGCCCTTTGGCATTTCGAAATGGAGCGGGCGATGAGATTCGAACTCACGACCCTAACCTTGGCAAGGTTATGCTCTACCCCTGAGCTACGCCCGCATCCGTTTCGTGAGCCGTGATCTATAAAGAGTTGCGCGGTTCCGCAAGACCAAAATCGCACCGATTGATGTTTTTTCGGTATCCGCGCGACAGCGGCTATGTGGCGGCGTCATACCCGTCGACCACGCGCGCGCCGGTACCGACGTCGATGCTGTGGATAATCAGCCCATTCGCGCTCAACAGCCCCAATCCATAGGCGCCCGCCTCATCGGTCGAAAGGCTTGAACTCTGTCTGACCAGCTCCACCACCCCTTGGTGGCAGGGGCTTTTGAAAACGGTCCATGGTACGCCGCGGGTGTTGCCCGAAACCGTCTGGTGCAAATGCCCGCAGACCAGATGCAGGTTGGCGTGCCTTGACAGCAGATCAATCACGTCCGATCCGTTGCGCAGTTTGATCCGGTCCATCCCGATGACACCCGTGTCAAACGGCGGGTGATGGATGCAGACGATCGCGTGCCGGATTTCGCGGGTGGCGAGGGCGTCTTCCAGAAATGCAAGACGATCAGGACAGAGCAAACCCGCGTGCTGGCCATGATGATAAGGCGGGCCATCAAGCGAATCCATTGTGATAATCCGGTGATCACCGATATCGCGCCACGCTTGGATATGACCCTGCGGCGTTTGTGGCGCATCGGGGAAACGGGCCAGAAACGCGTCGCGTCTGTCATGATTGCCGATCATGGGAATGATCGGGACAGAGACCGCGCCCAGAATACGGTCCAATTCCTCGTATTCCGTGGCCAGTCCATGATGGGTCAGGTCACCCAAAAGCACCAAAGCTGCGGCATCAGGATGCGCAAGTATCGCCGCATCAAGCACGGCAGCAAGGCGAAGCGACGGGTCGAGGCCAATAATCCGCTGTCCGGGCGCACAAATGTGCGGGTCGGTGACGAACAGGATTTTATGCACCATGCTTACCTTTGTCTGGAACCGACCTTTATGCCTTTTCGACTACTCGAACTCGACCAACAGGTCTTTGGCATCAATCTGGCTGCCCGCCTGCACATGCACGGCTTTGACAACGGCATCGCGCTCGGCGTGGATCCCCGTTTCCATCTTCATCGCCTCGATAGTCAAGAGCAGGTCACCCTGTTTCACTTTCTTGCCGACGACCGCCGCGACAGTTGCCACAACCCCCGGCATCGGTGCGCCGATATGGTTGGGGTTGCCGTTTTCGGCCTTGGGGCGCGACACTTTCTCTGATGCCGCAAGCCGGTTCATGACACGGATGGTGCGCGGTTGCCCGTTGAGTTCAAAGAACACTTTGACCTCCCCGTCCTCGTTCATATCGGCCACGGCTTGCAGGCGGATTTCGAGGGTTTTGCCGGGATCGATCTCGGCTGTGATCTCCTCACCGGGTTCCATCCCGTAAAAGAAGGTTTTGGTCGGCAGAGTACGCACGGGGCCATAGGTCCGGTGGCGGCCCATGTAATCAAGGAACACCTTGGGATACATCAGATAGCCGTTCAGGTCCTCGTCATCCACCGCCTTGCCTTCAAGCTGGGATGACAGGTCGGCGCGCGCGGCTTCCAGATCGACAGGGGCAAGGTGCTTGCCCGGACGGTCCGTAATCGGTTTTTCGCCTTTCAGGATCTTCTTCTGGATTGCCGCAGGCCAACCACCCGGCGGTTGCCCCAGATCGCCGTGCATCATGTCGACCACGCTGTCGGGGAACACCACGTCAACATCAGGGTCTTCAACCTGTGCACGGGTCAGGTTCTGGCTGACCATCATCAGGGCCATGTCGCCCACAACTTTGGAAGAGGGTGTGACCTTCACGATATCACCAAACATCGCGTTCACATCGGCATAGGTCTGTGCGACCTCGTGCCAGCGTTCCTCAAGCCCCAAGGACCGCGCCTGTGCTTTGAGGTTGGTGAACTGACCGCCGGGCATTTCGTGCAGGTAAACCTCGGATGCCGGCGCCTGTAGTCCGCTTTCAAACGCCGTGTAATGGGCGCGGACCTGTTCGAAGTAGTTGCTGATCTCGCGGATCGCCGCGATATCAAGGCCTGTGTCGCGGGCGTCACCGCGCAGCGCCTCGACAATCGAGCCCAGGGTCGGTTGTGAAGTATTGCCCGACAGCGCGTCCATCGCCGCATCCACACAATCCACGCCCGCGGCAGTGGCCGCAAGCACGGTTGCAATCGCGGCACCCGAAGTGTCGTGCGTGTGGAAATGGATCGGCAGGTTAGTCTCTTCTTTCAGTGCCTTCACCAGCGCTGTTGCTGCCGCAGGTTTCATCAAACCCGCCATATCCTTCAGACCCAGCACATGCGCGCCTGCGGCCTCCAGCTCTTTGGCCATGCCGATATAATATTTCAGGTCGTATTTGGAGCGGTTCGGGTCCAGCAGGTCGCCCGTGTAGCAGATCGTGCCTTCGCAAACCTTATTGGCCTTGATCACCGCATCCATGGCGACACGCATGTTTTCAACCCAGTTCAGGCTGTCGAAGACGCGGAACACATCCACGCCGGAACTTGCCGCCTGCGCCACAAAGCTTTGCACCACATTATCAGGGTAGTTGGTGTAACCCACTCCGTTCGAGGCGCGTAGCAACATCTGCGTCATGATATTGGGCATGACCGCGCGGATATCGCGCAGGCGCTGCCACGGACATTCCTGCAAGAAACGATAGGCCACATCAAAGGTCGCACCGCCCCAGCATTCGACGCTAAAAAGCTGATGCATTTTGGCGGCATAGGCGGGCGCTGCGTTGATCATATCAATCGAGCGCATGCGCGTGGCCAGCAAAGACTGGTGCCCGTCGCGCATCGTGGTGTCAGTGATCAAAAGCTGCTTTTGCTCGCGCATCCAGTCGGCGACCGCCTCTGGTCCGAATTCGTCAAGGATATTGCGGGTGCCGGGGGTCACGTCGGTGGTCGGTTTCACTGGCGGGCGCGGTGGTTTCACATCCGCGGCAGGACGCGGGCGGCCTGTAGTTTCGGGGTGTCCGTTCACGGTGATATCCGCGATATAGGTCAGGATTTTTGTCGCACGGTCACGGCGCTTGGAGAATTTGAAAAGGTCCGGCGTCTCGTCAATGAATTTGGTGTGGTATTCATTGTTCAGGAAGGTCGGGTGCTTGAGCAGGTTTTCCACGAAAGCGATGTTGGTCGACACCCCGCGAATACGGAATTCGCGCAAGGCGCGGTCCATGCGTGCAATCGCCATTTCAGGTGTCGGCGCGCGGGCGGTTACTTTGGTCAACAGGCTGTCATAATAGCGCGTGATTACGGCACCGGAATAGGCCGTGCCACCATCAAGCCGGATACCCGGACCGGTGGCAGACCGGTACATCTGAATGCGCCCGTAATCGGGGATAAAGTTGTTCTGGGGGTCCTCGGTCGTCACACGGCATTGCAGGGCGTGACCGTCGAGTTTCACGTCATACTGGCTGGCACAGCCTGTCGCCTCGACCAGTGATTTGCCTTCTGCGATAAGGATTTGTGCGCGCACGATGTCGATGCCGGTGACCTCTTCGGTGACGGTGTGTTCGACCTGTACGCGGGGGTTCACCTCGATGAAGTAGAATTCGCCGCTGTCCATATCCATCAGGAATTCGACCGTACCGGCGCATTCGTAGTTCACATGCTGGCAGATTTTCTTGCCCAGATTGCACAGCTGTTCACGCTGGGTGCCGCTCAGGTAGGGGGCAGGGGCGCGTTCCACGACCTTCTGGTTGCGACGCTGGACCGAACAATCCCGTTCCCACAGGTGATAGATCTGGCCGTGGCTGTCGCCCAGGATCTGCACCTCGACGTGGCGGGCGCGCATGATCATCTTTTCGAGATACCCCTCGCCGTTGCCAAAAGCGGCTTCCGCCTCGCGGCGGCCTTCGAGGACTTTTTCTTCCAGTTCGGCTTCGGACATGATGGGGCGCATGCCCCGCCCGCCACCACCCCAGGATGCCTTGAGCATCAACGGGTAGCCAACCGCGGCCGCTTCTTTCTTGATCGCTTTCATGTCATCGCCCAGCACTTCGGTCGCGGGGATCACGGGCACGCCAGCTTCAATCGCCACGCGGCGTGCGCTAGCCTTGTCACCCAACTGGCGCATGGTTTCGGCCTTTGGCCCGATAAAGGTGATGCCATTGGCGGTGCAGGCATCGACGAAATCGGGGTTTTCGGACAGAAGGCCATAGCCGGGATGGATCGCATCCGCACCGGACATCTTGGCGACCCGGATGATTTCATCAATCGAGAGGTAGGCCGCCACGGGGCCAAGGTCTTCGCCGATCCGGTAGGCTTCATCGGCTTTGAAACGGTGCAGGCCCAGCTTGTCTTCTTCGGCAAAGACGGCGACCGTTTTTTTGCCCATTTCATTGGCAGCCCGCATAATGCGAATGGCGATTTCGCCGCGGTTCGCGATGAGAATTTTCTTGAAGTCAGCCATAGATCGTTCCTTTGCAGTTGCAGCATTACTAAGCGGCAATCTGCCGCGCGTCTAGGACGATTGCGGTGGTTTGCGCAGGCGTGCGGGCACATCGGCCAATGTCCGTGTGCCCAATTGGCCCATATTGCTGATCATGTCTTGTCGCAGGATATCAAGCACATGGGCGGCCCCCGGTTCACCCAGGGCAGCCAAGCCATAATGGAAGGCGCGGCCAAGCATGACGAAATCCGCACCCAATGCGAGCGCGCGCAAGACATCCAGACCGCCTTCGATGCCGCTGTCAAAGATCACGGGCAAATCGGTGGCCGCGCGCACCTGTGGCAGGGTTTCGATGGTCGCAGGCCCGCCGTCAAACTGGCGGCCTGCGTGGTTGCTAACCCAGATCACATCGGCGCCTTCCGCCGTCAGGCGCGCGGCATCTTCCGGCAGACTGACGCCTTTGACGATGAGCGGACCGTCCCATGCATCGCGCAGCGCTTTGAAATAGTCCCAGTCGGGCGAGGTGCGCAAAAGATACCCCACATGTTCATTCGAAGGCAGGGTGCCTTTGATGTCCGAATAGCTCTCCATCAGGCGCAGCCGTGGCATGCCGGTCTTGCGGATCCTGTTCAGCCATGCGGGGCATTGTGCTGCCTGTATTGCCAGTCTCGGCGTGAGTTTCGGCGGTTGTGTCAGCCCTCCGCGGGTCTGGCGTTCGCGGCGCGATGCAACGGGAACATCCACCGTCAGCACGATGGCGGTGAAGCCACTGTCTCGGGCACGCTTGAGAAGATCATCCCGGATGCCGGGGTCACGCGGCGGATAGAGCTGGAACCATGCGTGCGGGCCTGCATGGGGGCCTACGTCTTCGGGCAGCTGGCTCGCGACAGTGGACAGCGCATAGGGAATATTTTCGGCGGCGGCCGTGCGCGCCAGCATCTGTTCCGCGCCGGGCCAGATCAGCCCGGACATGCCGACGGGGGCGATGCCAATCGGCAGCGGGTGGGTGTGGCCCAGCAGGGTTGTCGAAAGATCGGGTTTGAATTCGCCATGCAGGATCGAGGGGTTGAACAACACCTGATCCAGCTGTGTGCGGTTGCGCTTCTGTGTGGCCTCTACCCCTGTGGCGCTATCAAGGTATTCCCACACGAAATGCGGGATCCGCCTGCGCGCGCGGGCCTTGAGATCGGAAATGGCGGGGTAGCGGCTATGGTATGTCATTGGCTGACGCTATTGCGGCTCAGGTGTGCTTGGCAATGGGTCGGAGCCTCCGGCGGGGATATTTTTTGGGCCAATAATAACGATGAGAACGGAAGTAGAACAAGGCTTTTCACCCGCGCCCGTTGGCGCTATGTGTGAGGGATGAGCAGTTTTTCCGAAGATGATGCCTTTGAGGCGGCCGCCGTGCCACTGAGCCAGCGGGCGATGGCGCGGCCGAGTGCGGCCTATCTAAACGGTTTGAACCCCGCGCAGCGCGAAGCGGTCGAGACCTTGAGCGGGCCTGTCTTGATGTTGGCAGGCGCTGGCACCGGAAAAACGAAGGCGCTGACCACGCGGATCACGCATTTGCTGGCGACAGGGACTGCACGGCCGCATGAGATATTGGCGGTGACCTTTACCAACAAAGCCGCGCGCGAGATGAAGTCGCGCATCGGCGGGTTGATGGGCGAAGCGGTCGAGGGGATGCCATGGTTGGGGACTTTCCATGCGGTTTGTGCAAAGCAGTTGCGCCGTCATGCCGAATTGGTGGGCCTCAAGTCGAATTTCACCATTCTGGATACCGACGACCAGATCCGCCTGATGAAGCAGTTGATCGAGGCCGCAGGCATTGATCACAAACGCTGGCCTGCGCGGATGCTTGCGGGGATCATTGATGGCTGGAAGAACAAGGCGCTGACACCCGACAAGGTGCCTGTCGCCGATAGCGGTGCCTTTGATCACAAGGGGGTAGAGCTATACGCCGCGTATCAGCGCCGTTTGCTGGACCTGAACGCGGTCGATTTCGGCGATATCCTTTTGCATATGGTCACGATCTTTCAAAAGCACGAAGACGTGCTGGATCAATACCAACGCTGGTTCCGCTATATTCTGGTGGACGAGTATCAGGATACAAACGTCGCCCAATATATGTGGCTGCGCCTGCTTGCCGCATCACACAAGAACATCTGCTGTGTCGGCGATGACGACCAGTCGATCTATGGCTGGCGCGGGGCCGAGGTGGGCAACATCCTGCGGTTCGAGAAGGATTTTCCGGGCGCACATGTGGTGCGGCTCGAGGAGAATTATCGCTCGACGCCGCATATTCTGGCGGCGGCATCCGGCGTGATTGCCGCCAATAAGGGGCGGTTGGGCAAAACGTTGTTCACGTCGCGCCCTGACGGCGAGAAACTGCGCCTGATCGGCCATTGGGATGGCGAGGAAGAGGCGCGGTGGATCGGCGAAGAGGTGGAGGCGATGCAGCGTGGCACACGCGGTATGGCGCCCATGGGCCTTGATCGCATGGCAATTTTGGTGCGCGCGTCCCACCAGATGCGGGCCTTTGAGGACCGGTTTCTGACCATCGGCCTGCCATACCGTGTGATCGGCGGACCGCGTTTCTATGAACGGATGGAGATCAGGGACGCGATGGCCTATTTCCGGCTGGCCGTGTCGCCTGAGGATGATCTGGCTTTTGAGCGGATCGTGAACACACCCAAACGTGGCCTGGGCGACAAGGCTGTTCAGACGATCCAGCGCACGGCGCGCAGTAATGGTGTGTCGCTGGTTGAGGGTGCGCGGCTGGTCTGTCAGGGCAAGCTTTTGGGTGGCAAGGGTCTGAAAGAGCTGACGTTTCTGGTGGGCTCACTGGATCGCTGGCACGCGCAGGTGCGGGCCGAGGCGGACACCCATGTTGAATTGGCCGAGATGATTTTGGATGAAAGCGGTTATACGGGTTTTTGGCAGAACGACAAAACGCCGGAAGCGCCGGGACGGCTTGAGAACCTCAAGGAACTGGTCAAGGCCTTGGAGAATTTCGAGAACCTGCAAGGGTTTCTCGAACATGTCAGTCTGATCATGGACAACGAGACCGAAGAGCAGGGCGAGAAGGTGAGCATCATGACCTTGCACGCGGCCAAGGGGCTTGAATTCCCTGCCGTGTTTCTGCCGGGCTGGGAGGACGGGCTATTCCCGTCGCAGCGGTCGATGGACGAAAGCGGGGTCAAAGGCCTCGAAGAAGAGCGGCGGTTGGCCTATGTCGGCATCACCCGCGCTGAAGAGATTTGCACAGTGTCTTTTGCCGCGAACAGGCGGGTTTATGGGCAATGGCAATCGGCAATGCCATCGCGCTTTATTGACGAGCTGCCAGTGGATCATGTCGAGGTGCTGACGCCGCCGGGCCTTTATGGTGGTGGCTATGGAGCGGCGGGCATGGCGGCAAGCGCGTCACCTGCGATGGCGGGCATGGTAGGATCGGACCTGCATGAAAAGGCGCATAATGCGGATGTTTATAACTCTCCGGGTTGGCGGCGGTTGCAGTCGCGCAGCCAGCAGCGCGGTATGGCAATGCCCTCCGAAGCACGCAATATGACTATTGATATGACCGCCGTCAGCGCCTTTACCGAGGGGGAGCGCGTGTTCCACCAAAAATTCGGCTATGGCGAAGTGACCGGGATCGAGGGCGATAAGCTTGTGATCGCATTCGACAAAGCCGGATCAAAGCATGTGGTGGCTCAGTATGTGGTCAGCGCAGACAAGGCCGACGAGGTGCCTTTCTAGGGCCAGAGCCCCTGAAATTCAAAACAGCAAAAGTGCGTCAAGTGACCGGCGCCTTCTCGTTAAACGCGCATCTTGCAAGTGGTCTGCTCAGTCGGAACCTCGCCGCGTCGCAAGCCAGAGTTGCCTTGCATTACTATTGATGACGACAGTGTTGCTGTATAAGAGGCCCTATAAATCTATCTAGAATTGAAGATTTGGCGGTATTGATGCAGTCCGAAGTGGCCCCACTCTTCCAGTATTATCAGGGCTATCTGGCGTTGATATCGTTTGTGGGGTGCTTGGGCATCATTGCACTGGCGCGGGTTTTCCCGCGGTTGCGCGGCCGCGGCGATGATGAGAATGCAGTTCAATCAATGCATTCGCGTCCGACACCTCGCATCGGTGGCGTGGCGATCTTTCTTGCTTTGGCCCTGAGTGTGATCTTTGCGCCAACGACGATCGTGCAGAGTTATCTGGGCGTCATCATCGCAACAACGCTGCTTTTCCTTGTCGGGCTCAGCGAAGATCTGGGCTTTCGGGTTTCGCCGCGCAGGCGCCTGCTCGCGGTTTGTCTTGCCAGTTTGATTGTCATCGTCCTGCTTGGCGTCTGGTTGCCACGTATTGGCGTGCCTTATTTTGACCTGCTGATGCAGTATTGGTTTATCGGTGTTCCCTTCACCTTGTTGATCACAGCGGGCGTTGCGAACGGCTTTAACCTGATTGATGGTGTCAACGGTCTCGCAGCGCTGACTGCAATCGGCTCTGCGGTCTCCATCGCCCTTATTTCGCTACAGGCCGGGCATGCAACGATGGTCATGCTCAGCATGATGCTTGCTGCCGTGGTGTTCGGGTTCTTTATGGTGAATTTCCCGTTCGGTTTGATCTTCCTTGGGGATGCCGGGGCCTACACGATCGGGTTTGTGCTCTGTTGGTTTGGCATCGCCATCCTGATTTTTGCCCCAGCAGTGTCCGCATGGGCGATTTTGCTGACCCTGTTCTGGCCACTCGCGGACACTCTTTTTGCAATGTTTCGGCGAAGCCGGGCAAACAGAGATGCGATGTCACCGGACCGTTTGCACTTTCACCAACTGGTCATGCGCGGGTTGGAGATTTGCTTTCTCGGTCAGAAACGTCGGCATATTGCCAACCCGCTCACGACCCTCGTGCTTGCGCCATTTGTCATCGCGCCGCAGGTGTGCGGGGTGCTGCTCTGGAATAATAATCGTGCCGCGTTCCTGGCGGTGCTGGCGTTCCTGGCGGCCTTCTTCGGGTCCTATTTGGTCGCGATGCCATCGGTACGCGCGTTTCGGCAGAGGTTGCGTGAGACCTGACCTGAGTGTCTAGGGCACCAGAAGCGCAGTCAAACGCGCAACACCTTCGCTGACCAGACTGGCATCTCCGCGCGCTTCGACATTCAACCGGACAATCGGCTCGGTGTTCGAACTGCGCAGATTGAACCGCCAGTCCCCCATGATCATTCCCAGACCGTCGGTTTCGTCGATCTCCATGGCGTGCGGGGCATATTCCGCACGCACACGGGCGATTGCGGCCTTTGGATCGTCCAGCGAGAAATTGATTTCTCCCGATGAGGGGAAGGCAATCTTGCGCTGCGCCACGAGATCCGCGAGAGGACCGTTGCGGCTGACCAGTTCTGCAACCAAGAGCAAGGGGATCATACCGCTGTCACAAAACACGAAGTCACGGAAATAGTGGTGCGCTGACATTTCACCGCCGTAAATTGCGTTCTCATCGCGCATCGCCTGTTTGATAAAGGCGTGGCCTGTGGGCGATTGCACGGCATGCCCACCTGCCTTGGTGACGATGTCTTGGGTGTTCCAGATGATGCGTGGATCATGGATGATTTTCGCCCCCGGTTCTTTGGCCAGAAACGCCTCGGCCAAGAGCCCCACGACATATTCCCCGTCGATAAAGTTGCCTGAGTGGTCAAAGAAGAAACAACGGTCAAAATCGCCATCCCAAGCGACGCCGAAATCGGCGCCTGATTGGATGACGGCCGATGCCGTCGCAGGGCGGTTTTCGGGCAAGAGCGGGTTGGGGATACCTTGCGGGAAGGTGCCGTCAGGCGCATGGAACAGCCGTTCAAATGTCAGGGGCGCACCAAATGAATCAAGCTTTGAGGCAATCGCATCAAAGGTCGGTCCGGCCGTCCCGTGTCCGGCGTTTACCAAAATCTTGAGCGGATTGAGTGCGTCCAGATCAACGAAAGACATCATGCAATCTACATAGGCGACACGCGCTTCTGCAGCGACATCACGCAACACACCAGCGGTGTCGGCAATCGCGAACTCATTTTTCTCGGCCAGCGCTTTGATCCGCGCCAGACCGTTCGCTGCATCCAATGGCGCAGACCCCGCCCGCACCATTTTCATCCCGTTATAATCCATCGGATTATGGGAGGCGGTCACGCAAATCCCGCCATCCGCTTTGAAATGGGTCGTGGCGAAATACATTTCTTCGGTGCCTGCAAGCCCCAGATCAAGCACATCACATCCCGCATCCGTCAACCCGCGCGCAACATTTGCCGCGAGTTCCTCAGACGAGGCCCTGACATCGCGCCCGAGGACGACAGTCTTTGCGTCCAAGGCTTCGGCGAAGGCGCAGCCAATGCGGTAGGCAATCCCAGCGTCCAGATCGATGCCAAGCCGCCCGCGGATGTCATAGGCCTTGAAGCAGGTCAGCGCACTCATCCTTTTGCTCCTTGACCGCGGGCATAAACATCGTCGTATCGGATGATGTCATCTTCACCCAGATAGCCCCCTGTCTGCACCTCGATCAGTGTCAGGGGGAGCTTGCCGGGGTTTTCCATGCGGTGCACGGCACCCAACGGTATGTAGACAGACTGGTTCTCGCTCAACAGCTGGACACTGTCGTCGATGGTCACTTTCGCGGTCCCTTCGACAACGATCCAGTGTTCTGCGCGGTGATGATGGCTTTGCAGCGACAGTGCCGCACCCGGATGCACGACGATCCGTTTTACCTGAAAACGTGTTCCGACCACGAGGCTTTCGTACCACCCCCAAGGGCGGTAGTCGCGGGGCAGGGTTTCGGCTTGCGGGACAGCGGCGGCCTTGAGCTTGATAACCGCCTCTTTGACGTCCTGCGTGCGGTCTTTATGGGCGACCAGAACAGCATCTGGCATTGCGATGGCCACCAACCCTTCAAGCCCGATGCCAACCAGTTGTTGTGCGCCGCTGGTTGCCTGTAGCAGAGTGTCTTTGCAGTCGATGGATGTGGCCGGACCGGATGTAACGACACCCTGCGCGTCTGCTTTGCCGTCGCGCCACACCGCCTGCCAATCACCAAGGTCGGACCATGCGCCGCCATAGGGCACGACGGTCAGGTTCTTGGCCTGCTCCATCACGGCGTAGTCGATGGAAATTTCGGGGCAATCGGCCCAAGCGTCGGGGGCAAGGCGGGTAAAGGAGAGATCGGCCTCGGCGGCTTCAAAGGCGGCGCGGGTCGCGGCGAGAACCTGGGGTGCATGCGCGGCAAAGGCGGCAAGGATCGTGGTTGTCGAGAACAGGAATATGCCTGCGTTCCACAGGTGCATCCCGCCGGCCAAGAGTGCCTCTGCCGTCGCAAGATCAGGCTTTTCCACGAAGCCCTTCAAGGGTTGTGGTGTCGGTGCAAATTCGGCTGTTGGGACACTGGAGAGCGCGAGCCAGCCATATCCTGTTTCGGGACGGTCTGGCCGGATGCCAAAGGTGACCAGTTGCCCATCCAGTGCTGCGGGCACAGCGGCCGCGACCGTGGCGCGAAACCGGTCTGCGTCGGGGATCACATGGTCCGACGGGGCAATCAACATCAGCGCGCCGGGTGTGCGGGCCTCAAGGGCCAATGCGGCAGCACAAATCGCGGCTGCGGTGTTTTTGGCAGCAGGTTCGATCAGGATATCGGCAGGGGCGATTTCCGCTGCTGCCAATTGTTCCAGGACAACAAACCGGAAATCCGCGGCTGTCACGACTGACGGCGCGGTAAAATCCGCGCCAGACAGCCTGCGTGCCGAGGCCTGAAACAGGCTTTCTTCGCCGATCAGTTTTACAAACTGTTTAGGATAGGATTTGCGCGACAATGGCCAGAGCCGTGTCCCTGCACCACCGCAGAGCAGAACCGGATTGATCTTGTTCGCCATATGCCTTTAACCCCTCAGGTTTTCGATATTCGCCAGATACCATTGGTAGGTTTCCGCAATCCCATCCTCAAGACTGATCTGCGCGCGCCAGCCCATTTTGGCCAGTCGTCCCACATCCATCAGTTTGCGCAGCGTTCCGTCAGGTTTGGAAGGATCGGTTGTAATCCGGCCCTGAAACCCTGTGACCTTTGCCACGGCCTGCGCCAGGTCTAGGATCGAAATATCGGTGCCGGTGCCCACATTGATGTGGCTCAGCATCGGATCGGTGTTTGCGTCATAGTCGGCCTTTGGCAGGTCCAGCACAAAGAGCGAGGCCGTGGCCATATCGTCGACATGCAGGAATTCGCGCCGTGGCGTGCCACTGCCCCAGATCACAACCTCATTGCGGTTTTGCTGCGCGGCTTCATGGAAGCGGCGCATCAGCGCGGGCAGGACATGGCTGTTTTCAGGATGAAAATTATCACCCGGACCATAAAGATTGGTGGGCATCACGCTGCGATAATCCACACCATGCTGGCGGTTGTAGCTTTCGCAAAGCTTGATGCCTGCGATCTTGGCCACAGCATAAGGTTCATTTGTGGGTTCGAGCGTGCCCGTCAGAAGCGCGTCTTCCCGCATCGGCTGGGCTGCGTCGCGGGGATAGATGCAGGAGGATCCCAGTTGCAGCAGGCGGGTGACACCAGCAGCATAGGCCTGATGGATCACATTGCTGGCGATCATCAGGTTATCGTAGATGAAGTCAGCGGGGTAGGTGTTGTTGGCATGGATGCCGCCCACTTTGGCGGCAGCAAGGATGACGACGTCGGGCTGTTCGGCCTGCATGAAATCGCGCACCGCTGATTGGTCTGTCAGGTCCAGTTCCGCATGGGTGCGGGTGATGATCTCTGCATCCCCGCGTTCTTTCAACTGGCGCAGGATGGCGCCGCCAACCATGCCGCGATGGCCTGCCACGTATACCTTTTGCATCCCCGCCATCTCAGCTCTCATATGCGACGGGTACGTCCATCCCGTTCGCCTTGAGAAACGCGTGCCTCCGGGCGGTTTTCAGGTCTTCGGCCACCATTTCGGCGCACATCTCTTGGGCGGTAATCTGCGGCTCCCAGCCAAGTTTCTGTTTGGCCTTGGAGGGATCGCCAAGCAGTGTTTCAACCTCGGCGGGGCGGAAATAGCGCGGGTCGATCCGCATGATCACATCGCCCGGCTTCAGGGCAGGGGCCATATCGCCGGTGATGCTGGCGACCCTGGCCACCTCATCCACGCCTTCGCCGGTAAATTCCAGCGTCAGACCCAGTTCCGCCGCGGACCAGTTGATAAAGTCGCGCACAGAATGTTGCTTGCCGGTGGCGATCACAAAATCCTCGGGCTGGTCCTGCTGCAGCATCATCCACTGCATGCGCACGTAATCCTTGGCATGGCCCCAGTCCCGCAGGCTGTCGATGTTGCCCATATAAAGACACGGCTCCAGCCCTTGGGCGATATGCGCCAGACCACGGGTAATCTTGCGCGTCACAAAGGTTTCGCCGCGCCGCGGGCTTTCGTGGTTAAACAGGATGCCGTTGCAGGCATAAAGCCCGTAGGCCTCGCGGTAATTGACTGTCATCCAGTAGGAATAGAGCTTTGCAACCGCGTAAGGAGAGCGCGGGTAAAATGGCGTTGTTTCGCGTTGGGGCGTCTCTTGGACAAGGCCGTAAAGTTCGGAGGTGGAGGCCTGATAGAAACGGGATTTTTTGTCGAGCCCCAGAAAACGGATGGCTTCCAAAAGCCGCAATGTCCCGATGCCATCAACATCGGCGGTGTATTCGGGGGCCTCGAAACTCACCGCGACATGGGATTGCGCGCCAAGGTTATAGACCTCATCGGGCTGAACCTCGGACAGGATGCGTGTGAGGTTCGAGGTGTCGGTCAGATCGCCATAATGCAGTTTGAAACGCGCGTTGTCGACATGGGGATCCTCATAGATGTGATCGACCCGCTGGGTGTTGAAAGAGGACGCACGGCGTTTGATGCCATGCACCTCATACCCTTTTTCGAGCAAGAATTCAGCGAGGTAGGAACCGTCTTGCCCGGTGATGCCTGTGATGAGTGCAGTTTTTGTCATTTGTAATGCGTGCTTGTCCAAGAATGAATTCGTCCACGCAGGTTGTCCCATGCATGCGCTGAAATGCCAACAGTTCTATGCAACATAAATGCCGCCGACGGCTTGCATGTCTGGTGTTATGCGCTGCGTTCTGGAGGGTCTGTGACGGACCGAGGCTGCACGGCGGGTTTAGGGCATGAGCTCATAGTAAGGCCTGGCTTTGCGAGAGCCGTCCTGCGTTTTCGCTGCCAAGACCGACCAACCTCCCTGACAGCCGGGCAACAGCGATGCGCGTTATTGGGCGTTTAAAAAGGGGGTGGGGAGGGTGTGTTTAATATTTTTGATATCAACCCCAAACACAGTACGACTCGGTTGTTGCTGCTGCTGCGCGGAACGGTCATTCTATTCCTATGGTCAAAGATCCAAATAAAGAGTGGCAGGCGCTTGTGAGTGAGATCGAGCACAGACGCATGCCTGTTAATCAGCTTCTGCCGGTTGAAACCTTTATAAAGGCACCCCGGATCGCGGTTGAGGCCCGAAAGCTCATGGAGCTGGAAGAGTTGCTATGGCTGCCGGAAGGTCTCGAGGACGACGATAGGCGTGTTCGGATATTGCGCGCTGTCGAATTATTTGAAGAACTACAACCACAAGATGCAGCAGAAACTATGCTCGCGGCGCAAATGGTTGGAACGCATACAGCCGCGCTAGAGTGTCTCAGAAGAGCTGCTGTGCAAGGCCAGACGTTTGAGGGGCGTGATATCAATCTCAAGCATGCTGAAAAGCTCATGGCGCTTTACACCAAGCAGTTAGCAACTCTGGACAAGCATCGGGGCAAGGGACAGCAGAAAGTGACTGTCGAGTATGTCAATGTCGAGTCGGGCGGGCAGGCGATTGTGGGGAATGTCGAGACCGACAAAAGCACGTCTCGATCAAAGGTGTCGACATCCACGAGCGTGACGCAGGTGCCGACCGAACCCTTGCCAGACATTGAGCCGGCGAAAAAGAAAAAGGTGCGGCGAGGTCAATCTGATCCATGACACACGAGCGAAATACGCACGCCATGCGACAAAGCCTTCGGTGTGGGGCGAAGACCCGCAAAGGCACGCTCTGCATGTCGCCGGCCGTTCAGGGCAAGACCCGCTGCCGTATGCACGGAGGTGCCGCAGGATCCGGCGCGCCAATGGGTAATCAGAATGCGCTAAAACACGGGCTCTACACAGCCGAGAGCAGGGCCTTCACAGCCCATGTGCGCGAGACCCTGAGACGTGGCAAGGAACATCTGGAGTAAGAAACGGTCACGCATCAAGGCTGGAAACGATTGGTCTGGAGCCGCTAAGCGCGCTCCGCAGGCAATCAATGTAGGTGCCTACGACTGATATACCTCAACACATTGGTCACAGCGTCAGGCTTGGGGTATTTTGCGAACATCAGGTCAGGCCCTCAACAAGTTCATATTTTTTCGAACAAATTTAGACGTCAGCGCCTCAATCTTCTCATAAATGACTGTCAAAGCTGTTTACATCATATCAAACAAAGACACTCTTCTTCCATCTCTCACACACCCACTACTCACACTGACAACCACTACTCACACCGACAACCACTACTCACACACACCCTCCTCTTATGACCGCTCCGAACTCATGTTCGGAGCGGTCATTCGCTTTCTAGAGGACCTAGTCCAAAGGGGTCTGGGCCTCTGACCTGCCACAGGATTTTTCCTCCATTTGGAATGAGAGTCCGCCCCGGCAAGCCAATGCAGAACGGTTTTGTCGAGAGTTTCAACGGGCGCACGCGCGATAAGCTTTTGAACGAGACCATGTTCCGGAACATGGCGCATGCCCGTGCCGTGATCCGGGCCTAGGCAACTAACTTCAATAAAACACGACCGCATTCGGCGCTTGGTTTTCAGACACCCAAGGCATTCGCCAAACACTTCATGATCGCAACCGACAGCCGCGCTACGCCTACTGAAAGCTACGCGCGGATGTCGATTGCTCAAACTGCGCCAATCGGCGTATCAACCCAAAGGGCTGTGGTTCCGGGTGGATGAAGGTTCAGTGGCAGGTCAGGTATGCAAAGGCTCTCTAGTTGCCAGGGATTAAAATCACACCACACTGGTGACGGCATTAGTCTTGAGGTGTTCTAAGGCTACTGGGGTCCAGATCGATCCAGATACCATTGATATTCACGGTACACGGCTCGCCACAGTGAAACACATAGTACGTGAAATGCCCGTGAAGTCTCCGTTCCGCCCTGCCGAGTGCGATGTAATCTGCCGCGACTTTGCAAGTCACCTGATCAAAGCGCCCCAGAGGTGAAATCTTCTGAGCCCCGGACATCAGGATGTCTTGGCTAGGCATTGATGGCGCCAACCCGTTCTTTCGGATCGCGATGGGCTGCGCCTCTGGATGCGTCAGAAGGTAGCGCCGATCAAGCCGGACTGTGTCAACATGGGCAACCCGCAGGAAGCGGCCATCCCGTGTCTTGATTGGATCGCGGCGGCGCAATGCTTCAACCGGCACATAGCCGAATGCAGTCGCGACACGCGCGCCAGTACCAAAACCCGGCAGGTACCATGACCCCTCGGCCGCATTCGCTGGCGCTTTTGGATTGGCTGCCGCTTGGCCACATTGGGCCGCAACTTTTTGCAGCAAACAGGAATCAGAAAAGTCTGAGTTCTGGATCATAACACACTACCAACTACAACAGCCCGCCACAAAACGGCGGGCTAAGGCACACTGCCGCGCGCGGTACTCACTCAACCGCGTCGCAACAAACAATATCTCGAACCAAGATATTGCAGTCCATTAAATAGAATTACGTATTAAAATCAAATTTTACCAATGATTTGGTGCTCTTTTGGATACGATACTGAAAATTGTCTTTCGATTGTTGCGCGAGTCACCGTTGCTGGACTATCTGCGTCAATCCACCAGCCCACAAACAGTGTAGCGGACACCATCTGATCAAGTGTCACAGTGGTTCCTAAGAGAACCGATTCAGGGCTGCACCAAGTGCAGAGCCAGCAAGAACGCCAGCGGCATCTGCAAAGAAATCCGCCAGATCCCGACTGCGATTCACGAAAGGCTGTAAGACCTCGATGCTGGCGCCAAAGAGCAAAGCCGCCGGGATCATCCAGACAAGCGCTTTCGGTCGCAGCGTTGCAACCGGCAGCATCAGGCCTGCAAAGGCTATGAAATGATAGACTTTGTCGCCACCGTCAATCGCAAGAGGCGGCGCGGGAAGTGGGAGTAGGGTGAGCGCCGCAATCACGAACGCAAGGACTGCGGTAAGTCCGTAGGCAAGCGCTTTCCGCGTTCCGGGTCGTAAAGATGAGGCGGTGATCAAAAGAGGTTCCTATACGCTGCGATCTGGCTTCGCGTGGATCCGGATGCCTGGGCCATCGTCAGGTGTGCCGATGAATTCGATACCGGCAGCTTCAAGTGCGGTTTTCAGTTTGAATAACGTTGTAACTGTCGAGTCAGGGAGGCCGTCAGTGGCTTCAATACGTCGTATCGTTTTCGGATTTACTCCTGCCGCTTGGGCCAGAACATCTGCCGACCACCTAAGCGCATGCCTTGCAGCTCTTATTTGCTGACCTGTAATCATTGACAACACCAATAATGTCCCTAATGTGGACAATTATGTACAACAAATGCCCTTTAAGTTCTACTGTCCCCGACTGGCGCGTAGAATTCAACCGTCTTGACGGCGCATATGCACCAGCGACTATGCGTAGCTATCATGCCGATGTCGAGGCATTTGAGGGTTGGTGCCACACGCAAGGTGTGAATCCGTTCCCTGCTGAGGTTGAAACAGTGTGTCGCTTTCTCGAAGATCAGGGCAGGGAATTGATGCCGTCAACGGTGCGCCGCCGTCTCTACGCGATCAGAAAAGTCCACAGGTTGCTCCGCCTGCCGGACCCCACCTATGACGAAGACATCAACCTTGCTATGCGCCGTGTGAAGCGTGCCAAACCGGTGCGGCCAAAGCAAGCGAAGGGGCTCACACATGATCACCTCACGCGGTTCATCGAAAGTGAGCCTGATACGGTTTTGGGCCTACGTAACCGTGCGATGCTATCACTTGGCTACGAGTTGCTAACGCGGCGGTCGGAACTTGTCGCACTCAAGAACGACGACATTGAAGATCGGCCCGATGGGACGCTGCGGGTGCTTATCCGGAGGAGCAAGGCTGATCAATTTGGAGCAGGGCGAATTGCTTTCACGTCCCTCACAACTGCGCGGCTCTTGCGCAGGTGGGTGGCCTTAAAAGGGACAGATATCGAATGGCTTTTCTGTCCCATCTACCAGTCACAGCCAATAAACCGCGACCTCAGCACGACGACGGTTAAAAGAGTGATCAAGACTGCTGCGCAGCGCGCTGGCTTCGATGCGTCAGACGTTGCAGCGTTCAGTGGTCACTCGATGCGTGTTGGGGCAGCACAGGACCTCCTCAAAAATGGATTTGATACCGCAGCGATTATGCGCGCAGGTGGATGGAAATCTGTAAACGTGCTTGTGCGCTACCTCGAACATGCCGAGCATAATGTCTGGGAGTGAGGGGGCAGGCGCAAGTGTCGCTGAACACTGGTCATGGTGCTGTCCAGCGTTTCCATGCCTCCCATTTCGCTTGGGCCATCGCGAACCGGTCTGTCATTTTAAACTGAAACCCAATTACGCTGCGAGATATTGAGCGTACATAAGTCATGGCAGAAACCACGTGTTTTGGGCTTTTGCATCGTCTTGATCACCGGTCTGATGTGCCCGGATCCGTCCACCTACAGGAAACGAGATGCCTACCAAATCACATTTGCATGTCGGTTGACGGGCATGACGCTTGGTAGCCGCCTTGCCTTTGCGCGAAGTTCAGCGATAACAGATGCGACACCAACGGGAGATCACTATGACGTCTCACGACGGAAACACGGCTTGGTTTCTCGCACAGTTGAAGCCGAACTGCAGTCATATCGCGCAGAAGAACCTCCAGCGGCAGGGTTTTCGGACGTTCCTGCCATTGGAAGACGTCACGCTTCAAAAAAGAGGGCGTTTCGTCACAACCAAGCGGCCGCTGTTTCCTGGCTATATCTTCGTGGCGATCGCCACTGCGGATGGTGAATGGCGCAAGATTAATGCGACAACGGGCATCACCAAACTTGTAAGCTTTGGCAACGCGCCGGCTGCGGTACCGCATGACATTGTTGCTCATCTTATGGAGCGCTGCAGTGATAATGGAACGCTCCTACCACTGACAGTGCCGAAACCAGGGGATAGTGTCGTGCTCACGCAAGGCGCCTTCGCCAGTTTCGCCGCAGAGGTTCAGTCCATTGAGCCCGACCGGCGCATTTGGGTTTTGATGGACATTATGGGCGGGCAAACACGCGTCAGAGTGAGCGCGGATCAACTTAAGTCCGTGTAGCTGCGTGATGCCGGGACTCAACACCTTGAAACACTTCTATCGTATGACAGTCAGCCAAAATAAAGGACAGTGCTCTCACAAAGCACTGTCCTGTAACATTAGATAAGCGATCGTCGGTGAACCAATCGGAAACCAGATACGCACTACTGTTTTTTTGTGTTCGACGGCGCCATTGGTCTCACACACCAAAAGGCACCATCAAATCAAACATATGCCCGAAGGCACAAACAGACACTCGTTAAACACATCGATTGGATGCGACTACTCACTACACCCACTCACTACGCACCGAACACAAACTACACATGTTCGATGTGTAGTTTTTATTAACTTCTGCAACTTTTAGACAATTATCTAAGTCTATAACATCACTGGTATGAATTTCATACATCAATGGGTGATAAATCATACATCTGCCTGATCGTCCTAAACTTGAATCTGCGAACCTGATCTGGATGGCTTCAATTAGGCGGATGGTTTCTATGAATGCGGTCATGAGGATCGCAATGCTGACAGTCCTATTGTTTTGGCGGGGCATGATGCGCGGCGGATTTACGCTTTGTCACGAAGGTTCTGACGGCGTGTTTGCTGCCCGCTCCCAAGGGCTTGTGACGTGTCCCAAACCGCTATGATCGTTGCCCCAAGGTCTTCCTATCGGTCGTCTCTTTCGCCACAACCGCCAAATTTGGCTATAAGATCTGACCTTATGTCTAGGCATGCGCTAACTGAATAAGACGTTCACAATGCAATTGTGTCTATTTGATTAGGCCTTATGGTATCTGCGGGCAGGGGCCATCGAGGTAATCAATAACAAATGTCTACTGAAACCTCAGTTCGCGGCAGAGCGGAGCTTGCTGAATCGCGCAAGAAAAGCCGTTCATTGTATTGGGCAGTCGCAGTTTTCAGCTTCTTTGTGAACCTGCTCATGCTGACTGGGCCACTCTACATGCTCAATGTCTATGACCGTGTGCTCAGCTCGCGGTCCTTTGAAACATTGCTCGCTTTGTCCGTTTTGGTGGCGTTCCTTTACGCGATGATGGGTATTCTTGATTTTGTGCGCGGCCGTGTCATGGGGCGTGTGGGCGCCCGCTTTCAGGCCGATTTGGACCGGCGGGTCTTTGGCGCTGTACTCAAGGCGACGACGCTGAACAGGGCGCCGCGTGAGGCGGCAACGGGCTTGCGTGATCTCGAAGCTGTTCAGCGCCTGATTACATCACCTGCACTGATGGCGCTGTTTGATTTGCCATGGGTGCCGCTCTTCTTCTTTGGCATTTTTATCTTCCACCCTTTGATGGGTCTGTTGGCGATCGTCGGGGCGGTGGTCCTTCTGATTGTCGCTTTGCTCAACCAATTCAGGTCGCGCAAACCTATGGAAGCCGCAAACGCAGCGAGTTTCGCTTCAAACCAATTGGGCACTCAAATTCGCAGTGAGAGTGAAATGGTGCATTCCCTCGGCATGCGGGGCGCTGCATTTGATCGTTGGCAACTCGCGCGTGGCAAGTCTTTGGATACAGCCATTGATGCCGCAGATACGTCGGGTACATTCACGGCGATCACCAAGTCATTTAGGCTGTTTCTACAATCTGCGATGCTCGGTCTCGGTGCATACCTTGTGTTGATCAATGAATTGTCACCCGGTGCCATGATCGCGGGGTCCATCCTGCTTGGACGCGCGCTGGCACCGATTGAACAGCTCGTGGGACAATGGGCCGTGTTCCAGCGGGGGCGCGAAAGCTGGCGCAACTTGTCCGAGCTTCTCGGGCAAGTGCCAGAAGACGAGCAGCGTACTGAACTACCGAAACCTTTGGCTAAGATTGTCGCCGATCAGGTCACTGCTGTTCCACCGGGCGAACAGCAGGCATCGTTGCGCGGGGTCAGCTTTGCGGTCTCGCCGGGGCAGGCCGTTGGGGTGATTGGTCAGTCGGGTGCAGGCAAATCGACGCTTGCGCGTATTCTGACAGGTGTCTGGACACCGGCGGTTGGAAAGATCCGGCTCGATGGTGCGGCACTTGACCAATACGAACCGGATGTTCTTGGCCAGCATGTCGGCTATCTGCCGCAACGCGTTCATCTTTTTGACGGTACAATCAAGGAAAACATTGCACGGATGTCGATGGCACCTGATGATGCCAAGGTCATTATTGCTGCCAAAACCGCTGACGCCCATGAGATGATCCTCAAATTGCCGGACGGTTATGATACCCGTGTGTCATCGAGTAGCGGGCGGTTGTCGGGCGGTCAGATTCAAAGGATCGGTCTGGCGCGGGCGCTTTATGGCGATCCGGTGATGGTTGTCTTGGACGAACCCAACTCGAACCTCGACAATGACGGGTCTCTTGCACTGAACAAGGCGATCAAGGCGCTGAAAGCCGACGGTAAAGTGGTCTTCATCATGGCACATCGGCCGTCTGCTATTCAGGAATGTGATCTCTTGCTGGTGCTCGAGAATGGCACAAGACGGGCCTTCGGTCCGAAAGACGCGGTTCTTGCCGAGATGGTCAAGAACCATGGCGAAATTCAACGTAGCACTGGCAAAGGCGGGGGCGTGTCATGATTGAGAATGTCGCCAAGCGCTGGTCAGCAAACAAGCATCTTATGATTGGTGGTCTTGCGTTACTGATCCTTGTTGGTGGTTTCGGGACCTGGTCGGTCATGGCGCAAATTTCAGGTGCGGTGATTACGACCGGTCAAATTGAGGTAGACCGCAATAGGCAAGTCGTGCAGCACCCTGATGGTGGCGTTGTCGACGAGATCATCGTTGATGAAGGTGATGCGGTGCAGGCCGGAGATCTGCTGCTGCGGCTGGATCCGACGATCCTGCAATCGGAACTTGCCATTGTCGAGGGCCAGCTTTTTGAGATTCTGGCACGCCGTGCGCGTCTGGAGGCCGAAAGGGATGATGCGTCGGAACTGATATTCAGCCCGATCCTGACCGAGGTTGCGACGCCGGAAGTGCAAAAACTCATGGAAGGGCAGGAACGTTTGTTCCGCGCGCGCCTGGAAACCAACCAAAGTGCGATCGAGCAGCTCAGCCAGCAACGCGCGCAAGTTGCCAGCCAGCTAGTAGGGATCAGTGCGCAGCAAGAGGCGCTGTCTACCCAGCGTGATCTGATCGCCAAAGAACTAGAAGATCAACAAAGCCTTTTTGACCGTGGCCTTGCCCAAGCAAGTCGGGTGCTTGCGCTACAACGTGAAGAAGCGAGCCTGCTCGGGCGGGTCGGCGAATTGACGGCACAATCTGCTCAGGCTGCCGAACGGATAACAGAGATCGAGTTGCAAGTGCTTGGCCTGTCATCGACGCGCCGCGAGGAGGCTATCACGCGGTTGCGTGATTTGGAGTTCAACGAGCTGGAACTGTCCGAGCGTCGCCGCACGCTGCGTCGCCAGCTTGACCGGCTGGATATACGCGCGCCGGTCTCGGGCATTGTGTATGGTTTGCAGGTCTTTGCGCCGCAATCGGTGATCCGCGCCGCGGATCCAGTGCTGTTCCTGATCCCGCAGGACCGCCCGCTTGTGATCGCCACGCAGGTACAGGTGACAGACATCGACCAGATTTATGTCGGCCAAGAGGTCACTTTGCGGTTTTCGGCTTTTGATCAGCGCCGCACGCCTGAACTGAATGGCACGGTCACGCTGGTGTCCGCCGATGCGTTCCAGAATGAAAATTCCGGGCTTTCGTATTACCGCGCCGAGATCGAGCTTGCGGCAGGCGAGATGGACCGCCTGCCTGAGGAAATGACACTGATCCCCGGCATGCCGGTGCAGGCGTTTGCACGCACACTGGATCGCAGCCCGCTTCAGTTCCTGATTAAGCCGCTTGCCGACTATTTCGTCCGAGCATTTCGAGAGACGTGAGTGGCGCTGGCAAGGCTGAAAAACTGCTCACCGGAAATGAGCTTTGAAAGGATACCGTGCCGCGCGTGTCGCACCTGGAACATAACTGGACTAAGGCTTTGGTTTAAGATTGGCTATTGAATGGAACGTTGCGTAAAAACGGACGCAAGAAAAAAGAACAGATGCGACATTGGGCTATGTCTGAACTTGCGGGGCAGCGAAACGAGGCGATGAAGAGATCCATTCAACTAACTACTCTGGCCTTTTGTGCCTTCGCTGCGAGTGATGGAGCCGCAGAGGAGTGGCGCAGCGGCTATTCACTTTACGGCACCCCAGGTCTTATCGAAATGCCCTCGGCGTTTGTGCGACCAGATGCAGAGATAGGCATGACGCTCGGCGGTTTTGAGAACCAGCAAAGGGTGTCGTTCAATTTTCAAGTGACTCCACGGTTTAGTGGTACGTTTCGCTATTCACGGCTCGCGGAATGGGGTGGTCCGGGGACAGATGATCTCTATGATCGCAGTTTTGATCTGCACTATCAGCTCCTGACCGAGGGCAGCTTGCGTTCTGCGGTTGCCATTGGTTTGCGCGATTTTATGGGAACAGGTGTCTATAGCGGTGAATACCTTGTGGCGAGCAAGACGCTTTCGCCGCAGCTGAGGGCAACGGTCGGACTCGGTTGGGGTCGTCTGGCAACCGAGGGTGGCTTTGAGAACCCGCTTGGTGTTGTAAGCGATGCATTTATCGAGCGTCCAGCGCTAGACTTTGGCTTTGGTGGCAAGCCGTCGTTTGATCAGTTTTTCCGAGGGGACGCAGCTTTCTTTGGCGGTGCTGAGTGGCGGTTTAGTGACAATTGGATCGCGACTGCGGAATATTCCAGCGACGGATATGCGCGCGAGACAAGCCTGGGGGTGGTGGAGCGTGAGACACCTTTCAATTTTGGTCTCAGCTATGCGCCGAATGCAGATTATATTCTCAGCGCCTACGCCTTAGGAGGCAGTGATATCGGTTTTTCCGCAACGCTTGTCATTGATCCAAAGGACCGTGTCGCGCGCAGTGGATTTGAGGCCGCACCGGTACCTGTGTCAGTGCGAACGCGCACTGCGTCTGGTATCGGGTCTGACAGTGTGGTGGTGCCAGTGGCGCCTGCGCTGGAAGACGCGACCGCTGCTGCGCTCTTGGCAGAGGGCGTGGTTTTGCAGAGCCTTGTCTTTTCCGGCAGCACTGTTCGTGTGCGTTTTAAAAACGAAACATACCGCGCCGAAGCGCAGGCGCTGGGCCGTGTCGCGCGGGTGCTTACCGCAACCATGCCACCGTCTGTTGAGATGTTCGTGCTTGAGCCGACCGGTGCAGGTTTGCCCCTATCGACCGTTTCGATCCGGCGATCCGATATGGAGGCGCTGGAAAACCGCCCCAATGCGGCAGCACGAAGCCTCGCACAGGTGGCCTTTGCGGAGGCGCCAGCGGAAGTTGGACAGGCTCCATTGAATATGCAGGCCAGTGCGTTTGAATGGGGCCTTTCCCCTTACTACGCGGTCCAGTTGTTTGACGGGTCAGACCCGTTGCGTGGCGAATACGGGCTGCAGGCTGATCTGCGCTACGCTTTGCTGCCCAATCTCACCCTTGAAGGGACCGCGCGCTACCGGATTTCCGAAAACCGTTCGGATGCACGTGTCTCGGATTCAACACTCCAACCGGTCCGGCGGAATGTGGCGCTCTACGGAGAGGCAGGCGAAATCGGGATCGAAGACCTGGCGCTGCATTGGTACGAACGGCCCGGCCGCGCGCTCTATAGCCGCGTCTCACTTGGCTATCTTGAAAAGATGTTCGCGGGGGCGTCGACCGAGTTGCTTTGGAAACCTGTCGACAGCCGCGTGGCGCTTGGTGCTGAGCTCAACTACGTCGTGCAACGTGACTATGACCTTGGTTTCGGAGCACAGGATTTCCCCGAACTGGACGGTGTCTACGATGTCGTGACGGGACATGGCTCAGTCTACTATGATTTTGAAAACGATTTCCACGGCAGGATCGATGTCGGCCGCTACCTTGCCGGTGATTGGGGTGCGACCTTTGCGCTTGATCGCGAGTTTGCGAATGGGTGGCGCGTCGGGGCCTATGCCACGTTGACCGATGTCCCCTTTGACGATTTCGGTGAGGGGTCCTTTGATAAGGGTATTCAGTTGACGATTCCGCTGGACTGGGCCCTCGGCAATGCCACGCGTGACCAGGTGGATGTCCGCTTGTCATCTCTGAGCCGTGATGGTGGCGCGCGCCTGAACGTTGATGGCCGTTTGTACGAAACGGTGCGCGGCGGCCATGTTGTCGCCTTGCAGGAAAGCTGGGGGCGGTTTTGGAGATGAGAACGTTAGTCCTGATCATGGCGCTCTTGGGCGTCACTGCTTGCGGCCCGCTGGCGCAGAACCAACCCAGTGTGCGTGTTCTGGAGGGGCTTGCGAACGCGGGGTCTGATTTCTGGGAGGAGAAGACGGACCCAAGAGAGGTATTAACGAGGGAAATGATCGACACGGCCCCAAATGATTTGTTGCTCTTTGCGCCTGTGAGTGAAGAACTGGCATCGGTTTTTGCACGCACGTCAAGGAATGGTGACTTGATCGCGTGGGTCTCGGATGAAGATGTCAGCCTGACGTTGTATGACGGGATCCTCGTAGCAACCCGTGGTTTGGGCAATGACCTGATGGGCGCAGATGTCGGGCTGGTCTATCGATCGGTCGTTAGCGGTAGGGGCCGCACGGTGCGGGTCCATGACTATCTGAATGGCGAAGACCAGATCATCCGCAGTGAATACGCCTGCAACATTGCGGTTCTTCGCAGTGAAACGATCGAAATTTTTCAGCGCAAACACCAAACCCGTGTGATCAGCGAGACCTGCACCGGGGATGCTGGTGGTTTCAGGAACCTTTACTGGATCGACGCGGCGGGAATGATCTGGCAGTCGCGCCAGTGGGTTTCTCCAAGGGTGGGGGCAGTGGATATACAAATACTTTGAAGTTTAATGTAGTAATTGCAAACGCATGGCTTTTGCCTTACCCATGTCTAAGAATACATAACGCAACCAGAAGGGACACTAGAATTATGAATATTAAAGGTTTGTCAGCAGCCGTGATTATGGCAACTGCCGCATCTACCGCAAGCGCCGGTGGTCTTATGGATGAGATCGTTGAAGCCGAAGTGCCAGCGCCAGTCGTCATGGAAGAACCTGCCGGTTCGGGATCCATTTGGATCCCAGTGGCTATCCTTGCTGTTCTGATCGCTGTAGCCGCTGGCGATTCAGGTGGCGGTAGCTAATAGAGTTTCTCGATCAGTTACAGAGCAAGATAAGCTAAGAAGCCCAGATTTTTGGCCGCTTTGCGACACACATAAATGATACAAATTTTTGTATTCTTGCTATGATTGGAAGCTTCTGAAATGAAGAAAGCGCGCTCTCAGGGGGTGCGCTTTCCTTCGCTTTAGGTGGCGACGTTACAGCGTCGATCTAAATGATCATGGTCGATTGCGATCATTAATTGAGGTGCCTGGAGTTCAAATGCGTTTCCTGATTGCTTTCATCTGTGGTCTCGGGCTGTCGGCCTGTGCTGACGGTTCAAGCAGCTTCCCAGTTACATCTGCGAAGCAGGCTGAAATAGGTGAAAGCGTATCACTCGTTCGGCTCGACGAGGGGAATATTGCAACCTTCAATCGAGACGTGTCGCCACCGCAAAGGACTAGTCTGCCCGGTCCGGCGAATTGGAACTACAGGGTAGGTCCAGGCGATATATTGAGCGTTTTGGTCTTTAACCATCCTGAGCTTACCATGCCGGCCGGTCCACAGCGGAGCGCTGCGGAGACCGGTTTCCGTGTACAGTCAGACGGGACCTTCTTTTACCCGTTCGTGGGGCAGGTGCAGGCTGCGGGACTTGCGCCCGAGCAAATACGTGCCAACCTCATGGTCGGCTTGGCAGAATACATTGCTGATCCGCAGCTTGAGGTCCGCGTAGCGGCATTCAATTCGCAAGCGATCAACATCACCGGTGCCGTTGCCGCACCGCAGAGGCTCCCCCTCACGACTGTTCCCTTGACCCTGATCGATGCTGTGAATGCTGCGGGTGGCCTTGACCCAGAGGCTGACCCTGCGGGGGTCACACTTCAGCGTAACGGACGTTCATACCGTGTTGACCTCGAGGGCTTTCTTGAGCGCGGGATGGTGTCGAACAATCCGATGCTTGGCTCTGGAGATGTGGTTTTTGTGCCGACAAGAGCCCCCCAAGAGATCTTTGTCTTAGGTGAGGTAGGACGTCCTTCCGGCATCGACCTCGCGGGCGAAGCGCTGTCACTGACCCAAGCGCTTGCGCGCCAGGGCGGGCTCGACGAGTTGCGCGCCGATGCGAGGGGTATCTTTGTATTCCGTGGCGGCAGTGACAAGATGACCGTTTTCCAGCTTTCTGTGGAATCGCCCGCAGGCTTCCTGCTGGGCACCCGTTTCAGCTTGGAGCCCGGTGACGTCGTATACGTGACCCGCTCACCGCGTCAGCGCTGGAACGACACCATACTGGGTTTGCTGCCGACAGTGGGTGCAGTCAATACGACGAATACGACTGTTGAAGGGCTCTGATGTGAGATGAAGAGTATCCTGACTGTTTGCGTGGGCAACATATGTCGCTCTCCGATCGCCGGGGCGATTTTAAGCGCGCATCTTCCAGATCACACTGTCGCCTCTGCCGGCATTGGAGCGGTGGTCGGAAGTGACGTTGACCCGACGGCGCGCACAGTCGCGGAGGCCGCCGGCGTTACTGTCGGAGACCACGTGGCGCGACAATTTACCCGTGAAATAGGCGAGCAGTATGATCTCATTTTGGTACTTGAGGCCGGTCATAAGCGTGAGATTGAGCGGATTGCACCGGAGCTATCTGGACGCGTCATGCGCCTAAGCCGCTGGACGGGCGACGCGGATATCCCTGATCCGTACCGTCAGAGCCGGGAGTTTCACGAATACGTCTTTGCACTCATTCAAGAAGCCACGATGGCCTGGGTGTTACGCCTGTCGCCCAAGAATGCGGAGTGACCGATGACCGAACAGCTGCAAACCCAGAGTGACGCGAACCGTGACGACGAAATTGATCTCGTTGACCTCTTTGCGCGACTCTGGGCGGGCAAAATCAGGATCATGGCATTCGTTTTCTTCGGCGCTCTGGTCGGTCTTTTTTACATTTTCAACACACCCCCTATATATCAGGCCGACGGGCTCCTCCAACTTGAAGAGAAAGCTGGTCAACTGGGTCTGCCAGAGGGCCTGGCAGACCTCTCAGGGGACAGCCCACGCGCCGTCACCGAGATCGAGATCATCAGGTCTCGTATGGTGGTCGGACGTGCCATTTCGCGTCTCAATCTTGATTGGGACGCCAAGCCACTCCCGGCGCCATTGATCGGTCACTTGCTTGCGACGCAAGATATTCCACTTCCTCAGTGGGACTTCCTGACGCGTTTTGCGCGTCCAGGCGACGCCATTCGTCTTGACCTTCTTGACGTTCCTCCCGCTTGGCTGGGGGAGGAGATTTACCTCACGTCGGAGGGGCAGGGCCGCTTTGTTCTGACACTCCCGAACGGACAGGAACTGCGGGGGCAGGTCGGCGAACCTGTCTTCGCCGAAGAAATAGGCTTTACGGTCCGGGTTGGCACCCTTGAAGGAGAGGCTGGACGCATATTTGTCCTGGAGCAACTTCCAGAGCTGGAAGCGATCGAACGTGTGACAGACAATCTCAGCATATCCGAGCAGGGTCGCAATTCTGGCATTTTAAGAATGACGTTCGAGTCGGGTTCGCCGGAGACAGCGCGCCGAACCCTTGATGCAATTGCACAAGCCTATCTGTCGCAAAATGCTGACCGTAGTGCCGCAGAAGCCGAGAGTAGTCTCGCGTTTGTGGAAAGCCAGATGCCAGCCGCGCGCGAGGCCGTTCAGGAGGCGGAAGTTGCACTCACCAGTTTCCGTGAGGCTCAGGAGACAATCTCTCTTGGGGCTGAAGGTGAAGCGCTTCTGACGCAAATACGGGCGCTTGAGGCCGAGCTCATCGATCTCGCGGGGCTCGAAGAAGAGGTCGCAGAGCGCTATACGCCTAACCACCCAGAATATCGCAGATTGCTGGCCAATAGGGCGCGGATCGAAGAGCGACTCGTTGCGCTGCGCGAGGAGGTGCGAGCGCTACCAGCCACACAGCGCGAAGTGCTGACCCTGACGCAGGACCTCGAACTCGCGCGAGAAGTCTTCGTCCAGCTGCGCAACCGCGCCCAAGAGCTGAGGGTGCTCAGAGCAAGCAATATCGGAAATGTCCGCATCGTTGACACTGCGCGCGCACCTCAAGAACCTGTAGCGCCACGCAAGGCCATCATTCTTGCGCTTTCCAGCCTCTTAGGTCTGCTTGTCGGCGCTGGGACTGTATTGGCGAGGAGTTATCTGCGCAAAACTGTCGACGGTAGCCAGGATCTTGAGGCGATGGGGCTTCCTGTCTTTGCAACACTCAACCGGCAATCATCGGGGTTGAAATCTGCAAAAGGAAGAAAATCTCTCCCTCTCGTAGCACTGGATACGCCACAAGATCTTTTCGTTGAGGGATTGCGATCACTGCGCACGGGACTGCACTTTGGCATGCTTGATGCCCAAACGCGTTCTGTCGTCTTCACCGGTCCAGCACCCGGTGTTGGAAAGAGCTTCATCTCCGCAAACCTCGCCGTGGTCGCGGCACAGTCGGGGCAGAAGGTTTGCCTTGTTGACGCGGACATGCGACGCGGTCAGCAGCGCAAGTATTTTGACATCCCTAGAACTCATCCCGGTCTCGCCGAGGTGCTCTCGGGTGAGGTTGATCTCAGCTCCGCGCTGATCACAACAGAGGTGAAAAACCTCACCGTTCTTTCCAGTGGACCATTCCCGCCTAACCCTTCCGAACTGTTGATGCGGGAAGACCTCTCCAATCTGATCAAGACCCTCGACGGAGACTTCGACCTGATTATCATTGATGCGCCACCAGTTTTGGCTGTCACCGACCCTGTCGTGCTTGGCCGCGCCGTTGGTGCAGTGATTGCTGTTACCCGTTTCGGTCAGACGCATCCCGGAGAAGTCATGGCTATGAAAAAGACGCTTGAGAATGCGGGCGTAAAGCTTTCTGGCGCGATCCTCAATGATTTCGATCCCAAGAGTGCGCGGGCACGCGGCGGTTATGCCTACGCCTACAATGCTCGCTACAGCTATAAATCGGGCGATTGACAACGGGTTTGGGGTGTCGGCTTATCGCCGCCGCCTCGGTTCACCCGTCACAAACGCTGCGACCCAAAGGTCTATGCATTGCAACTGGAATCCAGCGTTGTTTGACTGCGGGTTTTGACGGCATTACCCATTTGCCGCGATTGGCCATAGCCTGCGAAGAACTGCTCCTTGACGTCGATGCAGTGGCCCGTCTTGTCGCCAAATACAATCTATATCAGGATCATTTTATTGGCCCCGTGTTTGGTGCAGGTGAACATTGGGGCAGATTGGGTTGGAAAGGAAGCCACCATAAGCGGTGAAACAATGAGCTGCGCCGGCCTTGGTGCGTTGTGATGAAAAGGGTAGTGGGCTCGCAAGCAAGATACCCTGGCGCCAATAGCGTCATTCGAGCAACTTCAAACCAGAAAACCCGAAAAAATCACGCGTGAACTTGTGCCAAATTGACTAGTTCAATAAATCCAACACAACGCAAAGCTGTAGTATGATTCACACGAATAATGGAACAGTTGCATGAAATTGGATCTGGAGCAGTTCCTCCAACCTCATCTTGCTTATCTTGCGATACTGAGCATGCTGATTTGCGGCGCGCTGATCGTACTGGCTCGGTTTATCCCAAGGCTGGGTGGTCGACATGACGACATGAATGCAGTGCAGGCAATGCATGACGGTCTAATACCACGCGTGGGCGGCATCGCAATTTTTGGGGCTTTGGCATGCAGTATGCTCTTTGCACCTGACATCGCTTCGCAGAGTTACTTTCAGTTTCTTGTGGCGACATCACTCTTGTTCATGGTTGGTTTGAGAGAGGACGTTGGTTTCCATGTCTCGCCAAGGCTGCGCTTGGTTGCAGTCGTTGCGACCAGCCTGATTGTTGTTGTCTTACTGGAAGTCTGGTTGCCACGAATAGGCGCCCCTTTTGTCGACCATCTGTTGCAGTACTGGTTCATCGGGGTTCCCTTCACGTTGCTGATCACGGCGGGCGTTTCTAACGGCTTTAACCTGATAGACGGAGTGAATGGCCTTGCGTCGATGACAGCCATCACCGCTTCCGTCGCAATTGCGCTGATTGCGCATCAGGGAGGTTACACAGCGATGGTTACCCTGAGCATGATGCTCGCCGCTGTCACCTTTGGTTTCTTCATTGTCAACTTCCCTTTCGGGTTGATCTTTTTGGGCGACGCCGGGGCCTATACGCTTGGGTTTGTGCTGTGCTGGTTTGGTATCGCCGTCATTCTGAACGTGCCGGGCGTCTCACCATGGGCCATCCTTTTGACGCTGTTTTGGCCTTTGGCTGATACGCTATTGGCGATGTACCGTAGACGCCGCGGCCACAAGGACCCGATGATGCCTGATCGCCTCCATGCCCACCAGCTCGTCATGCGCACCATCGAGATTTGCTTCATCGGCCGTGGCCATCGCAATATTACCAATCCACTCACCACACTGGTCCTCGCGCCGTTCGTAGTCACGCCGCAGATCGTAGCGGTGTTGCTTTGGGATAATAATCTTGCTGTGTTCCTTGCCGTGCTGCTCTTTTTGGCGCTGTTTTTTGGGTCCTTCGCTTTTTTACTCTCCGCAGCAAGCAACTACCGTTTGCGGATGGATGTTGGTAAGATAGCAGACGCGCGCAATTGAGTTGTCTGGCCGTTCTCGGCCACCACAAAGCTATTTCCGAGTGAAATTCTTGATATTGAAACGCTGCTGGGAAGAGAGTTGCGTATCCACTCTCTCGGTAAGCTGCACTCTTTTGTTTTGTCGCTGGTGTGGGTAGGTCGCATCGCCGCCGCTGTGATGGCGGTAACCCGTTTTGCAAAGACCCATCCCTGGGTAGTCTTCGCCACAAAAAAGGCGCTAGAGAATGCTTGCGTGAACCTATCGGACGCGATCCTCAATGACTCCAATCCAAAGAGCGCTCCTCGGGGGCTTGGTCACAGGGCTTATAGTTCTGCGTAAATGCATGCTGCAGCTTTACACGTCAGGTGCGTGACTCAGGGTCTCGGGACTATGTTGTTGTTCAGTGTGCCAGCCTCCACCACCCTACGCTTGATACTGAGACCCAGAGCTTTCTTTACTTGCGTTGTCACGCGACAATCCTGATCGGATGAGATCAAACACTTTCGAGAAGCGATCGCGCAAATTGGCGATACGTTTATTTCGCCCGAGGCATTACAAGGGGTTGAGTTGAAAGACGGGACTAAGCAACATGCAAACCACAGCTGGAGACAGGCTGTCACCAAGGTCTGGGCACCATCTATGAAGAACTTAACAACTTTTACACCGCAAAGACTGCTTAAGCCGCTGTGTTTATTGGTCCTCGTGTTTATACCGCTCAACATGTTGTTTTCACCTATTTTTGATTTTTTTACGAACGAAAATAGAGGTTCGAGCTGGACAGTAACAATGACGGCCTATGCTTTCATCCTGACGGCTATGCCTTTTCTCATTGTGCCAGTATTATTTATGAGATCGCGCAATGAAAAACTCATCCTCCGGTCCATACTGGTGTTTTTCATTTACGCATTTTTATTTACGATGTATTCGGCGCAGGATCTTTTTTACCCGATGTACGGATTGGTATCACTCTTGGGGACGACACTTGTTGCAGTGCTGTTTTATGTCTCTGCCAGGGGCGGCATCGTTAGTGCAAAAGAAGTATTTCAATTTTTTGTCGTTGCTGCCGCTCTTGTTGTCGTGCCGATGCTGCTTGTACAGACCGATCCCCAACACTTCGCCGAGCTGTCCGCAGAATTTGGGGCGAATACAATACTCTACGGCTATGAAAACCCGCGTCCGGTGGGCTGGGTCTCTACAATTTCACTTTCATTGTTGACTGCTTATGTCATGACAAAGCCCAATGAAGGTGTCCGCCCGATTTTTTTACTCTTGATTGTGATTGCTTCAATGACTTTGTTTTGGAGTGGTTCTAGGGGGGGCATAATTACTTTCTCAACAGGTATTCTCTTTGTTCTATTTTTCTCCAAAACGAAGAATATGAAGGGTATCTTGCTTATTGTGGTGTTAATTCTGGTGGGCGGCACTTTTTCTCACTTTTTATACCTACCTGGCGATTCATACGGCATATTTGTGAGAATTGGTCAAACTCTTGAGGCTAAAAGTATTGCAGCTGCGAGCACGGGCCGTGCCGAAATCTGGCAAAATGTCTTCCTATACATACTAGAGCGACCATTTTTGGGGTATGGGTATTTGCCTCATAAAAGTTTGGAAGGCCTAGCCTTTGGTAGTGCGCATAACATTATAATGGATCTCTGGCTCGGGTTCGGTCTGATTATTGGGACAATTGTCATACTGTTCGGGGTCATGCTTTGGGCAAGGGCTTTTGATTTTTTTCGGAAGGCGAATGATCAATATATTTCCGCACTATTTTGTGTGGTGACGACCTTATTGGTGTACAGCATGGTTTCAGGGCCGTATGCGCGAACATTCCCGTTGCTTCTTTTTGCGGTTTCGTTTGGTGTCATTCTTGGGCGTCGGTCATCAAAGGCAAACATGGGCCTGTAACCCTTTTGTGCAGCTCCAAGTGTGCCGAGCGCTTCTGCAATTTGTCGGCTCCGCGCATGACGCGCTAGCCCAAACGGCGACCAAGAATATGAAATCCAAACCCGCACACTCTCATTATCAATTAGGGGCCTACGGGGCAGGTCAAGTCCGTCGTGCTCATTGTCCTTGGGTCTTACTTGGTTTGAATTGATTGATCTTGCTCAAATTCTTAAGGGCGAGGGTGCCGATGCCGCCCACGCCGTTGCGCCGTAGGGCGCGGTAGTCTTCCCTGCTCTTGCACAGGATGCGTCCGAGAGAACGGTTGCTCTCGCCGCCCATGCGCATCTTGACCATGACGCCGGGGAGGTAAGCAGGGCGAAGCCTGTGGCACCAGAGCCAGCGCAACATGGCATCATAGTCTGCCGCAATTTCAAACGACGTATCGTAGCCACCGTGCCTCTCGAGCAGTTGGCGACGAATATAGAAAGTAGGGTGCGGTGGCATCCATCCGCGCTTGAGATTGCTTCGGTTGAAGGGGCCAGAGGTCCAGTGTCGAATAACGCGGGTTGTGTCGCTTGCAGAGACATACTGCAGATCGCCATAGATACAGTCGATGTCAGGGTCGGCAAAGGCTTCGGCTACTCTCGACAAGACACCTTCGTCGGCAAATACGTCGTCGGAATGTAGCAAGCCGACAACATCACCAGTCGCACGAGACATGCCCTTGTTTATCGCATCGTAGATACCACGATCATGTTCACTCATCAGGAGTGCTGATGTGTTTGGATGTCCTGCGATGGTATCAAGCGTGCCGTCGTTGGAACCTCCATCTTGAACGATATGTTCAACCAATGGATAGTCCTGAAAGGATACTGTAGACAGAGTGTCGCCGACCGTGGCGGCTCGATTATATACGGCGGTGACCACCGATATTTTGACTGGATCTGATACAATCAAATCGAGTAACCCTGCAAGAGCGCTCGTTCAAATCGCATAATTACGGATGTTCTTTCCATTTTTTGTCTGCCAAATGACGATAGCGGCGAAGTTGTGTTTACGGTTATTGGATCTGCAGATTGTCGCATTTTGCCATTGCTCCAGCCGGTTGGCTAGCAATAAGTATTGTGTTGAACTAATGGACAGGCACGAGGAAGTTGAAAGTTCCTTCAACTGTCTGACGTCAGCGCCAATGGGACAGATTAGGCTGAATTGATAGGAGAGGGTTTCTGGCTCATCGTAACCACCAAGGAGTGAAGATGAGACAGAAACCCGGAACCAAACAGAGCTACGGCGAGAAGATCGTTAAGGACATCCGCCGAGCCACCCGCAAACAGTATTCGGCGGAAGAGAAGATCAGGATCGTGCTGGACGGCCTGAAGGGCGAAGACAGCATTGCCGAACTGTGTCGGCGCGAGGGCATTGCCCAGAGCCTGTATTACAGCTGGTCCAAGGAGTTCCTCGAGGCTGGGAAGAAGCGCCTGGCGGGCGACACGGCGCGTGCTGCGACGTCGACCGACGTCAAGGATCTGCGTCGTGAGGCCCGTGACCTGAAGGAGGTCGTGGCCGAGCAGGCGCTAGAGCTGCGTCTTCTCAAAAAAGCATGACCGCGGATGGGGGCGACGACGAATGAGATATCCCGCATCCGAGAAACTGGGGATCATCCGCTTGGTTGAGCAGTCCCACCTGCCGACCAAACGAACGCTGGACAAGCTGGGCATCCCCAGAACCACCTTCTATCGCTGGTATGACCGATATCTGTCGGGTGGTCCCGAGGCGCTTGAGGATCGCAGCCCCAGGCCATCACGGGTCTGGAACCGGATTCCGGGGCCGGTGCGCGAGAAGATCAAGGACTTGGCCCTGAAGGAAAGCGATCTGTCGCCTCGTGAGTTGGCGGTGCGGTTCACCGACACGGAAAAGTATTTTGTGTCAGAGGCTTCCGTCTATCGCATCCTCAAGTCTTATGACCTGATCAACAGCCCAGCCTATGTGGTGGTGTCGGCGGCCAACGAGTTCCGGGACAAGACGACGCGGCCGAACCAGTTGTGGCAGACCGACTTCACTTACCTGAAGGTCATCGGCTGGGGCTGGTTCTATCTCTCGACGATACTCGACGATTACAGCCGTTACATCATTGCCTGGAAGCTTTGCACGACGATGAAGTCAGGCGATGTGACCGACACGCTTGACCTGGCGCTGCAGGCTTCGGGCTGCGATCAGGCGACGGTGCTGCACAAGCCACGCCTGCTCTCGGACAATGGGTCGAGTTGATCAGCCCCACCTATGTGGTCCAATTTGATTGTTAGTGGCTAATTGGCCCTTGGTCCATTTGGACGATGGCTTCAGGAGCCGGCGGGCGGTAG
>NZ_QJJL01000003.1 GCF_003201935.1 Loktanella sp. PT4BL | reverse complement strand
TTCGTTCCAGTGAATATCCCATGTCATTGTCCTAATCCGCCCACCTGAAAATTAGAGAAAAATAGAGCAGCGGACAACATCCCTGACACAGGGGGAGATCGGGCAAGGAACAACAGTCAATCTGCTTTTGCCGACTACGACTGCAAAAGCCCGCAAAATACAGGAAAAGAAACTGGATGAGATCGCGAACGGCAAAGGTGAAAAGATCCTTGTGGTCGAAGATGACCCCAAGGTCCTGCGCCTGACGCTCACCCGGCTTAGAGACCTTGGCTATGACGTTCTTGTCGCACCGGACGGTCCAAAAGCAATGGATATTATCAGGCAACAAGCAGACATTGACTTGATCATGTCCGATGTCGTGATGCCTGGCGGAATGACTGGTTTTGATGTTGCTACTCAAGCACGGGCACTCAGGCCGGACTTGAAAATTTTGCTGGTCACGGGGTACGCAAAAGGAGTCGCCCCACCAAGAACGGCCACCAATTCCGACTACCGCGTTCTGCGCAAGCCATATGGTTCAAGAGAACTGGCACGGACGCTGCGTGAAGTGCTGAACGGCAAATCCCTATGAAGAGCGGACGTCGGCAGCAAAAACATATCCGACCCCTCGAACTGTTTTGATCACCTTCGGCGAACGCGGATCACGCTCAATTTTACGACGAAGGCGTGCGACTTGCGTGTCGATTGTGCGGTCGTTGGGCGCCCATTGAGCGTCACATAGAAGGTCGATCAGACGATCTCGTGACAAGATGCGCTTAGGGTTCTGAAGAAAAACTTTCAGGAGCTTAAACTCCCCGCTTGTCAGAATCACGTTATCGCCGTTCCGGTTAAGTAATTCGAAGTGATTTAGCCGAGCGATCATCCCGTCAAAAATTAAGACCTCTTCAATCAAAGTGGATTCCACTTTGATCCTGGCCACTTGGAACTCCTCGGAACTCCGCCGTAGCACCGACCGCACGCGTGCCAATACCTCTCGAAGGTGAAACGGCTTGGCAATGTAATCGTCAGCACCAATTTCCAGTCCCACCACTCTGTCGATCACATCATCCTGACCACTCACCATGACAATCGGCACCGATGTTTCTTTCCTCACACATTTGGCAATCTCGAATCCGTTGTCGTTCTCCAGCTGTACATCCAACAAAAGAAGCTTGATTTCGTGACGCCTCAAGGTGGCGAATACGTCAGCCTTCGTCTCGGCTTCCAAAACCGCGAACCCATTGTCTTCCAGACAGCGCCGCAAAAGCAATCGGATTTTTGGGTCGTCATCGACGATCAGAATTTTCTGCGAAATCATACGTTACGAACCAATCATTTGGAACCGGTCAACCTTGTAAAGCGGAAGAAAAGGAGCATCGTGTCAAACGCTGAAGCAGGTGCGCAACCTCGCCGCAAAACACTACAACCTCATAACCGGAGTGGCTGTCTGTGTAGCTTTCACCGGTCATTGTAGATTGATTTTGCTCAATCGTCCCTTTGGGATCTGTGGTTCGATAGCTTGCAGACAGTCCGCAGATGACTCTGACATGTACAACTGGATGACACTGTTCGTTGTGGGGCAGGACTTTCAGAAGACACGGTTGGCCGGTCTCTGCTTTTCAAAAAAGGAGGATGTGATGAACATTCTTAAGAAAGCGCTTGTACTCTCAGCTACCCTGACATCGTTTGGCCCTGGTGTCGCTTATTCAGAAGGCACAGTAGAAGTACTTCACTGGTGGACTTCGGGAGGAGAAGCAAGGGCGGTCGGAGAGTTGAAGGAAGCCTTTGAAACCCAAGGCGGCACCTGGATCGACTCGCCCATCGCAGGCGGAGGCGGTGACGCGGCCATGACGGCACTGCGCGCACGCGTGATCGCAGGAAACCCACCAACCGCTGTCCAATTAAAAGGTCCGGGTATTCAGGAATGGGCGCGCGAAGGCGTCTTGAATTCGGTTGACGCTGTAGCTGAAAGCGAAAACTGGGACGCGGTGCTGCCACCAGTCCTTGCCGATATCATGAAATTTGATGGTGCATACGTGGCAGCGCCGGTCAACATCCATCGCGTTGACTGGATGTGGGCCAACCCACAGGCGCTTGAAGCTGCAGGGATCACAGAGATGCCGACAACATGGGACGAATTCAATGCAGCCGCCGACAAACTGATGGCTGCCGGCATTATCCCGTTAGCCCACGGTGGTCAGCCATGGCAGGACGCGACCGTGTTCGAAGACGTTGTCTTGGGGATTGGTGGTGCGGATTTCTTCCGCAAGGCGCTGGTGGAACTCGATCAGGAAGCTCTGCAAAGCGACACGATGATCGCGGCGTTTGATCAACTTCGCAGAATGCGCGGCTACGTCGATGCCAATTTCTCTGGACGTGACTGGAACCTTGCAACCGGTATGGTCATGCGCGGAGAAGCCGGTTTTCAGATCATGGGCGATTGGGCCAAGGGTGAATTTCTGGCTGCCGGAAAAGTCCCCGGCGTTGACTTTCTATGTGCCCCCACCCCCGGTAATGGCTTTGTCTTGAATTCGGACAGCTTCACGTTCTTCAAGGTCGAAGGCGACGACAACATTGAAGGCCAACAGGTGCTTGCCAGCCTGATCATGTCACCAGAATTTCAGGAGACCTTCAACCTTGCCAAAGGTTCGATTCCGGCACGCACAGACGTGGCACTTGATGCTTTTGACACCTGTGCATTGCGGTCCCACGAAGACCTTCTTGCCGCGATTGAAAATGACGCACTTGTGCCCTCAATGGCGCACGAAATGGCGATCCCACGTTCGATCCGTGGCGAATTTCTTGATCTTGTGACCAACTTCTTCAACTCCGACATGAGTTCCGAAGAAGCTGCACAAACGCTTGCGGCAGCCGTCGCGCGTGCGCAGTAGAAAGCTTGCGCCGGGGCAGCCTCCGGCGCAATTTCAAATGATAGCTCGCACCCAAAGCACAGTCCCGCTTGGCCAGCGAATTGAAAGCTGGTTGCCAAGGATCGTCGTGTCGCCGCTCTTTGCGCTCAGCTTGTTCTTTGTCTACGGGTTTATTGCATGGACGGTTTACATCTCGTTCACGAAATCCGGTGTGATGCCGAACTATACCTTCGAAGGACTTTCACAATACGAACGTCTTTGGGCCACTCCACGGTGGTATGTGGCGCTTAGCAACATGTTTGTTTTCTCGGCGCTATTCATCGCAATCAGTCTGGCCATCGGGATCTTTCTGGCGATCCTCCTTGATCAGCGCGTCCGGATCGAAGGTGTGATCCGCACGATCTATCTTTATCCGATGGCCCTTTCGTTCATCGTGACCGGGACAGTCTGGAAATGGATCCTAAACCCCGGCCTTGGCATTCAGAATTTCGTTCGGAAAGCGGGGTTTGAGGATTTCACCTTCGACTGGCTCGTCAATTCGAACTACGCAATCTATACCATTGTCATTGCCGCCGTCTGGCAATCCTCGGGCTATGCGATGGCGTTGTTCCTGGCAGGGCTGCGGTCGGTTGATGATGAAATCCTGAAAGCCGCCGCAATAGATGGCGCAGGCGCCTTTCGCACGTACTTCAGCGTCGTGCTACCGATCATGCGCCCCGTTTTTCTTTCAACCGTGATCATTCTTGCGCATCTGGCGATCAAAAGCTTCGACCTTGTCATCGCGCTGACAGGTGGTGGTCCGGGCTATGCGACCGATATGCCTGCAACTTTTATGTATTCATTTGCGTTCCAACGAAGCGAGCTGGGCGTGGCCGCGGCAAGTGCCGTGATGATGCTGGCGACGGTGATCGCGATTGTGGTGCCCTACCTTTATTCAGAATTGCGGGGGCCAAATCGATGAGCCGCAAGAACCTGAGCGGAATCGTCCAACAAAAAGGGACGCAGCATGTAGTCATGCGTACGCTGCTGTTCCTGACGCTTGGCGTTTTTTGCCTGTATTATCTTATCCCGCTGATCGTGATGATTGCCACTTCGTTAAAGTCACTCGAAGAAATCCGCGCCGGATCACTTCTGAGCCTGCCGCAGAAGGTCACCTTCGATGCCTGGACCAAAGCCTGGAGTTCGGCCTGCGTCGGGGTACGTTGCGATGGCTTACAGCCGTTCTTCTGGAACTCTGTTGCAATGGTCGTGCCCGCAGTCACGATTTCGACGATCCTTGGTGCGTTGAACGGTTACGCACTGACGAAATGGCGCTTTCCTGGTGCGGACATCATATTCGCATTGATCCTTTTCGGTGCCTTCATCCCGTTTCAGGTGATCCTGCTGCCAATGGCTCGCACGCTTGGCGTCTTGGGGCTTGCAGGAACGATCCCGGGGCTGATTTTGGTACATGTCATTTACGGCTTGGCCTTTACCACACTGTTTTTCAGAAACTTTTTCATCGGTGTATCCAGCGGGATTATCCAAGCGGCCCAGATCGACGGCGCAGGGTTTTTCGGCATCTTCTTTCGGATCGTTCTACCCATGTCTTTGCCTGCGATTGTGGTAACGGTAATCTGGCAATTCACGCAGATCTGGAACGACTTCCTGTTCGGTATCGCCTTTACGGTCGGTGACAGCAACCCGGTGACGGTCGCGCTCAATAATGTGGTGAACACATCGACCGGTGTGAAGGAATACAACGTCGATATGGCGGCTGCAATCATCGCCGCACTACCAACATTGGCAGTTTATGTGATTGCAGGGGCGTATTTTGTACGAGGTCTGTCGGCTGGCGCAGTGAAGGGGTAATGCGATGTCTGATATCCGTCTGGAGAAAGTCACAAAGAACTTTGGCGCAACCGAGGTGATCAAAGGCATTGATCTGGCCATTGATCCCGGAGAATTTGTGGTGCTGGTCGGGCCTTCTGGTTGTGGAAAGTCAACGCTGCTGAACCTGATAGCTGGCCTTGAGACGATTACCGGCGGCGACATCTATATCGGCGGCAAGCGGGTCAATGACACGCCGCCGCGCGACCGCGACATCGCTATGGTCTTTCAATCCTACGCACTCTACCCGACCAAAACAGTGCGCAACAATATCACCTTCGGCATGGTCTCACGCAACATCCCGAAAGCAGATCAGGATGCGGCGGTTCAGGAAATCAGCACACTGCTACAGATCGAACGCCTCTTGTCTCGCAAACCCGGCCAACTTTCGGGCGGCCAGCGCCAACGCGTCGCGATGGGGCGCGCACTGGTGCGCAAGCCGGATGTTTTTCTATTTGATGAGCCGTTGTCCAATCTCGACGCCAAACTGCGCATCGAAATGCGGACCGAGATCAAGAAACTGCACCAACGGTTGGGAAAGACCATCGTATATGTGACCCACGACCAGATCGAGGCGATGACCCTAGCCTCGCGGATCGCAGTCATGGACAACGGCCATATCCGGCAATTTGCCGACCCCGCGACGATTTATGAAGACCCCGTTGATTTGTTCGTGGCAGGTTTCATGGGGTCTCCACCGATGAACATGATTCCTGGAAAGATTGGCGCGCAAGACGGTCAGTATGTCGTATCGACTAGCAATCCTGACGAGGCCCCGCTCGATTTTCCACTGCCGCCTGCGTTGTACGAGCGGGCCAGCGCAATGGACGGCCGTGACGTGATCCTGGGACTGCGCCCCGAGGCGATTTTTGCAGCCGGCACTGAACTACCCGGTGCGAACAGATTCATTTTCGAACGCCCCGTCAGCGTAGTTGAGCCGACAGGTCCGGATACGATGATCCTGTTTCACCATGCGGGGTTGGACGTGGTGGCACGCGTCAGACCCGAAGACTCGCGCCCCGAAGGCACTCTTTTCAGTTTCGAGGCCGATATGGAGAAGGCCAAGCTCTTTGATGCAAAGACGACGCTGCGTATTTGAATGACTTTAGCATATATCAGAGCCAACACCTGATAACTCGGTGCCCCGCCTGACCAGAACGCATTCCAAATCTGATCAATCTAAGTTCGGATTGTGCCTGTCAGCATCCCGCTTTACACCTTTAAATTGTTTCAGGAGTCACTAGTGACCAGACCTGCGTTGAGCGATGGTTTGATGTCAGAAATCTGATGATTGGGACATATGTCTCGTAAGCTCAGATCGGTCCCGCTCGGCATCAATGAGGACTGCGGCGTAAGGTTCGTCCACTTATCTTTGTCCAGCAGATCTACCGCAATCTAGTGTTAGGGATGCAGGTCTTTCGTAAAAATGCCCATAGGTAAGATTACAGCATCACCGAAGTCACTTTGGACGTGTTCTAAAGGCCTAGATTAGGATGGAAATTTAGGTGCCCGACCAAACCGGCTTGATGAACGTTCGAAAACTTGCGTTAGATATAGATGAGTTCTTTGCCTGATCATCGCGCAACTTCGGAGGTGAGTGTAGGATAGAGCATTTGGAATGTCCTTTCTTGATTGTTTTTAGGCGGTCTTCGACCGCGTCGGAACAGAACGCACTGAGGCATCGCCAGCACGTTGGCGGTTTGCCACCTGCCCTGCCCAGACAGAACCGAGAATGATCATCCCGCCGATCGCTTGCACGAGTTCGAGGGACTGCCCCAACACCACCCAGCCAAGGATCACCGCCGTTACCGGGCTCACCATGCCCAGCATAGAGACTGCGGCGGGTTCCAGGCGCGCGACGCCCCGGAACCAAATCGCATAGGTCAAAGCGGCGCCGATGAGGCCAAGCCACGCCAGTCCGGCGAGATTGGTGACCGTGAGCGGTGGTAGTGGCGGTTCGATGATCAGGGCGAGCGGGAAAAGGATCAGACCTCCGGCAGTGAGTTGCCAGGCGGTGAAGCTGAGGGCCGAAACGGGTGGCTGCCATTTCCGGCTGAGAACGGTGCCTGCGGCCATCGACGCGGCGCCACCCAGGCCAGCCGCTATACCAATGGGATCAAGCGTAGCCTCTGGACTTATGAGCAAGAGCGCCACCCCCAGCACGCCCGTTGCCGCCGCGGCGACCGCACCCGCCCTGATCGGCGTGCCGAGCCAGCCACGGGCCATGATGATCACCATCATCGCCTGCAGCGCGCCGAGCGTCGCTGCGACGCCGCCGGGAAGCCGGTAGGCTGCCACGAAGAGTAGCGTCCAGAACAGTGCGAAGTTGAAGCAGCCGAGCAGGAAGACGCGGCCGAGCCAGGCGCGTGGTGGCAGGCAGCGCGTAACAGCAAGTAGAAGCAGTCCCGCTGGCAGAGCACGGAGCGCGGCAAGGGTCACGGGGTAACCGCCAGGTAGCGCTTCGGTCGTGACAAGATAGGTGCTGCCCCAGATCGCCGGGGCGAGCGACGTAAGAAGAATATCAGTTGTGCGTGACATGGGTCATGTCTCCAGAGCGGGCTCACCAGAGCGGGTAAGAGGGAATGTGCGGGCGTTCTGGCCAGGGCTCGAGGCCAATGTCGCGCATCATTTGCGGGGATAGGTCGCGCGGCACACCGCGCGGAATACGTCGGCGGTGCCGGACACCTTTGTTAAATATCGAGATCGTCATGGGTATTCCTTTCATGCGACGAGGCGGAAAGCGGTGCGCAGTTGTGCAGCCAGATCCTCAAGCGGTCCGTTGACGAGACGCGCACCGGTTTCACGGACGACAAGGGTGGGGATTGAATGAACCTGAAGTGCGCGTGCGTGTTGCCTGTCGGCTTCGACGGCTTGTGCGGTTGCCGGATCCTCAAAGATCTCTGCGAAGGCTGCCGCCTCGAAGCCCAGTTCCCGCGCGACTTGAAGCACCGTAGCGGGGTCGGCGATGTTGCGCGCCTGGGTCAGATGCGCCCGCTGGAGGCAGTCGAACATGTCCCAATGGGCTGCTTGTCCGCCAATCCGCTCCGCCGATTTACACCCGAGCGCGGCGGTCATGCCGTGAGGGTAGTCGAACTGGACCGCACGCATGGCGTCGATATCGACGAGCTCCGGCCGATCGCTGACCTGCCGGCAGACCGCCCAATGTCCAAGGATGGTCTCCCGGGCGTCTTTGGGCGTGCCCCAGCGCGTTGCCATCTCGGCACGACTGGCCTGCAGGACGAAGGTGTGGTGCCGGACATCGAGGTCGAACTCCGCCGCCAGATTGCGCATCCGTGACGAGATGTTGAAGCACCAGCAGCAAACGACGTCGTGGAAGAAGTCGATGGTCAGTTTAGGCATCACGCGGCCTCCACTTGCAAATTGGCTCCGGCCAAACGCCCGGCGATCCGCGCGACATGTGCGCCTTGGAATCGTGCACCAGCGAGGTCGGTTTCCGTAGGTGCGCGCGAGCCATCTGCGCCTGCGATCGTGCCAGCCCCGTAGGGCGCGCCGCCGACAATCCCCTCAGCCGTCGTTTGTCCGGCGAAGGTGTAGGGCATTCCGGCAATAAGCATCCCGAAGTGCTGCAGTGGTATCTGGGTAGACAGCAGCGTCGCCTCGTGGCCGCCATGCTGCGAGCCTGTGGAGGTGAAGACAGCAGCGACCTTTCCCACCAGCGCGTTCCGAGCCCAGAGGCCACCTGCCTGGTCGAGGAAGGACTTCATTTGTCCGGCCATCATACCGAAGAGCGTGGGCGTGCCGAAGATGATGGCGTCGTAGGACTCCAGATCGGCTGGCGCAGCGACGGGCGTCTCATCTTGCGCAAAGCCGACCTTTTGCCGGATGTCTTCAGGGACGGTTTCGGGCACGAGCCGCAGATCGACATGGGTGCCCGGGACGCTGCGGGCGCCCTCGGCCTCGGCCTCCGCAAGGGCGCGGACATGGCCATAGCTGGAATAGTAAAGAACAAGAATACGGGTCATTGGATCCTCTTAAGGCTGTCGGTTTCGATGCCTGCGAAGATCGAAGATAGTGTGCGCCGGAAAAACCGTCCGACGCTCACTTCACTCTTTACGCCTGTTGAAGAATGTTAAGACCGCAGCGCCATGCGCAGATGGTCGAGGAAAGCTGTGACCTTCGCGTCCATGCCCAAACGCGAAGCCGTCACAGCAAAGATCTCCGGTGCGGGAAGCTCAAAGTCCGGCAGAACGCGCACAAGAGCACCCTGCGCCTCGGCCGCGTTCGAAACGAAGTCCGGCAGTGTGCCGATGCCTTGTCCTGCGATCAGCAGATCGCGCAACACTAGGCTGTTGCCCACCCTGACTTTGGGATCGAGGTCTACGGTGGTCGTTACAGAGGGGCCGTGAAGCGCCCAGGAGGTCAGGTGATCCGCAAGCAGGAAGCCAATGACCCGGTGCTGCGCAATGTCCTTTGGCGTCTGCGGAACACCTGCCCTTTCCAGATAAGAGGGCGCGGCGAATATCCGTTGCCGCATCGTTCCGATCTTGCGCGCCACCAGCGCTGAGTCCGGCATGGTGGCCCGAATACGGATCGAGACGTCAAATCCGCCTTCGACCATATTCACCACCCGGTCGTCCATGGACAGTGTCAAACGCAGGTCCGGATAAGAATCGAGAAAACTTGGCAGGATCGGCGCAATTACCGTCTGCCCAAAGGAGCTCGAGGCATTTACCTTCAGATGACCACGCACCGCACCGGCACCGTCACGAATGCGTGTCTCGACCTGGATCACGGCATCAAGGATTTCGGTCGCCTCGTCATAGTAAAGCCTGCCGGCGTCGGTCAGCGACATGGAGCGCGTCGTGCGTGTGAGAAGCGTGCTCCCGAGGCTTTCCTCCAGCAATTTGATCTCACGGCTAAGAAGTGCAGGCGATACGCCGAGATCTTCCGCCGCACGCGCGAAGCTGCCGCGTTCGACGATACGACGGAAGGCTTGCATGACGGAAAGCTTGTCCATTTCGAAAGGCACTCGGTTGGATTAATCGGCGGTCGCAACTGGAGCGCTGTCTTAAACGAATAGCACAAACGCTTTGACGCGCAAAATACTTGTCCGACAGCCTGCTAGGTTACAAGCGTAAGACGAACCAACTTGAGGTGTTTGGGATGATCTTGGTCGAGCACGTATTGGTCCTGAATGGTGCTGCCAATAGTAAGACTGCTGCTCAGAGTCGTTCTACAGAGTAGCTGTGAGAGGCAGGAGCAATAGCTTAGCATCAATATCTGGATTTGTGAGCGGGCAGTTTCCTTGCCGATACTCACAGGGGATGCAATTATCCCTGATACGGCAGGGAGGTCGGCTTCTGACATGGATATTGACACGCATTGGGAATACGTGGCCGATCAGGTCATGGGAGGCGTTTCTGAGGGGCATCTGCACCAAGAAATGTTTCGGGGGCGCATGGCTTATGTCTTGAGAGGAGATGTGTCGCTCGCAAACAATGGCGGTTTTATACAGATGGCATCGGATCTTCGGTCAAATGGCGTGAGTTTTGATGCGAGCACCTGGGATGGCCTCGAATTGGATGTATGCGGCAACGAGGAACTCTATGACGTTCGCCTGCGCACGGATCAACTGACGCGGCCTTGGCAGTCTTTCCGAGCGGAAATTCCCACCATGCATGATTGGCAAACGCTCCGAATTGGGTTCGACGCGTTTATGGCTCACAAGACCGAGGTACTATTTGATCCTCATCAGCTTAGGCGCATTGGGGTTCTTGCAATCGGCCGGGAATTTCATGCCCTTATTGCAGTCGCTAGTCTGCGTTTCTATCGCAGTTGACACACTTGCCACGCCTGCTGTGCCCTCTGGATGCAATTCGATGAGTTAACCAAGAATGTGTTTGGCCGAGCATAGCAGTTGATCTGCCTGAGGGTGTCATGCTCCTTGTGAAGTCCTAGACGGGGTGGTTGGACGCGATGGGGATGGGTTAATCCGCCGAGAGCAATTGGCGATATGTCCACCTCAATGGATGCCCTCGGAAGAATGATCCGAATTTTATTCAATCGCGTAATGCGGTATACTATTAATTGCTTTGGCCTTTGTCTTAATCGTCACGTCGCCATAGGCATCACCAGCTGTAGTGGACGCATGGCCCATCAAGGCGTCCAGGACGCGATCTTGGATGCCTACCTCGCGACCCACCGTCTTGAAGCGGTGTCGCCACCCATGGTTCGGGGCGACAGATTGAACGATCAGATTGTTCTTGTGCAACCATCGGCTGACAATCTGAGCGCTTGTCCTTGCCGCACGGACAGGGTCTTTCTTGTTGCTCGCAACATAGAAGAGCGGGCCAACTGACCTTTCGACAAAACCTCGAAAGCCCAACTCTATGATTTGTGGATGAATTGGAACATCACGATACTGGCCCGTCTTGACCGTTCCTGCGTCGGGGCTGATCCGCAGAACGAAAATCCCTTCTTCATCACGAATATCTTGCCGACGCAATTGGGTGATTTCCACTACCCTCGCACCAGTAAACGCGCAAAGTAGGGGCACCCATTTCTTTGCAGCTGATGCTTGTGGCGCTTCAGAAACCACACCGTTCACCGTCCGCAACGGCTCATATCGGTAACTTGCTTTCAAGATTGCTTCCGCTTCATCAACAGTGAAACCTTGTTCGCGTGAGCGGGGTATCTTTTTCACTTGCTGTCTAACGTTCTCAGCGGGGTTTTCACCGAGACGATCTTCACGAACGGCCCAACTCAAGACCGTGCGCACAGCAGCGAGATACACGTCGCTGACCGTTTTTGGTGAGAGTTTCAATAATAGCGTGTCACGCCACTGGATCAGATCAGATTTAGTGATGCGTCGCGCATCATCATGACGCAGATACTTACCGAGCGCTTCAAAGACCGGTTTCCAACGACGTTCAGCTTCGATCCCCTTTCCGACAAGCTGGCGCGAGGCATTGTAGTCCCTGAATAGCCCCTGCAAAGATACTGGTGGCAAGTCATCAACAACTGGATCAGCGTTCCTCAGCAAAGGGTGTTGGGGTTCACCAGAGTAGTCGCCTTCATCACGTTCCATAAGGCGCTCAAGCGCCTCATATTCGGATATGCAGACTGCGCGCGCCAGCGCGCGCCACTCGGTGCTGCCGGTGGGAGCTGTGGTATTGCCTAGGTCACGAAAATGATCGATGCGATGACCCACTAATTCGATTAGTGCTGTGTCACCGAGCCTGCCCGCGATGCCTTCACGCAAGTTGTGAAGATATCCATCGTCAATCCCAACCTGCGCATAGTGGGCGCTCTGATTTCGGGCGGCTTCATCCTGTGCCAAGCGTTCGCGGTAGCTTCGCAGGGCGATCTGGGCATCTGTAAGCGGATAGCGGCCTGGAGCAACCGCAACCCCGAGCGCCTCGCTCTCCCTCCGCTCCGCTTGTGTGATCTGATGCATCAGTTCTGCAACAGCAATTGGGTGCGCACGCAAGGCGGCACGACGGTCTGCACCTAGAGGGGTCCGCAACTCTGACTTGTTGTTCATGTAGGGTCGAAGCTTCTTTGGCACGACAAGCCGAGCATAATAGCGCCCATCGCGGAACAAAAAGTGCTTGATATTGCCTGCCATAATGTATCCGGATTTGTAACGCGTTTTGTAACATCAAAACGTTGAAAGCACTTTGTTTGCAAGTGTTTTGTTTTAAATCAAGGGGTTGGATGGTGCTGTGAGAGAGGATTGAACTCTCGACCTCACCCTTACCAAGGGTGTGCTCTGCCACTGAGCTACCACAGCATCCGTGAGGCGGGGAATTAGCGGCAATTGCCCCTTGGTGCAAGCCCTCTCTGGACGGTTTTTGCGGGTATTGATAAGACCACCCCTATGAGCGACAAACAGACCAAGACCAAAGCCGAAAAGAGCGCCCAAACCCGGGAAGACCGGTTGAAGGCGGCGTTGAAGGCCAATATGGCCAAACGCAAGGCGCAGGCGCGCGCAAGGGCGGCGGCTCCGTCCGGTGAACAGAAAGAGTAGGCAGCATGGATTCCATCGTGGTCACGGGCGGCACCCCGCTGAACGGCAAAATTGCGATTGCGGGGGCCAAGAATGCGGCCCTGACACTGATGCCTGCAACGCTGTTGTCAGAAGAGCCTTTGACGCTGACCAATGCCCCGCGCCTGTCGGATATCGCGACCATGACCGCCTTGTTGCGCTCGTTGGGTGTGGAAGTGACCTCGATGCAGGATGGCAAGGTGCAGGTTTTGTCCAGCCACGCCATGACATCGACAACTGCGGATTATGAAATCGTGCGCAAGATGCGTGCCTCGAACCTTGTGCTAGGGCCATTGTTGGCGCGGCATCATCAGGCTGTCGTCTCCTTGCCCGGCGGCTGTGCCATCGGCGCGCGCCCGATGGATATCCATGTCACAGCGCTTGAGGCGATGGGGGCAGAGATTGAATTGAAAGACGGCTATCTGCATGCCAAGGCCCCCGGCGGGTTGAAGGGCGCGCGGGTGCCGCTGCGTTTTGCCTCTGTGGGGGCGACCGAAAACGTGCTGATGGCCGCGACTTTGGCCAAAGGCACCACGGTGATCGAAAATGCCGCGCGCGAGCCCGAGATCGTCGATCTGGCCAAATGCCTGCGCAGCATGGGTGCCCATATCGAGGGGGAAGGCACCAGCACGATTACCATCGAGGGTGTCGACCGTCTGGGGGCTGCGACCCATCCTGTCGTGACGGACCGGATCGAGCTTGGCACCTATATGCTGGCGCCTGTCTTTGCGGGTGGTGAAGTGGAGTGTCTGGGCGGACGCCTGGATCTGGTGGGCTCATTCGTTGAAAAACTGGATGCCGCCGGTGTGGATGTGAGCGAGACGGACCACAGCTTAATAGTCAAACGCCGCACGGATCGTGCGCAGGCGGTGGATGTAACCACCGAAGTGTTCCCCGGATTTCCGACAGATTTGCAGGCGCAGATGATGGCGATGCTCTGTACCGCTGACGGCACGTCAGTGCTGGAAGAAAAGATCTTTGAAAACCGCTTTATGCATGCGCCAGAGCTGATCCGTATGGGAGCCAATATCGAGGTGCATGGGGGTGTCGCCACGGTGCGTGGTGTGGACCGCCTGAAAGGCGCGCCGGTGATGGCGACGGATTTGCGCGCCTCGGTGTCGCTGATCCTCGCGGGTTTGGCCGCAGAGGGCGAAACAACTGTCAGCCGGATTTATCACCTTGATCGCGGCTATGAGCATATCGAGGAAAAGCTGCGCGCTGTGGGTGCCCGAATTGAGCGGGTGTCGGCATGAGCGAAGATGCTAGATTTGAGGACGGGCGCGAGGCGCCTTTACGCCTGAAGGCACTGGATACCGAGGATCTGGCGGTGATTGCCGCACTGGTGCAGGATGCGGTGTTTCCCGCCGCCGAGATGAAATGGGATCGCAAGGCGCGGCGTTTTGCGATTTTGCTCAACCGTTTTCGCTGGGAAGACGCGCTGAAAGCGGAGAAGCGCAAGCGCAGCTATGAACGTGTGCAGGCGGTTCTGGCGGTGGAAGACGTGCTGAAGGTGCAAACCCAAGGCGTGGATAAGGCCGATGCGGATATGGTGTATTCACTGCTCGCGATTGCGTTTCTGCCCGATGAAGATGGCACTGGCCGTGTGGAGCTGACCCTTGCCGGCGATGGCGCGATTGCCTTGGAGGTTGAGGCCCTGGAGGTGCTGTTGCGCGACGTCACACGACCCTATGTCGCGCCGTCAAAAAAGGCGCCGTCGCATCCCGAATAGCGCCACAGAGCCCCGGACCTGACCCGGGGCCTTTTGCACGCGACGCGGTCGAGGTCCCGGATCACGTCCGGGACGGCGCCGTGCTCTATTGATGCCCCCTGCCCTGAACGCTATGTCCTGCGCCAAGGAGAATGCCGATGCCACAGTTTCTATCCACCACTGATCCCGATTTCGAGGCCCGCTTTACCGCGATCCTGAGCGCAAAGCGCGAAGACAGCCCCGATGTGGATCATGTCGTGGCGGATATTATCGCGGATGTACGCAAGCGCGGCGATGCGGCGGTGCTAGAGATGACGGCAAAGTTTGACCGGCTGGACCTGACTGCCCAAACAATGCGTTTCACACCCGAAGAGATTGCGGCGGAATGTGCATTGGTAGATGACGCCGATCGCGCCGCGTTGCAGCTTGCCGCTGACCGTATCCGTGCCTATCACAGCCGCCAGATGCCCGAAGACGCGATGTGGACCGATCCAGACGGTGCAACGCTGGGATGGCGCTGGACGCCTGTGTCGGCTGCGGGTCTTTATGTGCCGGGGGGGACGGCATCTTATCCGTCATCGGTCTTGATGAATGCGATCCCCGCCAAGGTGGCGGGTGTGCAGCGTCTGGCCATTGTCGTGCCGACGCCGGACGGCGTGACCAATCCGCTGGTGCTGATGGCGGCGAAAATTGCGGGAGTGGACGAGATTTACCGGATCGGCGGCGCACAGGCGATTGCCGCCCTTGCTTACGGGACCGAGACAATTGCGCCGGTCGACAAGATCACCGGCCCGGGCAACGCCTTTGTGGCCGCGGCCAAGCGGCGGGTGTTTGGCAAGGTGGGCATTGATATGATCGCAGGCCCGTCCGAGATTTTGGTAATTGCCGACAAGGACAATGATCCTGACTGGATCGCACTTGATCTGCTGTCGCAGGCCGAACATGACGCAAGCGCGCAGTCGATCCTGATCACCGATGACGCGGGTTTCGGGCAGGCTGTTGCGGCGGCCGTCGACAAGCGGCTTGAAACGCTGGAACGCCGCGCAATTGCCGGTGCGAGCTGGCGTGATTTCGGCGCCATCATCACGGTCAGGGATTTTGACGAGGCCACACGCCTGTCGGACCGGATTGCGCCAGAGCACCTTGAGCTTTGCACGGCTGACGCCGACGCGCTATCTGCGGAAATCACGCACGCGGGCGCAATTTTCATTGGGGGTTGGACACCCGAGGCGATCGGTGACTACATTGGCGGCCCAAATCACGTATTGCCGACGGCCCGTTCCGCGCGGTTCTCAAGCGGGCTATCGGTCATGGACTTTATCAAACGCACGACCCTTTCACGCATGACCCCAGACGCGCTGGCCGCGATCGGGCCTGCAGCAGAACGTCTGGCAATATCGGAGAGCCTCGAAGCGCATGGCCTGTCCGTGCGCGCACGTCTCGACCGCCTGAACAGAGGTGAGCCATGAGCAAGATCATCCATATCAATATCGACGACCGTAATCTGCCACCGCCAACACCCGAGATTGATCAGGAACGTAAAGTGGCGATGTTCGATCTGCTGGAAGACAACAGCTTTGCCCTGCCCGCCCGTGACGGGCGCAAGGTGCCGCCCGGCCCCTACAAGCTGGAACTTTCGATCAAGGAACGCAGGCTTGTCTTTGATATCAAACAAGAAGATGACAGCGTGGCCGGTGAATTCCATCTGTCGCTCGGGCCGTTCCGGCAGGTCGTGAAGGACTATTTCCAGATTTGCGAGAGCTATTTTGACGCGGTCAAAACCCTGCCCCCCAGCCAGATCGAGACAATTGATATGGCGCGGCGCGGCATCCACAACGAAGGCGCGCGGGTGTTACAGGAACGTCTGGAGGGCAAGGCCGACGTTGATATTGATACCGCCCGCCGGCTCTTTACGTTGATTTGCGTGCTGCACTTTGGGGGCTAGGTAATGACGCAAGACAGCACATACGCACCCCTTCCCCAGTCGGTGCTGTTTTGCTGTGACCACAATTCTGTCCGCTCCCCCATGGCCGAAGGGATCATGAAAAAGCTCTATGGCAAACAGTGCTATATCCAGTCGGTTGGCGTGAAAAACGATCTGGAGATTGACGGGTTTGCAGTGGCTGTCTGTGCCGAATTGGGGGTGGAACTGTCGCGGCACCGGTCGCGATCTTTTGACGAAATGGAAGACTGGGGCGATGACCTGTCGTCGTTCGATCTGGTGCTGGCGCTATCGCCCGCAAGCCAGCGGCGCGCGCTTGACCTGACCCGGTTCTATCATCTCGACGTCGAGTACTGGCCGATCCTTGACCCCACAGGCCTTGGCGAGAGCCGCGAGGCGCGGCTGGACAGTTATCGCAAGACCCGCGATCAAATCATGAACAAGCTTGTGTCGCGGTTCGGCCCGGCATCCGTGTGACTTTTACCAAAGCTTAATTGCACCTTTGTATGGGTTGAAGAAATTCTTCCCGAGGTGATGAGATTATGTTTTGGACCAGGTCACTTGCACGAAATGCTGATGACGACGCCGTTCTTGCGGCCGCTTATCAGTCGCAAGCGATTATCTTCTTTGAGCCCGATGGCACGATCGTCAATGCTAACGCGGCGTTTGTTGCGACGATGGGTTATGACGACGCGTCAGAAATTATTGGCAAACACCACCGTATCTTTCTCTCCGAGGCGGACAGCAATTCCGACGGATACAAAGAGTTCTGGCCCAGCCTCGCGCGCGGTGAAATATCGTCGGGCGAATTCAAACGGATTTCGAAATCCGGGGATGAGGTCTGGATTTCCGCCTCTTATGCGCCCGTTCGCGATGCGCAAGGCAATGTCAGACAAGTCGTGAAGCTGGCCAGTGACGTCACTGCCTCGCACCGGATTATGCAGTTGCTGGTCGAAGGGCTTGCCGCACTTCGTGAAGGTGACCTTACGGCGCGCATTTCCGATCCTGTCGCGCCACAACACCAATCCGTCAAATCAAGCTTCAACGAAACGCTCGCGGGGCTGGAGGATCTGATGAATACGATCCGGTCCGGATCGGTCCGGCTGCATGATGTCGGCAGGGCTGTACAAAACGGGGCGCGGCAATTGCAGCAAAAGGCGCAAGCGCAAAAGGATATGCTTGCGGAAACCACAAGCTCTCTCAGCCAGATATCACAAGCGGTCGCAGGCACGAGCAATTCAACCCGTGAACTTGATCAAGAGGCCGCGCTAACGGCGGACAAGTCGCGCGAGGGCAGCCGAATCGTCGCGGACACGATCACAGCGATCAAACGTATCGAAACCCTCTCGAAAGAGGTTTCAAAAACCACAGAAGTCATTGAGGGCTTTGCATTTCAAACAAATCTGCTGTCGTTAAATGCCGCGGTCGAGGCCGCACGCGCCGGCGCGGCCGGCAGCGGGTTTGCGGTGGTCGCAAGCGAGGTGCGCAATTTGTCGAACCGGTCTGCAGAGGCCTCGAAAGAGATCGCGAAACTGACCCGCAGTTGTGAAACCGAAGTCATGAAGGGCCGCACTTTGATTGAAACTGCCGGTGCCTCGCTGGATGCTATCAATCACGGCGCTGCAACTGTGGCAGAGGCGGTTGACCGGATTGCCCGCACGGCGACACAACAATCACAAAGCGTTTTGGACATCGAATCCGCAATTCGCGCCATCGACATTGGCGTGCAGAATGTGGCCACCCTTTCAGATGACAGCGCGGAGCAAGTCAAACGGCTTTCGGATGAATTGGCGATCCTGGACAACCTGCTGTCACGCTTCCAAACCAGGCAAGCCCTGCCGCAAATACCTGCGCAGATGAACCTTCGACAAGCAGGATAGCACCTGATGTGGCGGTCATGACGGGCCGTGGCGACACTGCTTGCGCACGTCACGGCCAGCGCATCGCCGAGATATTCACGATTCACCCTTGAAAAATACTGTATTCAGGCGCATCTAGGCGGCGCCCGCTTGTTGATGCGGGTGTGAAACATAGGAGATCACATGGCCAAGGAAGAACTGCTCGAATTCCCAGGTGTCGTGAAAGAACTTCTGCCAAACGCGACGTTTCGGGTCGAGCTGGAAAACGGCCATGAGATTATCGCGCATACGGCAGGAAAGATGCGCAAGAACCGCATTCGTGTTCTGGCTGGCGACAAGGTACAGGTGGAAATGACACCTTACGATCTGACCAAGGGTCGGATTAACTATCGCTTTAAGTAGCGTGAAGCGCAGCTTCGCGCGGCGCGGTGAACGGACTTGCCGGTCGCAAGTCACCGCCGCGCTGGTGGATGTTGATAGATGACCACCCTCCCCCCAAATCCCGCTTTGAAGCTTGTTCTTGGCTCCGGTTCTCCCCGGAGGCTGGAGCTGTTGGCGCAGCTTGGGCTGGTGCCCAGCGCGGTGCGCCCGCCCGATATTGATGAAGACGTGCGCAAGGGTGAATTGCCCCGCGATTACGTCAAACGGATTGCTGCGGAAAAGGTGGCGGCTGTGCCTGCTGGCGCGGATGAAGTCGTCCTCTGTGCCGATACCACGGTGGCCTTGGGGCGGCGGATCATGGGCAAACCCGCAGATGCCGCCGAGGCTGCGCAGTTTCTTTTTGCCCTGTCAGGGCGGCGCCATAAGGTTATCACCGCACTCGCGGTAAAACGTGAAGGGCAGATCTGGACGAAAGATGTGCAAAGCACGGTCGCGTTCAAGCAATTGTCGGACACGGAGCTGAACGCCTACCTCGCGTCGGGCGACTGGCACGGCAAGGCCGGGGGTTATGCGATCCAGGGGCCGGCTGGTGTATTCATTCCCTGGATCAACGGGTCCTATACCGGCATCGTTGGTCTGCCGCTTACCGAAACCGCCGGTCTGCTGACAGCGGCGGGCGTTGTGCTTTATGGAGGTGGCGCATGAAGGGCCGCATGATTGTTCTGGACCATATCGGCGAAATAGAGGCGGCTGCCTATCTGGTGGATGGCAAGCTGGATGATCTCCTGATTGATCACGAAGACGCCCCCCGCCCGGGTGCGATCTTTCGTGCGATCTGTGACCGGCCGATCAAGGGCCAGGGGGGCATGATGCTGCGCCTGCCCGCGGGTGAAACGGCATTTCTGCGCCACGGAAAGGGCCTGAAACCCGGTCAGGCGATGCTGGTGCAGGTCACGGGTATTGCAGAGGACAGCAAGGCTGTGCCGGTCACGGACCGCGTGTTGTTCAAGAGCCGCTATGCGATTGTAACGCCGGGCAAGCCCGGGCTGAATATTTCGCGCCAGATCACCGATGAAGATGTGCGCGATGAGCTTTTGGCGGTCGCACATGAGGTGTTTGACAGCCCGCATGGTTTGATCCTGCGCTCCTCCTGCGAAGGCGCCGACGAGGCCGAGATTGCCGATGATATCCTCGCCATGGTCGCTTTGGCCGACGCGGTGCTGGCAGATGCCGACGGCAATGAGCCCGAGGCCCTGACCGAAGGCGACGGCCCGCACCTGGTCGCGTGGCGCGAATGGACAGGTGCGGCAGAGGTGATTACGCGTGCAGGGTCTTTTGCCGATCTTGGCGTGCTGGATCAGGTTGGTGCACTCAGCCAGCCACAGGTGGTCCTGGGCGAAGGGTATATGTATGTGGAGCCCACGCGCGCACTTGTGGCAGTGGATGTGAATACCGGCAACGATACCTCGCCTGCGGCTGCACTGAAGGCGAATTTGGCGGCGGCGCGCGCTTTGCCGCGTGCCTTGCGTTTGCGGGGGCTCGCGGGGCAGATTTCGGTGGATTTCGTGTCCATGTCAAAGGCGCACCGCAAGCAGGTGGAACAATCGCTGCGCGCCTCGTTCAAGGCTGATCCGATCGAGACGTCTTTGGTGGGCTGGACCCCCATGGGCCTGTTCGAATTGCAGCGCAAACGCGAGCGCCCGCCCTTTCCCAAACACCTGTTCAAGGACATCTGATGCCCTGCCCGATCTGCGACAAACCGACCGAAACCGACTTCCGCCCGTTCTGTTCAAAGCGCTGCGCGGACATTGATTTGGCGAAATGGTTTTCGGGGGCATACGCCATTCCTGCGGACAATCCCGAGGATCTGGAAGAGCTTGAACAGGAGTTGGACGCGGCACAAAGGCAGAAACCGCATTAGCGATCTGCTTTTCCAACAAATCCCTCTGGACACCCCCCTTTCCCGCGTCTAAAACGCCGCTACCCGATGTGGGCGCATAGCGCCAACATCCCGGTGCCCGGGTAGCTCAGGGGTAGAGCAGTGGATTGAAAATCCTCGTGTCGGTGGTTCGATTCCGCCCCCGGGCACCACTTTTACCAATTAAAACAGTGGCTTAGATCGTCGCCAAACGCCCTATGCGTGTGTAAATCAAAAACACACCAAACACACACTTTTTGCCGTGTTTTGGGGCTGGGCAGTGAGTGGAATCACGGTGTTGAACACTGTGAAGTTGCTGTGTGCTGTGTTGGCGCAAGAACAGTGAGCACAGTGTTGCCCTCTATGTTCGGAATACTGTGTTGTGGGTTTGTGTTTCAAACACTGTGTTGGGGACACTGTGTTGGCGGAATTTTGGGGCAAAATGGTTCGTGACACAGGCTTTACTGGAACTGGGTTCATTTCATTAAGCTGCTTGGCCATGTTGAGACACTTACCCAACTAAGTACAACTATACTACCAAGTCACCTGTCATGGGCAGCGTGTGTCGATCAACTTCATTATATTCCTGCAAGAGTGGTCTTTGGCTATCCAACCAAGCCACGCCGCGTTGGATATTCTCATGAAGCATTTCGCTATCCCTCACTACTATGGCGACTACTTCCTCATTGGTACGCATAAGCAGGTGGTCGTCATCTGCGTGAACTTGCGACTGCCAGGCTTGGATATTCTGCAAGAATTCATCAAAACATTCAGGTTTAGGTTTGAAGCGCACTATTGATAGCTTTTTGGTCATGTCTTTCTCCTTTATTTTATTGGTGTGGAGCCTGTTTCTATTTTTCGCATTAGCCCATCTTCTTTTTGAACATAATACAGAACAGCATCTTTCGTTCCATTTGGAAATGGCATGATAAAATGCATTATCATCACATCTTCATTTTCGTACAAACAACGTCTATTCTTAGGTGTGAACTTTTGGATCAGAGGTCCAAGGCGTTCAAGATATTCGTTTTTTGACGCAACGGAACCTGACGAGTGCATAACCATCTCAAAGTTCGGATGACATAGAGCGGCTAGCATATCAATGTTTTTTGCATCCAAGGCTTCCGCATACTTTTCGTAAAGCGTCATATATGATTTCTCCACATCCTACTTTTTCAATATTCTTTCAGTCACCTTTTGACGACTGGTGTAACCTCGAAATTTCCCATTTCAAGAATTGGGTCGAAAGCAGCATCTAGTTGCTCAAAGGTATCTGCTTCAAGTATCATAAACGAAGTATGCTCAAGGCGATTTGAATAGCTTCCATGAACTTTGATTCCGTGGTTGCCAACATTTGCTAAGGTGTCCCTAAACAAAGGGAACTTCTCCGGATGATGCGCTTGGCACGTTGTATAATCATGCGTAAGTTTTACCATGAATAACATTATGTTCTCTCCTGCTTGTGTGCGCGACTGTCAAAGATTAATTCAGGCAGTGGCGGCGGAGAGGCGTTGACATCCATTCCATGAACGTCAGCTGCGAATTCAGCAAAATCAGGAGGCATTGTTGCCATGATTTTTGTCCAACTTGCAGCGGGATCATCACCTTCCAAGGTTATGATCAATAAGTCCCCTGCCGGTGTCCGCTGTACAAAGGTTCTTTCGTGCACACCAACTGCTTCCCTGGATTCGGAAAATTCAGGTGTAGACTTCACGTGATCCATCATCGCTTGCCACTTTTCCATCTTACCTGGCAAAATCGGCATACATATCGCTAGCAAAGGCATGAATTGTATCTCTCTATATGTTGGGCAAATCACCTGATGGGTGTCGCGCCTGTTTCAGTCCGGATGATTTTGCCATCTTGCAAAAAATTGACGACCAGCACTGCTTCTGACGTACCGTCGGGAAAAGTCATAAACGAGTGTTCGACCATGATCTCGTCGTTTTCATAAAGGCATCTTTGATTATTGAACGACAAGGCGTCGCTCTGCATCATGCTCATCAGTGTTGGTGTCCAATCGGACTTGCTAACTTTCGTTCCAGATTGATGCCGAACAAATACGAAGTCTTCGTGGAGACAGTCCAAGTAGGCTTCGATGTCTTTGCTATTCTGTGCCGCATTTATTTTCTGATACAGAGACATCCCTCATTCTCCCCACATGCCAGCGAATTCATAGACAACGGCACGCTTCCCACCGACACACCAAGCGTCATGGTTAGGTGAAATCGCATAAGCATCGCCTGCTGTGTAGGTTGCTTCAGAGCCGTCGTCGCAGACACAATGGATAGTGCCCTCAACGATGATACCTGTGTGCGTGGCTTGGCAGCTTGGCGTGCCCACAAGTGGCTTGATGTCGGTGGACCATTTCCAGTCCGGCGCAAGCGTCAACTTCATGATACGCTGACCAAGAACGTTTACAGCCTCCATACGTGCATTTGGCATGTCCTTGGCTTCGTCAGCTTGAGTTGCGAAGTTTTTTACTTCTAATGGCATACTGATCTCGCTTCCTTTGTGGTTATTTGGATAAGTTGGGTTGAAAAGTAGTGAATTAGCACTGTAATTTTCACCCCATTCTCTTTACGTCATCGAGTGAAGGATTCTCCACTCATTGGTGTAATCACAGTAGTTTCCAAGATGGCGCCTGCGGCGGCTCTTTTGGCCTTGAGTCCCTCATGGCCGCCAAAGGCTTTCATGGCTTCAGGCGACTCAAAATCGATTATTACCATCAATTTATTATCGTTGTCCTTTTCGGTGCCTGCGAAAATTAACTTTCCGCCAAGTGCATTTAGAGCGGCTTCGTTTTCATGAAACATATCTTTCCAGGGTTTAAAGCCACGTGCCAAATCCTGTGTGAGTTTTACAATCATGATAGATTTCCATTGTTTTTTGGTTATGCGCCAAAATCATTGTTGGGCACAGCACTACGTTGGTTTGGCGATAGGGTTTTAGTTCGCAGCGACTACGTGATACATCTGCTGGCCTGTGTTCAGCATGCCAGTGACAGTGCCAACAAATTCCTGTCCGACATATTGCTCGTACTTGCCACTGCCTGCAGTGAGTGAGCCAACATATTCAAGTTGTGGCGTTATCTCACCAAAAAAAAATGGCCAAATCGCCATCTGGATCCACCATGCTACAAACGCCCACGCCTCCGAATGGCGCACCTTCCGCAGTTAGTGCTACTGTTTGATTGCATTCGGCCGTTACCAGTGTTGGGAAGCCCTCAGGCGCTTCTGACCAATCCCATAAATCGGTTGAGCTATTGATTATGATCGATCCAGTTGTGCCTTCCATCATCTGAGAAGAAGACGGTGCGTTTGCAAGGCCTGCCATGTTCCAAAGTTGCGAGTGACTATCTGCGAGAACAGCACTAGAGCTGCATACAAAGAGTGCCGCAACGATTTTAGTAATTTTGATCATACGTACGTTCCTATATTCCTAGTTTTTCTCTAGTTGGATCTGTTGCGCTGAGTCTTACAGCGTCTCAATGACCTCACCGTTCACGACCAGGACACTCCCAAACTCAGTGATTGTAGTGATAAAGGATTGAAAGTTATTCCAGCTTTGTCCCGCAGCCAAATGTTGATCGATGCCCTCAGGCATCACGTAGACTTCGTTGATGGAATAGAGAACTCGACCGGTTGTGCCTTGAGTTGGGTCAGCGGCGTTTACAAGCTCATGTGCTTTTGAGACATAGTAGTGTACGAGCTGTATCTTGCTGTCGTCATAACTATGGGCTTCACGCATCCACTTAGCATGATCGGACAGGGAAGCTTCAACTTCGTCCACTGAATCCGCAGGTACGGACAGGGCGAAATTAAAGGTTCGTTGTTGGAGTTGTACGTTCATCTTGTTTATCCTAAATTCTGGTGATTTTGAGACCTTAACTGCATGCAAAAACTTCACCTTCTTTCGCATCCAGCATAGTCATTGGTAGTTCCGTCGCTGCTTGAGAGCGGATGGCTGCGATTTTCTCTTTCGCTTGAGCGGCCGCCTCTGAACTAGTAAAGTGAGAAATAACTGATAGATTATTCTCTCCGGTGCGAACCATTTGTACTGCAGTAGCGCCAACACTCATGATCATCGGGACAAATTTACTCTGCCCAATCTCATCCATTTCAGTTGTCCATTCCTGCGTCGACCAGTTAGATACCATTATATAAGACATGTTCGCTTTCCTTGAATTTTAGAGGAATTAACCGTTAGGGAGGGCAGGCAACGACCGGAGATACATGATCACCGCATCAAGATCGTTCTGGGTCATTCGGGCAAAGTTGATGTATGGCATTGGGGGCATCATCGGTATGCCCCCTGGACGTACGCCCCCAGCAATCATGCCGATAAGTTCCGCGTCGGAGTATTCGGACAGACCGGTTGGTGTGATGTTGGGGGCAACTGAGACGCCCCAAGGGCCATGGAATTCGTAACCACCGGCCCCGAGGTGTGTATCGAACATTGGTCCTTGCGGTCCAAACGTGGAGTGACATTCAATACAGTGTGCGACCGGACCAGCGAGGTATTCTCCGTATGTAACGGTCACACTGGGCACTAGGGCTTCCACAGTATCGATGGGCGGGCCATAGGAGTCTGGCAGTGGAATATTGTAGACGCTTTGTCCTGGATCATGCTCCACGGCTGGCACCTGCCGAAGATACATGACGATGCTCATCAAATCATCATCCGATAGACCCCGATACAGACCGATCGGCATCGGCGGGCCAATGATAGAACCGTCTGGCCGCATGCCCTCTCTAATAGCGCGAGCGAGTTCGGCGTCAGTCCACTCTGCTATTCGGCTTCCAGGTGTTATGTTTGAGGCCACAGCAGTGAACGCTGCATTTTGTTCGATGAGCATGCCACCAAGATAGAGCGAAGGAATGGGGCCATCAGGACCTTGTGGCGTGTGGCAGTTACCGCAGGCGGCAGGGCCTTCTACCAGATAGATGCCCCTCTCGAGTGATGGTTCGGCACTGGCAAAGTTTGCCATGTTCAAGGCTAAAGTTCCGGTCAGGACCGCTATGTATGCCTTGTTACAATTATGTTGCATTCGCGGTGTACCTCATCATCAGCGTTGTGATCATGCTTGCATCCGCACTCACTTCAATCTAGTCTAAATATTGAAGTAGTTTTCCGGGGGGGGGGTGAAACGATGCCCGATCATTATGTTGAGCAAGAAATGTGTCCGATCGCGCTGGCTTCGCATCTTCTTGGCGACAAATGGATACCTATCATCATTAGAGACATCGCTCTTTTTGATAGGCGAACGTTCAATGATCTATTGAAAAACAACCTGGAAAAAATTTCGTCTGGTTCTTTGACATCTCGCTTACAGCGACTTGTCCATTTAGAGATGTTAGAAGTAACGAGCGACGACACGCATTCTCAGAAAAGAATCTATAGCTTGACCGAATCGGGAATTGGGTTTGTTCCAGTTGTCTTTAAGATGGCAAGTTGGACTGCAGAGTTCCGAAATCCATCTCCAGTGGTTGTTGCGATGTCTCAGCCCTATATTGATGGTGATGCTGATGCTATTGATTTCTTTTTGAAGACTATTCGTGATATTCACATTCACAAGACTACTGTTCCTGAGCCATTGTGGTGGAAGAGTTAATCCGGATAATTCGCGAAGAAGCGGTGAGGGTGGCGTTAGCTTTTGAGCTGCGGTATTTTTGGGTGTGGTCGCAAATATAAGCGTTGCTGCGGCTCGAATTGAGGAAATGCAGATGAGCGCAAAAAAGCCAACTTGGCGCGATGTTAAGTCGGTGCTGCAGGACTGGGAAAAGGATCGGCTGATTGGCTTGATCCAAGACCTGCACAAACTGAGCGCGGCAAACGCAGATTTTCTAAATGCCCGTCTGCTTGACGCAGATGCCGCGCAGAGCCTCGCGCCATACAAGAAGCGGATCATGCAGGCCATCAGTCCAGCACAGCCGTGGAAGCAAGACGTACAGCTACGCGAAGGCAGAAAAGCGATCAGCGATTACAAGAAGGCCAGTGGGGATGTGCGCGGCGTACTGTCTCTGATGGTTTACTACATTCAATGTGGCAACGATTTCACGTTGGAGTTTGGGGATATCGACGACACCTTCTACAACAGTCTTTGCTCGATGCTGGATCAGGTGAAGAAACAGCTTATTGCTGGAGGCGACCCTAAGCTGGCTGCTGAGTTTATTCCTGTGCTTGAGCAGGAGTTTCAGCGTATTGATGGGCAGATGGGCTGGGGCTATCCAGACGAATTTGGTGAGCAGGTAGCAGAGTTGCGCGAACGGTTCGGCTAAAGCTATGCTTCAAGCACACTTTCATAGACTTGTTGGTGCAGTGAGCCTACTGTTGCTGCGAGGGGCATGGAATGCGGCAGCTGCGCGACGACACACATCTGATACTGGACGGCGAAGTTCGCGTGTACAGGCGCGAGCGCAGTAAACGTTGGCAGGCGGCGTTCAACATCGACGGACACACCATCCGAATCAGCACGGGCAAACGCGACTTGGCTGAAGCCAAGGAATACGCCCGTGACACCTACCTTGAATACAAGTTCCGCCACAAAAACGATCTGCCCATTGTCACTAAAAAGTTCTCTGACGTGGCCAGACTGGCGATAGTGGATATGCGCAAGCAGCTGGATGCGGGCTTGGGCAAGAAGGTGTATGCAGATTACTGCGTCTGCATTGAACGCTATCTGATCCCGTTCTTCGGCGCTCAGTATGTCACATCCATCAACTACGAAAAAATCCAACAATTCTACGAATGGCGGCGGGAGCGTATGGGGCGCGAACCGAAAGCCTCAACGCTGAACACCCATAACTCCGCAATGAACCGCGTGTTTGAAGAAGCTGTGGCACGGGGTTTTCTGGCCCATAAAGATGTACCCATACTGGCCAACAAAGGCGAAGGCAGTGAGCGTCGTCCTGACTTTACACGCGATGAATACAGGACGCTGATCCGCAAACTGCCCCATTGGATCAAGCAGGGCAAAGCAGGCAAGCCAACCGACATGCGGGACCTGATGCGCGACTATGTGTTGATACTGGCCAATACGGGAATGAGGCATGGCACGGAGGCGCTGAACCTGCAGTGGAAGCATGTGACGCTGTTTGAGGAAAAGGGGCTGCAGTACTTGGAGATGTCAGTACGCGGCAAAACTGGGCGTCGTGACATTATCTGCCGTTCAGGTGCGATCAACTATCTCAGGCGCATTCACGAACGCAGCAACGACATCAAGCACATCCCATTCGAAGACTTGCTCCGTCAACGAGTGGATTTGCCTGTGTTCCGTTTACCGGATGGCACAGTCTCAAAAAACCTGCATCAGACATTTCGTGCTTTCGTAACAGAGACAGGGCTGATCACCTGTCCACGTACTGGGCAAAACCGAACGCTGTATAGTCTGCGGCATACCTATGCCACGTTTGCACTGCTGAATGACGGGATGGATATACATGCGCTGGCCATACAGATGGGCACAAGCATTGGCATGATTGAGCGGCATTACAGTCATCTTACGCCGCGTCTGAAGAAGGACATGCTCACAGGCAAGCGGCATGACTTGCCAGCGGACGAGTTCCTGCAGCGATATAAGTCATAGCAGCTCAACAGCAGCCGTCAGCTGTTCCGCTTCTACTTCGATATAACGCTGCGTGGTTAAGATATGGCCACGCTCAAAGAAAGCATCACGCATCTGATGTGGCGGAACAGGGTGAATGCACGACGCCTCGCTGTTAAAAAAACTCGGCTGAAAAATTTACTAAAGTTCATGACCTTTTTGGTCCGTGTGAGTTGCCCTCGCACTCGGCGAAGCCTATCCCGATACTGGACATGTTAGGAGAAAAAGTTTGCCTCTTGGAAAATCTAACATACTTCTTTCTAGGCTTATGCGGGGAGTTTCAGATGATGAACATGCTAAAACAAGCAGTAGGTATTCTGGGTGCAACCATCATCCTAGCATCCTGTCAGTTGGATACTGCTCAGCTTGCTGATGACAGCGCCGCTACTCGTAACCCATTTGCCGACATGCGTTGGGGTGATGCTTACTGGCAAACGAGTGATCTCGAGGTTCAGGGGGGGTACTCTGTTGTGCCTGATCCTGAAACAAACGCTGGCGTTGTGCAACGCTTTACTCTGCGAGAAGGTCAATGCTCAGGACAAGACTGCCGTTATAATTCAGGGCGATTTGAATTCACGGAAAATATTTGGGATCGACCTCGGTTTGGCGATGTCAGGCAGCCGACAACGTCATGGTATAGCTGGGAAGTTCGGCTAGATGAGGATACACTTTATGGTCGAAATCAGCCGATTGGCCCGATCATTTTAGGTCAATTCAAGCAAGGTATGGTGAATTGCCCACTCTTAATCTTTCGCCATCAATCGGGCTATAATGACACAAGCTTGAATGTTACTTTGAGTCGTGACAGTGGGCTTGAGCCTCCCTATGATTGTCCATCGATTGGTGATGAGCGAGTTGGTAGCGTTACGGAACTTATCGGTCGGTGGGCTCGAGTTGAAATGTTCATTCGATGGAGCAGTGGCGAAGACGGGCGTGTTGACGTGTACATCGATGGCACTCAGCGAATGAGTTACGCGGGACCTACCTGCATTGATGATTGCGCCAAGATCTATCGAAAATACGGCATTTATTTCGCGAACCAGCGCGGCGGTACTCCCCTGACCGAAATCAATGCACTTTACCGAAATATTGGTAGAGCGTCTACACGTGAAGGATTGCCTCGTTAAGCCGGCATTACAGGAGTTCAACAGCAGCGGTCAGCTGTTCAGCGTTCACGTCGATGTAACGCTGTGTGGTTGAGATGTGTGAATGCCCCGCCAATTCTGCCAGCAAGCGCACGCCCACGCCCTTGTTTGCCAGTCTGGTAATATAAGTCCTGCGTCCCGAGTGGCTTGAAGCGTCTTTGAGCCCCACCGCCTTGTAGATATCCAAGAACAGCTGGCACATGGTGTTGGCCAAAAAGTGCCCGCCTTTTTGGCTCTCAAACAAGGGACGCTGTGGGTTGTTGTTCGGAAGGCCAGCACCGTATTCAGCGAGCGCACGGCGCAAGCGTTGGTTCAAGTATACCGTGCGTGTCTTGCCGCCCTTGCTCTGTGCTGCTGCAAGGATGAACTGCTCACGCACTGCGCCCGCATCGTCAAAAATGTCCCCACGTGTAAGCGCGGCGATTTCTTTGGCCCGTAGCCCTGCGTAGAAGCTGAACAGGATGATGGTTTCGTCACGAACAGGATGACGACGACTACGGCAGTAGTGTAGTACCCTACGCAGTTGAGCTTCGTTCAATGTCTGTGCTTGGCGCATGGCGCAATCCCCCAAAAACCTCATTATATCATATGCTTGACTATAAAGTCTGAGGTATTGGTTGGTCGACCGGAAACTGCACCAAATGGTCTTCAAATGAATTCAATGACTTACCCAATAATCTCATACAATACTAGTTCTATGAGGTTTTGTGTTCTGTGTTACTGAGCAAGAAAAACTGAAGGGCTAGTTTAGTATGCTCCGCTGTCTACAACGCACTCCTCCCAAAACGCGGAAACAGCGGAGCATGGCAGCGCTAGCAGCGCTACGACCCAATCAGGCTGCCATTATAATAAAATCCAGCCAAGTGATCTTACGATAGGCGTCACAGCAGCACTTGCGCGGTGCACACCATTGCCTAAATCACGGTTGAAACAGTGCAGGGGTGGACAATGACAAATCAGCAGGACTTTCAGAACATCATCAAACAGCTGCGCACAGACGCTGACCCCGTTGCGCTGATGCGCAGCTTAGTAATTCAATCGGGCGGCCAATGGGCGGATCACAGCGATGACACCCTTTTCGAAATCAATTTCCTTGGCATCGCCGGATTGGGCTATGGCGCAGCAGCTGCCGTAGCGAACTGGGTCGAAAACGCACAGCGCACAAACACGGTCGACACTGCTGCATAGGCGTTTTATTTGGGTGATGCGTGGGCCTGTAGCTCAATTGGTTAGAGCAGAGCGCTCATAACGCTTTGGTTGCGGGTTCAAGTCCTGCCGGGCCTACCACGCGAATTTTCTATTAATATGCCATGCGTGGCGACAACACATAACCTACGGCCTTTCCAGCAAGCCGGTTTGACCGCTTTTGCCCCGGTTTTTTGCTTAAGTTGATAAATAAACTTGAACACAAAGACACTTAGGCAACTGTAAAGGCACCACAAACTGGATCAAGGTTAGCACGCCGACTGTAATCGTGCCGCAAGTCCGTTCTGAAGTGTGACGGTGAGTAAATGTAGTGCCAGTTCTATGCTTCAATCGACTACCCCATCCTCGTAGGTGGGATGCCTAAAGCTGTTAAGGTGCAAATGTTTGACCAGCCCTCAGCTTCGATTGTCGTAATGGTAAGGTGCCATAAGAATATTATGGATTGGCAAAAGTGAGACGGATGACAACCTCGCAAGAGAACCGTCAACACACAGGGCAGCCCTGCTGTATGGGCCTGTGTGTGCGTGGTAGCTGGTAATAGAGATGATCGCAAAACCTACTCTTCCCGGAAACGGGTTCAGTTATACAGCCTAGTGCGCGACTGCAGATAGCAGCGACGTGCTTTTGGACCGACGCCTCAATAGGCGTTGGTCTAGTGGCTCATTGCAGATGCCAAAAGAAAATATTCAAACAAAATCAATCATATAAATCACAAGACGTCTTTGAGCTCTTCAAGATGAAATCAATCAGCGGCGATTGCATTGTGAGGCGCAGCGATAGCAAGCACGAACAACAAGAGCAGCACATAGATGCGAAGCAGATATGTTGTATCCACTGAAACACATAATCCATATTGCCAGACAAATGGCGAAAAATCAGTATTCGTCTGCCAGCATGATGGTGAGTACGCGGGTGGTGACAGCTGCATCACTGGCATCAGGTGAATGCATGCCCATGTCCACGTCGTAATAGTCCCATTTCCAGAAGATCAGATCATCGCCATGCCGAAACGAGCCAAAGTCATGTTCGTGATATGGGTCATTCTCTGGCGTGAACACATCATACCAGCGCACCTGATCCAGTACATCTGCCATATCGTCCATGGCTTGAATGCCCTGCGTTATGACAACACGACAGCCAGTAAATGACTGCCGTGCGTCATCGTTCAACACACGTATTTTGTCAGTGTTACATTCAGCCATTTGCTGCTGCCTTGGCCGCGCCGGGTTTGATACGGGGTTTGCGTTCAGCTGTTTTGGCGATAGCTGCGTCCAACTCCCCTGCTGATGCTGCTGAGAGGAATACATCCAACACAGCACCTACGTCCTTGAGTGTTTTGACGAACACAGCGTTATTGGTGCCATCTGCCGCAATCACACGTGCCCCATAACGGCACTGCACATACCAACCGCCATCTTGCTCAAAGAACCACGGGCGCACACGACGATGCGTTTTGACCAAGACCCGCTCACCCTGCTCGTTTGTCATCCACTTTGATCGTTCAACGCGGTGGTCTTGGCTTTTGAGTGCTGCTGCGTGAACCAATTGCTGTTCCTTCAATCCGGCCACCAACTTGTCACGTCGTGCCACAACAGGATCACGTGTGTTGCTGCGTGTGACTGTTTTGAAAGCCAGTTTTGCCAAATGTGTCATGTGTCTGTGCTCCTCTGTGATACACTTATAACGCGAGCATATGGTCAGAGATTCAGCTGGACGACCGAAAAGACAGGTGTTGTCGCGGTCAAACACAGGCTGTGAAATCTTCATCCGTTTCAAGCAAGAACACAGTCTTCGTGAACACTGCCGAAAACACGCTGCATCGCCGGGCGCGGAATAAATACATGTGTTACAAACAGGAGGACGAGTATGTCGAGACAGATATTAGAGCAGGTATGCGATGAACTGACCAAATGCGGAGCAGTTGCATCAAACAGAGAGTTTTGTGAAAACTGGTTGGCACGCGATCCCAGCTATATGCGTGGACTGCGTTTCCGTGATCTTGATCCCAGTGCTGCCACAATGGCGACCTGCAGCAGCAAGCTGGCCTATTATGCCAAGCACTTGGCACAGAGCACACAGCCTCAACATCAAGATTGGCACCAGCGCTTTAGAAAGCTGCATCAGTTATGTGAGCAGGCGCTGGAGCAGCAGGCACGTGCGCAATGGATGACGCCCAAGCGCATGGGGATTTGACTGTGGGACGAGAGAGATTTGTGCTCAGAAGATTATCAGCTACGGATTTTGACGGCCAAGTACTTATCGTTTCGAGCTGGTGATTTTGCATCACCCCATATCTGTGGGCGGACCTGCAGTCGTCACTGTTCGAATGTCCAGCCATTTCAGCGCTTAATCACAACACAGTAAGATTGAGAAAACATGCTGTGTTTGGATAAAAACTGCAGGCACTGTGTTGTTGTCAAAACTTCGAATGCTGTGTCGCAAACACTGTGTTGCGAACAAAATGGGGAAACATAGTCCGCCCCACACAGAACTTGTGACGCTGTGGGCACAAAAAAGCCGCCAGCACGCATGCTGACGGCGATGTTTCATTTGTGATGTCGATCAGAGATCAAAGTCTCTATCGCGTTCGGGGTCTGGTAATCCAGCACGTTCGCAAAGGTACTGACGCTGTTGCGCGGGGTCCAAACGGTCCCAGTATCGCCGAAACCCAGCATAATCCGCGTCTGACATCCGCGCCAATGCCGTGCTTTCTACTGCTTGCTTGAGTTCGTTATTTGCCAAGTCGCGCAGCATGGGCAACGGATTGAAGCCTTCATACCAATTCTGCAAATCATCGATCTGCTCTTGACGCTGCAGCACCTTGACGACGCGGGGGGTGATCAACTGCTCAATGTTAAACAAGCGCAGCATTGTGTCCATTGTCATGGTGATTTTCTCCTATTCGATTGTTGGGGAATGTGGTGTGCCGCCGATTGAGACCGGCGACACAAAACGGTTTAGCTGTGCTCAAATGCCCGAAAGATGATGTGCATTTGCTGCTCAGGCGTGAAGCGTTGCCACACAGCTTTGAACCGTTCCGCTTGACCTTCTGACAAGCGTTGATCTGCTTTGAGCATGACCATATCGGGTAGAACGTCGAGTGGGTTTTGAATGTGACCGACATCCAAGTCGAACAGCTCCGAGCAATTCGTCAGCGCTTCCCACTCAAGGTACTGATTGAGAACACGTCCAATATCGTCGTCCAACAGCTCTTGAAGGTAGGCCAGTTCGATTTCCAACGTTTCCATTACTTGCCCCCCGTGCCATTGATGGTGTGTGCGCACTGGTGTGCTGGGGCTGGCGGCGTTGTGACCTGTGCCATCATGCGCTGAAGGCGAAACACATAGTCTTCCATCCAATCATCCAGTTTGCGCCCACTGCCTTCAAAACCTCTGAGCAACCCTGCTGCTTGTACTGTTGTGACGGGAATACCTTCAGCTGCGAGAACAGACACCACACGTGGCACCCACTGCGTGATGCTGGGGTAATCTATAAATACGGGCCGAAAACGGTCTTTGAGCGGTCCATCAATGAGATGCAGATTGTTGGTGGTGGCGATAATTGTGCCGATTTCGTACTGATCAATGAACGCCCGCAACTTGTGCTGCATCGGCAGCGTAAACTGGTCCAATTCGTCGAACACTGAGCAGCCCATGCCTGACCCCATTGAATGCTGCAGGTCCCACTGCTGCAGCGCAAATTCGAAGCCGTCATACTTGGCCTGATAGGCTTTGGCGTTCCATGGCTCACCAAGCCCTGCCTGCCAAATCACGCCCAAGCGTTCTTTGAGCACGAGCTGTGCTGATACAGATTTGCCAGTGCCTTTGGGCCCATAAAGCAGCAAGTGCTTGTCGCGCTGATTGTTAGCGTATTCGTTGAGTGTTTGCTTTACGTCCGCGTCTGCGCAGATCACGTCGTTAAGCGTTTGCGGGCGGTGCTTTTTGTCGAACTTCATCTGAGTTCCTTTCAATAAAAAATAAGAGGGGTGAGCAGGCAGCTGAACTGCTGCCTGCTGTGTTGTTTGCGATTAGAATGATGCTGCTTCCGTTGCGGGCACTGTGACCTGCACCTGAGATTGAAAGCCATTTCCAAGCAGCTCTTGTGCAAGCAGTTCCATGTTTTCAGCACGCTGTTCTGCATCGTGCTTTGTGACGTTCTGCTCAGCAGTCTGTACAGCACGCTCCTTCAGCGCTTTGCCTGCAATTGTCAGTACAGTGTTCACTGCTGCAGCGTTGTTGGTGCCGAACACGATTGATCCGGTACCGTCCTCGTTCTTGCGAACCAGCGCCAAGCTGTAGCGAGCGCCATCTACCGGCTGAAGAACATCTACCATTGCAACAGGTGCCACTGTGCTTTGGTTCACCAGTGCTGCTTCGGCAAAGTTGCGAGCACGTTTGGCTTTTTGTGCGTCCGTTTCCCCGTCCTTGCCCTGCCGACGCAACTCATCGATCCCGTTGTTGTCGGCAATGAACTGAGGCACCTGTGCGCCGGTGATGCCCGCTTCCGATGCAATGGTGAGAACACGAGCGTAGGTATATGCGCGATTTTCGATCTTCTGTTCGCGCCCCTTGCCCACGAACACGAGCCGCACAATTTTTAGCGCTAAGCTGGTGTTGCTGTTGTAGCCAATGCCGTGCTGATCCAGCAGATCGGTCACTGCGCGGCTTAGCTCCACGCTCCTGCGCACCTTAATGAACAGATCGAGCGTACTGCCAAGCAATGCATAGAGTTCTGCGTTGCTTGCGGCGTATGTGCCTTCTTCCCAAATACGACGCTGTTCAATCAATGCGTCTACGATGTTGCTGAGCTCGAACTTCTTTTCTGTAGTGTTGGTCATGTGAATATCTCCTTGTGTCTGACCGCGACCGGCGTGATTGCCGTGTCGATGAACCAGTTGTATTCGGAGTTAGCCCATCAGTCCCTTTACTGTGTAATATGGACAAGTATGGGATAATGATGTTCATATTAATGTATGAAACCTGTTCGCACACAACATGACAGCCCTAGAGCCGCAGACTTTCACAACGACGGTGTATGGGCCACAAAGCTGGGATTCTATCTGCTGTGGATGGAGTATCTGGCTGTAAGCCCAAGCTACGAGCTGGCACGGCGCTATAGGGCTGGGATTTTGACGCACGCAGAACGAACACGACTGCCAGCTGATTTTGAAGATGTGCTGGCGGTGTATGACGATTTGGGCGACATTCAGCGTGTGAGTTTCTTGGACTGGTGGAGCGAACGCGGGTTGACCGTATTCGGCTACGAAGGGGCGAAACCCCGTGTGCAGCGCATCGACAATTTACGCAGCAATCGGCACCGCAAAGCAGCTCAGCGTCTACAAGGCTTCATTGAAAATGACTGGACCGAGCAAGGGCAACCAAATGCTATGTTGGTGAGCATTCCTGTGGGTTTGACCAAAACACAGATCACCCGACAGTTGGGGAAACTGTTGGCGCGGTACGAAGACGAACACCGTGTGCTGCCTGCGCGTAAAGCGAAATATCCATTGGTGGGCACAAGGCAGCGCAAAGATACTCTGTTTCGCTATCTGTTCGTGGTTTGGGTGCGCTGCGCAATGCCACGCCAACCATTATGGCGGGTGGGTGCTCGGGCCAAGGTCAGTGACACATATAGCCGAGAACTTGATGCTGGCGCACGAATAGCACGTGGTGAACAGGTATATGATCGCTCAGTTTTGGCGGTGCTAACAAGCCGTGCTTGGAGCAGAGGGCTGGCGCTGGCTGAGAATGCCGCCCGTGGTCGTTTCCCGAGCTATGACATGCCAGATCACGCTGTCGAGCCAAATACCCATGATCTGTGGGACATGATCTATAGCCGTCGCAGGTGGAAGAAGCGGATCAAGCCGCGCTGAGCGTTGGAAAGTTCTATGTCCCAAACACTGTGTTCTCAACAAAATGGGGAAACATAGTTCGTCAAACACAGAACCTGTGACGCTGTTTCAACAAAGAACCCGTGACACTGTGAGAACAGAAAACTTGAGAAGTTGCCGTGACACAGAACTTGTGATGAGGCTCAACGCAGAACCGACCACTTTCGGTATTGGCCACAGGTGCCAGACGCTGGTGTTTGTGCGTGATTGTGCCCACCGCCCAAGCATTCCCCTCGTGTTGTTGGTGACGCTGTAGACACAAAGGCACGGGTTGCGTTGGCTTTGCGGGCACCAGCCCAGCGTTCACAAGTGGCGCACAGTTTCATGTTGGGCGAATATGTGGGCATTTTGCTCTCCTGCACGTACTTGAACGTTACGGTCACGACACATCAATGAGCAACAGAAAATCGGATAAATATCTGTGAACATGAGATTTTTAGGAGGTGGTATGAGCGTGAAACTGTTGGAACACTTGAGAGATGAGCTGCTTGCGTGTGGGGCTGCGCAAAACACGCCAGAGTTTTGTCGGGCATGGCTGGGGCGCAGTGAAGGCTATATCCGAACGCTGCGCAATCACGGCACGGGACCGAGCGTTGAAACACTTGCTATCTGCTCTCATAAGTTGGGCCATTACGCAGATCGTCTGCGATCAAGTGGCGATAGGGAGCACGGCCGTTTGGCAGAGCAGTTTGATCGGCTGAAGCTGCTCTGTGACCAAGCCATAGCTGAACATGCGGAAGCAGTATGGCGTGCGCCGGAAAGGATGTCTGCGTGATGTCCTGTCCGAAATGGGTCCTGCCCCGAGAAAATCTGGGTGCGCAGTTTTTGGCAGGGAAGTACTTATCAAATCAGCCTGGTGATTTTGCATCACCCCATCAGTGCAGGTCTGCACTGTGCTGGTGAGCGAGATCGTGGGCGAAGCTTGGTGTAAGCGGCATCCCAAGCCAAAACAGTTGCCCATACCAGGGCCCACAAAACCCAAGCCACGCCCGAAGCCCAAAAAGCGTGCCAAACCCAAGCCATTCAACGAACCCAAGTCTGACGAGTTGAGTTGATGGCGTCACAAACAAGCTGTGCGGGCCGTGCTTGCGTCGGTTGGTGGTGTGCGCTGGCCCATGTAGCGAGCAACACCTGTTGAAGCTGTACGCTGCATTTTGACTCAATTGTTCACGCTTCATGCTGAGACTTGGCATCCCTCTTACCAGTTGACCTAAAGACTGGCAGGCATAGCGAAAATGACCTAATCTGCTTTCGAAGCAGGGAGATAGCACATGGATCAGTCAGCACGAGTAAAGTTTTTTGAGCGTATCGAGGCTGCCCCGCTGGCTGCGCGAGGCTTTTTTGAAAGCGTGGATGAGCATTTTCGGCAGCGTAACGATGTGGACGTTCGCTTCACCCACACAACGTTTGCAGACATGAGGCTATGGGCTGTTTGGGAAACCGACAATGGGAAACAGCGCGAGCAGATATTCGCAACGATGACTTGGCAACCGAAAAACCTTGCTGTGTTTGCGCGAACCAAGCTCACGCCACCGGAGTTCGCCTATTTGGGCTTTGAAGGTGCAGAAAAACCTAAAGCAGATAGTGAGCCCCAAAACAGTGATATTCGCCTATTCGAAGAGGATTGGCGTTATGGCGCACTTCCGTTCATCCGCGCACTTGCAGCAGCCAAAATGAAAATTTTGAACTGAAAAGGGCGACCTGAAGGCCGCCCCTCTGGATTCTTGTTAGTGGGTTTTAAAACTGGTGTTCGAGGTTGAGCGCAAAACTTGAGCGAGTGGTGTCGCCGACCCTGTCCATGATCACCCGGAATTCCACATTGCTCAGGCCATCCTCGGAACGGCTGTTCAAGCCTATTTCAGCACCACCACCGCAGTCTTGGCGCATAACCCCAGCGTCAACCCGTTCGCAGATCAGGCGTGGGGCAAAGCTGAATTGACTGTTGCTGTCTGCAACTGTGTCCGCGTCCAGTGCCCAGACCACGCCCCGCCCGCATAGCGATCAGCAAGTGTTAGCGCTCTACGTGCGTCTTTGTTCACAACCAGACAGTTTGGGCGATCTCAAGTGAATTCGCTCCGCTTGACACAGGGGCTGGAAGGCATAGCACAAATGGTTTAGACATTGCCGATGCGGTGTACTCGCCGAGCATAGCTATTTAATCCGGATATCTGAGTTGAACAAAACGTCACGTCATTGGAAGCACGGCAAACCAATTCAGAGCACAACACAATGTATTGAGATGCCAATTCATCGGTTCATCTGCAAAAAGTATTCATCTTTCCAATTTCTGCATATCATCAGCTTTTGAGGACAACGGCTTGGTCAATTATACTGCATCGCGTCCTGCAAAGTTTCGAAAAGCTGTTTTTCTATGCTGTGATCACGATTTTTCAAAGTTTGCTGCTTTCTTGATTCAACAGATAGCTGAAAAACATCCAACCGCTGATTTTGATATTTGCCTATGCAGCGAGGATAAAATCGAGTTGCCCGCGTCATTGGCGCAGTTGCCGGTCAGGCTTTGCCAGATCAGGATACAGGACACCATCGCGCAGGCGCCAGTCAGTGAAAGGATCAACGCGGCATCATACCTGCGGTTGCTGCTACCATCGGCATTCGCGGCTGACTACGATCGCATTCTCTACCTTGACGCAGATATTTTTCTGATCGGTGGTGATCTGTCTCGCTTGCTGGAGGTCGAACTGCTTGCAGGGCATCCAATCGCCGCCGTCAGAACAAGCCACCAGCGCAACAAAATGCGCAGGCTGATGCCCGAGTTCAAGAAACTGCGCATGACACCGGCCCCTTACTTCAATGCCGGCGTATTGCTGATTGACGTTCCCCGCTGGGAAGGGACCGAAACGTTGTCCCGCGCACTGAAAGTCATTTCGGATCACCCAGACGCTTTGGTCATGCATGATCAATCCGTGTTGAATCTTGTATTTCGTGGACGCTGGTCAGAGCTATCTGTCGTCTGGAACTGGATGTATTCGGGCCGCTTCAGCTATATGATTGAGGCGTGCGATCCGTTTCTTATTCACTTTGCAGGTCGTATGAAACCGTGGAACACATTGACCGGAGAGTTTCCGCCCAAATACCCCAATGCCTACCGCGATTTTTTCCTGCAGCATTACCCCGAGGCTGCAGCCCAGATGCCTGTTCCAAAATCAATCTTTGCCGCACCGAAGTTTCATAAGAAATCACTGCTCAAACAGTGGTATGACTTCAACCGGTTCATGCCGTATATGACGCGGTTTGACGATCCGTATTGTGCAGTTGATCCCGATGTGTGACCGCCAGAACGCTGCGAATTAAATCGAAATGGCCGAATCTTCCACAAGGAGTTTCCTGCCAGTAAATGTTAACTTTGGTTTTACAGTCTGAAATTCACTTCGAGTATCTAAAGAAAAACAATTGGCAGAAAGAGAATCTCTAAAAAAATGTTCATACTCACACCTTCTGATTTCCCATCGCTTTCTGAGCCTTTTTTCTTTTCTAGAAGTTATTCCAATTCTCGATAAGTATTGGCGGACTTTCCATTTTATCACAGTTAAAAAATCAGGTTTAGGATGTCGACGATCTTCATGCTGCGAGGTAATATCCAAATTTGCTTGCTCAAAAAGAAATTTGTAAATTCGATATCCATTCTCTTCAAAGTTATTATCTTTAAACCATGGCTTCCTATCTTGACTATAGTGATATAAAATAGGATTAAAAAAATCTTCAAATCCAAAATGAAATAGTGCAGCTTGAAAGTTCCACTGTGGACTGAGCTCAACCCATTTATCTTGGAACATGTAATTCAAAAAATCTTGGTCATACATAAATACTTTGCTCCCGTAATTCTCAAAATAATCAGTAAGTTTTGCAGCGAAATTCTCCTGGCACCACTTCCTCACGTCAATCACCAGTACGCCAGAGTTAAAGTATCTGTCGCTAGCAACCCCGATACTATCAAGCCACTCTCTCCTGCTAATCGTAAGGCCTAACGGCTGCGATCTAGCAACAACTAAATCATGGACCGCCGCCAAGCCGCTCGGTAACTCTAAAGACCATATTCTTTCATCAAAATGGCGACAATGAACGTCTGCATCTAGGTAAATCACTCGATCATAATTCTGCAAAAAGAAAGGAGCAAATACTCGCAAATAGACAATAGCTGGCCATTTTTTACTCCCGGGTAAATTGGGTGGAAGCATTTCGCCAAGAACGTCGTAGTGATACTTTATGGAAGAAACTGAGGATAGCTCCAAAACAGCGGCATACCTGTCCCGCCGTTCTACGAAAATATGAACATCACACCCAGTGAGCTTGGTGATATTCAAGGCTTGTGCGCTCACAACGTTAGCAAGAATTTCGTCAACCACAAAGAAAAACGCTTTCATATTAGCACCTTGAGCGGAATTGCATAAAGCCACTGCATTGGCATACCACGTTGTTCATCTAAGAGAATTGCCCGCTGGCAAAGATCATACTCTTCTAATTCGGGATAGTGCCCAAAGCTATGATCAATTTGTTGAATAATTTTCAGTTCATGTGACTCACGGAGGAAATCTGTAAGCGCCTCCGTTACTCCTGGCTTAATGTGTTCATGCAATTCTATTAGAAAAATGGAAGATTGTGATACGACTTTTGGAAAATTTAATATCTCTAGCTCAAATCCCTCACAGTCAAATATAAAGCAGCCAAGATCATGACATGTTGGATCTACAGTGTTAAGTGGATCATAGTAATCAAAGCTGTCTAGTCGTGTCACTTCTACATTATTAGCTTGAGCACACTCTGCCAAAATCCCAAAGGAACGTTCATCAATATCATAGGTATAGCATTGCGCAGCTGGAAGCCTTCTCTTCATGCCAATCGCATAATATCCTTCTGAAGCACCTACATTTAGAACAAACTTTGGACGTCGCTGGATTATATCGTCGATAGCTGGAAACAGTTCGAGTTCATAAGCACCAACGATTTTTGAAGCAATATCAAGGTCACTCCATGACCCAAATTTAGGTAGTTTCAGCCCCTTAAATGGGCCTTCTGTAATTGTATACCTCGTAGCTTCACCAATTTGGCGCACAAGATATTTCTTATATTCCGTCGTGATCTTTAGAACGTCGTTATATATGTGTTTTTCGCTATACTTGTAGACTTGGAACCCAAGCGGCTTAAGTAAGCGATTTAGTATGTTTCTGCGCCCCATTGAAGGCTCCTGTTATCGCTATTGTCTCTTATACTTAACTAGCATGAATGTGATTTTTAATGCCAATTCGCGTACTGGGCGCAAAGTGACTGAGATCGCTTGACCTGCAGTGCCGCATAGCTCTCCTGAACCCCCATGTTTAATGTAACTACTGCATGCGTGATCTATTTTCTTGTTTATATTGACGGATTGCCGCAGTCTTCTTGAGCTTCCAGAAAATCCAACCTCGCAAGCGCCAGTCGATCGGCTTGATGTCCGCCAAAAGGCTGATGGCCACATTGTCCACACCCTTATACGCGGCATGGCGTAATATTCTACGGATGAGAAACCAGCGATCAGCAGAGCGTTGCGGGAAATAGGGGTGGTTTCGTTGATAGGTACGAAGTCGACACTCGGCCTCTACTAACGAATCTGTTCCCGTGGAAAGTGTTGTTACAAGTTGGCCGCCAGTTTCATAGGCCTTGTGGATTCGGACACCTGGCGCTGCTTCAAACCAGCATGTGTGCCCAAAGCCGAACAACCGGCAAAACAGATCGCCATCCTCATCGACAATCTGTGCGGGACAAATGCCCCCGACATCCTGAAATGTGGCTTTGCGGATCCAGACCCCGCGGCTTAGTCCCGGCATCTTGTCTTGCAAGGGGACGTTTGCAGTGAGAACACCCTGTTGTAGCGCCTTACTCTTCTCCTTGGTGCTACTTCGTTCCGTGTTCAGCCGGTGATCCACCAACAGCGCTGCGGAAAAACCAAAATCGGCCTTGCTGTGTGCCGCTGCGGCCAAAACCCGTTCAGGGTAGTCGGGGATCAGTTCATCGTCATCATCGAGAAAAAGGATGATGTCACCCCGCGCGATACTGACGCCGAAATTACGCGCGCCTGCGGCACCTTTATCGCCATCATTTGCAACAATTCTAAGTCGCGGATCGCCAGACATTGAAATCAGTGCTGTTTGGGCCGTGTTGGAACGGTCATCTACAACGATGATCTCGGCGCTTTCCGGGCAGGCTACTAGTGCAGAGGCCACCGCGCGCGGCAAGATGGACGGGCGGTTGTAGGTGGGAATGATGATAGAGAGGCGATGTCGCATTTTCAAAGCCTCCTTACGTGCAGGGCATCGTAACAAATCATCTGTCTAAACCTGCCAACAGTGCGTCCACCTTTGCTTTGAATTTAATTGTTGATGACCTGCAGACATCAAGCATGTCGGCGTGTGCTATACCAGTATCCAACTTGCTCAACCAGTTTTTCGAAGTCGCGTAAGCGGGTGACATCCGATACCCAAAAAATTTGTTAGAAAACGGGATACAGATCGTCTTGCGCCCCAGTAGCAGCGACCAGTAAACGCCGTGATAGCTATTCGAGATTACAGTCCTGCCGCTCGCAATAAATCGGATTGAATCCTCAAAGGTACCAACGTTATTGGCCTTTTGTGGCATTCCTTTAGGTATGCGAATGTTTTGCTTTTCCGTTTTCCCACCATGCAAGTAAAAGACAACATCGTGCTCGGGTGTCATGTTTTCATCAAACAGTGGCGACATGCAGCTTGCGCAGGGTGCGAAATCATAACGTCTATCGCCCCAATCACGGCTTCCAACCAGATTGCACAGTTTGCTTGCGCGCAGATATTTGGGGGAAAAGGGAAAGGTCTGACGCGTTCCCACGCCCCACGCGATGTGCAACGGTGATCGCTCGCGGTTGACCCCTTTGGCCTCAGCCAGGCCACCAAAGATTTTGCCGCCACCAAATACACAGGCATCATAGGGCGCTGAAGGGTCGCGCATATCTTTCACTGTGGCACTTCCCCAGTCAAAATAGTCAAACGGGCTACAAGAAAAATCGCCAATGTTCGCCGTCTGTCGCAGGTGCTGAAAGATAAGATTCACACTATAGCCTAAACAAGATCATCGGCGTTTCTAGCAGTTTGCGCGTCCCAGAAGCCATTGTCATCAGGCCCACTGATCCGCTCTATGATTGCCGCGTTTGCAGGAGCAGATAACTCAGGGTAGTAGCACTTGTCGACATAGTTCAAAAACGCATGCCGAGCCGCCGTATCATACGTCACTGACTCAGGATCAGCCATGATGCGCTCAATGTCTTTCAGTGTTGTTGCTTTGGCCGCGATACCATCTATCGCCCAAAAGCAATCCCCACATGCGGCGACAGGTTTGTCAAAAAACATCGCTTCCAAACCGACCGAGGAGTTGACCGTCAAAATCAGTTTTGCTTTTTTCACTTGCTCAAACGTGTCCGTTGTATTGTCAAGAACGACATTGCTAACCCCAGATTTGTCAATGGCGTCACGAACAAATGGTGCCGCCGAAGGATGTTCTTTGATCCGTATATGCCAACCTTTGGGGCAATGTACGGACGCTTCTAGAATCGCATCTACAAATAATTCTACAGTCTTAAAGGCCCCACCATATATGCGTAGCTGGCTGTCTCCAGGCACTTGAAGTGGCACAAAGATAAAGGGGGCGGTAAGTGGCAGGTTGGCATCTGTCCTATCTGCAACTGCGCGCGACTTGCGTTGTGTGATGGTGTCACGCAATTTATGCCAATGTTCTGGGTCTTTGACATGTTTGGAAGCCCATGTGACGTAGGGAGCCTGATCGCGAGGCAGCGAGTTGGCAAAATTAACCCCGCGCGGGTCAATCGTGATGCGATTTGCAAATGGCGCTAACTCAAAAAACAAGGTTTTGTTGCCAGCATCTTTGGCGGCATCCATAAAAACACGCCGAGTGCCATTCAGACCATTCCATGCGACGGCAACCAAATTTGGATCACGAGCAAAGTAGGCTCGACTACCTGCATATTGCCGCCTCAGCAGCCACAGCTTTGCGCGACGAGCAATCGCCGAACGAGGTTGTTTCGTTGCAGTCGCCAAGGCCAATGCGGCCCGCGTGTCACTTTCAGCGTAATGGATAAAACCAAGCGGTACTGCATTGATAAATTTCACCACACCAGCTGCCGAAAGCATCATCTGCATCCATCGCCTTTTGTTTTTATGCGGATTTAGGCAAACAAACGTGACGGGCATGAATGATGCTTTCTCTTCTGGCTTCACCAAATTGTATTTAAAGATGCGATCAATTTCACGACTACGACCTCATGTATAAAACACCAACATGACTTCACAGGCAGGTTAAGTTAAGTGTTCAAAACTGTCATTATCTTCAGTGTTGCAAAATATACTCGGTAGACATTTCGCCAATCTGACGCGTTGACTGCGTCCTTACCAGAAGGTTGTTCTACCTCAATCGCGCAACCCTAGCGGCATGCAGGCAATGGCAATACTTGTCCAGAACACCTCAAATCGGCCGTTTTTCGCAGTCAGCCACAAGATCAGCCCTATCTGTCGTCCCAATGCATATACATTGCACAACTTCCATGCATAAGGTTGAAAAATTCAAACTTTTGAATTTGGTCCCTGAGCGTCATGAAAAGGATTACACCCAACCGACCGACCAAGTATTGTGTTTGCGAATGTGTTCCCCAATACTCTGTCCAACACAGTGTTTCAGGTTACTGTGTTCAACATAGTAATTACCGCCCTACCCTGTCAAATCACCAAAAACACACTTTTACGCACACCAAAACTTTCGTACGCTAAGTCACAGTAATCGAACAGAAATCTACTGCCACCTGCATTGAAAATCCTCGTGTCGGTGGTTCGATTCCGCCCCTGGGCACCATTTCTACCAAAGACTAACGTCTAATACTAATAGCTTGGTTTTTACTTTCTGAGTCGCAAGCTGATCGCAATGTTCTATGCGTGTTGGTGCTTTTTACGCTGAATTGCTGTGCTAACACAACGCAGCCACGGGCTGTATTGACGCTATATGTAACACAGTATGAGCTATGCCCCGTTTGCAGGACAGGATCTGACGTAAACCGAGCTACTCTTTGCACCTGCCAATCGGAACCGCGTTGTCTTACTGCCTCTAGACCACGGACGATGACTGCCCGCCAAAGACTGAGCACGGGTTATTGTGGATGTCGAAGACCATCCACTTACTGTGGTACCTGCTTTTGCCTCTGATCCGGGACCTAGGTATGCCGGTAGACGCATTCATACTTCAGAGACGACCAGAGCCGTGCGGCGAACAGGTTGTCAAGGAACCGGACCTTGCCATCCATTCAGATACGCACGTTTGAGTGCCGCAGCCTGTTCGGACAAGCACTATCTGCTGCGCCGAACTTGTGGATCGCTTCGTTCAGCGCGACGATGCGACAGCCGCCACCTTGCGTGTGTCCCAGGTCATGATCGCCACAAGACACAAAATCCGCGCCGGATGGGGCCGGCAGGCAATGTTGGCGCACCAAACCTGATTGAGCCGCGCTTCATAGACGGCCAGCATGTTCTGGCCATAGCGCGAAAATAAACCCAAAATACCTTCAAGCAAAGCGCGCTACAATTGGTGGATCATCATCGCGCACCCCGAAATGGCGCGCCAGCTCGCTGGCTAGCTCCTGACGCTCTGGCGTCAAACAGCATCTCTGCGCTTACCGCGCACAACCCTGCCCTGCCTGCACCCAGCAGAAAGTGATGTGGTCTTCGTCGTAACCGTGAGGGCATAACCCATCCCAGCCGGCTTTGCTTTACACAGGGGCTGGCAGGCATAGTAAAAAAGGTATAGGCTTTGCACCATCAGACAACTTACGTCGCACAGGTTTTCACCAAGATATTTGAGTTGAACAACGCATCACCTCTTTTCGAGTGCGGTTCGGTATTTCGGAACAGCACACGATGCGTTAAGACGCCAGTTCAACCGTATGACAACAAATATGTCTCCTTTGTGCAATCTCTGCCAATCAACGATTTTTGAGGACAGTCATTTGATCAACTTTACGGCATCCCGTCCTGCAAGATTTCGTAAAGCTGTATTTCTATGTTGTGATAAAGCGTTTTCAAAATATGCCATCTTCTTGATTAAACAGATAGTGGAAAAACATCCAATTGCTGATTTTGATATTTGCCTGTGCAGCGAGGAAGAACTCAATCTTCCAGATACATTAGCGCATTTGCCGATCAGGCTGTGTCGCATCAAAATGCCAGACATAGTCGTGAAAGCGCCGGGCAGTGACAGGATCAGTCCGGCATCATATTTGCGGTTGCTTCTCCCAACAGCATTTGCGTCTGACTACGATCGCATTTTGTATCTCGATGCCGACATTTTTCTTGCGGGTGGTGATCTGTCACGCTTGCTTGATGTTGAACTGCTGGCCGACCATCCAGTCGCTGCTGTTAGGACCAGCCACCAGCGCAATAAGATGCGCAGGCATATGCCCGAGTTCAAGCGCTTGCGCTTACCACCTGCCCCTTATTTCAATGCAGGAGTATTGCTGATTGATGTTCCCCGCTGGGAGCAGGCCAATACACTTACCCGCGCACTTAGGGTGATATCTGACCATCCCGACGCGTTGGACATGCATGACCAGTCTGTCTTAAACCTTGTCTTTCGCGGGCGCTGGTCAGAACTGTCTGTCGCATGGAATTGGATGTATTCGGGCCGCTTCAGCTATATGATCGAGGCGTGCGATCCGTTCCTGATCCACTTTGCAGGCCGTTTCAAACCCTGGAATACCCTTACGGGAGAGTTCCCACCCAAATACCCCAATGCCTACCGTGATTTTTTCCTGCAGCATTACCCCGAGGCTGCAGCCCGGATCCCTGTTCCAAAATCAATCTTTGCCGCATCGAAGTTTCATAAGAAATCACTGCTCAAACAGTGGTATGACTTCAACAGGTTCAAGCCGTATATGATGCGTTTTGATGATCCGTATTGTGTTATGGATCCGGATTCCTAGGGTCAGGACTCAAAACCCGAATATGACGGTTGCGGCGAGAGCGATTGCCGGCAGGAAGACCTCGGGGCAACGATCATAGCGGGTTAAAACGCGTCTCCAGTCTTTGAGTCTGCCGAACATGCGCTCGATGCAGTTCCGGCGTTTGTAGCGACGCTTGTCTTATCTGACGACCTTGTTGCATGACTTTCGACCTGGGATGCAGGGACGAGTTCCCCTGTCTTCTAAGGCTACCCGGAACCAATCTGCATCAGAGCCCCGATCCGCCAATAGCCATTCAGCATCTGGTAGACTGCTCGGCAAAGCCATTGCCCGGTATAATCGCTGACCTGGCCAGCGTGATAAAGAAGCGGATCAGGCGACCACTGGTGTCCGTGACAGCATGCAGCTTGGTGTTAGTGCCGCCCTTGGTCTGCCCAATCAGACGCCCACGCCCCCCTTTTTCAACCGCAGGCTTGAGGCTGCGCGGGGCGCTTTGAGGTAGGTCGCATCAATTGAGATTGTCTTTTTGTCTGAAGCCTCTGCGACCAATCCAGTCATGATCCGCGCAAATACTCCCATATCGCTCCATCACTTCCAGCGGTTGTACAACGTCTTGGGTGGGCCATAGTCTGCTGGCGGACCACACCAGCGTAAGCCATTGCGATTGATGAAGATAGTCCCGCTCAATACACGCCGATCATCAACGCGTTGTCGACCTCGGCTCTTGGCAAAGAACGGTCGGAGCTGCACCATTTGCGCTTCTGTCAGCCATTAAAGACTGCTCTTCCGTCCCCCAAATCGTTTGGGTTCGTGAATCATGACCTCAACTCAGCGGCAAGCCAATTAATGGGTCCTGAATTAGAGGTAAAGAACAGCGCCCCACATAGGGTTCCAGATGTGGCCGTTTTCACCCCATCACGTTTGCGCTTGTACGCCAAGTATGCGGGAAATATCTGCGAACTGCGCCCTTTGGGTCATGCTCATCAGATCTAGACCACCTTCACTGTCAGGTCGTCCAACCCCGCGATCGTGACCACCATGGTGTCGCCCTTTTCAACCGGACCGACGCCGGCAGGCGTGCCTGACATGATCACGTCACCTGCCGCGAGTGCAAAGTAGTCTGACAGATAGGAAATCATTTCCGGGACTTTCCAGATCATCTGGTTCAGATCACCAGTCTGGCGAACCTCACCATTGACGGCCAGGGCGATCGTACCGTGATCCAGATGGCCCACATCCGCAACTGACTGTAATGGACCTACAGGCGCAGAGCGTTCAAAGGCTTTACCAATCTCCCAAGGGCGCCCCATCTTCTTGGCAATGCCCTGCAGATCGCGCCGCGTCATATCGAGCGCGGGTGCATAGCCCCAGACATGCCCAAGCGCGTCTTCAACCGCGATATTGGTGCCGCCTGACTTGAGCGCGACCAGCAGTTCGACCTCGTGGTGCACGTCGTTCGTCTGGCTTGGGTAAGGAAACGTCCCGCTTGCATCAAGATTGTCGGGGTTCTTTTGAAAAAAGAATGGTGGATCACGATCGGGATCATGGCCCATTTCAACGGCATGGGCTGCGTAGTTGCGCCCGATGCAATAGACGCGGCGGACAGGAAAGGCCCCACCACCCGCGACAGGAATGGTGACAACGGGCGGGCTTGGGATAACAAAGTCGGTCACTTATTGCTCCAGATTGTTTGCGGGCCTGCGTTGTGATTGAGCCGCACATATATCGCTTAATCCTGCGCTATTTTGCCTGCGATGGAAATAGAACACCGCGCGGCAGCTGTGCATATCACGTGGTCCGGCTGCGCGCAGGCGAGAACCTGACAACCTCCTGGAATGCATCGCCGTCTCAAGGCGCACGCGACGGGGCTTTATCCTTGACCAAAGACCTGCCAGATTGCGCAGGTACAGGTGTATAGGGGAGGCTTCGCGATGAAATGGGCACGTGGAAAAACGGGTGACGGCACGGAACTTACAGGCGTGATCATGGATGACATGCTGCATCCGCGTGTGGCACTTGGATCGGAGCAGAGTGCAGGCGACCCGATTTCGCTGGCCGATGTCAGTTTGCTGGCGCCGGTAACCCCGGGCAAATTCATCGGGCTTTGGAACAACTTCAAGGCCGCCGCCGAGAAGGGCGGGATGGTGCACCCCGCGCATCCTTTGTATTTCTTGAAGGCCGATACGTCGCTGACCGGTCCGGGCGGCACTGTGGTTCTGCCGACATCCGCAGGCCGTGTGCTGTTCGAAGGGGAATTGGGCATCGTGATCGGCAAGACGTGCAAAGACGTCAGCATCGCAGACGCCGAAGACGCGATTTTGGGCTATACCTGCATCAATGACTTTACCTCGCTCGATATTCTGAACGCGGATCCGTCTTTTCCGCAGTGGACCCGCGCCAAGAGCTTTGACGGGTTCGGCGTGGTTGGCCCCGTGATCGAGACCGACATCGACTGGCGCGACTTGACGATCAAGGTACTCGTCGATGGCCGTGAGCGGCAGTCCTATCCGGCCGCCGACATGATCCTGCCGCCTGCACAGATTGTCAGCGCCCTATCACAAGATATGACGCTCAACCCCGGTGATGTGATTGCCTGCGGCACCTCGATCGGTGCGCGCCCCGTGAAACCCGGCATGGTGGTCGAAGTCGTGATCGAAGGGATCGGCACCGTCGGTGTGACGACCAGCGCCCCGGCGGACTAAGGGCACCCCTGCCCCGCCGAGGATGCCAGCGCGTGAATTCAGCTGCCTTGTGGTCCAAAATCACCCGCGGTGATTTCACCGTCACCGTCACGATCGACTTGCGCGACCCAGGCGGCGGACTGGGAGATGAATTCTTCCATTGAGACCGCGCCGTCTTGATTGGTGTCATTGAATGCAAGCGTCAGGCCAACTTGCATGCGGTCACCGCCTTTGCCGTGCCCGCCTGCATTCATTTCCATATCCGCAGCGCGTGTTTCGTCAAACATGACGTATTCTTCCGCGTCCAGCATGCCGTTCTGGTCATTGTCGAACATGTTGAACACCATTTCACGACGTTCTGTGATTTCCGCGACGCTCACAGCGCCGCTTGCATCGAGATCCCAATTGGCAATGAAATGGGATCCGGGCGTATCTTGGGCCAGAACAGCGCAGGGCGCGAGAGCAGCCACTGTAGCGATAGCAAGCAGGTGTTTCATATCTTTTCCTATATTTGAAATAGTGGTTTATGGACAGGCAATAGCTCAAACTATTTACAAATGCAATACTTTGAATGTATCTTTTATCTACCGCAACAGGAAGCACCATGAAACTGACCAGTTATACGAACTACGCGCTGCGCTCTCTCCAGCTTGCAGCACTGAAAGCGCCGGACCTTGTGCGCGTCGATGATGTTGCCAAAATTCACGGGCTTTCGCGCCCACATATTATGAAGGTCGTGCATGAGCTGGGCAAAGCAGACTATCTGGAAACCGTGCGCGGACGCGGCGGCGGCTTTCGTCTCTCCCGCCCGCCGGAAGAGATGATCGTCGGCGATATAGTGCGGATTACAGAAGGCCCGCTTGATGTCGTTGAATGTTTTAATCCCGAAAAGAATACCTGCCCGCTGATGGGCATCTGCGTATTATCCCGCAAAATGCAGGAGGCCACGGCGGCCTTTATGGCCGTGCTTGACGATCTGACAATCGCGGATATTTCCGCAAACCGCGGCCAACTGATGGAGCGGATCGCCCCGCTGGAAACACCCAGAACCGCGGCGGCAGCCCGATGACCGATACACAGGAATGGGTCGAACGGTTCCCCGGGCTTTCGCGGCTGGAACCCCATATCAAACAACTTTTGTTGTCGCGCAGCGCAATCATCGAGGTGCCCGGCGGGATCACGCTCTTTGGGCCCGGAAACTCGCCCGAGAATATGCTGTTCTTGTTGGACGGAACCGTCAGGGTCCAGCAGGTATCGGATACGGGGCATGAAATTGTGCTCTATCGCATCCATGCCGGCGAAAGTTGCGTTCTGACAACCGCCTGCCTGCTGGCTTATGAAAACTACGCGGCCGAAGGGATATCAGAAACTGCCGTGCAAGCCGCCGCGGTTCCGCGCGAAGTCTTCGATGATCTTGTGGCCCAGTCCAAATCGTTTCGGGATTTTGTTTTCGCGGCGTTTTCCAAACGCATCACAGACCTGTTTTTGATGATCGATGAAGTTGCCTTTCAGCGGATCGACGTCCGGCTTGCAGATAAATTGCTCAAACTCTGTGACGGGCAGGATGTCGTCGCAACAACACACCAAAAGCTTTCGGTCGAATTGGGGACAGCACGCGAAGTCATCTCGCGCCAGCTTCAGGAATTCCAGCGCCGCGGCTGGATCGAGCAGGCGCGCGGCAGCGTGACGATCCTTGACCGCGCGCACCTCGAAAGACTGGCCGACCATTCCGCGTAACTGATTTGCGTGCTTGGTGACAATATCACCGAAGTCTGCGCCGCTAAGGTCTATGAAGAATGTATCTTTCATAGGAGATAGCAAAATGACTAAGAATATTGGCACTATTGACCGCATTTTCCGCCTCGTGCTTGGCATCATCCTGCTTGCCGCGCCATTTGTCAGCGGCATGGCCGTGTTTCAGTCCAGCACCGCAACGATCATTTCCGTTGTTGTGGGCCTCGTAATGCTGGGCACATCAACACTGAAATTCTGCCCGCTTTACCGCATCTTTGGCATCCAGACCTGCAAGATCTGATTGCGCCGCACAGGCACGCCTCATCAAAACAAGGAACGCACATGACCTATCCCGTCGATATGTCCATTACACCCGAGGTGTCCGCCCATTTTGATGAGGCGACAAACACCATCACCTATATCGTCAAGGACCCTAACAGCGATCATTGCGCCATCATCGATAGCGTGATGGACATCGACTATGCTGCAGGCCGGATCACCTATGATGCGGCCGACGCGCTGATTAAGGAAATCACGGACCGCGGACTGGTCCTTGATTGGATCATCGAAACGCACGTCCATGCAGATCACCTGAGCGCGGCACCTTACCTGCAGCAAAAGCTTGGTGGCAAAATCGGTGTCGGCGAAAAGATCATGGTCGTCCAGGAAACCTTTGGGAAAGTCTTTAACGAGGGAACGGAGTTCCAGCGGGACGGGTCGCAGTTTGATGCGCTGTTCAAGGATGGCGACACCTATATGATCGGCACCATGCCTGCCTTTGCGATGTACACACCGGGACATACGCCCGCCTGTATGGTGCATGTTATAGGCAACGCAGCCTTCGCAGGCGATACGTTGTTCATGCCCGACGGCGGCTCGGCCCGCGCCGATTTCCCCGGGGGGGATGCAGGCGTGCTTTATGACAGTATCCAGAAGGTTCTGTCCCTGCCTGACGAGATGCGCCTCTTTATGTGCCACGACTACGGCCCCAACGGCCGGGCAATCGAGTGGGAAACCACCGTGGCAGAGCAGAAAGCCAACAACATCCACGTAGGCGGCGGCAAGACGCGCGATGAATTCATCAAGTTCCGCACCGCACGTGATGCTCAACTGGCCATGCCAAAGCTGATCATCCCGTCGCTGCAAGTGAACATGCGCGCCGGAGAAATCCCTGCCGACCAAGACGGCAACCCGATGCTGAAAGTACCGATCAACGCCCTTTGATCAGAGAGAGTTATTATGGATATCAAGCCACTGACCGCCGGTCTCTGTGTTAGCCCACAGATCATGCCCGACGATATGCAAGCCATCAAAGACGCGGGTTTTCGCGCCATTATCTGCAACCGCCCCGACGGCGAAGGCGCCGATCAGCCGACGTTCGAAGAAATTGCGACTGCGGCCAAGAAAGCAGGCCTTGAGGCGACCTATCTGCCGATTGTCGCCGGCAAGGTGACGGACGAAGACGCAAGCGCATTCGGCAAGGCACTGACCGAATTGCCCGGTCCGGTGCTAGCCTATTGTCGCACTGGCACGCGCTCGGCGACCCTGTGGTCGCTTGCGCAGGCGGGCCAGCGCAGCCTTGCTGATATCCTCGCGGCGACCAAGGCCGCAGGCTATGATATGGCGGGCGTCGTGCGCCGGATCGTCAACGGGGGCAAGACGCCCACCGACACTGGCGACGCCAGTTATGAAGTCGTCATCGTCGGTGCGGGCGCAGGCGGTATTGCGGCGGCAGCCAGCCTGAAAGCCCGTAAACCCGGCCTTGAAATCGCGATCATTGATCCGGCCGATATCCACTACTACCAGCCGGGCTGGACAATGGTGGGCGGTGGCGTATTCGACGCCGAAGAGACCGCGCGCACAATGGCGTCGCTGATCCCCAAGGGCGTACACTGGATCAAATCGGCCGTTGCCGCCTTTGAACCAGAGAACAATGCAGTCATCCTCGACGGGTGCCGCGTCGTGAAATACACCCGTCTGATCGTCTGCCCCGGTATCAAGCTGGACTGGAACAAGATCGAAGGTCTGGTTCAGACGCTGGGCCAGAACGGGGTGACCTCGAACTATCGCTATGACCTTGCGCCTTACACGTGGGAACTGGTGAACGGCATGAAAGAGGGCCGCGCGATCTTTACACAGCCCCCCATGCCCATCAAATGTGCCGGTGCGCCGCAAAAGGCCATGTATCTGTCAGGTGACGCGTGGCTGCGCCGCGGTGTCCTGAAAAACATTGATATCCAGTTCAACAACGCAGGTGGTGTGCTTTTCGGCGTCAAGGAATACGTCCCTGCCCTGATGGAATATGTCAAGAAATACGACGCGCATCTGAATTTCTTCCATAACCTTGTTGCGGTCGACGGTCCTGCCAAGAAAGCATGGTTTGACGTGGCCAAGCCCGACACGCCGGTGGAACGGGTCGAGATGGAGTTTGACATGATGCATGTCTGTCCGCCACAGACTGCACCTGATTTCATCCGTGTTTCGCCTCTGGCTGACGCGGCGGGCTGGGTTGATGTCGATCAATCCAATTTGCGCCACAAGACCTATGATAATATCTGGTCCTTGGGCGATGTGATGAACGCACCCAACGCCAAAACGATGGCCGCGGCACGTATTCAAGCCCCTGTTGTGGTCGAAAATATGGTGGCTGACATGGCGGGGAGATCTCCGGTGGCGCAATATAACGGCTACGGGTCCTGCCCGCTGACCGTCGAGCGCGGCAAGATCGTTCTGGCCGAGTTCGGCTATGGCGGGAAACTGTTGCCCAGCTTCCCCAAAGCGATCATTGACGGCACAAAGCCATCCCGTGCGGCATGGTTCCTGAAAGAAAAACTGCTGCCGCCGATCTATTGGAAAGGCATGCTCAAGGGTCGCGAATGGATGGCCAAGCCTGAAAAAGTGACCGTGAAATAGACAACAACGACCCCCGTACCATCCGATGCGGGGGCACCCGAACCGCCAGAGAAGACCATGAAAACCGATATGACGCGCTACCTGCCCATCCTGACTTGGGGCCGGACGTATAACCGCACTGCCCTGTCCAACGATCTTGTTGCCGCATTGATCGTGACGATTATGCTGATCCCGCAATCGCTGGCTTATGCGTTGCTTGCGGGGCTGCCGGCCGAGGCCGGCCTTTATGCGTCGATCGTGCCGATCATGCTTTATGCGGTCTTTGGCACCAGCCGTGCACTGGCGGTCGGGCCTGTGGCCGTTGTCTCCCTGATGACGGCTGCAGCACTGAGCAATATCGTTGAACAAGGCACGATGGGCTACGCTGTTGCCGCCTTGTCGCTTGCCGCACTTTCGGGCGCGATCCTTTTGGCGATGGGGCTGTTCCGCCTCGGTTTCATCGCGAATTTCCTGTCCCACCCGGTGATTGCGGGCTTTATCACCGCATCAGGCATCATCATTGCGGCCAGCCAGCTCAAGCACATTCTCGGGATCAGTGCCGAAGGCCATAACCTTCTGGAACTGGTCATCTCGCTGACAGAGCATCTGGGCGAGACCAACTGGATCACTGCGATCATCGGCATCCTTGCGACCGGATTCCTGTTCTGGGTGCGCAAGGGTCTGAAACCCTTGCTCAAGCGGTTTGGCATGTCGGACAGCCTGACCGGTGTCTTTGTGAAAACCGGCCCTGTGTTTGTTGTTGTCGCGACAACGGCGGCGGTCTGGGGCCTTGGGCTCGCGGACAAAGGTGTCAGCATCGTGGGTGAGGTTCCGCAAAGCCTGCCACCTCTGACGCTGCCGTCATTCTCGCCGGACCTGCTGTGGCAACTTTTGCTGCCGGCCTTCCTGATCTCGATCATCGGCTTTGTGGAATCGATTTCCGTCGCACAGACCCTTGCCGCCAAGAAACGCCAGCGTATTGATCCCGATCAGGAATTGATCGGTCTTGGTGCGGCCAATATCGGTGCCTCACTAACAGGTGGGTTTCCCGTCACGGGCGGATTTTCACGCTCTGTCGTGAACTTTGATGCGGGTGCCGAAACCCCCGCTGCCGGTGCCTTTACCGCAATCGGTCTGGCCATTGCCGCGCTTGCTCTGACGCCACTGATCTATTTTCTGCCCAAGGCAACCTTGGCTGCCACAATCATTGTGGCCGTGCTCAGTCTGGTGGATTTCTCGATCCTCAAACGCAGCTGGAACTACTCCAAGGCGGATTTTGCCGCCGTTCTGGCAACGATCCTGCTGACCCTTACCCTGGGTGTCGAGGCGGGTGTTTCCGCAGGCGTCGGGCTGTCGATCCTGTTGCATCTTTATAAATCCTCCAAGCCGCATATCGCAGAGGTCGGTCAAGTGCCCGGAACAGAGCACTTCCGCAATATCCTGCGCCACGATGTGATCACGGACCCGTCCATCGTCACCCTGCGCGTGGATGAGAGCCTGTATTTCGCCAACGCCCGCTATCTTGAAGACAAGATCCAGAACCGCGTCGCGAAAGACAAAGATATCCGTCACGTGATCCTGCAATGTGCAGCAATCAACGAGATTGACCTCAGTGCGCTTGAATCGCTTGAAGCCATCAATGAAAGGCTGAAAGAGATGGATGTGAAGCTGCATCTGTCCGAGGTCAAAGGCCCCGTGATGGACCGCTTAAAGCGGGAACACTTCCTGTCGGAAATGACCGGTCAGGTGTTCCTGTCCCAGTTTGAAGCCACCAAGGCCCTGCGTCCGGCATTGGCCACCTGATCAAGCTGATCCATCCGGCACGGACCGCGCGGCTGGTCAAACCCGTTGCTTGACGCGCGTACCTGTGCAAATCAGACAAAGGTGTTTGACGCATAACCGTCAAGCTAGGCGCGTCAGGAACTGAAAGAGCGGCAGTATCATGGGCTTGTTCGAGCGATATCTTTCCATCTGGATCGGGTTGGCGATGGTGGCGGGCATTGCCCTCGGCAGTGTCGCACCCGGCCTCGTCAATCTTGTTGCGGCGGCCGAGTTTGCCAGCGTCAACCTCGTCGTTGCCGTTCTGATCTGGGCCATGGTCTATCCCATGATGGTCGGGGTTGATCCGGCCAGTCTGAAAGATGTGCTCAAGCAACCCAAAGGCCTGGCTATCACGCTGGTGGTCAACTGGCTGATCAAACCGTTTTCAATGGCGGCCCTGGGCGTGCTGTTCTTTGAGGTGGTCTTTGCCGATCTCATCGCACCGGAGGATGCGCAGCAATATCTGGCGGGTCTGATCCTGCTGGGTGCCGCGCCCTGTACCGCGATGGTTTTTGTGTGGTCGCAACTGACCAAAGGCGACGAGAGCTACACGCTCTTGCAGGTCTCGGTCAACGATGTGGTAATGGTCTTTGCCTTCGCGCCTATCGTGGCTTTTCTGCTGGGTGTCACGGACATCATCGTGCCGTGGGAAACGCTTGTTTTATCGGTCGTCCTGTTTGTCGCTCTGCCGCTCGCCGCGGGTCTTTACACACGGGCGCGGCTCGGTTCTATGGCACGGATCGCGGCGTTTCAGGCACGCGTCAAACCTTGGTCAGTGATCGGATTGATCGTAACCGTTGTGATCCTCTTTGGCCTGCAAGGACAGGTTATTCTTGACCGCCCGCAGGTGATCGCGCTGATCGCGGTGCCGATCCTGCTGCAATCCTATGGCATTTTCGCGCTGGCCTATGCGGCGGCCTTTGCCTTGCGGGTGCCACACCGTATCGCAGCACCCTGTGCTTTGATCGGCACGTCGAACTTTTTCGAACTGGCCGTCGCCGTGGCGATCAGCCTGTTCGGGCTCAACTCTGGTGCGGCCTTGGCGACCGTGGTGGGGGTTCTGGTCGAAGTACCCGTGATGCTGTCGCTGGTGGCCTTCGCCAACCGGACGCGCGGCAGGTTCAGCGACAGATCGGCATAGCGCGGGCGACAACCGGCGGATCTATCATGCGTCCGGGTCGAATTGCTCGATCACATCCACCTGAATGTTGGTTTGTACGGGGCCAGTCCACTGGCTCGTGCGCCAGATGCGGCCCGTCCCGGCATCAAGATAATGGACGTTGTTGAAATTTTCTCCGGCCTGCGTCGTGCAGATCTCGACAACTTCCACGACCTGCCGCGTGGCCTCGGCCACCTCGATGGCAAGGCTGCGCCCCACCTGATTGCGGCAGGTCGCTGTGATCTGCGCAAATTCCGTGCCGCGCTGCGCGATATAATAGGTGCGTGTCACCTCGGCAGGCCATGCCCCTGCGCGCGTCTCTCGCACAAGCGGATCATCACTCTGTGTCGTCACCGCCTGCAAGTTGGTGCCTAACCCAAGGGTGGCATAGACCAACCCGCCCTCAAGCGTAATGCCACGGTTATCGTTCGCGTTATAGATGATCCGCCCGTCACGCATCTGGATCGCCACCCCGACCGACCCCAACCCGATTGTCGGACTTAACACCAGCACAGCCGCAAGATCGGCCTCTTCGATGGCGGCGCGATTGACACCTGGCACCCGCACTTCGACCTCGGGGTTGGGGTTCAGGATTGCATCACGCATCTGCCCCAAGGTTCCGATACAGCCCGAAAGCGAAGCAATCAGACCTGCGCAAACAACACCTTTGATCAATTCCAGAACTCCCCAAAGCCGTCTTCGATGCGTCTTTTGTCCGACGCGCGCAGTTCATCATAAAGCAGTCCGGTGCCGGACACGCGCGACCCGAAATCACCCGATTGGCCGCCCACAAACAGATTGGTCGCCCCGACACCGCCCTCAACCGACGTCCAGGACAACGGAATAGAGACCTCGGCGCCGAATTTCAGCGGTGCTGTTTCCTCTTCGCTCCATGTCGTCGATGCGGCGATCCGCCAACCGTTGCGGTAGTTGCGGCCAATGGTCAGGCCTACCGCGAAATCATCCGCCAGATGCTGGCCCGCGTCGAGGATGACGAAATTGCCGTTTGTGCCGACATTGGCATAAATGCTGCCAATCAGCGTCGAGGCATCCGCGTCTTCAAACCCGAACCAGCCCTCATAGGCGCGTTTTTGCACGTAGGTTGCCTCAAGCCCCAAGGCAAAGTTCTGTTCAGGGTCACGCCAGAGCACTTCACCGCTCACACCGCCATAGGCACGTTCAAAAAGCCCTGCAGAAACGCGGCTGTAAAGCTCTGGCGCGATCCGGAAACGGTGCCGGACCGACAGCGATTGCAGATAGACGATATCAGGTGCGTAGGACGTAAAGTCGGACCGCGGTTGCGGTTCGGCGGGCGGGTCTTCCTGCGTCCATTGGTTCAGGAAGCGGTAGCCAACGGATGCAGCGGCGAATGTCTGCGGTGAAAACGTATAGCGGGCGTTTGCGTTCAGCGTGCCGGTCAGCTCCAGCGTATCCGACGTAATGAAATCGGCGCGGAACGATGGCGCAATGCCATAGGTGAGGCGCGGCTCAAAACGATCCGCGATCAGTCCCTCGGGCCGATTGCGCGGGCTTGCCTCAAACGACGTGGCATCCCACGCCAGTTCTGCGGCATTGGGCGCACCAACCGCACGATCTAGCCCTGCCCTGTCCAGCACCACGACATTGCTGTCAAAGGCGCCTGTGTTCTGTGTCACACGGAATGTCGTGATGTTTGCAGGTGCGACTGCCGAAAGGATACGCGCAACCCGGCCGACTGTGCGCGCAAAGACAACATCCTTGTCGGAAGAGGCCGTCACATCAATCGTGTCGCCTTCCATCACAAAGCGGCTGATACGGATATCTTCTTTCTCGGCACGCTCGTTCAAAAGCGCCAAAACCTGCGCGGCGGTCGGTTGTGGCTGGCTGGCGCGCGCGGGCGTGTTCGGCACGTAAGGGTGCGGACCCCGCCCCATGTTTTCCTGCGCCAGTGACTGCGCGGGATTTGCTGCGAACTGCAATCGCAGGCCCGCGTTGCCTTGGTTGTTGACCAAGCCGGTGACGGTCAGCCCATCCAGAACCTCGTAAGACAGGCTGGCGGCGAAGGTCTCATCGGCCTCTGCACCTTCAATGCCACTGTATTCAGCCGCCGCCACGAGGCCTGCCACACCGGTATCCCAGACGATATTCGCGAAAGGCGCAGCATCGCCCTCAAACAGGTGATCCGTCCGGATGACCCCGTCATCCGTGCCGCGATCTTCCGGCACAGCCAGCGCGTAACGCCCCCACCCCATGCCGACAGAGGCCGAAAGCGTTCCAAATGTCTTGCTGGCAAGCACATATTCGCCCGACCCGCGATCATCGCTGCCGAAGCCCACGATCCCGACCGTCAGACCGGGCGTGTAGGTGCCTTCTTCCAAGAGCCGCACGCCAAAGCTCAGCTCGTTCCCGCTCGAACTGCCTGCATCGTCATCATAGGTCGGAAAACTGATCCCGATCTCAAGCCAATCGCTCGGCTGCAGTCCGAGAGACAACGCGCGGTAATCTTCGCGAAAATCAAAAAGAATAACGAAATCATCGGCAACGCCACTGGGCGCGCGGGGGGTATCAATGGCTTGCGACAGCCCGCCGATGCCTTCTGCCGCAGCGCCTGCGGCAAGCAGGGATGACAAAACCAACGAAAGGGCGATCCCGTGGGGTTTATGGCTCATGTGGTTCTTTCAACCCTTCGGTAACTGATCCGCAGCATTCAGGGCAACCTAGCCAAGGACCGAGGGCAATGTCGAGCCATTTGCCCGGATTGCGCGGAGGGCATGAAAAATATTGTCCCGCATTTACGTGAAATTAAGCCAGCCACCGTCATACGCATTCTGGGCAACAACCGCGACTTTGGCACTTTGAAAAGGAGTAGTCCCAGAATGACTGACGACACGGCAAGTTTTGAACTTCCCAAGATCATGAAGGTTGAGGATTGTGAAACATTGCATGGGTTTCTGGCCAGCGCCCAAAGCAAGCACATCGCGTTTGATTGTTCATCCGTCGAAAGACTAAGTGGTTTATCGGCGCAAATGCTGGTGATGGCGGCAAACGTCTGGCGCAGCCAGTCGCTTGACGTTACGTTTACCGGGCCTTCGGATGGCTTTGTACAGAGTGTCGCCATCCTCGGTCTGAATGATCTTCTTTTGCCACCACAGGTGGCCGCATGACCGCGCATATCCTTGCCATTGACGATTCGCGCACAATCCGTGCGCTGCTGACCGCGACGTTGGAGAAAGCGGGCTTTGCCGTGACCACGGCCGTAGACGGGGTGGACGGGGTTGAAAAATTCCAGAGTGCCAACGCCGATCTGGTGATTACCGATGTGAATATGCCGAACAAGGACGGCTTTGGTGTGATTGAAGATATCCGCCAGGGGGTCGTGAACCGCGCAGTACCAGTCCTTGTTCTGACAACAGAAAGCGGCGCCGCACTTAAGGAGCGTGCGCGCAAGGCTGGCGCCACAGGTTGGATTGTAAAGCCTTTCGACGATGATGCGCTGGTCTCCGTCATCAAGCGGCTGACAGGGACCTGAACCATGACAGATAGTGCAATTCTTGACGCCTTTTTCGAGGAATGTGAGGACCTTCTGGTCGCTTTGTCGGACGGCCTGGAAGACATGCGCGAAGGCAAGGCCGACAGTGAAACCGTGAATGCCGTGTTCCGCTCCGTCCACTCGATCAAAGGTGCGGCTGGTGCCTTCTCGCTCGAAGATCTGGTGAGCTTTGCACATATATTTGAGACGGTTCTGGATGAGGTGCGCGCTGGCAAGCTGAGCACCGATGATGCGCTCTTGCGGGTGCTGCAACGCGCCGGTGACATCCTTGCCGATCTGGTGGATGCCGCCCGTGACGGGCTTCCGGCCGATGCCGAGCAGGTGGATCCGGTGGTAAAGGAGCTGCAGTCTTTCTTGGGCGAAGACGGTCTGGTCGAAGAGGAATTCGTGTTCGAAGCCCTCACCTTGGGCTTTGACGATACCCCGATCACGGCAACGTATCAGGTGCAATTCCGGCCCGGTCGCGAATTTTATGCCACGGGCAACGATCCGGCGCTGATGATTGCAGCCTTGCAGGATTTGGGCCCCTGCACGGTGCGCATCCTTGGCGGGGATCTTCCACAGGATTTTGCCGATTTCCAATGGGACGAAGGCTATCTGACCTGGCAGATTGATGTGATGGATCAGCAAAGCGATTTGGCCATCAGAGAGGTCTTTCAATTCGTTGACGATCTCTGTGATCTGAATATCACCGAGCAATTTGATGATGAGACGGACGCCTTGGCGCAAGAAATCGCCCCTTTGGGCGTCCCCGCGTCCAATACCGAACAGCCCGCACCTGACGTCACGCAAGTGCCTGTCGCAGCCAGCGCCGATGTCGACGACACTCCGGTGAAGGCCGATAAACCTGCCAAGCGCCCGGCAAGCACCCTGCGCGTTGATCCCGAGCGCGTTGACCGCTTGATCAACGCAGTCGGTGAGTTGATTATCAATCAATCCGTGATTTCACAGCGGATCGACGAAGCGGGTCTGCCCAATAGTGCCGAACTGCACGGCGATCTTGACGACTACAAACTTCTGGCCCGCGAAATCCAGGAAGGGGTCATGGCCATACGCGCACAGCCTGTCAAACCGCTGTTTCAACGGATGTTGCGCATCGCACGGGAAGCGGCAGATGCCACCGGCAAGGAAGTCAACCTCGTGACGGAAGGCGATGCAACCGAGGTCGACAAGATTGTCGTTGAGCGGCTGGCTGATCCGCTGACCCACATGATCCGCAATGCGATTGATCACGGTATTGAGAAGCCGCAAGACCGGATCAGTACGGGAAAACCCGCAACCGGCACGCTGCGCCTGACAGCCAGCCAGCGTTCCGGCAGTATCGTGATCGAAATTATTGATGATGGGGCAGGCCTCAACCGCAAGCGCATCAAAGAGATTGCAATTAACAAGGGGCTGATATCCGCGGACATGCAGCTGACCGAGCAGGAGATTGACCACCTTTTGTTTGCGCCTGGGTTTTCCACGGCTGCCGAGGTGACCAATCTGTCAGGTCGCGGGGTTGGCATGGATGTGGTCAAGACAGCGATTACAGCCTTGGGCGGCCGTATTGCAATCAGCAGCATCACCGGCCAGGGAACCACATTCTCGATCACCCTACCACTCACGCTCGCCGTCATGGACGGGATGATCATCAATGTGGGCGGCCAGACAATGGTGGTGCCAATTTCCAGCATCCTCGAAACCATCCGTCCCACCAAGGCCGATCTTTCGCGGATTGGCCTGCATAGCCAGTTGCTCCGCATTCGGGGCGATTACGTTCCGATTATTGATCTGGCGGAACGGCTTGGGGTGCGACCGTCATCAGAAACCATGACTGATCGGGTTCTCTTGCTCATACAGACGGAATCCGTGACGCAATGTGCGCTGGCTGTCGATGATATTTTCGACCAGCGGCAGGTTGTCGTGAAGAGCATGCAAGGCAGCTACGGAGAAATCGCCGGCATTTCGGGGGCCACGATCCTGGGCGATGGCAAGATTGCCCTGATTATCGATCCCGACGCAATTGCCGCAGCCCCGACCACTGAACTGAAGTTGCAAATCCAAGCCCAAAGAGAGGTCGCACATGCAGCAACATGAAGATCCCAAAGCCGCGAAACAGATAGAGTTTGTGACACTGGTTGCAGGGGGGCAAAGCTTCTGCATTGAAATCACGCAAATTCGCGAAATCCGGCGTTGGACACCCGTCACCCTGCTGCCGCATTCGCCACCCTATGTTCTCGGTGTGATCAATTTGCGTGGTGCCGTCATTCCCATTTTGGACCTTGCCGCCAAGCTAGGCTTTCAGGCAATCGAGCCAACCGAACGCCATGTGATCATCATCATTTCGGTCGAAGAACGCATCGTCGGGCTTTTGGTAGAATCTGTCTCTGAAATCTTGGGGATCAGTTCCGACATGGTGCGCGAAACGCCCCGCACAGAAGAAGATGAATCCACCCGCGCGATCGACGGGATCATACCGACAGGGGACGACATGATCAAAATTCTTAGTCTAGAGGCACTCTTGCCCGCAAAGCTGGCGACGGCCGCATGATGGCGCACCTCCAGTCCTCTCCTGTAGAAACGTCGCATGAGTTCACATTTTCGGATCATGATTTTCAGATGATTTCTGAACTCGCGAACGCGCGCTACGGTCTTTTCTTGCAACCATCCAAGAAGGCGCTTGTTCACTCCCGCCTTGCAAAGCGTTTGCGGGCGCTCAACCTCTCCAGTTTTGAGGACTATTGCAGTCTCCTCAATAAAACAGAGGGCGATGCGGAGCGCCCGCATTTGCTATCGGCACTGACCACGAATGTGACGCATTTTTTCCGCGAGATTCATCACTTTGATTTTGTCAAAGATGTATTGATGCCGCAGTTGATCGAAAAGTTGCAGGCAGGCACTCCTGTGCGGCTTTGGTCTTCGGCCTGTTCAACCGGACAAGAGGCATATTCTCTTGCCGCGACACTTGTTGCCGCCACTCCTAAACTTTCCCAATATGATATCAAAATCCTTGCCACAGATATCGATCCACAGGTGGTGCAGACCGCCAAGCGCGCGGTCTATCCAACCGAGCAGATCGCGACGATCCCCCCCTTTTGGCGCGACCTGTTGACTGGCTCCACAGGACCGCAATCCGGTGAGTTCCGGATTGACCCAAACCTGCAAAGGCTCGTCTCATTTGGCGAACTCAATTTGGTTGCAGACTGGCCGATGAAGGGCAGATTCGACGTCATTTTTTGCCGAAACGCGGCCATATATTTCGATAAGGCCACGCAAGCACGCCTTTGGGGACGTTTCGCAGATGTGATGCTTGAAGGGGGGCATCTTATGATCGGTCACTCCGAGCGACTGAGCGGCCCTGCACAATCAGCATTCAAGAGCGTCGGTATCACAACCTACCAAAAACTGGCAGGGCCGCCCGCCTCTACGGGCACTAAGGACAAAGGAGACAGAAATTGAGCCTGAAAGACTCCTTGCGGGTAATGATCGTTGACGACATGGGCGTCAGCCGCGGCCTTCTGGTACAAGCGATCGAAGAGATGGGTATCTGGAAAAACCAGGCCGAGAACGACGGGCGCGCGGCCCTTCAAAAACTGATCGCAGATCCGGTGCACTTGGTCCTCTCTGACTACAATATGCCAGGCATGGACGGGCTGCAGCTACTGCAGGCGCTGCGCCAAAACAGATCAACAGCGCGGATCGGATTCATTCTGGTGACAGGCAATCCGACGCCCGATCTTGTCAGCAAGGGGAAAGCGCTTGGCTTGAACAACATCATAAGGAAACCGTTCACCACAGCGACTATGAAGCAATGTATTGAGAGCGTGGTGGGGCGATTATGAGCATCTTACCGCGTGATTGCCGGAATGCTGAGATCCCACTCCGCGAGGTCTTGCAGAAAACGGGGATCGGTCTGACGCAGTTGAGCGAGAAAATCCTTGATCTGGAGCACGCAATCTGGGGAGCGCAAACCGCACTTGATGCCCCCCTGGAGCACGGCAACGCATTGCAGACACTCGATTTATTGAAACAGGCAACAGATGATCTGGCGGGTCTACTCGACCGATTGGGAAATGCTGTCCCATATTCCCTCGGAGTAAGCGAGATTGATGTCATTGCCCCTATGAAACTCGAGGCGTTGCGCCGGATTGTAAGCTCCAGCAGCAATGTACTGCAAACCTCCGACCAAGGCACGCAACAAGAGGAGGTGGAATTATTTTGATGACTTCGCATTTGCGCCGAACCCGCTCTTTCAAGGACTGTCAGCTTTCGTCTCTTCGCATTCAGTACCAAACAAGACGTTTACACCATCCGGCATCCAGCTTCTCACGGTGCGCAGAAGGCAACCTGACCTAACCCGTCGAAACGACGACCGATCATCTATTCCGGACCACAAATGAAATTTCTGATTACACATCAATCTCAGCTTTCCCTGGCACGTGTCCGGCGTGCGATAACGGCTGTGCTTCCGCAAGCGCAGCTACTGACGGCCACATCTCTGACCGATGCATATAATTTGTCAGAACACCATGAACCGCACTGCGTCCTCATCTCCGAAACGCTCGCCAACCTTCCTGAATGCGAGCTTCTCTTTTCACTTCTTGGCATCCTCAAACTTACCTGTGTCGTCTTGACTGAAGGAAAAACCGGAGCTGATGTTCATTCCCTTCCCCCCGCGACGCCAAAAGTACCGGAAACGGAACTGGAATTGCACATCGGCCAGATCGTGCAGGCAGCAGGCCGAACCGTTCCCGCAACAAAGCTTGACCCGAAAAGAGAAGGCAGCGTCGCCGACTATGATCCCAACAAGCTTATCCTTATCGGGGCGTCCACCGGCGGGATTGATGCGTTAATCACAATCGCCCAGCATTTTGCAGAGGACTGCCCGCCGGTTCTGATTGTACAGCACACCGGAGGCAGCTTTGCCAGAAGCCTGATCCGTCTGTTGAATAGTGCATGCCGTGCCACGGTAACGCCTGCCGAGGAAGGGGCCGCCGCCAGAACGGGGCATATCTATCTGGCCCCTGATGATCGATATCACCTCACGCTTGCCCAGCGCAGGAGACCGTATATTCATCTACAGTCCGGCGGTTTGATATCCGGGCATCGGCCTTCGATTGACGCGCTGTTTATGTCGGCCGTGCCGATGGCCGCGAATGTCACTGCCGCCCTTCTCACAGGGATGGGCAAAGATGGTGCTGCCGGACTGACCGAATTGCGCAGGGCCGGCGCGCAGACGATCGGACAAGACCAGCATACCAGCGTTGTCTACGGGATGCCGCGCGTCGCCATGGAAATGGGTGGCGTGGGTCAGCAACTCCCGCTTGGTGCAATCGGGCCGGCGCTGCTGGCGGCATCTACGACAAAGGTGCGCGCATGAATTCCACGCAAAAGCTGATCACGATCATTCAGGGCGATTATGCTGTCTCAAGCGATCCGACTGTTGTGATGTCAACGGTGCTGGGGTCCTGTGTCGCGGTTTGTCTCTATGACGCACGGGCGGGTGTGGGTGGCATGAACCACTTTCTGTTGGCCGGAACGGGTGCTGCGCGCGGGGCTGATCTGCGCTACGGTGTCAATGCGATGGAGCTCTTGATCAATGAGATGCTCCGTGCCGGTGCAGACCGTCATAAGCTTGCAGCGAAACTCTTTGGTGGCGCGCGCATGACAGAGCATTCCCGCGACATCGGTCAATCCAACGCGCGGTTTGCGTCTGATTTCCTGACACAAGAGGGTATCCCCTGCCTGTCCCAGAGCCTTGGCGGTGATCAGGCGCGCCGCGTGCAATTTACACCGACCACCGGTGCCGCACGCCAGTTGCAAATTGCAGGTGTCACGCCCGAGATCATTCCCGAAAAGCCGGCGGCACCGCCTCCGCCGGACATTACGCTCTTCTAGTCTCAGACAGATTTTTCATCGATCGCCTGAAGGCGCTTGAGCAAGGATGACGTGTCCCAACGCCCCCCACCAAGTTTTTGCACGTCTTTGTAAAACTGGTCGACCAGCGCTGTCACCGGCAGGCTCGCCCCGTTTTCGTCAGCGGCATCAAGGCAGATTCCCAGATCCTTGCGCATCCAATCCACCGCGAACCCGTGATCCCACTTATCGCCCAGCATCGTTTGATAGCGGTTCGACATCTGCCAGCTCCCTGCGGCACCCTGGCTGATGACTTCAACGACGGCTTCACCATCAAGGCCTGCCTTTTGCGCAAAATGAAGCGCCTCGGACAAACCCTGCACCAGCCCTGCAATCGCGATCTGGTTGCACATTTTGGTCATTTGCCCGGCACCGCTATCGCCAATGCGACGGCAGAGCTTGGCATAGGCAGCGATGACAGCCTCGGCGCGGGCGTAGCTCTCTTCCGCGCCGCCACACATGACCGAAAGCGCGCCGTTTTCGGCCCCGGCCTGTCCGCCCGATACGGGTGCATCGACAAAGGCGATGCCTTTTTTTGCCGCCAGATCATGCAACTCGCGCGTGACTGCCGCAGAAACCGTCGTGTGATCGACAAAAATCGCGCCCTCCGGCATCGCCGCAAAGGCCCCGTCCTCGCCCAAACATACCGAGCGCAGGTCATCATCGTTGCCCACGCAGGCCATGACCAAAGCGGCCCCTTCTGCTGCCCCGCGCGGCGTTTCAGCCATTGCGCCACCGTGCTGTGCCACCCATTTTTCTGCCTTGGCCGTTGTGCGGTTATATACCGTCACATCGTGACCCGCCGCCTGAAGGTGGCCAGCCATAGGATACCCCATGACCCCGAGGCCCAAAAACGCAAGTTTCGTCATCACAGTTGTCCTTATATTTCGTCTGCTTTGAGCAATACTTAGCCCACCAGCTCCCAAGGTATAGTGTAAGCGTTCAGTGCTTTGCCGATTTCTGCATCCGACGCATTGCCGGTCTTGACGATATGGGCAACCAAGCCGCGCTTTTTATCTTCGCTGACGTCATGGACCTCCGCACCAACATCTTTCAACGCTGCATTGAAGACGCGGGTGATCGCCAATCTGCGCAGATCCGGCTTAAAGATTTTCCCAACCGCCGTTTTGGGCAACTCATCCAATATTCCCAGATACTTGGGATGCGCTGCACGTTCATGCACATGTTCCTTGGCATAGGCCATCAGCTCTTCTTCCGTCACCTCTGCCCCATCGACAAGTTCGACATAAACGCAAGGCACTTCACCTGCGTGTTCATCGGGCTGACCAATGGCACCGGCAAAGGCCACGGCCTCATGCCCTGCCAGGGCTTCTTCGATCTCGGCGGGGTCGATGTTGTGACCCCCACGGATGATCAGGTCTTTGGCGCGCCCCGTGATCCACAGATAGCCATCGCTGTCAAACCGTCCCAAGTCACCTGTCCGCAGATATTGCTGGTCGGACTTTTCGCCGGGATAGAAGAGGTTCTTGTTCTTGTCGGCGTCCGTATAGGTCTGGCCGTCAAAGACACCGGGGTTGGAAACGCAGATTTCGCCGATTTCATCCACGTCGCGGATTTCGCCATCGGCGGGATTGACGATTTTGATGTCCGTGTAGGGGAAAGGCAAACCGATGGAGCCGACGCGCTTTTCACCAGCGGGTGGATTGATCGAGACAAGACATGTTGCCTCGGTCAGCCCGTAGCCTTCGCAGATCGTGACACCTGCGGCCTTTTCAAAGCGGCGGTAAAGCTCGAGCGGCAGCGGCGCCGAGCCGCAAAAGGCCAGGCGTAGTGTGGAAATATCCGCGTCGACCTTGCGCTGCATCAGTGCGGACATGGCTGTGGGCACGGTGATCATAAAAGTCACTTTGTGCCTTTCGATCAGCTTCCAGAAGTTATCGAACACGCCCTCACCACGATACCCCTGCGGCGTCGGGAATACGATATGCGCCCCCGACCCCAGCGAAGCGCCCAAGGACACGATGGTTGCAAAAACATGGAACAACGGAAGCGGGCAGATTTGTACGTCCTCTTCGGTGAAGAGCAAACGATCACCGAGCCATGCGTTGTAGATGATACCGGAGTAACGGTGCTGCACGACCTTGGGCATGCCCGTCGTGCCACCGGTGTGGAAATAGGCGGCGACCCTGTCGACCTTGCTGTCCTCGAAGTTCAGCGTTTTGGGCAGTTTGTTCATCTCGGCGTTGAAATCAAGTACTGTGGCTTTGTGGGCCACCGGATTCTTGGGCCGGATCAGCGGCACGATCAGACGTTTCAATCCTGTCAGATAACGGTGCAGATCGACTTCCAGCACATGGGTGACATTGGGTGCTAACCGCACGGCCTCGGCGGCCTTTTGCGCAACATCCGTTTTCGGAAAGGCCTTGAGTGTGACCAGTACTTTGGCCTTGGTTTCACGCAGGATGGCCGCGATTTGTTCCGCGTCAAGCAGCGGGTTGATCGGGTTCACGATCCCTGCCACCTGCCCGCCCAGATATGTCAGAACGGTCTCGGTGGCATTGGGCATCAGGTAGGCCACGACATCATCTTCGCCGACACCCAGACTGCGGAACATGTTGGCGGCTTGTGCCGTCTTGTCGCGCAGGGTGTTCCAGTCAAGCGTTTCGCATTTCGCATCGGGGTCAGAGAACAGGCTGAAGGTGACGGCCTTTCTTGAACCATGTTTTGCGGCAGTCCGGTTGAGCAGTTCAAAGGTGGTTGTGGCCTTATCGCGGGCCTCCCACGGCTTTTCGTTTTCGATGGCGTCCCGATCAGCGACAGTTGCAAAAGCCATGTCGTCTCCTCCCTGTTTTCTTTTCACGCAGCACGACGCTGCCTCCCTGAGCAGACAGGGTGGTGAAAAACAAAAACAATCACAAGTCTGACGCTACGAAAAACGCAGCTATTCCGCCGCGACACCTTCTGTGAACTGCAGCCGCGCCAGCCGCGCATAAAGCCCGCCTTGGGCGACAAGCGCGTCATGTGTGCCTTGGGCCGCGATTTTGCCGTCTTCCAGAACGATGATGCGGTCAGCCTTTTTGACGGTGGCCAGCCTGTGCGCGACAATCAATGTCGTGCGGGTCCGCGCCAGTTCCTCGACCGCGCGCTGCACAGCATATTCGCTTTCGGCATCCAGCGCGCTCGTGGCCTCGTCCAAGAGCAGGATCGGCGCATCGCGCAGAATGGCGCGCGCAATCGCGATCCGCTGTTTTTGCCCACCCGAAAGCATCACGCCGCGTTCGCCGACGTAGCTTTCGAAACCGTCAGGCAGGGCTTTGAGAAAATCATAGGCGGCGGCAGCCTTTGCGGCCTCTTCGACCTCGGCGTCGGTCGCAGTGGGCCTGCCGAAGCGGATATTTTCGCGCGCCGTATCGGCAAAGATCACAGGATCTTGCGGGACAAGCGCGATGTGCTGGCGGAACTCGGAGCGCATCAGATCACGCAGATCCATGCCGTCGATTTTGACCGCACCGGACTGCGGATCATAGAACCGCTGTACCATCTGGATGATCGTGCTTTTGCCCGCTCCGGACGGGCCGACAAGTGCGACGGTCTCACCTGCTTTGATCTCAAGATTGATGCCATCAAGGGCAGAGACCTGCGGCCGCGAAGGATAATGGAACTGCACGTTCTCGAATTGCAGCGTGCCTTTGACGGGCTGGGGCAATGTCTTGGGCTCTGCAGGATCCTGCACGGTATCTTCGGCGGTCAGAAGCTCGACCAGACGTTCCGTCGCACCTGCGGCGCGTTGCAATTCACCCCAGACCTCGGACAAGGCCGCGACAGCGCCGCCGACCATGATGGTGTAGATCATGAACTGCACCAACCCGCCTTCGGTGATTTCGCCAGCGACTACGTCTTGTGAACCCATCTGCAAAAACAGCACGATCGCGGCGAAGACCATGAAGATCACAATGGCCGTCAGCGCCGCACGCGTCATGATCCGGCGGCGGGCGGAACGATAGCTTTGTTCCGTCACTTCGTCGAATTTGGCGCGGCTGAGTTCTTCGTGTGTAAAGGCCTGAACGGTTTGTGCAGACAAGAGCTGTTCGGACGCATCGCCACTCGATTCAGCAATCAGGTCCTGGTTTTCCTTGGACAGGCTGCGCACACGGCGACCGAGAAACAGGATCGGGAACAGGACCACGGGGATCGGCCAAAGGACCATCACGCTCATCTTGACCGAAGTCAGCAGCATCAGGATGACGCCACCAATGAAGATCAGGATGTTGCGCAATGCGATCGAAACCGAGCTACCAATGACCGAAAGGATCAATGTCGTATCTGTAGTAATGCGGCTAAGCACCTCACCTGTCATGATTTTTTCGTAAAACGCAGGGCTCATGCTGATCATACGGTTGAACACGGCCTTGCGGATATCGGCCACAACCCGTTCACCTAGCCTGGTGACTAAGTAATAGCGCAGCGCTGTCCCGAAGGCGAGCAGCACCGCGATGATGAGCATCGTCACAAAGTGCTGGCTAATCTCGCCGCTGGCCAAACCGAAGGTATCGACAACCTGCCCCGCCGCAATTGGCAAGCTCAGCGCGACCATGGCCGTAAAGACAAGCGCAAAGCCCGCCGCGATCATGTTGAAGCGGTAGGTTCTCATGAAAGGCCAAAGCGCTTTCAGCGCGCTGACACGCTTGCCGACGGGCCGATCTTCGGCGGTGGGTTTTTGGGTTTCAGCCATGCACTGTCCTCATGTTCTGGGGATGACATAAAACTGAACCAACTGTTTCACAAGGCAACCCTGTGTATCTGCGGTATTTTGGTTATCGGGGAGCGATTGGAGCGGGCGGCGGGAATCGAACCCGCGTCTCTTGCTTGGAAGGCAAGGGTCTTACCATTACACAACGCCCGCGAACCTTTACGCATCTATTGTACCGGCGAATTGAGGTCAAGATGCGTGTATAGGATCACTCGTAATTTGCGAAACGACCGTCATTTCGGGCGGGAGACGGTCATTAGCTGCACGTGCAAAACTCCCGCCGTCGTCATTGGACGCAGACATTCATGCGTTCGTCGGAACCGCTGTCGATGATGCGGGACGCACGATGAAGGAATACGAACGGCACATCACGCAAGTGAATTGGCACATAAGGCAATTGGCTGAACAACGTCTTTCCTGTACCTTTTGGATTTGGAGGGTCACATGCGGCGATTAACCGACCAACCGACTGTGCATGTTGGCAAGGTCTGGCGGCTGATGCTGGCCGATCTTGGTCTGAGTGATGTAGCAGTCTTGCGCAGTGCGGGGCTGCCGAGCGGGCTGTTGGACGGCGATGGCAGCCGCATCACGCTGGATGAATTCTATGCACTTTGGGATAGCTTTGATACTGAGGCACAATCACCGACGCTGGCACTTAGGCTCGGTCAGATCGAAGCAAGCGAGTTCTTCGACCCAGCCTTCTTTGCGGCGATGTGCGCGCCCAATATGACGGTGGCAGGACAGCGGCTGGGGGAATTCAAGCGCCTGGTTGGTGCCTTCAGCCTTGATGTGGATGTGATGCCGACAGCGACACGGTTTAGCTATCGATGCAAGTATCGCCCGGATTTGCCAACGACGCTCGCGGCAACCGAGATTGTCTTTCTCGTCAATTTGCTGCGTCGCGCCACACGCCGGCGCATTGTGCCGAAGGCTGTTTGCCTGCCATCGGCACTCCGGGAGACCTCTGCATTCGAAAACTGGTTTGGATGTGGGATCTCACATGGTGAAACGGCATCTTTCAGCCTCGATCCGATCGACGCCATGCGCCCCTTCCTGACCCATGACAATCAGATGTGGCAATCCTTTGAGCCGGACTTGCGGCGTAGAATGGACGCGGCCCGCGAAGACCTGGGCATGCGCGCCCGCGTGGAAAACGCCTTGCTGGAACTGCTGCCCAGCGGACGGACGCAAATTGATGATGTGGCCGGTGAACTTGCCGTCAGCCGCCGATCACTCCAAAGACGGCTTTCGGAAGAAGGCACAACATGGCTGGATGTTCTCAACGCCGCGCGTATGCGACTTGCCCAGCACTATCTGACGAATACGAACCTCGGTGCGGCCGAGATCAGCTTCCTGCTCGGATTTGAGGATCCAAACTCTTTTTTCAGGGCCTTTCGCCGTTGGACAGACGCCACACCCGAGGCGTGGCGCGAGGCACAACGGCTGAGAGCCTGATGAGGCGCATCGTGCAAGTGATATGGCGCTTCCTGCGAGTGACGCGCGCTGTCTGAATGTCCAAATTGAGATCAACGCGACCTGATCACTGCGAGGGCTCATGACAACATCTACCGCCATCCGTCGCCGCGCCGCTGGCGCCTTTCGCGATCCGAGACGGGCAGATCATCACCGGCCAACAACAGCAAAGCACGCAGCCTTTCTCTGATCTGCTCATTGAAGCGCTGGCTGAATAATCCGCCAGTGTTGCCCCCCATCAAACACTTAAGGGAGTATATTTATGACCAAAGTCTTTCTGACCGGTGCGTCCGGTTTTATTGCCAAACACATTTTGCGTGAGTTGCTGGAGCAAGGCTATGAGGTGCGTGCCTCGGTCCGCTCTGACAAACGCAAGGCAGAATTGCAGGACCTCTTTCCGGATGCCGCACTGGAGTTTGCAACGCTCGACCTGACGAGGGACGAAGGCTGGCAGGATGCCTTACAGGGTTGCGATGTCTTGATGCACACCGCCTCGCCGTTTCCGCTGGCCGAGCCGAAAGACCCGCAAGACCTGATCCGCCCTGCGGTAGACGGTACGCTCCGCGCGATGCGTGCGGCAAAGCAAGCCGGTATCACCCGTGTCATTCTGACGTCGTCCTGTGCCGCAATCTACAAACAGGCGGACAAACCGAAGATGCAGCCTTCGGACGAGACCAACTGGACAAGCCCCGAAGATCGGTCTGTCGGCGCCTATGAAGCTTCCAAGACGCTGGCCGAGAAAGCCGCATGGGATTTCGTTGCCGACAACCCCGATATCGCGCTGACCACGATCAATCCCGGCGCGGTCTTCGGCCCACCGATGGATGCACGGTATGGCGCATCGCTCGAACTGGTCGAACAATTGATGACTGGAAAGGTTCCGATGGCCCCACCTGTCGACATGGTTGCCGTCGACGTGCGGGACGTGGCGCGGATGCATGTCGCAGCGATCGATCTTGAGGCAGCCAAAGGCCAACGCTTTGCAGCCGCAAGCGGAACCTATTCCTTCATCGAATTTGGCAAAATGCTGAAAAGCTGGGACGCAAGCCTGAAGACGCCCGGACGGGAGGCTCCTGTCTGGCTGCTGCGGATCATGGGGCTGTTTTCCAAGGATGTGAAAGGCGTGCTCGAAAACGTGGGGCGTACCCTCGCCGTTTCGGGTGCCAAGGCGGAGAATACCTTCGGGTTCAAGTTTATTCCGGTCAAAGATGCGCTGGTTGCCTCGGCCAAAGCAGTCCAGACCTACAAACTGAAAGAGACATCCAAATGATCACTGCATATCTCTGGGGCACACCCAACGGCTACAAAGTAGCCATCGCACTTGAGGAAATGGGTCTGGACTATGAGATCAACTGGGTGAACATCGGGACTGGGCAGCAGCACGACCCCGCGTACCTGAAGATTGCGCCCAACGGGAAAATACCTGCGATCGTGGATCATGAAACCGGGATCAGCCTGATGGAATCCGGGGCAATCCTGCAATATCTGGCCGAAAAGTCGGGGAAATTCCGGGGCGAAACCCCGCAAGACCGCTGGAAAGTGACGCAGTGGCTGCATTGGCAGATGGGCGGCCTTGGCCCGATGATGGGTCAGGCCAACCATTTCCGCGGACTGAAAGAGAAGGTCCCCTATGGCGAGACCCGTTACAAGAACGAGACCGCGCGTCTATTCGGCGTGCTTGATAAGCAGTTGGAAGGCCGCGACTACATTGCAGGCGAGTATTCCATCGCCGATATGGCGACCGTCGCCTGGGCTGGCATGGCCCCCATGATGGAGGATGACCGGCTGACGACGTGCAACAATGTCATGGCATGGATCGCGCGCAACGTGGCACGTCCCGCGACTGCGCACGCAATAAGCCTGTCGCCGAGCTAGCCTCGCCTGGCTGGAAAAGCGGTAGTCCGACCATCAGCATTGAGCCAATGAGCCCGGCGGTTCATATTAACCAGTCTGCATCATTCGGACGATCACTCCGCAGCCAGCGCAGCTCTGTCTTGACGCGGTGACTGGCCGAACTTCCTCGCATATTCGCGCGAGAACTGGGCCGAGCTTTCGTAGCCAACGCGAAAGGCTATCTCCGAAACTTTAGCATCGGAAGCACGGAGTGCGTCACGGGCGTGCAGCAGGCGCAGATCCTTTTGGTATTGCAGCGGTTTATTGCCGCCCTAAGTGCCCATTTAGGCCACTTTCCGTTCGAAGGCGGCCGGGCTTTTCCAACCCAGTACTGAGTGTCGTCGGCGCGGATTGTAGAAGCCATTGATGTACTGGAAGCTGGGCAACTCGGTGTCTCTGCGCGTCTGCCGCGATCTGCGCAAGGTCTTGATCTTTGTCGGACGCAACTTTGGTGCCACGATGCGCCGTCACCCAGTTGTTCAATGTCAACATGCCAACACCCAAATTTGACGCCAACCGCCTACTTGTCAGCCCGCTCGTAGGCGCAATCCGGACCGCATCAGCAACAAACTCGTCCGTTCTTTTCGTTCCCCAGGTCTGTCTCGTTTGTCGCAACAAATGCTACCAAGGGAGCGGTATCAAACCGCAACACGTCCACGTTTCAACAGTTCTGTTGGGTACCTGCTCGCTGTCTCGTTGATGCCCTTCCATACCAGTTGTGAGCTGGACTCTTTGGCAGAACGGGAGGTGGTTCATAGTCTGTTCATGTTCATGAATTTACAGATAATTCCTGACAAGCCTACTGCGCCGACAGCCACGGGGAGCCAAAAACTGTGATTTCCAACAACCGTCAGAGCAAGAAGATGAAGCTGAAACAATTGCTTTGTGACGACACTGAGGAACAGGTTTTCATATGCCGGTTTAGGAAAGACGAAAACGGCGGGTTGATTGTCCTAACATTGCTCTTGCTAATCTCGATGCTGGTTGTGGGAGGTATGGCAGTTGATTTCATGCGCTACGAGTCTGAACGAACTAAGCTCCAGAGTGTATCAGACCGTGCTGTCCTTTCAGCCGCAAATTTGAACCAAAATCGCGATCCGCAAGACGTGCTTGTGGAATTCTTTGACGCCGAAGGCTATGCAGGGTCGATTGTAGGCTCTCCCGTTACCGAAAGAACCGCATCCCGAAGTGTTGTCTCGCTCAGTTCGAGCATTGAGATGGATACCTTCTTCCTCAGGCTCATAGGCATGGATACGCTCACTGCGCCAGCGAGAGCGACGGCCATCGAGGGAGTCGCGAATGTCGAAGTTTCACTCGTGTTGGATATCTCCGGTTCCATGGCGCAAGAGATGCAAGGTCCCATCATTCAATATGAAAACGGAGTACCAATACGAGATCAAAACGGGGATATCGTGACCGTTGACGGGACAGGGACAAGAATGTTTTTCCTGCAACAGGCCGCAAGCCAATTCATTGATGATCTCTTGCTGCCGCAATATCGGGATCGAATTTCGATCAACCTAATCGCCTACTCGCAGCACGTGTCAATCGGCGACGACCTGTATTATGCGCTCCGCACGACACCTGACTCAATATCAGCACCGGAAGACGTTGATGGCAACGCGGTACAATCTGTCATTGGCAGCTCGTATGGTACCGTCGTCGAAGGTGAGGATGGTGTACCTTTTACTCTCCCGTATTTCGACGGCAGCATCATTGATGATTACAGTAGCGGAGGTCTCGTTGTTCCGACGAGCTTTGGTTGGGTCCCGAATCGTACCCCTGTCTTCACCAACCTATCGCGCTGCGTCACGTTTACCGACGAAGAATATAATACGCTGACATTCAATACCGAACGGGTTTACGAGCAGGTTGAACTTGCGGATTACTACTGGATCGGCACAAATCTGATACCTGGCCTTGAGGCATGCCCTACTGAGGATTTTCACGGTATCATTTTGATGTCACAGAACGCTGCGGCTTTGAAATCTGCGATCATGCAGTACCAGCCGTCTGTGAACACCTCTATCCATCGCGGCATGAAATGGGGTGCAAGCTTGCTGGATCCATCCATGCGCAGCCTGATTTCCAATATCCCAACTGTCGACCCGGCGTTTCGTTTCTCAAGACCGGCCGCTTATAATGACCCGACAACAGAGAAGTACATCGTTATCATGACGGATGGGGAAACGGTATCGTCTGTCAAAATCCGAGACGAATATTATGACGAATTCGAAGAAAGAGCAGGGCTCAGCACGCAGACCGCATACTATTACGCGAATAATAACCCTGATCCTTCATCTTCGACATCAGCGAGCATTGATGGAGACACAGGTGAAATAGTAAACACTATGGTCGAATCGATCGGTACGGAAAATGATTTGAATTTGAAACTAAGCCAGATCTGCAATTTGGCCGGAGCTGAAGTTACCGATATTTTCACAATCTCACTTGGTGTCCAAAACCCAACCATGACGAACTGCGCAAGCGAGCCAGGGAATGCATTTTTTGCCGCAGTGACAAATGATCCAAACGAACCCGGCTTGGGCGAGATCTTCGCGCGGATTGCGGAACAGATTACCGCATTGCGCCTCGCGTTATAATTGGTGATTTGCACCAAGAAATAGCCATCGCCTATTCGTGCAACTGATGGAATTTGTTACGGACGATTTGAATTGTAGGCATATCCATGTCGAATGTAATTCGAATGCTTTGCCACCTGAAAACGGAATCGATTGAAACTGGATTTTCCGTTTGCTTTGCTTGTCTGGAAAAATCGCTAAAGCACCGATCAAAACAGAATTGGTGATTTCGGAAGCGTTGAGTATATCTGCCGTTCAACGCCTCAGGAATTGCTTTATTGCTCCATCTTCTGCCCGGGTTTTACGATCGCAACAGCGTCAAGATCACCATCACTCTGAGCTTCAGAGAATGAGAAAAGGTCTGTATTAACCCGCAGATAATCAGGGCTTTGTTCTACTGCCTGACCCAGTGATGCCGCAGACCAGAGACCAGTAATGGTAGCTACCGCTGCATACGAGGCTCTCAAATGGCCAGACAGGACGAAAAGAAACCAGCATCGACCGGATCATCCAGAACGAAACAAAGTGAGTAAATGGGGCAAGACTTGGTGACAATATCGGCACCGCTCGCATTTACGTGCAACACGCTTTCGGAAACCTTGAGCATGTTCAAAATTGCAAATGACGGCCCTTTGTAGGGGCCGTCATGATAAGAATTGTCTGTCAGCTCGGTGCCTTAGCTTCTTCTCGACAGGCTGAAAGCCTGAGATGAGGTGCCGCAGATGCTAGCTTAGGCTGGATCTGTAGAGCCACTATTCAGTTAGTTGGTTGGCGAGATATCTGTATTGTCAATGTTGCCGTCAGGGCAAAGATCAGGATCGTCACACTGGTTTTCAGCATTGTTAACCATGAGAGAACTGCCTGGTGCAGCTTGGTCGCCATTACCCCAACCGTTGTTCATGTTTGCACAGAACGGCAGGTCGGCTCTCTCTTTGCCGGCCGCAATGTTATCAATTAGGGCTTCATTATTGGACGCAACGCACCCAGTATTCGCCAAACCCGGTGACGCAAAGCCCATGGCTGTCGCCGTGGCCAAACCGCCGATAAGTAGTGTGAATTTTTTCATCATTCATTTCCTCGATGATACATTAGCGCTTAACGCCAATATCTAGATTCTAAATAGCATAAATAAGGCCAAATTGGTATCTAAAAATGACTCTATTGCCCCAGTCGCTACAATGCCACCATTGGGGCCGCATTGTCCGCAAAAAAGGCTTTTCTACTTGCTAGGTCTGCATTTTTGCCCACAGATAACCATTTTCCTGAGTGTTGTTTTTCTTAAGAAGTCGAAGTCACTGACCGTCATCAACGGTATGAGAGCGAAGAGCGGCTTCAACAAAAATGGATTTTGGCGCGTATGTTTTGCTTGAATTTGCAGAGCAGTAAACCTTGCAGGCGTCGCCCATATTTCCGTCAAAGGCTGTCATAGACTATCGGTCAGATCACAGCGCGGGGTCCGAAGTTGCCTGCCATTTATCAGTCGTTTGACCGCCGCAGCATCAAATGCGCTCCCGCTTGCAGGAATAGCCTCTAAGTTGGCAGATGGCCGCTTGCCAACAGTGCCGTAGGGCATGCCCATTTGGCTGTTTGTCGACTGGGTCTCTCGACTTGTCTTACGTCACTTTTTCCAAACAAAGGTATGTTTCAGCGGTGAAACCGCTTTGAAGCAGGAATCGGACTCAGGATCAGGATTAATAAAATCGTTGATCTGAACGACCAACGCAAGACAACCTTCTTGCAATCACTGAAATCGCCAATTGCCGAAACCGACGATCCCTATCCGTGCTTCAGCGCTAAGAGTGTCCACTTTCCACAGGGAGGCGCGGCAATAGGTGATATTGAATCCGACGATATCTTCAAGGCAATGTTCCTCGACGATGCGCAGGCGGCAAAGAGGAAAAGAGTGCCCGACAGTCTCTTACTTGAAGTGTCTCACCGACTATTCGTTTTTTCTCGACTGAGTTGCAGCCCGAGGACAACACTCAGTTTCGTGCATACGAAAGCAACTGAACACTCCGGTTCGTGCCGTTTCAGAGACATTGGGAAGATGGATCAGTAACCCATGACGACCATTGGAGAATGCTTGTTATCAATTTACGATGCGGCGCTTTCAGATCGGAATTGGGTGCGCGCTTTAGACAATTGCCAGCGCTTTCTGAACGCTGACGCTGCACTCATCTATGGCGCGTGTCAGACGGAAAGAGCCCATTTTTCGTTGGATAAGGCAAGCGCGAGTTTGCGCCAATTCGGGCACCTGATAGACCAGTACAACCAGTTGATACTGGAGGGCCGCGACTCCCAGTTTGATCTTGAAGGCAGGAAATACGTTCATCACACTTCCGCCTATTCCGTCAGCCTCTACAGTGACATCTGGGCCATCAATGACGTCTACAAGACCCGTCCCGAGATCATGATAGGCATGCAAGGCGGCTTTCTGCGACGCGGCTTCATCAACCTGTCAAATGATCCGGGATACTGGGGAGGTCTCGTCCTGCTATATGGGCGACACTGCGATTTGGAAATACCGCCGACGGTGTCCACCTATGGCCCGCAAATCGCACCGCACCTCGCCAAAGCAGCCGAGGTGTTTCGGATAACCGAGGGTCTGCGCAGGCGCTACAACGCAGTGCTGTCGGTATTGGACCAAATGCTGGTAGGCATTCTGGTTGTGACTGACCGAGGCGATATTGTTATCGCCAACTCAGTTGCGAACGCCTTTTTGGATGCGCAGGACGGACTGATCCGATCTCAGGGAAAACTGGCTGCGACCAATACCGACTTGCGCGCAGAACTGGGTCACAAGATCTACAGTGCGTCGGCTACGGCAAACGGCAACAGCGATCAGGCAAGTGCGACAGTCGAACTCCGCAGGCGTTCTGCAACTACGCCACTCGTCGCATATATTTCCCCCCTTCGCGATGCCGAGATGGAGTTAGAAAAAGACTTCACCGGTGCTTTGGTCACGCTGGTTGACCCGTCACAGCCGCGAGACATCGATATCGACGTTCTTGCCGAGCTTTACTGCCTGACGAAAGCAGAATGCCGCGTTGCCGATCTCGTCCTGAAAGGGCTCTCGAATACGTCGATTGCAGAGCATCTCGGCGTTGGGCCAGAAACAGTGAAGAGCCAGTTCAGTTCGGTCTTGGCAAAAACAAACTGCAGGAACCGGGTGGCGTTCATCTGGCGGGTCTTTCAGATTCTGCCGCCGATTAAGTAACACTGTCCCCCGACTGGGGGATGACGCCTGGCGCGGGTTCCTTAGGGTGAACGTCACAAGATTTAATCGGCTGGAATGGTGATCAGGGCGTTCTGGATCAGAAATACTGCAATTTTCTCTTGGCCACACCTAGCAATAGCAGTCGGTCGTGTCGCCCAAATATTCAGTCTGACTCTGTTGCTGATACCCGTCCTCGGAAAACGATTTATGGCTCAGGCGTATGTGAGAGGCGACCTAATCGAGAGGGATTACCTTTGACCGCATGGATATTTCAGACACAGGTTGTCAGGGCCTGGCGCGCAAATGGTTGAGACAAAAATCCTTCTTTCGCGCCGTGCAGCACTCCCAGCTATTGGCGGTTCTTTTATGGCTTTTTCAGGCTGCCAGCCCGAGGCTGCAGCCGTCAGTGTCCCTGATGAAACAGCGTCTGCAAATAGACCACAGCGCATGCGCACTATTCGCACCGGGGCCCCGCCACGCAACCTGACACCCCAAACCCAAGGCCTCACACCGCAGTTTTATGAGGGGGCCAACAATACGCCGGATCTGGTGGAAATTGGATACTCATTGCATTGTGGCGGCACACGGGCCTGGATGCGCCGGAATGGGCGACAGTTGGCGAGGTGGCACTGTATTTCACCAAGCCGTCAGGAAATGCAATCCGCAGCTGGCAGTGAAACACCACGCCGTTTGCGCAGGCGTCTTGCTCAAAGATGCTGCCGCACGAAATCTGCGATGTCCTGCGCAGGCCGCGCACCGGACAAACGCGCAACTTCGCGGCCTTTGGCATAGAGGATTAGCAAAGGGATGCCCCTGATCTGCAGGCGTTGCGAGACAGCGGGAAACTGCTCGGTATCAATCTTTGCAAAACGCACATTTGTGCGCAGCGTGTCAGATGCCTTGGCGAATTCGGGGGCCATCATCTTGCAGGGCCCGCACCAAGGCGCCCAGTAGTCGACAATCAATGGTAGTTCATCGGTGCGCACTGCCTTGTCGTGGAGTGGCATACCCAACTCGGCGACTGTTCCATCCAGCAGCGCTGCGCTGCATTTCGCACATTTGGGCCCTGCCCCGCGCTTTGCCGTTGGCACCCTGTTCGTCTGCCCGCAAGAGAGACAGGTCAGTTTGACGGCGTCTTGCATTTTGTCGTGTCCTTTTGTGTTTTCATCTTTGCGCACCAAGGATCCCCACCAATACAGTGGTCGCATTTTTCGAGCATGATTATGAACGCATATCAATGACGTCAAATCTATCGCGACGCAGGCACCCGGATTTGACAATGATCAATCGCTGCGCGGCCAACGGCCCTAATCTTGTCACCGGGCATCACCGCGTAAACACGGCAGCCCTTTGAAAATGCCCGATGTGACCTAACTAGAAAGATAGTGATAACAATTTTGCTTTCGCGTCACAGGCGCGTTGATGGAGGATAAGCCGCACACGGGGCATCTCCATTGCACATTTGACGCGAAACCTCTCGTTTGGAGGCTGAGATGTTGGACCTTGCTGCGCGTACTCTGCTGTTTCCTGTCCTTGTTGTCCAAGGCGCTCTTGTGCGTCGGTCGGCCCTGCATCTGGATGATCCTTCGGGGCGGCGGCATGGTGTCAGCGGACAGGGACCCGACCTGCGTCTTTTGATCATCGGTGACAGTTCCGCAGTCGGCGTCGGGACATCGCATCAGGAAGAGGCGCTCTTGGGGCATATGCGCAAACGGCTATCCCAGACCAACACGGTCTATTGGTCAGTCGACGCCAAGACAGGCGCGACAACAGCCGAAACGATCGCGCGGCTACAGCAGCATGCGCCTGAGAAATTTGATGTGGTGTCGGTATCACTGGGCGTGAATGACATTACCTCACGCGTGCCTCTTGCCAAATGGCTACGAAGTTTTTCAACACTGCTCGATCTGATCGAAGACAGGTTTGAGGCCGATGTGATCTGCGTGTCCGGCATTCCGCCGATCCGGTATTTCCCTTTGCTGCCACAACCGCTGCGCTGGGTCTTGGGCGCGCAAGCTACACGCTTTGATCAGGCACTGCGCACACTTGTCGCTGACCGCGCCGGGTGCCGGTTTGTCGAAATGGATTTTGAACCCGACGTGACAAAAATGAGCCCTGACGGCTTTCATCCAGGGCCAAAGATCTATTCCGAGTGGGGCCGAAAGGTCTATCGTGCAATCCGTCGCGATATCCGGCAACTGCATAAGACCTGAAGCTGACCTGGCTTGAAGTATGGCCACGGCTCAGACATCATGGACGCTCTGGCCGGTGTTTGAACGCCGCCGTCAATTGATTTGCAGAACCAAGGCGATTTTTCATGAGCGGACTACTGGCCCTACTGGACGATGTCGCCGCGATTGCCAAACTCGCGGCCACCCAGCTTGACGATGTCGCAGCACAAGCCAGCAAGGCCGGCATGAAAGCCGCAGGTGTTGTCATTGATGATGCCGCCGTGACACCAAAATATGTCACCGGCCTGCCAGCGGCCCGCGAATTACCGATCGTCTGGAAAATCGCACGCGCGTCTTTTTTCAACAAGCTGGTCATCCTGTTACCGGCGGCGCTGCTGTTGCAGGCATTTGCACCGTGGCTCCTGACACCGCTCTTGATGCTCGGTGGTGCGTATTTGTGTTTTGAAGGGGCCGAGAAAGTCTGGCACCTCTTCGCGCCGCACAAAGAGCACGGCCCCCAGCAGGCAAAGACGCTGGATGCGGCGCATCTGGAAGAGCAGCGGGTCAAAGGGGCCATCAAGACGGACTTTATCCTGTCTGCCGAAATCATGACGATTTCACTTTCGCAGATCGACATTGATACCTTCTGGATTCAGGCGGCCGCACTGGCAGCGGTCGCGATTGGTATCACGGCACTTGTCTATGGCGCGGTGGCACTGCTGGTGAAAGCAGATGACTTCGGGATGTTGCTGAGTGCGCAGGGCCGGCTTTCCCTGACGCGGGCGGTTGGACGCGGGATCGTGAAATCAATGCCCACGCTCATGATCGTGATTGCAACAATAGGAACGGTCGCGATGCTATGGGTGGGCGGCAGTATCCTTGTGCACGGGATCCGCGATCTTGGCTGGCCTGTGCCCTATGAGATGATCAAACACGCCGCACAGGTGGTGGCAGACGCGGCCGGTTCCGCACAAGGGTTCTTGCGATGGTTTGTGACCGCGGGCCTAGACGGGGTCATCGGGCTGGCGGCAGGCTTTGTGCTTATCCCCATTGTCATGAAAGCGGTGGTGCCGACAATGACATGGCTCTTTCCTGAAAAGACCTAATGCATTGAAAACCGTGCCACACCCGCGCGATTTTGGGTTGCTGGCGGCGCGTTGATCGGCTTATTCCCAAGGTTAAGCGCGTATTTGGCGTGACATGGGAAGCCTTGGAACAGATGAAACTCACGCTTTTTATGGTCTTCTACCGGTTGCTTTGGACCCTGCTCTTGCCGTTTGTCCTGCTCTATCTGTGGCGCAGGGGGCGGCGGGACCCTGATTACACCGGGCAACTGTCCGAGCGCTTCGGGTTCTACAGTTCCCCTCTGCCGCAACAGGCCATCTGGCTGCATGCCGTCAGCATCGGTGAGACACGCTCTGCCATTGCGCTGATCCGGCGTATCCTTACACGCGGGGACAAAGTGGTCCTGACCCACTTCACGCCGGCAGGCCGCCGCGACTCGACCCGCCAGTTCGCTGCTGAAATTGCCTCGGGGCAGTTGGCCGTCGTTTGGGCCCCTTTTGACATGCTGTGGTGTTACCGTCGCTTCTTTCGGGCGTGTCAGCCGCAAATCGGCTTGCCCCTTGAGGTCGAGGTCTGGCCTGCCATGATCTATGCTGCGCGCGCCGCCGGCGTGCCGCTCTATATGTGCAACGCGCAATACGCCCCCGGCCCGTTCGCGCGTGACCGCAAGTGGCTTCCGTTCCGGCGATGGTGTATCGCAGCCTTCGCCGGTGCCTTTGTAAAGTCCCAAGGTCAGGCAGAGCGGTTTACCTTGGTGGGCTTGAAGAATGTGAAGGTCACGGGCGAATTGCGTTTTGATCAGCCGGTCTCGCCGGCGCTGATAGCGGCAGCGCAAGAGTTGCGCCCTGCCCTCGCGCCGGAGCGCGAGATCGTGGCGATTGCCAGCGGGGTTGAAGGCGAAGAGGATCTTTATGTCGCGGTGCTGTCGCAGCACACTGCAACCTGCCGCGCCGCAGGCAGGCCAGCACCGTTTTTCATCTACGTGCCACGTGCGCCCGAAAGGTTTGATGCGGTCGCCGCGAAGTTGCAGAATGCCGGGCTGTCGGTTTGCAGGCGCAGCGATGTGCTGGATGCGGCCTTGCGGCCCGTCACGACCTTGGGCGATCAAGACGTTTTGCTGGGCGATAGTCTGGGCGAGATGTTCTTTTACCTGTCGCTCGCTGACCGCGTGATCGTTGGCGGCGGCTTCACGCCACGCGGGGCGCACAATATTATCGAGCCGCTCTTGCTGAAAAAGCCGGTTCTGACAGGTCCTTGGGTCTGGCCGATCGAATTTCCCTTTACTGAAGCCGCAGCAGCGGGGGTTGCGATGAGCGTGGCCGATCAGGACGCGCTCATCGAGGCGCTGAATGTACCACTTGCGAACCAGACCGCCCAGATAGACACCTTCCTTGCCCAGCATGTTGGCGCAAGCGAACGCACCCTGCGTGAAATCGATGCGGTCATCGGCAGAACATCAAAGACATCGTAGCGCAGTTACGCGTCCGCAGCGCAAACTGAAACTGAAACTGACAATCTGACAGAAGAACCAGCCTCATATTGCCGTCAATTGTGACAAACTCTGCCCGGAACCGCTCAAAAAATGGGATTTCGGGTCCCTACGGGGCCCATACCACACGCGATTTCACGCCAAAAAGATAAAAGCCAGCCCAGCGCGCATACTAAATGATCTGTGATCAACGCCATGTTCCACGTCAATCAGGGCCCTTTCAAAGACAGATAATGCAGAGTTAGCGGTAACACACAGCCCTTGCCCGCATGACCCTATCACCCCTGTTGTACCGCGATCTGCAGCCAGAAAACCCACAATCGCAGTCCGCATAAACCGTTGTTAAAGCGTTCTATTTTGTCACATCTCTGCGACCGCTCCGCATAGGCGCCAAACCAAACCATGCGCGGAGGCCAAGCCCGTTTGCGTCTTTGAACAACCAATCACACCCACGGCGCCAAGGCTTCCAAAGCACAGCAAACACAGTGAAGTGCCACGCCAACAGGCTTAAAAAAACTAACAAAGAAACAAGATTTGGACACAAATTGATCCAAATCGGCTGTTTGTTTCTGGATCAGATGAAGGACACGAGAAGGGTGCGCCCATCCATCACAGTGGCTTTGGCTTTTTGAATGGTCTGAGCCGGGGCAAGAGATTTAAAGAGGAGAAACAGCATTGGCTTACGATCTCAAGAACCAACTTAAGACCTCGGCGGCAGCTGTCGCTTTGGTATCGGGACTTATGTTCCCTGTCGCAGGTGCGGCAGACCAGATCAGCCTGAAGTCGACAGACGGCACGATCGATCTGGTCGGTGAATTCGTAGAATTCGCAAACGACACATATATTATCCGGACATCACTTGGTGACCTGCGGATTTCAGCACGCAGCGTGATTTGTGAAGGCGCTGCCTGCCCGACATTCGACGATGTCACGGCAGATGTCGCCATTGTCGGCGCGGACTCGGTCGGCCTTGGTATGATGCCATTGCTGATGACAGGTTTTGCTGCATCCCTTGATGCAGAAGCCGAAATCACCAACCCCTCTGCTGGTGAATCGCTGGCGACACTGATTGATGACGGTGGTTTTGGTGACGAGATCGGGACATTCCTTGTGTCGTCCACCAATGACAACAACGCATTTGAATCCCTGCTTGATCGTAGCGCAATGATCGGCATGACATCCCGCCGGATCACACAAGACGAAGCCCGCGCACTGCGTGCGGACGGTGCAGGCAGCATGGTAAGCCCCGAGCAGGAGCGCATCATCGCCGTCGATAGTATGGTTGTTGCAACACATGCTTCAAACCCGGTCCAGACGCTGACACAGGCGCAGCTTCAGGGCATTTTCTCGGGTCAGATCACAAACTGGTCCCAGGTTGGTGGTCCGAACAAGCGCATCACAGTGATCGCACAGGACGAAGATTCCGCAGGTCATGACTACTTCATGTCGTACCTGTTTGGTGAAGAGCGCCCAAACTTCCGCCCACAGGCCATTTCACCTGACGACCAGACCGTTTCCAACGTTCTGTTCCACGACACGAATGCCATCGGCTATCTTGGCTATGCGTTCCAGCGTGGCGCCAAGCCGGTGACACTGGTCAACGAATGCGGCATTGCAAACACGCCGGATGCGTTCTCTGCCAAAACGGAAGAGTATGAGCTTGGCCGTCGTATGTACCTGTACAACCGTGCCGACAATCTTGACGAGAAGGCCCAGCAGTTCCTGGACTTCGCAATCTCCAGCGAGGCAGACAGCGTTATCGGTAAGTCGGGCTTCATTGACCTCGGCATCCTGCGCCGCAGCCAGGCCGAAGGCGATGCACGCCGTGCGGCACTGACGAACGAAATGACCCGCTACGACATCGGCTTCGAAGGTGAAGTGATCGGTGACATGCTTGAGCAGATGGACAACTACGACCGTCTTTCTACAACATTCCGTTTCCGCACAGGGTCATCCCGTATCGATGAACGCGGTCGCTTGGACATGGAGCGTTTGATCGATTACCTCGAAGACGCACCTGCGGGCACAGAACTGACATTTGTCGGCTTTACCGATGATGTTGGTGCATTCGAAGGCAACCGCCAGCTTGCGATGCAGCGTGCAGAAGCCGTATTGGAAGAAGTCCGCGCTGTTGCCGGTGACCGCCTGAACAACGTCACGATGTCCACAACAGGATTTGGTGAGATTGCACCATCCGCCTGTAACGTGACCGAGCGTGGCCGTGCGATCAACCGCCGTGTTGAAGTATGGGTCTCCAAGACACAAGAGAGCTAAAACCTGCGCAGCGATGCGGGCACCAGTTGCCCGTATCCTCGCATAAGAAAACAAAACGGGCCCTACGGGGCCCGTTTTTTCGCCCGATTTTTCAACGCAATGAAGACAATGAAATCATTGGAACCGGCCACGCACCGCCGCGAGTGATCTATGCGGGAATGACCAGTTTGAGTTCATCTTCGGGCGCATCAAGTGGCAGATGGTTATCCTCAAGAACCAGCAGGTTCTCGACACCGATCACGTCACTTTTGGTCTTATAGCCGATCAGGTCTTCGACATTCATGTCGACGTGTCGCGCCATGAGCATCGTCTCTTCCGAGGAAAAGTTTGTCAGCCCGCGCGCCACCTCTGCACCGTCCTCATCGTAGACATGCAGCACATCACCCTTTGTGAAATCACCCTGAATTGAGAGCACATCCTGCCGACCGATACCGCAATCCCCTGCAACAACAGCAGCAGCGACGGCATTCGGGACCACCAAAGTGCCCGAGACCTGCAATCTGTTGCTCAGCCAGACCATAAGCGGCGACGCTGTCTTGCCGGTGACAAGGCAACGGGTAAAGCGGCGTTCGTTTTCAAGAACCGACGAGATTGGGCGCTCAATGATGCCCTCGGCGATAATGGTCTCGACACCCGCGTTCTGGGCCATGTTTGCCGCTTGCATCTTGGTTAACATACCGCCGCTGCCCAGCGCGCTGATGGCTGTTGTCGACTCCAGATGTTCGCTGACGTCATCAATTTCCGCGATAAACTTGGCATTTGGTTCGGACGGATCACGGTCATAAAGGCCCTCGACACTGGTCAGAATGACCAGAAGATCCGCATCCACCATCTGGGCAACCTTGGCAGACAGCCTGTCATTATCACCCACGCGCAGGTCGCGTGTTGCGACAGAATCGTTCTCGTTGATGATGGGCAGAATGTCGTTTTCGAACAGTCTCAGCATCGTGTTCTTGATGTTCAGAAAGCGGCGTCGATCTTCCATGTCATCGACTGTCACAAGCATCTGTGCCACGTCCATATTATGCTCTGAAGCGATCTGGCGGTAGGCGTTCATCAACAGTGGCTGCCCACAGGCAGCGGCCGCCTGTTTGTCCAGAATGCCCGCATCTTCGGGGCGTTTTCCAACCATATTCAGGCCCAGAGCAACCGACCCCGAAGACGTCAGGATAACATCGTGCCCGTCTTTTTTCAGTTGCGCCAGATCGCTGAGAAGACCGTTGATAAAGGCATAGCGCAGGGTCAGGTTTTCGTCATTCGCAAGCAGACTTGAACCGATTTTGACGACGATCTTTTTCTTCTTTGGCATGAAAGCCTCCGGTAAATTATTGTTTTTAATGAATGAAACGCTATCGGTTTGCGTCACACGACGCAGCCCTGTAGCACTGCCCATTCAATGATTCGCCGACGTATAACATGTACTGCGCCCCTGAAAGCAAACAGGTCGCCACGAAGAGCCGCCGATTGGCATGCCCTTTCCGGTCCGGTCATTGACAAGAAACAGACCGGCTGATGCGTGATGCGATGCTGCACTGCTGCAACCATATGGCGCGTCCCGTCAGCTCGGAAGAAGGAGACGAAAATGAACATACTCTTGATTGGCTGCGGAAAGATGGGCGGCGCGATGCTGCGGCAGTGGGCAAACCACCGCGGGAACAGTTTTACGGTCGCCGATCCCGCGGCAAGTGACCTTCCCGACGGTGTGGCGCATGTGTCAAAAGCGACAGATTTGCCCGCACAGGAATTCGACGTGGTTTTGATCGCAATCAAGCCACAGATGATTGCAGATGTGCTGCCTGCCTACACACATGCGCTCAAAGACGGCGGCATCTTTGTCTCGATTGCGGCAGGCACCAGTGTTGCGTCTCTGGAAAAGGTCGTGGGTGACGCGGCGATTGCGCGGGTCATGCCGAATATGGCCGCACTTGTCGGCATGGGCGTATCGGGGCTCTACGCAAACGACCGCTGCACGCCACAGCAGACATGCGATATTGTGGCACTCATTGACCAGACCGGCACGTGCATTGCCGTTGAAAGCGAGGACCAGATCGACCGCCTGACCGCTGTCAGCGGCAGCGGACCGGGCTATGTTTTCGAGCTATTGCGCAACTATGTCGCCGCTGCCGAGGCGCTTGGCTTTGACCATGAGACAGCGCGCACGCTGGTATTTGATACCGTCACAGGCACGGTCGAGGCGGCACGCCAGTCTGAGTTGAGTTTGGAGGAACTCCGCGACTCCGTGACCAGCAAGAACGGAACAACGCAGGCCGGTCTGGGCGCGTTGATGCAGGGCGGAACGCTGGAGGCCTTGCTCCATGACACTTTGCAAGCGGCCTACGCCCGCGCAGAGGAATTAAGATAGGACGGAAAGGGAACACAATGAACGATATGAGCACCGAACCGAAAAGCTCCGACATCGCCACCATCGTGGCCGATCTTGGCCAGCGCGCCAAAACAGCCGCCCGCGATCTGTCCATGGCCACCACTGCGCAACGCAATACGGCACTGACCGAGGCGGCCAAGGCCCTGCGCGCAAAAACCGCCGATATTCTGGCCGCGAATGATAAAGACCTTGAGAGCATCCGCGACAGTGGCAAGGATGCCGCTTTCATCGACCGGCTGAAACTGACCGATGACCGCGTAGCCGCCATGGCCGATGCGCTCGACGCGATTGCGACACAGGATGATCCCTTGGGCCGCACACTTGCCACCTTCGACCGTCCCAACGGCCTCAGGATCGAGCGCGTCAGCGTGCCAATCGGCGTGATCGCCATGATCTATGAATCGCGCCCGAATGTCGGCTCTGACGCCGGTGCGCTGTGCATCAAATCCGGCAATGCGGTTATTCTGCGTGGCGGATCAGAAAGCCTGCACTCCTCGCGCGTGATCGTCGGCTGCTTGGCGCAGGGTCTTGCAGCCGCAGGCCTGCCCGAAGATGCTGTGCAACTGGTCGACACCCGCGACCGCGAGGCGGTGAAGGCACTGCTGCACAGTACAGACACGGTTGATCTGGTTATTCCACGCGGCGGACGCGGTCTTGTGTCCCTGGTTCAGCGCGAGGCCCGCGTGCCGACGCTGCTGCACCTTGATGGCAACAACCACACCTATGTGCATGAAAGTGCCGATATCGAAAAAGCGATTGGCATCATCAGGAATGCGAAGATGCGCAGAACTGGTATCTGCGGCGCGACGGAATGTGTTGTGATCGACGCCAAGATCGCCGCACAGGTTCTGCCCTTGATGGCCGTGGCTTTAAACGATTGTGAACTGCGCGGCGACGACGTGGCACGGGCGATCCTGCCAGACATGGTGCCTGCAACGGATGACGACTGGCACACGGAATACCTGAGTAATATCCTGTCCGTGAAGATTGTGGATAACACCGATGCGGCCATCGCATTCGTTCAGGCCCACTCCTCGGGCCACACCGATGCGATCGTCGCAGAAGACGCGCAAGCCGCCAAACGCTTCATGGCGGCGATCGACTCAGCGGTTGTCATGCACAACGCCTCGACCCAGTTTTCGGACGGCGGTGAGTTTGGCATGGGTGCAGAGATCGGGATCGCCACCGGCAAGATGCACGCGCGCGGCCCCGTCGGCGCTGAGCAGCTGACCAGCTTCAAATACTTCGTCCATGGTGACGGGCAGCAAAGGCCCTAAGGCCCGTAAAAGCTGCCGAACCACTGCAGGGGCCCCTTCTTGGGGCCCTTATCTGCTTTCACAAACCCGCAAGAGGCATTAGGCAGGACCATCTTCGCTATTCCGGGGCATACCATGGCGCAAAAATCCACGATCTATAAAGTCGAGCTTTCGGTCTCCGATATGGATCGTCACTACTACGAGACCCATAAACTTACCGTCGCCAAACACCCCTCGGAGACGGACGAGCGGATGATGGTCCGTCTGGTGGCCTTTGCGCTGAATGCCCATGAGCACCTGGAAATGACCAAGGGCATTTCCACCGATGATGAACCCGATATCTGGCAGAAAAGCCTGAGCGGCGAATTGGAGTTGTGGGTCGCGCTCGGCCTACCCTCTGAAAAGATCATCCGGCAATCCTGCGGCAAAGCCAAAGCCGTGCGCATCTATGCCTATGGCGGCAAGCCAGCCGGGATGTGGTGGGAGAAGGTCAAGAACAGCACCACCCGCTTTGACAACCTTCAAGTGGTAAACTTCGCGGAAGAAGAGACCAAGGCGCTTGGCGAACTGGCCAGTCGCGCGATGAGAATTCAGGTGAATATTCAGGACGAGGAGGTGATGGTCAGCGTGGATGATACCATCGTCTATGTGACCCCACAGGAATGGAAGCGCGCCCAGAACTGATCATCGGCGCGCGACCATAGAGTGTTATCCCAAGACCGTGGTGACCGCCTGCACAGTTGCCGCAACCACCTGATCGGCTTCGTCATGGGTCAGACAGAACGGTGGTGCAAAACCCAGAATATCGCCCTGTGGCATGGCACGGGCAATCACGCTGTTCTGCTCCAGCAGCTTGGCTGCAATTTGCGGGCCGATCTTGTCGCCCGCGTCATAGAACGTCCGGCTGTCTTTATCGGCCACAAACTCGACCGCACAGATCATGCCTGTGCCGCGCACGTCGCCCACATGGGGATGATCGGCGAGTGCGGCGCGCATCTGATCATTCAGGTAATTGCCTACAGTGCCCGCGTTCTCGACCAGCCCCAGCTTGTCGATCAGCGCCAGATTGGCCACGCCCGCAGCCGCACCGATCGGATGCGCCGAATAGGTCCAGCCGTGGCCGATCGGCCCGTTCTCGTCCGTGCCTTTTTCAAGCACAGACCACATCTTGTCAGACACAATAGAGCCCGACAGCGGCGCGTAAGCGGATGTCAGTCCCTTTGCGATTGTGATCAAATCGGGGCGCATCCCATAGTGATCGGACCCGAACATCGTGCCAAGCCGCCCGAAACCGGTGACCACTTCGTCTGCGACCAGCAGAATGTCGTGGCGGTCCAGAACGGCCTGAATGGCTGGCCAATAGCCTTCGGGTGGCGGCACAATCCCGCCTGTGCCAAGCACGGGTTCACCGATAAAGGCCGCGATTGTGTCGGCGCCTTCGCGGTCGATCATCGCCTCCAGCTCTGACACACAATGCGCCACAAACGCGGCCTCGCTTTGTGCCAGATCCGTGCGGCGGAAATAGTATGGCGCCTCCGTGTGAATGACTTGCGCCAGTGGCAGATCAAACTTTTTGTGGAACAGTTCCAACCCCGTCAGCGATCCGGTCATCAGGCCCGAGCCATGATACCCCCGCCAACGAGAAATGATCTTCTTCTTTTCAGGACGGCCCAGGATGTTGTTGTAGTACCAGATCAGCTTGATGTTGGTTTCATTCGCATCCGACCCCGACAGACCGAAATAGACCTTGGACATATGATCCGGCGCTCGGTCCAACACCATTTTTGCCAGTGTAATCGACGCCTCGGTGCCATGACCGACATAGGCGTGGTAATAGGCCAGCTCCTTGGCCTGTTCGGCAATAGCCTCGGCAATCTCAGGCCGTCCGTAGCCCACGTTCACGCAATAAAGCCCCGCGAATGCATCCAGCATGCGATTGCCATCGCGATCCTCGATGTAGCAGCCCGAACCACCCGTTATCACGCGATGCGGCAGGTTTCCGCGTGCAAATTCCGCAAGGTGGGTGGAGGGATGAAAGAAATTCTCACGGTCCCATTGTTGCAATTGATCATTATGTAGCATGGCATATCCCTTTGCATGGCGGCGCGCCGCCTGACGATTAATGAAAGGAGCCTGTTGCACGCTGCGGGTCACGGATGACGCCGACTATGAGCAGAAAAGGCTCCGCTCACCCAAGCAGCAGCGCGCAATGCCTTTATTGCCAAGGTAACATGCGACTTGAACCATGGCGCATCATGCAAGATCAACCATAAACTTGCCCCAAGGCGCTTTGCCCGTCACTGGGCAGACGAGACAGGCGGCACTGGTGTCATGCACGCAATCAAACCAGCCAGCGTACAAGGACCGGCACAATCAGACTTGTCAGCAGCGCGTTCAATGCCATTGCAATGCCAGCGTAGGCCCCCGCAACCGGATTTACCTGAAATGCCCGCGCCGTCCCGATACCATGGGCGGCCACGCCCACCGCAAACCCGCGCGCACGCCAGTCCGTGATGCGCAGCAGGTTCATGACAGGAGTGACTGTCACGGCACCGATGATCCCCGTCAGAATGACCAGAACGGCCGTCAGCGCCGGTAACCCGCCGATGGCTTCAGAGATCCCAAGCGCCACAGGTGCGGTCGTGGATTTCGGCGCCAAAGACAGCAGCACCTCCATCGGAAGAGAAAAGGCACGCGCCAGCAGGATCGCCGACCCGGCCGCCACGAGAGACCCCGCAATCAAGGCCAGGACAATCGGCGCAACCGACGTCCGGATTGTTTCGCGGTTTTCCCAGAGCGGCAAAGCCAGCGCGACTGTCGCGGGACCCAGCAGAAAATGGATGAACTGCGCCCCCTCGAAATAGGTCGGGTAGTCCGTGTTTGACAGCCAAAGAACAGGCGCGATCAAAAGGACTGACAGCAGCACCGGATTGGCCCAAGGAGGGTTGCCAAGCCTGCGCGCCAGCCCGTCAGCGACCAAATAAGCCAGCGTCGTTGTCGTGAGCCAGATTAGCGGCGTTGTGGACAGATAGCTCCAAAGCTCGGCAACGTCCGTCATGTGGTCTTGCCTTCAATCAGATAGCGCACACCAATAAACGTGCCGACCGCCGCCAGCATTGAAAGCACGGTCGAGACAGTCAGGATAAACAGCAATACCAGCCCGTCATCTGAGAACACCTGCAAGTTGCCGATCACGCCGACACCCGCCGGAACAAACAGGAACGACAAATTCGCCAATATGACCGTTGTTGTGGGCCTCAGCTGTTCCGTGAGTGCGGGTCTCAGGCTCAGGAGCAGGACCAACAACGCAAGTCCGAGCACCGGGCCGGGGATCGGCAAGCCCGCACCCCGAACAGTAATTTCACCCAAGAGCTGGCAGCCTAACAGAAGACCAAGTGTCTGAAGCATGAGAATTCTCCGCTGAACGCGCTTGCCCTGTCAGTCTGATCGCAAAAACGTTGCAGGAACAAAGGAAATGTTCAGGTCTTTATACGGGCGTGCGCTTGCAGGCCTTCGTGAAAGCCGAAAGGTCTGTGGCAAAACGGTCAGGTGCCTCAAGGAACGGTGCATGGCCGATACCTTCATAGGGCACGTATTGCCCGTTTCGCATGGAGTGCGCCGCCGCCTCTCCTGTCGCTGGCGTGACAACCTCATCCTGCGTGCCGTGGATCACAAGAGCGGGGCAGTTCATTTGGCCAAAAACAGGCCGTAAATCCACATCGGCGCGGAACAAGGCCCTGCGGACATGGGCAGGACAAAGCATGTTTGCGCCCACCATTTCCGCATAGGTCCTGCGGTCCAATGGCGCGGCAGTGCATGCATCCACAAAACGCGCCGTGGCCGCAAGTCGGCGGGGCACGTCATCGGTATAAAGATCACGGTCAAGGCCCGGGCTTGCGGGCCCCGCCATCCAGCTCTCGCGGTGGGCTCCGATAGCAAGAACGCCACCTGCAAGGACGACACCGGCGATATCGGCATCGCCCTTGACGTCAAGATAGGCCGCGATCACGCGCGCGCCATAAGACCACCCCACCAGCACGGGCATATCCAGTTTTGCTGCGTCCATCACTGCCTGAACATCGTCTGCCCAAAGGGCAGTGCCGGTATAGGCGGCCTCGTTTTCCGGTTTATCTGAGCTTCCATGCCCCCGAAGGTCCATTGCGACGACAAAGTAGTGATCTTGCAGTCTTTCCCAAAGGGGTTGCCAACACATCCACTGCTGGGCCCAGCCATGGATGAGCAAAATAGAAGGACGTGTCGCGTCACCAAAACAGGTGAAACCGATACGCGTCCCGTCCGATGAGATGGCATGTGACGTTGACATAAGGATCGGTAACAGCGTTCGCTGCAAAGGGAAAGGCGCGGGCCTTCGCAGGGTCGGACGTGGCTGTATCAATATCGACAGGCTTTTTCACGCGACGCAATGCACATGCCGCATTGAAGACGCACGTTTTGTTGGGTTTCACCAACAAAAGAAAATGTCCGGGACTTTAGAAAATGGTGCCCCCACACGGACTCGAACCGCGGACCTACTGATTACAAATCAGTTGCTCTACCAGCTGAGCTATAGGGGCACTGGTGCACCGTATGCGGTGCATCGGATCATCCGAATGCGCGGCGTATAGCAGGGACAAATGGCGATGTGCAATGGTGTTTTCGCATTGCCGGCAGAAAAAATTCGCCGCTTGCGTAGCCCGCGAGACGGATGTTGTGATACCTGCTTTCGCGCAGGCCAAATCGCCCTATGATGGCCGCAGACAATCCGGCAAAAGGACGCTTCATGCAAATCGCATTTCATATCGGCGCGAATTGCACAGATGAAGACAGGCTGCTGAAATCGGTTCTCAGAAATGCCGATACTCTTCTGCAAGAAGGAATCGCTGTTCCCGGGCCGGGGCGGTATCGCAAATTGCTGCGCGAGGCGATCGACGCTCTGGATGGCGGGCGCCCCACGGCTGACGCCCGCGATGTGCTGGTTGATGCGATTGTCGAAGACGACAAGATCACCCGCCTTGTGCTGAGCAACGATAACTTTCTGACAGTTCCGCGGCGGATTTTCGATCATGGTGTGTTTTATCATCAGGCCGAAAAGAAAGTGCACGGTTTGCACAGTCTCTTCCCCAATGACGACATCACGCTCTTTATGGGGATGCGGCACCCCGCCAGTTTTCTGCAGGAAACCGCGACACGTGCCGGAGTGACGGGTCTCAACGAATATCTCGGTCTGCTCCCGCCGCTTGAATTGCGCTGGTCGGACGTCATCCGCCGCATCAAGCGCGCCGCACCGCGGACGCCGCTTTATGTCTGGTGCAACGAGGACACGCCACTGATCTGGGAAGAGCTGATACGGCTCTTCTCCGGTGTTCCGGCGGATATGCCGGTTGCGGGCCAATTTGATGTGCTTTCGGGCGTCGTCAGTGCCGAAGGTCTGGCGTTGCTCACATCCCGGATCGCGGCGCTGGACCATGACGATGTCGACGCGCGGCAGGACCTGATCGCCGAAGCACTGGAAACACACGCCCTGCCCGAGCAGCTGGAAGAGAGCATCGACCTGCCCGAACTTAACGAGGATTTGGTTCGGGCGATGACCGAATCCTATGAGGCCGATCTTGATCTGATCGGCCGGATGGAAGGGGTGGAGCTGATCCTCCCCTTCGACTGATCCTTACATGCCAAGTGCTGCTTTATACATATCCAGCACGGCTTCTTCTTCAGCCAGATCATTCGCATCGCGCTTGCGGATGGCGACAATCTTGCGCAGGACTTTGGTGTCATAGCCACGCCCTTTGGCTTCGGCCATGACCTCTTTTTGCGCGTCTGCGATGTCTTTCTTCTCCGCCTCAAGACGTTCATAGCGCTCAATAAACTGCCGGATTTCCTGGCCTGCGACGGTGCTTGCGGTATCGGTCACTGAATCGTTCATCAAAGCTCTCCTGAAAAGTTGTCTTTCACTAGCTCCTGCCCCCGAAAGCCGCAACCCTTGCGCCGACACCTGTGGCACGCTAGGTCCGGCAAAAAGAGGTATTGATCATGGAAATCGTTGTTTGGATTGGTGCGGGTCTTTCGGTCGTCGGGCTATGCGGGATCGTCTATAGCATTGTGGCCGTCACAAAGGCCAAACGCGCGAACCTGCCAGATGAGGAATTGCGCGCGCGCATCTCGAAAGTCTTGCCGGTCAACCTCGGGGCGCTGCTGATTTCGGTCATTGGCCTGATGGCCGTGGTGATCGGGGTGATGCTGGGCTAAAGGTCGGCCCCTTCGTGCATGACAATCGTGGCCATCGCCGCAAGCGCAGGCACCGCCGCGCCGTATTTCCGCGCCATGGCCGGGTTTGAAGCATTGCCAGCCGCGGCACGTGCCGCAACCCCCGCCAGAATTGCCGCCAGCCGGAAGAAGGCGAACACCAGATAGAAAGGCCAGTTGTCGATAGCACCCAAGCCGCGCCGTGCCACATAGGCGGCCACATATTGCGCCTCATCCGGCAGGCCGTAAGCTGCGCGGTCGATCCCGGCCAACCCGCGCATGTCACCCGCGTTGGGCAGCCGCCACTGCATGCATTGATAGGCCAGATCAGCCATCGGATGGCCCAGCGTTGACAGCTCCCAATCCAGCACGCCGATGATTTGCGGCGTATCAGGCGCAAACATGATATTGTCGAGCCGGTAGTCCCCGTGCACCAGTGCCACCTGTCCGTCATCGGGCGGCATATGGGCGCCAAGCCATGCCATGATGTCTGTCATTGCCTCTGATGGGGTGTCGGTTGAGGCCAGATATTGCTGGCTCCAGCGGTCCAGTTGGCGGGCGAAGTAATTGCCAGGCTTGCCGAAATCAGCAAGACCAACCGCAGCGGGATCGATATCATGCAAAGCCGCCAAGGCCGCATTCATCGCGTCGTAGATCGCTGCCCGCTCCCTCGAGGCACTGTCAGGCAAGGCCGGATCCCAAAAGATACGCCCCGGCAGATAGCGCATGACGAAAAACGCGCGCCTGCTGGGCGACATCTCGGCCTCTGCCAGATGCAGGACCGCAGGCACCGGCACATCCGTCTCGGCCAAGGCCTGCATCACACGAAATTCGCGTTCAACAGCGTGAGCGGAGGGAAGCAACCGCCCAGGCGGTTTGCTGCGCAAGACATAGGTGCCGCTGTCGGCGGTGAGCTGATAGGTCGGGTTCGACTGGCCGGTGCCGAATTTCGTGACCGCCGTCAGCCCCGCAAATTCGGGGATCGCATTACTGAGGTATGCATCCAGATCAGGCAGGCTGATCCCAAGGTTTTTTGCGGCTTCTTTCATGACCGCATTAGGGCTGGCCGCTGGCCGAACTGCAAGCCTTTGATTGACACCCCGCCCCCACGGTGCACGATAGCGCAACACAAATACGGGGCGCGAAAATGGACCTTGGACATACCGAGCGGCTTTTGCCGGTACTTGCGGCGGTGAAAGCGATGATCACCGATGAGATCGCCCCTTTGGACGCAGAATTCCTGTCCGAGGTCAGCATCGGCGACCGTTGGACATTCACGCCACGCCAGACCGAAATTCTCGAAGGCCTCAAGGCCAAGGCACAGGAACGCGGGCTTTGGAATTTCTGGGACACCTTCCGCGATGGCCCGCAGTTGAACACGGTCGAATACGCCTATCTGGCAGAGGAAATGGGCAAGAGCCATCTGGCCGCCGAGGTCTTTAACTGCAACGCGCCCGATACGGGCAATATGGAAGTCTTTGCCCGCTACGGCACCGACGCCATGAAAGACCAGTGGTTGAAACCGCTGATGGCGGGCACGATCCGCTCGGCCTATCTCATGACAGAGCCGGATATCGCCAGCTCGGATGCCACGAATATCGCCATGCGGTGTGAGCGCGACGGGGACAGCTATGTCCTGAATGGCCAGAAATGGTGGGCGACCGGTGCAGGTGATCCGCGCTGTGCTGTGCATATCGTCATGGTGCGCACCGCCCATGAAGGACCCAAACATCAGCAACACTCCATGATCGTCGTCCCCGCCGATACCCCCGGCATCAAAAAACTGCGCGCGATGGAGGTTTACGGCCACGACGATGCCCCCCACGGCCATATGCATTTCCGCTATGACGACGTGCGTGTGCCTGCGGAGAATATGCTGCTTGGTGAAGGGCGCGGTTTCGAGATTGCGCAGGGGCGGCTTGGGCCGGGGCGTATCCACCACTGCATGCGCGCGATCGGACAGGCCGAGAAGGCGCTTCAATTGATGTGTGAACGGTCTTTGGCACGCGAGGCCTTCGGCAAACCGCTGGCACAGCTGGGCGAGAATTTCGATATCATCGCCAAGGCGCGCATGGATATCGAACAGGCGCGGCTCTTGTGCCTCAAGGCGGCGTGGATGATGGATCAAGGCGACAAACGCGCCGCCGCCCCCTGGATCAGCCAGATCAAGGTGGTGGCCCCGCAAATCGCGCTCGATATTACGGACAAGGCAGTACAGATGTACGGGGCTGCTGGCGTGTCACAAGATACCCCGCTGGCACGGCAATGGACCCATCTACGCACATTGCGGCTTGCGGATGGGCCGGATGCGGTACATCGCAGGCAGGTCGCGCGGGCCGAACTGGCCCGTTATTCGGTGGGGCAGAACAGCTCGTAAACCCGTTCAAGCAGAGGGCGGATGCGCGGGTCGGAAAGGCTATACCGCATGCTCCGGCCGTTGCGCTGGCAGGACACTAGCCCTTCGTTGCGCAGGCGCAAAAGTTGCCCGGAGACATACGACTGGCTCGCGCCGAGTGCCGTTTCCAGTTCGCTTACACTCAGATCACGCGGAACCAGCGCACAGAGAATGCGCAATCGGCCAGGATTGGAAAGCGACTTGAAAAGGTCAGCCGCTTCCGCTGCTGCCTCGTCCATTGGGTCTGCGAGTTCTTGAACCGGATTTGTCATGCGAAATAAAATACCTCATCGTTAAATACATTTCAACATTGAAATGTGTTTCGAACTCCCTATTTTGTAATCCAAAGGAGATTCGATATGACCCCACATGTAAAAGCATTCTTCGACGACGCAACCAACACTGTGTCATATGTCGTCCGCGAACCGGAAGGTCGCACCTGTGCGATCATTGATAGTGTGTTGGATTACGATCCCGCCTCGGGGCGCACCAACATGAAATCCGCCGATGAGATCATCGCTTGGGTAAAGGCCGAGGACCTGCAGGTTGCGTGGATTCTGGAAAGCCATGTCCACGCCGATCACCTCTCTGCGGCGCCTTATCTGCAAGAGCACTTGGGCGGCAAGATCGGGATTGGTGCGAATATCACCATAGTGCAGGATACATTCGGCAAGGTCTTCAACGAAGGCACAGAATTCCAGCGGGATGGATCACAGTTCGATGCGCTGTTTGAAGATGGTGACAGCTTCCACATCGGACAAATGCGTGCTGACGTGCTGCATACACCCGGCCACACACCTGCTTGCCTGACCTATGTCATCGGCGACGCGGCTTTTGTGGGTGATACACTCTTTATGCCGGACTTCGGCACGGCCCGTTGCGACTTCCCCGGTGGCTCGGCCGAGGATCTCTACACCTCGATCCAGAAAATCCTGTCTCTGCCTGATGAGACCCGCATCTTTGTGGGCCACGACTATAAGGCGCCGGGGCGTGATGAATTCGCGTGGGAAACCACCGTGGGTGAGCAAAAGGCGCTGAATGTCCACATCGGTGCAGGCCGCCCAATGGAAGAATTCGTATCCATGCGGCAGGAACGGGATGCAAAACTTGGCATGCCACGGCTGATCTTGCCGTCATTGCAGACAAACATGCGCGCGGGGAACCTTCCCGAGCCGGAAGACAACGGGCAACGCTACTTCAAAGTGCCCATCAACACACTGTAAAACCTACGGAATGGAATAGGACTGAACATGCCAATAGATTGGATCATGGGGCTCGTCGGTGGCGTGCTCATCGGAACGGCCGCTGCGATTTTCCTGCTCGTGAACGGGCGGATCATGGGCGCATCGGGTATCATCGGCGGCCTCGTCGATGGCAGCGGGCGTAGTGACTGGCAAGAGCGGGCGGCGCTGATTGCGGGGCTGTTTATCGTTCCCGGCCTCGCGGCACTTGCGATGGGCGGGTCGGAGACAAACCTGACCAGCAACTGGGCCATCATCATCGCGGCCGGCCTTCTGGTGGGTGTCGGCACGCGTTTTGCCAATGGCTGCACCTCGGGCCATGGCGTCTGCGGGATTTCGCGGCTGTCTCTGCGCGGCATCGTTGCCACCGCCTTCTACATCGGTGCCGGCGGTCTGACCGTCGTTCTCTTCAAACATATACTGGGAGTGATCTGATGCGCACCTTCGTTTCTTTCCTTGTCGGATCGCTCTTCGGCCTTGGCCTATTGATTTCCGGCATGACAAACACGTCCAAAGTACAAGGGTGGCTTGATATCTTTGGCGATTGGGATCCGACGCTTGCCTTCGTAATGGGCGGTGCGATCATTCCGATGGCCATCGCATGGCGCTTCACAATCGGGCGCAAACCGGTGCTGGCCGATGCCTTCCCGCCCGCGCCCGAGCAAAAGCTGGGGCGTAACCTTGTGCTGGGCTCAACACTCTTCGGCATGGGCTGGGGTCTGGCCGGACTGTGCCCCGGGCCGGCCATCGCCTCGCTGAGTTTCGCAGGTCCTGGCGGGTGGCTCTTTGTCGGTGCAATGATCGCTGGCATGTTGGCGGCACCTTCCTTGCGGGCGCGTATGGACCAAAGGGCTGTGGCGGTTTAAAGAACGCTTATGGATATTCGTCACATCAGCCCGACCTACGCCGTCACCCCGCAAATCGCAGTGGAGGATATCCCTGCGATTGCCGAGGCCGGTTTTCAAACAATCATCTGCAACCGACCGGATGCAGAAATCCCGCCGTCCCACCACGCCAGTGTGATCGGGGCGGCGGCCAAGGCCGCAGGGCTGGACTTTGTGATCAATGAAGTGACGCATCAAACGCTGAACATGGATATGGTCACAAAGCAGAAGGCAGCAATGGACGCGTCAAGCGGTCCTACCCTTGCCTACTGCGCCTCTGGCACACGGTCGACGATTGTCTGGGCGCTGGGACAGGCCAGCGAGATGTCAGCCGATGACATTCTCTCAGCCGCTTCGGGCGCGGGCTATGATCTTGGCGGGATGCGCCCACAGTTGAATGCGCTTGCAGGCAATTAGGACGGATCAATCGTTTCCGATATGTCCGGTAAACCGGGCATATCACCGCCTGTAAAATCCAGCGCGTCCGTCGCATTCGGAAGATCAAGCATTTCTGATGATGCCTCCGGCAAATCTGCCGGAGGCATCATTGCGTCTACATCCATCATGTCGGGCATGCCAAGTTGTGTTGTGATTGCTTGATGTGGCAGTTCGGCAAGCTGTGGCGCAGGGGCCGTTTCTAGCCGCACAGCGCGATAGCCCCCGATCTGACCCAGTTTCGCCTGTGCCAATTCGTGCCCATCACGCGACAAGAGCCGCACAGAATTCACCGTACATCCGGGCAGTGGCAGGACGGTACCCACTTTCAAGGATTGCGCTGTCGCCAGCGAAATCGGCGCGCGATACAAAAGCGCCTCAAGACAGGCGGGGGCCTCATAGATGTTTTCCTGAAAAACCTGCTGCCAATCAACTGGCGCAGGCGGTGCAGGCTCCTGCACGGTGGCCGCTTCTGCCAACGGCAGCGCGATCACCAGTTGCGCGCGACGGTCAGCAACCCCGAGATCAACGCCCATCCGGACAATCCGGTAGGTACTGTCCGTCAATACGAGCCCGGCAGCACGCGCGCTTTCCACCTTTGCGCCAATGCCAATGCCATCCATCCAGCCTTCAAGCGGGGTCCCGAGAACGGCCTGCGGAAAAGCCGCGATAAAACTGCGCAGTACCGGATCGCAGAGCACCTTATCCGTATGTGTCGGTGCACGCGTTTCAGCAGGCTGCGCCAGCACCGCACCCATGGTTTCCATTTCCAGCACGGCCGCACGCATTTCCATATCAAGCGCGATCAGGCCTGACAGCGCGCCGTCGCGTTCCAGCCCCACCAGCATGAGATCGGAACCAAAGGTCGCAAGCATGTCATCCAGCGCAATCACCTCTTCGCCCACGCTCTCGACCGTGAGCACGAGACCCACACTGTCATTGGCAGCTTTCGTCAATGCCAGCCGCACAGCACGTGACGAGGTCAGCGGGTTTTCGGTTTCCCCCTGCCCTTGCGGACGGGTCATCCGCCGCAGCAATGTCACATGTGTGCCTGTCGTCATTTGCCTGCCACAGATATTGAAACTCTGTCATAGGCAAAATTGGTTACGTTTCTTCTAACGTCACCACTGTTTTCACCTTGGGCAAGCGGACCCGAAACGCGGCTCCGCGGCTTTGGGGCAGATAATGCACCGCGCCACCAAGGCGCTGCATAATCTCGCGACAGATCGCAAGCCCAAGCCCGGCGCCGCCCGCCTTGGACCCATCCGCCACGCGCGAGAATTTCTCAAAGATCAGGTCCTGCTTCTCAGGCGCAATCCCGCTGCCGTTGTCGATGAAGTCAACGCAGTACCCCGCGCTATCCTCACTCACCTTGATCGTCAGATGCGGGGTCTTTGCATCACAGTATTTCTGCGCATTCGCGATCAAATTGATAAAGACCTGCCCGAGACGGTCGATATCTGTCGTCAGGGTCACATCCTCTGACGCAGGGTCGCGACTGATTTTCAAAGCACCTTCATGCAGACCCGCCGCCCGCACCGCACGATCCAGCAGATCTGACAAATGCCCGGTCTGGTCGCGCAATTCGACCTGCCCATTCTCGAGTACGGAAAGATCGAGCAAGTCATCCAGCAGCCGTGTCAGACGCACCGCCTCATCATAGATAATGCCGGCGTATTTCTCATGTTCAGCGTCACTTGTGACCCCTTCACGCAGGATATCCGAAAAAGACCGGATCGAGGTCATGGGCGTGCGCAGTTCATGGCTGATCTGGCTGAGAAACGAGTCCTTCTGGATCGACAGCGCCGTCAGCTTGTCGTTCGCGGCGCGCAGTGCCCGCGCGGTGCGTTCCTGCTCTTTGGATTTTGCCTCAAGACGGTTGGAGTATTCCAGAATTTGCGCGGCCTCATCAGCCACTGCGATCAGATCTTCCACCGATACGCTGCTACCGCCAATCAATTGGCCGATCATTGCGTGGGCGGTCGCCGCCCCCACGGAGCCTGCAAGACTCCGCTCGAGCCTTTCGATGAAATCCGAGGTCACCTCGGGCAAATATCCGACCTTCCCTTGGCGCAGCGCCTCGGCCTCAAAAATGGCCTGCGCTTCTGCGCCGCCAAGAATGCGCTGTGACATGATCAAAAGATCCTCGGCGCCAGTTGCGGCACCTGTCCACGCCGGAGCAGCGGTCGAGTGATCAAACACATTGACGAATTGCGCGCCCTGCAACCGCTCGAGCGGGGCGGGAAAAGTGACCAGTGAAAACAGGATAAAGGCGCCCGTGTTCAACAGCATGGACCACAAGATTCCGTGGACCAGCGGATCCAGACCGTTCGCGCCGAAGAGCGCTTGGGGTCTGAGCCATGACAACCCGTATGGGCCCTGCTCCATCACGGTCTGGCCGATGACCGCATCAACACCGAAGCTTGGCAGGAACAGGGTCCACATCCAGACCACCAGACCGGTGATCAGCCCTGCCGCGGCCCCGACGCCCGTCGCACCACGCCAGAAAATCCCGCCGATCATTGCGGGCAGGATCTGAACGGCACCCGTAAAGGAAATCAGACCAATCGCCGCCAGCGCCGTCCCGCCCCCGGAAATCCGGTAATAGACGAATCCCAGCAGCAGAATGGCCGCAACCGAAAGCCGCCGTGACAGCAAGATCACGTGGCGCACATCACCCGACATCACCGCCTGCTGGCTGCCCTGCAAATAGAGCCAGAAGGGCACAACCATGTGGTTCGAGACCATTGTCGCCAAAGCAATCGTCGCCACGATGACCATGGATGTGGCAGAAGAAAACCCCCCAAGAAATGACAGCACCGCCAAACCCCCGCGCCCTTCGCTGAGCGGCACAGTCAGAACAAAAAGGTCGGGGTTACTTCCGGCTGGCATCAGATCAAGGCCGATGACGGCGATGGGCACCACAAAGAGGCTCATCATGAAGAGATAAAGCGGAAAGGCCCAGCTTGCGATATGCAGGTGGCGTTCGTCGGCATTCTCGATCACCAAGACCTGGAACATGCGCGGCAGGCACAGGAACGCAGCCCCTGAGAGGAAAATGAGGCTGATCCAGCGCCCGCTTTCCTGGTTCCAGAGCACGATGTCAGACTGGTCAATCCGCGTCAGCATCTCGCCCGGTCCGCCCGCGATCCCCCAAACAACGAAAATGCCAACGGCGACCAGCGCGAAAAGCTTGACTACTGCCTCAACCGCGATGGCGATGACAACGCCGTGGTGGCGTTCGTTGGCATCAAGGTTACGGGTGCCGAAGATCACGGTAAAGACCGCCAGACCGATCGCGACCCAGAAGGCAGCAAAGTTGAAATCGTTTTGCGCCCAATCAACGCCCTCGGTCTGCGCGAATACTGCGAAAGACAGTGTCACCGACTGCAGTTGCAGCGCGATATAAGGCATGGCGGCGATCACCGAAATGACCGTGACAATCACACCCAACTGCGTTGATTTGCCAAACCGCGACGACACCATATCCGCGATGGACGTGATCCGCTGCGCCCGTCCGATCCGCACCAGACGGCGCAAGACCCACCACCAGCCCACCATCACCAAAGTAGGACCAAGGTAGATGGTCACAAACTCAAGCCCTGAACGCGCGGCGTAGCCAACCGCACCGTAGAACGTCCAGCCGGTACAATAGATGCTGAGCGAGAGCGTATAGATCCATGGCGAGGTCAGCCAGTTGGAATGGCCGTTCGCCGCGCGGCGTTCCGCCACAAAAGCAATCGCAAAGAGCAACAGCACATAGCCCAAAGCAATGGCAATCAGGGCGTTGAAGGACATCATTCCTGTGATCTATCCTGATCGGCCTGCTGCGGATGAGCCCGGATCAGTGCGGACAGCACAGCCGTCAACACAATCAATCCGATCCACACTCCGAAAATATAAACCAAGGCAGAGGCGTTTGTTGTGGCACCTTGGGCATCGTCCTGCCAGGCAAGCGGCATTATCAGCAAGACAGCTCCCAGCACCGGAACAAGCTTGGCCGCGTCACGTACGCGCCGCTGGCGGTAGCTGGCTTTCTGCAAGAAAACTGGCGTTTGGGGGCGTTGGCTCATGCCTCCATCAGGTTGCGCACGTGGTTGCGCACCTCTTCATTTGAAAACGGCTTCGTCATGAACAGCGACGCGCCAAGGCGCATGGCCAGTTCGCGATCCTTATCCTGACCGCGCGCGGTCAGCATCATCACCGGCGTTGATTTCGTCACCTCGTGACCGCGCAGGTCGCGCAAAATGTCAAAACCGCTGCGCCCGGGCAACATGACATCAAGAATGATCATATCGGGTGGCATGGCCAGCACCTTGCTCATCGCCGACGTGCCGTCTTCATGCGTATGCACTGTCCAGCCGTCACGCGACAATATAAAGCTGATCGCTTCTATAATATTCGGCTCATCCTCGATCAGCAGGACACGTTTGCCCATCCCATCGCCTCCCTTTGCGATATCCTCTTTTTGCAAAGAGTCCCCCTAGGTTGAAACTATCACGGCAAACACGGCAACTGTCAAAGTTCTGTTTTATCACCGACGCCCCCAATCGCAGGTTCACGGCGGCTGTTACATGCTGTCCGCGGACAAATCCGGCACGACAAACCGACGCCATGCGGCGCTGTCGCCGACTCAGGCGGGTCCGGCAAAACAAGCATCATGCTTTGCAGCGCAGATGGGGCATCGAACAGAACCGGCCCCACTGGTTCCGCCAAGGCAAAACACAAAAACCGCGTGGCGTTCGGAGCAGGCATCTGCACATCCATCCGGATCGGTTGGTGCGGACGGCTCAAGGCACTGTAAAGCGGCCAGAGCGGACAGGCCCCGCCAGCACGTGGCATCGTGAAACCGGGTACGGATTTAATGAAAATCAGCGCCCCTGATGCATCGCACACCACCAGCCCCATCGGCGGATGCCCGTGACTGGGTGGAAGCTGGGCCAGACGCCGCATCACCTGTGGCAAGCGCGCGTCAAGGCTCTGGGCAATCGCGGCGGGATCATAGTTCAGGGTGCGTGCCGTCTTTTCAAAGGCCGCCAGTGGCAACGCCGCCACATCACCGGCATAGACCTGCAACACGCGGAACAGGACCTTCTCCGCAGGCCCCTGCAAACCTGCTTCTTTGGCGACGACTGCCGGATCAGCGCCATCCTCGATGGACGCCACATGAAAACCCGACTTCGCAAGATACCCCTCGACCACCTCAAAGGGCGAACCGGAATGTTCCAGCACCGCCTCGGGTGCCTCGAGGTAGGTAATCAGGGCTTCACTGCTGTTGGCCAGCCGCAAGCTGTCACTATGGATATTCTCGTGAAACCTGCGTTGCCAGTCCTGGTCGATATCCTCGGGGCCGACAAGAATGGACGCTGTTGAACGGATCGCGGACACGGCCGAGATCACTTCATGCAGTGAGCCTGCAAGTTGCGGATCATAGGCGATACGATCCGTGAGTATCCGGCTCTTTTCCTCAAGTGCGGCAATCCTGCGCGCCTGCATAGCGATGAGTGCACCCCATCCGGGGTATCGCGCAGCAAGCTCCTCGGTGCGTTCAACCTCCACTTGATCACCCAAGCTGGCGGCAGCGCTGCGCATCTCATCCAGCATACCCCGCTCGGCACCGTCGGCCAGAAGCGCTGTGTCCACCTCGAGCACGCGCGCAAGGTCAGCGAGGAGTTTTCCACCGATTCTGCGCCGATTGTGTTCGATCAGGTTCAAATAAGATGGGGAAATACCGACTGTTTCGGCCACAGCAGCCTGTCGCAGGCCGCGATCCAGCCGCTTTTCTCGTATACGGGACCCGACGAGGCTGCCACTGGACACTCAGAATTCTCCCATAGGTTTCAGTTGGTTTCTGCGCGCGCAAGAAAAATCGTTTACAAAAAGATAGGAATATTTGTTCACGAATTTACAAATAAGTCCAGCCCCAAGAATGCCTTATTGTCGAAAAGGGGCATCGTCTCTGACACTGCATTAGTACTGTAAAGTGCTCGACGGCTGGAAGAAGAGGATCGACCAGCTTCAACCTTTAAGGGAGGATAATAATGTCCAACAATAGTTTCTCGCGTCGTGGCGTGCTGAAAACTGGTATGGTTGCCAGTGCTGGTCTTGCTTTGCCGCAGTATCTGCGTGCGCAAGAGTCCGGTTTCACCAATGCGCCCGGCGCCAGCGAGGTCATTCTTGGCTTCAACGTGCCACAGACTGGCCCATATGCAGACGAGGGTGCAGACGAACTGCGCGCCTATGAGCTTGCGGTCGAGCACCTGAACGGTGAAGGCGACGGTGGCATGTTGGGCACGTTCTCGTCCCAAGCGCTCGAAGGTGCTGGTATTCTGGGCCGTCGCGTCGGCTATGTGACAGGTGACACGCAGACCAAGTCTGACGCCGCCCGCGCATCTGCCCGTTCGATGATTGAAAAAGACGGCGCGATTATGATTACCGGTGGTTCGTCCTCTGGTGTGGCCGTGGCTGTGCAGGCGCTCTGCCAAGAGGCCGGCATCATCTTCATGGCTGGTCTGACGCACTCCAACGACACAACAGGTAAAGACAAGCGGGCCAACGGCTTCCGCCACTTCTTCAACTCCTACATGTCCGGTGCGGCACTCGCGCCTGTGTTGCAGGCAGCCTACGGCAGCGACCGGAAAGCCTATCACCTGACAGCTGACTACAACTGGGGTTATACCACAGAAGAAGCCGTGCGCACATCGACAGAAGCGATGGGTTGGGAAACTGTAAACACGGTCCTGACACCGCTGACACAGACCGACTTCTCGTCCTACATCGCACCTGTTCTGAACTCCGGTGCCGACGTTCTGGTTCTGAACCACTACGGCGGGAACATGGTGAACTCACTGACGAACGCTGTTCAGTTCGGTCTGCGTGAAGCACAAGCAAACGGCAAGAACTTTGAAATCGTTGTTCCGCTCTACTCGCGTCTGATGGCACGTGGTGCGGGTTCTGCGGTTGCAGGTATCTTCGGTTCGACAAACTGGCACTGGTCGCTGCAGGATGCAGGTTCACAAGCCTTCGTGCGTTCGTTCGGCACAAAGTACGGCTTCCCGCCATCCCAGGCTGCGCACACATGCTACGTGCAAACCCTGCTCTACGCAGACGCCGTAACACGCGCCGGTTCGTTCAACCCATGTGCGGTTGTTGAAGCCCTCGAGGACTTCGAGTTCGACGGCTTGGGCAACGGCCCGACACTCTACCGTGGCGAAGACCACCAGTGCTTCAAGGACGTGCTGGTTGTGAAGGGTAAAGAAAACCCAGAAAACGAATTCGACCTTCTCGAGATCGTTGAAATTACACCAGTCGCTCAGGTCACATACCCTGCAGATCACCCGCAGTTCGCTGGTGGCGCATTGGGTACATGTAACCCAGGCGCATAAGTCAAACACATCATCAGGTCACCCTTCGGGGTGACCTGAACCCATCCGGGTCAATTCACGCCGCATGTTGGCAGTGGACTGGCAAAGAGCACCCGCAGCTCACCCCCAATAACTGATCAGAGGTCACAAGATGGACCAGTTCATTCTTCAAATTCTCAACGGGTTGGACAAAGGCTCGGCTTATGCGCTGATCGCGCTCGGCCTGACGCTTATCTTCGGCACGCTTGGTGTCGTCAACTTTGCCCATGGCGCGCTGTTTATGCTCGGCGCGTTTGTCGCTGTCACGATGAGCAATCTGCTGACGCTGAGCCATAAGGTGGTTGACGAGACGCGGACAGACTTTCTGGGCAACCCGTTGCAAGTAGATGTGCCCTATCTTTACGACTTTTTCGGCCAAGCCGCCGGTGACACGATCATTGACTGGGCCGTGCCGATCTCGATCCTCGTGGCCATCCCGATCATGGTCGGCATCGGTTTCGCTATGGAGCGGGGTCTGATCAAGTACTTCTATAAGCGTCCGCATGCGGACCAGATCCTTGTGACCTTTGGCCTTGCCATCGTGATCCAGGAGATCGTCAAATATTTCTACGGCGCAAACCCGATCCCGACCCCGGCACCTGAAGCATTTGTCGGCAGTTTCGATTTCGGCGTGGTGCTTGGATTTGATCCGAACGCGATCATCTATCCCTACTGGCGTCTAGTCTATTTCTTCTTCTCGGTTGTCGTGATCGGTGCGGTCTTTGCCTTCTTGCAGTTCACCACATTCGGCATGGTCGTACGGGCTGGCATGGCCGACCGCGAAACCGTGGGTATCCTCGGGATCGACATCGACAAGCGCTTTACGATCATGTTCGGCATCGCGGCGGCAGTCGCGGGTCTCGCGGGTGTGATGTACGCGCCAATCAATTCACCCAACTACCACATGGGCATGGACTTTCTTGTGCTGAGCTTTGTGGTGGTCGTTGTGGGCGGCATGGGCTCTTTGCCCGGTGCGGTCGCAGCCGGGTTCATGCTGGGTATTCTGGAAAGCTTTGCCTCTATGTCAGCGGTCATCGACCTGCTGCCAGGCATCAACCAGATCATCATCTACCTGGTCGCAATTATCATTTTGTTGACACGTCCGCGTGGCCTGATGGGTCGCAAAGGCGTGATGGAGGAATAAGCAATGCTTGGTCTCGAAAAGAAAGACTTCCAGCTGCTCCTGATCGTCATCGGTCTGACGTTGTTCGCCCCATTCCTGCTCAATCCATTCCCCGAGGGCTCGGATTTGGCACAATTCAACGCAGGCTACCCTGACCTGATGCAGCGTTTCGTGATCTTTGGTATCTTCGCCATCGGTTTCAACATCCTGTTTGGTCTGACCGGCTATCTGTCCTTTGGCCACGCCGCCTTCTTGGGCGCGGGATCATACGGAGCGGTCTGGATGTTCAAACTGCTCAGCATGAACGTGCTTCCCGCGATTGCGATCAGTGTTGTCATTGCGGGCCTCTTCTCGCTGCTGATCGGTTATGTCTCGTTGCGGCGTTCAGGCATCTATTTCTCGATCCTGACGCTGGCCTTTGCGCAAATGTCCTTTGCACTGGCCTATTCGGTGCTGACACCGATCACAGGCGGCGAGACAGGGCTACAGCTGGCCTTGAGCGATCCACGGATCTTTGGTGCCGCGCAAACAGCGACAGGCAACATTCCTGTCCCTGCTCTCTTCGGGCTTGAGATGCGCTCGAGCTTTGAATGGAACGTGGGTGCATGGCTGTTCACGTTTAATGCGGGCTACTATCTGGCTGCATTCTTCATGATCATCGCCTTCTATATCTCGATCCGGATTTTCCGGTCACCCTTTGGCATGATGCTGCGTGCGATCAAATCCAACCAGACCCGGATGAGCTATACAGGTCTGAACGCACGTCCCTACACGCTTGCGGCCTTTGTGATCTCCGGCATGTATGCGGGTCTGGCCGGTGGCTTGATGGCATCAATGGACCCTCTGGCAGGGGCCGAGCGGATGCAGTGGACAGCATCGGGCGAGGTCGTTCTGATGACGATCCTTGGCGGTGCAGGCACATTGATCGGTCCGGTGCTTGGCGCAGGTATGATCAAGTACTTTGAAAACATCTTCTCCAAGATCAACGAAACGATCCTGCACGGGTGGTTTGCTTTCCTGCCGGATGGTCTTGAGGATGTGGTTGTTGCGATGATCTATCCGTTCATCGGCAAAGGCTGGCACCTGACCCTTGGTATCATGTTCATGCTGGTCGTGATCTTCCTGCCCGGTGGCCTTGTGCAAGGTGGCCAGAAAATCGGGGCCCTCTTCAGCCGCAAGAAAGCCGAAGAGACCAAGCCAAACGCCACTGAACCGGCCGAATAAGGAGACAGACGATGGGTTTGTTAGAAGTAAAAGGCATCAACAAGCGGTTTGGTGGTTTGCAGGCGCTCGGTGACGTGAACCTGAGCATCAAGGAAAACACCACCCACGCAATCATCGGCCCCAACGGCGCAGGCAAATCGACCCTGCTGAACGTGCTGGTGGGCAAGCTGATCCCCGATAGCGGATCGGTGATGTTTGACGGTCAATCCGTGCTGGGGCGCGCCCCGCACGAGATTAACCAGATGGGCATCAGCCGCGTGTTCCAGACACCGGAGATCTTCAGCGATCTGAGTGTGTTTGAAAACGTGATGATCCCCTGCTTTGCCAAACGCGATGGCGCGTTCCGGATGCATGCGATCGAAAGCATCTTCGCGGAAAAGGGTATCCAGCAGCAGGCAGAGGCGATCCTCGACGACGTCAATATGCTTGAGAAACGCGATATGCTCGCATCGAGCCTGTCACGCGGCGACAAGCGGCGCCTGGAAATGGCAATGTGTCTGGTGCAGGACCCGAAACTCTTGCTCTTGGACGAACCCACTGCGGGCATGGCGCGGGCAGACACGCAGAACACGATCGCGCTGCTCAAGGAAATCCGCGAAAAGCGCGGGATCACCATGGCCATCATCGAGCATGACATGAATGTGGTGTTCTCACTGGCCGAGCGGATCACCGTGCTCGCGCAGGGCACCCCGCTTGTGGAAGACATCCCTGACAACATCAAAGGGCACCCCAAGGTGCGCGAAGCATATCTGGGCGAGGCGCAAGTCTAATACCAGCGGGTCCCAGCGATGGGATCCGGCGAGCCCAACACCGGAGTTACAAACATGAACGCACCTTTCAACAAGAACGCCAATAACGCCGCCACCCACCCTGCTTTCCTGAGCCTGTGGGAGGTCGAGGCCTATTATGGCGAAAGCTACATCGTCCAGAACGTCAGCTTCAATATCCACGAGGGCGAGATCCTCGCACTTCTAGGGCGTAACGGCGCTGGCAAGACATCAACGCTGCGCACCATCGCGCGGCTGGACGATCCTGCCGTCACCCACGGCGAAATCTGGCTGGATCACAAACCCCTGCACGAGATGAAATCCCATGAAGCCGCGCAGCACGGTATTTCTCTTGTCCCAGAGGACCGGCGCATCATTCCCGGCCTGACCGTAGAGGAAAACCTGCAACTTGCCCAGATCGCCCCGCCCAAAGGCTGGTCTCTGGAACGTATTTACGAGCTGTTCCCGCGTCTGGGTGAGCGTCGCAAGCAAGAGGGTGTCACCCTGTCGGGTGGTGAGCAGCAGATGTTGGCGATTGCCCGTGCGCTTGCCCGTGACATCAAGGTGCTGCTGCTGGACGAACCCTATGAGGGTCTCGCCCCGGTCATCGTGCAGGAAATTGCCAAGACGCTGGGCGTGATCCGTGATCAGGGTATCACAACCGTGATCGTGGAACAGAACGCAGTTGCCGCGCTGAAACTGGCGGATCGCGCGGTGATCCTCGACATTGGCAAGGTCGTCTTTGACGGCTCTGCCAAAGAGGTTTTGGAAAACACCGCGCTGCGCGAGCAATACCTCGCAATTTGATCCCGCGTTAATCTTAAATCGCAGAGATATTCATCTCTGCGGTTAAGGTTTCGGTAATCCGAAAAAGCGATTTTTGGCGTGTCAACTTCACGCTTTTCGGAGCCCTGATTATGGAAATACCGCTTTCTTTTCCGGCGCCTGCGGCCGCTGCGGCCGCCGCTGGCCCCATCATTCCCCGCGCTGTCACCACCAAGGTGCAGGCAGTCGAGCCAACAGACCCAAGTGCCACACTGCCTGACAAGAAACCCTTCGTGGCACAGGTGGTGACGGCGCGATTGTCGGGGACTGATTACCCCGAAAACCCGGCGGAAATAGCCCCACCAGAGCGAACACTGCGCCCTTACGACGTGCCCATGCTCCCGTATGAGAGCGAAAGCGAGACCAACCCACCGACCGCAGCAGATGCGACGACCGCATCGGATGATCGTGACGAAACGACAGTATAAGCGTTTTTCCAGATCGCTGCGCTTTCCACCTTCGTTGGCTTGCCCTATAAGAACGCTGATGCTTTGTGACGTAACGTCGCCAAAGCCAGAATAATATGGGCAACCGGCCGAGGAAAACATGGGCAACAAAACTTCTCACGAGAGCGACGTCAGCTTTATTGCGGCACTGGCCGAGCTGTTGCGCGAAAATGATCTGACTGAACTGCAAGTCAAAAGGGACTATGGCGAAAACGACAGCCTGAACGTGCGCGTCAGCCGCCAGACCCAGACGATTGTGCAAGCGAGCGCGCCTGCGGCAGCAGCACCTGCCCCGCTCGCCCCTGCGGCACCGGCCGCGCCTGCAGCGTCCGCGGCTGATATGTCCGACCCGTCCAATCACCCCGGTGCGGTGACATCCCCCATGGTCGGCACAGTCTACATGGCCCCTGAACCTGGTGCTGCCCCTTTCGCGACAGTCGGCGCCACGGTCAAGGAAGGCGACACGATCCTGATCATCGAAGCCATGAAAACGATGAACCACATCCCTGCGCCACGCGCCGGTACGATCAAACGTATTCTGGTCGAAGATGGTGGTCCGGTCGAATTCGGCGCACCTCTTGTGATCATCGAATAAGGGCAGACCCATGTTCGATAAAATTCTTATCGCGAACCGGGGCGAAATCGCCTTGCGCGTCGTGCGCGCCTGCCGCGAAATGGGCGTCAAATCTGTTGCAGTGCATTCCACCGCTGACGCGGACGCCATGCACGTGCGCATGGCAGATGAGGCGATCTGCATCGGCCCCCCTTCTTCCGCGCAAAGCTATCTGTCGTTTCCCGCCATCATCTCGGCGTGTGAAATCACCGGCGCGCAGGCCATTCACCCCGGTTACGGCTTTCTGTCGGAAAACGCAGCCTTCGTGCAGGCGGTCGAAGACCACGACCTGACATTCATTGGCCCCACAGCCGAACATATCCGCGTCATGGGCGATAAAATCACCGCCAAAGACACGATGAAAGCATTGGGTGTGCCTTGCGTGCCCGGTTCAGACGGCGGCGTGCCGACTTTGGCGGATGCCAAGCGCATCGGCGAGGAAATCGGCTACCCGGTCATCATCAAAGCTACGGCTGGTGGCGGTGGCCGCGGCATGAAAGTGGCGCAAACCGCCGCTGACATGGAGCAGGCCTTCCATTCGGCCCGCGCCGAAGGCAAAGCCGCTTTCGGTAATGACGAAGTCTATATCGAGAAATATCTGACCACGCCGCGCCACATCGAAATTCAGGTCTTTGGCGACGGGAAAGGCAACGCAGTCCACCTTGGTGAACGTGACTGCTCACTCCAGCGCCGCCACCAGAAAGTCTTTGAAGAGGCCCCCGGCCCTTGCATCACACCCGAGTTGCGCGCGCGGATCGGTAAGGTCTGCGCCGATGCTGTCGCTAAGATCAACTATATCGGCGCAGGCACAATCGAGTTCCTGTTTGAAAACGACGAGTTCTACTTCATTGAAATGAACACGCGTTTGCAGGTGGAACATCCTGTGACTGAAGCCATCTTTGGTGTCGATCTGGTGCGTGAACAGCTGCGCGTGGCGTCAGGTCTGCCTATGTCGTTCACACAGGACGATCTGCAAATCAACGGGCATGCCATTGAAGTGCGGATCAACGCAGAAAAACTGCCGAACTTTTCACCCTGCCCCGGCACGATTACCCAATATCACGCGCCGGGGGGTTTGGGTGTCCGGATGGATTCAGCGCTTTATGACGGCTATCGCATTCCGCCCTACTACGACAGCCTGATTGGCAAGCTGATCGTCCATGGTCGCGACCGCCCGGAGGCGCTTGCGCGACTGGAGCGCGCTTTGGGAGAGTTGATCGTTGACGGCGTCGATACCACCATCCCGCTCTTCCACGCGCTCTTGGCCGAAAAAGCCGTGCAAACCGGTGACTATAACATCCACTGGCTTGAACACTGGCTTGAAGACCACCTTCACTAGCGCCCCATGAAAGATAATGCGCCCACCCTGACCGCCGATCTGCTTTTGCAGGCCTATCAGGTGGGCGTGTTTCCGATGTCAGAGGGGCGCGACGATCCGGAAGTGTTCTGGGTCGATCCACGCATGCGCGGCGTGTTCCCCTTGGACGGTTTCCGCATCTCCCGCAGTCTGGCGCGGCGGATGCGGCAAAGCGATTTTACGATCACCTTTGATGCGGCTTTTGCCGATGTGGTGCGCGGATGTGCGGACCGCGATGAAACATGGATTAACGCCACAATCTTTGACCTCTACTGCGAATTGCACGCAACCGGCTTTGCCCATTCCATTGAGGTTTGGGACAAAGAGCGGCTTGTCGGCGGGGTCTATGGTGTGACCATCGGGGCGGCGTTCTTTGGCGAAAGCATGTTCAGCCGCGCCACGGATGCATCAAAAATCGCGCTCGCCTATCTGGTCGACCGGCTGCGACTCTCGGGGTTTCAGCTTTTTGATACGCAGTTCATTACACCGCATCTGGCCAGTCTGGGGGCCATTGAAATTCCGCGCGAGCACTATCATGCGCTCTTGGCGCAAGCCCTGTCACGCGACGTTTCTTTTGATGCAAAAAGCCCCGTTCCGACAGCTCAGGACGTGATACAGCGCAACGCCCAAACGTCGTAGCGGGGGTGGTCCATCGCGTTCAGCGCAGGGGATGAGGCCAGCATCCAGCCGCTGAAAAGCGGGGTGGTTTCGCGCGTATCCCGCACCAGAATTTCCGTAAATGCATCACCCGACGGGTTCTCGACCGGATAACGGCACTCGTTCATCGTGACCGTGAGAAAGCCCAGACTGGCGGTTTCGCCTGTTCCAAGGGTCAGGTCGGTGACGTAGCCCGTCAGCTTGTCCAACACGCGCAGCTCGCCTGATGTGGCAGTGGCCACTTGCAACGTAACGGCCTCTGTCACGGTCGTCAGCAGCTCTTCTTCTTCCTCATTGGGAACCGTCGTCAATTGCCCGATCAGCTCATCCAGCGGGATCTGATCAATCGGTGTTGTCACAATTTCCTGAGCGGAAAGCGGGCACGCGATCAGGGAAAGGCTGAGAAAGGTGGATGCAACGATTGACCGCATGACAACTGCGCCTATTCCGGCGTCCAGGCCTCATAGTCCGAGCGTGCGACGGGTGCCTTCCGGCGGATGGAGCCCGCCGGGGCATAAGCCGCCATGGTGCCGGTCAGGTTTTCCTGATGCGGCTTTTCCCATGCTTTATGCGCAACGGGCACTTCGGTCGGGGGCTGATCCCATGTGTGGTGCAACCAGCCATGCCATTCGGGGGTCACGCGTGTGGCCTCGTTGTCGCCATTGTAAATGACCCAGCGGCGGCTGTCGTCCTTGTTGCGGTAATAGATATTGCCCTCGGCATCCTCACCGACTTTCGTGCCGTTGCGGCTTGTCCAAAGCTGGGTGCCGAAAGACTGACCGTCCCACCATGTGAAAATGCGTTTGATGTTGTGACCGAGGCTCATATCACGTCTCCGATTGATGCGCCTTACATGCACGAATGGCGCCGAAAGGTCCAGTGGGTTCAGGCGGGGACCCGCGCAGTCACTTCGATTTCAATTTTCATTTCCGGCGACTGCAAATCCGCAGAAATCATCGTAGCAGCAGGTCTTGCCCGCGCGAAGGCCCGAGAGGTAATGGGCCAGCATTTGGGCCATTCCGCTTTATCCGGCACGATGTAGGTGACACGCACCACATGGTCGAGCCCACTGCTCGCCTCTTCCAAGGCTTTGGCGATCGTCGCAAGGGTATTTTCGCATTGTTCTTCAATGGTCGCGGGCATGACCATACGGGCGTAATCATATCCCGTTGTGCCCGCCACAAACACCCAGCCATCAGCCACAACAGCACGGCTATAGCCGATTTGCTCCTCGAAGGGGGACCCGGTGCTGATGTGACGGACGCTCACGACCTTAGCTCGCGGTCGCGGTTTCTTTCTTTCTGCCGTCGTCGTGGATCATCAATGGAGCAACATCGGATGTCACAGCCTCTTCGTTGACCACCACTTCGGTCACCGTATCCATTCCGGGCAAATCAAACATCGTATCCAGAAGGATATCTTCCATGATCGACCGCAGGCCGCGCGCGCCGGTCTTCCGCTCGATCGCACGTTTGGCAATCGCGCTGAGGGCATCGTCGGTAAAGCTCAGTTTTGTGTCCTCAAGCTCGAAGAGGCGCTGGTACTGTTTCACCAAGGCGTTCTTTGGCTGGGTCAGGATCGTGATCAACGCGTCCTCATCAAGATCGGTCAGCGTTGCAATCACAGGCAAACGACCCACAAATTCCGGGATCAGACCAAACTTCAACAGATCTTCCGGCTCCAGATCCTTGAAGATTTCGCCAATACCGCGATCGTCCTGTTCGCGCACGTCAGCACCAAAGCCCATGCCGGACCCTTTGCCGCGCTGTGCGATGATTTTATCAAGGCCTGCAAACGCACCACCACAGATAAACAGGATGTTCGTTGTGTCCACTTGCAGGAATTCCTGCTGCGGATGCTTGCGCCCGCCCTGCGGCGGCACAGAGGCGACCGTGCCTTCCATGATTTTCAACAGCGCCTGCTGCACACCCTCGCCCGACACATCACGTGTAATCGAGGGGTTGTCAGACTTGCGCGTGATCTTGTCGACCTCGTCGATATAGACGATGCCGCGCTGCGCGCGTTCAACATTGTATTCAGAGGCCTGCAACAGTTTGAGGATGATGTTCTCCACATCCTCGCCCACATAACCCGCTTCGGTCAGGGTCGTTGCATCGGCCATGGTGAAGGGCACATCCAGAATGCGCGCCAGCGTTTGCGCCAGAAGTGTCTTACCGCAGCCTGTCGGCCCGATCAGCATGATGTTCGATTTCGCCAATTCGATATCGGTCTTATCGGCGTGGTTCAGGCGCTTGTAGTGGTTATGCACCGCCACGGACAGCACGCGCTTGGCGTGCATCTGGCCGATGACATAGTCATCCAGAACGCCGCAAATCTCGGAAGGTGTCGGAACGCCGTCGCCTGCTTTCAGGCCAGCGGTCTTGGTCTCCTCACGGATGATATCCATGCAAAGCTCGACACACTCGTCACAAATAAAGACGGTCGGCCCCGCAATCAGCTTACGCACCTCATGCTGGCTTTTGCCGCAAAAGCTGCAGTACAGCGTGTTTTTGCTTTCGGTGCCGCTCGTATTCGCCATTTCAAACCTCTTGACCTGTCAGGTCAGTCAAACATCATTCGGACTGTTTCACAACAACACTAGGACAGCCCGCCAAGGTCCACAATGTCAAAATGACCATGCTCACAACGTCATTAAGAACTCGCTAATTCCTCGGTAAATCAGGCATAGAATCATAATTGGTCAGAAAAAAGACAAACGCGGCCGAAACCGCGTTTGTTTGTCGCAGCGTTGTGAAAAAGCCTTAGTCCTCGGCTTTGGTGCGGTTTTCCACGATCTCGTCGATCAAACCCCACTCTTTTGCCTCTTCGGGCGACATGAAATTGTCACGCTCTAAGGCGGCCTCAACCTTTTTCAGGGTGTTGCCGGTGTGCTTGACGTAGATCTCATTCAGGCGGGTTTTCAGCTTCTGGGTTTCTGCGGCGTGGATCATGATGTCCGTGGCCTGTCCCTGATAGCCACCCGATGGCTGGTGCACCATGACGCGGCTGTTTGGCAGGGAGAAACGCATGCCTTCATGCCCTGCGGTCAGCAAGAGCGAGCCCATGGAGGCCGCCTGCCCGATCACCAGCGTGCTGACCTTGGGGCGGATGTATTGCATCGTATCATAGATCGACAAACCGGATGTCACCACGCCGCCGGGGCTGTTGATGTACATGCTGATTTCTTTTTTCGGGTTTTCCGACTCGAGGTGCAAGAGCTGCGCGACGATCAACTGGCTCATGCCGTCATGGACAGGGCCGTTCACAAAGATGATGCGCTCTTTCAGGAGGCGCGAGAAAATATCGTAGGCGCGCTCACCCCGTGCGGTCTGTTCGACCACCATTGGGACAAGGTTCATATAGGTCTCGACGGGGTCTTGCATAACTACTGCCTCATATTCGGACGAAGGGTCCGCGTTCCATTATCAACGCTGACTCTAGTGTTGGGCGTCAGGGGCTTCAAGGGCTGAGGCGACGTAAGTATGGTTAACGGTGCCAAGGCGTAAGGTGGGTCTTGACCCACCTTACATTCAGCCAACGTGGAACAGTGACGCAAAGAGCCTTGGATCAAGACTTTCTGCCGCGAATGTGTCGCCTTCTGTCAGCACGGACACCGCATCATGACTGTGCAGGCTTTCCTGATGGCTTGCAATCACACGGAAATCTGAAATCCGCGTATCCAGTTGCAATTGCTCGGTAAAAAGCCGCGCCGCGTCCTCGACAAAGATCGGATTAGCGGCATTGAGTTCAGCAAAGGCCTGCTCGTCCTCGCGCTTGACCATCACTTGTGTTTCGGTCGGCACCGCCGCGCGCGCGCGGTCAATCAGGTCCTCGAACCACAGCACATCAGCACCATTTTCCAAAAGCACAGAAATGCGCGCAACCGAACGCTGCGAATGAGGTGTCGCCAACTGCCCCCGGAACTGGCGGGCGTGTTCGGACAATTCCAGCGAACAGGGGCAGGTGGACGAATAGACATAATCAAGGTGCACGATCTTCTTGCGCACGCCTGCTCTTTCGACCAGTTCAAGTGCGATATCGTAATACTGATAGCCCGACAGGCCCGACCGCAGGCTTTCCACTTTCATTGGAAAGCTGAACCGCATCTGGATACGCGCATCAAAACTTTCCAGATCGGTCTTATAGGCATCCAGCGCTTTCTCGATCACTTCAAAGCTGAAGGTCTCCCCCGCATGCTTGTAGAAGGACCGCATGATGCGGGACATGTTGATGCCCTTCTTCTCCGCCTCAAGCGATACGGTGCCGGTGACGGATGTTTCGAGCGTCAAATCGCCGTTGTCGCGGGTATGGAACCGGATCGGCAGGCGGAAATTTGAAATGCCTACATGCTGGATTTGCTGCTGCGCGCCACGGATCAGGCTGGATGGCCCGTTCTGCAGGTCGGGCATCGACGCTTTATAGGCCTCGTCCACCTCGAAATCTTCGGGATAGGCCCGCGCCAAAGCAGGATAGTTCGACACCTCTTGCCCGGGGATCAAACGCGAAACCAGCGGATCGAGTGTCGCCACTTCCTCGGCCGTCACATCGACCGCCCAGCGCCGCAAAAGCGCCAACGCCGCCTCGGCCTCCGCGCGTGTAGGTTCGCGATCCATATCACGAGAGTGGATATTCATGTCTGTGCTCCCCGTCGGTGCTATCGACACCCCAACATGGGGCAGCGCATCGGATTTTCCAATGATATCTTTGTAGATACGTTGCAATTCCGCGCGTGGATCAGTCATGAGCCTAGCCTTTTTGTCCCCGTCACCTGCCCGATTAAAGCAGGAAACGGGCCCCGCGTCACCTCATCACAAATGCGCGATTGCAGCACGCAGATCAGCCAGCAGATCATCGGGGTCTTCCAAACCGACGCTCATCCGGATCAGTCCGGGAGTAATGCCCAAAATCGCCTTGGTTTCCGGCGTCAGCCGTTGGTGCGTCGTCGTCGCAGGGTGTGTCGCGATTGATTTTGCATCACCAAGGTTGTTGGAAATCGTCCAGATCTCCAGCGCGTTCAACAGCGCAAAGGCCGCCTCTTGCGACCCTGCATCAATCGCAAGCACAGTACCGCCAGCCTGCATCTGCGCCTTGGTCAGCGCGTTTTGCGCATGGCTGGCAAGACCGGGGTAGATGACATTGGCAAGTTTGCCGTCCGCTTCAAGCTGTTCGGCCAGATACTGCGCCGTCGCCGCCTGCGCGCGCACCCGCAGGTCGATTGTCTCAAGCCCCTTGAGCATCATCCACGCGGTAAACGGCGACATCGAACCACCGGTGTGCTTCATATAGGGTTCGACTGTGCCACGGATAAACTCACGCGTCCCGAGGATCACCCCGCCCAGCGCACGGCCCTGTCCGTCGATGTGTTTGGTCGCCGAATAGACAACCACATCGGCCCCCTGTTCCAACGCATTTGAAAAGACCGGCGTTGCAAAGACGTTGTCCACGATGACTGTCGCATCTACCGCATGGGCAAGCTTGGATACGGCCGCAATATCAGTCACTTCCAGCGTCGGGTTCGAGATGCTTTCGAAAAACACGACCTTGGTGTCAGGCCGGATCGCGGCCTCCCAGGCAGCAAGATCCGTGCCGTCGACAAAGGTCACCTCAACGCCATAACGTGGCAGGATTTCTTCGAGGATATAAAGACACGATCCGAAGAGCGCGCGGGCAGATACAACATGATCGCCGGCCTTGAGCATAGACGTCAGCGCCCCGTTGACCGCGGCCATACCCGAGGCCGTGGCAAACCCGTCCTCGGCCCCTTCAAGGGCTGCAATCCGGTCTTCGAACATCGCCACGGTAGGATTGCCGTAACGCGCATAGATGAATTCGTCCGCGCCCGCCTTGATGAACCGCGCCTCGGCGTCTTCGGCTGTGTCATACACAAAGCCCTGGGTCAGAAATATCGCTTCGCTGACCTCGTTATACTGGCTGCGTCTGATCCCTGAATGCACCGCCTTGGTGCGTTTTTTCCACGTATCCATCTTTTCTTCCTCGCGCATGCCGCACGCAATAAAAAACCCCGATACCGGATAAGGGCATCGAGGTTGATCAACCTAGAGTCCTCTTTAGCGGCATGTTTAACGTGGCCCGCAATCCGGTAACAAATCGCCACGGAAGAGGCGATACGCCGCTGCCGGGCAAAAATCAAGACGGCATGAACACCCATGACAAACGATAGCAGATATCGCCGATCGCACGCCTTGCACTACAAGATATGCCACCTCACTGTCACACAACCTTTGAACAAACGTCACATAGACGTCGAATAGTCGTGGCACGCACCCGTCAAGCAATGCGGGATTATCACATGGCCCACCTCGCGGTGACACAAAGCACGCCCCCCTGTGACTACAAGCTCGAATCGGCACTGCGGGGCCTCGATCCAGACGCTCCGATCGTCATTATGCTGCACGGCTTCAAATACGATCCTGCCGACCCCGCACGTGACCCTCAACGCCAGATTTACGCCTACAACCCCGACCGGCGCTTCAAGCGCGTCGCGTCATGGCCACGCCGACTGGGGCTACAGGGAAGAAAAGGTCTGGCGATCGGGTTTGGCTGGCATGCAAGCGGCACCATCTGGCAAGCCCATGCCCAAGCCGCCTGCGCCGCGAAGGCACTTGCGGCCCTGATTTGCCGTATCAGGGCGCAAACGCCACACCGGCCCATTCACATCGTTGCACATTCCTTGGGTGCCCGGGTTGCAGTAAGCGCATTGTCTGCGCTCCCTTGCGGCACTGTATCACGCGTCATTCTGATTGCAGCTGCGGTGTTCGAACATGAACTTAAGAGCGCCTTGGGTAGCCGTGTCGGAGGCAGCACCGAGATCATCAATATCCGCAGCAGGGCCAACACGCTGTTCGATTTGCTCTTGCGTGCCGCTCTGCCGCATTGGGGCCCGACTGTCGGTCGTGGCCGCCTGCGGCATCAAAAGTTGCTCGATGTCAATATTGACTGCCAGACAATGCAATCAGCACTGACCTCTGCAGGTTTTTCGCTTTCGCAATCGCAGACAGGCATTTGCCATTGGTCCGGCTATCTGCGCAAAGACGTCTGCGCCTTCTATCGGCGCTTGCTGCACAGTCCCGCGCTAACCCCCTTGGCGTATCTGCAGTCCGTTTGCGACACAGTTCCCGAGATGGCACCTCATGCGACCGTGAATAGGAGCTTGTCCTTTCGTGGACAGATGCGATGATACGGACATCTTAAGCCACGTGTGAAACGATGCCCAAACCGATTGACCTCTATTTCTGGCCCACACCCAACGGATGGAAGGCCACGATTGCACTCGAGGAGATGGGGCTGCCCTATACGCTCCATCTGGTTGATATCGGTGCGGGCGATCAGTTCAAACCCGCGTTTCTTGCGATTTCTCCCAACAACCGGATGCCGGCAATTGTCGATCCGGATGGGCCGGACGGGACCCCGATTTCAATCTTTGAATCCGGCGCGATCCTGCAATACCTCGCCCGCAAGACCGGACAGTTCTATGGCGCGAGCGAACGCGACCGCATCAGTGTGGATCAGTGGCTGATGTGGCAAATGGGCGGGCTAGGCCCAATGGCGGGACAGGCGCATCATTTCCTGAAATACGCGCCCGCAATGGACCCACCCAACGATCTGCCCTATGCCAAAGACCGCTACCGCAATGAAACCGCGCGGCTTTACGGTGTGCTGGACAGACAGCTGGCCAAACATGAATTCGTGGCGGGTGATTTCTATTCGATTGCGGATATGGCGATCTGGGGCTGGGCGTCACTTTGGGAGGGCCAGCAGCAAACCCTCGATGACAAGCCGCATATGGCGCGCTGGCTGGATACGATGGGCGCGCGCCCCGGGGTTCAGCGCGGTCGGGCGGTGGCCGCTGAAAAACGTGGCGACTTCCGCAAAGACACCGGCGCGCAGAATATCCTTTTTCGCAAGCAAACGTAACGGTTTGTTAGCGAGGCGCGTTTATCAAGGTCCCATCCAATAAACTGGGGCCCGCCATGCAATATCGTCCACATCGCTATCCAACACAGTTTCCGGTCAGGCTTTCCACACCGTCAGGACCGGTCGAATGTACGGTTCTTGACGTCAACACCACCGGCGCGCGCCTTGCATCCGCTGGCCAACTGACCCGCGGCGAGAAGGTGACGTTCCAGGTTCTCAACCACAAGGCAGTGGCAATTGTCCGCTGGGTTTCAGGGACACGTGCAGGCATTACATTTCGCCCGCATCTCACAGACTTACAGGTCGATACGCTGCGCTACCGGCGCGATAAAGGGAACTATCACCAGCACCGCGCCGGTGGCTTGCATTATCGCGAAATGCGTTAGTCTTTCGCCACCTCTGCAGGTTCGATGAAATAGCGCTGCAGCTTGTAAATCTGCACCCAGAGGAACACCATCAGCACCGCAGGGAAAGCAAAGGTCTCCAGCTTGACCCAAACGTCAGTGGTCTGTGTGCGCCAGATGATTTCATTCGCAATTCCCAGCGCCGCAAACATATAGCAAAGACGGCGGGTAAAGATCATCCAGCCCTCTTTTTCCATCGGCAGGAACTCTTCCATGACGTATTGCAAATAGCTCTGCCCTCGCAGCAAACCGATCCCCAACAGGCCCGCCATGACGCCGTAAACGATGGTCGTTTTCATTTTGAAGAACCGCTCATCATTGAAATAGGCCGTCAGACCGCCGAAGAAGATCACCATGAAGGCAGTGAAAACCTGCATCCGGCTCAGCTTGCCTGTCAGCATCCATAGCACAGCCATCGCCGCCAACAGGATCGGAATAAAGATCAGGGCAGAGACAATAAAGCCGGTGTATTCAGCGCCACCAAAGGTAAATGTCTCATCCCTGATCCGCAAATAGATCAGGAAAAACGCAATCGTTGGCCCAAGCTCCAAGACCTGTTTCAGAATTGGATTGATGGTTTTCTCAGCCATAAATGTCTCCTTTAACCACCCATTTCCACGATGACAGCGCCGAGTGCAACCAGCGCCATCAAGAACAGGCGGCGCGGGCCTACTTTTTCGCCCATGATAAACCAGCCGATCAATGCGGCAAAAACCACGGATGTTTCGCGCAGCACTGCCGCTTCACCGACTTTGTCCAAACGTGTCGCCAAAAGAACGCCGCCAAAGCTGACCCAGGCAATCAAGGCACCAACAAACCCCCGCCACATGAGCGGCCCGAGTACAGGTTGCCGCGCCATGCGCCGATAGCGCCACGCCGCGAGGAGCGGGAAATCAATGGCGGTGACAAAGAAGAACCACGCCAGAAAGGTAAAGGGATCAGGGCTTTGGCGGATACCATAAGCATCATAGGTCGTATAGATTGCGACCAGGATCCCCCCCGCCAAGGCCCACATCAACCCCAGTTTCAACGTCCGCGGGTCCAGCACCTCTTCGGCAATATTCCGCACCGCCAGCAGTAAAATCCCCCCGCTCAGACAGGCCACCCCGACCCACTGCATCGGCGTAAAATACTCTCCAAAAAACAGCGACGCCGCCAGCACGGTTACCAAGGGCCCCGTGCCCCGCACGACCGGATAAACCACCGTATAAGCCGCCCGTTCATAGGCCATGGCCATCGTCACCTTATAGGCAAAATGGATCACGATCGCGCCCACAAGGATGACGCCCGTGGTCAGGTTCGGCCAGGGTACGACAAAAAGCGCGATGGGCGCTGACAACACAAACAGCCAGCCATCAATCGCCCCCCGCGTCAGCCACGGATCATAGCGCCCTTTCTGCAACGCCCCGAAAATCGCATGGGCCAGCGCCGAAACCAGCGCGAAAACGGTGGCCAGCCGCGCGCCCTCCGGCGTGCCCGAAATCGCAACCAGCCATGCGCCAAGCTCGTTCACATGCGCCCCGGATGCCAGATGACTGCCAGTGTCTTGTCACCCAGTGCCAGTAGCGGCAAAAACGCAAAAAGCGATGCCGCAATAAGTCGTCTCACCGGTCCAGACCCACCAGCGCCGCCGCAAAATCATCGGGATCAAAGGGAGCCAGATCGTCGATCTGTTCGCCCACGCCAATCGCGTGGATGGGCAGCCCGAATTTATCGGCCAATGCGACCAGCACACCACCCTTGGCGGTGCCGTCAAGTTTCGTCATCGCAAGGCCGGACACATCCGCAAGCTCTTGGAACACCTTGACCTGCTGCACCGCGTTTTGTCCGGTGGTGGCATCCAGCACCAGCAGCGTATTATGCGGCGCATCGGGGTCTTTCTTGCGAATGACCCGCACGATTTTGGCCAGTTCTTCCATCAGATCGGCACGGTTTTGTAAACGGCCGGCCGTGTCGATCATCAAGAGATCCGCGCCATCCGCCTGTGCCTTGGTCATCGCGTCAAAGGCCAGACTTGCAGGGTCTGATCCTTCGGGGGCCGTCAGCACAGGCACGCCCGCGCGATCACCCCAGACCTGCAGTTGTTCGACAGCGGCTGCACGGAAGGTATCACCCGCGGCGATCACAACCGATTTTCCAGCCGCCTTGAACTGGCTGGCCAGTTTACCAATCGTGGTGGTTTTGCCAGATCCATTGACACCGACCACCAGCACCACCTGCGGCGTCTTGGCGTAAAGCGGCATCGGACGCGCGACAGGTTCCATGATCCGCGCGATCTCTTGGGCCATCAGTTCCTTGATTTCTTGCACAGACAGCCGCCGGCCCAGACGCCCCTCGGCCATGTTCGCCGTCACGCGCAGGGCCGTATCAACGCCCATATCCGCTGAAATGAGCAGCTCTTCGAGCTGTTCCAGCATGTCGTCGTCAAGCGTCCGCTTCACAACCGTTTTTGCCGCGGCACCGCCACCAAAGAAGCGCCCAAGCAGGCCCTTTCTTTCTGGCTCGGATGCAGCCTGCTCGGTGAGAGGCGCCGTCAGGTCGACATCAAACTGCACCGGTGTCGGAGCGGCCACGGGCTCGGCAAGCGCAGCGGGTGTCTCATCTTCAACCGGATCGTCAACTTCAGGCTCAGGCTCAGGCTCAGGCTCAGGCTCAGGCTCAGGCTCAGGCTCAGGCTCAGGCTCAGGCTCAGGCTCAGGCTCAGGCTCAGGCTCAGGAATTGGGTCGGCTACAGGGGGAACCGGCGCAACCGCTTCTTCAACAATTTCCTCTTCCTCACCGCCATTCTGCACGATGGCGTCCAGCCCCTCGTCAATCTTGGACGAGGATTTGAACATCCGGGATTTGAGTTTTTTGAAAAATGACATCTCGATCAACCGCAGCAGCCTTTCCTATCACCTAATGATGCAGGACAGGTTTGGAAAGCCTCAACGCGGTTTAACCCGACACCTCATCCTTGAAATGCTGCATCACCAGCTTGATCGGATTGGGCGCCGCCTGCCCCAGACCGCAGATTGATGCATCGGCCATCGCTGTGCACAGATCGGTCAGAAGAGGCTGATCCCACGTGTCCGCCTGCATCAGCTTCACGGCCTTTTCGCACCCCACACGGCAAGGCGTGCATTGCCCGCAGCTTTCATCCTCGAAAAACCGCAGCATGTTCAGCGCCGCATCACGGGCGCGGTCCTGATCGGACAGCACGACAACAGCGGCAGAGCCGATGAAGGTGCCCAAAGGCTGCAATGTGTCGAAATCCAGCGGCACATCATTGATGGACGCAGGCAATAGACCTGATGAGGGGCCACCCGGCTGATAGGCTTTGAACACATGCCCCTCGGCCATGCCGCCAGCGGCGTCGATAACATCCATGATCGTTGATCCCGCAGGCAACAGATACACTCCAGGCGCGGCAACCCGGCCAGAGACAGAGTAGGACCGCAGCCCTTTGCGCCCGTTCTTTTCCACACTGCTCAGAATTTCAGGCCCTTCACGGCAAATCCGCGCGACCCAATAAAGCGTTTCAACGTTGTGCACCAAAGTGGGGCGATCAAAGATGCCGACCTGTGCCACAAAGGGTGGCCGGTGGCGCGGAATGCCGCGTTTGCCTTCGATGCTTTCGATCATCGCGGATTCTTCGCCGCAGATATAAGCGCCCGCACCGCGCCGCAGATCGATATAACCCGCCGCCACGACCCCCGCATCCTCAAGCGCCCTGATCTCGCGCGCCAGGATTTCCAGCACTGCAGGATATTCGTCGCGCATATAGATAAAACACGTCTCGGCCTCGACCGCCCAGGCGGCGATCAGCATGCCTTCAAGGAACACATGCGGGGTGCGTTCCAGATAGTAACGGTCCTTGAACGTCCCCGGTTCGCCCTCGTCCCCGTTCACGGCCAGATAGCGCGGGCCCGCATTGCCGCGCACAAAACCCCATTTCTTGCCCGATGGAAAACCGGCACCACCCAAACCGCGCAGGCCAGAGGCCAGCACTTTGTCCTGGACGTCTTCCCAATTGCCACTGTCGCGCAATGACTGAAGCTCTGCATAGCCACCTGTCGCCACGTAATCTGCATAGCCTTGATAATCGGGCAGATGCGCGTGCGTTTCACCCGCCGCGATGGCCGCTTGTACCTTCTCGACCGTCGCGTGGTCGATGTGGTTATGGCCCAACTCCAACACCGGCGCAGTGTCACATCGCCCCATGCAGGGCGCACGCAAGACGCGGACTTCGGCAGGGTCCAAACCCTCTTTGAGGGCCGCTTTCAACTGCTGTCCGCCCGCCAATTCGCATGACAGGCTATCGCAGACGCGGATCGTCAGCGCAGGCGGAGCCGCTTCGCCTTCTTTCACCACATCAAAATGGGCATAGAAGGTCGCGACCTCGTAAACCTCGGCCTGGCTCAGGCGCATTTCCTCGGCCAAGGCGCGCAGATGCGCGGCAGAAAGGTGGCCGTAGGTATCCTGGATCAGATGCAGAAACTCGATCAGCAGATCACGCCGACGCGGGCGATCACCCAAGAGCGTGCGGACCTCGTCCCATGCGGCATCATCAAGCGCACGCCCCTTGGTACGGTGCCGCCCTTTGCCCTTGCCGGATTTCCAAACACCTTTGCGGTTGTCCAAAGCCATCACGCCTTTCCTCATCTCGTTAGGGCCAACATACGTCTCCGCGCGCAGCCAAACCACGCAAAAGCGACACCCGAGACGGCCAAACCGCGCAGCAATGCAATTTCCGCTACACCATGCGGAAACCCGTGCTAACTATCCGAAACATGGAACCACGTCTTTTGCATTTCGGCCTTGCCACCCTGACCCCCGCGGCCCTGATCGGCGCCGGCGCCTTTCTGGGGGGCGGCTGGGTGATTGCTGCGGTTGTTTATTTGACAGCAATGACAAGCCTGCTGGACCGGTTGATCAGGAAAGAAACCGCCGCCGGCGCGGCATCGCAGGATGCCGCGTTATCTGTTGCAATTGCTCTGACACATTTTTGCCTGCTGCCTGTTGTTGTATGGTCGCTCGCGAAGGCTGACCTCACGCCACTGGCAAAGACCGGGATATTCTTTGCCGCAGGGCTTTGGTTCGGCCAGATCAGCAACGCCAATGCGCATGAGCTGATCCACCGCCCCACCCGCGCTCTGCACCGGCTTGGCATGTGGTGCTACATCACGCTTATGTTCGGGCACCATACCTCTGCGCATGTGCTGGTACATCACCCGCATGTGGCCACCCCCGCAGACCCCAACACATCGCGCAAGGGCGAAAGCCTCTATCGCTATATGATCCGCGCGTGGACAGGTTCATTCCGTGAGGGCTACCGCGCCGAAAAAGCGCGTCTGGACCGGATAGGACGCCCCGCATGGCGCAACCCCTACGCGGTCTATGTGGGTGGTAGTCTTCTTTGTCTGACATCGGCGTTCCTGCTGGGCGGATGGCAGGCACTTGTCGCATATGGCGCACTTTCGCTATACGCGCAGTCGCAACTCTTGATGTCCGATTATGTGCAGCACTACGGGCTTGTCCGCACCATCCGCGACAACGGCAAGCCCGAGCCTGTCTCCTCCAGACACAGCTGGAACAGCCCGCATTGGTTCTCTTCGATGATGCTGCTGAACGCCACGCGGCACTCCGATCACCACGCGCATCCTGCGCGGCCTTATCCCGAACTGAATAATCCCGACGACGCCCCTATGCTGCCCCGCCCGCTCCCGCTGATGGCCAGTATCGCGCTGGTCCCCCCGCTTTGGCGGCGGATCATGGATCCGCGGGTTGAAAGGTGGCGCAATGCGTAGCCTGGCGATATGGCTCCTGCTTGCGACCCCTGCGGTGGCGCAAGACACCATGACCGGCCCCGAATTCGACGCCTATGTCACGGGCCGGACCATCACATTCCGCACCGCAACCAACCCGCTTTTCGGGATCGAGCGGTATCTGGAGGGCAAACGGGTCATGTGGTCGGCTTTTGACGGCACCTGCCAATATGGCGTCTGGTTCGAGAGCAAGGGTGATATCTGTTTCCGTTACGACGGTGATCCGGAACGCAAGTGCTGGGAAATCTATGCAGAACCCGAGGGCCTGCGCGGGGTTTATACCACGCGGCCCAACACGACGGTCATCTACGAGGTCCCCGAAAGCGACGCACCGCTGATCTGCAACGATCTATCGTCCTGAGCCAACCTGCAGTTTGCCATCCGCAAACTCGATTTCCAGCGCAGTCGCTCCGGCTGCCGCATCCTTGGTTGTCACCACTGCGCCGTCACCCCTTACCACGGCATAACCGCGTTTGAGGGTTTCGACATAGCCCAGCGTCTCGCGCAAGCGCTCCAGAGCGTCCAGCCGCGCCAGACGTTCGGCCTGCTGGCGCGATGCGCGGTCTGACAGGCGGCGCAGCAGCACGTCCAGCCGTTCAGTATGGCGCGCAACGCGGTCTTGCAGAACAGTCCCGCGCAAACCGCGCGCTGTCTGCTCAAGCGCTATGCGCCCGTCCCGTGTCCTGCGTTTCAACGCAGGTGCCAGCCGTTCGGACAACCCCGCCAAACGCCGCTGATCCTCGGCCAGCCGGCGTGACAGAATACCCGGACGCAACGCCGCCTCACTCATCTGCAGACGCTTCTTGGCAGCCGCACCCTTCAGTGCGGATGGCAGTCGCTCACCCAGGTAATCCAACCGCTGGCGCGGCCCTTCGACCAGCGCATCCACCTGCGGCAAGGCTCGCCCCAAATCGCGCACGCGTTGCTGGCGCTGCCCGAGGCCCGTTGTCAAAGCACGGCTCAGGCGCGCGCCCTGCTGGTCTGCCCAAGCGAGCAGTTCCATCCGTACAGGCACAGCAAGTTCCGCCGCTGCTGTCGGTGTCGGTGCGCGCATGTCCGAGACAAAATCAATCAGCGTGGTATCGGTTTCATGCCCCACAGCAGAAATCAGCGGAATATCCGATGCCGCAGCCGCCCGCGCGACAATCTCTTCGTTGAACCCCCACAGGTCCTCAAGCGATCCACCACCCCGCGCCACAATCAGCAAATCCGGACGCGGCAAAGCACCACCCGGTGTGAGCGCATTGAACCCTGCAATCGCTGCCGCCACTTCGGGCGCACATTTGGCCCCTTGCACTGCCACGGGCCACACCAGCACCTTGCGCGGGAAACGATCGCGCAGGCGGTGTAGAATATCGCGGATCACCGCACCTGAAGGCGATGTTACCACCCCGATGATCTCGGGCAGATAGGGCAAGGGTTTCTTGCGCTCCGGCGCGAAGAGCCCCTCGGCCGCAAGTGCCGCCTTGCGCTTTTCCAGCATCGCCATCAGCGCACCGGCACCGGCAGGGGCGATATCCTCGATCACCATCTGGTATTTCGACTGACCGGGGAATGTCGTGAGCTTGCCCGTGGCAATCACCTCCATCCCCTCTTCCGGACGCTGCGCCAACGCCTGCGCACGGCCTTTCCAGATCACACCGGCCAGAACCGCGCGATCGTCCTTGAGATCCATATAAATATGGCCCGACGCAGGCCGCGACACGCGCCCCACTTCACCGCGCACGCGGACATGGGAAAAGCCGCCCTCAATCGCCTTTTTGACTGCGCCGGAAATCTCGGAGACCGAAAACTCGGGCGTATTGTCGGCAGGCCCGTCGTCAAAAAGGTCCATCATATTGCTTCACCTTTTCCATGCGCCTGTAATGGCAAGGACGAGAACTGCCACTTCAGGAAATAGGCCGTCAGGCAGAGTACCCCCGCCAAAACGACAAAAAGCACCGTTTTGAAGACCAAAGCCAACACCAGCGCCAACACACCGCTGATGCACAACAGCATCCGCGAAATCCGCACCGTCGCAAAATCGGGATCAGGCCAGAACTGCACCTGCGCACGACCAAATTCTTCTGCGTAATGATCGAGGGTACGCCCATAGGCCGGATCATCCGCAAACTGCATCGGGTCATCAGGGCGATAAATGATGCGGCCAATAATCCGAGGACAAAAGTCTTCGAAATACGCCTTTTCATCCTGTACATGCATCTTCCAGACGACATCCACGATGGGCGATGGCACAAGCGTTTCGCCGGTACTGCCCACCAGATACATAAAGCGACGATATTCTTCGACGAGAATGTAGCACACATCAATCGAATGGCCGGTTTCCTCGTGCAGACGGTCGACCAGTGAACGCGTCAGTGGACGCTCGTGAAAGCTATAGCCTTCAAGGCGATGCCAAAGCTTCCGGTCCTTTTTGATCGGTTTCATCTTTGCGCCTATGCTCGCATTGGTTGTCTCGCTTGCGACACTAGTCCGATGCGGCACGCGCGCCAAGCACCGGAGACTAAAAAACCTTTGGCTTGGGTGACACTTGTGGTCATGCCATCCCCGCCTTAGAACCGTGGCAATCCAATTCTTGCAGGGACGAATATGAACATTCTCATTTTGGGCAGTGGCGGTCGCGAACATAGTCTGGCTTGGGCCGTCAAACAGAACCCCAAATGTGACCGCCTGATTGTTGCCCCCGGAAATGCGGGGATCGCGGCCCATGCGGAATGTGCAGACATCAACATTCTCGACGGTGATGCTGTGGCGACATTTGCAGAAGAGAACGCGATTGATTTCGTCATTATCGGCCCCGAAGCCCCCCTTGCGGCCGGTGTGGCGGACCGGCTGCGCAGCGCCGGGTTTCTGGTCTTTGGTCCAAGTCAGGCGGCAGCCCAGCTTGAGGCCTCGAAGTCCTTTACAAAAGCCATCTGCGACGCGGCAGGCGCGCCCACTGCCGCCTACGCGCATTTCACTGATGCCGATGCCGCCCGTGCCTATATCCGCGCCCAAGGTGCACCGATTGTGGTCAAGGCTGACGGGCTTGCCGCCGGCAAGGGCGTGATCGTTGCCATGTCCGAAGACGAAGCACTTGCCGCGATCGACGATATGTTCGACGGCAGCTTTGGCGCGGCAGGTGCCGAGGTGGTGATCGAAGAGTTCATGGACGGTGAGGAAGCTTCATTCTTTGTGCTCTGTGACGGCAAAACCATCCTGCCCGTGGGCACCGCCCAAGACCATAAACGCGCCTTTGACGGCGACACGGGCCCGAACACAGGCGGCATGGGCGCTTACTCCCCTGCCCCTGTGATGACCGATGCAATTACACAAAAAGCGCTGGACGAAATCATCTCCCCCACCATGGAAGAGATGCGCAAGCGCGGCACCCCCTTCCAGGGCGTACTTTTTGTCGGCCTGATGATCCAGAACGGCCAGCCGCGTCTGGTGGAATACAACGTCCGCTTTGGTGATCCCGAGTGCCAGTGCCTGATGATGCGTCTGGGCGGGCAGATCCTTGATCTGCTGCAGGCCTGCGCTGAAGAGCGTTTGGACGAGATGCAGGTCAACTGGGCGGATGATCACGCGTTGAACATCGTCATTGCCGCAAATGGCTACCCCGGAAACTATACCAAAGGCACCGTGATCGGAGGGCTGGACAGCCAGCCCGAAGACAGTTTCCACATGGTCTTTCACGCTGGCACCGCACTGAAAGACGGGCAGATCACGGCCGCAGGCGGACGTGTCCTGAATATCACAGCGCGGGGCGCGACCTTGGCCGAGGCACATGAACGGGCCTACGCTATGGCCCAGACGATCGACTGGCCGGACGGGTTTTACCGCTCGGACATTGGCTGGCGGGCACTCTGACCCTGCAAAAGAAAAGGCCGTGCTTGTTTCCAAGCACAGCCTTTTTGGTATTCGGTGGCGACGCAGTTATGCGGCGCGGCCGACCAGAACAGAATCAATCTCTGCCGCAGCCGCGTTTTCATCATTGCCCGCCACGGCCGCGATTTCGCGGGTCAGGCGCTCAAGTGCGGCTTCATAAAGCTGACGCTCGGAATAGCTCTGCTCACGCTGGTCATCCTGGCGATGCAGGTCGCGCACAACCTCTGCAATTGCGATCAGATCACCCGAGTTGATCTTTTGCTCGTATTCTTGTGCGCGACGCGACCACATGGCCTTTTTGACCTTTGCCTTGCCGCGCAGTGTCTTCATCGCATGGCTGACCACATCAGGTGTCGCCAAGGCACGCATGCCTACATCGGTAGCTTTGTCAGTCGGCACCCGCAGGGTCATTTTGTCTTTCTCGAACGAGATGACAAACATCTCAAGCTCGAAGCCGGCAATCTCTTGCGTCTCGATCGACACAATTTTGCCGACCCCGTGGGCGGGGTAAACGACAAACTCGTTGGGGCTAAAGTCGTATTTCTTCTTGCTCATGATCGTCCTTTCATGACGGCCAGCTAATGACGACAAAAAATCCGCCGGGGGCACTTCGCCTCCGCCGGAGCTATCGTCTGATGATCTGGATCACGTCGTTCGCAGCATTCCGCTAAGTATATCATAAAAACAAGGCCAGCGGAAGTATCGCGAATCAAAGCACGAAAGGCCTGTAAACATTGGCTCTCAACGCCGGATAGGCGCGAATCAGCCGCCTTCTCCGGCTGCTTCCGAGAAGAGCTCCATCTTGCCTTCTTTGCCGTCCATTTCTTCGGCAGTCGGCAGCGGGTCTTTCTTTGTGATGATCACCGGCCACAGCTCGGAATACTTGCGGTTGAATTCAACCCATTTTTCCATGTCAGGCTCTGTGTCCGGACGGATCGCATCCGCAGGGCATTCAGGCTCGCAAACACCGCAGTCGATACATTCGTCAGGATGGATCACCAGCATGTTTTCACCCTCGTAGAAGCAGTCTACGGGGCAGACTTCGACGCAGTCCGTGTATTTGCAGGCGATGCAGTTATCGTTGACGATGTAGGTCATAAGGCGGAGTTCCGATCAGTTCACGCAGCCTAGCTAGAATAGACTGGCCGCGCGTTCAAGGTCCAACAGCCCAACGAAGGCAGCCAAGTCCGAGATTGCGACAAGATGCGCGAAATTGCCGGGGTCTTTCAAGATGCTGGACAGCGCATAATCGACCGACCATCCTATCGGCCATAATTTCACAACAAAGAATTTTGACCCAGGGAGAAAACATACAATGTCACTTATGAATACGGTCGCAGCAATGGCGGTCGGCTTTGCGGTCGCCAAGGGCATGGAATCAGTACAGAAAAATGGTGGCCTTGGTGGGCTGCTTGGCGGACTCACAGGGGGCAGCGCCCCGCAACAAGCCGGCGGCATGGGCGGTTTGGGTGACATGCTGGGCCAATTGGGCGGCGGCAGTGGGGCACAATCCTCCGGCGGGCTTGGCGGTATGCTGGATCAATTGACAGGCGGCGCAGGCGCCAGCGGCGGTCTGGGCGCACCTCGGCTCTATAGCTGATACCAAACGGCATCGCCCTGCCCTGCAGAGGGCCATGCCGCGCACATTGGCCTGATCACTGTTGACATGCCTACCTATATTTCGATAAAACTAGAACTATCGAATTAAAGAAGGTAACCTGAGAATGGATATCGTCACCGCGACGCAAGGTTTTTCCGCCATGGGATCCGAGCCCCGGATGGAAGTTCTTCAGACTCTCGTCAAAGCTGGTGAAGACGGGCTGCTTGTGGGCGAAATCCAACAGCGCACAGGCATCCCTGCGTCAACCTTGGCCCATCATCTGAGATTTCTCGCCAGCGCGGGTCTCGTCAGCGCAGAGAAACAAGGCCGCACCATCACGAACCGCGCGAACTTTGACCACCTGCAACGTCTTGCAGCCTTCATCCTCGAAGAATGCTGCGCCGATATGGGAAGACCAGAATGACTGACGCAACCCGCCCCGCTCCGTCACTGGTCGACCGGGCGCGAACATACCTTGCGACACCTTGGACCATCACATTGCTGGTTCCGGTGGTTGTCGCAGCGATTGACCCCGCCAACCTCTGGCCGATCATCACATTCGCGGCAGGCGCACTTTGGGGCACTCTGCCCTATATCGCCTTCGCGGTTTTTCTGATCGCGGGGCTCAAGGCCGCGGGTGCCGAAGCCATGATCGCGAAGGCCTTTCAAGGCCGCGAAAACCGCATGATCGTGCTGGCAGCGCTTTTCGGCGGGCTAGCGCCGTTCTGTTCCTGCGAAGTCATCCCCTTTATCGCGGGACTGCTGGCGCTTGGTGCACCGCTTGCCGCTGTCATGGCCTTTTGGCTGTCTTCCCCGCTGATTGATCCGCCAACCCTGTTGATCACCGCCGCCGCCCTTGGTTGGCCCTTTGCCATCGGCAAGGCTGTCGCCGCAGTGGCACTTGGTTTGGCGGGTGGTTTTGCCATCAAAGCGATGACGCACGCGGGGCTGTTCTCTGACCCATTGAAGCTGCAGCAGGCCAAAGGCTGTGGCTGTGGCCCGAACCCCTTCGACGGCAAGCCGGTCTGGACCTTCTGGAACGCGCCTGCGCGCCGCGCCGTCTTTGGTCAGGAGTTCATGCACAATGGCATCTTCCTGATCAAATGGCTGTCGCTTGCCTATGCGCTTGAAGCGCTTCTGGTAACTTACGTCCCTGCCGAAACGATCGCCGGTATCGTCGGCGGCGAAGGTATCCTGCCCATCGGCATCGCAGCGCTTGTCGGCATGCCCGCCTACCTGAACGGGTACGTTGCCCCACCTTTGCTGGCTGGGCTGATCGCACAAGGGATGAGCAACGGGGCAGCGATGGCCTTCATGATTGCAGGGTCGGTCAGTTCGATCCCCGCGATGGCAGCGGTTTGGTCCTTGGTGAAAGGTCGGGTGTTCGCGGCCTACATCGGTTTGGGCGTATCTGGCGCAATCCTGTCTGGCATCGTCTTTGGCGCGCTAGTCTAGCCCCATATCGCGGCGGTCTTTCTTTGTCGGACGACCGCCCTTTTCATAGCGCGGGTTCGCTCCCTGCGTCTCTGCAGGCCGCGGTTTGGGTGCGGGCGTGAGGTCTTCGTAGAGCGCGTGCGCTTCGGGCGCAGGCCCGCGGCGTTCGCCACAAGCCACAACCCGCACCACTTTGGTTTCCTGGGCCTGCACGAAAGTCAGCACATTCCCTGGCCCGATCGCGCGGGCGGGTTTGCTGACAGGCTGGCTATCCACACGGACCTTGCCCGCGGTGACAACACCGGCGGCAAGGCTGCGCGATTTGAAAAACCGCGCATGCCAGAGCCATTTATCCAGCCGGATTGTCGGGCGCGGGTCGCTCAATCCTTCTTGAAACCTGCCAAAGCGGCAGCGAACGGATTGTCAGGATCAATCTGCTTTTCGCGCTTGGGTTTGGCTTGGAAGGTTTGCGGTTTGTTGTTGCCGCCACCCTGCGGTTTGCCTTTGCCCTTCGGCTTGCCTTTGCCACGGGGGCGGGCATCGCCTTGGGGGCGTGCAGGACGTGCCGCCCGACCACCCCATGTGAAGGTATAGAACACCTCCATCTCGGGGCCGGTGTCCGGCTTTTCTTCTGCTGCGCTCTCGGCTGGGGCGACCTCTGCGGCAGGCGCGGCATCAGCGGCGGGCGCCTCGGCGGCAACCGCTTTCACTTTCTCGCGCTCACCCTTCTCGGCCTTATAGCCCAGACCGGTCATGAGATCGGCGAATTGCTCGAGCGTCATGCCGGTGATCGACAACATGTCGGGGTTCGCTTCGAACCCGCCACGGCTGTCCTTGTGGCGCAGCATATCGGCGAGGCGTTCCAGCATATCAATGCGGATCGCGCGATCTCCAGCAGCGCGGTAGCCCGCCATCGCATAATACCCTGCAACCGCATCCTGAGCGGCAGGGACCGTCACCAGACCGGGGGGCGGGCTTTCAGGAAATTCGCCCAGACCCTTGGACAGCGACCACAGCACAAGACGCAGCCGTGTCGGCGCGGGCTTGAGCAGAAGCGGCATGAAAATCGTGAACTGGCCGAAACGCACACCGTGCTTGCGCAACGCGCCGCGGGCGTCCTGATCCAGTGCCTTGACCTCTTCGGCGACTTCACCGCGCGGGATGATCCCGAACTCCTCGGCCATGCGGAAGGCAAAGCCCTTCGCGGCGCCCGTCAGTGCCTCATCGTTTTTCAGCGCGATAATCGGCTCGAATCCGGCGGCAATCTTGCGGTCGATGAAATGCTGCAAACGGCGCTGCACCTTGGCGGCGACATCGGGGCCTGCTTCTTCATCGACAAAGGCCTCAACGCCCGGCTTGAACGGATCGTCGCCCTTGACCAGTTTGCCAACCGCCTGGCTGCCCCACATCAGGCCACCCTGTTCGGTGAAATCAATCTCGGGATCGGGGGCGTTATAGAAACGGTCCGCCAGCAAATGGAACTGCGGCACCAGCGCCTGCACAGAGGCCTGACGCAATGTCTTGGCCTCATCGGGGCTGCCTGCTTTGTCCATCCGGAAACGGAACCCTTCCAACCGTCCGACGAATTCGCCCTCGACGGTCACTTCACCCTTGTCATTCACGTCAGCCAAAAGGCTCTCCTTCTGTTTGAGCCGGCGAAGCAGAATGCTGGTCCGCCGGTCCACAAATCTTTGCGTCAATGCGCCGTGCAGCGCATCCGATAGTCGGTCTTCTACCGCGCGGGTTGCATCTCGCCAATGAGATTCGTCAACAAGCCACCCATTCCTTTGTGCCACATATGTCCAGGTCCGGATATACGCGAGCCGTTTGGAGAGCGTATCAATGTCTCCGTCTGTCCGGTCAATGCGTTTGACCTGCAGCGCGAACCAGTTGGCGGACACATGCCCAAGTTGATGCAGATCGTTGTAGATATGCGTCAAAAGGGCTGCGTGCTCACCTTTGCTGATACCGCGAAAATCAGGCACGCGGCACACATCCCAAAGCAGTTTGACCGACGGACCATCCGTCGCACGCGCGGCAACCTCGGTGTCCATCGCCAGTGCTTTGAGTGCGGCCAGATCATCACTTTCGCGTACACGGGTCAACCACGGGTCCTCGGTGCGGTCTTCCAGCGTGGCAATCAGACGCTTGACCGATCCGAATTGCAATCGGCTGTTGCGCCATTGCAGTTTCTTGATCGGGGCAAAGCGGTGATCGCAAATCGCCTGCGCGACACCTTCGTCCAGAGGCGGCGCCTCGCCGGTGACACCAAAGGTGCCATTGTCCACGTGCCGCCCCGCGCGGCCCGCAATCTGGCTCAACTCGTCAGGTTGCAGGTGCCGCATCCGGCGCCCGTCAAATTTGGTCAGCGAGGAAAACGCCACATGGCTGATATCAAGGTTCAGCCCCATACCAATCGCATCGGTCGCCACGAGATAATCGACATCGCCGTTCTGATACATCTCGACCTGCGCATTCCGCGTGCGGGGGCTCAGCGCACCCATCACCACAGCAGCACCACCTTTGGTGCGGCGCAAAAGTTCCGCGATGGCATAAACGTTTTCGACCGAAAACCCCACGATTGCCGATCGTGCAGGCATCCGGCTCAGTTTCTTGGACCCTGAATAGGTGAGTTGCGACATCCGCTCACGGCGCATGAACGACGCCTCAGGCACCAAGGCCGAGATCGCACCGCGCATTGTCTCTGCGCCCAGAAACAGGGTCTCATGCAGGCCGCGCGCATTCAGCAAACGGTCGGTAAAAATATGGCCCCTCTCCGGATCGGCGCAAAGCTGGATTTCATCAACGGCCAGAAAATCGCACCCCATGCCCTCGGGCATCGCCTCAACCGTGCAGACCCAATAGGCGGCGCGCGGCGGCACGATCCGCTCTTCTCCGGTCACAAGCGCCACGACGCCGGGGCCACGCACAGCCACAATCCGGTCGTAGACCTCGCGCGCCAGAAGCCGGAGCGGCAAGCCGATCACACCGGTGCGGTAGGCCAGCATCCGTTCAATCGCGTAGTGCGTCTTGCCAGTATTCGTCGGCCCAAGCACGGCCGTGATCCGGGACACCGTCATATTCTTCCCCGAACCAATCGGAGCGCCAGTGCCTAGAGCGCCTGACCCTCAAGCTGCAGTTCCAGACGATCAACGGCCTCCAGCGCTTCGCGTGCATTGGGGTTGATCGCAAGAACCATTTCATAAACTTCAAGCGCATCTTCGGGGCGCTCTAGTTCTTCCATCATCAAAGCAAGACCGCGCATCGCCTCAAAGTGACGCGGGTTCAATGCCAGCACCTGACGCACATCGTTCAGAGCAGGGCCAATGCGCCCGAGGAAATAATAAGCCGACGCACGACCATAATAGCCTTCGGCAAAATCCGGCGCATGATCGACCAAAGCGGTGAAATGTTCGACGGCCACTTCGGGTGCGCCGTCTTCCAGCGCATCCTTACCGCGACGCAGCAGCAGGTCCATCGCAGGCGAGCCGCTGTTTTCCCACTGCGCAATGATTTGCCGTTCGATACGCGCATAAGTGCTTTCATCCGCGGCGGCGAGCTCTTGAAAAAGTTCATCCAAGGGCTTTTGTTGCGCGTAAGCGGGTAAGGAAAACCCAACCGTAAGGCAAAGTGCCGTAACGATACATTTGAAGCGATGTGCGTGCATAACCATAACGGTAATGTAGCGCACTATGCGGCCAACACCAGAGGTCGCAGGGTGATATCAACCAATAGAGGACGAAAAAATGAGTGATGTTGTAACAGAGGCCGTCGCCGCCCTGAACGCAAAGATGGACGGGGCCGGTTTTGACGGCAGCGCGAAATTCGAGATCGCGGGTGAGGGAAGCATCATCATCGACCAGAACGGCGCTCACGCAGGTGACGACGATGCAGATGTGACCCTGACGGCCTCGACCGAGACGTTCAAAGCCATTCTTGACGGCGAAATGAACCCGACGACCGCCTTTATGACCGGCAAACTCAGTGTTGACGGCGATATGGGCCAAGCCATGAAGCTGGCGGGCGTTCTGGGCTAATGTTGGAGGCGGCCCCTCTTTTCGAAGATATCGCAGGCGGTCCCGCCGGAGGGGTCGCCCATTGGCTGACAACATCTGACGGGGTGCGCATTCGCGTGGGCCATTGGCCGCTGGCGGGTGCCAAAGGCACAGTGCTGATCTTTCCGGGCCGCACCGAATATGTTGAAAAATACGGCAATACCGCGCAGGCCCTGCAGGACCGCGGCTATGCCAGTCTGGCGATTGACTGGCGCGGCCAGGGCATTGCCGACCGCATGACACCCAAACGGGCGATCGGGCATGTTGGTGCATTTTCGGACTATCAAAAAGATGTGACCGCGACGCTCGCCTATGCGCAGGAAGCTGGTCTTCCGCGCCCCTATTTCCTGCTGGGGCACTCGATGGGGGGCTGTATCGGTCTGCGCGCGTTGATCGAAGGGCTGGACGTTCAGGCCGCGATGTTCTCGGCGCCGATGTGGGGCGTGCAGATGGCCACCCTGTTACGCCCCGTCGCGTGGGGGCTCTCCGCGATGAGCACACCTTTGGGGTTCGACCAGAATATCGTGCCCGGCCAGTCAGAGGAAAGTTATCCTTTGCGCGAAACGTTTGAAGCAAACACGCTGACCAATGATCCCGAGATGTGGGCGCAATTTGGCACGCAGCTTCGCCAACAGCCTGATCTAGGTCTCGGCGGGCCATCGTTACGCTGGCTCAACGCCTCTTTGCGTGAAATGCATCAACTCAGCACCGCCCCCTCGCCGCAGGTGCCCTGCCTGACCTATCTGGGCACCGACGAAGTGATCGTTGATCCCTCGCGTATCCGCGAACGGATGGCGAAATGGCCAAACGGCGTGTTGCGCGTCATTGAGGGCGGCAAGCACGAGATGCTGATGGACATGCCCGAAATGCGCGACATGATCTTTGATGAAACGACAGCGTTTTTTGACAAACAACTGGCGCCTGTAGCCTAGGCCAGATCACTGTCCGTGCGCACCTGAAATCCCGCGCCACGTAGCTCGCTGACCACTTCGGACACGTGCTGCTGATCGCGGGCTTCAATCACGATCTCAAGCTCGGCCTGCTTGAGCGACACGCTCTGCATCATCCGCTGGTGGATCACCTCGATCACATTGGCCCCCGCCGCGCCAATAATGCGCGAAATATCCGAAAGCTGGCCTGGTGTGTCGTCAATCTCGAACGTCAGGCGCGTAATCCGGCCATCGCGCACCAAACCGCGCAGAATAAGTGTCGAGAGCAGCCGCGAATCGATATTGCCGCCACAGACAACAAGGCCCACCTTTTTGCCTGCAAAATCCTTGGCATGCTTTTCGATGACAGCAAGGCCAGCGCCCGCAGCGCCTTCGGCCACGATCTTTTCGTAAGACAGAAGATCAAACACGGCCGCCTCAATCTCGGCCTCGGTCGCTGTTTCCACACGGTCCACATGCGTCTTGATCACAGCAAGGTTCGCCGCAGCCGGTTCACGCACTGCGATCCCCTCGGCCAGTGTCGCACCGCCGAAATTGGTGCCAAGGTCATCAAAATGCGCTTTCACCGCGTCGAAATTCGCAGCCTGCGCGCCGATCACCTGCACGTCGGGCTTGACTGATTTTGCAGCGACAGCCATGCCCGCAATCAGTCCCCCGCCGCCAATCGGGACGACAATCACATCAAGATCCGGTTCCTGTTCAAGCATCTCCAAAGCGACGGTGCCCTGCCCCGCAGCGACGATGGGATCATCAAAGGGATGCACGAAGGTCATCCCTTTTTCCGCCGCCATATCCAGCGTGAACTGCACACTTTCATCAAAACCCTTGCCATGCAGCACGACTTCTGCCCCGAAATCCTTGGTGCGCTTGACTTTGTTGAACGGTGTCCCTTCGGGCATCACGATCACCGCGGGAATGCCGAGGCGGCTGGCGTGATAGGCCACGCCCTGCGCATGGTTTCCGGCACTGCAGGCGATGACACCGGCGGCGCGCTCGGCATCGCTGAGCGTCAGAAGCTTGGCCAAGGCACCCCGCGCTTTGAACGCGTTGGTGTGTTGGAGGTTCTCCAGCTTGAGATAGAGATCAATGCCCAGATGCAGCGACAGGCGGGCCGCATGGACAGTGGGCGTGCGCATCGTGGCAGGTTTGATCGCCTCATAGGTTTTCGCAATCAGCGCAGGATCAAGGGCCATGGGCCACCTCGTTCAAGAATAATACCCCACAGCCCTACACCGTAAGGTGGGTGAAACCCACCCCCCACCATTGGCCAGCACTCTTCGCGCCCTATAGTCGGATCATGGCCGACGTTCTGACCTTCACTGACAGGGGCATTTATTGTCCAGCGGGCGATTTCTATATCGATCCGTGGCGGCCCGTGGACCGCGCACTAATTACCCACGGCCACAGCGACCACGCACGCTGGGGGATGAACCGCTATCTGGCCACGACAGGCACAGCCCCTGTCATGCGGCACCGCTTGGGCGATATCACGCTCGAAACCACGGAATACGGCGTTGAAACCCGCATCGGAGACGCAACCGTCTCTTTCCACCCTGCCGGACACGTGCCCGGCTCAGCGCAGATCAGGGTGGCCGTGAAAGGCGAGGTCTGGGTTGTCTCGGGTGACTACAAGACAGTGGCCGACGGGCTCTCTGAACCGTTCGAACCCGTCCCCTGCCACGCTTTCATCACCGAATGCACCTTTGGCCTCCCGATTTTCAAATGGACGCCCCAAGACATTCTCGCCCGGCAAATCAACGACTGGTGGGCCGCCAATGCCGCAGCCGGGCGTACCTCAATCCTCGGGGCCTATGCATTGGGCAAAGCGCAGCGGTTGCTGACAACCGTCAACCCTGACATCGGCCAAATCCTGACGCACGGCGCAATCGAAAACACCAATGCGGTACTGCGCGGCCAGGGTTTTACCCTGCCCGAAACCACCCTTGTCACCGCCGAAACCACCCATAAAACCCACCCCGGCGCGCTGGTACTGGCCACGCCCAGCGCACTTGGCACCCCTTGGGCACGCAAATTCGGCACGGCCTCCACCGCGTTCGCCAGCGGCTGGATGGCCCTGCGCGGTGTGCGGCGCAGGCGCGCGGCAGATCGCGGGTTCATCGTCTCAGACCACGCCGATTGGGAAGGGCTGAACGCTGCGATCAAGGCGACCGGTGCGACCAAGGTCTTTGCCACCCACGGCTACACGGGTGCCTTCCAGAAATGGCTGTCCAGCCAGGGCTATGACGCGCATATCGTCAGCACGGATTACCAGGGCGAAGGGTTTGACCAGGCGGACGAGGCCGAGGCATGAAAGACTTCGCCGCCCTCTTCACCCGCATCGACGAAAGCACCAAGACCAGCGTCAAGACCGCCGCACTTGCCGATTATTTCCGCACCGCAACGCCGGAAGACCGGCTGTGGACCATCGCCCTCTTCACAGGGCGTCGCCCGAAACGCACGATCACGGCCACAAGGCTGCGGGAATGGGCGGCAGAGGTCGCGGGCTTGCCTGACTGGTTGTTCGAGGAAAGCTATAGCATCGTCGGTGATCTGGCCGAGACCATCGCGCTGGTGTTGCCCCCAGCCACGCAAAGCCAAGACCACACGCTGACCCATTGGATCAGCTACATCAAAACGCTGACGACACTCGAAGACGACGCACGCAAATCAGGTATCTTGGACGCATGGGACAGCCTGCCCCACACCGAAAGGTTCCTCTTCACCAAGCTTCTGACCGGCGGTTTTCGCATCGGGGTCAGCGCAAAACTGATCACCCGCGCGCTGGCACAGGCCACCGGCCAGCCCGAACCGGAGCTCACCCACAAGCTCATGGGCAATTGGACGCCGGACACCACCACATGGGACGCGTTGATCGAAGCAAACGACCCAACGGTAGACCTGTCCCGCCCCTACCCTTTCTATCTCGCCTACCAACTCGACGCATTCGATGACCTCGGCCCGCCCGCCAACTGGAATGCGGAACGCAAATGGGACGGTATCCGCGGTCAGCTGATTATCCGTGGCGGTGAACACCACCTGTGGTCGCGCGGTGAAGACCTGATGACGGACCGCTTCCCCGAACTCGCGCAACTGCGCGATTACCTGCCTGATGGCACGGTCATCGACGGTGAGGTGCTGGCCTTCGCTGATGAAAAGCCCCTGTCTTTCAACGCGCTGCAAAAACGGATCGGGCGCAAGACGGTGCCAAAGAAACTTCTGGCCGAGGCGCCAGTGATCCTTATGGCCTATGACCTCCTGGAACATCAGGGGGCGGATGTACGCGATAAACCTCTGAAAGACCGCCGCGCGGCGTTAGAGGATCTGATCAAGGATGCCCCTGTGACAGCCCCCCTGCGGCTGTCCGCCTCCGTCCGTTTCCAGACATGGGATGATCTGCGCACCGCACGCGACCAATCCCGCGATCTGGGCGCCGAAGGTCTGATGCTCAAACGCCTAGACAGCCCTTACCTTGCCGGGCGCAAACGGGGCGACTGGTGGAAATGGAAGATTGATCCGCTGACCATCGACGCGGTGATGATCTATGCCCAGGCAGGGCACGGACGCCGCGCGAACCTTTTCACCGACTACACATTCGCTGTTCGCGACGGCAATGATCTGGTGCCCTTCACCAAGGCCTATTCCGGCCTGACCGACAAGGAATTCCGCGAAATCACGGCATGGGTGCGCAAGAACACGCTGCAACGCTTTGGCCCTGTCCGGCAGGTGCCCGCCGAACATGTGTTCGAGATCGCCTTTGAGGGCATCCAGGCCAGCCCGCGCCACAAATCCGGCGTAGCTTTGCGTTTTCCGCGCATGCTGCGCTGGCGGCGCGACAAACCCGTGGATGAGGCCAATACGCTGGACGATCTCAAAGAGATGTTAGCCACCTACGGCTGATCGCCCTTAACACTTTTCGCAACAGTGCCTATGTATTCCCCAACACATGAAAAACAGAGGTTACCCTATGCCATTCCCCCAGCCCGTCTTTGATGCCAACACCAGCGGTGGGAAGGACCTTGGCAACCTGCCCGAATGGGACCTGAGCGATCTCTACCCCGCCACCGACAGCCCCGAACTGGCGCGCGATATGGCATGGCTGGAAAAAGAGTGTGCGGATTTCGCGGCAAGCTATGAAGGCAAACTGGCGACACTGGATGCAGGCGGGCTCTTGGAGGCCGTGCAACGCTACGAACAGATCGACGTGATCGCAGGGCGCATCATGTCCTTCGCGGGCTTGCGGTACTATCAATGCACAACCGACAGCGACCGCGCAAAATTCATGTCGGATTGTCAGGACAAGATGACGACCGCCACGACACCACTGGTGTTCTACAGTCTGGAATTCAACCGGCTTGATGACGACCACCTTGCCGATCTGCTTTCCGCCAATACGGACCTCGCGCGCTATAAACCGGTCTTTGACCGCATGCGTGCGATGAAGCCGCACCAGCTTTCGGATGAGCTGGAAAAGTTCCTGCATGACCAGTCCACAGTCGGTGCTGCGGCTTGGAACCGGCTTTTTGATGAAACCATGGCGGCGCTGGAATTCGTGGTCGATGACGAGGTCCTGAGCCTTGAAGCCACGCTGAACCTGCTGACCGAACAGGACCGCGCCAAACGCGAGGCGGCGACCCATGCGCTGGCGGCGGTGTTCCGCGAAAACATCAAGATCTTCTCGCGCATCCACAACACGCTGGCCAAAGAAAAAGAGATCGAGGACCGTTGGCGCAAGATGCCCACCCCGCAAACCGGACGGCACCTGTCCAACCATGTCGAAGCCGAGGTGGTCGAGGCGCTGCGCAACGCCGTTGTCGCCGCCTACCCGCGTCTGTCGCACCGCTACTATGCGCTCAAAGCCAAATGGCTGGGGCTGGAGCGGATGCAGGTCTGGGACCGCAACGCGCCTTTGCCGATGGAGAGCGACAAGATCGTCAATTGGGACGAGGCCACGGCCACGGTGATGGACGCCTATGCAGGGTTTGACCCCAAAATGGCCGAAATCGCCAAGCCCTTCTTTACCAAAGGCTGGATCGACGCCGCCGTAAAACCCGGCAAAGCGCCGGGCGCTTTCGCACACCCCACAGTGACACCCGTGCACCCGTATGTGATGCTGAACTATCTCGGAAAACCGCGCGACGTGATGACTTTGGCCCATGAATTGGGGCATGGTGTGCATCAGGTACTGGCAGCAGAACAGGGTGAGCTTTTGTCCTCAACCCCGCTGACACTGGCCGAAACGGCGTCGGTCTTTGGCGAAATGCTGACCTTCCAGAAATTGCTGGACGGTGCGAAGACCAAAGAAGAACGCAAGATCCTGCTGGCGGGCAAGGTCGAGGACATGATCAACACGGTCGTGCGCCAGATTGCCTTCTATGATTTCGAATGCAAACTCCACGCCGCCCGCGCCGAGGGCGAGTTGACACCGGACGATATCAACGCGCTCTGGATGTCGGTGCAGGCCGAAAGCCTTGGGCCTGTCTTCGATTTCGCGGATGGCTATGAAACCTTCTGGGCCTATATCCCCCACTTTGTACACTCGCCCTTCTACGTCTACGCCTATGCGTTCGGCGACGGGTTGGTGAATGCGCTCTATGCGGTCTATGCCGAGGGCGACCCCGATTTCCGCGAAAAGTATTTCGACATGCTGCGCGCTGGCGGGTCAAAGCACCACAAGGAATTGCTGGCGCCCTTCGGCCTCGACGCCTCTGATCCCAAGTTCTGGGACAAGGGCCTGTCGATGATCGAAGGCTTCATTGACGAATTGGAAGCGTTAGAGGACTAGAACCAACGCAGTCCCGGACTTGATCCGGGACCTCAACGTCGCACCACGAGGTCCCGGATCAAGTCCGGGACTGCGCGGCGCCTTCAATCCAGTTCAGTCCATGGCCAGGGCTTCACCTCGCTCGCGGCTGTCTGATAACGCGCGGCCTTGGCCATCCAAACGCCCATCGTCGTGCCCATTTCGGCCAGTTGGTCATTCGGCTGACGCTGATTGACCAACATGATCAGGAACTGCGCCACAGTCATGATCCCGAGCAATGTGCTCGCCATGCTCATCAGCACGGCAATGATCACCATATGCACCAAGCGCAGCCAGATGTTTTCGTAGTCGTCCACATTTATGTCGGAGCGGTCATCATCATTGGGCATCGTCATCTCCTAAGCGGGCCGTCCACCAGCCGCAAAAACCATATCAATCATCTTCTGCGTTCCGCGCGAAAACTCAAGCGGGCATGGATAGGCGGCACCAGTCTGCACCGATTGACAGAAATTTTCCACCTGCAGGACATATTGGTTCACCCCCGGCCAACGCTCGGTCGTGACGGTCTGGCCATCGGTTGTCATCGTCAGAACAGCCGCATCAAAGACATTGGCATTGTAAGGACAGGTCAATTTGAGCACACCCTTGTCGCCGTGAAAGGTGATTTCCTGACGCGGGAACATGCGGATCGACACCATGGCTGCATAGCTGAAGCTTGGAAAATCCGCCGCGACCTGCGCAAAGATATCGACATCATTGTCGAACCGCAGCTTGGCATAGGGCACCGCAAGTGGCTCTTCTCCGGACACAAAACGCGCGGACCCGAAGGTATAGACCCCGATATCACGCAAACCGCCACCACCCGCGGCAGGCTGATTGCGGATATTGCCCGCGTCATCATTAAAGAAACTGAACGCCGCATCCACATGCATCAAGGTGCCAATTGCGCCGCCTTGCACCAGTTCGCGCGCGCGGATGAATTGCGGATGATGCACGATCATATAGGCCTCGGCGGCCAGGACACCCGCCGCATCCCGCGCGGCAATCAACTGATCAAACTCCGCTTCTGCGAGCGTCATGGGCTTTTCGCATAACACATGCTTGCCCGCCGCCATCGCCTTGAGCGACCATTCCACATGCATGTGATTTGGCAGCGGAATATAGACCGCATCAATCGCCGGATCAGCCAAAAGCGCATCATAGCTGTCATGGATCTGAATGCCCGGCGCAAAGGCCTGAAAACCGGCGGCTTTTTCAGGGCTGGATGTGGCAAGGGCTGCCAGTTCGGCGCCTTTGGCCGCGTGTATCGCAGGCCCCATGTGTTTTTCAGCAAAGTTCGCGGCACCCAGAATGCCCCAGCGCAATGGTTTCATGTTCGTTTCCCCTTTGGCGCGATGTTAGCGCCACCAAGGACCAAAAGGAAATACGCGCAGAAACGAAAAATCCCCGCCAGCAGCGCTGACGGGGATGATTATTGCGAGAGCGATACGGCCTTACGCGTCAGCCAACATGCCCTTCTGGCGCGCCAGCTCCTGCATCTTTGCCTGCAGCTTTTCAAATGCACGCACCTCGATCTGGCGGATACGCTCGCGGCTGACGTCATACTGGCTGCTCAGATCTTCAAGCGTGACAGTCTCCTCGGACAGACGACGCTGCATCAGAATGTCTTTCTCACGCTCGTTTAGAACAGACATGGCATCGGCCAAGAGTTCGCGGCGCGCATCAAGTTCGTCATGCGCTTCATACTCGGCCGCTGTATTCGCGCTCTCGTCCTCAAGCCAGTCCTGCCATTGCGCGGCACCTTCACCATCGGCACTGACCGTGGCGTTCAGCGATGCATCCCCACCGGACAGACGGCGGTTCATGGAAATCACTTCGTCCTCGGTCACACCAAGATCGGTCGCAATCCGCTGGACGTTTTCAGGGCGCAGATCACCGTCTTCAAGCGCACCAATGCGGTTCTTCGCCTTGCGCAGGTTGAAAAAGAGCTTCTTCTGCGCTGATGTCGTGCCCAGCTTCACCAAAGACCATGACCGCAGGATATATTCCTGGATCGAGGCACGGATCCACCACATGGCATAGGTTGCCAGACGGAAGCCCTTTTCAGGATCAAAGCGCTTCACCGCCTGCATCAGGCCGACATTCGCCTCTGAAATCACCTCGGCCTGCGGCAGACCATAGCCGCGATAGCCCATGGCGATTTTGGCTGCCAGACGCAGGTGCGATGTCACCATCTTATGCGCAGCTTCCGTATCTTCATGGTCAACCCACCGCTTGGCAAGCATATATTCTTCTTCAGGCTCCAGCATCGGAAACTTGCGGATTTCCTGCATGTAACGGTTCAGGCCACCTTCCGGCGTCGGCGCTGGTAGATTCTTGTAGTTACTCACTGTATCTGCCCTCCTATGTATAAAGGCTTAACATGGATATGGGAACGCTAACATTTGGTTTCAAGAGCGGTCATATCCGATTCCATTAAAAAGAATATGAACTAATCAGTTCAGTTTTGCGACCCATGTTTCCGTGCATTCACGCACATGGGATCGTTTATTTCAGCCCTCAGCGCCAAGAGCGCGCAAAAGATTGCGCATATCTTGGGGGATTTCCGCCTCAAACTGCAGAAATTCGCCTGAAACAGGGTGTTCAAACCCCAAAGTCGCCGCATGCAGCGCCTGACGCGGAAACGCGGCTACAGCCGCAACACCCGCCTCACCAATTGCTTTGGGCGACAGTTTGCGCCGCCCGCCATAGACCGGATCACCGATCAACGCGTGCCCGCAATGGGCCATATGCACCCTGATCTGATGGGTGCGCCCCGTTTCCAGCCAGCATTCGATCAAGGCCGCGCAAGGCGGCGTGCCCAACGGCTCAACAATGCGCGACCGCGTCACGGCATGGCGCCCGCTGGTAAAGGACACCGCCTGCCGCTGCCTGTCTGTCCGGTGACGGCCCAGAAACGTCTGGATCTTCAGAATATTGCCCGGCTCAAACGACGTCCCCTTGATCCCGCGCAAACGCGGGTCATTCTGGTCCGGCAGGCCATAGCAAACCGCCAGATAGCGGCGCTCCACCGTATGGGCCGCAAACTGGTCAGCCAGATGATGATGCGCGCGATCCGATTTCGCCGCCACCAGCAACCCCGTGGTTTCTTTGTCGATCCGGTGCACGATACCTGGACGCTTCATGCCCCCCACACCCGAAAGCGTATCACCGCAGTGATGGATCAGGGCATTGACCAAGGTCCCGCCCGGGGTGCCTGGTGCCGGATGCACAACCATACCGCTGGGTTTATTGACGACAATCAGGTCTTCATCTTCAAAAACAACATCCAGCGCGATGTCTTCCGCGCCAATGTGGCTTTCCTCGGCAACAGCGACACTGACAGCCACGACAGCGCCTTCCGCAATCCGGAAACGTGGATCAGTGATGACAGCGCCGTCCACGGTCACAGCCCCGTCAGCAATCAACTTGGCCAACCGCGACCGGCTGAGTGCAGCCTCTTCCGGCACGTCACGCCCCAGCGCCTTATCAAGGCGTGGCGGCGGGTTTGGCCCGATTTCAAATGTAATGAGCGTCTCACCCATGATCGTCTCCGGCACTGCATGGGAGGGATGGTACCGCCTCCCCGGCTTGAACGGGGGACCCCTGGTTCCACAAACCAGTGCTCTAACCAACTGAGCTAAGGCGGCAACAGGGGTGATCTAGCGGGATGGGATCACGATTGCAAGTCCCCTAAAACGCAATCTGCCAAGTCTCTTCCACAAGATCGACGCCAAAGGAATGGACAGGTTCCGCCCGCGTCCGCGTCAAACCGTTGCGTTTGTAAATGCGGCCAGCCGCGGCATGGCTTTCATGGGTCCAAAGCGTAAGCCCTGCGTAGCCGGCATTGCGTGCAAAGCCTAGACATGCATCCAGTAAAGCCTGCGCAACCCCACTGCCCCGCGCATCTGCAACCACATAAAACAGACGGAGCTTGGCAGTCGTTGCGTCGTTACGTACGCAAAAGATACTGCCCAGCCGTTTGTTGCCGCTTTGGGCAATCCAGCCTGCCTCGCAACCGGGATCATGATCAGACAGATATGATTGAACGATGTCGCGCACCAAGGGGCCAAAACTGTCGTCAAACCCCTCGACCAGCGTATAATGCGCTGCATGTTCCGCCACCAACCAATCGGCATCACCGGCATCAAAAGGACGTAGTGTGAACTCCATGCTGCATGATCACCTGCATCCTCTTGCCAATCAAGCCTGGCGCACGGTAGGACAAGAGCCAGCAAGTCAAAGGGACCATCATGGGTATCAACAACGAGCGCGACATCGAAGCGAACATGCAGATCGGACCAACCGATCTGGGCATGGTGCGGATATTCATCGAAGCCGATGGTATCGAAATTCCGATGGATTTTGACCCTGAAGAAGCTGACGAGATCGCCGAAGAGATCAAGGCCGCGGCAATGGCAGCCCGCGCCGTCAAAAAGCGGTAATAAACCCTGGATCGCGCGCGGCCTGCGCACGCACCGCGGCATGGCGCGCAAATTTCTGCATCATCACTTTACGGCGTGCAGCGGCCAGTCTGGTTTCAGGCCCCATCCGGATGATCTCGGCGTCATAGGCATCAGCAAGAATCAGGCCCGTCTCTTCCGGCAATAACTCGGTTGGAAAATCGCTATCGACCGCCCAGAAAAAACGGTCAGACCATTCCAGATATCCGCGCCATTTGCTGTCTGACTGAAAATCGGCGCGGCTGGATTTGCATTCGACAATCCAGATCTCGCCCTTCGGCCCCAGTGCCATCACATCAACGCGCAGGCCGGATGTCGGCACCAACTCTTCGACACTCACAAAATCATGACCCCGCAAGGCGCGGCTGACCCCCCGCGCCAAAAGCTGGCCGGGCATCAGGCTCGGGCTGTAGGACAGGTCGGACATAGCCAATACCATGAACAATAGGTGAACATAACGCAAGGCCAAACCGCGTCTCCTCAACGCGACTCAGTGCAGTAAATCGGCAAAAGCGCAAAGCGAAACAATCTCGAATCATGGGTGGGATTGATCAAGGTGGATAATTTTAATTATTAAATATCAACTATTTACGCAATATTTAGCCTCTAATGCAAATTGAAACGCGCCACATTTATGACTGAAACGGGACACATTGGGCGCAATCACAGGGGCAAAAGCCTTGTCCACGTCACGTTTTCGGCCGCTTTCCTACGTAAAACTTAAGGCAACCAAGAGGAGCGTAACGAATGTCACTGTTTGCCAACATTACTTTTTTCGAAGTCTCTATGGCTCTTGTCTTTGTCGGTATCGCAGAGCGTTTGTTGCTCGGCTACGCCCCTGCCGAAATGGTTGGCGCAAAAGGCTGGCTCATCCGCGGTGACATCGAAGAATAAGCTGTTCGAGGGGCTTGCCCTTCGTCACACACACCCCTACCTGTTGGGCGACGGGTTCTGCGCCTCTCGTATACCATAGGTACAAATCCAGTGGCCTTAAGCAAATCCGAGGGAGCTGGCTCTGTTCTGACCCTGGTCTGATTACCTGGCGCCCACCTGTACATACAGGTCCTCGGGATTAGTTACCTCTACGGTTGCCGTGGTTCCCGTCACTTCCCCAAAGCCTGACTATCTGCCGCGCGATGCGCGCGCTTCAACGCGGATCGGAATAAGCGGGCCGCGATGGTCATCATCATCGTCGTCATCTGCCTGTGACATGACCACGATTGCAAACTGGACGCTGCCAAACACCGTGCCGTGAAAGAACCACAGCAGAAATACCGCCAGATAGCCTACATCAGAGCCGGCAATCAGGCTGCCAAGTCCGGCCACATCGTTCCAGAGGATCAGTGCGACAAAGACCGCCGACAGCGCAAAGCCGATGGCACAATGGCGCAGATAAAGACGCATAAGATCAGGTTCATTCTCAGGGCGCATGTGCGATCCTCCTGCGCTTTAGAATATACCTAACTTCGGCAATGGCAAATCACGATGATTTCCCGAATGCCTCCGGCTGGGCTTCGCGGGCCATGTGATCAAGGACAGCGTTGACGAACTTGGGCTCTTTGCCATCGGCGGAAAACGCCTCGGCCACGCCGACAAATTCGCTGATCACGACTTTGGGCGGCGTCTGTTTCAGCATCATTTCTGCACCAGCCGCGCGGAAGAGCGCGCGCCATGTGGGATCAATGCGCGCAATCGGCCATTTCGCCACCAGCGCACGGTCGGTCATCTGGTCGATCGCGGCCTGATCATCAACGGCCTTTTCCATCAACCCGCGGAATGTATCCACGTGGCCCTCGGCCATCTCGCCGTCCTCATAGACAGCGCCAAGGCGATGATCCTCGAACTCGCGCGTGACCTGATCGACGGTCTGGCCACTGGCCTCCATCTGGAACAGTGCCTGTACAGCATAAAACCGTGCGGCGGATTTCATTTTGCGGAGCTGGTTGTTCGAGAGGGTCATGTGCTGGTCTTGCTATCCGTATCGCCGGCCATCAGGATGTCGCGGGTGAACCCCACGCCCTTGTCGGCCTTGCCCCACTTACGGGCCAGCGCAATCAGGTGCAAGGCCGCAGCGGCCGCCCCGCCGCCTTTGTTCATTTCTGCCGGATCGGCGCGGACGGCAGCCTGTGCATAGTTTTCCACGGTCAGGATACCGTTGCCGATGCACAAACCCTGCAAGCCCAAAAGCTGGATCGCGCGGCTGCTGTCATTGCAGACGGTATCATAATGCGTTGTCTCGCCACGGATGACACAGCCAAGGGCAACGTAGCCGTCAAAATTACTCATCCGCTCGGCGATGCCGATGGCCGTCGGGATTTCCAGTGCACCGGGCACCTCGACAAGATCCCATGTCGCGCCCGCCTTTTCGATCTCGGCCTTGGCGCCGGCAATCTGGTTGTCCGAGATGTCCTTGTAATAAGGCGACGCTACGATCAGGATTTTCACCGGCTTATCGAATTCCGGCAGGGGCATGATGTAGTGCGATGGTCCGGCCATTATCCGATCTCCGAGATTTTACGTGTACCGACAATTTCCAATCCGTAGGCGTCCAGCCCCACCACCTTGGGTTTTGGCGAATTGGTCAGCAATTCAATCTCATGCAAGCCCAGCGAGCTGAGGATTTGCGCACCAAGCCCGTACTGGCGCAGCGTTTGCGGCGAGACCTCTTCACCTGTCTCAAGCTTCATATGCACATCACGCAGCAGCACCAGCACACCGCGCCCTTCTTCGGCAATCAGTGACATCGCATCGCCGAATTCGTTGCGCCGCCCCTTGGGGCCTGCGCCTACAATATCCAGCAATGGATCCATGGCATGCATCCGCACAAGCACAGGCTCGGGTGTTGAGATATTGCCTTTGATCAGGGCGATATGTTCCGCCCCTTGGGTTTCGTCAGTGTAGATGCGCAGTTCCCATTCACCTCCGAATTCCGACTGGATGGTACTGCTTTCGCGGACACGCACCAGATTGTCGTGGCGACGGCGATAGGCGATCAGATCACTGATCGTCCCGATCTTGAGGTTATGCAGCTGCGCAAAGGCAATCAGATCAGGCAGGCGCGCCATCTCGCCGTCTTCCTTCATGATCTCGCAGATCACACCCGAAGGGTTCAGCCCCGCAAGACGGCTGATATCCACGGCGGCCTCGGTATGCCCGGCACGCACCAGAACGCCACCGTCGCGGGCACGGAGCGGAAAGACGTGACCGGGTGTTGCGATATCGGCAGCGCCCTTTGATGCATCAATCGCCGTCGCCACAGTACGCGCGCGGTCGTGGGCAGAAATACCGGTGCTGACACCCTCACGGGCCTCAATGCTGACGGTAAAGGCGGTTTCATGGCGTGACGAGTTCTGTGACGCCATCAAGGGCAGGCCCAGTGCATCAATCCGCGCACCTGGCAGCGTAAGGCAGATCAGCCCGCGCCCGTGCTTGGCCATAAAGTTGATTGCATCCGGCGTGGCCATCTGCGCGGGGATCACCAGATCGCCCTCGTTTTCGCGGTCCTCATGGTCCACAAGAATGAACATCTTGCCGTTGCGCGCATCTTCAATGATATCTTCGATCTTGCTGATCGCGTCGGACCAATCCCGTTCAACAGGGCCGGGTGTCTCAAATTGCTGGGTCATATCTGTCTCCGCAGGCGTCTTGCCTGAGGCAGATAGCCCAGAGGCAGCACTTTGGAAAGCGTCTATGGGCAGGTTCACGTAAGGTGGATCAAGATCCACCTTACCCGCAAAAGAACTGCTCTGCCTGCAAATAGCCCGCAGTCCGTGCCGCCTCGGCCCATTCACGCTCAAACGCGGTGTCACCCACGATCACAAAACGGTCCGCAGGATGCCCCTCAGCCGTGATCATTACGCGCATCCGGTCGCGCATTGCGGCCCAGCTGTCACTGAAGGCCGGTGCGGCATGGGCACCGGAAAGACCTGCCAAGGACCCAAGATGGGTCGCGCTGACAGGTTTATGCGCAACACCTGTGCAGGTCGTCCGCACCAAACCAGTCAGCTTTCCAGCGCGGTCCACCGGAAGCGGCTGGCCCTCGCGCAAGACGCGCAAAGCATTGTTCGAAAATAGAAACCCGATCAGATCATGGCCTGTGCTGGCGCGGATACCGGCATAGGTCTTATACGGCAAACCCAACTCGGCCGCGCGCCGCACGCGCAGGCGCACCACCTCGACCGGCAATGTCGGCATCAGGTCTTTGCGCGCCCGCGTCCACACATGGGTCCGCCAGCTTTTACCCGGCACATCGACCTGACCTGAATTATGCCCGATGCCTGCCATCAGGCGTATTCCTGCAGCCGCGCCACATAACGGGCCATCGTATCAATCTCGAGATTGATCCGGTCGCCGACCTTGGTGTCACCCCACGTGGTGGCAACCTTGGTGTGCGGAATAAAATTGATCCCGAAATCCGCGCCATCCACCTCGTTCACCGTCAGTGACGTGCCGTCCAGCGCCACCGAGCCTTTCGGTGCAATAAACCGCGCCAGCTCCTGCGGCGCACGGAAGGTCACGCGTGTACTGTCGCCTTCATCACGCATCGCTATCACCTCGGCCACACCGTCCACATGCCCCGACACGATATGCCCGCCAAGCTCATCGCCGACCTTCAAGGCCCGCTCAAGGTTCAGGCGCGTCCCGACAGACCAACCACCGACATTGGTCGCCCCCACAGTCTCGGCGGAAATTTCGACGTCAAACCAGTTCTGCGGCGCGCGGCCCAGCGCCACGACGGTCAAACACACACCATTGCAGGCAATCGAGGCCCCGATATCAATGCCGGCCACATCATAGCCTGTCCCGATCCGCGCCCGCAGATCGCCGCGCTGTTCAAGCTCAAGCACTGTGCCGATATCTGTAACAATTCCCGTGAACATTGATGCGCGTCCCTTTTCTGCTCTGTCCTGACCTAGCGTTTCAGAGACGCTGCGGCAAGCCGGACGCTTGCCAGAAACGCCTATTCAGGTCAGTAAGAAACTCAGGACACCTTTCCATCAATGTGATTATGCCCGATCAAAAGTCTTTTCTTTTTCTGCAAGGCCCACACGGCCCGTTTTTCCGTCAATTGAGCCGGATGCTGCGCCACACCGGCGCCAAGGTCTGGCGTGTCGGCTTTAACGCAGGCGATGCGGCCTTTTGGGGCCGTGCACCGGGTTACATCGCGTTTCAGGACGACCTTGGCACATGGCCCGCAAGACTGGCCGCGATCCTGCAAGACCACGCCATTACCGATATCGTGCTTTACGGTGACACCCGCCCCACCCACGCAGAGGCGGTGCGACAGGCCAAAGCCCTAGGCCTGCGCATCCATGTCTTCGAGGAGGGCTATCTGCGCCCCTATTGGGTGACCTATGAACGCGGCGGCAGCAACGGCCATTCCCGTCTGATGGATATTTCCGTTGATGAAATGCGCGACAGGCTCGCACAATCGGACGTCGACCTGCCCACCCCGCCTGCGCATTGGGGCGTTATGCGGCAACATATCTTTTACGGCGCGCTCTATCATTGGTTCGTGATGTTCCGGAACCACCGCTACCCCGGGTTCAAGCCGCACCGCGCACTGCCCGTCCACCGCGAGGCATTGCTTTATACAAAGCGCCTTCTGCTCATGCCCTTCCTGCGCCTGCACCGGCGTTGGGCCACCCTGCGCATCAAGGCCGGCGGCTATCCTTACCATATCGTCTTGTTGCAACTGGAACATGACGCAAGCTTTCAGGCCCATTCCTCATTCGCGACCATGCAGGACTTCATCGCCGAGGTGATTGCGGGCTTTGCCAAAGGCGCGCCTGCGCATCACCATCTGGTCTTCAAGGCGCATCCATTGGAAAGCGGGCAGTCCCCTTTGCGGCGCATGATCCGCACATTGGCAGAGGCGCACGGGGTCAATGCGCGGACGCATTACCTGCGCGGTGGTAAACTTGCACAGATCCTTGGTGACGCGCGCTCTGCTGTAACTGTGAATTCCACCGCAGGACAGCAAGCACTCTGGCGTGGCATCCCGCTCAAAGCCTTTGGCACAGCCGTTTACAGCAAGCCCGAATTCGTCTCGGACCTTCCATTGCATGCGTTCTTTGCAGCCCCTGAACGCCCCGACGCCAAAGCCTACCGCACCTATCGCCAGTTCCTGCTTGAAACCAGCCAGGTCCCTGGCGGCTTCTATTCCGCCTCGGGCCGCCAGCAGCTCTTGCGACACCTTGTCGATATGATGCTGCAGGACGCCGATCCTTACGATGCCCTGCTGCCGAGACAATCGCAGGCAAGCCCGCCTTTGCGCGTTGTACAGAGCGGACGGCTGCAATAGTTTGCCGCCGATGACACAGGAAAAACGCCAGAACCTCTACGTCTACAATGGCGGCTTCCTGACCAAAGGACGGGTCCGGCGGATTGTGGAACTGGCAGGCTATGACATCAAGATCGGCGCACCGGGTGACGGGGATCTTGTTAGCGTCTGGGGACACAGCCCTACATCCCCGCGCGGTGAGGCAGTGGCCGCAAGGCGCAATGCACCCATCCTGCGCGTCGAAGACAGTTTTCTGCGCTCTGTGGGGCTGGGGCGCGACGGCGCGCCGCCCATTGGCCTGAATATTGACCGCAATGGCGTGCACTTCGATCCTGCAACTGAATCTGATCTGGAACTCATCCTTGCCGAAGAGCCTTTGGACGACACCGCCCTGCTGAACCGCGCCCGCGCCGGGATCGAGATACTCAAATCGGGACATCTGTCAAAGTACAACGCCTTTGATCCGGCTCTGCCCGTCCCTGAGCCGGGCTATGTTCTGGTGATCGACCAAAGCCGCAAGGATGCCTCGGTCACGGCTTCGGGTGCGGACAGCAATACCTTCCGCGAGATGCTGTTCTACGCGCAAACCGAATTCCCCAACGCGCAGATCCTGATCAAGTCACATCCTGAAACCACGGCAGGGCACCGCAAAGGGTATTTCACTCAGAAAGATACAAACGCGCGCATTGCGCTCGCTGACGACAACCTGTCGCCTTGGGCGCTCTTGGAAGGCGCGATTGCCGTCTACACGGTCAGTTCGCAGCTCGGTTTTGAAGCCATCCTTGCAGGGCACAAACCTGTCGTCTTCGGCCAACCTTTCTACATGGGCTGGGGGCTGACAGATGATCGCAAACCGCTGCAGCGCCGCCAACGCAACCTGACCCGCGCACAGCTTTTTGCCGCCGCCATGATCCTCTATCCCACATGGTACGATCCATTCCATGACCGCTTGTGCAGCTTTGAAGAGGCCGCCGCGACACTGGCTTCCGAGGCACAGGCATGGCGCGATGATTATAAGGGGTGGGTCGCCGCCGATATGCGGCTTTGGAAACGCAGGACCCTGCAGGATTTCTTCGGGCGGCCCAAACCTGTGAAATTCCTGCGCGGCCCCAAGGCCAGCCATAGCGCCCGCGCCAAAAACCACCGCTTGATGCGTTGGGCCAGCACCGGCGCAAAGGATGCGGTGCTGGTCGAGGACGGCTTTCTGCGCTCCCGCGGACTGGGTGCCGATTTGATCGCGCCACTTAGCCTCGTTCTGGATGATCAGGGCATCTATTACGACGCCACGCGGCCCAGCCGATTGGAAACACTGCTCAACGCCGCGGACGATCTGAGCGACCATGAACGCGCACGGGCGGCGGCATTGATCGAACGGATCACCGAGGCGCGGCTGTCGAAATACAACCTCACCGCCAAGCCGTTGCCTGATCTGCCCCAAGGCCGCCGCATCCTAGTGCCCGGTCAGGTCGAGGACGACGCGTCAGTCATCCATGGCAGCAGTGAGGTGACCACCAATCTGGCCCTGCTTGAGATCGTACGCAAAGCAAATCCCGCCGCTGTGATCGTCTATAAACCGCACCCCGATGTCGAAGCGGGTCTGCGGCCCGGTGCGGTGCCAAATGCGGCGGAACTGGCCGATGTCGTGCTGGCGGGCACCGATCCCATCGACGCGATCGACGCGGTGGATGAGGTTTGGACCATGACCTCTCTCTTGGGTTTTGAGGCGCTTTTGCGCGGCAAGAAAGTCACCTGTCTCGGCACGCCGTTCTATGCGGGCTGGGGCCTGACCGATGACCGCGCCATGCCCGAGCCGCGCCGTCAGGCAAGGCTTGATCTCGCGGCTTTGGTGCATGGCACACTGATAAGCTATCCGCGCTACCGCGATCCGGTCACAGGTTTGCCCTGCCCCGTCGAAGTGATCGTAGATCGCATTGAAAACAATGACTTGCCAAAACACAGCGTCTTCAATCGCAGCCTGGCAAAACTTCAGGGGGTTTTCGCAAGCTACGCGTTTCTGTGGCGCTAGACGGCGGGCTCACGCGACCAGATGTGGCAGATATCCCGTCCCACAGGCGTCACGCTATCCAAGGCAAAACGCGGTGCAGAGGCCAGCCGGTCAATCCCCATCGCGGCCAGCATCGGCGTGCCTTCGGCCCCGATCGCGGCCCCCGCAGAATAGACAATCAACTGATCCACCAGACCCGCGTTCAGCAGCGACGCAGCCAGCATCCCGCCACCTTCGCAGAACACGCGGGTCACACCCTTTGCGGCCAGTGCTTCCAGCGCAGAGCGTGGGTCCACCTGGCCTGATGCCGTGGCACAAGGCAGGCTTTGTGCGCCCTTTGTCGTCCACTCGGTGACATCCGCTTCGGCCCCGTGACAAAGCCAGACAGGTACCTCATGTGCCGTCTGCGCAAGCAGTGCTGAGGCGGGAATTTTCATCGCACGCGACACAACCACACGCACAGGCTGGCGCGAAATCCCCAGACCCCGCACTGTTAAGGACGGATTATCGGCACGCACCGTTCCCGCGCCCACCATGACCGCATCATGGCGCGCGCGGTGCATATGCACATCGCGGCGCGCCTGAGGTCCGGTGATCCATTGGCTTTCCCCTGTGGCGGTTGCAATGCGCCCGTCCAGCGTGCCGGCCATTTTCAGCGTCACAAAGGGGCGGTTTTGGGTGGTGCGCAGCAAGAACCCCGCATGATCGCGCAGCGCCTCTGCTTCCCCCACACCACAATCCACGATAATCCCTGCATCGCGCAACATCCGGATACCACGCCCTGCAACGCGGCTGTCAGGATCACCCGTCGCGACAACCACACGCGCCATACCCGCTCCAATCAAAGCTTGAGAGCAAGGCGGCGTCTGTCCGTGATGCGCGCAGGGTTCCAGCGTGACATAGGCGGTCGCACCTGCCGCCGCAGCCCCGGCCTGTGCCAGCGCGCGCGTTTCAGCATGGGGCCTGCCACCATCAGCCGTCCAGCCGCGCCCGACAATCTGGCCCTCTTTGACAATCACGCAGCCCACAGCAGGATTGGGCCAGACACGCCCCATCCCGCGCCGCCCCAACATCAGGGCGAGCGCCATAAACCGGTCATCCTGGTGCTGGGTCACGTATCCAGATCGTCTTTGTGATCAGGGCGCAATTCGCTGACGAATTTGTCGAAATCGTCTGCCGCCTGGAAGTTCTTGTAAACACTCGCAAAGCGCACATAGGCCACGGTGTCGATCCGCGCGAGGCTTTCCATCACGATCTCGCCGATTGTGCCGGACGGAATATCCGTCTCGCCAAGGCTTTCGAGACGGCGCACGATGCCGCTGATCATCTGGTCAATCCGCTCGGGCTCGACAGGGCGTTTTTGCAACGCGATCCGGATCGAGCGTTCCAGCTTGGGCCGGTCGAAATCTTCGCGGCGGCCATTGGTCTTGATCACCACAAGGTCACGCAATTGCACACGTTCATAAGTGGTAAACCGTCCACCACAGGCCGGACAAAACCGCCGCCGGCGGATCGCCACGTGGTCTTCGGCGGGGCGGCTGTCTTTGACCTGTGTGTCAACATTTCCACAAAACGGGCAACGCATGTTCAGTCCTCATTCATTTGCGGGGGGCTACGACTGGTAGCGCGGCCCCACTTATCCACAGGCACTATATGAGCGCAGGCAGGTTTTGGGTAGGGGGGAAATGAAGGCGCAAGATGCTGGGCTGAGGTGTTGCTTTTGCGGCGCGGTTGACCAGTGCGATCAGCCCAGATGCGCAATCACACGCCTCTGGTGCGGCCTGTCGCGGTGCTCAAAAAGATAGATCCCCTGCCACGTGCCCAAGGCCAGCCTGCCATCGGTCACAGGAATGCTCAGATGGGTCGGCAGCAAGGCTGCCTTGATATGTGCAGGCATATCGTCAGGGCCTTCATAGGTATGTGTCAGATAGTCCATGCCGGGGTCGGTCGTGGGCGGCACCAGGCGCGCAAAGAAGTTCTGCAAATCCACCTGCACTTCAGGGTCTGCGTTTTCCTGAATAACAAGACTGGCCGACGTATGCTGGACAAACAGTGTCAAAAGGCCGGTCCCCTTGGCCCAGCTGGCCACTTGGCGGGTAAACTCATATAGGCCGGGGCCGTTTGTTGCGATTGTCAGTTGCGTCTGCATGGCACCAGCATCGGATGGTGCCACGCAAAGCGCAAGCCCGTGCCCTTACTCTTTCGCGCAGGCCAGCGACGTCTCGGATCGCGCGTAGGTTTCCGCGTAGATATCGTCCGGAAGTGCCAGCATGGTTTTCAGAACCGACGCAATCGGCAGGCTACAGGCGTCATCGGTTGTCGCTTTCTGGCTTGCCGGTACAACCAATTCGGCTGTCCTGTCAGGCACCAGGTTGCCGGGTTCAAACTCATAGGCGTGGAGTGCAGGCACAAAAGCGATCGAAAGCGTGGCAGTCGCCAAGGTCATCTTCAAACGGGTCATAGTGTCTTCCTTCTTTGACTGGCATGTGGGCCTGCCTGCGGGGCCTATCAATCTGCACAGATGCGATGGTGTGTGATCATAAATGCACATCAGATCATCGTGATGACCTTGCAGAGGAAAACTGGTGGTTTTCGCGCCCGCGACTTGCGGCTATACGCAAATCCAGCAACGCAGCCGCTCAGAAAGATCTCTTCATGGCCCAAATCGCCCTTCCAAAAATGCTTGCCGATGCACAAGCCGCTGAAGAGGCGGGGAAACTCGGGGTGGCGCAGGCAATTCTGAGCAAAGCCACCACAGACTATCCCAAAGACCCAAAATCACTGCTGCGCCTTGTCCGGCTCCTGGCGCGCAAGGGCAAGCAACCCAAACTGGCGCTTCCGCTGCTGCCGCGCCTGCTGAAACTCGCACCGGCCTCTGGCCTCGCGCACGAACTTGCCGCCGAAACATACTGCAAATTGCGCAGCTACGAGATTGCACTGGTGCACGCGGACAAGGCGCTGGCACTTGCGCCGAAATCCCCCGACTGTCTCTATGTGGCCGCAACCGTCTATCAGCAGAATGCACGCCACGACGAGGCGATCAAACTGATCAAGCGCGCCCTGGCGCTGCGCCCCGATCACCGCCCGTCAAAGCTTTTGCTGGCATCGTCACTCAACGCAACGGGCCAACAAAAAGAGGCCGAGGCCATCTGCCGCGCCATCTTTGCCGAAACGCCGAATAACCAACACAATCTGATGCTTTGGAACAGCGCGGTAAAAGCGTCCGTGGATGATCCCATCTATCAGTACATCAAGAACAAGCTGTTGCCGGAGTTCACAGCAACGGATGAGCAAAGCCTGCGGTGGGTGTTGCGGACACTTGGCAAAGCCGAAAACGACATCGGCAATTATACGCAGTCTTTCAAATACTATACGCAAGCCAAGGCACTTGAGCCCAAACGCCACGAGCGCGGCAAGAACAAACAATTTGTGAGTGCATTGCTCGCCAAAACATCCCGGGCCGACTTTTTTGGCGGCACCGGACATGACAGCGAAAACCCCGTCTTGATTGTGGGCATGCCACGCACAGGCAGCACGCTGCTCGAACAGATCCTGTCCAGCCATCCGCAGATCGGGGGCATCGGTGAAAGCGCACAGTTGCGCAATCTGGCGACATCCATCGGGTTCAAGAGCGGTGACGGCGCAGGTCTGGCCAAGCTCGTGCAGAACCTGTCACCCCAAAAGGCCAAAGAGCTTGCTGAAATCTACCTCAAGAATTCCAGCACAATTGCCCCCGGCAAACTGCGGGTCGTCGACAAGAACCTGCATAATTTCGAGCTATTGGGGCTTTATGCGAAACTGTTTCCCAAAGGCAGGATCATCCTTGCGCTGCGTGACCCGATGGATAACTGCGTGTCATGCTATCTGCAGCCGCTCAGCGGGTTCCACAGCTACACCCAGGACCTCACATCCATGGGGCAGTACTATGCAGAGTTCCGCAGGCTGGTTGCGCACTGGCAAAAAGTTATCCCCAATCCGATGATGGAAGTGCACTACGAAGACATGGTCGCCGACACCGAGGGCATGGCGCGCAAAATCATTGATTTTATCGGGGTTGACTGGGATCCCGCCTGTCTTTCCTTTCAGGAAAACAAATCACATGTGCGGACCCTGTCGGTCTCGCAGGTGCGTCAGCCGATCTACAAAACGGCGGTGAAACGGTGGCAGCGGTATGAGGAATTTCTTGATCCGCTCAAGGCCGAGCTTGCGCATTTGTACCCTGACGGGTTCTGACCGCCCGAACGGGGCGGCGCTTAGCGAAACAACCGATCACCCTGTTCGTCGATCACCTGCTTGGCCTTGGCCACAGAGGCATCCGCAGCCTGCTCTTTGGACTGCAACACATCGGCGCGGATCAGGTCATGCACCTGCCCGTCCTGCTCGATGCGCGCGCCGATCCGCCAGCCATTGCTCGCTTTTTCGGGGGTCGGCGTGATGGTGCAGTCCTTGTAGGTTTCCGCAGGAGTCGCCTGCGTTGTCTTGCCGCCACCAAAGAGCTTGGAAAAGAGTGCCATAGAACCTCACCTGTTTTGGGCAGCATAAACACCTGTCCGTGGGGTGAAAAGAGCGCAGGCCGCCACGGCGACAGGCAAAGAAAAACCCCACCGTGTTGCGCACGATGGGGCTTGTTCTTCAAAGCTGTAAAAGCCTACTGGTCGAGGAACGACCGCAGCTTCCGGCTCCGGCTTGGGTGCTTGAGCTTGCGCAGTGCTTTCGCCTCGATTTGACGAATCCGTTCGCGTGTCACGCTGAACTGCTGACCCACCTCTTCCAGCGTATGGTCGGTGTTCATGCCGATCCCGAAACGCATCCGCAGCACGCGTTCTTCGCGTGGTGTGAGTGACGCCAGAACCCGTGTCGTGGTTTCCTTCAGGTTCTCCTGGATCGCTGAATCCAAAGGCAGGATCGCATTCTTGTCCTCGATAAAGTCACCAAGCTGGCTGTCTTCCTCGTCACCAATCGGCGTCTCGAGCGAAATCGGCTCCTTGGCGATCTTCATCACCTTGCGGACCTTTTCCAAAGGCATTTGCAGCTTTTCGGCCAATTCCTCTGGTGTCGGTTCGCGGCCGATTTCGTGTAGCATCTGGCGACCGGTCCGGACCAGCTTGTTGATCGTCTCGATCATATGGACAGGAATACGGATCGTGCGGGCCTGATCCGCGATAGACCGCGTGATCGCCTGACGGATCCACCATGTGGCATAGGTCGAGAATTTGTAACCGCGACGGTATTCGAACTTGTCGACCGCCTTCATCAGACCGATGTTACCTTCCTGGATCAGATCAAGGAACTGTAGACCACGGTTGGTGTATTTCTTGGCAATTGAAATAACGAGACGCAGGTTCGCCTCGACCATTTCTTTCTTGGCCTGACGCGCCTCTTTCTCGCCCTTCTGGACCTGCTGCACAATGCGGCGGAATTCGGTAATATCTACGCCCACATACTGACCGACCTGCGCCATGTCGCCGCGCAGCTCTTCGATCTTGCCGGTCGATTTCTCGATCAGCATCTGCCAACCACGACCGGATTTTTCCGCCATGTCATCAAGCCAGTTCGGATCAAGCTCGCGTCCGCGATAGGCGTCGACAAATTCGCGGCGGTTGATACGGGCCTGATCGGCCAGCTTCACCATCGAACTGTCGATCGACATGATCCGGCGGTTGATGCCGTAAAGCTGGTCGATCAGCGCCTCGATCCGGTTGTTGTGCAGGTGAAGCGAATTCACCAGCTCAACGATTTCCGAGCGCAGTTTCTGGTATTTCTTTTCCTGCTTGTCCGAGAATGATGAATCCTCGTTCAGCGTGGCCGACATCCGCGCGTCCTGCATGTCGGACAAGGCCGCAAAATCGCGCGCGATCAGTTCCAGCGTTTCAAGCACGCGGGGCTTGAGTGCGGCCTCCATTGCCGCAAGCGACATATTGGCCTGATCGTCATCATCGTCTTCGTCATCTTTGGCAATCGGGTTGCCATCGGCGTCAAGCTCTTGGGTCGCTTCTTTCTTCTCTTCGGATTGGCCAGCAGGGGCCGCCACGACGGGTTCCTCACCCTCTTCGCCCAACTGGTTGCCAAAGGTGGTTTCCAGATCAATCACATCACGCAGCAAGATGTCTTCGGACAAAAGTTCGTCGCGCCAGATCGTGATCGCCTGAAAGGTCAGCGGGCTTTCGCACAACCCGAGGATCATCGTGTTGCGACCGGCCTCGATCCGCTTGGCAATCGCGATTTCACCTTCGCGCGACAAAAGCTCGACCGAGCCCATTTCGCGCAAATACATTCGCACCGGATCATCCGTGCGGTCCAGCTTCTCGGCCTCGGCCCCGCCCAGCGTGACCTCACGCGAACCCGCGACAGTCGCCAGGGCCGTGTTGCCCTGATTCTCTTCGGTCTCTTCGCTTTCTTCTTCTTCAGTGACCTGGATGCCCATTTCGGACAGCATCGACATCACATCTTCGATCTGGTCCGACGACACCTGCTCGGGCGGCAGAACAGCATTGAGTTGGTCGTAGGTGATATAGCCCCGCTCGCGCGCATCAGAGATCATTTTCTTGACCGCGGCTTGGCTCATATCAAGGCTGATATCACCGTCCTGGTCAGCGTCCTTGCGATCATCGTTGTCTTTCGCGGCCATGCGGAATGCCCTTTCGGATGCGTTATTTGTGCCAAAGTGATTCGGCTGATTCGGTTAATTTCGAATCAACCTCGCATCGAGGTGATTCGCAAGCAGTTGACTTATTGTTCTTTGTACCTGTTGCGCAAACTACGACTTAGGCCGATCCCGCCCCTTTGCAAAGGAGATTTGCTCAATCAGTTGCGCAAATGCGCTTTTCTCTTCTTTCTTCATCCGTGCGCCATTCGCGCCGATGGCGTATTCGGCTTTGTCCTCGTTGTCGCCGCGCCCTGCCTGATCCACCGCTTTGGTGGCCTGTGCAAGCCGCCACGTCAGCCCCTCATCCGCCACGCCACCAAGGTCTTCGACGGCATCTTCGATTTCTCTGGCGTGTCCGCGGCGGGCCGCAAGTTTGGCGAACTCTTCGGCAAGGCACAAACGCGCGATCTCGGCATCACCACCCCGCCGCACAGCGGGGCTAATCGCTACGTGGTTCTGCGCGAACAGTTTTTCAAGGGGCATCTCGCCCATCTCCTGGACGATGCAATGGCGCAAATCCTCTGCGCCAAGATGACGCAGAAGGCAGCCCTGAAGATCACGGTGCATCGGATCACGGCTGTCCATCTGCTCCAGTGCCGTTTCGAACTCGGGTGCAACAGCGGGGGCCACAATCAGCGTGGCTAGGATCACAGCTTCACGCAAATGGTCCTGATCGGTGGCCCCTGCCGCGAGTGCCGAGGCGCGTGACGTGGCCACAGGGCTGACATCGCGCTTCCATGGATCAAGACGCGGGTTCCATCTCCCGCCCCCGCTCTTGCGCGCGACGGGTGCCTTGCGGTTGGAAAACAGCGCCCAGCGCATGTCCTTGATCGCCTGCCCGTAATGGCTGCGGATCGAGGGGTCCTTGATGAGCATGATCTTTTCACGCAGCGCCTTATCAAGGGCGGCCTTGCGCTCGGGACTGTCAAAATTGCGGCCCTCGGTTTCACGCTGCCACAACAGCTGCACCATCGGGATCGCCTGATCGAGCAGCTTTTGCATCGCACCCGCACCCTGCGCCTTGATCAGATCATCAGGGTCCAGTCCCTCCGGCATCAGCGCAAAACGCAACGATTGCCCCGCCTCGAGCAGCGGCAATGCGATATCAATCACGCGCATCGCGGCACGTAGACCAGCAGTGTCACCATCCAGCGCGATAATCGGCTCGGGCGCCATACGCCACATAAGGCGCAACTGGTCTTCGGTAATGGCGGTGCCCAGCGGCGCGACCGTCGCTGTAAACCCCGCCTCCGAAAGGGCAATGACATCCATATAACCCTCGGCCACGACCAAAGGCTTGCCCTTGCCTGCCGCCTCGCGGGCAGGGCCATGGTTGTAGAGGCTGCGGCCCTTGTCAAAAAGCGCGGTTTCGGGGGAATTATAGTATTTCGCCGGATGGTTCGGGTCCATCGCACGACCGCCAAAACCAATGGCCCGCCCCCGCGCATCACGGATCGGAAACATGATCCGGTCGCGGAACCGGTTATAAAGGCCGCTGCCTCGGTCACTCTGCGCCGCAAGCCCCGCATCAACGATCAGTTTCGGGTCGACCCCCTTGCCCGAAAGCTGCTCGAGCACGCCTCCATTGGCAGGTGCAAAGCCGATCTCCCAGCGCGCCTGCGCCTCGGGGCTTAGCCCGCGCCGCGCCAGATAATCCCGCGCATCCGCCGCAGCCCCTGTCTGCAACTGCAACCGGTGATACTGCACCGCCTGCTCCATCACATCGACCAGCACCGTGCGCGCATCCGCCTTCTCCTGCGCGCGCGGATCACGTTCCGGCATCGTCATCCCCGCCTCAGCGGCAAGGATTTTCACAGCCTCCATGAAATCAACATTTTCGGTTTCACGCACAAAGGAAATCGCATCGCCTTTGGCATGACAGCCAAAGCAGTAATAAAACCCCTTGCGGTCATCGACGTGGAAACTGGCGGATTTTTCCTGGTGGAACGGACACGGCGCCCAAAGATCGCCCTTGCCCTGATTGGACTTGCGCGTGTCCCACATGACCTTACGGCCCACGACCTGCCCCAGCGACAGCCGATTGCGCAATTCATCAAGGAAACCAGGGGGCAGACTCATGCGCGCAGTATGACCCAACCCCTCGGGACTTTCCATGTCCAATCAAACTTCCGCCGGAGGCATTCCGACAGCGCGCCTAACGCAACGCCACCGCCCGCATCGCCACCCCAAGATCATGCACCAGTGTCCGCGCCATCGACCGCATCACCATGATCTCGACACTGTCAGGACCTGTGCGGATGACCGTCACCGCCATGTGCCCCAACATCGTCTTTGCCACGTGATGTGTCTTGAAGACCTGCGCGCGAAAATCAACCGGCACCAGCCGCGCCAGGACATCCTCGGCCCGCGCCCCTGACACCTGCACGACGGCCCATGCATCCGACTGATCCGTGACGGCAGCCCCCGCGAGCGCCACATCGCCCGCAATCATCCAAGTGCCATGCCCGAACCACGTCACAGCCCCACTACGCCGGTTGGGCGGAGCAAGCCCTGCCCCGATTTGCGCTTCCAATTGTGCCGAGACAGCCGCCTCCTGTCCCGCAAAGGGCGCAACAGACATCAACCGGGCGGGCAAAACCTCCACCATCTCAACGCCGCCATGGGCCAGCGGCAACAGCCCCGCACAGGGCGTCAATGCAATCAGATCAGCCACGGGCACGCCCTCCGGTTGGATCGAAGAAAACAGGATCGCAGACCGTCACCTCTTCGCTGATCCCCCGCAAATGATCACGCAATTTGATCACCTCGCCGTGGCGGGCACGGCCATTCTCCAAAAATCCCAGCGCCAGATAGGTGCCAAACGTCGGCGAAAAGCACACCGAGGTCACATAACCCTGACTGTTCTCCCGCGTTTCCGCCGCCGCGCGTTCAAAAAGATGCGCTCCTGTGGTTAACGCGTGATCGCTGCCTTTGGCACGCAAGCCCACCAATTGCTGCCGTTCGGCGCCAAGAAGGCCCGGACGGGCCGCCGCGGTCTTCCCGATACAGTCCTTTTGGGCGCTGACCATCCGTTCCATCCCGAGATCATATGCGGTCGTGCGCCCGTGCATTTCGGCATGCGTGATGAACCCCTTCTCGATGCGCAGCACATTGAGGGCTTCCATCCCGTAGGGCCCGCCACCCAGCACTTCTGCCTGCGCCACGAGGATGCGAAAGAGGCTCTCACCATAACGCGCCGGGACGGCAATCTCATAGGCATGTTCGCCCGAAAACGAGATCCGGAACAAACGCCCCGCGACACCGCCGACGCGGACCGCGCCACAGGCCATGAATGGCCAGCTCTTATCATCAATCTCTTGATCCAGAACTGTATTGAGAAGTGTGCGCGCCTGCGGCCCTGCCACCGCAAATTGCGCCCACTGCTCGGTGGCAGAGATCACCGTGGCATCCAGATCAGGACGCAGAACCTGCAAGACAAACGCCAGATGCCGCATCATCTGACTGGCAGCAGCCGTCGTTGTCGTCATCACAAAATGCGTCTCGCCGAGGCGCGCTGTGGTGCCGTCATCCATGACATGACCGTCCTCGCGCAGCATCAAGCCGTAGCGCACACGCCCGACCTTCAGGGTCGAAAACTTATTGGTATAGACAAAATCCAGCAGTGCGGAGGCATCCGGCCCCTGAATGTCGATCTTGCCAAGGGTCGACACATCACAAACCCCGACCGCATTGCGCACATAGCCCACTTCGCGGTCACAGGATGCCCGCCAGTCGGTTTCACCTCTCTGGGGGAAATAACTGGGGCGATACCAGAGCCCTGCCTCGATCATCGGCGCACCCCGCGCGACACTGGCCTGATGCGACGTCGTGAACCGCTGCGGCGCAAATCCCTTGCCCTGACCGCCTGCCCCCATCGCGGCAATCGGCACAGGCACATAAGGCGGGCGGAACGTGGTCGTGCCTGTCTCGGGGATCCCCCTGCCGGTGGCATCCGCCAGCACCGCAAGGGCGACCACATTCGACGATTTGCCCTGATCCGGCGCCATCCCTTGCGTCGTATAGCGCTTCATATGCTCGACCGAGCGGAAGTTCTCCTGCGCGGCCAGCTTGATATCCTTCACATGGACATCGTTCTGGAAATCAATCCATTTACGACCTTTGCCGGGCACAGCCCAAAGCGGCGTGACAGAATAGGCGGCATCATCAGCAGCAGGGACCGTCACCTTGGGTTTCAACCCAAGGCCCCCTGCAACCTGCGCCGCCACCTCTGCTGCTTCGCTCAAACATCCTGCGGTGCTGAACGTCCCGTTGCAGGCCCCCGCTGTCACCAGCCCCGGAACACTGTCAGGTGTCGGCACAAAAGACGCGATCTCTTCATTCCATGTGGGCCGCCCGTTCATATGACAGGTCAGATGCACCGTCGGGTTCCAGCCCCCCGAGACCGCCAGACAGTCCGCCTTGATCGTCCGCGTACCACCTTTGTGGCGGATCGTGATGCTTTGCAGTGCATGACGACCTTTTGTGCCGATTACCTGCGCGCCCATATAAACGGGATAGTCACCGCCAAGTGTCACATCGTCACGATTACCCGTCACGACGGCCTCGCCGTCACGACTATCAATCACGGCAACCACCTTCACACCGGCCACTACCAGATCACGGGCCGTACGGTAGACATCATCATTATTGCCAAAGACCGCGACGGCCTTGCCGGGAACCACGCCCCAGCGATTGACATAGGAGCGCACGGCGCTCGCAATCATGATCCCGGGCCGGTCGTTGTTGGGAAAGGCAATCGGACGCTCCAAAGCACCAGCGCACAGGATCGCCCGTTTGGCCACGATACGCCAAAAACACGCCACCGGTTTATCCGGCATACGCGGCCCCGCGACACGCTCAAGCGCGCCATAGGTACCCTGGTCATAGGCCCCCGTGACCGTTGTGCGGGTCATCAGACGGACATTCGGCATCGCATCAAGTTCCGCCAGCACCTCGGCCACCCACTCCCTGGCGGGTCTGCTGTCGATCTGCTCGTGCTCGCGCAGCAACCGACCGCCCATTGCGGTATCTTCATCCGCAAGGATCACATCGGCGCCCGCGCGCGCGGCAGTCAAAGCCGCCATCAGCCCCGCCGGTCCCGCGCCAATGACAAGCACATCACAAAAGGCGAAGGCCTTTTCGTAAGTCTCCGCATTATTCTCGCCACTCAACGCCCCCAGTCCGGCGGCACGCCGGATCACGGGCTCGTAAAGCTTTTCCCAGAAACTGCGCGGCCACATGAAAGTCTTGTAATAAAAGCCCGCAGCGAGGAACGGCGCGACAAAGTCGTTCACCGCCATCACATCATAGCGCAGCGACGGCCAGGCGTTCTGGGACCAGACCTCCAACCCCGCGGCCACCTCCAGCGTGGTCGCCCGCACGTTCGGTTCGGCCTGCGCGCCGCGCCCTAAGGTGACCAGGGCGTTTTGCTCCTCTGATCCCGCCGACATCACCCCGCGCGGGCGGTGATACTTGAACGACCGCGCCACCAGCTTGATCCCGTTGGCCAAAAGCGCCGCCGCAACAGGCTCACCCAGCACGCCTTTGATCCGCCGCCCGTCGAAGGTGAAATCGACGGTGTGCTCAGGGGCTTGCAATCTCATCTGGGCGACCGTTCGGCCAAAGCGGTGTCAAGCACGGCATGGGTCGCCGTGTTCCGGGTGACCACCACCCAAGCCCCGCACCCCGCCTCATGAAACCACAGATCGCGCGTATCGCCCGCGGGATTTTCGCGGTTGTGCAAATAGTCATCCCAGGCCTCCAACCCCGCATCAGGTGCAGGACGCGACAACGCCACAGCATCACCCTGATAGTAGAATTCCCTGCGGTCGCGTTCGCCGCAATTGGGACATGTGATCCTCATGCTATGCGCATCCCATCATCTCGCCATAAATACTCAAACCCATCATGCCAGCCTCTAGTGCAGGTTGTGCTGAGAGCCCGTGCCCTCTTCATCCATCAAGCCCGCACCAGTGCGGAACCGGTCCAACCGGAACTTTGCCGCAGGCGCGTGATGCTGACCGGTCGCCATCAGATGCGCAAAGCTGAACCCCGATCCGGGTACAGCCTTGAACCCGCCGTAACACCAGCCACAATCGATAAAGAGCCCCTCCGTTGGCGTTTTGTCGATAATGGGCGATCCATCCGGCGTCATATCCATGATTCCGCCCCAGGACCGCAGCACCTTTGCCTTGCCGATCATCGGCATCAGGGTCATCGCCGCATCCATCACATGCTCTTTCATCGGCAGGTTGCCCCGTGCGGCGTAAGAAGCATAAAAATCAATATCGCCGCCAAAAACCAGCCCGCCCTTGTCGGACTGGCTGATGTAGAAATGTCCCATTCCGAAACTGACAACATGGTCGATCACAGGCTTTAGCCCCTCGGTCACAAAGGCCTGTAAAACATGGCTTTCTATGGGCAATCGCATCCCCGCCATCGCTGCCACCTGGCTTGAACGTCCGGCAACCACAATGCCCACTTTCTTGGCCCTGATCGCCCCGCGCGTGGTTTGCACGCCTTTCACGACACCGCCTTCGATATCAATGCCAGTAACCTCGCAGTTCTGGATGATATCAACGCCGCGCAGGTCCGCGCCGCGCGCATAGCCCCAAGCCACCGCATCATGGCGCGCCGTGCCACCGCGCGGGTGGTAAAGGCCGCCATAAATCGGGAAGCGCACGTTGTCGAAGTCGAGATAGGGCAGATATTCGCGCACGCCGTCTTGGTCCAACAGGATCGCATCATCACCCTGGTTGATCATCGCATTGCCCCGGCGCGCAAAGGCATCACGCTGGCTGTCGGAATGGAACAGATTGATCAACCCGCGCTGCGAATGCATGACGTTGTAGTTCAACTCCTGCTCCAATGTTTCCCACATTTTCAGCGAATGGGAGTAGAATTCAGAGTTGCCGGGCAGGAAGTAATTCGCGCGCACAATGGTCGTATTGCGCCCCACATTGCCGCCGCCGATGTAACCCTTTTCCAGCACAGCGATATTGGTCATTCCGTGCTCTTTGGCCAGATAGAATGCGGTCGATAGCCCATGCCCTCCACCACCGATGATCACCGCATCATACGCCGCTTTCGGTGCAGGATCGCGCCAAACCGGCTTCCAGCCTTTCTGGCCAAACAACCCCTCTTTGATCACGCGAAAGCCGGAATATCCCATGCCCCATCCCTTCTGGTCCTAGGTAAGCCTAGCAAGGGGCAGGACCTGTTGCATATCTCCTTTTCGACACTGCGACGCTGGCCAGCGACCCTGAGGTAGCAGCACCACAAAAAACACGCTTTTGGCCGGCATGATACAATGGATCAAAACCCCGTATTTTCAGATGAAATCGATTCGCTCCCCTCACGGTCATGCCGCAGGCAATATGCATTTGTCGCTCATTTTGTGGTCTTTTGGCCTCACAATTCCGCCCACTGTTTCCGAAAAAATTACAGTACCCGATGAAACGTTGAACTGTATCAACCAACATGCGACCCATTAGGCGCGCCACAGCACCTCGCCATTTTTTTGCCACATCAAAATGCTGAATGTGGTAATAAATACGAGTTTAAAGCCTGCCAGCGCCACATTGATGCGCCGAACGCCTGGGGATCTGATGATGTTGAATTTTAAGAACCGTGAAAACAAGCTCAAAAAGCTACAAGAAACGCGTCGTGCCTATCTGGAACAACTCGCTTTTATTCGCCAGTTCAAGAAGGACGAGGATGGTGGTCTGATTGTCCTGACGCTCATCTTGCTTATCTCGATGCTGGTCGTCGGCGGTATGGCCGTCGATTTCATGCGTTTTGAGTCCGAGCGGACAAAGCTGCAGAGCGTTTCGGACCGCGCCGTTCTGGCTGCTGCGAACCTCAACCAAGAGCGCGATGCTGGAGCTGTCCTGACAGACTTCTTTACCGCCGAAGGCTACGCTGACGCAATCGTTGGTGAGCCATTTATCGAGAAAACAGCAAGCGGCAGTGAAATCCGGCTCTCATCTCAGATCGATATGGACACCTTCTACCTGCGCCTCATCGGTATGGATACCTTGACGGCGCCCGCAAGGGCAAGCGCGGTCGAAGGAACCGGCAATGTTGAGGTATCTCTTGTCCTCGATATTTCAGGTTCGATGGGACGTTTGATGGAGGGTCCGATCTATCGCCGTGATGAAAACGGTGATCCGATCCGTGACTCCGACGGCAATATCCTGACTGATGAAGGTACGGAAACGAGGATGTTCTTTCTTCAGCAAGCAGCAAACCAGTTTATCGAAGACCTTTTGCTTCCTGAATATGAGGACCGTGTCTCAATCAACCTGATTGCCTACTCTCAGCACGTACGGCTTCGCGATGACCTTTATATGGCTCTCAGAACAACGCCAGACTCCATCAATGAGAATGATGTCATTGGCAGTTCATTCGGCGCGATCGAAGATGGTTATGCAGCCCCGCCTGCTTACATTTGGGTCGACGCAGACGGCAATGAAGTACCGGCTGGCACCGAAGGCGCAACGCTTCAAGCACCTTGGGATCAGCCGGTAAACGTGGAATGGGCTGGCGGGTTTGACGTTTTCACAAACCCGTCCCGCTGTATCACATTCGAGGACGACGAATACGAAACGCTCACGTTTGACGTGAACCGCGTTTACGAACAAGTCGAATGGGTGGACTTCTACTCGCGGCCCAGATGGCCAGAACCGAGCGGCCCTAGTTTTTCTAGAGAACCATGCTCGCCTGAAGAATCTCATGGCATCATATTGATGTCACAGGATGTCGAGGAACTGCAGGCTGCAATTAACTCTTTCTACCCTACCGAAAATACATCGATCCACCGGGGTATGAAGTGGGGCGTTTCATTGCTGGATCCGTCCATGCGCGATCTGATCGGCGGTATCCAGACCGTGGATGACGCATTTCGCGGCAGACGCCCCGCCGATTATACTGACCGTACAACGTCAAAGTACGTCGTTATCATGACGGATGGTGAAACAGTTTCATCACAACGCATACTACCTGAGCGGTATGACGAATATGATGAACGTTTCGGACTGTCGGAGCATGCCGCAAACTACTACCCTGTTATTGATGACGACAATTCAACGACTGCAACAGCCGGTTGTTATAGTAGAGGCGATTGCGTCTGGTACCTTAACAACATCACGGAATCGATCGGTAGCGAAGAAGACCTCAATGAAAAACTGAGTGACATTTGTGAACTGGCCGGGGATCAGGTGACCGAGGTCTACACAATCTCGATGGGTCTTTTCAACGAGACAATGCGGGATTGCGCAAGCAAGGAAGGCAACGCATTCCAGTCAACCATCACGAATGATCCGGGCGAACCTGGACTGGATGAGATATTCCGGAAGATTGCAGAGCAGATCACAGCGTTGCGTCTGGCATTGTAATGGGACATTCGCGATGAAAACTCTGCTGCAAAATTTCTTGAAAGACGAACGAGGAACCGCGTCGATTGAGATTGTGCTGGTGTTCCCTGTCTTCTTCGGCTTCTTCCTTATGACCTATGAGTCAGGGGTCTATTCCGCACGGCAAGTGATGCTTGAACATGGAGTTGACGTAACGGTCCGCGAGATACGCATCGGCGTCATCACGAACCCGGACCGCGACAACCTGCGTACGCGGATCTGTGACGCAGCCCGCATTTTGCCAGACTGCATCAGACAGCTCGAAATCGAACTGGTGCAGCGTGACCCAAGGACGGCTTGGGTGCCGCTTGATGCGAATGTACGCTGTGTCGACCGGGGCGACCTGGACGCGGCATATGGCGGCACAATTGATCCGACAGGCAACAATGAGCTGATGTTCTTGCGGGCCTGCATCCGTATTGACCCCTTCTTGCCATCTTCCGCCTTAGGAAAGGCATTCATAGAAGCAAATGCGGGTGATACGGCCGCGGGCGAATCCTATGCATTGATCGCCACCGGTGCTTTCGTCGTTGAACCTTTCCGGAACAATTAATCATGAAGAGAATTGCATCATCCTTCCGCGCCTTTCGCGATGACGAACAAGGATCAATGGCAATCGAACTGCTGCTGGTCGTCCCGATCTTGGTTTGGGTCTTTTTGTCGACATTCGTCTACTTTGACGTGTTCCGTGTTGAAACGAACGCCGTCCGCGCGACAATCACGCTGGCCGAAATGTTCAGCCGTGAGGACAGTGTGAACAACACTTTTATGAACAGCGCGCGAAGTGTTCTGCAAACTCTTACATTTGAGGAAAATGATCCAGACTTCAGGGTGACAGTTTACACTTATAACGAGGCTGATGACGAATTCCGGGTTGTTTGGTCGCGCAGACGCGGCGCCGGCATAGCGCAAAACTTGACGAATGCAGACCTTGCAGACCTTAGGGCAGAAGGCCGCCTGCCCCCGATGGATAACTTTGACCAGAACATCTATATTGAGACGCGCACGGAATATGATGCGCCATTCAATATTGGTTTGGGCCCTTTCACCGTGACCAATCTGGAAGACCTGACGTTCACGAATGATATGATTATCCGTCCACGTGGCGTAAGGCTTTGCTTTGAGAGAAACAGTAACCCGCCCCTCTGCGGACCGGGTTAATCCTTGATCATCATGCTGATGCGTTCAGCCATGAATTTGGATTGACCGGCATTTGTCACGCCACCCACACCAACACGGCGCCCAAAGCGCCACCAAAGCCCCGGCAGCCATGCGCGGGGCGTTTTGTTGTGCAGCACCAAGGTAAACCCGTTTGTCGGTTTGAAGGCAAAAACGCCCCGATCAACGCTGCGAATATCATCAATCCGCGCCAGAACGGTGCCGGTGCTATCGCGCAACTCTGTCTCCGTCAGCGCGATGGTCACATGGGTCGCACGGCGGAGCCGCTCGGCCTGCCAGAGCATCAGAACACCGAACGCCAGCATAAAGACCATCCAGTGAAACGCGGGAGGGTGCAGAAGCGTAAGATAAACCACCAGCGCCCCTAAGCCGAACAGGACACCATAGGCAAAAATGCGGCGCGCGGGCGAGGCCTCTACGACCGCAAGAACCCCGTTTTCATCTGGTTGGAACATGATTTGTCTCCGTCACTGCAGAGGCCTTATCCTACCTTGCAGAGGCTGTCACGGCACGGCGGACCATGTCCCAGTAGATCGCTTCAATTTTGTCGCTCTCAAGCCGCCCGCCCGCACGATACCAATTGCTGATCCCTGTCAGCATCGCAATCAGCGCCATTGTGGTAATGCGCGGATCAGGCACAGCAAAAACGCCCTCGGCTTCGCCATCCCGGAGGATGTTTTCAAGCACATCCTCATAGGCCCGTCGCAGCGCCTCGACGGCTGCGAAATTGTCATCCGTCAGGTTGCGGAGTTCCATATAGGACACAAACACCTGATCGGGGCGCGGCAGATGAAACCGGATATGAAACCGTGTGAACCCTTCCAGCCGCGCAAGACTGTTGCCCTGCAAATCAGCCGCTTCCAGCGCGGCCAGTAGATCGGTCATATGACCCTGCATCAGGTCAAACAGAAGCGTCTGTTTGTCCGGCGTGTAGTTGTAAAGCGCGCCCGCCTGAATGCCGACTTCCGCCGCGATCTGGCGCATCGACACCGCCGCATAGCCGTGCCGTGCGATCAGTCGCAACGCCGCATCGCGCACCCTTGGGCCGGTGATATCAGAGTGGGAACCTTGCTTGCGTGCCATAACAGCCATTTAACTGAACGCTTGTTCATTTGGAAACCCCTCATCGGCAGTTGCCCCCGCCCTGCGACCGCAGGTATGGTGGCAATCATGCGTCACCTTTGGCCCCTTCCCTTTCTGCTGATCCCCGCCTGCGCCACTTTTCCGGCGCTGGACGGCACGATCAGCGATGCCGCAAGACAGGCGCCCTACCCCACATTGACACAGCTTCCATCACTGCCGCCCGTTTCTGCCGCTGAGGACGCCGATTTGCAGGCCCGGATCGCGGCATTGCAGGCCCGTGCTGACCAACTGCGCCAGATTGACATCGGCGCGTTGCAGTAGCCGCGCGCATTCGCTAGACCCGTGCTGACGTAGCACAACGATGGATTTATGCAGATGACAACACCACTTCGCCTTGGGATCGCGGGACTTGGCACCGTGGGTGTGGGCATTGTCCGGATTGTGCAAAAACACGGGGAGTTGCTGGCGCTGCGCGCAGGCCGCCCGGTAGAGATCGTCGCGGTCTCGGCACGGTCCAAAACCAAGGATCGCGGCGTGGACCTGTCCGCCTATGCATGGGAGGACGACCCCGTCGCCCTTGCAAAACGTGACGACATTGATCTTTTCATCGAAGTGATGGGCGGCCACGAAGGCCCTGCCAAAGACGCGACAGAAGCGGCCATTGCCACTGGCAAAGACATCGTCAGCGCCAACAAGGCCTTGCTTGCCATCCACGGCCAGGCGCTCGCCGAAGCGGCCGAGGCCGCAGGGCACGTGATCCGCTTTGAAGCGGCTGTCGCAGGGGGTATCCCCGTGGTCAAATCCCTGACCGAAGGGCTTGCGGGCAATGAAATCACCCGCGTCATGGGTGTGATGAACGGCAGCTGCAACTACATCCTGACGCGCATGGAAGATGCGGGGCTCAGCTATGAGGCCGTCTTCGAAGAGGCCAATCAACTGGGCTATCTCGAAGCCGATCCCGAATTGGACGTGGGCGGCATTGATGCGGGTCACAAACTCGCGCTTCTGGCCTCTATTGCCTTCGGCACGCAGGTTGATTTCGACTCGGTCGAGCTTGAAGGGATCGGTTCGGTGACCATCGAGGACATCCATCAGGCCGCCGACATGGGCTTTAAGATCAAACTCCTGGGCGTGGCACAAATGACAGGTCGCGGTCTGGAACAGCGGATGTCGCCTTGCCTTGTCCCCGACACATCACCGCTTGGCCAGCTGCAGGGCGGCACCAATATGGTCGTGCTCGAAGGTGACGCGGTCAACCAGATCGTTCTGCGCGGCCCCGGCGCGGGCGAAGGCCCTACTGCAAGTGCCGTCATGGGCGATGTGATGGATATCGCGCGCGGATGCCGCATCTCGACCTTTGGCCAGCCCGCGAACACCCTGCGCAAGGCACGCGCCGCGCGCGCGGCTGTACCCGCACCCTATTACTTGCGTCTGAAACTGCTCGACAAACCGGGGGCTTTGGCAAAAGTCGCGCACGCCTTGGGCGAAGCAGGCATTTCGATCGACCGGATGCGCCAATACGACCACACGGACACAACAGCACCCGTTCTGATCGTCACCCACAAGACGACACGCACCGCATTGGAAGAGGCGCTTTCCGATTTCAAATCCACCGGCGTGGTCAGCGGCACCCCTGTCGCAATCCGCATCGAAGCAGTTTAGCGCAAACAGGCTTGTAGCCCGGGCGCGGACAGGCTTTAGGTGGGGTACGTTACAAAAGGACTTTACTGATGCCCGCCGCACTTGATTTCAACGACCGCAACCTGTCTCTCGGCCTCGCCCGCGTCTCCGAGGCTGCGGCCATCGCATGCGCCCCGCTGATCGGACGCGGCGACGAGAAGGCGGCAGATCAGGCCGCGGTGGATGCCATGCGCACCCAGTTGAACAAGCTGGATATCGCAGGCGTCGTGGTCATCGGCGAGGGCGAACGCGACGAGGCACCCATGCTGTTCATCGGTGAGGAAGTGGGCACTGGCACTGGCCCCGGCGTGGATATCGCCCTTGATCCGCTGGAAGGCACGACACTCACCGCCAAAGACATGCCCAACGCGCTGGCCGTCATCGCGATGGGGCCGCGCGGATCGATGCTGCACGCGCCTGACGTCTATATGGACAAGCTCGCCGTCGGCCCCGGCCTGCGCCCCAGCGTTGTGACCCTTGATATGTCGCCCTCCGAGCGTGTCTCGGCGCTGGCCGCCGCCAAAGGCTGTTCGACCAATGACATCACCGTCTGTGTGCTGGAACGCCCGCGCCACGAAGACATGATCGCGGAAATCCGCAGCACCGGTGCCGCAATCCGCCTGATCACTGACGGCGACGTGGCCGGTGTGATGCATTGCGCCGAACCCGACGTGACGGGCATTGATATGTATATGGGTTCCGGCGGAGCACCCGAGGGTGTTCTTGCAGCAGCGGCACTGAAATGCATGGGCGGGCAGATTTTCGGCCGTTTGCTGTTCCGCAACGATGACGAACGTGGCCGCGCGAAGAAAGCAGGCATCACGAATTTTGACCGCGTCTATACACGCGACGATATGGTGACAGGCGATGTGATCTTTGCCGCCACGGGCGTGACCGACGGATCGCTCGTGCCGGGGATCAAACGCGAGGTGGGCTTTGTCACCGCTGAAACGATCCTGATGCGCTCCAAGACCGGATCGGTGCGGCGCATGATCTATCGCAACCCAACCAGCTAGACGCGGATTTTTCGCTACGATGCGCAGGAAGCCGTGGCCAAACGCTGGCACACCGCATAGTGTGTCATGTGATGAATACACCCCTAGATAAACCTGCATTTCTGAATGTCACCGCCTCTGCCACGGGTCGCCGCTGGGTTGGTCCCAGCGTGGAAGAGGACCGGCTGTCAGAGGCGATGGCCCAGGAAACCGGCCTGCCCGCCCCGCTTTGCCGTGTGCTGGTGCGGCGCGGTGTCAGCGCACAAGATGCCCCCGGGTTTCTTGCGCCGACCTTGCGTGACCTTTTGCCGGACCCGCGCGTTCTGAAAGACATGGATGCGGCGACAGCGCGTTTTTTGCAGGCGCTGGACAAGAACGAGCGCATCGCTATTTTCGCGGATTATGACGTGGACGGCGGCACCTCGGCGGCCCTGCTGATCTGCTGGCTGCGCGATATGGGGCGGCAGGCCACGCTCTATGTGCCCGACCGGATTGACGAAGGCTACGGCCCCAATGATGAGGCCATGGCCGCCCTTGCGCGCGACCACGATCTGATCGTCTGCGTCGACTGCGGCACGCTCTCGCATGGGCCGATTGCGGCGGCCAAAGGCGCCGATGTCATCGTGCTCGACCACCATTTAGGCGGCGAGACCCTGCCAGATGCGGTGGCGGTCGTGAACCCCAACAGGCAGGACGAGACAGGCGATCTTGCGCATCTCTGCGCGGCGGCTGTCGTGTTTCTGATGTTGGTTGATGCCAACCGGAAACTCCGCGAGGCGGGTCACAAAGGCCCTGACCTAATGGCGATGCTTGATCTTGTGGGGCTGGCGACCGTGGCCGATGTGGCACCGCTCATCGGTGTGAACCGCGCCTTTGTGCGCCAAGGGTTGACCGTGATGGCGCGGCGCAACCGGATCGGTTTGACCGCTCTTGCCGATGTTGCAGGGCTTGACCAGGCACCAACCAGCTATCACCTCGGGTTCTTGCTGGGCCCCCGCGTCAACGCCGGCGGGCGCATAGGCAAAGCCGACCTTGGCGCGCGGCTATTGGCCTGTGACAATCGGCATGAAGCCGAATCGATGGCCGCCAAACTGGATCAGTTGAACACAGAGCGCCGCGAGGTCGAAGCGCAGGTGCGTGATATGGCGCTGGAGCAAGCCACTGCACGCGGGCTTGACGGGCCGCTGGTCTGGGCCGCAGGCGAAGGCTGGCACCCCGGTGTTGTGGGCATCGTCGCCGCACGTCTGAAAGAGGCCACCAACCGCCCTGCCATCGTCATCGGGCTGGACGGCAATGAAGGCAAAGGCTCGGGCCGTTCGGTATCCGGAGTTGATCTGGGCGCCGCGATCCAGCGCACCGCACAAGAGGGGCTGTTGATCAAAGGCGGCGGGCATAAAATGGCGGCTGGCCTGACCGTTGCGCGCGACAAGCTCGATGAAGCCATGGCGCGTTTGGGCGACCTTCTCGCAAAACAGGGGGCCGCTGACATAGGCCCCGCAGACCTTACTATCAGCGGCATCCTGATGCCCGGTGCCGCCACTGTGGACCTGATCAACCAGATTGAGGACGCAGGCCCCTTCGGCGCAGGCGCCCCTGCCCCACGTTTTGCCTTCCCCGATTGCCAGATCCACTTTGCCAAACAGGTGGGCGCGAACCATCTGAAAATCAGCTTCGGTGACGGTTTAGGCGGACGGATTGACGGAATCAGTTTCGGCGCCATGGACGGGCCACTGGGGCCAATGCTGCTCAATCATAACGGCGCGCGGTTCCACCTGGCAGGGCGGCTTGAAATCAACAGCTGGCAAGGCCGCCAGTCCGTGCAATTAAGGCTTGAAGACGCCGCACCCGCCCACTGAAAATAGCCTGCAAAAAACGAAAAAAGCCTCTTGCGCGCCCCGCGTGGTTTCCCTAAAAGCGCCACACCAACTGCGGTCCCTTCGTCTATCGGTTAGGACGCCAGGTTTTCAACCTGGAAAGAGGGGTTCGATTCCCCTAGGGACTGCCATTGGTTCTCCGAAAAATGATTGAGGCGAACGCTGTACCAGCTGCGCGAAAAATAACGCGCAGATGATTTTTCATGTCTGCGCCCGTTGCTTTCTCCATCTACAGAGCAGCACTGAATAAGCGCCCGCATGCCTTTCAGTGTTCCGCCAACCCCCAGGCCTTCCATTTAAAACGCTTGCTCTCCCCAATATCACAGGGCTACTTTTGCACAAAAGCGTTAGGCGTGGTTGGTTTGGACCCGTGAAGGCGCAAAAGCCATTTCACAAAGGAATAAGACAATGGAAACCGACGTGAAACTGTGCGCACGCATTGCCGATCATATGGCGCAAGCGATAAGAGCCTCGGCAGTCGACACAGTCCCTTGCCAACATGCCATGCTGTCAGGGCTTTTTCCGGACGATGTCTACCAGCGCATGCTGCAAAACATTCCAGCACGAGATGCATTTCGCCCAATGAGCCTTGAGCTTTTCCATGACAAGGACGGCGTTTCAACCCGCGATCTGATTGAATTGCCCGAAATTGGTGTCGCGCGGATCAGCAAAGACCAGCAAAGCCTCTGGTGGGCGGTAGGCGCGGCAATCATGTCGGATAAGGTGAAATCAGCGGTTTTTGACGGGCTTGCCGAAGACCTCGCACCTGTCCTGAACGTCGACAAATCACAGGTCAACAATCAAAAGGTCTTTGTCAGCACAGCGCTGCGTTTCGAGACCGAATCCTATTATATGCCGCCACATTTTGACGACCTGCCCCGGGTTGCGACCATGCTCATTTACCTGCCCGCGGACGACAGCCTCGATGGTCTGGGTACTTCGCTCTATGATTATGCCCCAAAATGGCAAAGGCCGTTTCGTCCGGCCCATCGTGAACTGCGCCGCGCACCGTTTCTGCCCAATAGCGGTATTTTCTTTTCGGGGAACGGCCGCAAAAAGCGCCCGGGCTGGCACGGGTTTGAACGCGTGGACAAAACAAAACTCGGGGATGCACCGCGGATCAGTTTGTTGACGACATGGTATACCGGAACCAGTGAGACGCATGCCGACACCCCCGATATCCTGCCGGTCATGGCTCATGTCTGACGGTACCTGACCGCCTGCATGGCCAGCAGGAGAGGAACGCGGCCAAACGCGTTCATTCCTCAAAATGACGGCGCGGGCATTTACTGTCCCGCGCGAAGGGCTAGGCTATTGGGAGACAATACCGAAACGGAGCACCAAATGTCCCTGAAATACCTACACACGATGGTCCGCGTCAAAGACCTTGAGAAATCCATCGCCTTTTACGAACTCCTCGGCTTGAAAGAAACACGCCGGATGGACAGTGAAGCCGGGCGTTTCACCCTGCTTTTCATGGCGCCTCCCGGACAGGAAGAATGCCCTGTTGAACTGACCTATAACTGGGATGGCGATGACGGACTGCCCTCGGACAGCCGGCATTTTGGCCATCTGGCCTACCGCGTGTCCAACATCTACGAGGTCTGCCAGCATCTGATGGACAATGGCGTGACCATCAACCGCCCGCCCCGCGACGGACATATGGCCTTTGTGCGTTCGCCGGATAACATCTCGATCGAACTTTTGCAGGAAGGCGACAACTTGCCTCCGGCCGAACCTTGGGCCAGCATGGAAAACACGGGCCATTGGTAAAATCCGGCGTCCTGTTCTGCCTTTGCATGGCGGCAGCCCCCGTTGAGGCCTGCCGCCTTGCGCTTGTGCTTGCGCTTGATGTCTCATCCTCCGTCGATGCCGATGAAGACCGGCTTCAGCGTGGCGGCCTTGCGGCGGCCCTGCTTGCGCCCGAGGTGCAAGAGGCCTTTTTCACCAGCCCCGATCCTGTTGCGCTGCAAATCTTTGAGTGGAGCGGAAAGTATAACCAGACCGATCTTTTGAACTGGACGCTGATCCGGTCGCCTGCCGACCTGCTCTTGGCGGCAGAGGCGTTGAACAACAGCACAAGAAGCGTCAGCGATATGCCAACGGCGATGGGCTATGCGCTGGGTTATGCATCCATCAAACTGCGATCCGCCCCACCGTGCCTGTTTCAGACCATTGATATGGCCGGGGATGGCGTCAACAATGACGGCTTTGGTCCATCGAGCGCCTATAAGGCTTATCCCTTTGATGGGGTCACGGTGAACGGGCTGGCGGTCGCCGCGCCGGACAACACCGCCCGCGACTATTATCTGGCAGAAGTTATCTACGGCCCGAACGCCTTTCTCGAGGTCGCCTACGGCTTTGCCGATTTCGAGGATGCAATGCGTCGCAAACTGGTGCGCGAACTGTCTTCCCAGATTATCGGGCGCGCGCAGGCACGTAGCGAGGCCGAAGGATGATGCGGGTATGCCTGTTTGTGATGCTCTTGCCGGGCATCGCGCAGGCAGCTTGCCGACAGGCGCTTTCGCTTGGTCTGGATGTTTCAAGCTCGGTCGATCAATCCGAATATGAACTTCAGCTTGAAGGGGTGATCGCCGCTTTGAACGCGCCGGTCGTCATGGATATCCTCTTTCTACAACCCGACGCACCGGTCCGCCTGCATGTGTTTGAATGGAGCGGGCCAGTCAATCAAACGGTCATCGTACCTTGGACAACAATCAACACCCCCGCAGATATCGCGGCCATCAGCGCGCGTCTGCGGGCGCATGAACGGGGCGTGCCCGCACCGACCACGGCTGTCGGATCGGCATTGCTTGCAGGGTTTTCCTATCTGGAAGACCATGCAGATTGCTGGATCCGCACCCTTGATTTGTCAGGCGATGGCGAAACCAATACCGGGCCGCTCCCCGAAGACATTCCGGACAGTGCGACCCCCACAGGTGTCACGGTCAACGGGCTCGTCGTCGGGTCGGGCAACTTTTTTGGCGATCAGGTCAGCCGCACCGCGCTGGCCGATCTCGAAGTCTATTACCGCGAAAATGTCATCCGTGGGCCGGTGGCCTTTGTCGAAGTGGCGCAGAACTTCGACGACTACGCCGCCGCGATGGAGCGCAAGCTCGTGCGCGAGCTTTCCGCCCTGGCGGTTGGTCAGATGGACACCGGGCAAGGTACGGACGGATGATCCGCCTTGCCCTTTTCTTTCTTGCGCTGCCCGGACTTGCCGAAGCCGCCTGTCGGCAGGCACTCGCATTCGGGCTTGATGTGTCCAGCTCGGTGGATGCGGTAGAGTACCGCATGCAAATGGATGGCCTGGCCACCGCATTGAACAGCGACGCGGTGCGTGACGTGCTCTTCGACGGGCCCGACGCCCCGATTGATGTGCTTATCTACGAATGGAGCGGTCCCAGCGATCAGACCGTTATCGTCCCGTGGACACAGCTTGCGACACCGGATGATTTGGCCGGCGTGACACTGGCCCTGCGCAACCATCCGCGCAACCCGGCCGCCCCGACCACTGCGATCGGCGCGGCTCTGCTGGCGGGATTCGCTTTTCTGGAACAACGCCCCGCATGTTGGAAACGGACGCTGGATCTTTCAGGGGACGGGTATAACAACGCCGGGCCGCGCCCGCAGGATATCGGCCATATCCACACCCCGACCGGCGCAACGGTCAACGGGCTTGTCATTGGATCCGGCGATGACAGGCGGATTTCCGAGGTTGCGGAATTGTCGGCCTATTATCTGGACGCTGTCGTGCGCGGCCCTGACGCCTTCGTCGAGATAGCACACGGCTTTGCGGATTATGCCGCTGCAATGGAACGTAAACTGCTGCGTGAACTGACCAGCCTGGTCATCGGCGCAGTCACCCCTGAGGCGGACTGATTGGCGCAAGAGGTGCCGCTTATGTTGAACACGGGCCGCCACATCCCGTGACGACCCGCAAAACCACAATGCTCGTTAATAACACCGCGCAAAAGGAACATCGGCTGGACAAACAAATCAACCGCGCTGACCAAGACCTTTTGCCGCAACCTATGCGATCAATAGATGTAGCGGATCTGTTCAGTCCAATAACGCTCCACCCGCCTCAACGCTCCGGTAATATCTTCAACACCCTTTTGGTCCAGCACGCCACGATCCATCAGACCCTCGGAATGGGTGCGGAACAACCGCGCCACCAGAACGTGCACACCGCGCCCTTTTTCCGTCAGCCGCACGCGGACAGAACGGCGGTCGATTTCGCTGCGCTGATGGTGCATGTAACCGGCGTCCACAAGTTTCTTGAGGTTATAGGACACGTTCGAACCCTGATAATATCCCCGCGATTTCAGCTCGCCCGCCGTGACCTCATTATCGCCGACATTGAACAGCAGCAAAGCCTGCACAGGGTTGATCTCGAGCAGACCGACGCGTTCAAACTCATCCTTGATCACATCAAGCAGCAGACGGTGCAATCGCTCAACAAGGTTCAAGGCATCAAGATAGGAATCCATGAAGGCCACACTGCGCGCGCCCGGCAGGTCGGTCGTTCCGACGTCGTCCAAATCGGTATGAATGCTCATAAATCTGTTGCTCCATTTGATCTCCGCAATTTGGGATAAAACGAAACAACCAATATTCGGTTAAGCACAGTCCGCCTCTTTATGCGGGCCGCGTGACCCCTTCTGCCTCTGCCGAAATCCGTGTCACAAGATCAAGGTACTCGGGGGGTGTCGGAAACTGTCCGCCAATCCAGCCATAGATGTCGTGATCATTCTCGGACAAGAGCCGGTCATAGAGTGCCAAGCCCTCATCAGAGAACTCTGCCAGATGCGCGTCGGCAAAGGCCGACAGGATCAAATCCATTTCCTTGATCCCGCGCCGCATGGATCGCATCCGCAGGCGCTTGATCATTGTCTCACGTGTCTCAGACATCTTGGTCCTTCAAGGCTTTGCGCAGGCGCTTTTCCAGCCGCCCCAGTTTTTCACTCGATTGCTGCATCTGGCCGCGCAGCACACGCATCTCGGCCAGCAGATCAACCAGATCACTGGTCAAGGCGGCTTCGCTATCGGGGGCGTCGGGGCCTTCACCTTCGCCGGTCAAGAGCCAGCTCATCGACACACCTATAACACCCGATACCATCTGCAAACGGTTCGCGCGGGGTTCCTTGGTGTCGTTCTCCCAAGCCGCAATTGTGTTCGGTTTCACGCCCAACTTCTCGGCCAGTGCTTGCTGCGTCAGGCCTGCCGCCTCACGTGCCCCCGCCAGCCGGTCGCCAAAAGTGGCAATCTCTTCGCTGTACCAGTCCTGATCACTCGCCATCGGTTGCTCCTTCAATTGCTTGCCATGGGGCAGTCTTGCATCCTATGTCATAGACAGCGCCTTTTTACCACCGGATGATCTTATGACCTTTCTTTCTGCGACACTGTCTCGCGTCAAACCGTCCCCCACAATCGCCGTCACAACAAAGGCCGCCGAACTGAAGGCCGCGGGCCGTGATGTGATCGGCCTTGGCGCGGGCGAGCCTGATTTCGACACTCCCCAGAACATCAAAGATGCGGCCGTCGCGGCCATTGCGGCAGGCAAAACGAAATACACAGCCGTCGACGGTATCCCCGAATTGAAAGAGGCGATCTGCGCCAAATTCAAGCGCGACAATGATCTGGCCTATACGCCAGCCCAAGTGACTGTCGGCACAGGCGGCAAGCAGGTGCTCTATAATGCCTTCATGGCCACCCTGAACCCCGGTGACGAGGTCATTATCCCTGCCCCCTACTGGGTCAGCTATCCGGACATGGTGCTTCTGGCCGGTGGCACGCCGGTGACGGTTGAGGCTTCGCTGGAAGCGAATTTCAAAATCACCGCCGAACAACTTGAGGCGGCGATTACGCCAAACACCAAGTGGTTCCTGTTCAACTCGCCTTCCAACCCCACAGGTGCAGGCTATAGCTGGTCCGAACTGAAAGCGCTGACCGACGTCTTGCTGCGCCATCCCCATGTCTGGATCATGACCGACGATATGTACGAGCATCTTGCCTACGGCAATTTCAAATTCTGCACGCCCGCACAGGTCGAACCGCAGCTTTACGACCGCACGCTGACAGTGAATGGCGTTTCCAAAGCCTACGCCATGACAGGCTGGCGCATCGGCTATGCGGCAGGACCGGAAGAGCTGATCAAAGCGATGCGCAAGGTGCAGTCGCAATCCACCTCGAATCCCTGCTCCGTCAGCCAATATGCAGCGGTCGAGGCCCTGAACGGGACGCAGGATTTCCTTGCCCCGAATAACACGCTTTTTGAACGCCGCCGTGATCTGGTGGTGTCGATGCTGAACAAGGCCCCGGGCATTGTCTGCCCGAAACCCGAAGGTGCCTTCTATGTCTACCCGTCGATCGCAGGCTGCATCGGCAAGACCTCGGCGGCAGGCACGGTGATCGACAATGACGAAACATTCGCCACGGCGCTGTTAGAGGAAACAGGTGTCGCGGTCGTCTTTGGGGCGGCTTTTGGCCTGTCCCCCAATTTCCGTGTCAGCTATGCCACGTCTGATGCAGCACTCAAAGAGGCCTGCCAGCGGATCATCACCTTCTGCGAAGGCCTGACATGACCGACCTGCCCGAGCTTTATTTCCGCATCCGCGAGAATGGCGCAGCAGTGTTCCGGATCAACACCGCAAACCGCGAACGCCGGATCGAGATGGAACAGATCGCCGTCGTGAACACAAACCGTGGCGATTTCAAACCACAAGGCGACGCCACGCTGAGTGCGGACGAAGAGCGCGTCATCGGCGATTGGCTCAAAGCACGCCTGAACCTGCTGGCGGCGCGTGACATGGAGAATATTCATCGCGCAATCGACCATCTGAACCTGACGGCACACTGGGCGCAGGCCAAAGCGACGGATGCGCAGCTGGAACAGGTCACGGATGATCTCTTGATGGCCATGCATGATCTGCGCAGCGTGCTGGTGCGCAAAAAGGCGGATCGCCTGCAAGGCTAGGGTACGGCGGGCCACCAGAAGCGGCCCGCCATCAGGCAATCAGTTGCCCATTTGATGCGTGCTGTGGTCCATGTCACCGTGGTTCATCGCACCATGATCATTCATGCCACGCGCTTCGACAGTAAACACAACCTCAATCCGGCCTGCGTTCTCGAAAACCAGCGTTGCGGGCACTTCTTCGTCTACTTCGAAGGGATCACCGCCAAGGCCCATGAACATCACATGAAAGCCGCCAGGCTGCAGCGTCACGGTTTCACCGGCAGGCAGTGTAAGCCCCTCTTCCAGATGGATCATGCGGGCCACATCGCCGTCCATTTCGGTGGTGTGGACTTCGACACGCGGAAAGTCCGCCTCCACCGCAAGCAGCCGATCCGCTGTGTCGCCGGTATTCGTGATGGTCATGAACCCACCAGCCGTTTGCGCGGTCTGCGCGGTTTCAAAAGCCATCGGATGGTCGATCACAAGATCGCCGATCTTGTATTCATGTGCGGTTGCAGTGGACGCAAAGACGCAAAGGGCGGCAACCGCCGCGTAGGACATAAGTTTCATAAGAGTATCTCCAATGTGCGGTCCGTTCCGGGGCCGCGGGTGTTTGATCATTTCAGTGAGGGAAAGATCAAACCATTGGCGGCGCGCGCACCGGACATGCGGGGTTCGCAGCGGGTGCAAATGGTACCGGTGCGGCATAGCCCGCGACCTGCAGCAGATTTGCTTCAAGCTCTGAGGGGGCAAGTATCGCAGCACTCGGGACGACGGCACCGTAGACCAAACGGCAAGCGTCACAGTGGCCAGCACCAGCGTCCGCCTGACCCGTATCGTTACAGATATCGCCCAGCGCACCACCGGCCGCTACATAGGCAAGCAGGCTCTCATCGACCTCGGGTGTCGCAAAGCGATGCGCGAAACCCGCACCCGCCATCGCGACAAGTACCGCGAAGGTCAGAAAAAGGCGGCTGAACTGATAAGCTAGGTGACGCATGTTACGGTCGATATAGCCCCTGCGCGCGTCGCGATCCAGACCCGTTCTGCGGGCAATCCGTCACACGGCCTGCGGCAACGGGCGCCCTTCTTCCCATGCGATGATATTGTCCAGCGCCATCTGGCCCATTGCCTCACGGATTTCGAGCGCGGCCGTGCCCAGATGCGGCAGCAGCACGACGTTCTCCAGCGCGCGGAACGCGTCCGGCACATGCGGTTCATGTTCAAACACATCAAGGCCCGCGCCTGCAATCTGGCCCGCCTGCAAGGCTGCAATCAGCGCCGCCTCGTCCACAACATCCCCGCGCGCGATATTGACGAAGATCCCCGTGGGCTTCATCGCGGCCAATGCAGCGGCATCAATCATATGCGTGTTCTCGCCGCCCCCGGGGACCGTGACCACGATGATATCGCATGCGCCCATCAATGCCGTCAGGCTTTCGACCTGTTCGGCGGGGAAATCCACAGTCTTGGGAGAGCGGTTATAGAATTTCACCGGCATCTCGAACCCGTAATGACAGCGCCGCGCCACAGCTTGCCCGATCCGGCCCATGCCAACGATCCCGACGGTCTTGCCCGTCACATGGGTGCCCAGCATCTGTGTCGGGCCCCAGCCAGTCCATTGATCGGCACGCACCAACCGCTCGCCCTCGCCTGCCCTGCGGCAAACGGACAGAATCAGGGTCAACCCGATATCGGCGGTGGCATCCGTCACGACATTGGGTGTGTTCGAGACAAGCACACCGGCCATCCCCGCGGCTTCCACATCAATGTGGTTATACCCCACCCCGAAATTCGCCAGCACCTTACAACGCAGATCACCGATAAAGGCCTCGGCGGTGAACTGATCCCCCAAAGTCGGCAAAATCGCATCATACTCCGCCAGGGCCTGCGCCGCTTCAACCATCGTCAATCCTACGGCAGTGTCGCGCACAGTCACGTCAAAACGCGCACGGGCGGCAGCCAGATTGGCCTCGGGCAGTTGGCGGGTGATCAGCAGTTTTTTCAATGTAGACGTCCTCCTAGGGGTACGGGGTGGTCCGGTCCGATCAAAACGATCTCACCATCAGCATCAGGCAGACCCAACACCAGAACTTCAGACATGAACTTGCCGATCTGGCGGGGCGGAAAATTCACAACAGCCATCACCTGACGGCCAACCAAAGCCTCAGGCGCGTAATGCGCGGTGATCTGGGCCGAGGTCTTTTTCTCACCGATATCCCCCCCGAAATCGATCCAGAGTTTGATCGCGGGCTTACGGGCTTCGGGAAAGGCCTCGGCGCGCAGGACGGTGCCCACGCGAACATCGACCTTCAGGAAATCGTCAAAGGAAATCTCACCCATTCGCCAACTCGCGCGACCGGTTCGCCGCCGCCGCGACCGCACGGCGCAACAGATGCGGAAACCCTGTCTTGGCATCCATCAGAACCTCAAGTGCGGCCTGCGTTGTACCATTGGGCGACGTCACATTGGTGCGCAACTGCGCGGGGTTTTCGTCCGATTGCTCGGCCAGATCACCCGCACCGGCGACAGTGGCCTTGGCAAGCTGCATCGAAAGCTCTGCCGACAACCCCTGCGCCATGCCGGCAGCGGCCAAGGATTCAATCAAATGGAACACATAAGCCGGACCCGAGCCCGAAATCGCCGTGACCGCATCCATCTGGTCTTCTGCATCCAGCCGGACAACATCGCCCACCGACAGCATAAGCGCCTCGGACAGGTCCAGATGATCCGCTTGCACCATTTCATTCCCGATGATCGCGGTGATGCCACGTCCGATAGAGGCGGGCGTGTTGGGCATGGCACGCACAATCGGTGTCTTCGGACCGAGTACCGCCTCAAAAGTGCTGATCGGGGTGCCCGCAGCGACCGAGATGACCAATGTCTTGCCGTTGCCCAAGGATTTCACGTCAGGCAGCGCCTCGGCCATCATCTGCGGTTTGACCGCGATGATCGCAACGGCCGGATTAGGCGGGATCTGTCCGCCGATGGCCACACCCTGTTCCTTGAGCCAATCCGATGGATTGGGGTCAATCACCCAAACTGACGTCGGCGGCAATCCGGTGCGTAACCACCCTTCCAACATAGCCGACCCCATCTTGCCGCAGCCCAACAACACAAGCCCGCGTTTCGCAACATCAGTCATATTCATTGATGCACCTCTCGAATAACTATCAATAGGTTAGCCAAGCCGAAGGGCAGTTGGAAGATGCGTTCTGCGAATAAGAGAAGTGACGACAGACGACTTTGATAGGTATGCCCATGCGTTGTGTCAGGTGCGACCGCCACTTGCCGCGCTTGCGCGAGGTATCGCAACAACGCCAAGACGACAGATCACACAAAAAACCCCGCCGTGCTCAGCCTAAATAGCTGAAATCACGGCGGGGCTGCTGTCTTGCGTTCGGGGTCGCTTACATCAGGTTCTGTACGTTGATACCAAATGTGACCGCACCAATCACTTCACCTGTTTCAGGGTCTGTGATCGACATTGAACCTTGCGACTGGTAAAAACCGGTACTGTCGTCGAACTCGACTTCGCTGATGTGCAAAGCATCTGCACCGACTGAGTAGGTTTCCTGCCATTTCGCTTCGTCGCCCTGCCAGTAATCGGAGGTGACAGCACTCTGCGCCACGTTCAGACCTTTGTTGTCCATGACGAAGACTTCCGTCACAAAACCTGCAGTCGCTTCCTGCTGTTCAAGCAACCAAGCAGACACCGGTGCCGACAGGAGTTTATCAACCAGTGGCCCGCCACCTGCGCTCGCTTCGGCACGCCATTGCTGGTCAAGTGCGATCACTTCATCTTCTGACAAGCCATCATGCTCTGCGTTCTGCGCCTTGATCGCTGCGATCATGTCCGGATTTGTGAGCCAGTTGCTCAGTTCTTCACGGGCGTAGGCCTCAAGCGGCACCCGGTAGACACCGTCCTGACCGGGCGTCGCGATGAGGTAGAGTGTGATGGTATTGTTCATCGCGATCGACAGCGCATCCGACAAAGCGGCTGCGGCATCGACATCTTGGGATGATGGTGTCTGCCCGGCCAAAGCCGCCTCGAAGATCCCGCGCTGGTCGAGCCAGATCTGGTAGGTGCTCTCAAGGCTGGCGCGAACGGCATCATTCGGCGGAGGATTGATGCCCGCACCCGGGAAGCCGTCGCGGAGCGCAAGAAGCGTCTGCTGGAACTGATCGACAGATGTTGCCAATTCCTGCTGCGCATCCCCGGACGCCGTACCAGTTGCAAGTTCACACATTGCACGGGACATGCGATAGGCAAGGGCGCGCTGTCTGACGGCAAAGTTCAGGACAGTCGCGTCACTCTGCAAAAGCTGCGACGGGTCAGTGTACTGCCCGGCAACAACGGCTGCCAACACTTCGGTCTGTTCGAACAGGTCGGCATATCCTGCTTTGATTGTTGCGGCATCATCATCTGTGCCAGCACCGGATGCCAAACGCTGCGCCGCTGCATCCAGCGGCCCCCAGAATTCTGCGGTGGTGGTCAAGGCGTTCAGCGTGCGCGCACTGCCTTCAGCACCCGGCATGCCAAGGGCGGCGTTCCCGTTCATCAAGCCATCAATAATCTTGTCAAAGTCCGCGCGTACAGAGGCCAGTTGGACTTGCGCGCTCTCGGCACCGATTCCGGCGTTCACCCGGCAACTGGCAGACGCCACTGCTTCAGTCAGTGTACGCAGGCTGGCTGAGCGGTTAACCCGGGCCTTCCCGCCATTGTAAAGAGACTGGTCAATGCGCTGTGCCACTGCGGGTTCTGCGGTAAAGATGCCCGCGGACGGCGCAGCCGTCACGGCAAGCGCAACTAACGCGATTTTCGAAACGCCGCGCAGCTGTGATGCGGGGCTCTTGATCTTGCGGGGGCTTGTCTTGTCTTTGATTAGCATTGCATGGTTCCTAGCTTATAAAATTCACTTATTGACCTAAGATCAACAAGTTAGCTCCCGCATGAGCTGCGGTTCGCTGCACAAAATTTGATCATCCACCGTATTGGAGACCCGGACCTTCTGGTGACGGTTGATCGCACGGTTACGGTCGGCGTGTTTGCGGGCACGTGGTGCCACTGCGCGAAAGTTGACCGACGATCTTTCGGCGCTTCCAATCCAACGCGCCCCTACAATGCCTGACACATCTGCAAGGGACCGCGACGAAGTTGAAAAACGACCATAGGAAAATGCGCGCACTGCCTCGGAGAATTCGCGAGCGGTCTTGCGTATATATGTCAACACTTCATCTCCCTAAGTTCAGGGCAGCTACCAAAGACCCGAAAAAGGTCTGTCCAGAGGCAAGCCACGCATCAAATCCATTCACTACTCATCACATCTCACTTTGCGATACAAAGCAGAGTATTTAGCTATAATTGTGTCCAGTTCGTGGTTGTTTTCGAAACTTTTTGGGGCAGGCCGACACCCGCAAGACCGCGCCTGCAAAGCCTGTAAAACTGTAGCTTTCACTGATTTATCCAGCCATATGCTGCGAATAAGCCATTGAGGTGACAAGGTTCTTGGCCGCTTGCATGTATGGCGAACTGTGCATGTCTACGCGTCAATCAGCGGCGCGTCATATGTGGCCGGAAACAGCAGCAAATCCTGTCGTAAACACAAAAAGAGCAGACCAACGGCGTGGCCTGCCCCTTTTCATAAAGACTGTCTTTTGTCCGGTTAGGCGCGCCCGTAGGCCCCGCCGATCGCCACCTGTACGGCCTCTTCAGGCGTGCGCTCGGCCCATGTGACCAACTGGATTGCAGGGTAATACTGCTCGCAAGCTGCCACAGCGGCGCCGATCATCGTATCAATCTGGTCCGGCCCCGCAACCTGATCACCCGCAAGCATCAGCCCGTAGCGGTACACCATCAGGTTTTGCTCGGCCCACCACGTAAAGGCCCCCGCCCAGCAGCGGTCGTTGATCGTGTTGAGCGTCTCATAGAGCGCCGGCATCCTGTCTGCGGGGGGCTCCATATCAAAGGTGCAGATCAGGCGCAGGGTCTCGTCATAGGCAGACCAAGCCAGCGTGATAGAGTATGTGCGCCACTGGCCTTCAACGGCCATGGCGATCTGGTCGTCATGGATGCGGTCAAATTCCCATGCATGGTGTTCTGCGATGTGCTCCACCAGATCAATAGGGTGAAGATCATCAGCCTCAAGGTAATGTTCGGACAATGCCATATGCTCGGCCTCACTGCTTTGGCGCATGGGTCATGGCAGTGCCCAAGCGCTAGGTGCCTGCTCTAGGGGCGGTGTTGTTCACGTTTATCCCCTACTACATATCGTGGCCCGTAAAAGACGCAGCTGTAAAGTAATTTTTTGGGGATAAGTGATGTGACACAAAAAATTCATGTGGATAATTGCCTTCTGCCCAGCCAGCGCGCACTTTGATGCTGAGCGACACAAGGGAGCACCCGATGAACACCGACCTTCTTAAACGGCTTTGCGAAATGCCCGGCGTGCCCGGACATGAAGAACGGGTCCGCGACCTGATCACTTCGGAAATCGAAGGTCTTTTCGATCACATTGAAACAGACCCTATGGGTTCGCTTCTGTGCCGCCGCGATGCCAAGAAGAAAGGCGCACCCAAGATCATGCTGCTCTGCCATATGGACGAGATCGGCTTTCTGGTCAGCCACATCGACAAGAACGGCTTTCTCTATCTCCAGCCTGTTGGCGGCTTTGACCCCCGTAACCTTTTCTCACGCCGTGTGCTGGTCTGCACCGATCAGGGTGATTTCAAAGGCGTGATGAACCCCGGCGGCAAACCGGTCCATATATCGGCCCCCGAGGACCGCAAGAAAGTGCCCGAAGTCGGGGAATTCTTTGTCGACCTGGGTCTTGGCAAAGCCGCAAAGGATATCGTGAAAATCGGCGACTACGTCGTCATGGACGAACCCTTTCTGGAAATGGGCGATAAATTCGTCTCCAAGGCGCTGGATAACCGCATCGCCTGCTGGCTCGGGATCGAAGCGATCAGGGCCTTGGGCAAAAAGGGGCGTGGTGCCGAAATCCACGTGGCCTTTACCTGTCAGGAAGAGGTCGGATTGCGTGGCGCCCGCACCGCCGCCTATGCGATCAAACCCGACATCGGGCTGGGCATCGACGTGACACTGGCCTGCGATACACCCGGCATCCCAGAAAAGGATGCCACGACACATCAGGGCAAAGGGTTCGGCCTGCACGTGCGCGACAGCTCGTTCATCGCCGACAAAGCACTGGTGGCCGACATCGAAGCCCTCGCGAACAAGAAAAAGATCCCCTACCAGCGCACGATGCTCGCTGCAGGCGGACAGGACGGCGCAGCCGCCCAACAAGCGGCCGCTGGCGCACGCGCGGTGGGGATTGTCGTTGGCACACGCTACATCCACACAGTCACCGAGATGGTCGCAAAAGACGATTTGCAGGCCGCGCTTGATATTCTGGTGGCGTATCTGGCGGAGTTTTAGGAGTAAGACGGGTCAAACCCGGATACCCTCAAGAGATAAATCTTCCTTTGGTGCTGTCCGCAGACAACCCGACGCATTTCCCAGAGCATAGATCAAACGGTGGTCCTATACTTGCACGACTGTGTCACAGCGCACAGATAATATCGCAGCCTATCTCAACCTATGCGTGTGCTATCCTGCACAGAAACTAGGAGAGATTTAATGAACGATGTATTTAGCATGTTCCTGCGAAACCTGTTGAGCGACGATGCGCTTCTACGCAAATTCCTTGCGGATCCTGTGACAATCGGCGGCAACGCCGGTCTCAGCAAGGCGCAATGGTCGGTTCTGCGCCGTGTTATGGTCGAGGCAAGTACCGCCTCTACAAACGGGTATTCCGTTGTGCGCCCGTTGTCCGGATACCGTCAGGCCACGAAAATGCTGTATAATGTGATGCGGCAGCAAAGTATCAGCGCGCTGGCATCCCCCGAGGCCTGTGCCGGAACGGTTTCGATTGCCGTAAGCTGGGGCCCGGACCCGGCTAACCCCGGGCAATCCCCTTTCCAGAACATCGCTGTTTGGCAAAGCGCACCGCTGGCCGGGCCTGCTCTGATTTCAGACATAATGGATCAGATCACCAGCAGCCATCAGCCCAGCGTATCTTCGTCACAAGGGGGTAATTTCGCATTGAGCTTTGCAGATGATCCTCATTTTGATCCCAAGCGGATCATCGGATCGTTCGATATTCATGGGACAACCTATACGGCGCCTCCACAGGCGCTTACATCGCATGCACCGTTCTGGTTCTGGTCGATCAACGGCTATCCAAACCCACATGACTCCGGCTCTTTGGGCGAAAGCTATGCCACCAAAATGGTGAACCCGGGCGATGTCGTCTATTGGGATTGCGTCGCACCCGGCCCGCAATACGGCTTTCCGGCCTGTGCGCCGACCGACGGGATGCATACCCAGAACCTGGTCTAGACACCGGGTGCTTGAAACGACAGCGATGATGTCCTTTGCCGGACGTCATCGCTATTCGTGTTCCGGAACCCCGTCGCTTACCGGACTTGTGGAAAACAGCACCCGTTATCTCCACTCGGTGACCAAGAAGGTCACGACGAAAGACTGAGCAGTGCTGCTGGGTAATCTGGTATCATCTTTGGGCGGGTCTTAGGTGAAGGTCGGCTGTTCGGACTTTTTAGACCTTGGTTCGATGTGCGCCAAGGTCCGTTTAGGCGAGCTGTTCAAGGAACGGTGGTTTTGGGAACGCATATACTGAATGAAGTGATGAATAGCGAACGTCGGTAATTGGTCTGGCGGTCTGGACGCTCTCGAAGCTGTGATGCGTTAGTATTTGACCCTCCACTTGCTGGAAGGATTAGCTATGAGTTTGTTGGGTTCGCATCTGCGCCCACTCTGCGTTCAAACTCTAAGGAAAACTCAATATGAACTTTGTGAAGTTATCCCTTGCAACAGCGCTCGCAGCGGCAGCATTTTCGCTCCCAGCTTTGGCTCAAGATACTGAATTCCAGCTTCCCGAACAGTGCATCACATCTTCCACAATGGGTGAAATGGACCATTCAGCCATGGACCATTCAGCCATGGGCCATAGTGATGGAATGATGGCGCCCGAGAGCGCTGACCTCAGCAACTCTCCCGAACATGTTCAGGTGAATATGCGAAAGATGATGATTACCATGCCTGCCATGGAGCAAGGTATGATGAATGAAGATCCCGATGTCGCATTCGCTTGTGGCATGATTGCGCATCACCAAGGTGCCATCGACATGGCGCAGGTCCTGATCGACCATGGCGATGATCCCAAAATGATTAAACTTGCTGAGGAAATCATGGAAGCTCAGGTTGGTGAAATTGAGCTTATGAAAAATTGGCTAACAGCAAACGTGAACTGATCTGAAACGGGCTGCATAGTTCAAAACTGTGCAGCCCTTTCCAAGAACGCTCATTTCTGGAAGGGCTCGGCGATAGACCGTTTTGCGCCGCTACAAACCTCGTTCACAAGCCAAACAGTGTTGAAGGGTTTTGCCTCATTGGTCAAAGAAGCCTTTCGCACGCCCTCCAGCAAGAGCAATAGGTGCTCAAACCGAACATCCGCTGCACCTGCGCACAGCTGGTCACGCTCACGCGCGAAAGTGAAGGACGGTAGGGCGGGGCTCCCCCGCCACTCAAGTATCGCGGCGGCAGGACCCGACCTATTTTTCCAGCGCTTCAATACGGGCTTTCAGCGCCTCATTCTCTTCGCGCGCTTTCTGCGCCATCGCACGGACCGCGTCGAATTCTTCGCGGGTCACGAAATCGCGGTCGGCCAGCCAGCGGTCCATCATGGACTTCATCGCGGTCTGCGCCTCGTCCTTGGCACCCTGGGCCACGCCCATGGCGTTGGTCATCAACTGGCTGATGTCATCAAGGATTTTGTTGTTGCTCTGCATGGTGCTCTCCAATCTGGTGCTTGTCCTTTATATGGGCCTTTGCGCCCAAGGCTACAACCCAAGGCAAGAGCGGTTGACTTTGCCGCACCGCCAGACAAGGAATAGCCCCATGTTCGCAGCCATTCCTTTCCCCGATATCTCGCCCGAGATTTTCTCGTTCACGCTCTTCGGCGTCACTATTGCCCTGCGCTGGTACGCGATGGCCTATATCGTGGGGATCGCGATTGGCTGGCAGCTGATCAAACTGGCCCTGAAACGCCCCGCATTGTGGCGCAATGGCGCGCCGATGCAGGTGTCCCAACTCGAAGACCTGCTGACCTATATCGTTGTCGGTGTCATTGGCGGCGGACGTCTGGGCTATGTGCTGTTCTATAAACCCGCCGATTTTCTGGCCGCACCGCTGGATATCATCAAGATATGGGAGGGCGGTCTGTCCTTTCACGGGGGTTTCCTGGGCGTCGTTGTGGCGGTCTGCCTCTTCAGCCGCCGCCATAAGGTGCCGCTCTCCGATCTGGCCGATATCATCGCCGTGGCCGCCACCCCCGCGATCTTGCTGGTGCGTATCGCCAATTTCATCAACGCCGAACTCTGGGGCCGCCAGACCGATCTGCCGTGGGGTGTGATCTTCCCGGGCCAAGCCGCCCAAGCCTGCGCAACCGCGTTAGAGCCTTGCGTGCGTCACCCATCGCAACTCTATGAGGCGGGGCTTGAAGGGCTGCTGCTGGGCGCGATCCTGATCCTGCTCGCCTTCCGCTTTGGCGGGTTGAAGAAACCGTGGCTTTTGTCGGGCGTCTTCTTCACGGGCTACGGCATCGCGCGTTTCCTTGTGGAATTCGTGCGCCAGCCGGACGCACAATTCGTCAGCGCCGGCAATGAACTGGGTCTGGCGTTCCACATCGGCGGCTACGGGCTGACCATGGGCCAGACACTGACCCTGCCGATGATCCTCGTGGGCCTTGCCGTTGTGATCAGGGCCGCACGCAAATGACCGCCTTGGGTGATCTGCTGATCGCCCGCATCGCGCGGACCGGACCAATCACTCTGGCCGATTATATGGCCGATTGCCTGATGCACCCCGAGCACGGCTATTACGCCACGCGCGATCCCTTCGGGGCTGCGGGCGATTTCACCACAGCCCCCGAGATCAGCCAGATGTTCGGCGAGCTGATCGGGCTGGCACTGGCCCAAGCCTGGATCGACCAAGGACAACCCGCGCAGATCACGCTGGCCGAACTTGGCCCCGGTCGCGGGACCCTGATGCAGGACGCCCTGCGCGCCACACGCGGCGTGCCGGGCTTTCACCAGGCACTCTCGGTTCATCTGGTCGAGACCTCCCCCACACTGCGCAAAGCCCAGAGCGCGCGCATTGCGCACGCCACATGGCACGACAGTATCGCGACACTGCCCGACGCGCCGCTCTACCTGATTGCCAATGAATTCTTCGACGCCCTGCCGATCCGCCAATTCATCCGCAGCGGCGACGGCTGGCGCGAAAAGATGGTCGGCGTGACGGATGGTGCGCTCGCCTTCGGGCTCTCAGCAGCGGCACCCATCGCGGCAGTCGAAGACCGCCTCACAGACACGACAGAGGGTGATCTGGTCGAGATTTGCCCCTCCCTTCCCGCCATCACGGAAACCATCGGCGCACAGATTGAAAGATCCGGCGGTTGCGCGCTGATCATCGACTACGGTGACTGGCAGTCACTGGGCGACACGCTGCAAGCGCTGCAATCCCAATCCTACAGCGAACCGCTTGCAACCCCGGGCCAGGCTGACCTGACCGCGCATGTCGATTTCGCTGCGATCGCCGCCCATGCCGCCCCTGCCAAATATACGCGCCTGACCTCCCAAGGCGTCTTCCTTGAACGCCTCGGGATCACCGCCCGCGCACAGGCGCTTGGTGCGAAACTGGCAGGTGAGGCCCGCACGGCCCATATCGCCGCACATCGGCGCTTGACCCACCCTGCCGAAATGGGCGACCTTTTCAAAGTGATCGGCCTTTATCCGTCAACCGCAACACCACCTCCCGGACTGGAGCCATGACGCTCGACATTATTACCTCGCCGCTTCTGGAAAATGTGCCGCACGGGTTCTTCACCCGCGCAGGTGGCGCATCCTCTGGCGTGTTTGCGGGGTTGAACTGCGGCTATGGCAGCTCGGACCAGCACGAGATCGTTGCGATCAACCGCGCGCGCGTTGCAAAAACGCTGGGCGTAGATGCGGAAAAACTTGTCGGTGTGCATCAGGTTCATTCGGCCGATGTCGTCACACTGGGCACACCCGTGACACCCGCCCCCAAAGCCGACGCGCTGGTCACCGCCACCAAGGGCGTCGCGCTCTCCGTCCTGACCGCCGACTGCCAGCCCGTGCTGTTTGCAGATACGCAGGCGGGCGTGATCGGGGCGGCACATGCGGGGTGGAAAGGGGCCGTCAACGGCGTGCTTGAGGCGACCGTCGCCGCGATGGAAAACCTGGGTGCGACGCGCGCCAACATCGTGGCGGTCATCGGCCCCTGTATCAGTCAGGCCAACTATGAGGTCGGGCCAGAGTTCTACGACACATTCGTTTCCACTGATCCCCAATTCGACCGCTTCTTCAGACAAGGCAAAGGCGACCGCTCCTTCTTTGACCTGCCTGCCTTCGGGCTTTTCAAGCTCAAGCAATGCGGTATTGCGTCAGCCTCATGGACACATCATTGCACCTACGCACATCCTGACCGATTCTACAGCTACCGGCGCAGCGTCCATGAACGGCAGGCCGACTATGGACGGCTCATTGCAGCAATAAGGCTGTAAACCGGCGCTGTTTAACGAAATGAGGCAAGACCTGCCTAGGTTTGTTAAACAAGCATCTCTTCGGCACACTCCAGCCTTGGATAATTTCTATAATTATCAAAGATATCCGCCCTTTTTGCCGAATTAATGCGCGCGACTGAATCTTTTCCTCAGTTGGTCAAAATCTCGCCAGTATGATCTCGCATCCTGATCCTCAATCAGCGCCCATAAAGGGCACCAAGAAAAAAGAGGTATCACCATGAAAAGCCGCTGGCAGAAGTCACTCGAAGCTGCAGTCGCCACATATGACACGCCAATGCCTTGGGCACGTGGCAGCCTGCGTGAAGCCATGATCGCACGCCGTTCAGAAAATGCAGGCGATACAGTGCAACCTCTCGAACGCATCGCACAGGGCGCTTAACGCGCCCCGCCTTGGACCTTTACTGCCCTTTGCGGCAGGTGGCACCGGGCAAAAAAGGAAGATGCAGCCATCCGAACGATACTGCGCCGTGTGTTGGGGCAGGTCTTGGTTGCATCGATTTGCCGGGCATCCGTGCCCCGCAAATCAGAACAACTGTAACTATTGCTCAGATGTTGTTGGTGGGACAGCAGATGACGTCAGCTCTGAAAAGGCTTTTTTGATGGAACCCTCCCCGACTTCCGGCACGCAGCATGCAATCGATATTTTCAGCCAGCAAATCAGGCTTACGCCTGCCCAGCGGCAACATGCGAAAACGCAAAACAGCGATGTTGCGCAGCGCAAATACGAGGTGATGTACCTTGATGCGCAAGGCCGCTTTAACGAGTTTAACACCATTGCCCGCGCCCATCCGGCCTTTGAGGAAGCGTTCTCCGTCCTCGGCCATGCGGCAATCGTGCAGACCCAGAACGGCTTTATGTCTGTCGAAGACGTAATGCCGGGCGACGATGTCCGCCTTGCCGATGGCAGCTATGAAAAGCTGTTGTGGCGTGGCCGGATCACGCTTGGTCCCGCAACAAATGCGGCCAATTCAAAGCAACCCATGATGACACGGATCACCGGCGACGCCTTCGGCTACAGCCGCCCGTCGCAGGATCTGGTGCTGGGGCCATCGGCCCGTCTGCTACACCGTGCGAACGGTATCCGCCGCGTAGCTGGCAGTGATGCCGCCTTCATCCCCGCTGCCGACTTTGTCGACGGCAACACTGTGCTCAGCCTTGAGCCTGCAACGCCCGTCAGCGTCTTCCAGTTCGGATTTGCCGGGCAGCGCTGTGTCGTAGTCAACGGGTTGGAGATCGAAACACTGCATCCGGGTTCCGCCTTCAACCTCGGTCTGCGGGGCGATGCCTTGCGCGAATATCTCTCGCTCTTCCCCCACAAACGCGGTTTTGAAGACTTTGGATTGATGGAGCACCCGCGCCTGCGGATGCGCGACCTCGAACTACTCGGCTAGGACCTGCGGGGCGATCTTCACCGATCTCCCCCAGAACCGCCACAAAAGCAGTGCTGCGGCGATGGCCAACCCGATCACGAGACCCAGCCACAGCCCCACCGCACCAAAGCCCAAGGTAAAGGCCAGCAGATAGCTGACCGGCAATCCGATCACCCAATAGCTGATCGCCGCCATGACCATTGGCACGGCTGTATCCTGCACACCGCGCAACAGGCCGAGCGCCAGCACCTGCAACCCGTCCACCAGTTGGAACAGGGCGGCAACCATCACAAGGCTCGCACCGATGCGCAGCAAATTGGCGCGTTCCGGTTCATTGGGGTCGATGAAGAGCGACACCAAGAACTCTGGCATCGCCAGAAAAATGAGCGATGTGATCACCGCATAGATCGCCGACATCCCGATCGCCGTCATGCCGCCACGGCGCAACGATAATTCATCCCGTCGCCCCAAGGCACGGCCCGCCCGCACAGTGGCCGCCTGACTGAAACCGATATGAACCATGAATGTCAGGCTGGCCAACTGGATCGCGATGCCATGTGCGGCAAGCTCAATCGGCCCGATCCAGCCGACCATGATGGCAGAGGCGCTGAACAACCCGCCCTCGGCCAGCGACGTGGCACCAATGGGCCAGCCCAGCATGAACACACGGCGCAGGATTGCGCTGTCACTGCGCCAGAAATTCTTGAACAGTTCAAATTGCGGCAGGACACGCAGGATATAGATCATCAACAGCAGAACCGTGATCAGCGTCACACTCAAAGACGCAATCGCGGCCCCCGTGATCCCCAGTTCCGGCATACCCCAGTTTCCGAAGATTAGCGCATAATTGATAAAGACATTCAGCACCGCAGTCCCGATCGTCGCCCACAGAATAATCGCCGTGTGTTCAAGTGCCGCCAGAAAGGACTTGAACGTCATGACGATCAGCGCAGGGATCATCTGCCAGATCACGATCTGCAGATAGATATGGGCCAGCCGCGACACCTCGGCATCCTGTCCGATGGCGATGAGGATGTCTTCGGCCCAGAAGAACGGGATCGTGACAATGAACCCGTAGAAGATCGACAACCACAACCCCATCCGCGTGACGCGTCGTACCTGCACTTCATCACCCTGTTCCGCAGCCGAAGCCACCAAAGGTGTGACCGCCTGCGCGAACCCTGCGCCCACGATGAAGATGACAAAGAACAATGTGCCGGCGATGGTCGAGGCGGCAAGTGCAGTGACATCATACCAGCCCAGCATCACCGTATCGGTGATATGGATGGCAAACTGCGCCAGATTGCTCAGGATCAGGGGCATCCCCAGTTTCCAGATCGCACGGCTGTGGTCTTGATATGTTTGTGCGACAGGTTGCATGGCCAAACCCTTAGGCCCGTTCCGCGTGCCGGTAAAGTGCAATCAGATGCTGCGCAGCACCAATTGACTGGCAAGCAAGACGACAATCGCACCCGCCAGAATCTCGGCCCAGGCCAGGGTCCGCGCCACCGCCCCGTGCTGCACCAACTGCAAGGCGCTTTCGCGCAACCTAACAGCGGCGAAGGCCACCATCACGGTAATGCTCGCGGTGCCAAGACCCATGACAAAGGCCCCAATGATCCCCGCCCAGTCGATGCCCAACCGCCACGTCAGGATCAGCAGGAACAGCGCGCCTGTGCAGGGCCGGATCGCAATCGTGCCGATCACCACCAGCGCATCCCGCCAGGAACGCACAGTCTCGGCCTGTTCCATTGTCGGCCCATGGGCATGTCCGCAAGAGGCACAGACGTCACTGTTGCCCGCATGGGCATGGTCATGCTTGGGTCGCAAATGGCGCAGGCCCCGCAGCATGAGCCAAAAACCTACTGCGCCTATCAATGCATAGCTGAGCGGGGCCAGCACATCATCGGCCACCCCTGTCATCTGTTCGCGTCCCCAGCCGAACACAAAGACGGCCGCGTAAACCAGCAGCACCGCTGTCAGCGCCTGCGCCAGTGAGGCACCCAGCGCCAGCCCTGCCAAGCGCCGCGCAGGGACCCGCGTGCCTGCGCCATAGCCACCAATCACCAGCTTGCCATGGCCCGGCCCCGCGGCGTGGACAAACCCGTAGGCGAAACACAGCCCCCAAAGCGTGGCCAGCGCCCCCGGCTCACCTGCGCGCAATCCGCGCAGGGCCGCAGCCATGGCGTTTTGCACATCGCGCTGGGCAGCACTGGCATAGCGCGTTACCTGATCCGCCCCGCCAAAGCCCCAAAGCCAAAGCGCCAGCGCCCCGAAGGCCGCAAGGATCAGAGCGGGCCAGCGCATGTCACAACAATCGTGTCCGCGAACGCATCGCCAATGGCTGGGAAGTAGTCGTCGGGGCCAACCTCATCAGCGCTTTGCCCGTCAAGCAGGCTTTCTGCCAGCGCATAGGCGGCATCAATATCGGCGGGAATGATCTCGGCGCTGCAATCATCGCGCCCTTCGATCAGCACAGGACGGCGCAAATCATAAGCGGTGTAAAAACTGGGGTCGTACACCCGTATCTGCAGCGGTGACGCGCGATCGGGCACATCCGGTACGGGCCGCAGATGTGTTTCCAGAAAAAGCCCCTCAACATAGGTCATGCGATGATCCTGCTTTTCCCCCAAAGCCAGCACCGCACCACCCTGCGCGACCTCGAGATCACCGGCATATTCGGGGGGCCAAGCTGCAATCTGGCTCTCGAGCAGGGCCTGTTCATCAGCGGTCAGGACCAGATCGCCATCCATGTCGATGCCAAGATCAGTTGTCACCAGAAGCGAAAACAGATCGTCATATTGCCAATCAAGCTTGATCCCCATGTCGCCGGCCTCATCAAAGACGACGGTGACCTGTGCCTGCACAAACACATGCGGGTGGGCCGCCACGGTGACGGGCACGGCCAAAGCGGCAAGAAGGGGAAGCAAAATACGCATGTCGCCTATGTAGGGATATCTTGGAGCATCGACAATGCGCTTGCAGCCACCGCCCCGCAGCGATCAATTTTTTGCCAAAAATTGACCTGAGAGCCCCAAGATTTTTCGTCGAAAAATCTGTGGTCACGCTGTAGGCGCAAGCCACCCGCGATAATGCACCATCGGCGCACCTGTGATGGGGGCCGACAGCGCCACATCAAAATGAAACTGCCCCGCATCTTCATATTCCCGCGCCACACTGACTGGCAAAAGAAAGCGTGGAAAAGGCAGAGGCCCCACGCGCCCCGACTGCACCGGAAAATGCAATTGCCCGTCTGCTACGTGCAGCCCCAGCGTAAAGGTAAAGGGACCGAAACGCTCGGTCATGTGCCCGTCCTGCACGCGCAGGAAAGACCAAAACCGCGCAGCGCCGAACTGGCGCTGCCACAACTCACCACCCTGTCGCGGCGTCATTGTGACCGTCACATCAATATCATCTGTCGCAGGCGGAAACCGGAATGCAAAGGCAATCAGCCGCGCCCAAAACGACGCACCCCGCGTCACGCTGGCCCGCCCGCGCCAGATGGCAGGGCCGCGCAGATCATGCAAATCCCGCACCACGGGCGGCAGAGCGTCATAATCCGCCCCGAGATAGCCCGCAAAGAGCGGCGGCTTTGAAGTCACCTCAAGACTTCGCGCCAGGAATGTTTGGGCGCAAATCCGACCATCCGCTTGGCCTTGTCATTGGCATAAAACGTCTCATCTGGGCGCATATCGCGCTTTACAGGCACGCCTTGATAGAACCGTTCGATCACCTCGTCTGATGTGATCCCCACCGACAGATCATCATTCGAGACGTTGAAGACCTCATACCCCAGACCATCAGTTTTCAGGCAGCAATCCACCATATGACCCAGATCGCGGGCATCAATATAGGCAAAGATGTTGCGGCGGCGCAGGGCGGGGTCAGCCATATAGGCAGGGAACTGGGTGGCGTATTCATGCGGCTCGATCACATTGTTGATCCGCAGCCCGTAGATATCAATGCCGCTGCGCGCCTGGAACGATTTGCCCGTCACCTCGTTACAGACTTTGGACATGGCATAGCTGTCATGGGGGACGGTCGGGTGGTCCTCATCAATGGGCACGTATTCAGGTTTCAGCTCACCATCGGCAAAGCAAACGGCATAGGTCGTCTCGGAGCTGGCAAAAATCACCTTGGGGATGCCCAGCTTTACCGCCGCCTCGATCACATTATAGGTGCTCAGCGTATTCTGTCGAAAACATTCGCCATCGGTGCCGATCATCACGCGCGGCACGGCGGCAAAATGCACTACAGCATCATATTTCGGCACGCCTGTGCCCGGCTCCAGCTCGTGAAAATCGGCGTATTGCGACATCGCGCCAATCACCTGCCCCGCATCACACAAATCAACCAGCAATTCCGACACATCAAGCCCTGACGGGACACGGTCCACATTCACGACTGTATGGCCCTGCGCCTGCAGATAGGTAATCGCATGACGTCCCGCCTTGCCGCTGCCGCCTGTGAAAAATACGCGCATATCGTCCTCCTGGTGTTTGACGCTAAACTAGCCCGCCGCACACAATCCGCAAGCATTCGAGATTGCCCCCTGCACGCGCGCCTGCCATTATGTCCCAAACCAAAGAAATGAGCAGTACCATGGCCAACGACCTCCTCTCCGGGGCCAGCCCCGACGACTACAACGCCGACAGCATCGAGGTGCTTGAGGGGCTGGAACCTGTGCGCAAACGCCCCGGCATGTATATCGGCGGCACGGACGAACGCGCGCTGCACCATCTGGTGGCCGAGGTGCTGGACAACTCCATGGACGAAGCGGTCGCAGGGCATGCCAACCGGATCGAGGTGGAACTGCACGCGGATTATTCCGTGACGATCAAAGACAACGGGCGCGGCATCCCGATTGATCCGCACCCGAAATTCCCTGACAAATCCGCACTCGAAGTCATCCTCTGCACGCTCCATGCGGGCGGCAAATTCTCGGGCAAGGCCTACCAGACGTCGGGCGGTCTGCACGGTGTGGGCGCATCGGTGGTCAACGCGCTGTCCGACAGCATGGTCGTGCAGGTGGCGCGCAACAAGGAACTTTACGAACAACGGTTTTCGCGCGGCATCCCGCTGGGGCCGGTGCAAAAACTGGGGCCCACGCAAAACCGGCGCGGCACCACGGTCACCTTCCACGCGGATGCGGAAATCTTCGGCAGCCAGCGGTTCAAACCCGCCCGCCTCTTTGCCTCCATCCGCTCCAAGGCCTACCTCTTTTCGGGTGTCGAAATCCGCTGGAAGTCCGAGATCGACGACAAGGAAACCCCGCTCGAGGCCACCTTCCACTTCCCCGGCGGCCTGTCGGACTACCTCAAGGAAACGCTGGGCACCGCATCCACCTACGCCGACAAACCCTTTGCCGGCACCGTGGACTTTAACGAAAAATTCGGCGAACCCGGCAAGGTGGAATGGGCGATCAACTGGACGCCCGTGCGCGACGGTTTCATCCAGTCCTATTGTAACACTGTGCCCACGCCCGAAGGCGGCACGCATGTCAGCGGCTTCTGGGCCGCGATCCTGAAGGGGATCAAAGCCTACGGTGAACTCTCCAACAACAAGAAAGCCGCGCAAATCACCCGCGAGGACCTGACCTCGGGCGGCTGCGCGCTTGTGTCCTGCTTTATCCGCGATCCGGCCTTTGTGGGGCAGACCAAGGACCGGCTGTCCTCGGAAATCGCCGCGAAAATGACCGAAGGGGCGGTGCGCGACCACTTTGACAACTGGCTGGCCAATGACACGAAATCCGCAGGCGCGATCCTCGATTTTCTGGTGCTGCGCGCCGAAGAACGCCTGCGCCGTCGTCAGGAAAAAGAGACCGCCCGCAAATCGGCCACCAAGAAACTGCGCCTGCCCGGCAAGCTGACGGATTGCACCAGCAAGGACCGCGCGGGAACGGAGCTTTTCATCGTCGAGGGCGACAGCGCGGGTGGTTCGGGCAAAGGCGCGCGCAACCGCGTCAATCAGGCGCTTTTGCCGCTCAAGGGCAAGATTTTGAACGTGCTGGGGGCGGCCTCATCGAAACTGACGACCAACGCCGAAATCAACGACCTCTGCGAGGCGCTGGGTGTCGGCATGGGCACGAAATTCAACATTGACGACCTGCGCTACGAGAAAATCATCATCATGACCGACGCCGACGTCGACGGCGCGCATATCGCGTCGCTGCTCATGACGTTTTTCTTCACGCAGATGCGGCCCCTGATCGACAACGGCCACCTCTATCTGGCCTGCCCGCCGCTCTACCGCCTGACGCAGGGCGCGCGCCGCGTCTATGTGGCCGACGACGCCGAGAAAGAGGCGGTCATGGCCAAAGGCCTTGGCGGCAAAGGCAAGATCGACGTCCAGCGGTTCAAAGGCTTGGGCGAAATGGACGCCAAGGACCTTAAAGAAACCACGATGGACCCCACGACCCGCAAACTGATCCGCGTCACCGTGCATGATGATGTGCCGGGGGATACCGCCGATCTGGTGGAGCGTCTGATGGGGAAGAAACCGGAGTTGCGGTTCCAGTATATTCAGGAGAATGCACGGTTTGTGGAGGAGTTGGATGTTTGAGTGGCAAAAAATTTCAATGTAAATCGTTAGGTATCTGCAAGCTCACGGGTACTGAGGGTCAATATGTAAAAAGCCACATCATCCCGCAGGCACTAACACGACCGTCAAAAAGCGGTGTGCCTTTAGTGCAGTCATCAAAAGGTTCAGGCGGAACAAAGCGTTGGTCAAGCTGGTATGACAAAAGCATGGTTACGCGTGAGGGCGAGGACTATCTAGAGAGAATAGATACCAGAGCTATCAGAATTCTAAAGAAGCATAAGATGGTATGGCGCTCTTGGAATGGCGTTCCACCTATTTTCCAAAGCTTGTCAGCAATGTTGCCTAATCACTCTACGCGCGAGATTCAGTTGGGTGTTGAGGATGGTTACTCTCTCAAACTGTTTTTGGTCAGCATCTTGTGGCGAGCATCAGTGTCTAGCTTACCCGATACAGAGGACATAAAACTCAGCGAGCATCAGGAGAAGCTGATTGCAGCTGCAATAAAGGGCGAGCGTATTTCTGACTCTAGGTTTGCAACGGCTCTTGTTCAGATATCGACGTTTGGCGAATACCAAAACGCACTGCCATTTTACGAAACTAAGAAAACACCTCCGTTCGAGGATGGTCCCGTGCGGGAAATTCCTATGTACAGACTGTTTGTTGATGGCTTGATCGCACACATCCATCTCGAAGACGAAGAAGATATGGACGATAACGCTCTATATTTGGGTTGTGCGGAAAGAATTGTCGTTCCGGGGATACGTTATGAAGCATCGTTCCAGTATGAGAATGGTCTAAACTTGATGTATGAGACTTACCTTGGCTCAAAAAAGTCCTAGCAAACCGTAGCGGCGTAGGTCGGGGTTCTCCCCGACACACCTGCACCGCATGACATGGCATGTCGGGGCAGGCCCCGACCTACGGATTGCGTCATCTCGTACGGTGGGTGAAACCCACTTGATTGCTGGCGCTGGTTTCTACAATTATTGACTTATCAAATTACCTCGGAGGTAAGAATGATATTGCGTTGGTTCAGGGCGGTGCGATTTTGGGAAGACAAGCATAAGATAGGAAATTCAGGATCTATCGCATATGCTCTTTTTGCAATCGTTCTGCCGTGTGTGTTTGTATTCTTGCTTTCGGTTATATTGGAAAGTTTCTCTGTATTTCTCTCAAGAGAAAACACGTTTTTGATTGCCGTCGGGATATGTGTTTTTGCTTTTGTCTTATTATGGATGAGTGAGTTCACCAATAAAGGAGAGGATTAGACGCGACCATTCGCCTTGTCACGATAATGCCGGATAATCTGACGCATCGCAGGATAGCAAAAGCGTCCTCCGGGGGGAGGTCGGGCGCTACCCGGCCATGCCGGGCGGGGTGTTTTGTGAGGGCATCGCCAACGTTGCCCGGGAGAACCCCGGCCTACGGGTGCTACGGCGTAGGTCGGGGTTCTCCCCGACACACCTGCACCGCATGACATGGCATGTCGGGGCAGGCCCCGACCTACGGGTTGCTTCCTCTCGTAAGGTGGGTGAAATCCACGCGCCCCCAAGGATAGGCGCAAACCTCGGATCAAGTGCCACGCAGCCCCGGACCTGATCCGGGGCCTCTGCCGCTCTGTGTGACGAGGTCCCGGGTCAGGCCCGGGACTGCGGCCATCGAACACCCCGTCCGTGCCCCTGTGTACATACGCATTGTGTACAGCTTGTGTACGCAAAACACACACCCCTTTCCCTAGCGTCACGCCGCCCTAGTTCCCCCTTATGCGCTATTTGATCCTTACCCTTTTCCTCGCCTCTCCTTTGGCCGCACAAGAGGTCGAAACTGATCTCGAACTGGTGCTGCTCGCCGATGCCTCGGGTTCAATCGACGCCGACGAGTTGCTGTTCCAGCGCCAGTCCTACGCCGCCGCCATCACCGATCCGGCGGTCGTCTCTGCGATCCAGAACACGCTCTACGGCTCGATAGCTGTCACCTATGTGGAATGGGCCACCAATCAGGCCACGGTCGTGGACTGGACCGTCATCACCGATATGGACAGCGCCACGCGGTTCGCCGCGGCCCTGATCGGCCCGCCCCGTCAGGCGCGCGGGCGCAACGCCATCGGCTCGGCCCTGCTCTACGGGATGGCACAGATAGAGAACAATGATATCAGGGGCTTCCGCCGCGTGATCGACTTTTCCGGCGACAGCATGGGCAACACATTCGGCCCGCCCATCACCCAGGCACGCGATGAGGTCGTGGCCAATAACATCACCATCAACGCCCTGCCGATCCTGCGCAACGGCGATTTCATGGGCAACAGCCTGCCGCTGATGTACGAGCAGAATATCATCGGTGGCCCCAACGCTTTCGTGATGCCCGCGCTCAGCGGGCCCGAGTTCACCGACGCGGTGCGCCGCAAGCTGATCCTCGAGATCGCAGGGACAACGCCCCAGACCGAATATGCCTCACTCCTGCTGGAGGGATTGCAGGTAGGCCAATAGGTCGACAATCGGCTGCGACGTCATGATGGGCTGCCCTGTCTCGGCTTTGGTGGCCACATCTGTGCCTTCAAAGAAATCCCCGTAAACCGGCATCATGCTGCCATGGCTGACCAGCGGATCACGCCCGTCAATCCGCATGATCACACGTGCGGTCGGGAACACACCACCATTCTCGGCGGCCAGCCGTGTCAGGTTGCTGGGCGCCACAACCAAAGACGGCGACATCGGCCCGTTACCCGTGGCCGCATTGCCGTGGCAGGTGGCGCAATAAAAGCCGAAAAGCGCCTCGCCCTGCATCGCATCCTGCGCTGCGACAGGGGATGCAAGGCCCAACGCCAGTATCACGGGAAAGATACGCATTACGGTCTCCTCTATGCTGCTGGGATCAGCCTAGGCAGAGGATGCGCCTTCTGCGTTGATGCAAATCAACTAGCGCAGTGTCAGACCACCAATCGCCGCCCGGATCACGCTGTCGGTATCATCACTGTCACCCGACACGGCCAGCCCGATCAGCGCGCCTTTTTCGCCGCCAAAAGCACGGGCATAGTCCGCCGCCAGATCGACACTTTCGCTGAACGATCCCGTCCCGGCCTGCCGTAGTGCAACGGTCACCCCCTGCCCCGCAGGACCGTAAGGCGACGGGATCACCTGCCCGCGCGCATGGTTGCCACCCCAGGCGTACTGGATGATACGCACATCATCATTGCCCAGCAGGGCGCGGATATTCGCCCCTTCAAGGCTGGGCGCAATGCTTTGCGGCACAAACACGAAGTAGAGCGAGATGTTGCGATCATCTCCGCCTTTCAGGCTCAGATCGGTGGGGGGTACGGATTGTTCTACGGTCCAGTTCCATGTCGCGCCACGCGTCCCCCAATTTGCTGGTGCGACGCGGCTCCAGGCGATGGACACGGACCCGTCCGACACCAGCCCGAGGTTCTGGCCAAAAGCATAGTCGTTCGAGCTGAAGAGCGAGAGGCGCTGCTCTTGCCAGCCGTTGTCAAATCTTACTTCGGCTGCCTGCGCGCTTGCGGCTATCCCGAGGGCGAAAACTGTCGCAAAAATCCGGTGCATAAAAATATCCTGTTTACAGTGTCTGGATAAAACTAGCCCAGTTCCAATGCGCAGGAACCCGACATCTGCCGTTTTCACGCGAACGTTAGCGCAGGTTACTGCTGGATGGATTCCAGATACTCGGACAGCACCAAGAGCTTCATGGGCACCGGTGTGCCCAACCCCTGCTCTTCCACGATCACGGTCTCGCCCAGATCACCCGCGCCGAATTCCGGCATCGCAGTGCTGAAATGCGCGCCACGGTCCAGCCCGTCGATGGTGCTCATGACCTGATTTACGGGAAAAACACCGCCGTTGCGGGCCGCAATCGTGGTCAAATCAGGCGGGGCCACGGCCAGATCGCGCGCTGCCGGGCCATCCCCTTTGCCATCGGCCCCATGGCAACTGGCGCAGTTTTCCATATAGGCTGTCCGCCCGTCGATGTGTTCTTCGACACAAGCCGTCAGGCCCAGCGCGAGCAAAATAATGACGTACCGCATATCAGCCTCCTGTTTTGTCCAGACTGTAACAAAAGCACGCTATCTGCCACCATGATTTGTATCAATCAGCAGATTACCGACGCTCACGCTGTTTCAAGCACACCGCCATTCAGACGTACCTGTCGATCCATCCGCGCGGCCAGTTCAAGGTTATGTGTCGCAATCACGGCCGCCAGCCCGGTATCACGCACCAACCCCATCAGCGCCGCGAACACCTGATCCGAGGTATCAGGGTCAAGATTGCCTGTCGGTTCATCCGCCAGCAAAAGCGCAGGTTCATTGGCCAAAGCACGGCAGAACGCCACCCGCTGTTGTTCGCCTCCCGAAAGCGCCGCAGGACGGTGGCCGGCACGCGCCGCGATTCCAACGCGATCCAGCAAGGCCATCGCGTGTTTCTCGGCCGCGTGCTCGGAACGGCCGTTGGCCAGTTGCGGCAGGACAATGTTCTCGAGCGCTGAAAATTCCGGCAGCAGATGGTGGAACTGATAGATAAAGCCCACGGTTGAGCGGCGCACCGCCGTGCGTTTCCGGTCAGACAGGCGGGTCATATCCGTGCCTTCGATCTGCACCGTGCCGTCGTCGGGCGTATCCAAAAGGCCCGCAATATGCAGCAAGGTCGATTTGCCCGCACCTGAGGGGGCGACCAGCGCCACCACCTCACCCGGTTTGACGTCCAATGAAACGCCTTGCAGGACACGCACTTCATTCGGTTTGCCCGCGTTGTAGGTCTTTGTCAGGTCCGCAACCTGAAGGGTGAAATCACTCATAGCGCAGCGCCTCGACAGGGTTCATGCGGGCGGCACGGCGCGCGGGAAAGATCGTGATAATCCACGACAGGCCCAGCGACAGCGACACCGCTTTGAGCACATCAACAAGCCGCAATTCGGCGGGAATATTGTAAATCCCCCTGATGGACGGATCCCAGACACCGCCCCCCGCGACATAGTTTACAAAGCTGAAAATCGTGTCGATGTAGATCGCAAAAAGGCAGCCAAGCACCACGCCCAGCGCAGTCCCGATCGTACCAATCCCCGCGCCGCAGATAAAGAATATCCGCAGGATCGACCCTTCGGTGAGGCCCATGGTGCGCAGGATGCCCACATCGCGCCCCTTGTTTTTAACCAGCATGATCAACCCGCTGATAATGTTCATCGAAGCCACCAGCACGAGGATCGACAGGATGATAAACATCACATTGTCCTCTATCGTGAGCGCGCGCAAGAACCGTCCCACGCGGTCCTGCCAGCTATAGGCCCACATGCCGGGGCCTGCGGCATTGGCGATGTCCTGCTTGAGAACCTCTGACTGGTTCAGATCGTCCAGCCGGATTTCCAACTCATCGGCAACACCGTCGCGGTTCATGATCAGCTGTGCGACGTCAAAGGGCAGATAGACGCGCACCTCATCAATCTGGAAACGGCCCGTCGAGAAGATGTAGACCACCTCATAGGCATTGCGCCGTGTGGCCTGACCCATGGGTGTGGATGCGCCCGAGCGCGTGGTCAGCTCAATCCGGTCCCCGATATCAAGGCCAAGGTTCGCCGCCAAAGCAGAACCGATCGCAATCCCGTTCGGCAGGTCGTCGATGTTGCCCGAGGTGCGTTCGCTTTGCACAATAGCGTCTGACGCTTTGAGATCCTCCAGCCGGATACCGTGAATATCCGCCAGCCCGATCCGCCCCGATGGACCCGAGGCCATCGCCTGCCCGCGGATCAGGGGCGCGACGGTCCGCACCCCCTCTACCGCGCGGATATTGTCGGCGACCTGTTCGAAATCCGTGATCACCCCGCGCGGCATCACCACGCTCACATGGGCGTTCGCCCCTGCAATCGTGTCAATAAACTCGGCGCGAAAGCCCGAACGCACCGCCAGCGTCGCGATCAGCGCAAAGACGGCGAGCGTCACACCGATCAGGCTGATCCATGTCATCACGCTGACACCGCCCTCGGCGCGTTTGGCGCGGATATAGCGCCACGCGATCATCCACTCGAATTTTGCAAAGGGACGTGTTGTCCTGACCTCGGCCATGAAAGCTCCTGCTTGGGTTTGCCGCAAGGTGGTGCGCGGGGGCGCAATGGTCAAGCGGCTGTGCGCTTATCTTTGCACGCCCGCAAGTCGTGGCCTGTTGGGCGGTGTTTCCGCCACAAGGGTCGGACGCGTCACAGGCGGGTCGGCCTTGATGACTGGCGCGCGGCGTTTCTTGGTCGCGGGCGCGGGCTTTGCGCGGCGGAACGGCATGGACACCAGCGCCGCCAAAATCGCAAACCCAGCCCAGCCGCCCAAGAAACCTGTTCCAGCAGAGGCAGCCCCCGCCACGCTCAGCGGCACAGCAGGTGTGAAATCATCCCAGACCGCAGCAAGCGTCGCAGGATCAGCCATGCGGTGCGGCAATGTCAGACGCTCCAAAGGGGTCGCCTCGCGCAACAGCATCAAGTTCTCGCTCAACCGCGCATGGCGGGCAAAGGTCCGCCGCCAAAGTGCCTCTTGCGAAGCCACCAGCGGGGTGTCTGCCATCGCCTGCAACATTTCTTCGCGCCCCATGCCATCGGCAAGGGCGGCCTCATCGAACTCCACAACCTGCCGCGTGAGCTCATCCACCTGACCGGCGAGCCGTTGCAGGTATTGCTGCGAAAACTCAGGGTACTGCGACAGGCCAGCGGCACCGCTGAGCCCACCGATCAAACAGAGGGCGCGGATCATGCCAGCGCCCCGTTGCGGGAAATCATTGTCATCTGCTGCCTCAACACATTTTGTTTTAACGCTGGATAGCAGATTTTCGCAGGGCTGTTAACGCGTCATCGGCGCTATGCGCGCTCTTCCGCGTGCGCGCGCAACCATTCAATCACGTTTTTCGCATCCTGATCGGGTGGAAATACCGGATAGAATACCTTTTCAATCACCCCGTCGCGCACAATCATCGTGAGGCGCTTGTGCAGATACTTGCCGTCCGCTTCCATCCCCGGCAGATCAAGCGCCTTGCCGAATACCAGATCGGCATCGGACAGAAGCGGGAATGGCAGGTGCAGGCGCGCGGCGGCCTCTGCCTGATAATCCGTGTCCTGCGTTGACAGCCCGAAGAGGTGATCCACACCGTAATCGCGCAATTCCGCATAGTGATCGCGGAACGCGCAGGACTGGGGCGTGCAGCCGCGCGCACCCGGGATATCATTCCAGCCTTCGGGCAAGTCGCGGTCAGGGCGGCCAGTCATCGGATAGACATAGATCACCGTCAGCCCGCGCAAATCACTGAGCGTCACCGCAGGCCCGTCGGTGGCGGGTAGCGTCACTTCCGGGAGCGTTTGCCCTTCCAGATGCGCCGCTTTGCCATCGTCTGCCGGTGCGGGGATCAATGTCCAGTCGACGTCGGACAAGCTCACACAATTCCCTCGTAGATCTTGGCGATTTTCGCCACGGCCTCTTCGGGGGGCAGTTCCTCACTCTCACCAGTCCGGCGGCTGGCCAATTCGACCACACCGTTCTTGAGGCCGCGTGGCCCCACCGTAATGCGCCAAGGCAGGCCGATCATGTCCATCGTGCCGAACTTGGCCCCTGCCCGTTCGTCGCGGTCGTCATAAAGCGGCTCAAGGCCCAGCGCTGTCAGCGACGCATAGAGCGCCTCGCAAGCGGCATCTGCTTCGGCATCACCGGTTTTCAGGTTCACGATCCCGCAGTGGAATGGTGTGACACCCTCGGGCCAGATGATGCCCTTGTCGTCATGGCTCGCCTCGATAATCGCCCCCAGCAGACGCGACACGCCAATGCCGTGGCTGCCCATGTGGACCGGTACTTTGTTGCCTTTGCCGTCATCGACCAAAGCGCCCATCGCCTCGGAATATTTGGTGCCAAAGTAGAAAATCTGCCCAACTTCGATCCCGCGCGCCGTGCGGCGGCGTTCTTCGGGCACCGCGTTGAACAACGCCTCATCGTGGGTTTCGTCGGTGCGGGCATAGCGCGAGGTGAATTCCTCAAGCACCGCCTGACACGCCGCGTGATCGTCATAATCAATCTCGCGGTCGCCGAACTTCAATTCGGTGATCTCGCTGTCATAGAAAACCTCTGACTCGCCAGTCTCGGCCAGCACAAGGAATTCATGGGTGTCATCGCCACCGATGGGGCCACTATCAGCGCGCATCGGGATCGCTTGCAGGCCCATGCGTTCATAGGTGCGCAGATAACTGACCAAATGGCGGTTGTAGGCGTGCAGCGCGTCTTCTTTGGTCAGATCGAAGTTGTAGCCGTCCTTCATGTAGAATTCGCGGCCCCGCATGACGCCAAAGCGCGGACGGACCTCGTCGCGGAATTTCCACTGGATCTGATAAAGGGTCAGCGGCAGGTCTTTGTAGCTGGTGACATGGGCGCGGAAGATATCCGTCACCAGTTCCTCGGCCGTTGGCGTGAACAGCATATCGCGCCCACCACGGTCCTTGATCCGCAGCATTTCTTCGCCGTAGGCATCATAGCGCCCGCTTTCGCGCCAAAGGTCCGCCGACTGGATCGTCGGCATCTGGATCGCGATATGGCCCGCGCGCGCCTGTTCCTCATGCACGATGTTTTCGATCTTGCGCAGAACCTTAAAGCCGAGCGGCAGCCATGAATAGATCCCCGCGCTGGCCTGTTTGATCATCCCCGCCTGCAACATATAGCGGTGGCTGACGATCTGCGCCTCGCGGGGCGTTTCTTTAAGAACGGGCAGGAAATAGCGGCTCAGGCGCATGTGTTCGACCTTTTCGGATACAAGTGTTGGGTGAGGGTTTAATCCCCTGCGATGCCCCTCGCAAGCAGTGTGATGATTTCGGGGCAGATCAGTTTCTGATGGCCGGGTCTTGCGTCATGGCGCGACACATCGCATCTATGGATCAAGCAATTACGGATGATCCATGGCACTTCCTGTCGGACAACAAGCAAAATACTGGGGCATCGCGACAGCGGTGTTTCTGGTGGCTTTGTGGTTTCTGGGCGATGTGATCCTGCCCTTCGTGCTTGGCGGGGCGATTGCCTATTGCCTTGACCCCATCGCGGACCGGCTTGAGCGCCTGGGATGTAGCCGCATTGCTGCTGTCGCCATTATCACGCTGATCGCGCTCTTTGTGTTTATTCTGCTGATCCTGCTGGTCATCCCGACACTTGTGCAACAAACCGCGTCGCTGATCGAAACTGCGCCTGCATTGTTCGACCGACTGCGCACCGGCCTGACCGAGCGTTTCCCGCAGCTGATGGACAACCAAAGCGTGGCCTATCAGCAGCTTTTGACAATTGGCGAGGCCATTCAGTCACGTGGCGGTGAGCTGATCAACGGGCTGCTGTCTTCGGCGCTCGGGCTCATCAACATCATTGTTCTGCTGATTATCGTGCCGGTTGTGGCGGTCTATATGCTGCTCGACTGGGACAATATGACCGCCAAGATCGACAGCATGCTCCCGCGCGACCACGTTGATACGATCCGTCAACTGGCCCGCGACATCGACGCGACGCTGGCCTCGTTCATTCGCGGCCAAGGCACCGTCTGTCTGGTGCTGGGCACTTACTATGCTGTGGCGCTGATGCTGGCAGGGCTGAACTTTGGGCTTATTGTGGGCTTTATCGCCGGTTTGATCACCTTCATTCCCTATGTGGGTGCATTGGTCGGCGGCACTTTGGCCGTCGGGCTGGCACTGTTCCAGTTCTGGGGCAGTGTCGAAGTGCCGGATGGCGATACGATAGCCTATGCCACCAACTGGCTCCGGATCGGGATTGTCGCAGCAATTTTTGGGATGGGACAGTTTCTTGAGGGCAACATCCTGACGCCGAAACTTGTGGGCGGGTCTGTCGGCCTGCATCCTGTGTGGCTGCTGTTTGCGCTGTCGGTTTTCGGAACGCTTTTTGGCTTCGTCGGTATGCTGGTGGCCGTGCCCATCGCCGCCATGATCGGTGTGGTCGCACGCTGGGGTCTGGCCCAGTACAAAGAAAGCCTGCTCTATCGCGGCAAATCCGGGGGCGACTAAATGTCAGACCAGCTCGCTTTTGACTGGCCAACGGGTGTTGCGCTGGGGCCTGATGATTTCTTCGTCTCCGAGGCGAACGCGCAGGCCTTTGCGATGCTGTCCGCGCCCGAGACATGGCCGGAACGCAAACTGGCCCTGATCGGTCCGACAGGCAGCGGCAAAAGCCATCTGGCGCGCGTCTTTCAAAGCCAGAATGACGCGGTTTTGATTGAGGCCGCAACGATTGGCGCTGATTTCCGAACAGATGCAAGGACAGTCATCATCGAGGACATCGAAAGGCTGCCGCCTCTGGCCGAGGAAGCGGTGTTCCACCTTCACAACAATCTGCGTAGCGCACGCGGTACTTTGCTGCTCACATCCCATGTGCCGCCAAGCCGCTGGTCAATCGCCCTGCCCGATCTGGCCAGCCGGATGCAGGCCACCACCGTTGCGCAAATTACCAACCCCGATGATGCGCTGCTATCGGCGCTGATCATGAAGCTCTTTACCGACCGGCAGATCAACCCGCAGCCCCATCTGGTCCAGTATCTGAGCACCCGCATTGAAAGGTCCTATGCGGCCGCCGCCGAGATCGTCGCCCGTCTTGATACGGCCGCCCTGGCGCTGGGTCGCAAGATCAACAAAGCACTCGCTGCCGAGTTGCTGGACAAAATGTAGCGAAGCCCGCAATACTTGTCATATTGCCGCAATAAATGCGGAACAAAAGGCCTTCATGATCGACGCAAATTTCTTAGAAGGGGCATACCCCGCCCCCACAACACTCGATATTGACCCCGAAAGCCCCGCGCGTTTTGTCAACCGCGAGCTGAGCTGGATCGGCTTTAACTGGCGCGTGCTGGAAGAGGCCGAAAACCCGCGCGTGCCTTTGCTCGAGCGGCTGCGGTTTCTGTCGATTTCGGCCACCAACCTTGATGAATTCTATACAGTGCGCGTCGCTGGCCTGCGCGAATTGGCAAATGAGGGGAATGTGACCCCTGGCCTTGACGGTCTCACCCCGGCCGAGCAACTCGTGGATATTGATCGCGATGCACGCGCTCTGATGACGCGCCAGCAAACGGTTTTTACCGAGTTGCAAAAGCTCATGGCTGAACAGGATATCCATATTCTGGACCGCGCCGCACTGAGCAACGACGACATCAACTATCTTGAAGACGTGTTTCTAGAACAGGTGTTTCCGGTTCTTTCGCCCCTCGCGATTGACCCTGCACATCCCTTCCCGTTTCTGCCGAACGAAGGTTTTGCACTGGCGCTCCAGCTTGAGCGGCCCAGCGACAAGCGCCAGTTACGGTCACTTCTGCCAGTGCCCGCGCAAATCGCCCGCTTTGTGGCACTCCCCGCCGAGACAGGGCACCGGTTTCTGCCGCTGGAAGAGCTTCTGGTGCTGCATATCGGGCGGCTTTTTCCCGGCTATAAGATGAAGGGCAGCTGCGCCTTCAAGGTCCTGCGCGACAGTGATCTGGAACTGGAGGACGAAGCCGAAGACCTGGTGCGCGAGTTTGAAACGGCCCTGAAACGGCGTCGGCGTGGTGAGGTGGTGCGCCTGAAACTCTCGGCGGGCGCACCTCCTGCGCTGAAATCACTGATCATGTCGGAACTGCATGTGACGGAAGACACCGTAGTCGAGGTCGACGGCTTGATCGGCATTGCCGATCTTGGCGAACTGGTGCTGGACAGCCGCCCCGACCTGTTGTGGCCCCCCTTTTCGCCTCGGGTGCCGGAACGTGTTCAGGACCATGACGGAGATATGTTCGCCGCGATCCGCCAAAAGGATATGCTGCTGCATCACCCTTATGAAACCTTCGACATGGTGGTGCGTTTTCTGACACAGGCCGCGCGCGATCCCAATGTCGTGGCGATCAAACAGACGCTTTATCGGACCTCCAAACGCTCGCCCATCGTCGAGGCGCTCTGCGAGGCCGCCGAAGACGGCAAATCCGTCACCGCATTGGTCGAGTTGAAAGCCCGCTTTGACGAGGCCGCCAACATCCGCCAGTCTCGACGGCTGGAACGCGCGGGCGCGCATGTTGTCTACGGGTTTCTGAAATACAAAACGCATGCCAAAATCAGTACAGTGGTCCGCCGCGAGGGCGACAAACTGGTGACCTATACCCACTTTGGCACCGGAAACTACCACCCCATCACTGCGCGCATCTATACCGACCTGAGCCTGTTCACCTGTGATGCCGATCTGGGCCGCGATGCGACCAAGGTATTCAATTATCTGTCGGGTTACGCCCAGCCCGAGGGGTTGCAGAACCTGTCGATCTCGCCGCTCACGCTCAAGCAGACCCTGCTGGACAGTATCGCCAAAGAGGCCGAGAACGCGCGGGCAGGCAAACCTGCGGTGATCTGGGCCAAGATGAACTCATTGATCGAAACCGACGTGATCGACGCGCTTTATGCGGCAAGTCAGGCCGGCGTGAAAATCAGCCTCGTTGTGCGCGGCATTTGCGGGCTGCGGCCGGGTGTCAAAGACCTGTCGGAAAACATCCGTGTGAAATCCATTGTCGGCCGGTTTCTGGAACATTCGCGCATTGTCTGCTTTGGTAACGGCAATACGCTGCCGTCCAAAAAGGCGAAGGTCTATATCAGTTCCGCCGACTGGATGGGGCGCAACCTCAACCGGCGGGTCGAGACACTGGTCGAGATCAAGAACCCGACAGTAAAGGCCCAGATCGTCAGCCAGATCATGGCTGCCAATATGGCCGATATCGCACAAAGCTGGGTGATGGCAGCAGACGGTAGCTTTACCCGCGCACCGGTCGAGGAAGGGGTTTTCGCCTTCAACTGCCACAGGTTCTTCATGGAAAACCCATCGCTTTCAGGCCGTGGTTCCGCAGGGGCATCCGATGTTCCGCAGTTGACGCATACGGATGATTGATTGATACCCTTCCCCTGGGGATGAAGACCGAGGGTTTCGATGACACAAGCGCCTGCCGAAGAAACAATCGACTGGGGGCCGTTCGGACGTCCTTTGTTTGAGGATGCTGCCGCCAAACGCCTCAGCCGCGTGGGTGTGATCGACGTGGGCTCCAACTCGGTCCGTTTGGTGGTGTTTGATGGTGCGGCAAGATCGCCTGCTTATTTTTACAACGAAAAAATCATGTGCGCGCTGGGTGCGGGCCTGTCACAGACAGGGCACCTGAACCCCGAAGGGCGCGTGCGGGCGCTGTCGGCGATCCGCCGGTTTGCCGCACTGGCCGAAGGGATGGGTATTCCGCCCCTGACAGCCGTGGCCACCGCAGCAGTGCGCGAAGCCAGCGACGGCAAGGAATTCCAGGATGATGTCTTGCGCGAAACGGGCATCAAGCTCTGGATCATCGACGGACAGGAAGAGGCGCGCTTGTCGGCGCAAGGTGTCTTGCTGGGCTGGCCCGGCAGCTATGGTCTTGTTTGCGATATCGGCGGATCTTCGATGGAGCTTGCGGATCTGGCGGATGGCCGTGTGGGCAATCGCCTGACCTCAGCGCTGGGGCCATTGAAACTGCGCGAAATCAAAGGCGGGCGCAAGGCGGTCAAAGCATATGTGCGCGAAACCATGGCGCAGCTGCATGACCAGATGGGCAACGCCACGGGGATGCGCCTGTTTCTGGTTGGCGGGTCATGGCGGGCCATTGCAAGGGTCGATATGGAACGGCGGGGTTATCCGCTGACGGTGCTGCACGAATACCGGATGAGCGCGCGGCAGATCAGCAAGACCGCCGAATACATCCGTCAATCCGACCTGACCGAACTGCGGGCACGCTGCAATATCTCGGACAGCCGCATGACACTGGTCCCCCTTGCGACAATTGTCCTCAAGGAACTGATCCGCACCTTCAAGCCCAAGGATGTCGCGATTTCATCCTACGGTATCCGTGAAGGGATGCTTTATGAGCAGATGCCCCGTGCGCTGCGCGAACGCGATCCGCTGATCGAGGCTTGCCGCTTTGTCGAAGCAAAGGACGCCCGCTTGCCGGGCTTCGGGCGGGTCCTGTATGAGTTCATCAAGCCTTTGTTTCCCCGGGCGAACTGGCAGCGCAAACGGATCATCAAAGCGGCCTGCCTGCTGCATGACGTCAGCTGGCGCGCGCACCCCGATTACCGTGCCGAGGTCACGTTCGACAACGCCACACGGGCCAATCTGGGTGGCTTGAAGCATTATGAGCGCGTATTCCTCGGGCTTGCTCTGATGAACCGCTACACAAGTAAGACCGCGAATTCGCGGTTCACGCCACTTTTCGCGATGCTTGATGAAGGTCAGATCAAAGAAGCGGAAATACTCGGCAAGGCAATGCGTCTTGGGGCCATGCTCTGGCTGACCGCCGATGAAGAGCCCGGCACATTGAATTGGAAGCCACAAAAGCGCGAATTGAAGTTGAGCCTGACCGAACACGCCCGACCGCTTTTTGGTGAGGTCGCACAAGTCCGCTTTGAAGCCTTGGCAACGGCGATGGATGCGACCAGCACCGTCGCATTCACCAAGTAATCGCGGAAGCGCGCAAAATGGCTCTGGCAACTCACCTGATTCCGCCGTCTATCTGACTCAAGGGCAATTGGCAGAGGATCTTGTCACAATCGAAAATCAACAATCCCCCCCTAAATTAAAAACTGTTTCCATTAAGTGCGATTTTTTCGGCACATATTTTAACTGAAGATTAACAATCGCGATTTAGACACGCAAAAGTCAGATTCTCGCCGCATTTGACTAGATTTTGTGGCATGATCGACAGAGGTTAGGAACACGGGTGGTTCTAACCTGTGTTTGTAAAATTCTGCCGTGTTGGCAGAGAAGTGATTTTGGATGGTAAACGTGGTACACGAAGCAGTCAGATTTGATGTTGCAACAGCGGCAACGAAAGGTGAGCGCGACTATCAAGAAGACAGTCTGATCGCCAGCTTCCCCCAAGGACAAGAAACCGGATTTGCCGTGCTCGCCGATGGCATGGGCGGTCATATGTGCGGTGATGTGGCAAGTGCGCTGGTGATGTCCGAGGTGTTCAGCCAGATCAAGATGAACGAAATGCTGCTGGGCAGACGCATTACCGACATCTCGAGCATTCTTCACATGACAGCAACCGCTGCCAACGACCGGATCACCGAATATGTCAAAGAACGGCCTGACTCCTACGGCATGGGTGCCACGCTTTTAGCAACCGTTATTCGCGGGGATGAACTTTACTGGGTGTCAGTCGGCGACTCGCCGCTCTTTCTGTACCGCGACGGGGTCCTGACACAGCTGAACCAGGATCACTCGATGGCGCCGCAAATTGACATGATGGTCAAGGTCGGCGCGATGTCGGAGGAGGTGGGTCGCAACCACCCTGACCGCAACACGCTGACCTCTGCTATTGCGGGCCACGCGATCGCCAAGATCGATTGTCCCGACACCCCGAAAACCGTTCGGGAGGGCGATATCATCATCGCGGCAACGGACGGGCTGCAATTTTTGTCGAATGACACGATTGCTGCGATCCTGAAAGAGACGCACACGAAGCGCAGCATGGATATTTCAAGCGCCCTTCTGGCCGCTCTGGACGAACTTGCAGATCCGGATCAGGACAATACCGCCTTCACCGTCATCAAACTTGGCGCAAGCCAGCATGTTGCCCTGTCCGGCACAGACGACATGGACGGATCGGCGCTGTTCCAGCGTCACGACGCAACTTCACGCAAAGCCCCGGTGTTGGAGGCTGTCGCCACCAACCCCGATCCCGCACGAAATGCGGCGGCTGTGCAGGACCCGATCGATATTCCCAAGAAACGGGTGATCCGTCTGGTCACATCGCAAACGCTGGATTTCCAGCAAACAGAGGCACCAGAGGTAACCGGCGCACCGGTCTCGCCGAGCAAGCCGCAAGGCAACACAAGCTGGTATCGCCGCCGTACATCAAACGACTAGGCGCGCACTAAAGCTCTATTTCAGTTGTGTCAGGCTCGGGCTCCCACACAGGGGCGTCCGGGCTGCGGCGCATGATGATATCGCCATTGGGCAGGATTTCGGGCGCTTCATAATAGCGAAGATCGTCAATCCGTTCGAGCAGTTCGCCGAACGCCGGACCGACCGATTGGACAAATTCACCCAAGGCGGGCCCCATCTGTTCAACGTTATCCCGGAGCGCTTCCAGCGCAGGTTCCATCTCTGACATCAAGCCGCGCATCAGCATCCGTGCGCCCTCTTCCATGAGGTCGAGACCTTCGCCCATGTCGCTTTCGGGTGCATCCTCTGCCATGGCAGGCGCGCACAAAAGCGCCGCGGCGACCGTGAGTGCGAGAATCTGTTTCATATCCCCAAAATAGGAATGCAGGGGTGCAATTACAAATCACAAATCAATATCAAGCACGACGGGGAAGTGATCTGACGCCATCAGGAGCGCTTCGCGGACTGCGTCATCCGCATAGCAATCGGGATGATCGAAAGGATGCCAGATCTGCCATTTTGGTGACTTCGCCAAGAGGCTTGGTGACACCATGATGTAATCAAGCAGGGCCTGCAGATACGGCTGCCCCTTGCGTTTGAAACGCGCAGTTACCGGCGCTGCCCCGATCCTGCGGCCCAAGGCGATCTGCGCGTGCGGATCAAAAAGCCGCGTTTCGCCATTCTCGCCCAGCACAATCTCGACCCCTGAACGCCCGAAGAGCTTTTCATACTCGTCGAGCCCCGGGCCGTCATTGAAATCGCCCAGCACAATCAGATCGTCACCAGCCGCCAGATGCTGTTCGACGCGTTTGCGCAGCCAGACACATTGCGCCAGTTGTTTGCGGCGGTTGTGGATCGAAATCCGCGTGGCCTCTGCCGTGTTGCGTGCGCCATGCGGCGCTTTGGATTTTGCGTGCACCCCGATCAGGCGCAAAGGGCCGCTCCCGGTTGCCATCGCAATCTCGAGTGGCGGTTTTGACCAGACAATCGGGTCGGGATGGGCGTCCACATCGACATCCATCCGGAATTCCCCGTCAAACCGCGGCACGGACGCATCGCTTTGCGGGTCATGCCGTGCAGAGACAACATCAGGGTCGAAAAGCAGCGCTATCTCCTGCTGGGTCTCGTTGGTAAAGCCGGTCACCGCCTCGCGCGCGCGCAGACCGAAACGTGCGGCGAAATTCTCCAGCGCCACCCGAGCATCGCGACGGTTGCTTGTATCAGGGGCCTCGATGATCATGACCGCATCCGCGTCCATCGCGGCAAAGACGACGCCCAATCCGGCGATCTGCTCGGCCTTGGTGACATCCCAGCGTGCCGACCATGTGCCGTCGTCTATCAGCCTGTCGTGGCGGTCAAAAAGGCTGTTGAACCATTCCACATTGTAGGTCGCGATCCTCACGCGTGGTTCCCCTGTATCTCTTCCCAGGCACGGTTGATTGCCACCATCCGCCGTTCTGCAAGCTTCACCGCCTCTTCGGGTACGCCGCGCGCCATCATCTGGTCAGGATGGGTATCGCGCACCAATTGGCGCCACGCCGCGCGGATCTCGTCCTTTGACGCCGTGGGGTCCACCCCCAGCACATCGTAGGGATCGCGCTCGGCTTCATCCACGAATTGCGCACGGATGCTGCGGAAGCGGCGCTCGTCAAAGCCAAAAATGGCCGCGACCTCATGCAAGAAATCGTCTTCCTTGGGGTGATAAACGCCATCGGCCAATGCGATGTGAAACAGCCCCTCCAGCAAATCGCGCAACGGGCTGACGTCATCGCCATACATTGCCTTGATGCGGCGTGCGTAGATATCGTAGCCCGCCACATCCTGGCGTGCGAGGTTGAACACCCGCGCCGCGTTCGCCTCTTCCGCAGCCGGGATCACAAAGACCTCGCGGAAGGCCACGACCTCATCCTTGGTCACCTGCCCGTCTGCCTTGGCCATCTTTGCGCCCAGCGCGATCACGGCGATCGCAAATGCCACAGTCCGATCCGGTGACGCGCGCAGTTTCTCGAAGACAGCCGACAGCCCCTCACCTTTGGCGAGTGCTGCGATTGCTTCGGCCATGCGGGACCAAATCGACATAAAGTACGGTCCTTTTTACAGGCGTTTTTGCATCAGGACTAAATCAATCCAACGCCCGAACTTGAACCCCACTTCGGGCAATCTTGCAACCTCTGCGAACCCCATACGGGCATGAAAGGCAACAGCGCCTGCGTTTTCGGCGCTGCATCCGGCGAACATGCTGTGCTTGCCTGCCGCCGCGGCTTGGGCGCAAAGTGCCGCCATCAACTGCCGCCCACCGCCCTGTCCCTGCACGTCCTGATGCAACATGATCGTGTGCTCGACAGTGAAACGATAGCCCTCGCCGCCCCGAAACGGAAAATACCGCGCAAAGCCCAAAACGCGGCCATCAACCTCCCAGACCAGACAATCCTGCGCTGTCAGATCAGCCACTTCCCCATCGGATTTTTCGACCGGATTGAAAGTGATTGTCGTCTCGCGGATCGCATGGTTCCAGATTGCCGCGATCTGTGGTGCATCCACCCGGGTCGCGGCGCGGATCATGCCAGTGTCCTGACCCCGCTGGGGGTGTCGAAGGTGGCGCGCAAGCCGAACGGCCCCGTGACCATTTCGACGCGGCTGTCGGCAAGATCCATCATTTGCATCAGGTCGGACGCATCAGGGTGGCTGACCTCCAATTTGCGCAACCGCACACCGCTTGGCGTCAGCCGTGCGCTGGGATGCTGCATGCCGGCGCCCCATTCAATCAACGTCGGAAAGGCCCCCTGATACGGCAGGCTGCCATCGTCGGGCACAGTGATTTGCCAATGCAAGTCGCCCCGCGTCAACGCGCGCGCGCTGCCCGCCGCTGCAGGTGCTTTGGCCAAGGCCCCCGCAAGATCATCGGTCTGGCAAATCCAGTTCGCAAGGCGCGGCGGGCCGGTAAAATCATCCAGCCCGAACCACGCATGGCCCGCCTCGGGCACGGCGCCGGGTTCTTTCGCAATCACCTCGAAATAGAGCCCATCGGCCAGACCAAGCAACCTATTGTAAGTGCCATAACGCGGATGTTGCCCGCCGGGTTGCAGGGTCACACCCAGCTGTTCCTCGACCCACGCCGTGCCTTCGGCAAGGTCGGTACAGGCAACGGCAAGATGGTCCAGTTTGATCATCATTCGCTCCTATGTGCGCGCTGTGCGGATCAGGTTCAGGATATCCGCCGCCGCTTTGGGGATATTCGTGCCTGGTCCGAAAATCGCCTTCACGCCGCAATCATAAAGGAACTGATAGTCCTGCTGCGGGATCACCCCGCCACAGATCACGATAATATCGTCAGCACCTGCATCTTTCAGCGCCTGCACCAGTTTCGGCGCAAGGGTCTTATGCCCTGCCGCCTGGCTGCTGATACCGATCACATGCACATCATTGTCGATGGCATCCTGTGCGGCCTCGGCAGGGGTCTGGAACAGGGGGCCCACGTCCACGTCAAAGCCGATATCGGCAAAGGCGGTGGCGATCACCTTGGCCCCGCGGTCATGCCCGTCCTGCCCCATCTTGACGACAAGCATACGCGGGCGGCGCCCCTCTTCTTCGGCGAATTTTTCAACGCTTTCCTGAATGGCCGCAAAGCCTGCGTCGCCCTCATAGGCTGCGCCGTAAACGCCCGCCAATGTCTTCACCTCGGCGCGGTGCCGTCCGAATGCTTTTTCCATGGCCATGCTGATCTCTCCGACTGTGGCGCGGGCGCGTGATGCATCGACCGCGGCTTCGAGCAAGTTGCCGCCTTCATGGGCGCGGCGGGTGATTTCGGTAAGGGCAGCCGCGCAGGCGGCTTCATCACGGGCCGCTTTCGTGGCCTCGATCCGCGCGATCTGCGACAGGCGCACCGCCTCATTGTCGATATCCAGAATGTCGATGGGGTCTTCGTTGTCCTTGCGGTACTTGTTGACGCCCACGACCACTTCGGTGCCACGGTCAATCCCCGCCTGCCGCTTGGCAGCCGTTTCCTCGATCCGCAGTTTGGGCATGCCAGAGGCCACGGCCTTGGTCATGCCGCCCATCTCTTCAACCTCTTCGATCAGCTTCCAGGCCTGTTCCGCCAGATCATGGGTCAGCTTTTCGACGTAATATGAGCCCGCCAAAGGATCGACCACATTGGTAACCCCTGTTTCCTCTTGCAGGATCAATTGGGTATTGCGGGCAATCCGTGCGCTGAATTCGGTGGGCAAGGCAATCGCCTCGTCCAGCGCGTTGGTGTGCAGCGACTGGGTGCCGCCCAGCACAGCACTCATCGCCTCATAGGCGGTGCGGATGACGTTGTTATACGGGTCCTGTTCCTGCAACGACACGCCCGAAGTCTGGCAATGGGTGCGCAGCATGGATGACTTGGGGTCTTTGGGCTCAAACTCGGCCATGATCCGCGACCAGAGCAGACGTGCGGCGCGCAGCTTGGCGGCCTCCATGAAGAAGTTCATGCCAATGGCAAAGAAAAAGCTGAGGCGTCCGGCGAATTTATCCACATCCATGCCGCGCGCGATGGCAGTGCGCACATATTCGCGCCCGTCGGCCAGCGTATAGGCCAGCTCCTGCACCAAATTCGCCCCTGCCTCTTGCATGTGATAGCCCGAGATCGAGATCGAGTTGAATTTCGGCATCTCGGCGGTGGTATATTCAATGATATCGGCAATGATCCGCATCGAAGGTTCTGGCGGATAAACATAGGTATTCCTCACCATGAATTCCTTCAGAATGTCATTCTGAATAGTGCCCGACAGCACGTTGCGCGGATGCCCCTGCTCTTCTCCGGCGACGATGAAATTGGCGAGGATCGGAATAACCGCTCCGTTCATCGTCATCGACACGCTGACCTTGTCCAGCGGGATGCCATCAAAGAGGATTTTCATATCCTCGACGCTGTCAATCGCCACACCGGCCTTGCCCACGTCGCCCTCAACGCGGGGGTGGTCGCTGTCATAACCGCGGTGGGTGGCCAGATCGAAGGCCACCGACACCCCCTGTTGGCCTGCCGCCAGCGCCTTGCGGTAAAACGCGTTGGACTCTTCTGCCGTGGAAAACCCTGCATATTGCCGGATCGTCCAGGGTCGGCCTGCGTACATCGTGGCCTTGACCCCGCGCGTAAACGGGGCCTGTCCGGGGATACCACCCATATGCGGCAATCCGTCCACATCCTCTGCGGTGTAAAGCGGCTGGACAGGGATGCCCTCCAGCGTGTCCCACGTCAGGGCCTCCAAAGGCTTGCCACGTAGCTCTTTGCGGGCAATTTCTTCCCAAGTTTTCTTGTCAGACATTGTGACCTCCGGCGGTATTTCTGGTGGCGGACACGCATTTGTTTGATGCAAAATGCAGTTGCCCCTTAGCTTTTGGCGCAAGCGCCTCTATATCCAAGTTTATGAAGTTACTGATCAACATCGCCCTCGCTGCACTGCTGGTCTCACCCGCAGTGGCACAGGAAAAAACTGTTCTGGAACGCTGGGAAGAAATGCCCACGACCGTCTTTGACGGCAGCGAAATCGATCTGGATGCGCTGCAATGGGTTCTGCGGCCTTTGGTTGTCTTTGCGGACACGCCCAACGATCCGCGCTTTCGCCAGCAGATTGATTTGCTGATGGCCGATATCGACCAACTGGTCGAACGCGATGTGATCATCATTACCGATACTGATCCCGATGCGATGTCGGATGTGCGGACAACACTGCGACCACGTGGATACATGATGGCGCTGGTTGGCAAAGACGGGCGTGTCGCCCTGCGCAAACCCGAACCGTATGACGTGCGCGAATTGTCCCGCTCGATCGACAAAATGCCCCTGCGCCAGCAAGAGATTGCAGACCGGCGCACGGTCCAGCCGTAACCGCGCTCAGTCAAAGGATGCGCGCTTGAGTAGATAGCGCCCTCCGAAAAACAGTGTCAGGACCAACAGGATTGCGGCTGGAACCTCTTCCAGCACGTCTTGGACAATCAACGTGAAGCAGACCAACGCGGTGATGCCGGTAAAGGCCGCCGCAATCACGCTGTTTGTCCAGCCAAGCCACCGGTCAGAAAACGCCGCATAGCTGATTATAAAAACAGCCAGCGCCACGGCCAAGGGCATCAGGATGACGACAGCAAAAAAGCCGGCCATCTCAAACCTGGCGCTGGACATCACAATCCGAAAGCCCACAAAAAAGCCGCCAGTGGCAGACGCAAGGGCGATCCCGAAGGCTGCCAGATATGCCAGCCATTCTCGCAATCTATTCGAACTCCATGATCACTTCGTCCACGGCGAGGCTGTCGCCTGCGCCTGCCTTGATCGCCTTGACCCTGCCTTTGCGTTCAGCACGCAGGATGTTTTCCATCTTCATCGCCTCGACGGTGCAAAGGGCCTGGCCTTCCTGCACTTCATCGCCTTCGGCCACGTCGATTTTCACAATCAGACCCGGCATCGGACACAGCAGGTATTTCGACGTATCAGGGGCCACCTTTTCAGGCATCAGTGCCGCCAGTTCTGCCTGACGCGGGGTGCGCACATGCACTTTGATGTCTGCACCGCGGTAACGCACACGGAAACCACCCGAGATTTTACCAATCTTCAGGACCAATGGTGCACCATCCACCATCAGACGCGCCAGTGGATCGCCCGGCGTCCAATCACTTTCGACCCGCAGTGACCTGCCACCGATAGCGACATCCGCACCGGTTTTGTCGGCGCTGATCACGACATTGTGGGAGTCGCCCTGCAGGCTCACGACCCAGTCTTCGCCAACGTGGCGTTCGTGGTTGTCCATCCGCCCCGAAATGCGCGTCCGGCGAATTTCTGCAACGCGGTGCATGGCCGCCGCAGCCGCCGCGACGCGTTCGCAATCGGTCTTGCCAAGGGTCACACCCTCGAAACCGTCTGGGTATTCTTCCTCGATAAATGCGGTGGTCATCTCGCCGCTGGTAAATTTCGGATGGTCATAAACCGCCGCGAGGAACGGCAGGTTATGCCCGATCCCTTCAAGCTCGAACCCGTCCAGCGCCAGCCGCATTTCCTCGATCGCGGTGGCGCGGTCAGGGGCCCATGTGCACAGCTTCGCGATCATCGGGTCGTAATACATGCTGATCTCGCCGCCCTCGAACACACCGGTATCGTTGCGCACAGCGCGCGTTGGCGTCGCTTCCTCCGCAGGGGGGCGATAGCGCGTCAGACGACCGATGGATGGCAGGAACCCGCGATAAGGGTCTTCGGCATAAAGGCGGCTTTCCATCGCCCAGCCGTTGATCTTCAGGTCCGACTGCTGGAACGGCAGCTTCTCACCTGCCGCCACGCGGATCATCTGTTCGACAAGGTCGATGCCCGTAATCAGCTCGGTCACAGGGTGTTCCACCTGCAAACGGGTGTTCATTTCGAGGAAGTAGAAATTGCGGTCGCCATCGACGATAAATTCAACAGTGCCCGCGCTGGTGTAGCCCACGGCCTGGGCCAGAGCGACGGATTGTTCGCCCATCGCCTTGCGGGTGGCTTCATCAAGGAAGGGGCTCGGCGCCTCTTCGATGACCTTCTGGTTGCGGCGCTGGATCGAACATTCGCGTTCGTGCAGGTAGACCGCGTTGCCGTGGCTGTCGCATAGCACCTGAATTTCGATGTGGCGGGGTTGGGTGACGAATTTCTCGATAAAGATACGGTCGTCGCCAAAGCTGTTGGCCGCTTCGTTCTTGGAAGATTGAAACCCTTCGCGCGCCTCGGTGTCGTTCCACGCGATGCGCATGCCTTTACCGCCGCCACCGGCAGAGGCTTTGATCATCACCGGATAGCCGATCTCATTCGAGATTTTCACGGCCTCTTCGGCATCCGCAATCAAACCCATATAACCCGGCACCGTCGAAACATTTGCTTCTTGTGCCAGCTTCTTTGAGGTAATCTTGTCGCCCATGGCCTCGATCGCACCTTTGGGTGGGCCGATAAAGGCAACGCCCGCGGCCTCAAGCGCCTCGGCGAATTTGGAGTTCTCGGACAGAAAGCCGTAACCGGGGTGCACGGCTTCGGCGCCGGTCTGCTTGATCGCATCCATCACCTTGTCGATGACGATATAGGACTGGTTCGCAGGGGGCGGGCCAATGTGCACCGCCTCATCTGCCATTTTCACGTGCAGCGCGTTGCGGTCCGCATCGGAATAGATCGCGACGGTTTTGATGCCCATCTTGCGGGCGGTCTTGATCACGCGGCAGGCGATTTCACCACGGTTGGCGATGAGAATTTTCTTGAACATGTTTTACGTCCCCAAAAACGAAAAAACCGTCACCGGGGGCACACCCCGACGACGGTTTCTTTTTATTGCACGCCCCAGACAGGCGCGGTGATTTACCTTAGCGGCAGGCGCGGACGCCTGCGTCGTCGCACAGCACGCCAACGGCAGCACCAGCGAGCATTGTTCCTGTGCGGTCTGTGCCAAGCACTTCGGCAGCCACAAGACCACCTGCCGCGCCAGCGACACCGCGCTCAACGTCGTTATCGAGGCAACCTGCCAAACCAAATACTGCCACTGTCGCAAGGATGATTGATGTCTTTTGCATAATCTTAAGCCTATCGTTGTTATGTCGACCGCCCCACAATTGGTGCAATCTGCGCCACGATGAATAGCGATTTCCCCGTGATATCCAATATCACGCCTATTTTTTCGTGCGGACAAGCGGATTTCCGTTATCGACCTGCTTGGTGAGTAAGCAGGCCGATGAGGGGAAGGGTAACGGTATAGAGAATTTGCAGCAGAACCCGCATTGGCTTGACCTGCTTCATCTGCCAACGTGCCGCAATATCCGGACCCTGGATAGTCTTGTTGAAACACGGCGGGAAATTGAGCGATTTCCCGCCTAGATTGTTTCGTTAACATTCTGTTCACGTTGGCAAAAATCATCATTCATCCCCGAAAACTTCGGGGAAGTTTTGGCGCGCAACTTTGACGTCGATCTGCAACATCGCCTCATAGCTGGCGGGATCAAACGGGTCCTCGGCAGGGATCACTTCACGCCCGAAAAGCCAGCTCAGGCGGCCTGCGTCCAGATTACCGCGCACAAATGGTTCTTCGCCGAAATTTTCCCAAAGCGCCTGCATGAAACCGGCATCAGCGCGGCGGTCTGCCGGACGACGGTCCGGATAGCGGATGCGTTCGCTTAACGCGGTCGCCCCGTCCTTGTTGGCGCGCCGCAGGGTGAACTGAAAGTCTGTCCCGGGCAAACGCCCCGGAAACCCGCGGTGTTTCTCCATGTATGGAAGGTTAGCCATTGGCGCCTCCCATTCTCAGAGAGGTGGTTCGGATGGGCCCGTAGGCCCATCCAAGAAAGCGGTCTTCGTTAGAAGAGCCCGTCGTAATTGGCGTGCTGCTGTGCGGCCACATCAGAAGTGATCTGCTGCGGTGCGCGGTCATGGCTGCCTGAAACGGCAACCAACGCCATAAGCGCTGCCACCGTGAAAGCCAGAAGTCCTTGTACCATTGTTTTTGCCTGCCTCTATGCGTGCAAGGCGTTTGGCGATCTGCGTCACCTTGGCCCTGCGGACACGCGAACTGAGTCTCGCGCTCCACCACAATAGGCAAAAATTCTTTTTTCTCAAAGACCTCCGAGCCAAACTGCAACCATTGTTGCGGCAAAGTCTCAGAATTTCGGCAGCGCCCCGCTGACCTGTCTAGATTTTGGGCGGACATCAAAAGTGGCTCCAAATATGGTATCCGGACGCAGCATACGTCACAGCAGTCATCGGCAGTTCTTCGCCATCAACAGAAAACGGCGACAGGTTCTGCGCGAATTTATGATCACACCGGTAAGTCAAAGCGGAATATTGTCGTGCTTCTTCCAAGGCGTCTGGACTTTCTTGGTGCGGAGTGAGGCAAAGGCACGGCAGACCCGCTTTCGCGTAGACTGCGGCATGATCACCTCGTCGATGACACCTTTTTCGGCAGCCACAAACGGGTTGGCAAAGCGGTCTTCGTAATCCCGCGTGTGCTTGGCGAGTTTCTCGGGATTGTTCAGGTCGGCACGGTGAATGATCTCGGTCGCCCCTTTGGCACCCATCACGGCAATCTCTGATGTGGGCCATGCGTAGTTGAAATCACCGCGCAGGTGCTTGGACGACATCACCACATAGGCCCCGCCATAGGCTTTGCGCGTGATCACCGTCACTTTGGGTACCGTCGCCTCGCCATAGGCAAACAAGAGCTTGGCGCCGTGTTTGATCACACCAGCATATTCCTGACTGGTCCCGGGCAAGAACCCGGGCACGTCGACAAGGGTCAGGATCGGAATGTCGAAGGCATCACAAAAACGGACAAAGCGCGCGGCTTTGCGTGAGGCATCAATATCAAGACAGCCCGCAAGCACCATCGGCTGGTTGGCAACCACACCGACGGTTGATCCCTCAAGGCGGATAAATCCGGTCAGGATATTCTTGGCGAACTCTTCCTGAATTTCGTAAAAGTCGCCCTCATCCGCCAGCTTCGTGATCAGCTCTTTCATGTCGTAGGGCATGTTGGGGTTATCAGGCACCAGCGTATCAAGGCTTTCCTCGATCCGGTTCACATCGTCAAAGAAAGGCCGCACGGGCGGCTTGTCGCGGTTATGCAAAGGCAGGAAATCAATCAGACGGCGTACCTCGGCAATCGCCTCGACATCGTTTTCAAAGGCCGCATCGGCCACGGATGATTTCTTGGTGTGGGTCCCGGCCCCGCCCAGTTCCTCGGCGGTGACCTGTTCATTGGTCACGGTCTTGACCACATCAGGACCTGTGACGAACATGTAGGAACTGTCTTTGACCATAAAGATAAAGTCGGTCATCGCAGGCGAATAAACCGCGCCACCCGCCGTCGGCCCCATGATCAGGCTGATCTGCGGGACAACGCCCGAGGCCGTGATATTGCGCTGAAAGACTTCTCCGTAAGCGGCAAGGCTGGCGACACCCTCTTGAATACGCGCGCCTCCACTGTCGTTGATCCCGATGATCGGCGCGCCATTCTGGATCGCCATATCCATGATCTTGCAGATTTTCTGGCCGTGCGTTTCAGACACAGACCCGCCCATGACAGTGAAGTCCTGGCTGAAAACATAGACCAACCGCCCGTTGATCGTACCCCAGCCTGTGACCACACCATCACCGGCAGGGCGCTCTTTTTCCATGCCGAAATCGGTGCAGCGGTGAGCCACGAACATATCAAACTCTTCGAATGAATCCGCATCCAAAAGCAGCTCGATCCGCTCGCGTGCGGTCAGCTTGCCCTTGCTGTGCTGCGCGGCAATCCGTTTTGCGCCGCCACCCATCCGGGCCGCTTCACGCCGCGTTTCCAGTTCCTGCAAGACATCCATCAGATCACACCTCCGCCAATTGTTGGGTCTGTATAGCCTGCCCCCCTGCGCGCGAGAAGCGACTTCGGGCATATTTGCAAATAATGCAGTTAGCTAAATGAATTTTTTGCAAATCTGCAAATAAGAGAAATTCTGATCGCTTTTTCGCACAGCGATGGACAAGCCCCGATCAGAGGCATAGATCAAGTGTATGGCTTCCTTACCGATGATCCGCTTTCTGGATCGCACCACACCACCGCATATCATCACGCTTGTGCTGATTACCGGCATGTCCGCGCTGAATATGTCCATCTTCCTGCCGTCGCTGGCAACGATGACGACCTATTTTAACACCGATTATGCCATTATGCAGATTGCCCTCTCCGGCTATCTGGCAGCGACGGCCATCTTGCAGATTTTTGTCGGCCCGATCTCTGACCGCTTCGGGCGGCGGGTGATGGTGTTGGGGTCGCTGTTTATTTTCGTGCTCGCCACCATCGGGGCGCTGATGGCCATCACAGTCGAAACATTCCTGTTCTTCCGCATCATTCAGGCCGCAGTTGCGACCTGCATGGCGCTGGGACGTGCGATTGTGCGCGATATCGTCCCGCAGGACCAAGCCGCATCGATGATCGGCTATGTCACGATGGGCATGGCGCTGGTGCCGATGCTGGGCCCGATGCTGGGTGGCGCGCTGGAACAGGCCTTCGACTGGCATGCAACATTTGTCTTTCTCGCTCTCGCAGGCATGGCAACATTCGCGCTGTGCTACTTCGATCTGGGTGAAACCGTTGCAGGCAAAGGCACCAGTTTCAGCGACCAGCTCGCCTCCTATCCCGAACTCCTGCGCTCGCCGCGGTTTTGGGGCTACGTGCTTTGCGCGGCCTTCGGCTCAGGCGCATTCTTTGCTCTGCTGGGCGGCGCGTCCTTCGTCGCATCCGAGATTTTCGGTCTCTCACCGGTGTGGAGCGGGATCGCGATTGGCGCACCCGCCCTTGGCTACGCCTTCGGCAATTTCCTGTCGGGGCGATATTCAGTGCAGTTTGGCATCAACCGCATGGCCTTGATCGGTACGGCCATTACGATTGCAGGCCTTGGAACGTCCGCCCTGCTGACGTTGGCGGGCGTGATCCATCCGCTTAACTTCTTCGGCTTTTGCGTCTTCCTTGGCTTGGGCAACGGCATGACGCTGCCCAACGTCATGGCAGGATCAATCTCGGTGCGCCCGCATCTGGCAGGCACGGCAAGCGGACTTGGCGGGGCCATCATGATTGGCGGCGGCGCTGCACTTTCGCAATTCGCAGGTGGCATCCTGACCGTGGAAAGCGGCACATTGCCTTTGCAATTGCTGATGCTTCTGGTGTCGGTGCTGGCAATGCTGTCCGTCCTGTTCGTGGTCTGGCGGGAACGCCGCATCGCTTGACGCGCTCTTTGCAGCGGCTAATGTGAGTTAGCAAATCTGCAAAGGTACGTGATGGCAGTTCAGAAACTCTATGCTGGTGCGAAACTGCGCGAACTGCGCGGCAGGCTGTCACTCACGCAAAAGAACTTTGCCGAAAAACTGGGCGTGTCGCTGCCCTATCTCAACCAGATGGAAAACAATAACAGGCCGGTCTCGACCGCCGTGGTGTTGGGGCTGGCGCAGGAGTTCGGCTTTGACGTGACCGAGTTGCAATCGGGTGACGAGGCGCGCCTGGTCAGCGATATGCGCGAGGCGCTGGCCGATCCGGTCTTTACAGGCCCTGCCCCTGCGCTCGCTGACATGCGCCTTGCTGCGGCCAACGCCCCTGCCCTTGCGCGCGCGTTTCTTGATCTGCATGCGGCCTACCGCCAGACCCATGAACGGCTGGCCTCACTGGACGAGGCTTTGGGCCGCGAAGACGCCCGCCTGCGCCCGAGCCCATGGGAAGAGGTGCGCGATTTCTTCCATTATTGCGACAACTATATCGACGCGGTGGATCGTGCCGCCGAACGGTTTGCCAGCCGCACAAACCCCGGCGAAGCGATGGCCGATGCCGCCGTGCGCATGCTGGACAGTCACGGGATCACCACCGTGTTCAAGGATGTCGCCGACATGCGGCACTTTGATCCGGCAACCAAGACCCTGACGATCTCGCAATATGCCAATCATGCCACACAAACCTTTCAGCTTTTGCTGCAACTGGCGCTCATCGCACAGGAACCGTTGCTGGAAGCCACCCTTGACCTTGCCCGCTTTCAGTCGGACGAGGCGCGCAGCATCGCCAAAGTGGGACTGGCCAATTATTTCGCAGGGGCCGCCCTGATGCCCTATGGCGCATTCCTGTCCGCAGCCCAAGCCACGCGGCACGACCTTGAGGTTCTTTCCGCGCGCTTTGGCGCTTCCATCGAACAGGTCGCGCACCGGCTCTCCACGCTGCAACGCCCCGGCGCCAAAGGCATCCCGTTCTTCTTTGTCCGCGTCGATCAGGCCGGCACGATCACGAAACGGCACTCGGCCACAACTCTGCAATTTGCACGCTACGGCGGGGCGTGTCCGCTGTGGAATGTGCATCAGGCATTCGAACTACCCGGACAATTCCTGCGCCAACTAGCCGAAACCCCCGACGGCGTGCGCTATTTCTGCCTTGCGCGGGATGTAAGCAAATCAGGCGGCGCCTATAATGTCCCGACCCGCCGCTATGCCATCGGGCTGGGCTGTGAGGTGAAACATGCGCCCGCTTTGGTCTATGCCGACCACATGGATCTGGGCGCGGCCGAAACCTATGCCCCCATCGGGATTTCCTGCCGGATTTGCGAGCGGCGGAACTGTCACCAGCGCTCTGTGCCACCACTGGAAAGGCAGTTGCGCGTTGATCCCGACCGGCGCGGGATCTTGCCCTATCAGCTTGACTAAACGACGCATTCCCGCTGCTATGTTTACATACAGGGAGGAACGCTCATGGAACTGAAAGGTTCAAAAGTCATTGCCGCCGATATTGATACGGTCTGGACACATCTCAACTCACCCGAAACACTCAAGGCCTGCATTCCAGGCTGTGAGGAGTTGACCGGCTCGCCCGAAGAGGGCTTTGCCGCAGTCGTCAAACAGAAGGTCGGACCGGTGAAGGCCACGTTCAAAGGCGAAGTGACACTGGAAAACGTCGTGCCCGGCAAGAGCTATACCATCACCGGCGAAGGCAAAGGTGGCGTTGCGGGCTTTGCCAAAGGCGGGGCCGATGTGGTGCTGACCGAAGTCGAGGGCGGCACCGAATTGACCTATGACGTCGAGGCCAAAGTGGGCGGCAAGCTGGCCCAGCTTGGCAGCCGGATTATCGGTGGATTCGCCCGCAAGATGGCGGACGAATTCTTTGAGCGTTTCCAGAAGGTCGTCGAGGACGGAGAGGCGGCCTGATCAGGCCGCCCGTAAAGCCGCCGCAACCTGATCTTTCAGCATCATGCGCTGTTTGCGCATCTCGCTCATATGCAGGTCGTCCGTGGGTTCGACATCTGTCTCGGCCCGATGGATTGCACGATTAATCGCATGGTATTCATCATAGATCCTGGCGAAATGAGCGTCATTTTCCTTGAGCGATTGCATTGCTGCGATCTGGTCTGGAAACTCTTCGATAAGCTCGTGCGGGGTATGCGACATCACAATAGTCCTTTGTTGATTGGTCACTGTGATCCTAGTGTCCCCGAGCGCCGCTTTCATTGATCCGGATCAACTACCGACGGGCCGCGCGCCAACCTGCGGCTTCGGCCTCGGCCTGCGTACAAAACCACCGCTCGCCATTGGCGGGATTAATACGGGTGCGGTCGTAATGTTCCTGTCCGGGCATGTGATAGATGCGGCCAGAGGACGAGATATTACCTTTGATCGCGCAATTCCGGTTCGGCACCGGATCATCTGCGAATTGCGTCGCGCGAAAATCAGACGGCATCTGCACGTCCACAGCCCAAAGCCCGCGTTCCGCAATCGCGGCGGCCTTTTCGTCAAGATCATAGGTTTCGGAATAGCGCCGGAATGCCCAGGCCATGCCGGAATAGACAATCAACTGGCCCATGTCCTGCCCGTCGACCGTACATTGCGCCACGACGCGGCCATAACGGTCGATGTCGCGCTGTTGGCAGCGGGCGTAGGTGCCTTCAAAGCGGTTGCGCACCGCATCGCGGGTCCAGGCCCCGCAATCCCACTGCCGCCCGTCCGCTGAACAGGGTTGTCCCATTTCCGGCGCATCAATCCCGAAAAGCCGCACCCGTGTGCCCCCCACATCAATCGTGTCAGCATCAATGACGCGGACCGTGCCGTTGGGGGCCGCAAGCGCAGGAGTGGCGATGAGCGCCATAAGAAGGGTCAGTATGCGAAACATTCTCTGAGTTAGAGAAGAGTTAAGCCCCGCTTCAAGCCCGAATGGGTATAAAGGTTAAGAAAGTGTTAACATGTCACAGGTTTCTTACCGCTGCTGCGTTTCCCAATGCGGGTGGATCCACGGCTGATCATTTGCGGGCGCCAAAGGTTGCCGTTGCAGGATATGATCTGCCGCCTTCTCGCCAACCATGATCGAAGGCCCGTTGGTGTTCCCGTTGGTGACACGCGGAAAGATCGAACTATCCGCAACCCGCAGGCCCGCGACCCCGATCACACGGGTTTCGGGATCAACGACCGCCATCGGGTCATTCACATCTCCCATCTTGCAGGTCCCGCAGGGATGATAGGCGCTTTCGGCATGCTCGCGGATCACGGCGTCAAGCTCTTCATCGGTTTGGGCCGCATCACCCGGCTGGATTTCATGGCCACGGAATTCATCGAATGCCGGTTGCGCAAAAATCTCGCGGGTCAGGCGGATGCAGGTGCGGAAATCTTCCCAGTCCTGCGGGTGGGACATGTAGTTGAATTCGATTTTCGGGTGATCATTCGGGTCCGCCGACCGCAAGGTGACCTGCCCGCGCGATTGTGAGCGCATCGGGCCGACATGCGCCTGAAACCCGTGGCCTTCGGGGGCAACCTTGCCGTCATAGCTGACGGCAATCGGCAGGAAATGGTATTGGATATCGGGATATTTGACGCCGGCTTTTGAGCGGATGAAACCGGCGCTCTCGAATTGGTTCGAACTGCCAAGGCCGGTTTTCCACAAAAGCCACTCCAGCCCGATTTTGGCTTTGCCGCGGATATTCCAATGCGCAAAAAGCGAGACCGGTTTTGTCGCGGCCTGCTGGATGTAAAGTTCCAGATGGTCCTGCAGGTTCTGGCCGACACCGGGGCGGTCGGCGATGACCTCAATCCCGTGCTCCGCAAGATGTGCGGCGGGGCCAATGCCCGAAAGCATCAAAAGTTTGGGTGAGTTCAGTGACGAGGCCGCGATGATGACCTCTTTGTTGGCTTTTATTACCTCGATCTTCTTGCCACGGCTGACCTCAACCCCGACGGCGCGGCCGTTCTCGATCACGATGCGCCGCGCAAGGGCATGGGTGATGTTGCAGTTGGGGCGCTTGAGCGCAAGGCGCAGGTAGGCCGTTGCCGCCGACCAGCGTTTGCCCTTGTAGATTGTGGCGTCGAACGGTCCGAACCCTTCTTGCTGCGCGCCGTTATAGTCATCGGTGATAGGATAGCCCGCCTGGCGGCCCGCCTCGACAAAAGCGCGTGTGAGGGGGTTTTTGCGGGGGCCGCGGGTGACATGCAGCGGCCCGTCTTTGCCGCGCCATTCCGGATCGCCGCCATGGCCACCATCGTGCCAGTGCTCCATCCGTTTGAAGTAGGGCAGCACATCGGCATAGGACCAGCCGTGTGCACCGCTTTCCGCCCAATAGTCATAATCGCAGGCATGGCCCCGCACATAGATCATGCCGTTGATCGAGGAAGATCCACCGATCACCTTGCCGCGCGGCGTGACGAGTTGCCGTCCACCCAGATGCGGTTCAGGTTCGGATTTCATGCCCCAGTCATAGCGCGACATATTCATCGGATAGGACAAGGCGGCAGGCATCTGGATGAACGGGCCGGCATCGGAGCCGCCATATTCGATGATGAGGACCTGTTTGCCCGCCTCGGCAAGACGGTAGGCGATGGCGCAGCCAGCAGAACCTGCGCCAACGATAACATAATCAGCCTGCATCAGCGCGCTCCTTGCGCCTGACGGCGCTCGTCGCGGAACGAAGAATGCGCGCAAGCGCGTGACGAGCGGGTGTTGGTATCATGGAGCATAGGGCAGAAGCCTCCGGCGGAAGTTTGAAGGGACATGGAAAGACGCGGTTATTCACCACGCGGGAAGCGCTGGCTCTCTTCGAGCACATTCAGGTCCATATGATTGCGCATGTAGCGTTCGGAGGCTTTTTGCAGCGGCTGGTAGTCCCACGGGTAATAATTGCCGTTGCGCAATGCTTCATACACCACCCAGCGGCAGGCTTGGGATTGACGCACGGCTGCATCGAATGTGGCAAGATCCCAGCGCGTTTCGGATTTGGCGCGCAGCTGTGCAAGCGTGCCCTGATGGGCCGGGACGTCTGCGAGGTTCACCAGTTCATGCGGATCTGCCTCCAGATCAAACAACTGATCAGGGTCCAGCGCGCAGCGGGTGTATTTCCATTTGCCATAGCGCAGGCAGACCAGGGGCGCTTCGCTGCCTTCGGCTGCGTATTCCAAGGCGACAGGCGCGTCGCGGGTACCGCCTTGCCCGAGGGGGAGAAGGCTTTCGCCGGTGGTCCAGGGGGCGACTTCGGACATATCGACGCCTGCCAGTGCACATAGCGTCGGTGTCACGTCGATTGTGCTGACAGGGGTCGTGTTCAGGCCCGGTGTCATATCAGGGCTCGCGATCATCAAGGGGACGCGTGCAGAGCCTTCAAAGAAGGACATTTTGAACCACAGCCCCCTCTCACCCAGCATGTCGCCGTGATCCGACACGAAGACGATTGTCGCCTCTTGCCGCGTGTCCTGAAGCGTTTGCAGTATCTCTCCGATCTTGTCGTCCAGATAGGAGATATTGGCGAAATAGGCGCGGCGCGCCCGCCTGATATCGTCATCCGTGATATTGAAATTATCGCGGTCATTTGCATCAAGGATCCGCCGCGAATGCGCATCCTGATCGGCGTAGGGGATTGGTCCGACTTGTGGCATCAAATGCGCGCAGTCTTTGTATAGGTCCCAGTATTTCTTGCGCGCCACATAGGGATCGTGCGGGTGCGTAAAGCTGACGGTCAGGCACCAGGGCCGTGCGTCATGCCCGCGTGAGAGGTCATAAAGCTTGCGCGTTGCATTGTAGCAAACCTCGTCATCATACTCCATCTGGTTGGTGATCTCGGCCACACCCGCGCCGGTGACCGAACCCATATTGTGATACCACCAGTCGATCCGCTCTCCGGGTTTGCGATAGTCAGGGGTCCAACCGAAATCAGCAGGGTAGATGTCGGTGGTCAGACGTTCCTCGAATCCGTGCATCTGATCGGGACCCACGAAATGCATCTTGCCCGACAAGCAGGTCTGATAGCCCGCACGCCGCAAATGATGCGCATAGGTGGGAATGGATGACGTGAATTCGGCCGCATTGTCGTAGACACCCGTCCGCGACGGCAACAGCCCCGACATGAACGACGCCCGTCCCGGCGCACAGAGCGGAGAGGCCGTGTAGGCGTTGGCAAAGCGTGTTGACCGTGCCGCCAGTGCCTTGAGATTTGGTGCATGCAGCCAATCGGCAGGCCCATCGGGAAACAGCGTGCCATTCAACTGGTCAACCATGATGATCAGGATGTTGGGGTGTGTCATTGGGTCCGTCCTGCCAGTTCAATGTGTAAAAGGGCCAGCGCCTGCCGCGTTGCATCGGACTGTTCCGACGTCATCCGCGACAGTCCCTGCCGCAGGTAGAGCCCGTCGATCAGTGCAGCGATTCGTGTCGCGGCCCCCTCAGCACGATCACCGACAAGCGGGCGCAGATCGTGCAGCAGGTTACTGTGCAGCCGTCTTTGATAAATGCGCAGCAGCGCATGGGCATTGGCGGATGTCTGCGCCAGCACATAGAAGTTCAGCCATGCGGCAATCACCTCGGGCTGGAAATTGCTTGCGGTAAACCCCGCGCGAACAATCGCCTCAAGCCGCTCTTTATGGCCTTTGGCCCGCTTCAGCGCGCTGCATACTTCCTGTCTGTAGTCCGAGAGCGTGTGGCGCATGGCGGCCAGAAAGATCTGCTCCTTGCCGCCAAAATAGTGATGCGCCAGTGCTGACGACATGCCCGCACGCTTGGCAATATTGCTTACCGTCACGTCCAGATTTCCGACAGCACCGATTTCGTCAATCGTGGCTTTCACTAAGGCCGCGCGGCGGATAGGCTCCATTCCAAGCTTGGGCATCTTTTCCTCTTCATGGGTGTGTCCAAGCAGATAATTGGTTCTTTATTGACTCGTCAATCAAGAAAAAACTGGGAGAACGATATGAAACTGAAATCAACCCTTTCCGTGCTGGCGATCTGCGCGGCCGCGCCGGCCTTGGCGGACTGTGACACCGTCACCTTCTCTGATGTGGGCTGGACCGATATTACCGCGACAACAGCCGCGACGACTGTCGTACTGGGAGCGCTCGGCTATGACACCGACATCAAGGTACTTTCCGTGCCTGTAACATATATCTCGCTCGCCGAAGGCGATGTGGATGTGTTCCTTGGCAACTGGATGCCCACAATGGAAGCTGATATCGCACCTTACCGTGAAGCGGGCACTGTCGATACGGTCCGCGCGAACCTTGAAGGTGCCAAATATACGCTTGCTGTGAACCGCGCGGCCGCGGACATGGGCATCGCCACTTTTGCCGATATCGCGGCAAATGCGGACGCGCTGGAGGGCAAGATCTATGGCATCGAGCCCGGCAACGATGGCAACCGTCTGATCATGGATATGATCGCGGCTGACGCATTCGGCCTGAGCGATTTTGAAGTCGTCGAAAGCTCTGAACAGGGCATGCTCGCACAGGTCGACCGTGCCTCTGGCCGTGATGAGCCGATTGTGTTTCTGGGCTGGGAACCCCACCCGATGAACGCCAACTTCGATATGTCCTATCTGGAAGGCGGCGATGACTGGTTCGGCCCCAACCTTGGTGGCGCGACCGTCTTCACCAACACCTCGGCAGGTTACGTTGAAAGCTGCCCCAATGTCGGCACGCTGCTGACCAACCTTGAATTCTCGCTCGCCATGGAGAACGAGATTATGGGTGCGATCCTGAATGACGGTGCGGACCCTGCGGATGCCGCGACCGCATGGTTGAAAGCCAACCCTAGTGCCTATGTGGCCTGGCTCGACGGTGTGACCACCAAAGACGGTGGTGACGCGGTCACAGCCGTGAACGCCGCCTTGGGCATGTAAGACGACTTTGACAGGCCCCCACGCGGGGCCTGTCGCATTTAAGACGGAAGGTGCGGCATGGACTGGCTGACGGAGAACAAGATCCCGATTGGAGCATGGGCGAAATCCATATTTGATTGGATGAACAACAATCTAAGCTTCTTTTTTGACTGGCTGTCCGACACGATGGAAGCGCTGATCGACGCGATCCTCTGGGTGCTCGAAACGCCACATCCTTTCTTCATTATCGCCGCTTTTGCAGCCCTCACTTGGCTGTTGCAACGCAACTGGAAAACACCGCTCTTCATCGTGGTCGGATTTCTGTTCATCCTGAACCAGGACTACTGGGAAGAGACCATGCAGTCGCTGACACTTGTGCTCTCGGCCTGCGTCGTCTGCATGGGAATCGGGGTACCTGTGGGGATTGCCGCCGCGCATCGCCCGCGCCTCTATCGCGCGATGGTGCCGGTGCTGGACCTGATGCAGACGCTACCGACCTTTGTTTATCTGATCCCGGCGATTGTCTTTTTCGGCATCGGCATGGTCCCCGGCCTGATCGCAACTGTCATCTTTGTGCTGCCAGCACCGATCCGCCTGACCTATCTGGGCGTTGCTTCGACCCCCACGCCACTCTTGGAAGCGGCCCAGGCCTTTGGTGCCACCAAACGCCAGGTGCTCTTCAAGGTCGAACTGCCCTCGGCCATGCCGCAAATCATGGCAGGGCTCAACCAGACAATTATGCTGTCGCTGTCCATGGTGGTCATCGCTGCCCTTGTCGGGGCCAGCGGACTTGGCGTGCCGGTGATCCGCGCACTGAACACGGTGAATACCTCACTAGGGTTTGAAAGCGGCTTTGTTATCGTCGTTGTCGCCATCATGCTGGACCGGATGCTGCGGGTGAAATCGAAATGAATGCTGTTGAATTTGATAACGTCTCGATCGTCTTTGGCGCACGGCCGGAAACCGCGCTGCCCCTCATGGACGAAGGGCTTGAGCGCCCCGAAATTCGGGAAAAAACAGATCAGATCCTGGGCGTGCACAATTGTTCGCTGAATGTCGAAGCGGGCGAAATTCTGGTGCTGATGGGCCTGTCGGGCTCGGGGAAATCAACCTTGCTGCGCGCCGTTAACGGCCTGAACCCCGTGATCCGCGGCGCGGTGCGTATTTTTGACGGCAACTGGACCTGTGATGTCGTGAACTGTGCGCCCAACGATCTGCGGCGGGTGCGGCGGGAATGCGTATCGATGGTCTTCCAGCAATTCGGCCTGCTGCCATGGCGGACCGTGCGCGATAACGTGGGCCTCGGGCTTGAACTGGCGGGGATGGAGCCCGCCGCAAGGCGCGCACGCGTCGATCAGGAACTCGAGATGGTGGGGCTGGCCGACCGCGCAGATGCGCTGGTGGGGGAACTCTCGGGCGGGATGCAACAGCGCGTTGGCCTTGCACGTGCCTTTGCGACCGATGCACCGATCCTGCTGATGGACGAACCGTTTTCGGCGCTAGATCCGCTGATCCGCACGCGGCTGCAAGACGAGCTGCTGGAACTGCAAAAACAACGCGGGCGCACAATCATCTTTGTCAGCCACGATCTGGATGAAGCCTTCAAGATCGGCAATCGCATCGCCATCATGGAAGGCGGTCGGATTGTCCAATGTGGCACCCCGCGTGATATTTTCACCAACCCCGCCAATGGCTATGTCGCGGAATTTGTGGCCCATATGAACCCGCTGGGCGTGCTGACCGCACGTGATGTGATGACAAACGGCACCGCAGAAGGGCCCGCGATTGATGTGGAAACACCGGTGCAGGAGATCATTGACAGGATTGACAGCACCGGTCTTCAGGTCACGGAAAATGGCGCGCCTATCGGCGTCGTCACCCAGGCGTCTCTGCTTGCAAGGCTCAGCCCGCAGACGGACTAGGCCCCCATTTTCCATGTCCCTTCAAACTTCCGCCGGAGGCATCAAACCTTCGTCGCAGGCACAGCGGGCGTGATGTTGCGCCGCGCAACAGCCTCGCGCCACGTGATGAAACTGACCGAGGCCATAATCACGGCCCCACCGAAGATGACCCAGCCATCCACGGCCTCACCGAAAACAACAGCCCCGAGCAAAACCGCCCAGACCAGTTGCAGGAACGTCACCGGTTGCGTCACGGTCAGCGGCGCGGCGGCAAAAGCCAGCGTCATGGAATAGTGCCCCGCCGTGGCAAAGCAGGCCACCAGAAACAGCCATCCCATTTGCGACAGCGTCGGCGTCACCCAGACGGCCCAAGCAAAAGGGGCCAAGCCCACGGTCACTGTGATCGACAGCATGCCGACAACGACAGGGGCCGATACTTCGCCTGACAACTGCTTGGCGATCAGATAGCCGATTGCAAAAAACACGGCCGTGCCCAGCATCGCGATATGGCCGATTTCGACCTCGCGCACACCGGGACGCAGGATAATGATCGCACCAATCAGCGCCATGATGACGGCCGCCAATCGGCGTGGTGGCAGACGTTCACCTAAGAACAACGCAGCCCCCAAAGAGACATAAACTGGCGAAAGATAATTCATCGCCGTGACTTCTGCGATGGGGATGCGCGCCATGGCAAAAAACCACAGGATCACCGCCAGCGTATGCACAGCCCCCCGCGCCCAGAACAGCTTTTTCTGCCGGCCCGTCAGATGGGCCGCCAGAATGGGCCGGATCATCGGCAACAGAAACACCAGCCCCAGAATATAGCGCAGAAACGCCGCCTGTGCGGCGGGCACGTCATCGCCCACGTGTTTGACCACGGCTGTGACGGCCACGAACATCAGGCCGGTAAAGACCATCCAGAAGATGCCCACAACGGGGCGCGATTGTGCTTGGGATGCCATGCGCTATCCGTGGCACCAGAGCGCACCAAAGGCAAGCGCGCAAAAACCGCTGGATGAAGACGCGGAAGGCCCGTAACAACGGTTCCATGAAGATACTCTTTCTTGGCGATGTGATGGGCCGCGCGGGCCGTGCTGCAATTACCACCCACCTGCCCCGCTTACGGGACGCGTGGAAGCTGGATTTTGTGGTAGTGAATGGCGAAAACGCCACTTCCGGCATGGGGCTTTCGGGCGATCATGCGAACCTGCTGCTGGATGCGGGCGCGGATGTTGTGACCTTGGGTGATCATGCGTTCGACCAAAAGGACATGCTGGGCTTTATTGAAAAAGAACAGCGGGTTATCCGTCCGATCAACTATTCCAAAGCAGCCCCTGGCGTCGGTGCGCGTGTGTTTAACGCGCCCGGCGGGCGCAAGGTGCTGGTGGCGCAGGTGCTGGGGCAGGTCTTTATGAAACGCCCCTTCGATGATCCGTTTTCAGCGCTGGACGCTGTCTTGCGCCAGTACCCGATGGGCGGTCAGGTGGCGGCCAGCCTGATTGACATTCACTGCGAAGCGACCTCCGAAAAAATGGCCGTTGGTCATTTCTGCGACGGGCGTGCGAGCATTGTTGTCGGCACTCACACCCATGTGCCCACAGGCGACGCGATGATCCTGTCCGGTGGCACCGCCTATATGACCGACGCGGGCATGTGCGGTGACTACAACTCTGTTATCGGCATGGAAAAAACCGAACCCCTGCGCCGATTCATCACTGGCATGCCGAAATCACGCTTCACCCCTGCGGCGGAAGAGGCGACGCTCTCTGGCCTTTATGTCGAGACCGACAACATGACAGGCAAGGCGACCAGAGTGGAAATGGTACGCCAGGGCGGGCGACTGTCACAGGCGGGCCCTGCATGATGTCTGAACGGGCGCGGCTGACAGGGTTCCTGTTGCTGCTGGGGTGTGGTTGGGGGCTGACGACGCCGTTGATCAAGATCACGGTGACCGCAGGGTATCAGCCCTTTGGCATCATCTTCTGGCAAATGCTGATTGGTGCGATGCTCTTGGGTGCTGTCCGTTGGCGTCAGATCGGACGGATGCCTGTTTCAGCAAGAACAGTGGCAGTGTGGCTGATGATCGCAACCATCGGCACACTTATTCCGGGTACAGCGAGCTATCGCGCGGCCTTTCATCTGCCCTCTGGTATCATGTCGATTGTGATTGCCACCATCCCGATGATGGCCTTTCCGATTGCTTTGGCTTTGGGCAACGACCACTTCTCGTTGCGCCGTTTGGCGGGGCTTTGCCTTGGCCTGATCGGTGTCGGCCTGATCGCCCTGCCCGAGGCAAGCCTGCCGGAACGGGCGATGATCGCCTTTCTGCCTTTGGCGCTTGTCGCACCCTTTTGTTACGCCTGTGAAGGCAACATCGTCGCGCGCTGGGGCACAGCGGGTCTTGATCCGTTTCAGGCCCTGTTCGGGGCGTCGGCCATTGGCACAGTGATCGCACTGCCCCTAGCCGTTGGGTCGGGACAGATCTTTGTGCCGGCGTCCCCCTTTATCATGGCGGATTTCGCGCTATTGGTTGGTTCAATTGTGCATGTGCTGGTTTATGCAGGCTACGTCTGGCTCATTGCACGCGCGGGATCGGTCTTTGCTGGCCAAGTCAGCTATGTTGTCACCGGATCGGGGGTCTTCTGGGCGATGGTGCTCTTGGGCGAAACCTATAGTATCTGGGTCTGGCTGGCGCTCTTGTGCATGGCCATCGGGCTGAGCCTTGTGCAGCCACGGCTTGCTGAACCAAAGCCACTGGGCGAAACTGAAGTTCATGGATAATTTTCTGTCCCTCACGCAGACGCAAAGCGCCATCCTGACGATGGCCGTTGTGCTGGGCATGTTTGTCATGTTCCTGCGCGAGATCTATCCCACCGAAGTGGTCGCCATGATCGGGGTGTCGATCCTCTTGGCCACGGGTGTGCTGCCCTATGAGGCGGCGGTGGCCGCCCTTGCCAACCCTGCCCCCTGGACGATTGCTGCGATGTTCATCATCGTCGGCGCTTTGGTGCGCACCGGTGCCCTGAATGCGCTGACCCAACTGGCAGAACGGCAGGCCAAGGTCAGCCCTGCAGGTGCAATTGGCGGGGGGCTGGTCTTTGTCGCTGTCGCAAGTGCGATTATGAACAACACACCGCTGGTTGTTGTGATGATCCCCGTCTTTGTCCAACTCGCGCGGTCGTTGGGCACCTCTGCATCGAAATTGCTGATCCCGCTCAGCTATGCCGCGATTGTGGGCGGCACCATGACGCTTTTGGGGACATCGACAAACCTCTTGGTGGATGGTGTCGCGCGGGCGTCGGGGCTTGCGCCATTTGGCATCCTCGAGATCTTCCCGATCGGTGTCGTGGTGGTGCTCTGGACCTTTACATATCTCTATTTCATGGCCCCTCGCCTGCTGCCCGAACGGCAGAGCATGGCGACAATGCTCTCGGACCGGTCCAAGAAGAAATTCTTTTCCGAGGCCGTCATCCCGCCCGACAGCAACCTGATCGGTCGCGAAGTCATGGGTGTGCAGCTGTTCAAGCGGGATGGCGTGCGCCTGATCGACGTCGTGCGCGGGGATCAATCGCTGCGCCGCAATCTGAAGAATGTGACCCTCCAGGTCGGCGACCGCGTCGTGTTGCGCACCGAGATGACCGAGCTTCTGTCGCTGCAAAACAACAAGGAGTTGCGGCGCGTCGACCAGCTGTCCGCCGTGGAGACAAAGACCGTCGAGGTCCTTATTACGCCGAACTGCAAGATGGTGAATCGCCGGCTTGGATCAATGCGCCTGCGGCGGCGTTACGCGGTTTATCCGCTGGCCTTGCACCGGCGGAACGCCAACATCAGCGCGCAGATCGACGATATTGTCATTCGCGTCGGTGATACAATCCTGCTGGAAGGTGCGCCTGAAGATATCCAGCGTCTGGCCGAGGACATGAACCTTGGCGATGTGTCCGAAGCATCCCAGCGCGCCTATCGCCGTGGCCATGCGCCGGTTGCGATTGGCGTTCTTTTGGCCGTTGTCACGCTTGCAGCCCTTGGCGTGGCCCCGATCCTGATGCTCGCGATGCTGGGTGTCACGGTGGTGCTGATGACCGGCTGCATTGACGCGGATGAGGCGTTTTCCCATGTGGACGGCCGCCTGCTCGCGCTGATTTTCGCTATGCTGGGCGTGGGTTCGGCGTTGCAATCCTCGGGTGCCGTAGAGATGATTGCCGACACCTTGTCGCCTGTCATGCTCGTGATGCCGCCCTTCCTTGTGGTGCTGTCTGTCTACCTGCTCTCCAGTGTCCTGACCGAACTTGTGTCAAACAATGCCGTCGCCGTCGTCATGACACCGATTGCCATCGGGCTGGCCAGCGCTCTTGGCGTTGATCCACGCCCCTTGGTCGTGGCTGTCATGATTGCCGCCAGTGCGAGCTTTGCCACGCCCATCGGCTATCAGACCAATACTTTGGTTTACGGCCCGGGCGGGTATAAATTCTCGGACTTTCTGAAATTCGGCATCCCGCTGAACCTGTCGCTGGCGCCGATTGTTTCTTTTGTGATCCCCTTTATCTGGCCGCTCTAGACGGGGTTGCGGGGGCCGTGGTGCTTGCCGTATAGAGGCGCAGATCAAGGCTTTATCACACGAGGTTTTCCGATGGCTGGCCACTCCAAATGGGCGAATATTCAGCACCGCAAAGGACGGCAGGATAAACTGCGCTCCAAGCTGTTTTCCAAGCTTGCCAAGGAAATCACAGTAGCCGCCAAAATGGGCGATCCGGACCCTGATAAAAACCCGCGTCTGCGTCTGGCTGTCAAAGAAGCCAAATCAAGCTCTGTCCCCAAGGACGTAATCGACCGCGCGATCAAGAAATCGCAAGGTGGCGACGCGGAAAACTATGATGAAATCCGCTACGAGGGCTATGGCCCCAACGGTGTGGCTGTGATCGTCGAAGCGATGACCGACAACCGCAACCGGACGGCCTCCACCGTGCGGTCGACCTTCTCCAAAAACGGCGGTAACCTTGGTGAAACAGGGTCTGTCGGGTTCATGTTCGACCGCAAGGGTCAGGTTGTTTACCCTGCCTCTGTGGGTGACGCCGACACCGTGATGATGGCCGCGATCGAGGCAGGTGCCGAGGACGTGCAAAGCGATGACGAAAACCACGTCATCATCTGCGCCGACACAGACCTTAACGAGGTGGCGAACGCACTGGAAGCCGCGCTTGGCGAGAGCGAAAGCACCAAGCTGATCTGGCAGCCCAACATCACCACGGAAGTGGACCTTGAAGGTCTGACCAAGCTGATGAAGCTTCTTGATACGCTGGAAGAAGACGATGACGTGCAGCGCGTGACCGCCAATTTCGAAGCCTCGGATGAAGTGATGGCGGCGTTTTCGGAAAGCTGACTGCTAGGGCGTGATCACGCCCGTTTCCGTTACTATCAGATCAAGCGGTTGGTCTGTCGGTTCCAGCGGCAGACCATCATCTTCCTGCGCGCCATAAGCAAAGCCAATCGCCATGGTCGGTTGCGCCGCGCGCAGTTTTTCAAGCGTCCGGTCATAGAACCCGCCCCCATAGCCCAGACGCCCGCCCCTGCGGTCGAAGGCAACCAGCGGCACAATCAGGATTTGCGGGATCATCCAATCCCCTGCCTCGGGGATCATTGCGCCGAATTCACCCTTGATCATGGCGCAGTCAGGCTCCCACAGACGAAACTGCAACGGCTGCCCTGCCCCGATAATGACAGGCACACCGACGGGCCCATGGGCTGCGGCCTCTTCCATGGCGGGGGTCGGGTCAATCTCGGTGCGCATCGCCATATAGCCCGCCAGCGGCACGCCGCGATAACCGGCAAGCACTTCGCTCAGATATCCGGCCGCAGCAATATGCGGCTTATGGGCCGCTTGGCGTCGCGCAAAAGCAGCGGTCCGGGCGGCGGATTTGTCCATCAGAGCAACCACATCGCAGCAAGGCCGAGGAAGGCGAAAAAGCCCACCACATCGGTCACGGTCGTCACGAAAGCACCCGAGGCAAGGGCGGGGTCGATACCGATCTTTTCCAAAAGCACAGGGATCACGGTTCCCGCCAGCCCCGCCACAACCATGTTGATAACCATCGCCACAGCAATCACGACGCCCAGCATCGGCGAGCCGAACCAGACGACCCCCACTGCGCCCATCACCACCGCGAAAATCAGGCCGTTGATCAGACCCACAAGGACTTCGCGCTTGATCACGCGCCAGACGTTGGCGGTGGTCAGATCGCGCGTGGCAAGCGCACGCACAGCCACCGTCAGCGATTGGGTGCCGGCATTGCCGCCCATAGAGGCGACAATAGGCATCAGGACCGCAAGTGCCACAAGTCCCGCGATGGTTTCTTCAAAGAGCGAAATCACCAGCGAGGCAAAAATAGCGGTCAACAGGTTTACCGCCAGCCACGGAAAACGCGACTTGGTGGTGGCGATCACGCGATCCGACAGGCTGCCTTCGCCGACACCGGCCAGACGCAGGATGTCTTCCTCGGCTTCCTCCTCAAGAAACATCATCGCATCATCGATGGTGATGACACCGACGATCCGGTCGTCATCATCAACCACAGGTGCAGTGATCATGTGATAGTGGTTGATGGCCTGCGCCACCTCTTCCACGTCCTGTTCAACGTGGAATGTGCGGAAAGTATCTTCCTTGAGGTCGCGCAGCAGCGTGTCGCGCGGATGGCTCAGCACACGGCCCAAAGTGACATAGCCCAGCGCCTTTAGGCGGGGATCAACCAGGATCACGTGATAGAACTGGTCGGGCAGCACGACATCCGAGCGCAGATAATCAATCATCTCGCCCACGGTCCAATGTTCCGGCGCGCGCACCAGTTCCGACTGCATGTGACGGCCAGCGGATTCTTCGGGATAGGACAGCGCCTGTTCGACAACCACACGGTCGCTGGCATCCAGCGCATCCAGCACCGCCTCTGTCTGGGTGTCGTCAAGGTATTCGACAAGATCGACAACATCGTCGCTTTCCAGATCACGCACCGCATCGGCAAGCTCTTCCGGATCAAGCTGGCCGATCACCTCTTCGCGCAGCTCCTCATCAAGCTCTGAGAGGACCTCACCCTCAAGGTTTCCGGGCCACGCCGTCAGCAGCGCACGCCTGTCCTTGGTGTCGATCTGTTCCAGCAAATGCGCCACGTCGGCAGGGTGCATGTTATCGAGCGTTTCGGTGAGGAACGCCCCGTCATCGCGCTCCACAGCCTCCATGACCTCACTGACCAGACGGTCGGTGATACCAAATGCTTCTTCGTCGTCGATGGGGTCAGCTTCGGCCATGATGCATCCTTTGTTGCGTAGTGAACATAATCGTTCGCAGCGGGGGCACAACGCGGTTTTCGCGATTTACCCCGTTCTTGGGGACTCATATGGTCGCGATATGACAAAGCACTTACTTTTGGGGCAGACCCTCGGTTTTTCTGGCAATCCGTTGACGGGTAACTGGCGGGATGCTGTCCAATTTGACAGCGCGGGCGGCGTGCTGATCGAACACGGTCGGATTATTGCGACAGGCAATGGCCCCGCTCTGCGGAGCGCCCACCCTGATGCGGCGGTGACAGATTACGGCCATGACCTGATCAGCGCGGGCTTTGTTGATGCGCATATGCACTATCCACAAACCGGCATCATCGCGAGTTGGGGCAAGCAGCTGATTGACTGGCTGAACACCTATACCTTCCCCGAGGAATCGCGGTTCGGGAATCGCGCCTATGCCGATCAGGTGGCGGGCGAGACGCTGGATCTGGCGATTGCCCATGGCACAACCACGCTGACAAGCTTCTGCACCATTCACCCCGAAAGCGTGGATGCGTTTTTTGAAGCAGCGGCCGCGCGCAATATGGCGGTGATTGCAGGCAAGACCTGCATGGACCGGAACGCCCCCGATAGCCTACGTGACACCGCCCAGAGCGCCTATGACGACAGCAAAAAGCTTTTGGAAAAATGGCACGGCAAAGGGCGCGCGCATTACGCGATCACGCCGCGGTTTTCACCCACATCCACGCCCGCGCAACTATCCGCCTTGGGCGCACTTTGGGCTGAGCACCCCACCTGCCTGATGCAAACACACCTGAGCGAACAACTGCCCGAGATTGCGTGGGTCCGCGATCTTTTCCCGCAGGCGCGCGACTATCTGGATACCTATGAGGCATATGGGCTCTTGGGCGAAAACGGACTTTATGGCCATGCGATCCATCTTGAGGCGCGTGAAATCGACCGCCTGAGAGAGGTCGGCGCGGCGGTTGTGCATTGCCCCACATCGAACACCTTCATCGGATCGGGTCTTTTTGATCTGATGGGGCTTGCCAAAGCATCGCTGTCCATGGGACTTGCGACAGATACAGGTGGCGGATCATCGTTTTCGATGCTGCGCACAATGGCGGCGGCCTATGAGATCGGGCAGTTGAGGGGCACGGCACTGCATCCGGCGCAATTGATGTGGTTGGCCACAGAAGGATCAGCAGGCGCGCTGAAAATGACGGGCGAGATCGGGCATCTGGCCGCGGGTGCTGCCGCCGATCTGACGATCCTCAATCTGCAATCAACGCCAGCCATTTGCCAACGTGCGGACCGTGCCGCCGACATTTGGGATGCTCTTTTTCCGACCATCATGATGGGCGACGACCGCGCGGTGCGGGACGTGTGGATCGCAGGTGTCAGGCAGGCGCGCTAGCAGCTTGCGGCCAGTTTCAGCACCCAGACATTGCCGGACCGGCCCAGCCCGTATTGCGTATAGTTGCGCCCCAGCAAGTTGCGTCGATGGCCGCGCGAGTTTTGCCAATCGGTAAGAACCTCTGCCTGTGACCGCTGTCCACTGGCGATATTCTCGGCGCCGCTGCGCATCGCACAGCCACCCGCACGCGCCCGCTGCACAAAGCTACGCCCGTTGGGCCCGTTCGGGGCCTGATGCGAGAAATAACCGCGTCGCGCCATGTCTTCGGCATGCGCTTGGGCGGCGCGGGTCAATGCCGGATTTGCCTGCAAGGGAGCAAGCCCCTGCCGCGCACGGAACAAGTTCAGGTCTGCAGCGAACCCTGCGCCAAAGCTCGACGAAGACGAAGAGACCTGAATGGTCGTCGATTGTGACATTGAGGAAGTATTGCAAGCAGCCATGACAGCAAGAGCGCAACAAAGGGCTAATATCTTCATGACCATCCAGAGCGAGCGTGTGAGCAGAGACCTGATTGGTCGCTTCTGAATATGGCCAAATTGGGGCGCCATTTACAACCCGGCGAGTTTTCGCGCGAGCGCGTTTTGCCGTGCGATGATCTTTGGCAGGTCAACTGACGTCATCTGTCCCTCCGACACGATCTGCTGTCCCTCCACAAACAGCGCATCCACCTTCATCGGCCCTGCCAAAAGCAAGGCCACCGGATCCCATGATCCGGCATTCTCGATCACCTTGCCATCCCAGATGGCAATATCAGCACGTTTACCGACAGCAATCTGCCCGCAATCATCGCGCCCAAGAACCTGCGCGCCGCCACGGGTGGCAATCTCAAGCGCCTCACGTGCCGACATCGCATCGGCCCCGTTCTGCACCCGCTGCAAAAGCATGGCCTGTCGGGCCTCTGCGACGAGGTTCCCGATGTCATTGCTCGCAGAGCCATCCACCCCCAAGCCCACAGGCACGCCTGCGTCCCGCATCTGGCGCACCGGGGCAATGCCTGATCCAAGGCGGCAGTTCGAGCACGGACAATGGGCGACACCCGTGCGGCTGCGTGCAAAAAGATCAATCTCGCGCCCGTCCAGCTTGACGCAATGTGCATGCCAGACATCGTCACCCGTCCAGCCAAGGTCTTCGGCATATTGCCCCGGACGGCAGCCGAATTTTTCCAGCGAATAGGCGATATCTTCGTCGTTTTCGGCCAAATGGGTGTGCATCATCACGCCCTTGTCGCGGGCCAGAATGGCCGCGTTGCGCATCAGATCACGCGTCACCGAAAACGGGCTGCAAGGGGCGACGCCGACACGCACCATGGCACCCGGTTTTGCGTCGTGGAACGCGTCAATCACCCGGATGCTGTCCTCAAGGATATGGTCCTCGTTCTCGACCAGCGCATCGGGGGGCAGCCCACCGTCGCTTTCGCCAATGCTCATCGCGCCGCGCGTGGCGTGAAAGCGCAGGCCGACATCTTGTGCGGCGGCGATTGTGTCATCCAGACGCGCCCCGTTGGGGTAAAGGTAAAGATGATCGGATGTCAGTGTACAGCCCGACAGTGCCAGCTCGGCAAGGCCCACTTGGGCCGAAACGAACATCTCTTCAGGCCCAAAGCGCGCCCAGATCGGGTACAGCCGCTGGAGCCAGCCAAAGAGCAACGCATCCTGTGCGCCGGGGACGGCACGTGTCAGCGTTTGGTAAAGGTGGTGGTGTGTATTCACCAGGCCGGGGGTGATGATCTTGCCCTTGGCGTGGAAAACAGTCGCCCCGTCTGCCTTGAGATTCTGGCCAATCGCAGCCACGACGCCACCGCGCAAAAGAATATCGGCACCCTGCAACTCATGCCGTTGGTCATCCATCGTGATGATGTGATCGGCATCTTTGATCAGGGTTTCAGCCATGCAGGGTCTGCCGTAAAATCGCCAAAGCCTCGGCATGGATCGCGGGGTTTGCGGCGGCGATCACCTGTCCGCCCTCATGCGCGGGCGCGCCGGACCAGTCTGTGACGATCCCGCCTGCGGCCTGAATGACAGCGATGGGGGCCTGAATGTCGTAGGCGTTCAAGCCCGCTTCAATCACTAGATCAACCTGGCCCGCCGCCAAAAGCGCATAAGCATAGCAATCCATGCCATAGCGGGTCAGTTGCGCGCGCCGCGAGACAGCGTGAAAGGCGGCCCCTTCTTCGGGGGTGCCAACTTCGGGAAATGTTGTCAGCAAAGTGGCCTGTGCCAACGGCCGTGGCGCGCGGCATTGCAGCGCGGCCCGGCCCTGCGGGCCATGCACCTCGGCAATACCGAAACCGCCTGCAAAGCGTTCTGTGATATAAGGCTGGTCGATCAATCCGAAAAGCGGCCCGCTTTCGTCCCTGACCGAGATGAGCACACCCCATGTCGGTGTCCCGCTGATGTAACCGCGTGTTCCGTCAATAGGATCAAGAACCCACGTCAATCCAGAGGTGCCCGCCTTGTAGCCATGCTCTTCGCCAAGGACCGCGTCATCAGGGCGCGCGTGGGCCAGGACCGCGCGCATCGCCTCTTCCGCGCCGCGGTCAGCGATCGTGACCGGATCAAAGCCTGTGTCACCCTTGTTGTCCGCCGCCAGACCCGTTGCGCGGAAATGCACCAATGTGACCGGCCTTGCCGCATCAGCAAGCGCGTGGGCCACACGGATCAGTTCCGTTTGGGTTGTTTTTGAGACTGTCATCAGGATGGACCCTTCATCTGCGCCGCTGTCCCATTGGCGGTATCGCGGCGCAGTATAGCAGGTCAAGTCGTGGTCTAGGCCGCTTCACTCAGCACGCGTGCGAGATCAAACAGGCGACGGCGCTGGTTCTCGGGGATCGCGTAGTAGGAGCGCAGCAATTCAAGTGCTTCTTTATCGGTCAGGATGTCGGCAGGCATATCCGATGTATTCGGCACGGCATCATGATCAACTTCGAGACCTTCAAAGAAGAAAGAAACATTGACACCCAATACCTTAGAAATATCCCAAAGGCGGGACGCGCTGACGCGGTTCATACCTGTTTCGTATTTCTGGATTTGCTGGAACTTGATGCCAACTGCTTCTGCAAGCTGCTGTTGTGTCGTGCCATTCATCCAGCGCCGATGGCGAATCCGTTTTCCGACATGAACGTCAACGGGGTGCTTCATGCTGTCTACCTCTTTTTCAAAGGAACATGGCAACACTGTACCACAAACCTTGTTTGCGCGCCGCAGTTTTGATCTTCTCACTGCAACGGGTTTCTAATCAACGGGAAAATAGCATTCCCATAGAACACGCAACGGTTGCACGGCCTGTCCTGACCTTAAAGACAGGTTCGCGGGATCACTTTTAGACATTCGGCTACATTTCACAGCTGTTTTACAAATGCAGGCGCGGCACCGATAAGTGACGGTAAAATGGAATTTGGAAGGAATCACACCTCATGCGCGCATTTCAAGTGACTTCGTTTGAAGCCCCGCCTGCGTTGCGGGATGTGGACGTCCCCGCTCCCGGGCCAGGCGAGGTTTTGCTCGACATTGCGGCGTGCGGTTTGAATTTCGCTGATCTGCTGATGGCGAAAGGCACCTATCAGGACACGCCCGCCACACCCTTCACCTTGGGTATGGAGGTTTGTGGTACCGTCATCGCGACCGGTGACGATGTAACGTCACCCGCCATCGGCACGCGGGTCGCTGTCTTTGGAGGGCAAGGCGGATTGGCCGAGAAGGGGCTTTTTCCCGCCGCCCTCTGCAGACCGGTGCCGGACACGATGCCCGATGTCATCGCGGCAGGTTTTATGGTGGCCTATGGCACTTCACATCTCGCACTTTCCCGCCGCGCCCGCCTGCAAGAAGGTGAAACACTTCTTGTCTTGGGCGCTGCGGGTGGTGTCGGGTTGACGGCGGTCGAGATCGGCAAGGCTATGGGCGCGACGGTGATCGCTGTTGCCCGCGGTGCGGATAAACTGGCGGTTGCCAAGGCGGCCGGTGCAGACCACCTGATTGACAGCGACACCGACGACATCAAGGCTGCGGTCAAAGCACTCGGTGGCGCAGATGTCGTTTACGATCCGGTTGGCGGGGCCGCGTTCAAGGCCGCCCTTGGCGCATGCAACCGGGAAGCACGGGTGATCATCATCGGTTTCGCCAGCGGCGAGGTGCCGCAGATTCCCGCGAATATCATTCTGGTGAAGAATATCTCGGTCATCGGGTTCTACTGGGGCGGTTATCTGGCCTTCAACCCTGAGGCCCTGACCGAGAGCCTGTCAGAACTGATGGACTGGCACGCTGCAGGCAAACTCAAACCCCACATCAGCCATACGCTGCCGCTTTCTCAGGCTGCCGACGCGCTGGAGTTGATGCGTAGCCGTAAATCCACCGGCAAAGTCGTCGTTACGCCGTAAGCAATTGCGGCGCGAGGCGCGGTGCATCATAGCAGTGCTGGATAATCCGGGCCATCGCCTGACTGGGCTGATCTTCGGGCTTGAGAACGTACAGATTGATGTTCTGAGGCTTCAGCGCGGGCAATAGGCCACCATGTTCAACCGGCACGGTATGTGGCGGCAAGCACCCCTTCAGCGACACATGCACGGCGAGATCGGCACTGACTGCGGCCTCGATGGCACTGTCGTGATCGGAATCAACCGCCATGTTCCAATCGATTCCACCCGCGTTCAGCGCCTGCAAAACACCACTGCAGAAGATACAGTTCTTGCAAAAGGCGACCGGCAAGGGGCGGCGGCGCCAAGCCACCCCATCTTCTGCACCGATCCAGATCAGCGGCAGTTCGATCAGAACCTGCCCTCCCGGACCACAGGTTTCCTCGGTCGTGAGGATCAGATCAACCTCACCGCGCCCGTGCATTGCCAAGAGTTTGCGGGTCGGCGCGGAAATCAGACGCACCTGCATGCGCGGAAATTCTGCGGCAAAGCGTTTCAGCACGGCGGGGATGACAGGGTAGATGATGTCATGCGGCACCCCTAGTTTGAGTTCGCCCTCAAATTCAGTCGCAGTCAGGCGGTTCAAAATCTCGTCATTGGTTTCCAGCATCGACCGCGCGTAACCCAAAAGCTGCTCGCCCGCTGGTGTAAGCGCGATCGTCCGCGCAGTCCGGTCAAGTAATGCGACATTCAGCGATTCTTCCAATCGCTTGAGCTGCATCGAAACGGCGGATTGGGTCAGGTTCAGCATACCCGCAGCGCGTGTCACACCGCCTGCGTCCGAGACCGCCACGAAAGAGCGCAGAGCTGTCAGGTCGAGGTTTCGCGCCATATCACAATCCTTGATGCATCACTTCAAAAGTATTCATTTTCATTATGACCATACCTCCCCCATATATCAAGCAGTAGAATACAAACGAGACAAAGCATCACGAGAGAGAATGTTATGACACTGTCAATCCGCACAAGCGCCCTGAGCATCAATACACGACCCAAGACACGTTCTATTCTGAACAGCCTGCGCGACATGATTGCGCTGTCACGCCAGCGCCGGCAGTTGCGCGCATTGGATGACCATATGCTTGCTGACATCGGGATTTCACGCACAGAGGCCGTTGCAGAAGCTCAAAAACCCGTCTGGAATGCACCGCTGCACTGGCGCAACTAGCAGGCGTGCGAACCTGACCTGCGACATTCTCGCCCAAATTGGTCAGAAATACGCAAAACGCCCCCGCGAAGCCTTGAAAATGCAAGGGCCTCTGCCAATATCGACAGCAAGGATGCCGTTTTGCGGCGCCGCTGTTTAATTTGGAGGTCTAAATGGCTCAGTACGATACAATTAGAACGGCCGGCGGAGTACGCACGGCTGCTATTGATGAGGGTCTTCGCGCCCACATGAACAAAGTCTACGGCACAATGTCCGTGGGTATGTTGATCACATTTGCTGTTGCTTGGGCCGTTGGCACATCGCCTGCCCTGCTCAGCATCTTCCGTGATCCGATCACACTGTCGCCAAACATTCTTGGCTGGATCGTGATGTTCGCACCGCTTGCGATGGTCTTCGGCTTTGGTGCCATGATCAACCGTTTCTCTGCGGCCGCTGCGCAAACGTTCTTCTATGCGTTTGCGGCAGTCATGGGCCTGTCGATGGCATGGATTTTCGTGGCCTTCACCGGCCTGTCGATCGCAAACGTCTTTTTGATCACGTCGATCGCCTTCGCGGGTCTGAGCCTCTACGGCTATACCACGAAGAAAGACATCTCCGGCTGGGGCGCATTCCTCATCATGGGTGTGATCGGTCTGGTCGTGGCGATGATCGTCAACATCTTCCTGCAGTCACCTGCGATTATGTTTGCGATCTCGATCCTCGGTGTGCTGATCTTCGCGGGCCTCACAGCTTATGACACACAGAAGATCAAGAACGACTACATCGCACATGCCGCACATGGCGATCAGGAATGGCTGGCGAAATCTGCGATCATGGGTGCTCTGAACCTGTATCTGGACTTCATCAACATGTTCATGTTCCTGCTGCAGCTGTTCGGTAACCGCGAATAAGCATTGCGCTAGAAGATGATTTGAGGGCTGATGGCAACATCAGCCCTTTTTCTTTGCCCGAAAGCCACCCATGACTTCCTTGCCCATTACATCGGTCACCGCCATTTTGGCGGGGCTTCTGATCCTTTTGCTGACGATCAAGGTTATCCAGTTGCGCAGACGCGGCGGCGTGGTCTTGGGGGATAATGATGACCGCATTCTGGCCAAAGCTATCCGGGGCCATGCGAATGCGGTCGAACAGCTGCCCATTGCTCTTATTCTGATGGGATTGGCCGAGACTCAGGGAGCATCGCAAGCCCTCCTGATCCTCGCTGCCATGGCGCTTATCGTCGGGCGCGCCCTACATGGCATCTACTTTGCTGTCCACGGCACCCACTGGCGGTTCCGGTTTATCGGCATGTGGCTGACGCTGGCCGCACAGATCGGGTTGATCCTGATCCTTGCCCTGACGCTTCTGGGGTTTTGACAAACAAAAAGGCCGCGCAAGATGCGCGGCCAGATTATTCTCAGGTCAGGGGATCAATTACTTGATCTTGCCTTCCTTGTACTCGACGTGCTTGCGCACAACGGGATCGTACTTTTTGATGACCATTTTTTCGGTCATCGTACGTGCATTCTTTTTCGTGACGTAGAAGTGCCCGGTCCCCGCAGTGGAGTTCAGGCGGATTTTGATTGTGGTAGGCTTCGCCATATCTCATATCCTCTGATTGCGGGCCGACGCGCGGCACATCGCGTGTATCTCATAGAAGGTGCCTTTTACCCGCGCCTTGGCCCGAGTCAACAGCAAACAGGTGTCCTGATGGTTTGTTTATGCGCGGATGGCCTATAAGCCGGATTCTGTCCCCCGCAGTTGCCCGCGGATGGATGACCATTCATCTGGAGTGCCTGTTACCAGACACCCTCTAGCTGCCAACCCGGACCGTCTGGGGCTCAAGCATCCCCGCCTTTCGGCGCGAGGTCCCTATTTGGCATTGCTCCCGGTGGGGCTTGCCGTGCCGCTTGCGTTACCGCTCGCGCGGTGGGCTCTTACCCCACCGTTTCACCTTTTCCTGACCGGGGTCAGGTAGTCTGTTCTCTGTGGCGCTTTCCCTAGGGTTACCCCCGCCGGGCGTTACCCGGCACCGTGCTTTTTGGAGTCCGGACTTTCCTCGACCCCGGATCAACTCCGGGACCGCAGCCATCCAGCCATCCGCGCAAAATGGCAGTTAGGCGACAGCCGCGTTCACGTCAACGGGAAAGCGGTTTGCCAGATCGGTGATCATGGTAAGGTCAACGGTATCCAGAGGGCCTATGTAGCGCGGACGAAAGCGCATGCGGAAGCTTTTGAGGAGCAGCGCATGATCCGTTGTCGCTGTATAACCGAATGCGGCCATCAAAGCCGCAAACCGCGCGTCATCGGCCCCTTGCGGGCCCTCTTCCGAAGAATGCGCGCCAGCGCTTGATGAGGGCCAGACGGACAGCCCTTCGACAGCCAGTCTGCGCCAGTCAAAACGCACGCCCGGATCTATCTTGCGTCCCGGCGCCATATCCGAATGGCCGATCACCCGTTCCGGCCGAATATCCCAGCGCGCCTTGATCCCGCGCAAGAGTTCCGTCAGCGCATCCATCTGTGCTACCGCAAAAGGGGCAAACCCCGTATTGGCCAGTTCAAGCCCGATGGAACGGCTATTGACGTCTGTCACGCATCCCCAAGCGCCAGCACCAGCGTGCCACGCGCGCATCGCCTCGGGAACAAGTGAGATCACCTCACCGTCTTCCGCAATCAGGTAATGGGCGGAGACTTCGGTTTCGGGATTGCACAAAGTATCGGCCGCCGCCTGCGCCGACGTCATCGCCGTATAATGGATCACCACGATATCAGGTGTCGCCCCGTCACGCCGCGGCCCGCAATTGGGCGATGCCTGCGTTGTCAGCCTCAGTTCCGCACCGCCTGGATAAAGGGTGCCGGATCCCAACCACAGGCAAAGCCGTCACCATCAGGGTCAATACCGCGTCTGTCCCGCTCGGGCCCGCCACGCGCAAGGAAATCGCGCTGCGCGTCATCAGGGGTCGCATAGGTCGCACAGTTACGGCGGAAGCGTCCTTCGCCCGAAAGCAGTGACCGGCTGTACCATTCCTGTCCCTTCACGTTGGGCGCATTCAGCGCGTATTCGACGATATTCGGGCCAGTGTTCGCTGGACGCTCGGGCAAAGCGGTCGGTGCGATCTGTTCACGCGCCGCAGCTTGGGCCGCACGCCGTTGCGCATCACTTTCAATCGTTTCACGACCTGCGACAGCGTCAAAGCTCTGCTCATCAGAAAGCCCCGTACCGCCCGTGATCAATGCAGGAGCCGGATTGCTGGGCGATGCCTGCACGCCTTGGGTCCGCAAGGGATCAGCGCCAAGATTAGGGGTTTGCACGGCTGCAACGGGTGCCGGGCTTGCGGCCGCTACAGATGGAGCCGGTGCCGGTGCCGGCGCTGGTGTCGCCGAGGTGCCGATTCCGGCCTGCGCAAGTGCGCTCGACGGAATCGCTTGGGTCTGATTGACAGGTTGCTGCGATGCAATCGTGTTCACCTGTGCAGGGGGAACAATGGTCTCGCGCGGTGCACTGAGCTGGGCTTCGCGACGCGCGCGTTCAAGCTCGAACTGGGCATAATCGCCAAAGCCAATCCCACGCTCGGTTGGCACCTCTCGCGGCGCGCAGGCACCCAGCCCGATCAATGTCAGTGCGATGATAATGCCCGGTTTCATCATGTTCTACCTGTCAGACTTCGCTTTGTTTTGAAAAAGCTTACCACCACTTGGCGGGCTTGGCTACAAAACCTGCCGATTGCTCGAGGCTGTAAGCCACATTCAGCAAATCACCCTCTTCCCAGGGCCGTCCGATCAATTGCAGGCCCATCGGCAGACCTTGCGCGTTCTGTCCGGTAGGCACCGCAATGCCCGGCAGACCTGCAAGGTTCACCGTCACGGTAAAGACGTCATTGAGGTACATCTGGATCGGGTCGGCATTGGTCATCTCGCCCAGTCCGAAGGCCGCCGACGGCGTGGCCGGCGTCAGGATCGCATCGACGCCGTCCGCAAAGACACGGTCAAAGTCCTGCTTGATCAGCGCCCGCACACGGCGCGCACGGTTGTAGTAGGCATCATAGAAACCCGCTGACAGCACATAGGTGCCAACCATTACACGGCGCTGCACTTCGGGGCCAAAGCCCTCGGCGCGGGTCTTTTCATACATCTCGGTGATGCCGTCCCCATGCGCAAGCTTGGCACGGTGGCCAAAGCGCACACCGTCATAGCGGGCAAGGTTCGAAGAAGCCTCGGCGGGCGCAATCACATAGTAAGCGGGCAGCGCATATTTCGTATGCGGCAGCGAGATATCGACAATCTTCGCGCCTGCGTCTTTCAGCATCGCGGTGCCATCTTCCCACAGCTTCTCGATCTCGGCGGGCATGCCCTCCATCCGGTATTCTTTGGGGATACCAATCGTTTTGCCGCGAATGTCGCCTGTCAGGGCAGCTTCAAAATCCGGCACCGGAATATCGGCACTGGTGCTGTCCAGCGGGTCATGGCCCGCCATGGCGGTCAGCATGATGGCCGCGTCGCGCACGTCCTTGGTCATCGGCCCCGCCTGATCCAGTGACGAGGCAAAGGCCACAATCCCCCAGCGCGACACGCGGCCGTAGGTAGGCTTCAGACCGGTGATACCGGTAAAGGCCGCAGGCTGGCGGATGGAGCCGCCCGTGTCGGTACCCGTGGCAGCAAGACAAAGGTCGGCGGCAACAGCGCTGGCCGACCCGCCAGATGAGCCACCGGGCGTCAGGGCTGTATCGTCGCCCGCGCGCTTCCACGGATTGACCGCATTGCCGTAAACCGAGGTCTCGTTTGACGAGCCCATCGCGAATTCGTCCATGTTGAGCTTGCCCAACATGACCGCACCTGCATCAAAAAGCTGGCTTGTGATCGTGCTCTCATACTCGGGCTTGAACCCTTCAAGAATGCGAGACGCGGCCTGTGAGGGCACACCTTTGGTGCAAAACAGGTCTTTGATCCCCAGCGGAATGCCGCACATATCGGGCGCATCACCGGCCTTGATACGGGTATCGGCGGCGGCGGCCTGTGCCGTCGCGATTTCGGGTGTGTGGTGCACGAAAGCGCCCAGCGCGTCTGCACCCTCAATGGCGGTCAGACAGGCGGATGTGATCTCGGCACTGGTGGTCTCGCCTTTGCGCATGGCGTCACGGGCCTGCGCGATGGTCAGTTTGGTCAGATCGGACATTATTCCACCACCTTTGGCACAGCAAAAAAGCCTTCACGCGCGTCGGGGGCGTTCTTCAACACCGCCGCTTGCTGGTTGCCGTCGGTGACGACATCCGCGCGGCGCTTCAGGCGCTGGGGGGTCACGGATGTCATCGGCTCGACACCTTCCACATCCACTTCGTTGAGTTGCTCAATAAACCCCAAAATCGCGCTGAATTCGGATGCCAGCGCTGGCAGGGCGTCGTCTTCCACCTTGATGCGGGCAAGCTTGGCCACACGGCGGGCGGTTTCGGTGTCAATCGACATGGGGAAAATCTCCGGTAAATCTATCCGCTGCGTTTACCGCCCCGTGCGGCCAGTCGCAAGCATATGGCGTGTGTAAACATGGATCATAAAGCCCAGCATGATCCCGTTCAGGACATGCCACATGAAATGCGTGCCAATCGGGATCGCATCGCACAGGATTTCATCAAGCGAACGGATGGTGATCGACAGGCACAAAAGTGCCGCCCCCTGTAAAAAACCACGGGCGATTCCCGGTTTGTGCCGCAGGATCAGGGCGTAGATGGCCAAGAGGATCGGCACGGTCCAGTAGAAGTTGGAAATGCGGATAAAGGGAAACTGGTTCAGTACAGGCACCAGCACGGCGGCATAGGGAATGAACAGGGCCGTTGCGAAAACCGCATACCAATGCCCCATTGGCACCATGTCGCGGTTCACGACGAAAAGATAGATCAGGATGAAAACGCCAATCGGCAGCACATCCAACAGCATGGCCCAGATCGTGGCATGGGTGTGAAACAGGAAACTGCCCACGCCAATGGCAAAGAGAATGCCGCAAAGCACCCGTGCCATCGGCACGCCCGCGCTGCGTCGCCACAGGATCAGGGCCGCAATAATGAATGCCAGATTGGTCAGCGCGTTCAGCGGTTCGGACCAATAGGTGAAATCCGTGCGCTCGCAGTAACCATCAATCTGTTCAAACCAATTCACCTTGGCCCCTCCGTTCTTTGCCCCTATCCTGACGCCAAAGCGAGGGAGAGCAATATGAAAATCACTTGGTTGGGACACGCAAGTTTCCGCATTGAAATCGAAGGCGCGGTTCTGCTGATTGACCCGTGGCTTGAGGGAAACCCCTCATTTCCCAATGAACACCGCGCTGCGGCCCTTTCCGGTGCCACCCATATCCTGTTGACCCACGGCCATTTCGACCACACCTCCGAGGTGGACGCGATTGCCAAGGAAACCGGTGCTTTCGTCGTCGGCATCCCCGAGCTTTGCGCGATCTTTGACGCCCATGAGACGGTGGAATTCAACAAAGGCGGCACGGTTGATCTGGGCGGCGCGCTGGTGTCGATGGTGCAGGCGACGCATTCCTCCTCGGTCGGGGCGGCCTACGCCGGAACCGAAGCGGGCTATATGATCAAGGGCGAAGGCCATACGATCTATGTCTCGGGTGACACCGATATCATGGCCGATATGGACTGGATGGGGGATTTCTATAACCCCGATATCGGTATCCTGTGTTGTGGGGGTCATTATACGATGGGTATGGAAGGTGCCGCATATGCGGCCAAACGCTATTTCAACTTCAAGACCGTGATCCCCGCCCACTACGCGACATTCCCCTTGCTGGCACAAAGCGCCCAGCCGCTGGTCGATGCTTTGCCGGACGTGGACGTGCGCACACCGGCCGTAATGGAAACCGTGGAAATCTAGCGCTTTGCAGCAAAGAAATCCTTGAGCAATGCTTCCGAGGGCTGCGCGGCAATGCCATCATAGACTTCGGGGGCATGGTGGCATTGCGCATGCTGGAAGATACGCGGCCCTTGGGCGACGCCGCCTGATTTCGGGTCAGCCGCCCCGTAATAAAGCCGCGCAATCCGCGCGTTGCTGATCGCAGCCGCGCACATCGGGCACGGCTCCAGCGTGACATAGAGATCATAGCCCGTCAGCCGTTCCTGCCCCAAGGCAGCACAGGCCGCGCGGATGGCCAGTATCTCGGCGTGGGCGGTGGGATCGTGCAATTCCCGTGTCCGGTTGCCTGCTTGTGCGATCACGCCCGCGGGCCCTGCGATCACAGCGCCCACGGGCACCTCACCGCGCGCACCTGCGGCGCGGGCCTCTTGCAAGGCTACATCCATGTATGAGCGAAAATCCATGTCTTGTGATGCACTGACGCGGCTATCTCTGGCAAGGGGCGATCAAAGCGGATATGGGAGCCATATGAGCACAGATACCCCTCCCCCAGGCGACCGGATCGCCAAAGTCCTCTCGCGCGCAGGTGTCGCCAGCCGCCGCGAAGCCGAGCGCATGATCGAAGACGGCCGCGTCAGCGTGAATGGCAAAACCATCACCAGCCCCGCGCTGAATATCACCGCATCCGACCGGATCGTCGTGGATGGCAAGCAGGTGGGCGCACCCGAGCCCGCACGCCTCTGGCTCTATCACAAACCTGCAGGCCTGGTGACAACCGAACGTGATGAAAAAGACCGCCCGACGGTCTTTGCATCGCTGCCCGACACGATGCCGCGTGTGATGTCGGTGGGGCGGCTTGATCTGAATTCCGAAGGTCTCTTGCTGCTGACCAACGACGGCGAGATCAAGCGCAAGCTCGAACTGCCCGCGACCGGATGGCTGCGGCGCTACCGTGTGCGGATCAACGGATCCGTCTCCGAAGCCAAGCTTGATGAATTGCGCGCAGGCATCACCGTGGACGGCGTGAATTACCAACCCATGGTCGTGACCTTTGACCGCCAGCAAGGGGCAAACGCATGGCTGACCGTCAGCCTGCGTGAAGGCAAGAACCGCGAAATCCGCCGCGCGATGGGCGAGATCGGCGTAACAGTGAACCGCCTGATCCGTGTGAGTTACGGGCCGTTCCAGTTAGGCGCGCTCAAGCAGGGTGACGTCGAAGAGGTCAAACAGCGCGTTCTGCGCGACCAGCTTGGACTTGCCGAACAACCGGCACAGAAAAAACCTGTCCGCAGAACCGTCAATCGCCCCACAAGGGGGAAAAAGCGGTCAAGTTGAACCTTGTCGCAATGAACGCCCTTATGCATTCTGTACCTTGAGAGTATTTTAGGAACGATTGCTTTGGCTGATTTGTTTGCGACCGAAAGCATGGCCGCCTGTTTTTTTGAGGGCGGTCATGACTGCTGGCCTGCTGCCAGCAAGCAGTCTGCCCCAACCGGGTGGCAGATGCGCGGAGTTTCCGAGGCTCTCGCAAACATATCGCACGCATCCTATCTGGAAGATGAATAAACCGGCGGAGTTACGCGAAAATGTTGCGATTGATCTTCATTGTTGCCTTTGTGGCGGTGGTTGCGATTGCAATCACGGCCCTAATAGGAACAATGACAGCCGTCGCCCGCACGAGCGCCACAAAGGAACCTGACGACATGCCCGCGAAATTCCGACGCATCACCTATGCCTTGCTGGTTGTCCTGCTATTTGGGGTCACAACCGGTTGGTTGGGGGCGGCCTGATGGCAAAACGTTTTGGAGGCAAATTCAGCCCCGACGGGCAGCAGGGGACAGGCAAGCGCGGCGATGCCCCACGGGGGGCTGTCGCAAAGCCAGCGGACGGGCGGGTCAAACTGCTCTATGTGCCTGCCATTGTCTTGGCTGCAACATCGCTGAATGACGGTCCGGTCACGCTGGTGACTGCACTTGTCGGCGCGGCCGTTCTGACGCTTGCGGCTTGGCTCTTGCAAGAGGGGCTTGCGGCCGAAGCGGCCTATAACGCCCGCAAAGTGGCGCGGCGTCCTGCCCTGCCACGCAAAATGCTCGCCACGGCACTGACAGGCGTGGGCGTGGCAATTGCGGCTTACACAGGTGACAGCGGCACGGTTGGTGCCGTCCTCTACGGGATCGCCGCGGCTGGTCTGCATACCGCGACCTTCGGGATCGACCCGATGACGGACAAACGCATGGAAGGGGTCGACAGCTTTCAGCAAGACCGTGTCGCCCGCGTCGTCGATCAGGCCGAGGCGCATCTGGATGTTATGAAACGCCAGATCGAGACTGTCTCCGACCGCCGCCTGACAGAACGCGTCGAGGATTTTCAGGAGATCGCCCGCCGGATGATCCGCACCGTCGAGGAAGACCCGCGTGACCTGACCGGTGCGCGCAAATTCCTGGGCGTTTATCTGATGGGCGCACGGGATGCGACACTCAAGTTCGTCGATCTTTACAACCGCAACAAAGACGCCGATGCCCGCGCCGCCTATGAGGCGCTGCTCGACGATCTTGAACAGAATTTTGCTGCACGCACCGACAAGATGATGCTCGATGACCGCAGCGATATGGATATTGAAATTAATGTACTGCGTGACCGCCTCCAGCGTGAGGGCGTCAATTTGAAAACGAAAGGGAACGACTAATGTCTGAAACGATCCGTCAGAAGGCTGAAGCGACGCTTGCCGAAGTTGAAAAAGTCACCGCCGTGGTTCTGCCTGAACCCAAGAGTGAACTCATCACGCTTGAGGCCGCAGACGCGCCCACCAGCGCTGAAATTCAAAAACGTGTGGCCGAGATCAATATCGCAGACACAAATTCCATCGTGTCCTTCGGCTCCTCGGCGCAGGCCGAATTGCAGGTCATCAGCCAATCCATGCTGGCAGGCGTGCGCAACAAGGACGTGGGGCCCGCAGGTGACAGCCTGCGCAATATCGTCACCACGATCCGCGGCTTTTCAATCTCGGAACTTGACGTGCGCCGCAAGCGCAGCTGGTGGGAAAAGCTCTTGGGGCGTGCCGCACCGATGGCGAAATTCGCCGCACGTTTTGAAGAGGTGCAAGGCCAGATCGACCACATCACCGATGATCTTCTCAAGCATGAGCATGTGCTTCTGAAAGATATCGAGAGCCTCGATGTGCTCTATGACAAGACCCTGCAGTTCTATGATGAACTGGGCCTTTATATCGCCGCCGGTGAAGCGAAAATCGCCGATCTTGACGCCACAACGATCCCCGCCAAAGAGGCCGAGGTGCAGGCCGCCGCAGAAGAACAGGCCGTGATGAAAGCGCAGGAATTGCGCGACCTGCGTTCCGCCCGCGATGATCTGGAACGCCGTGTCCATGACCTGAAACTCACCCGTCAGGTGACGATGCAGTCCTTGCCCTCCATCCGCTTGGTGCAGGAAAATGACAAATCGCTGGTGACCAAGATCAACTCGACCTTGGTGAACACGGTGCCACTGTGGGAAACACAGCTTGCGCAGGCGGTGACGATCCAACGCTCTTCAGAAGCGGCAGAGGCGGTGCGTGACGCCAATGATCTGACCAATGAATTGCTCAAAGCCAACGCCGAGAACCTGCGTCAGGCCAACCGCACCATCCGCGAGGAAATGGAACGGGGTGTCTTTGACATCAACGCGGTGAAAGAGGCCAACGCCAACCTGATTGCCACGATCAACGAAAGCCTCGAGATTGCCGACGAAGGCAAGCGCAAGCGCGCCGAGGCCGAGGTCGAGTTGCAGAAGATGGAGCAGGAGTTGAAAGAGACACTTGCCTCTGCCAAAGCGCGCAAAACCGGCACGGGCGACACCATCGGCACAGCGACAGGCAGTTAAAAGGCTATGATGATCGGGGGTATCACACGGCGTCTTGCGATGCTCGTCCTTGCGACGGGTGTCATGGGGTGCCAGTTGATGACGCCTCCGGTCTCATCGCCCCTACCCCCGCCTCCGGTGACGGCCCCTGTGCCGGACCCGACCCCCGTGGTCATACCCCCCAGTCAGGCCAGCAAGGACCTGGCGGTCTATTACGGTCGTTTGCAAAACGACCTTCTGGCCCAGGGCCTGATGCGGGGCGATGGTGGCGGGCCGGATACGCCGTTTACAGATACGCAACTCGCGCGCAATTTTGTGCGCATCGCGCTGTTCAACGAATACCGCGACGACAGTGATTTCCAGACGCCACAGGCCACGATTTCCAAACTGCGCCGCTGGACGACCCCGATCCGCATGTCGGTGGAATTCGGTAATACCGTCCCCCTTGCCCAGCGTGATACCGATCTGGCCAGTGTCAGCGCCTATGCCGCGCGCCTTTCGCGTGTCACAGGCGTACCGATCGAGATCACCGACCGGAACCCCAATTTCCGCGTCCTTTTTCTGGGTGAGGATGACCGCCGCGCCTACGGGCCGCGCCTGCGCGCGCTGATCCCCAATATTTCGGACGCGACTGTACGCACCTTCGTGAACCTGCCGCGCGACCAGCTTTGCGTTGTGATCGGCACTTTCGCGCCCGGCCGGTCCAACTATACCAAAGCCGTCGCGATGATCCGCGCCGAACACCCCAGCCTGATGCGCAGTGCCTGTATCCATGAGGAACTGGCCCAGGGCATGGGCCTTGCCAACGACAGCCCGCAAGCGCGCCCCTCGATTTTTAATGACGACGAAGAATTCGCGCTATTGACCGCGCATGATGAACTGCTGCTGCGGATGCTCTACGACCCGCGCCTGCAAACCGGCATGGACCCTGCGACCGCCGCCCCACTTGCGCGCATGATTGCGCGTGAATACCTCTCACCTGGACAAAGCTAAACGGATACGCCGCGTCCCAGCTTATTAACGACGGAGACCATACCATGGGCATTTTCGATTTTCTGACTGGTGAATTCATCGACGTCATCCATTGGACCGACAACACCCGTGACACCATGGTCTGGCGGTTCGAGCGTGAGGGGCATGAGATCAAGTACGGTGCCAAGCTGACAGTGCGCGAGGGGCAGGCGGCGGTCTTTGTCCATGAGGGGCAACTGGCCGATGTGTTCACCCCCGGTCTTTACATGTTGGAAACCAACAACATGCCGATCATGACGACCCTGCAACATTGGGACCATGGTTTCAAAAGCCCCTTCAAGTCCGAGATTTACTACGTCAACACCACCCGTTTCTCGAACCTCAAATGGGGCACGAAGAACCCGATCATGGTGCGCGACCCCGAGTTCGGCCCGACCCGCCTGCGCGCCTTTGGGACCTACACTGTCAAGGTTGCCGATCCGGCCCTCTTCCTGCGTGAAATCGTCGGGACCGATGGCGAATTCACCATGGACGAGATCAGCTATCAGATCCGCAATATCATCGTGCAGGAATTTTCCCGCGTGATCGCGCAATCGGGTATTCCGGTGCTGGATATGGCTGCCAATACCGCCGATCTGGGCAAGCTGATCGCATCGGCCATTGATCCCACGATGAAGCAATACGGCCTGACGATCCCCGAACTTTACATCGAGAACATCAGCCTGCCTGCCGCCGTCGAAGAGGCGCTGGACAAGCGGACCTCGCTCGGGCTGGCCGGTGATCTGGGTAAATTCACCCAATATTCCGCGGCCGAGGCGATGACATCCGCCGCCAGTAACCCCGCAGGGGGTGGCATGGCCGCAGGTCTTGGTGCCGGCATGGGCATGGCGATGGCAGGCCAGATGGCCCAAGGTGGCCCATGGGGGGCAAGCCCTGCGGCCGCGCCGCCCCCACCACCACCGGTCGAGCATGTCTGGCACATCGCCAAGGGCGGCGAGGTGACCGGTCCCTTCTCCAAGGCCGCGATGGGCCGCATGGTCACCGAAGGTACGCTTGACCGTGACAGTATGGTCTGGACCCAAGGTCAGGACGGCTGGATGGAAGCGGGCGAGGTCATGGAACTGGCCCAGCTCTTCACCATCATGCCACCACCACCGCCGGGGACCTGAGGCGATTTCTGCTTTCGCGACCATAAAGGCCAGGCTGCCGCACCGGCGCGTCTACCTCAAGTGGATGCACTGGCTGATGGTGCCGTTGTTTGTCTGGTTCGTGGTCGTGCAACCGATTGATGTGCAACGTATCGGCCCTGCCGCTGTGCAGTTCCATTCAGTGATGGGGCTGCTCTTTGTCAGCTTGGCGTTGTTCTGGACCGTCGATTATATGCGCAAGGGCCTTGCCAGCCGCCCCGGCCCGAAACTGCCCGCCAAGGCGCGCCCGCTTCACCAGCTTCTCCATAAAGTGCTGATCTGGGGTGTGTTTTGTGTGGCACTCACAGGTTTTGGTCTGGGGCTGACATCGGCCGTCCTGCTTTGGGCGGGGGGAATTGTGCCCATCGCGCCGCCCCTGAACATGCCGCAGGCGAATGATTTCATCGGCATGGTTCATGAAGTGCAGTTCTACACTCTGGCTGTCATCGCGGGGTTTCACGTGCTGTTCCACCTCTGGCGCCACTATCGCTTGCGTGACAACGCACTGCGGATCATGGCGCCCAAAGCGCTGCACAGGTTCCTATGACGCGACGCAGACTCACAATTATCCTGCACTGGAGCATCCTGATGCTGGTGCTTGTCATGGTCAAAGGCGGCACGTCTGAACCTTGGGTCCGCTGGGCCTTTGTCATCGGCGGCGGACTCTGGGTTGGCATGGCACTGGTCAAAGGCATGATGTGCAAACCCGGGCCCAAACTGCAAGGGCCGCTGCGCGCGGCCTACCCGTGGATGCATCGCGGTATGTATGCGGTACTGGCGGTGACTGTCTCCCTGAACGCAGCCGCCCTTCTGGGCTGGATGCCCCATGATACGGGCTGGGTGGCGCTTCTCGTTTTACTTGGCGCTGGGGCCCTGCACGGGCTGTTCCACTTCTGGCGGCACAACGTGCTCTTCGATGGTGCGCTGCGCGTGATGACACCACGCTTTATGCATAAGATACTGTGATGACTGACGGACAGGCACCTGTAGATGATCACCGCTTTCCCTGCGAAACCTGCGGGTCGGACCTGCGGTTCGATCCTGCCGATCATCAACTCAAATGCGATCACTGCGGCAATGTGCAACCGATCGAGAGCGCGGGGCCTTGGGCCGGCGCGATTGTCGAGCTGGATTTCCAGCGCGCGGTGCAGCATCGGCTCGACGATGCCGATATCGAGGAAACCCGTGTCAATGAATGCCCCAACTGCGGCGCCCAGACCGAGTTTGACCCAGATATCCACGCCGCCGAGTGCCCGTTCTGCGCCACTCCTGTGGTCACTGACACCGGCACCCACAGACATATCAAACCACGCGGCCTGCTGCCTTTCGCACTTGATGAGGGGGCCGCGCGCGAGGCCCTGATAACCTGGCTTGGCAGCCTCTGGTTTGCACCAAACGGCCTGACGGACTACGCACGTAAGGGCCGGAAGATGAACGGCATCTATGTTCCCTACTGGACCTTTGATGCCGATACCAAGAGCCAGTACACAGGCCAGCGCGGCACCCATTATTATGAAACCCGCACCGTGATGCGCGATGGCAAGCGGCGTCAGGTGCGCGTGCGCAAAACACGCTGGCGGCCTGCCTCGGGGCGCGTGGCGCGGTTCTTTGATGATGTTCTGGTGCTGGCATCCCGGTCGCTCCCCAAGAAATACACCGACGGGTTGGAGCCTTGGGACCTTTCGGCCTTGGAACCCTATAACCCCGAATATCTGGCCGGTTTCCGCGCCGAGGGCTATCAGGTGGAACTGACAGACGGTTTTACCGAGGCCCGCGCCTATATGGACCGGATGATCCACCGCGATGTGAAATATGATATCGGCGGCGATGCCCAGCGTGTCACGAGCGTGAACACGGTCGTTGACGACGTGACATTTAAACACATCCTGCTGCCGGTCTGGCTTGCGGCCTATAAATACCGCGGGCAAACCTACCGATTTGTCGTGAATGGCCGCACAGGGCGCGTACAGGGTGAGCGACCCTATTCCGCATGGAAGATCGGCTTTGCTGTTGTCGTGGGACTTTTCCTTGCGCTTATCGCAGGATTTGTTATCGCTAACAGTCAATAAAAGAGGGAGCCTCCGTGATGATCCTGTGCTGTGGAGAAGCGCTTATTGACATGTTGCCGCGCGAAACTGCGGAAGGCGAAAGCGCCTTTGCCCCCCACGCGGGCGGTTCGGTCTTCAACACCGCTATAGCGCTGGGGCGTCTGGATGCCCCTGTGCAGTTCTTTTCCGGGCTCTCGTCCGACCTTTTTGGCGATGTCCTCCGGTCGGGACTTGCCGCCTCACAGGTTGATGCCAGCCCCGCTGCCGTCTCGGACCGCCCCACCACCCTTGCTTTTGTCAAACTGACCGATGGCCATGCCTCCTACGCCTTTTATGACGAAAACACCGCTGGCCGGATGTTGACCAATGACGATTTGCCCGAGGTGACGGCAGATGCTTTGTTCTTTGGCGGGATCAGCCTTGTGGTCGAACCCTGCGGCGCCGCCTATGAAGCCCTGATGCTGCGCGAGGCACCAACGAAGCTGACGATGATCGACCCCAATATCCGGCCTTCGTTCATCACGGATGAGGCCGCCTATCGCGCACGTCTTTCGCGGATGATGGGGGTGGCAGACATCATCAAGACCTCGGACGAGGATCTGGCATGGATCATGGAGGCGGCCGATGCAGACGGCTTTCTGGCACAGACCGGCGCGCAGGTCATTCTGCTGACACGTGGCGGCGAAGGCGTCAGCATCGTGACCAGACATGGCACGTTTGATGTGCCTGCCGAGAAAGCAACGGTGGTCGATACTGTGGGCGCTGGCGATACATTCAGCGCGGGCTTTATGGCACAGCTGCACAAAAGCGGCCATCTGACCAAAGCAGGGATCAAAACCGCCAGCGAAGATGATCTGCGCGCAGCCGCCGCTTTCGGGGCCAAAGTGGCCGCGATCACCGTCAGCCGCGCAGGCGCAAACCCACCCTGGACGTCCGAGCTGTGAGGGCTCTGATCCAGCGCGTCACCCAGGCGGCGGTTCATGTCGATGGAGCCGAGATCGGGGCGATCGGACCGGGACTGCTTATCCTGATCTGTGCAATGGAAGGCGATGACGCCGCGAAATCACAAGCACTGGCTGCAAAAATCAGCAAGTTGCGCATCTTCACCGACGATGCGGGAAAGATGAACAAGTCCTTGCTGGATACAGGCGGGGCGGCATTGATCGTCAGCCAGTTTACGCTGGCCGCTGATACATCACGCGGCAACCGCCCCGGATTTTCCGCGGCGGCAAAGCCCGATGTCGGGCGCGCGCTCTATGAGCAATTTATTGAAGATATGGCAGCGCTAGGTATCGCGACCGCGACAGGATCATTCGGAGCTGATATGGCTGTCAGCCTCACAAATGACGGGCCTGTGACAATCTGGCTGGACGTTTAGCCTAGCACTGCTTGCCGACCACCAGCACCCAATAAGGGCCGCGCGGACCTTGTGTGATGCCAACGCCGAATTCCTCGATCCGGGGGTGCAGCATGTTGCGACGGTGACCGGGCGAGTTCAGCCAGCCATCCACAATCTGCTCTGAGCGGGGATAGCCCCAGGCGATATTCTCGGCGACGATGCAGTCATTATAGCCTGCCTGCTTTACCCGCGCCTGCGAGTTGGTGCCATCCGACCCACGGTGATCGAAGAAGTTGTTGACCAGCATGTCACAGGCATGGACCATCGCGGCCTGTCCCAACTGGCGGTTGAAACGCAGCGGCGCCTCACCGTTGGCGCGGCGGCTCTGGTTCAGGCCAGCCGCGATCTGCGTGGCCAGTTCGTTGACGTTCGGGGGGGCAACACAATCGGCGGCAGCCGCTGAAGTACCAACAAAAGAGAGTGCCAACACGGCCATAATGCGAGCAATGCGAGTCATAATTGCGATCCCGTCGATTGAATAAAACCACCGTAAGGATCACCGTCCAACGCGGCAACGCGAAGGCGACTCTAAGGCACAGAAGCGGCGATTACGTGCCGACTCGACGCAATTGGAAACTAATCGCGCTTATGGCAAAGATTGTCGCCGCAACGCAGATAATCATCGGACCGACCGACGTGTCAAAGATCACGGCAAGCCGCAATCCGGCCACAGCCGAGAGCACGCCGATTCCCATCGACAGAAATGCCATGCGTTCTGGTGTGCTGGCATAGTTGCGCGCAGCGGCTGCCGGAATGATCAGAAGTGCTGTGATCAGCAATGCGCCGACAACCTTGATCGCCACAGCCACAACCGCCGCCAGCAAGAGCGTGAGCACCAGCTGTTCACGGCGCGGATTGATGCCTGCCGCATAGGCAAGGTCTGGGCTGAGCGTTGCTGTCAGCATCGCGGACCAATGCCACCAGAGTGCGGCGACAACCAGCGCCCCGCCGCCCCAGATCACCGCCAGATCGCCGCGCGTCACGCTCAGGACATCACCGAAGAGATAGGCATCCAGATCAACCCTTTGGCCGGGGATCAGCGTGACAGCCACCAAACCTATGGCCAGAGCGGCATGCGCAAGGACGCCCAGCATCGTATCGACGGCGGCACCCTGACTGCTGAGCCCGTGGATCAAGACAGCCATCGCCAAGGCAACGACGCCCACCCCCAAGGTAATCGAGGTGCCGAAAAGCAGTGCCAGCGCCACGCCCAGAACGGCGGCATGGGCTGTCGCGTCACCGAAATAGGCCATGCGCCGCCAGACGACAAAACAGCCCAGCACGCCAGCCGCGATTGCAGTCCCGACACCGGCAAGTGCCGCGCGCACCAGAAAATCATCCAGCATCTATTCCGCCGCCTCATGATGATGGTGGTGATCATGGTCGTGCCCGTGATCATGGTCGTGGCGATAAAGCGCAAGCGCACCGCCCGTGCCTGTCCCGAACAACTCGCGATATGCGGGCGCGGCAGAGACCACTTCGGGCGTGCCTTCGCAGCAGATATGCCCGTTGAGACAAATTACCCTATCGGACGCGCTCATCACGACGTGCAATTCATGGCTGACCATCAACACAGCGCAACCGATATCGCGGCGCACCGCCTCGATCTGTCGGTAGAACGCCGCCGATCCCGGCTGGTCGAGGCCCTGTGTCGCCTCATCCAGCATCAGGATATCGGGTTTCCCCAAGATCGCACGCGCGAGCATCACCCGCTGGAACTGTCCCCCCGATAACTGCGACATCTGCCGTGTACCAAGGCCCGCAACACCCGCCGTGCGCAACGCCTCTTTCGCATCGTCAGGGTCCACCGGGTGCGGCAGATTCAGGAACCGGTTCACAGTGATCGGCAGTGTCGGATCAATATGCAGCTTTTGTGGCACATAGCCGATGCGCAAACCCTCTTGGCGTTTCACAGAGCCTTTCTGCGGGTTCAGGGCGCCGATCAGGACACGCAGCAGCGTTGATTTACCCGATCCGTTTGGTCCGACAATGGTGACGATCTCGCCGGGTTCAAGCGCAAGGCTCACCCCTTGCAAAACCTTCTGGCCACCGTGTGAGAATTCAATGTGGCGCGCATCAATCAGGCTCATGCTGCATCCTTTTTCTGGCAGCTAGGGCACAGCCCTTCGGCCTCAAAAACGGTCTGTTCAACCTGAAACCCACTCAAGGCTGCTGTCTGATTCATAGCGGCGTTGGCCTGCGCCTCGGCAACCTTGCCGCAACTGCGGCAAATCATGAAAGCCGGATCATGGGCCGCCCCGGGGTGGGTACAGGCAATAAAGGCATTCAGCCGTTCGACGCGATGCACAAACCCCTGCTCCACCAGAAACGCCAGCGCACGATAGGCGACCGGCGGCTTGGACCCGAGCCCTTCGGCATCCAGACGCGCCAACACATCATAGGCCCCCATCGCGGCATGGCTTTCCAACAGGATCTCAAGCACGCGTCGACGCACAGGCGTCAGTTGCACCGCGCGTTCTTTGCAGGCGGCCTCGGCAGCCGCCAAAGCGGAACTAACACAAGCACTATGATCGTGACTGGCAAAGCCCAGCGTCTCCTGTGGCATGATCGCCCCTTGTTATGTTATAACATACACATTATAGCGATGGCGATTTCAAAGAACAAGGACCGCACGATGATTCGTTTTCTTGCCGCATTTTCCCTTCTTCCTTCCGTCGCGCTGGCCGAAGTACCGCGTGTGATGACGGATATTGCCCCTATTCACAGCCTGACAGCACAAGTCATGGGTGATCTTGGCCAGCCCGATGTTCTGTTGCCACCCGGTGCGGACCCGCATGACTATGCGCTGCGGCCAAGCGATGCAGAGCGGTTGAGCACTGCCGATCTGGTGATCTGGGTCGGCGAAAGTTTGACACCTTGGCTTGAAGAGCCGCTTGAAACGCTCGCCCCGCAAGCCCCCCGCTTTGAATTGCTCGAGGTCGACGGCTGGGAAAAGCTGGAAGCGCGCGGGAAAGATGATCACGGGCATGAGGATCATGGACACGACGATCATGGGCACGATGACCACGGGCACGATGATCATGACCACGGACACAATCATGCCCATGATCACGGCGACTATGATCCGCACGCATGGCTTGATCCGGTTGTCGCCCAAAGTTGGGTTTCCGCGATTGCGGGCGAGTTGAGCGCGCTGGACCCGGACAATGCCGCAACCTATGCCGCCAATGCGAAAGCCACGATTGCCGCCCTCGCTGCACTTGAGGCGGAGCTGGCCGCACAATTGGCAGGCCTCTCGGACCGCGCGTATATCCTGCCGCATGATGGCTATCAGTATTTCGAGGCGCGTTTCGGGCTGACAGCACAGGCCGCGATTTCCGGCATTGATGCGCGCACACCCGGGCCTGCACAAATCGCCGCATTGCGCGAGGAGATGGCCGCGCAGAATGTGGTCTGTGTCTTTAGTGATGCGGAAATCGGTGATCGTTGGGCAACCGTGATCATCGAGGGAACCTCTGCCAAGACGGCCGCGATCGACGGTGTCGGGGCCGGCCTCGCGGCGGGACCTGCGCTTTACGGGCAAATGCTGGAGCGGCTTGCCGCGCAGTTTGCAGGCTGCCTTGGGCCCAACACGTAAGGTGGGTCTTGATCTACCTTACCTCAACGCAACCTTACTCGGCCAATAGCTTCTCGGATTGCAGCCATCCCGGAATGTCACCGATGGACGACAAAACCACGTCGGCCAGCGGTGACAATTCTTCCCGCGGCGCAGGGCCGGTCAGCACGCCAATCGTGCGCATCCCTGCAGCACGGCCCGCGTGCAGATCATGGGTACTATCGCCGACCATGAGGCAATTTTCTGCTCCCAGCCCTGTTTCGGCACAAAAAGCCAAAAGCTGTCCCGGCGCGGGTTTCCCACCGTGGCCGCTGTCATAACCTGCGATAAAATCGAAATGCTGCGTCACACCTGCGCGCGCCAGATGCGCCCGCGCGGGGGCTTCGGCATCATTTGTGGCGATGCCCAGACGCAAACCTAATTCACGCAAACCTGCAAAGTAGCTTTGCAACGGCACCGCCTCGACCTGCGTCACAGCCGCTGCCGCCGCATTCATCCGTGACAAAAGCGCGTCGGCATCCAGATCGGGCAAGACCGATCTGATGATCTCCGCCACCTCGCCTGCCGTGGACGCGATGACGATGCTCTCGGGACGGAACGTAGCTGCGGGGACATCATATCCCAACACATCCGCCAGACGTGCAAAAAGCACCGGATCATGGCCCGCTTCGGCGTCGAGCATCCCACGCGTCCACGCCCCCCACGTGGCGTTGAAGTCAAACAACGTCCCGTCCTTGTCAAAAATGATACCTTTGATCACCGCGCGCCCTTTCATCATCCATTGACAGCGGACCCTGCCCGCCCGACGGTGTCAACCTATGTTGAAACTCCGATCCTACCGCACACGGCCAATGCATCTGGGTGGCTTCCCGCTCGAGAGCCTGCGGCGTGTGGATCATGTTGATCTGTCAGCGCTTCCGCCGATGGATCCGGTGTCTTTTCGCAGACCGGACGATCGCAAAAGCATTATTGGCGCGATGCAGCATTATCAGGCGATGCTGGACGCCACCCGCGACGGCATGGTCAAGCGCGAGATGGCCGAAATCCCTGAAGACCTGACGGAAAGAGCCAATCATCTCAAAGCCTTCGGATATTACTGTGACGCCAGCATGGTGGGCGTCTGCGCAGTGCCCAAAGCTGCTTGGCTGCAAACCCCGATCATCAATCCGGATGTGGACAGGCTTGCAGATAAACTGCGCACAATGCAGCCAAAGTCGCTTGCCGCCGGGATTGACGTGATTATGGCGGGCTTGCGGGAAAGCATGTCTTTGCCACCCGCCGATTGCCGCCATCATACCCATGCGCTGGTGTTTCTCTACGACCACCCCCGCGCGCCCGAGGAGAGCGAACAGGGGACCCGCTGGATCAAGGACGCGCTGCCCCAACGCGCCTGCCTGCGCGGAATGGAAACAGCCGTCACACTGGCCAGCTATATCCGCACGCTGGGCCATGAGGCGCGCGCCCATTCAATGGCCGCCACCGATGTGCATCTGGGCGCTCTTGCGGCCCTTGCGGGCCTTGTCGCGCTGGAGGACGGCGCACTCATGAACCCATTCACCGGTGACCGCTACGGACTGGCAGCGATCACAACGACGCTGGCGATGACACCGGACAAACCTCTTGCGCCAGGACAGCAGGCACCGCGCAGCTATCACACGGGGCTCGGCACCCATGCCAGGACTGCCCGCACCCGCGATCCCTTTGCCAAGCGCGATTTCGCCCTCGGCCCGCATCCTTTCGAGACGCTGAAACGGGTGGATGACCCCACGACCTACATCGACCGCGCAAACGTCGCGCGGGTGCCCAAACGCGCAAATATGTTCGTACGCGGGCTCTTCGGTGATATGGGCAAGCAGGTGCAAGAGGCCACCAAGAACGGCAACTACGTCCGCAAATCCGCAGCCGCCTTTGCGTTCCGGCCGTCGCTGGGAGCCTTTGTGCTTCTGCAGGACGGCGAGGCCGTGGGCGAACCCGTCGTGGACACGCCTGAAAACAACGCCGCCAACATCAAGGCCGCGCTTTACTTTTTGGGTGTCGATGCCGTGGGCCTGTCGGCCTGCCCCGACTGGACCTATTACAGCCACGACACCACCGGCGCGCCGATCACCCCCTACCACGATCACGCGATTTCCATGATCATCGATCAGGGCCATGAAACCATGGAAGGGGCATCCGGCGACGACTGGATCGCCTGTGCGCAATCCATGCGCGCCTATTTGCGGTTCTCGCTTTTGGGCGGTGTGCTGGCCCAGCATTTGCGCAATCTGGGCTATACAGCGCGCGTTCATTCGGTGATGGACGAAGAGGTGCTGCATCCGCCACTCTTGTTGCTGTCGGGACTGGGTGAGGTCAGCCGCATTGGCGAGGTGATCCTGAACCCCTTCCTTGGGCCGCGCCTGAAATCCGGCGTTGTCACCACCAACATGCCGATGACGCATGACAAACCCATCGACTTTGGTCTGCAAAAATTCTGTGACGCCTGTAACAAATGCGCCCGCGAATGCCCCTCTGGTGCGATCACCGCAGGGCCGAAGCTGATGTTCAACGGCTACGAGATCTGGAAGTCCGATAGCCAGAAATGCACGACCTACCGCGTCAGCCAGAAGAACGGGGCGATGTGCGGGCGCTGTATGAAAACCTGCCCGTGGAACCTTGAAGGGCTTTTCGCCGAAGCGCCGTTTCGCAAGCTGGCGATGACCGTGCCACAGGCGGCCAAGACGCTGGCTGCCCTTGATGACCGCCTCGGGAAAGGTGCGATCAACCCCGTCAAGAAATGGTGGTGGGACCTGGAGATGGAGGACGACGGCGCCTACCGCCCTGCGCGCCATCCGGTCAACGCCCGCAATCTTCAGCCAGAGCTGGACCTGAAATTCAGCGACCAGACGCTGGCTGTCTATCCCGCCCCTTTGGCACCACCCCCCTACCCTTGGCCCGCGCCCATGGACCGCGAGGCAGGGATCGCCGCCTATCAGGCCATGATCACCGCCGATGAACACCGCGCGCGCCGTGCCGCAGGTCTGCCGCCCGAGCATATCTACGCGCCCGTTCAGGGCGAGACACCTGTCATCGCAGCGATCGTCAGCAAGGCCGAACGGATGACGGACAAGGTGACGAAATATGAATTCACCCGCGCTGACGGAGGCCCGTTACCACCCGCAACCGCAGGAGCGCATATTGATGTGGTCGTGGCCCCTGAATTCTTCCGCCAGTACTCGCTCAGTGGTGATCCGGCCGATCATGGCAAGTATCAGATTGCCGTGCTGCGTGAAGATGCGGGCCGTGGCGGTTCGAAACTCATGCACCGCATATTCACGGAAGGCCGGCGCGTCTTCATCTCGCCCCCGATCAACCATTTCCCGCTGGTCGAGGACGCCTCTGAGACCCTGTTGATGGGCGGCGGGATCGGTGTGACGCCAATGATCGCGATGGCCCACAGGCTCCATGCGATCGGTGCCGCGTTCATGCTGCACTACAGTATTCCGAGCCGTGCAGAAGCTGGATTTCTGCATGATCTGGCAACGGTACCTTGGGCGGATAACGTGGCATTACATGTCTCGGATGAAGGCACACGTGCCGATCTTGCGGCGCTCACCCGCTATGTTGCAGGAGCGCATATCTACACCTGCGGACCTGATGCCTATATGGCCGCAGTCATGGATGCCGCGGCGAAAAACGGCTTTCCCGAAGAGGCGCGGCATCTTGAATATTTCGCTGTGCCGGAACAGCCCGATTATGAAAATCACCCGTTTATGCTGGTCCTGAAAGACGGACGCACCGTGGATGTTGCTGCTGACCAGTCGGCATCTGATGCGCTGATTGCCGCGGGGGTGCATGTGGATGTGAAATGTTCTGATGGTCTCTGCGGTGTGTGCAAATGCCGCGTGCTTGAAGGGGCTGTCGAGCATCGCGACTTTGTGCTTTCCAAAACCCAGCGCGAGACCGAGATCATCCTGTGCCAGAGCCGTGCGTCAGTGGCGGGCGGAACGCTCAGAATCGACCTTTAGGTCCAATGCACGCTTTCAGCGCCAGGGAGCGCGTAGCGCGCGCGCAGCGGCTGATCATATCCCAATCCGGTGCTATCACAAAATTCGATGACCCATGTGTCATCCATGGTAATGAACTCCAGCACAGCGGCCAGAAAAGCAGGATCTGTCGCGCGGTCGCGCAGATCATCGACCGTTCCGCCTGAAGCACCCAGAAAAACCGGGCAGAGTTCGTCATTGCCGGCCAGCCACGCCAGCCCCTTCAACGCAATCACTTCGGCTTGTTCGTGTTGCATCCCGTGCCCTTCGTTTTGCAGAAACATTTTCTTAACTATTCGCACCCAATCTGTCGTCACAGAACCGAGCAGAACGCTCTTGATAGGTGCAAGAAATGCCTGGCCGCATATTGATCATAGATACCGTAGCAACGAATAGAATCGTGTTGAAAGTCAAGATGCTGGCAGCACAATTTGCAGTCGACGCCTGCGCGAGCAAGGCTGAGGCAATCCAGATGATCGAGCGGAACCGGCCCGATCTAATTTTGCTCAACCTCTCTGATGCAGCGCATGACCAGCATAGCCTCTGCCGTGATCTGCGCCGTTCCACAGTGACGACATCTATCGCAATCATTGCCGTTGGTGTCGCCGATACCTCAAGGGCGCGGTTTGCAGCCCTTGATGCAGGCGCAGATGATGTGCTGCCCCATCCTGTGAATGATGCACTTCTGCTGGCACGCATCCGCAGTCTTTTGCGGGTCCGCAGCACCAGTCACGAACTGATGCTGCGCGAAAGCACAAGCCGTGCCTTGGGTTTTGAAGAAAGCAAAGCGGCCTTTGACGGTGCCGTGCGCATCGCCATCCTGAGCCAGGATGCGCAGGCTGTCACCGGCCTCAAGGCCGGCCTGTGCGCGGGGCTGCGCAGTGCGATTCCGGTGCTGCATCCCAATGACGCCCTGCTTGGCGATGAAAGCAGTGCTGCGCATGATCTCTTTGTGATCAATGCCGCGGCGGTCGGGGATGGCGGAAGCCGGCTTTTCGGGTTGGTGTCCGACCTGCGCGCGCGCACCCAGACGCGGCTTGCAATGCAGCTTGTCGTGGTTCCGGCTGACGCGCCAGAGGTGGCCGCGATGTTCCTTGATCTTGGCGCAGATGACGTGGTGCCCGCCACCAGCGATGCCGATGAAATCAGCATGCGCGCAACGCGCCTGATCGCGCGCAAACGGCAACACGACAAATTGCGCGATACAGTCCGCAACGGATTGAACGCTGCTGTGACTGATCCGCTGACCGGGCTGTTTAACCGGCGCTATGTTGAGCCGCATCTGGCGCGCCTTGCCGATCAGTCGCGCAAATCAGGGCGGGAACTGGCCGTGATGATGATCGACATTGATCACTTTAAATCCGTGAATGACACCCACGGGCATGCAGCGGGCGACAAAGTACTGGTCGAGCTTGCCAACCGCCTGCGTGAAAACCTGCGCGCGATTGATCTGGTGGCGCGAATGGGCGGCGAAGAATTTCTGGTCGCCATGCCGGGGACATCTGTTTCAGATGCACGGATGGCCGCCGCACGGCTATGCGAACTGGTCAATGCGACACCGTTCAATCTGGGCGAAGGGCTTCCGATGTTGAAGGTGACCGTGTCGGTCGGTGTCGCGGTCAGCGGGCAGATGAATGCAGAGAGCAACGCGATCACCAAAATCTGTGATCGGGCAGACAAGGCGCTCTATGCGGCCAAATCCGCAGGCCGTGATCAGGTGGCGTTCAGCAAATCAGCCGCCTGAGGATCGGTCGCGCAGGCTGCGGGCACGCGACATCTCTTCCAATACTTGATCTGCAAAGGCGCGGCGGCGCTCGGGCGTCATTGCGGTAATCTGTTCCACCACAACCTCTTGTGCCGTGGCCTGAACCGCAGTGATCCGTTCGCTTTGCTCGGCAAGCAACGCCCGCAAGACATCAGGTTCAAAAGGATCGGCCTGCAAGGCTGCAACCACACGATTGACGCGATCACGCAGATCGAAATCACGCAAAGACCGGTCTTCGCGCAGTTTGCGTCCGATGGCACGGCGTTCCTGCGGTTCAAGCGCCCGTGCAATCGGCCCAAGCCCGAGATCGAAACTGCGCGGTGGTCCGTCACCCCAACGCCCCGAAGCCGCAGACCCCACGACAACCCCGATCACCGCAAGGTTGAGCGCAAGCGAGAGCACAAGCACGATCCGCCAAAGGCGGCTCGGGCGCGCTTGTGGTGTTTTATCGTCAGCCATCACCCAATGCTCCTGCGTCGAGAATCAAATCTGTTGTAAAGAGGTTGATACTTACCTCATCCCCCATCATCGCGGCGGTCACATCCTGCACCGATGCAGGTGGCGCCACCCCGACCCAAATGCCGGCAACTGTCGCCATGGCAAGCCCGCTGACCGCAGGCCAGCCACCAATCGCATCCAGCATGCGCATCATCAAACCGGGCCGGGCCACGGGGGCTGCGACCGCGCGCGGCTGTACGGCGTCGGCATCGGCAATGACACGCGCCATCAGGGCATCGCCGGGCACAGGGGATGTGCCGCGCGCCTGCGCGAAAAGATCGTCCAGCATGTCGTCATTCGGGTTCGTCATCGTCATACCCCAGTTCTGCCTTCCGCCCTGCCATGATATCGGCAAGGGCCCGTTTCCCGCGTGCTGTCAGACTTTCCACGGACCGCACGCTGATGTCCATGATTTGCGCAATTTCAGGGTTCGCAAGCCCCTCGAGATGGCGCAGCGATACCGCCTGCGCCTGTCGCTCCGGCAATTGTGCCAGCGCATCAGACAGCGCCATCATACGCGCCTGCGTCTGCATTTGCGCGACTGCGCTGGGGCTTGGATCGGGCGGTTCGGCCACCTGATCCAGCGGCACACCACCCCGCCTTTTACGCAACCGGTCGGTGCAGAGGTTCGCCACGACGCGGTAAAGCCAAGTACTCACCTGCGCTTCGCCCTGCCGCCATTCGGGGGCGATCTTCCACAGCCGCATCATCGCGTCCTGCGCCACGTCCTCGGCCTCGGAGCCATTGCCCAACATACGCGTGGCCTGCGCCAGCACGCGTGGCAACAGCCGCGCCGTCAGATACCGCGCAGCCTGCCCGTCGCCATTGGCGTAGGCTACCAAGAGCGCCGCGTCTTCGGCGCCCGCAAAGGGGTCTGGCGATGCGTTCATCTGTCAGTTTGCTAGCCAACTTCATGCCGGGTGGCAATTGGCAGAAGGCCAAAACGCCCTCTGCCAGCCACGTCCTAGCCGCGATCGCGTGGGCCGTCGCCACGATGATCACCGCGACCTTCGCCGCGCCGTTCACCCATCCGCGCCTTGGCGGCCTCAAACTCTTCTGCGGAAATCACACCGTCACTATCGGCATCGACGCGGTCAAACATCTGTGCCGCACGACGTTCGCCCCGCGATGGCATTTCGTCCTGCTGCAGCAGACCATCTTCGTTGTCGTCAAAACGCGCAATCATGCGGGTGGCGCGTTCTGTGGCCCGTTCCGCGCCAGACGCAGCCAGTTCGGCAACAGACAAGGCGCCGTCACCATCGGTGTCGATTTCGGCAAAGCGGGCTTCACCGCGCGCCTGCATTTCCTCCAAAGTCAGCGCACCGTCACCATTGATATCAAGTGTGGCAAAATCCGGCCGTTCGCGGTGGTTCTCTGCCTGTGCTGCCCCCGCTGTCAAAACCAGACCCGAGAGAAGCGCTGCTGTCAAAATCTTCGTTTTCATTGTGTTGTCCTTTTTTGCATCCTTGCAGCCTATCTGTGCTGCTGATGCTCCTTGAACGCGGGGGCGCACTAACTCCGGCGCAGTTTCCTGAAGAATTTTTGGCACGTCACAAATCGGCGCACCCCCTTTTCAAACCAATCGCAATAGTCCATGTGAAAAGGGCAAGACGGAGTTTTCTTATGTCGAACGCAGAAACGATCCTTGATGATCGCCCAACCAAACCTGCCATTCTCAACGGACTGCGGTGCAAATGCCCGAACTGCGGCGAAGGGAAACTGTTCGCGCGCTATCTCAGGGTCGCTGATACCTGCCCTGTCTGCCACGAGGAACTGTCGCACCACCGTGCCGATGACGGCCCCGCCTATCTGACTATTCTGCTGGTGGCTCATATCATTGGTTTTGTGATCCACTTCTGGTGGGTCTATTATCGGCCTGAACCCTGGGTCATGGCGACCGGACTGACTATCGGGTCTGTCGCGCTGTCGCTGGCGCTTTTGCCGCGTATGAAAGGCATGATTGTCGCCATTCAATGGTCGCGCCGGATGCACGGGTTTGGCCACAACGGATAAGGGGCATCCCATCGACAAATCCGCGATCAGAGATGCCGCAACGATCATCGTTCTTCGGGATGCGAACACCCGGCCATCGGTTTTGATGGGGCAACGCGGCGCCGGTGCAGCCTTCATGCCCGGCAAATTTGTCTTCCCCGGCGGTGCTGTTGATGACAACGACGCAGCCGTCCCCGTCACATCACTGTCCCCGCTGGATGAAGCGCGCCTTGCAAATGAAAGCACCCGTGCGCCCGTGGCCCTTGCTGCCGCTGCCATCCGCGAGCTCTGGGAAGAAACCGGTCAGGTTCTGGGCCACCCGGGCCATTGGTCCGAGCCACCACAGGGATGGCGCGGTTTTGCCGCCACCGGGCATGTCCCTCACGCCGCAGCCCTGCAATTCTTTTTCCGTGCTGTCACACCGGCGGGGCGCCCGCGCCGGTTCGATGCGCGGTTCTTTCTGGCGGATGTGGACCATTTGAAGACGGACCCCGATGATTTCTCGAACGCCGAGGATGAACTGGCGCATCTGCAATGGGTGCCTTTGGCCGATGCGCGCAAGTTCAATCTGCCTTTCATCACACAGGTTGTTCTGGCCGAGTTGGCCAGCCATATCGCACGTGGCGGCACGCCGGCCAGCGTGCCCTTCTTTCGCAATGATGATGAAGCACATCTGGTCAGCCGCCTTGCCGGCCAAAGCCCGCTAGAGCAATAAGACCAGCATGATGATGCTAAGGGTCAGCAATGCCAGACCCTGCCATTCACGCAGGCTGACTTTCTCACCAAAAACAAACGCTCCGATCATGAGCGAGAACAAAAGCTCGATCTGCCCCACCGCGTTCACATAGGCTGCGTTTTGCAAGGTGTAGGCGGTAAACCAGCAGATTGACCCGATCATGCTGGTAACCCCGACCAGCCCCGCGACCCGCCACGCCGAGAGCACACGCATGATCTCGCCCCGTTCCCGCCACGCAAGCCAGAGCGCCATGGAAATGGTCTGAAAGGCGGTGACCAGCGCCAGCGTGACAATCGCACGGTAAAACACATCTCCCTCGGCCAATGACAGCGCCGCGCCGCGCACGCCGTTGCCCGAGATGCCAAAGAGCACACCCGCACCAAGGCCCAAGGCCGTGGCGCGGTTGAAAATACGTTTGCGCCACGGACCGATGCCGCCTGGCGGATCGGAGAGCAAAAGCACGCCTGCAAGGCCGATCATCATCGCCGTGATCGTCAAAGGCGTGAACGTATCCCCCAGAATGAGGAAGCCGAAAAGTGCACTCAGCAGCACTTCGGACTTCTTGAACGTAATGCCGACGGCAAAATTGCGATGGCTGAAAAGTGCGACGACACACATTGTCGCCAATATCTGCGAGGTGCCACCCGCCAGCGCATAGGGCCAGAATGCGGGCGGTATTTGCGGTGTGCCTTGACCCGAGGCTGTCGCATAGACAAGGGCGATCACCGCAACGAGTGGCGCGGAATAGATGAACCGTGCAAAGGTCGCGCCAGCGGTCGAAAGCGCCATGCTTTTGAGGCGCTTTTGCAGCATAAACCGCAGGGTCTGCGCTGTGGCCGCGCCAATGGTGATGGGGATCCAGAGTTCCATTTAGGCCCTATGCCAGCAATCTCTGCCCCTCACCAGCGCGGACTAGCCCTTGACCCCCACCGCTTTGCCTGCACCCTCGGGCATCGGCAAGGCTGCATGGGCAGCAGCCACTTTCGCCAAAGTCGCCGCCTGCGCGGGCGCAGGATCAGACGCGCGGCGCGTCTCAAGGCTGACGTGGATCAGCATGTGCTCGCCCGTGGCCAGTTCACGCGCGCCTTCATACATCCGGTGAAACACATGCATCTTTTTTCCCGCCCCGTTCAGGACTTGCGTTTCGATCCGGATCACAGCACCTGCATGGACCTCATCCAGATGCCGGATATGGGTTTCCGCAGTAAAGTAGCTGCCGCCGGTTGCGATGTACTCTGCATCACAGCCGACAAGCGCCATCATCCGGTCGGTCGCATCGCCAAAGGCCTGCAAATAGCGCGCCTCGTTCATGTGCCCGTTGTAGTCGGTCCAATCGAGCGGCACCGCGCGTTCCACGGTCACGATCGGCTGACCAAGATCATCGGGCAGACCAATGGCCCCTTCCACACGGCGGTCCTGTGCGTTCAAGAGCTTGCCCGCGCCCCAGTTCTGCGCCTTCAGACCGCGCAGGATTGTGACGAGGTTATTGTCGCGCGCGCGCTCCAGTTCACGGATCGTGTACATGCCCGATTGCGCATCGGATTGATCCGCCACGGCATCAATCAGTTCATCGGTCAGTTCGGGCACATCCATCAACTTGGTCCACGGCCATTCAAGACATGGCCCGAATTGTTCGATGAAATGCCGCATCCCCGCTTCACCACCGGCAATGCGGTAGGTTTCAAACAGGCCCATCTGCGCCCAGCGCAGGCCAAAGCCATAGCGGATCGCGTTGTCGATTTCCTCGGTCGTGGCAATGCCGTCCTTGATCAGCCAGAGCGCTTCGCGCCAGACAGCCTCAAGGAAACGGTCAGCGATATGGGCGTCAATTTCGGCGCGGACATGCAGGGGGTACATGCCGATTTCGGTCAAAATCTCTTTGGCACGCGCGACAATCTGCGGTGCGGTCTTGTCGCTCGGGACCAGTTCGACCAGTGGCAAAAGGTAGACCGGATTGAACGGATGGGCGACGACGATCTGTTCAGGGCGTGTGGCGCAGCCTTGTAATTCGGACGGCTTGAACCCGCTGGTCGAGGACCCGATCACCGCATCATGGGGGCAATGTTCCTGCAAGGTTTGATAGACCTTGCGCTTCAATTCCAGCCGCTCGGGCACGCTTTCCTGCACCCAGTCCACGCCTGTCACAGCAGCGGACATGGTGTCATGAAAACTCAGTTGCCCCTCGGCAGGCAAAGCCACATCCGACAGCCCCGGCAAGGACCGGCGCGCGTTGTTCAGCACTTCGGTGATCTTGCGCCCGGCCTCTGGATCGGGGTCAAAGACGCGGACATCCCAGCCCATCAGCAGGAACCGCGCAGCCCAGCCACCACCAATAACGCCACCGCCGATAATCGCTGCTGTCTTTTGTGTCATTGTCTAGCCTGCCGGTTTGTCATCAGGGTGATCGAATTCATCCGCAGGCACAGGTTCGCGGCGAATACTTGGGTCGCAGGCCACCATTGCCGTTTCGCTGTCACGGATGATCAGGCCACCGCGCGCGCGGCAGTCCTCAAAGGTCATACGCCCGCCAATAACCATGAATTCGCGCATCCCCCCGCCGCCGCCACTGCTGGTCATGCCGCCGCCCTCGCAAGCGGCCAAGGCGATCACACTGCCCAAAATCAACCGTTTCATCGTTAAAACTCCTCTAGTCGGCTCAAATCATATCCGTTGAATTGCAAAACATCACGCGCCGCTTCCAGACGGTCAGCGCGAATGTCGGGGGTGCGGTTCAAAATCCAGCCCGACCGCCCGTTGGGGGCACCAACAACGGCGGTGCGGTAATCCTCATCCGTCCAGAGCACCCAGTAATCGGCGGCGACGAAAGGCACCGAGGGGAAGCGCACCTTCAACCGGCCCGGCCCGACAATTTCCGCCGTGCCTGCGATGCGCGCAGTCTCCTGGCCCGCCGCGTCGCGGCAGATGTTGAGAACGGAGAGCAAGCCATCATCGCGCAAACCGTATTCCGCCGTCACGCCGACACAGCCCGCCTGAAATGGGACGGGATAGCGTGACACCTCATACCAGAAGCCAAGATACCGCTCCGGCTCAAAAACCGCCTTCGATGCAATCGGCACGTCGGTATCGCGGTAGACAGAAAAGAGACCGCCACTGCCCTGCGTGCTGCACCCCGCCAAAAGCAGGATGACGGCCAAAACCCTCATCGCGCGACCGGCGCGCGTTTGGTCAGGCCCAGTTTGGCGCGGACCTCGGCGGGGCCGATCACCTTTGCGCCAAGGTTTTCAATGATCCCGGCCGCGCGTTCGACCAGTTGGGCATTGGTGGCCAAAACGCCGCGATCGAGCATCAGATTGTCTTCCAGCCCGACCCGCACATTTCCGCCTGCAAGAACCGAGGCCGCCACGTAAGGCATCTGGCTGCGGCCAAGGCCAAAAGCGGAAAATGTCCAGTCATCCGGCACGTTATTGACCATCGCCATGAAGGTGTTGAGATCATCCGGCGCGCCCCACGGCACCCCCATGCAAAGCTGCACCAGCGCAGGGCTGTCCAGCACACCATCTTTGACCAACTGCTTGGCGTACCAAAGATGGCCCGTATCAAAGGCCTCGATTTCGGGCTTTACCCCCAGTTCGGTCATCATCCGCCCCATGGCAATCAACATGCCGGGGGTGTTGGTCATGACGTAATCGGCTTCGGCAAAATTCATCGTGCCGCAATCGAGCGTGCAAATCTCGGGCAGGCATTCGGCCACATGGGCAACCCGTTCGGTCGCACCCACCATATCCGTGCCCGCAATCGTCGGCAGGGGCGTCTCCACTCCGCCAAACACCATATCCCCGCCCATGCCAGCGGTCAGATTGAGGACAACATCGACCTCCGCCTCGCGAATGCGGTCGGTTACCTCGCGGTAAAGCGCAAGATCGCGCGACGGCGCGCCGGTCTCAGGATCACGCACGTGGCAATGCACCACCGCAGCACCCGCCCTTGCCGCATCAATCGCACTTTCGGCAATCTGGCGGGGCGAGCGCGGCACATGGGGGCTACGATCCTGGGTCGATCCAGAGCCCGTGACAGCGCAGGTGATAAACACCTCTTTGTTCATTTGCAGCGGCATATGCGGTCTCCTTTGGGTGTTTGCGTGACATTTGCCCATATCAGAGCACCGCACAAGGCAGAATTCCCGACGACAGGGGTGTCACTCTGCCGATCAAACTGTGCAACGGAAGTCTGCGTAAGGTGGATTGAAATCCAACTTACCTAATAGGGCATCGGGTGTTCCTTATGCACCGCGTCAATCGCGGCAATCACCTCATCCGAGAGAACCACACCCTTCCCATCAAGAATTTGCTGCAACTGCGCCGAGGTCGTCGCCCCAAAAATCGCTGAGACCGCAAAGGGCCGCGTGCGCTGCCACGCCATCGCCATATGCACCGGATCGAGCCCGTGTTTCGCCGCCAGATCAAGATAGGCCTGCGCGGCTGGCCACAACCGTTCGGTCACGCGCCCACCCAGATCACCGTTGATCGACAGACGGCTTCCTCCCGGCACAGCGCCATTCTGGTATTTGCCGGTCAGTACACCGCAGGCGAGCGGAGAGAACGACAGCAAGGTCACATCCTCGTTCACGGCCATCTCGGCCATGTCGGTGTCATAGAGGCGGCACAGCAGCGAATATTCGTTCTGGACAGAGGCCATGCGCGGCAGTCCCGCAGCCTTGGCCTGATCGATCCACTTGGTCATCCCCCAGGCGCTTTCGTTCGACATGCCGATGCTGCGGATTTTGCCCGCTTTTACCATATCGCCCAGCGCCTCAAGCACGTCCATCATATGGTCCATTGTCTGCTGGCGGTTCTGGCCCGACGGATCATAGGTCCAGTTCTGGCGGAACATGTAAGAGCCCCGGATCGGCCAGTGCATCTGGTAGAGATCAATTACATCCGTCTGCAGCCGCTTGAGCGATGTATCCACCGCCTCGCGGATCACTGCCCCGTCATAACCGCGCCCTTCGCGCACCCAACCGGGGTTATTGCCCGACACTTTGGTCGCCACCACAATCTCGTCGCGGCGGCCGGTCTTGGCGATCCAGTTCCCGATGATCTGTTCTGACAGGCCGACGGTTTCGGCGCGGATCGGGTTCACAGGATACATCTCTGCGGTATCGAGAAAGTTGATACCGGCATCCAGCGCCATGTCGATCTGCTTGTGCGCGTCATCTTCCGGTGTCTGGTTGCCATAGGTCATGGTGCCCAGACACCATTCGCTGACCATAATATCGGTGCGGCCAAGGGGGAGTTGTTTCATGACTGTTCGCCTTGTTCTTGGTTTCGTGCCGGACCCTAAAGCCCCGACCGGCAAGAGCAAGGGTAGAAAGACGACATAGACTGTCGATTATGGCCAAGCCCGGTAGCGGCGGTGCCGTCATAGCTCGACCATGCGATGTTTATCTCCTTTGCGGCTTTGTTTTTTTCGGTAGTGCTTTTGCAGCTGTCTTCGGGCGGCGTGGGGCCACTGGATGCGCTGACGGGGATCGAACTGGGGTTTTCGCAGGCCGAAGTCGGCTTTCTCGGGTCGGCACATTTTGTGGGGTTTTTCATCGGCTGCTGGTGGGCGCCGCGCCTGATGGGCAGCGTAGGGCACAGCCGCGCCTTTGCGACCTTTACCGCGATGGGCGCGATCGGTCTTGCCGCCCACGTGATTGTCGCAGACCCTTATTTCTGGGCTCTCTTCCGCGTCGGATCAGGCATTTGCGTCGCTGGCTGCTATACGATCATCGAGGCGTGGTTGCAGGCCAAGGTCAACAACGAAACCCGCGGCCGCGCGATTGCGAGCTACCGTGTGGCCGATACGGGGGCGTCCTTTGTGGCGCAGTTCATGATCGGCGCGCTGGCCGATGTCGAGACCTATATCGCCTACAACATCCTGACGATCCTGTGCTGTGCATCCTTGCTGCCCTTGGCGCTGACCCGTCTTGCACAGCCTGAAACGCCCCGGGCCACGCGCCTGCGCCCGTCCCTCGCATGGGCCTGTTCGCCTTTGGGCGTGGCGGCTGTTCTGGTGGCGGCCCTCTCGAGTGCCTCTTTCCGCATGGTCGGGCCACTTTACGGGCAGCAAGTGGGCCTCAACCCCAACCAGATCGGGTCCTTTCTGGCGGCATTCGTCGCAGGCGGGGCGATTGCACAATATCCGGTGGGCTGGCTCGCGGATAAGTTTGACCGCCGCTGGGTGATGATCTGGCTTTCGGTGGCTGCTGTCATCGCCTGCGCTTTCACGGTCACCACATCAGGCCAGGGCACCACGATTATCATGACCGCCGCCTTTCTCTTCGGCCTGACGACCTTTCCGATCTATTCGGTGGCCACCGCACACGCCCATGACTTTGCCACAGCGGATCAGCGGGTCGAGCTTTCTGCGGCACTGATGTTCTTTTATGCCGTGGGCGCCATTGCCGCGCCCTATACGACGTCAGTCCTGATCGGGCTTTATGGGCCGGGTGCGCTTTTTTACTTTATCTCCGCCGGACATATTCTGTTGATCATCTTCGGTCTGGCCCGGATGCGCGTGCGCCGCATCCCGAAGCAACGCACTCCCTATATCTACGCGCCGCGCACGACGTTCAGCATCGGGCGGCTTTTGGGGCGTAACCGCGACCGCTAGGCGCAGAACGTCTGGCACTTGGCCGCATGGCCCGCTACATAGGCGCAAACGCTGAAGGACACATCGCATGGCCCGCCATCTGATCACATCTGCCATTCCCTATATCAACGGGATCAAACACCTAGGAAACCTTGTCGGCAGCCAACTGCCCGCCGACCTTTACGCCCGCTACCTGCGCCAGCGCGGGCATGAGGTGCTGTTTCTATGCGCCACGGACGAACACGGCACGCCCGCCGAACTGGCCGCAGCCAAAGCGGGCAAGCCGGTTGCCGAATATTGCGCCGAGATGCATGACGTGCAGGCCAGGATCGCGGAAGGGTTCCGTTTGTCCTTTGACCACTTCGGCCGCTCCTCCAGCCCGCAGAACCACAAGCTGACGCAGGCCTTTGCCACCCGTCTGGCAGAGGTCGGCCTGATCAAGGAAGTGACAGAGGAGCAGGTCTATTCTGTGGCCGATGGCCGTTTCCTGCCGGATCGTTACATCGAGGGCACCTGCCCCAACTGCGGGTTTGAAAGTGCGCGGGGCGACCAATGCGACAACTGCACAAAGCAGCTGGACCCGACCGACCTGATCAACGCGCATTCCACCATTTCGGGGTCAACCGAGTTGGAAGTGCGGGAAACAAAGCATCTCTACCTGCGACAGTCCGAACTGAAAGACGATCTGGCCGCATGGATCGAGAGCAAAAAAGACTGGCCGATCCTGACGACCTCGATTGCCAAAAAGTGGCTCAATGACGGTGACGGCTTGCAGGACCGTGGCATCACCCGTGACCTTGACTGGGGTATTCCCGTCATGAAGGGCGACGACGTCTGGCCCGGCATGGAAGGCAAGGTGTTCTACGTCTGGTTCGACGCGCCCATCGAATACATCGCCTGCGCGCAGGAATGGGAAGACGCGGGCAAAGGCACCGACTGGGCGCGCTGGTGGCGCACCGACAAAGGCGCAGATGATGTGACCTACACCCAGTTCATGGGCAAGGATAACGTGCCGTTCCATACCCTTTCCTTTCCCGCCACGATCATGGGGACCAAAGAGCCTTGGAAACTGGTCGATTACATCAAGTCGTTCAACTATCTGAACTACGATGGCGGCCAGTTCAGCACCTCGCGCGGGCGCGGCGTGTTCATGGATCAAGCGCTAGAGCTTTTACCGTCAGACTATTGGCGTTGGTGGCTTTTATCTCACGCGCCTGAATCCTCGGACGCGGAGTTCACATGGGAAAACTTCCAGACGGACGTGAACAAGGACCTCGCCGACGTCTTGGGCAACTTTGTAAGCCGGATCACTAAGTTTTGCCGGTCAAAGTTCAGTGAAGCGGTTCCCGAAGGCGGCACTTATGGCCCCGCCGAAGAGCAACTTATCGCAGACCTCACCACGCGTATCCGCGCCTATGAGGGGCACATGGACGCGATGGAAGTCCGTAAATCTGCGGCGGAGTTGCGGGCGATCTGGGTGCTGGGCAATGAATATCTGCAAGCCAACGCGCCATGGACAACCTTCAAAACCGATCCCGAGACAGCCGCCATGCAGGTTCGCCTCGCACTGAACCTGATCCGGATTTACGCGGTGCTTTCGGCGGCGTTCATCCCCGACGCATCCAAGACCATGATCGACGCGATGCAAACGGATGATGATAGCTGGCCCACAGACGTTGCCGCCGCCTTGCAGGCGTTGCCTGCTGGCCACGCCTTCACTGTCCCCGAAAACCTTTTCCGCAAGATTACGGACGAGGAACGCGAGGAATGGGCGGCGCGTTTTGCAGGCACACGCGACGCAGGAGAATAAGCCATGATCATCGGCCACATCGGCGCACGCGCCGGCAGCAAGGGCGTTCCGAACAAGAACTTTCGCATGTTGCACGGCAAGCCCCTGCTGGACTGGTCGCTCGATCAACTGCTGGAAAGCGATCGCGTGGATCAAGTGGTCGTCTCGACGGATAGCGTGGAAATGTATGAGCACAGCCTGAAACGCGGCTGTCTCGACATCGGTCTGCGCCCCGCACATCTGGCCACGGATACGGCAGGCAAATGGGATGTGTGGAAACACGCGCTGGGTGAGGTCGAGAAACAGACCGGCCCCGCATCCGCGTTCCTTGACCTTGATTGCACCTCGCCACTGCGGCCCGACAGCGCGATCCCCGAGGCGCTTGATCTGTTCTTCGCCGAGACCCCCGATATGGTCATGTCCTGCTGCGAGGCGCGCAAGAACCCCTATTTCAACCTCGTCGAGCCTGATGAGACCGGCGCGCTGCACGTCAGCAAACCCCTGCCCGGCGGTGTCGTCGCGCGCCAACAGGCCCCTGCGGTCTACGAACACGCGGCCTCGACCTATGTCGTCGCGCCCGATTACCTGCGCCGCGCCGCCAGCCTCTTTGAAGGGCGCGTCATCCCCTACATGATGGCCCCCGAAACCTGTGTCGATATCGACAGCCCCTTTGATTTCCGACTGGTCGATTTCCTGATGGGCGAACAATTGAAGGACCGCAACGATGCATGATCAACTCAAAGACAAGACCATCTTCATCACCGGTTCCGGTGGCGTCCTGGGCAGCACCTATGTCCGCCGGATGCTGGCGGCCGGTGCGCGGGTTGTGGCATCGGACCTGAAAGGGCACCGCGCCGATGCTTTGGTGGAAAACCATGGCGAGAACCCGAATTTCCGCTTCTACGATCTGGACGTGGGCCAAGAGGACGAGGTTGTCGAAATCTTCCAGCGCATCATGGGTGACGGCTGGGAGCCCAATGTCGTGTTGAACAACGCCGCCATCACCGGTGAATTGCTGATGGGTGCGGGCAAGGCCTTTCCCGACTTCGCCAACACCAGTGTCGAGGACTGGGACAAAACACTGCGCACCAATATGACTGGTGCCTTTATGATCGCCCGCCAGATGGACCGCGATATAGTGGGGCGCTATCCTGCGACCCTGATCAACGTGGCGTCGATGTATGCGCTGAACGGGCCGCACCACCAGATTTACGAGGACATGCCGTTCAAATCCTTCTCGGCCTATTCGGCCACGAAGGCGGGTATTCACGGCCTCACCCTGTGGCTTGCGGGCTATTGGGCAAAACGCAACGCGACCGTGAACACCATCGCACCGGGTGCCGTGTTCAACGGCCATTCTGATGAATTCCAGCGCCGCGTGGGCGAGTTGATCATGGCGGGCCGCATGGCCGCGCCGGATGAAATTGCCGATGCGATGCTTTTCCTGTGTTCCTCGCAGTCGGGCTATATGACCGGCCAGTTGGTCAACGTCGATGGCGGCTTCAGCGGATGGTAGCAGATACATTTCTGGTCATCGGTGCGGGATCAATCGGGCAACGCCACGCCCGTAATCTTGCCGCCTTGGGCCAGAAGGTTGACCTGATCCCTTACCGTGAATTTGATGCCGATGCCGTCGCCCGGCGCAGCGATGTTGCAGGCGTCATCGTCGCAACAGCCACCCCGATCCGGCTATCGCTGATCCAGCTTTGCGCCGCACAAGACTTGCCCTTTTACGTTGAAAAGCCGCTTGGTTGGACCAAGGACCAGATTGCCGACATCTATGCGGCAGCCGCGCCTGTCGCGGACCGTTCAATCGTCGGCTTCATGATGCGCTATCATCCCGCCGTGCGCGCGCTGGCGGGTCTTGACCTGTCAGACATCTACAGTTTCGCCTTCGAGATCGGCCATGATGTGCGGCAATGGCGCGAAAACTGGTCCTTTTCGCAAAGCTACGCCTCTGATCCGGCGGGCGGCGGTGTTCTTCTGGACCTGTGCCATGAACTGGATATCGCGCACTGCCTCTTTCCCAAGGCCACGGTGACCGGCGCCGCAAGCCTTGACCATCCCGATTTTGCAAAGGTCGATTTCGCCACGCGCATCAGCCTCGCCGCCCCTTTGGGCACGGTCGCGATGGACTACCTCTCACCAGTCAGTCTGCGCAAAGGCCAATTGCGCGGCACCGATCAGGTCATTGATCTGGACCTGCTGGCTCCTTCATACACACGCGACACAGGTGCCGGTCCGCAAACGACAGCATTCGATTTTGATCGCAACGATATGTTTCTGGGCCTGATGACCGATTTCATCGCCATCGCCACCGGACAGCCGCCGTCGGATAATCCGCTGATGCCACGCCTGAGCACTGTGCGGGAAAGTTGCGATCTAATCGCCGACGCGTGGCAGGCACGCCAGTTCACCGGACAGGTTGACGTCGCGTTCTAGCGCCAGCCCTGCCAGAACCTGAGCGCCGCCTGCTTTTGCGCAAAGCTCTCGGTCAGCGCATCGCGGTCATATTCGGTTCTGATCCATTCCTCGATCGCGATTGGCTCTTGCGCATTGCGCGCCGCGTAGACATCGAAGAAGTGATCCAGAATGCCGGTCGAGGTCTTGCGGATATGCAAATACCGGAAGCTGAGTTGTCTGCGCGCTTCGGCGACAGATTGACCTTCATGGACCATTAGATAAAGCGCCGCGACAAGGCCGGTCCGGTCGGCACCTGACTTGCAGTGCATCAGGAACGGACGCTCCATATCTTCAAATGCGGCGATGACATCCAAAAGACGCTCACGGCTCGGGGCCGCCCGCGCCGACATATGCACCGTCACCAGTTCGAGCCCGAGGCGTTCGCAACTCTCTACCTCGAAAAGATAATGCGGCTGTTTCGCGACACCACGCAGGTTCAGAACCGTTTTGATCCCCATGGCGGCATAGGCCTCGAACCGTTTGTGATCGGGGTGGTTTGAACGGTACACACCTTCGCTCACCTGATCGAAGTTATGCCAGAAGGTCCGCAAAATACCATGATCCAGCCAGCGGACGTGCCAATAGGATTTCTTTCGCTCGGCCGGGTCGGTGATGTCATGGCCGAATGACTTGCGCAGATCGCGCTCTTTTTGGTCCAAGGCTTTGAATATCTTGCGGATCATAGGCGGCCCAGTTGCGGTTCTGCGGTGTCACTTGGACCATGGCCAGCCATATTGCAATGGGCACGCACCAATTGCCCCGCAAGGTGAAACCCCATAAACACGCCTTAACAACTCAGGCAGGAGACCGCATCATGGACATTGCAGGCCGCAAAATCGGACCCGAACATCCCCCCCTTGTGATTGCCGAGATCGGCATCAACCACGGTGGTGATCTGGCCGTCGCCAAGGAAATGGTGCGCCTTGCAGCCGGTGCAGGCTGCGAGATGGTCAAGCACCAGACCCACATCATCGAAGACGAAATGACCGAAGAGGCCAAGCAGATCTTCCCCCCGAATGCCGATGTGTCGATCTGGGAGGTCATGGAGGCCTGCGCGCTTTCGCTCGAAGAGGAAGCCGAACTCAAGCGCTATACCGAAAGCCTCGGGATGATCTGGATTTCGACACCTTTTTCGCGGGCGGCGGCGGATTTCCTGAACGACCTTGATGTACCTGCCTTCAAGATCGGATCGGGTGAAGCCGATAACCTGCCGCTCATCCGCCATATCGCCCGCATGGGGAAACCGGTGATCATGTCGACCGGCATGCAAAGCATCGAAAGCATCCGCGCCTCGGTGGCGATACTGGATAATGCAGGGATCGAATATGCGCTGCTCGAGTGTACGAACCTCTACCCCTCACCGCCGGAAATCGTCTCGCTTCAGGGTGTGACCGACTTGCGCGAGGCTTTTCCAAAGGCCGTCGTCGGTTTCTCGGATCATTCCATCGGTCCGGATATGGCTTTGGCATCAGTTGCTTTGGGGGCCTGTATTCTGGAACGGCACTACACCGATACGCGCTATCGCAAGGGCCCCGATATCATCAACTCGATGGACCCTGCCGAGTTGCGCTATCTGATCGACCGGTCGCGCGAAATCCACACCGCGCTGCATAACCCCAAACAGCGCACCAGCGCCGAGGAAGACGTGTACCGCTTCGCGCGCGCCTCTGTCGTCGCCGACCGTGATCTGCCCGCAGGCCATGTGATCACCGAGGCTGATATCTGGGCCCGCCGCCCCGGTTCAGGCGAAATTGCGGGGTATGATTTCGACAAGGTCGTGGGAAAAACGCTCACCCGTGCTGTTGCACGCAACACGCAACTGAAGTGGACCGATCTGGATGGATGAGGCATTCACGTTTGTTTGCCTTGATCCGCGCAAACAAAAGCGCGCGGATATCGCGCGATTGCTGGGGCCGGTCGGAGCCATGCAGTGGATGCGGTTGCCCAAGATGCGCCTGCGCAATTGGCCGCAAACCAAAGTGCGCGCCGAGACAGCGCTGATGGCAGCGCGGCATATTCCTGCAGAGGGGCTGAAACGCCGCTTGTGGTCGTGGATCTTGCAGAAGCAATATAACGGCATGCGCCAGTATTTCGAGGCATATCCAACGCATGTCGCCGTGGCGTGGAACGGTCTGAACGGGTCGCGCAGGGTCTTCATCGATGCAGCCAAGGATGCTGGTGCCAAGACCCTGTCATTTGAACTTGGCCCTTTTCCCGGACGGATCACGGTGGACCCCAAGGGCGTAAATTTCGCCAACGCCCTACCGCGTGACCCCGCACCTTATCTTGATTGGCTGCACCAGAGCCATATCAACCCAAACGACTGGCGCGCTTTAGGTGCAAAGATCAAGCAACGCGTACCGATCGCACCACCCGCTCAAACTGGGGCACTGCCGCCATTGACAGACCCCTTCATCTTCGCACCGCTACAGGTGCCCGGCGACAGCCAATTGCGCCTTTTTGGCGGCAATTACCGCACCGTCGAAAGCTTCGTCAAAGCCCTGCATGAGGCGGCAGGCCACCTGCCCGAAGGCTGGCACTTGCGCATCAAAGAGCATCCCAGCACGCCCGCCTTTGTTGGAGATCTCTTGAGGGACGTCGATGCGCCCATTTATCTGGACAACACCACAGACACCTTCGCGCAAGTCACCGCAAGCCGTGGCGTGATCACGATCAATTCCTCTGTCGGCTTGGAAGCAGTGTTTTTCGACAAACCGGTGGTGGCCTGCGGTCAGTGTTTCTGGGCGATCCCCGGTATGGCGGAAAAAGCGCCTGACCAGGACACAATGAACCAAACAATTGCGCGCGCAGATACATGGCAGTTTGACCTTGAAATACGCAATGCCGTGATGAGCTTTCTGGCACAGGTCTATTATCCGGAACGTCAACCAAACGAAACAAAGGGCGCAATTGCGACAATCATCGACCGATTGAACGGCACTGGGCCTTTTGCATTCATATTCGACACATCGGAGGCGAAAAGATGAGATGGCCTTTCCGCACACACGTCCCCAGGATCGCAACAAAGATCACGGTTACACCACCAGATCCAGCGGCCGACCGCGCCCCTTTCGCAATCGTGCTGATTGCGCGTAATGAAAGCGCGCGAATATTGGATTGGCTCGCGTTTCATGCACTTGCAGGTGTTTCAGACGTTTTGCTCTATGATAACGGATCAACCGATAAGACCGTTGAACAGACCCTTGCCTTTAAGGGCTGTCGCATAAAGGTTGTGCCCTGAAGGCTTACCGCCAGCGATGCAAAAACCGGCACCAAGCTACACCAGCAATCCATGGCCTATGCTCATGCTATTTGCACTTTTGGTGGTCAATTCAGGCGAATGGCTTTTATCGACGTGGATGAATATCTTGTTCCGCGTGAAGCCAAAACGCTGCAAGAGGCTTTGCTTAATCTGCCCCACCCAAATATTTCGCTGCCATGGACGATGTTCGGTCACGGGGGACACAATGCCACACCGCCGGAAGCCGCTCCGTTTGCCTACCTTGAACGCGCACCTTTTGGTGAAGAGCGCCTTTTGAACTTCAAGTGTATCGTTGACCCAAGCGAAGTGACCTGCGTCCATCCGCATCGATTTGACACCCGTTCCCATGGCAGTATCACATCAAATACCCTGAACATGCTTTGCCCAGCCAAGGCACGCACCGGTGATTTTGTCCGCCACGATGTTATTCAACTGAACCATTACTATCTGGGTTCAAAGCAAGATATGGAGGCTAAGATTAATGGCCCAGATGTCGCGGGTACTGCGCATGAAGAGCGCAAGGCGGCGATTTTGCGTGGTGCCGCTTTGATCGAGGCACAGCCTGTTGCGGACGACAGCGCTGTGGCGTTTCTGGCGCGCCATGGCATTCATGACACTGAAAGCCTGCGCGCCCGCTTTGCCTGAAAGCCAAAGTGCCGCGCTAGTGACATTGCCCTTGTCTGCGTGAAATTGAGAACATAACATGAACATATGTCCCGTCTTGATCTCTCACAAAAGCTTGCGATTCTCAGTGACGCCGCCCGCTATGACGCCTCTTGCGCGTCCAGCGGAACCACGCGCCGTGATAGCCGTGATGGCAAAGGGTTAGGCTCAACCGAAGGGTCGGGCATCTGTCATGCCTACGCCCCCGACGGGCGCTGCATCAGTTTGCTGAAAATCCTGATGACGAATTTCTGCATCTATGATTGCGCCTATTGCGTCAATCGGGTGTCATCCAACGTCCAGCGGGCGCGGTTTTCACCTGACGAGGTGGTGCAACTGACCATCGAATTCTATCGCCGCAATTATATCGAAGGGCTGTTCCTGTCCTCGGGCATCATACAGTCGCCGGATAAAACCATGGACGACATGCTGCGCATCGCCAAACGCCTGCGTGAGGTCGAGAATTTTCGCGGCTATATCCACCTGAAAACCATTCCCGATGCCGCCCCCGAACTGATCGAAGAGGCAGGGCTATACGCCGACCGTCTGTCAATCAACGTCGAATTGCCCACGGACCAAAGCGTCAAAGCCTATGCGCCCGAGAAAAACCCCGCGACGATCCGCAAGGCGATGGGCGATGTGAAATCGCGCAAGGATGTGGCAAGCGAGCGCAGCTATACCGGCAAACGTGGCAAACGCTTTGTGCCAGCGGGCCAGTCCACGCAAATGATCGTCGGCGCGGACGGCTCCACTGATGCCACGATCCTCGGGCAGTCAACGATGCTATATGGCGATTACAAACTGAAGCGCGTCTATTATTCCGCCTTTTCGCCGATCCCTGATGCCACCGCGAAACTGCCCTTGATCAAACCGCCTTTGGCGCGCGAACACCGGCTTTATCAGGCCGATTGGCTCCTGCGGTTTTACGGCTTTGGCGTGGATGAGATCACTGCCGCCCGCCCCGATGGCAACCTTGATCTGGACATTGACCCCAAGCTCGCCTGGGCCTTGCAGAACCGCGCGCTGTTTCCGGTGGATGTGAACCGCGCCAGCAAGGAAATGCTGCTCCGCGTACCGGGCTTCGGTACCCGCACTGTGGGGCGCATCCTTTCCACCCGGAGGCACCGCAGGCTGCGTTATGATGATCTGTTGCGCATGGGGGCATCGCTGAAAAAGGCGCAAGCCTTTATTGTCGCCCAGGACTGGACACCGGGCGGCCTGACCGACAGCGCAGACCTGCGCGCCCGTTTTGCCCCACCCCCCGAACAGTTGAGCCTTTTTTGATGTATACCGTTCCCCTGCCCCGCATCGGCACAGATATTGCTTGGCGCGACGCCGCCAAACGCCTGATTGGCGCGGGCGTGTCGCCCGAGGATATACTGTGGGATTTCGACAACGAAATGGGTGAGCTATTTGCCATCGACACGCCTCTGCCGCCCGTGACACGGCGGATCAAGGCCCCGCAAAGCTTTGTGGAAATGGCCAACTGGGTGGTCTGGCACAAAGACCCCCAGCGTTTCGCACGGCTCTATGCGATGCTGTGGCGGCTGCGCCATCAGCCGGGCCTCATGCAGGATCGCGCCGATGCAGACTTGGCCAAATTGCGCCAGATGGAAAAGGGCGTGCATCGCTGCAAACACAAGATGAAGGCGTTTGTGCGCTTTCGCGATCTGCGTCAGGGCGGCGCGCGGCGCAGCTTTGCCGCGTGGTTTGAACCCACCCACCATACGGTGGAACCGACAGCGCCGTTCTTCGCACGCCGCTTTGCCGATATGGACTGGATGATCGCCACACCCGACGTGACCGCGCAGTTCATTGACGGCAACCTGACCTTTCACCCCGGCCAACCCAAACCGGACCTGCCCGAGGATGCGACCGAGGCGCTCTGGGGGACGTATTTCTGCAATATCTTCAATCCCGCACGCCTGAAGGTCAGCGCGATGACATCAGAGATGCCCAGGAAATACTGGAAAAACCTGCCCGAAGCGCAGCATATCCACGACCTGATCGCAGGGGCAGAAGCGAAAGTGCAGCAGATGCGCGATGCCGCGCCCACCTTGCCGCCCGAACGGGTGGCCAAGATCAAACGGCAGTTGCGCGGCAGGGATTAGGTGTTGAACAGGAAGTGCATCACATCGCCGTCCTTGACGATATAGGCCTTGCCCTCGGCGCGCATCTTGCCCGCCTCTTTGGCCGCCTGTTCACCACCCAACGTCACAAAATCATCATAGGCGATGGTTTCGGCACGGATAAAGCCGCGTTCAAAGTCGCCATGGATCACACCGGCGGCTTGCGGGGCTGAGGTGCCTTCCTTGATCGTCCAAGCGCGTGCCTCTTTGGGGCCAACGGTGAAATAGGTCTGCAGGTGCAAGAGTTCATAGCCTGCGCGGATCAACCGGTCGAGACCGGCCTCTTCCAGCCCCATTTCCTCAAGGAACATGGCGGCCTCTTCGGGGTCCAGCTGGCTGATCTCTTCCTCGATACGGGCCGAGATCACCACATGGGAATTGCCCTGTGCTGCGGCCATTTCAGCGACGCGGGCGGACTGGCTGTTGCCTTTGCCTGCGCTGTCTTCTTCGACGTTGCAGACATAAAGCACCGGCTTGGTCGTCAGCAGTTGCAGCATTTTCCATTGCTTGGCGTCATCGGGGTCCACATCAACGGTGCGGGCGGGTTTGCCGTCTTCCAACGCCGCCTGCGCCATTTCCAGCAGGCGCACCTGCTGGACCGCCTCTTTGTCGCCGCCACGTACTTTGCGCACGAGGTTCTGCAAACGCTTTTCAATGCTTTCCAGATCGGCCAGCATCAATTCGGTCTCGATCACTTCGGCATCTTCGACAGGGTCAACGCGGCCCTCGACATGGGTGATATCGTCGTCCTCGAAACAGCGCAGCACATGGGCGATGGCATCGCACTCACGGATATTGGCCAGAAACTGGTTGCCCAGACCCTCGCCCTTGCTGGCACCTTTCACCAGACCCGCGATATCCACGAATGTCATGCGCGTTGGAATGATCTGCTTGGACGAGGCAATCGCCGCCAGCTTGTCCAGCCGCGCATCAGGCACCGCCACATCGCCGACATTGGGTTCAATCGTACAGAACGGGAAATTGGCCGCCTGCGCCGCCGCCGTCTTGGTCAGCGCATTAAACAAGGTCGATTTGCCCACATTCGGCAAACCCACAATACCCATCTTGAAACCCATCACGGCTCTCCTTTGAACGTTACGGCGCTTCTAGGCGGCGCGCGTCCTCTGTGCAAGCCACATGGGATCGTCACTCAGCCATTGATTTTCCGCCCCCCATCAAGCAAACCAAGCCAAGTTTGCAGACCGGGGACAAAGATGAGCAGAATCGACGCCAAATTCGCGCAGTTGCGCGCAGAGAACAAAAAAGCTTTCGTGGCTTATGTGATGGCGGGTGATCCTGACTATGACACCGGCCTTGAGGTCGTCAAAGGCCTGCCCGGCGCGGGTGTCGATATCATCGAGCTGGGCATGCCCTTTACCGATCCGATGGCCGATGGCCCTACGATCCAGCTGGCAGGCCAGCGCGCGCTTGAGGGCGGGCAGACCCTTGAGAAAACGCTGCAATACGCCCGTGAACTGCGCAAGACAGACGACACAACTCCGATTGTGATGATGGGTTACTACAACCCGATCTATTCGCGCGGTGTTGATACGTTCCTGGCGGACGCCAAGGCCGCCGGCATTGACGGGCTGATCATCGTTGATCTGCCACCCGAAGAAGATGACGAACTCTGCATCCCCGCGCAAAAGATGGGGATCAACTTCATCCGTCTGGCCACCCCAACAACCGATGACAAACGCCTGCCCAAGGTGCTCGAGAATACCTCGGGCTTTGTCTACTACGTTTCTGTCACAGGCATTACCGGCGCCGCCGCCGCACAGGCCGATGAAGTCGGCCCCGAGGTTGCGCGCATTAAATCCCAAACCGATCTACCCGTGATCGTGGGCTTTGGCATCAAAACGCCAGACGCTGCCGAGGCCATCGCCAGCATCGCGGATGGCGCCGTTGTCGGCTCAGCCATCGTTGAAAAGATCGCGGCGGGTGAAAGCATGGCTGACGTTCTGGCCTTTGTGAAATCGCTGGCGGATGGCGCGCACCGCGGTTAGGCGCGCTTTGATCCACATCAACGTAGCCTCTTGCGTGAACGCCTTAAATCGGTAACAAATAATTACCAATTTAAGGAATTCGGCATGCCTGTCATCACAACAATCGCGGACCTCAAGCGGCTGCATAAGCGTCGCACCCCCAAGATGTTCTACGACTATGCCGAAAGCGGCAGTTGGACCGAACAGACGTTCCGCGAAAACACATCCGATTTCGACCAGATCAGGTTCAAGCAACGGGTCGCGGTGGACATGACCAACCGCAACACCGCCAGCCAGATGATTGGCCAGAATGTGGCGATGCCTGTGGCCCTCGCCCCTGTCGGTCTTACGGGCATGCAATGCGCTGACGGCGAGATCAAAGCCGCCCGCGCGGCCGAAAAGTTCGGCGTGCCGTTCACACTGTCCACAATGTCGATCTGCTCGATCGAGGATGTGGCCGAGAACACCACCAACCCCTTCTGGTTTCAGGTCTATACGCTCAAAGACGATGACTTCATGAAGCGCCTGTTTGACCGCGCGCGTGCCGCCAAATGTTCGGCTATCGTCATTACGCTGGACCTGCAGATTATGGGGCAAAGGCACAAGGATCTCAAAAACGGGCTGTCGGCACCACCAAAATTCACCGCGGCCAGTATCGCAGACCTAGCCACGAAATGGGGCTGGGGCATTGAGATGCTGCAGACCAAACGCCGCTTCTTTGGCAACATCGTGGGTCACGCCCAAGGGGTCACGGACCCCTCATCGCTGGCATCGTGGATTGCAGAGGCGTTTGATCACGCATTGGACTGGGACCGGGTCGCGCAGTTGATGAAGATGTGGGACGGTCCCGTGATTCTCAAAGGGATCATGGATGCCGATGATGCACGAAAAGCAGCAGAGTTAGGCGCAGACGCCATCATTGTTTCCAATCATGGCGGTCGTCAGCTGGATGGCACACTGTCGTCAATCCGCGCCCTGCCCGCAATCATGGACGCTGTGGGCGATAAAGTGGAGGTCCACCTTGATAGCGGCATCCGGTCAGGACAGGACGTGCTCAAAGCGCTCGCGATGGGGGCCAAGGGCACCTACATCGGGCGCGCCTTCGTCAACGGGCTTGGAGCGATGGGCGAAAAAGGTGTGACCAGCGCGCTGGAGGTAATTCACAAAGAGCTTGATCTGACGATGGCGCTTTGCGGGCGGCGCGATGTGAATACGCTCGACAAGGATATCCTGCTGATCCCACAGGGCTTTGAAGGGCGTTGGCAGTAAGGGGATGACGTTAACAGGAATTCACGTATGGGAAGACCTTGTGTCCAACCAGGTGAAATATGTCACAACCCATTGGACATATTATCTATTGTGAGCATGAAACCCCCAGTGTGTGAGCGCGGCAACACTTCCTGGAAACCTTTCCACCGCACAGACGTGGTGTCAGGTACTGGCTGAAATTGGAAACATGCGTCAGTGAAGCACAGCGTCATGCCTAAAAAACAACAGCGATTGCCGCAGTCATTGCAGTCTTGGCGTGATCTGCGTTCGCAGGTGGTCTCTCCTACCATCTTGTCGAAGCACCCGTCGTGGAAGAGGCCGTCGTCGCTGAAGCGCGGGGCAACACTACCTATGTGGCCGGTGGTATTCTGGCCGCGCTTCTGATTGCAGCCGCCGTTGGCCGAGAAGGCGCTCACTGGCAGCGCCCGCTTTGCGGTAACGGCCAACTTCAAATCATGCCAGATCAGAGAAATTCCCCACCAGACACCTAGGATTCGGTTATGCGCGGTGCTAGCGTCTCGCAAGCGCAGCGGCGTGTCGTATTTTGCTGCGCTATGAAGTGTTAACGAGTTAGGAACACCTGATGTTAAAGAAAATGACAGCTCTCGCAGCTGCAACAGCCCTCTGCGCCTCCACGGCTCTTGCAGGCGGCCTCTCACCCGAAATTATCGAAGCGGCACCTGCCGAACCGGCGCCAGCCGCGGCTTCTATTAGCCCGACCTATATTGTGTTGGGCGTGGTTGCGTTGCTTTTGATCGCCGCGACGATTGACGATGATGACAGTGAGGAAGAACTCACACCGGAAAAACAACCGCAGCAGCCAGGGTGATGCCTGCACCCTGTGCAGGATGACCATGCTGTCCGACGCCGCAAGCGCGTAAAGATAGCCATAAACGGCCGGCACTCCTGATAGGATGCCGGCCTGTTTTATTTTTAGGTAGCTGTCAAAGGCTTCCAAACGATTACAATCACCTGACCGGAAGCCTTTTGGCAGAGATCGCGATGGGGACCACAGATAGCAGCAAAACTGAAACTGCTAGGAAGGCCATCCGCAGCCCAAAGGCATCAGAGAGCAGCCCCATCAGCATGGGCGCAAAGAAAAACCCCGAAAACCCGATCACGGCTGTCCGGCTGATTGCTTCGGTGCGCAGATGCGGGGCCACCAGTTTACCCACCAAAGCCAGCCCCATCGGCCCGATCACAGATACGCCAAGGCCCAGAACACCAAAGCCGATATAGGCCACGAACGGCGTCGGTGCCAAAGCCGCGACAACAGCGCCAAAGGCCGAGATGACAGACGCACCGATCACAACCGGAATTTCGCGCAACCGCTCGGCCACGGCTTGCCCGGAAAACCGGCCAATCGCCATGGTGATCCCCAACATCGCAGGACCCAATGCGCCTTCGGCTGCACCACCACCCAGCGTGCGTTCAACATGCAGGGCCGACCACGCCTCAACCGTGGCCTCGGACATGAAGGCCACCAGCACAATTGCGCCGCATAGCAGGATCGGCCAGAGCGGATAGGCCCCGACATAGCCATCTTCGGCGTCCACATAGGTCACATCCATGCGCATCATCGGCAGCAGAAGGATGGCAATCGCGCCAAACCCTGCAAAAACCGGCGCCGGCGGCAACCCCGCTTCACGGGTCGCGCCCACGATCAATGCGCCCATTGCATAAGCCACCGAAAACATCGCATGGTTCGCATTCATCAAGGGCCGGTTATAGCGCGCCTCGAGTTCGCTCACCCGCGCGTTCATGACCACATCGAGCAGCCCCGAGGCCAAACCAACCAGCGCCATCGAAAGCGCAAACACCAATGGCACCGTGATCTGACCCGGGAAAAGCCATGCAAAGGCCAACAGGGCCGCCCCCACCTGCATGGCGCGCGACCCCAGGATCCTGTCCGCACGCGGGGCCAGCCACATCGAGGACACCAGCCCCGTGGCCGAGCCCAAAAGCAAAGCACCGAAAAGCGCATCCGACGCCCCCAACTGCGCTTTAATGACTGGGACATAGGCGGCAAAACAGCCCCAGAACATGCCGATAACGACAAAGGCAGTGGCAGGGCGGCGAGACAGGGACAGGGCGTTCAAAATCGACATGGCGCCATGCCTGCATCGCAAAAGAAACCAAAGCAAGTTTCAAAGTAGCCACGCGTGCAAAAAGTACCTTTCCAAACGGGCGAATCCCCCCTATACGGCGGGCTTCATCGGGCTCGGACACCCTTGGAGGCGGGCCCCTATATTATTGGAGAATTACTATGGCTGCTAAGGTCCAGGATCTTAACGCCAAGGTACGCGCGGGGACAGGCAAGGGGGCCGCCCGCCAAGCTCGCCGTGATGGCGACGTACCTGGCATTGTTTATGGTGGTGGCGCAGAGCCCCAGTCCATCAGCATCCCTTTCAACTACCTTCTGACAAAACTGCGCAAGGGTGGCTTCATGTCCACGCTGCACAACCTCAAGATTGAGGGTCAGGACGACGTGCGCGTCATTTGCCGTGGCGTTCAGCGCGACGTCGTGAAAGACCTGCCAACACACATCGACCTGATGCGCCTCAAGCGCACAAGCCGTGTGAAGATCTTTATCCCTGTCGAGTTCATCAACGCGGATACATGCCCCGGCGTGAAAAAAGGTGGCGTTCTGACCGTTGTCCGCAACGAAGTCGAACTTGACGTTCTGGCTGGCGACATTCCAGAGCACATCACAGTCGATCTGGCCAACGTACAAATCGGTGACACCATTTCGATCAGCAGTGTGACACTGCCTGAAGGTGCAACACCTGCAATTACAGACCGCGACTTTGTGATTGCCAACGTATCAGCACCGCGCGCGCTGCTGGCTGAAGACGATGGCGACGACGATGTTGCCGCGGACGAAGTGCCAACAACTGGCGACGACGCATAAGCCGCAGCGTTCAACCGCCAAGGCGACAAGGGCATCCTGATCAGGGTGCCCTTTTTCGTTCTTCCCCCAAGGATCGGAATGCAAAGACACTCTGGCGCCGCACTGCGGCATAAGATACGCTGACGCCATGAAATTACTTGTTGGCCTTGGCAACCCCGGCGCGAAATACGCGCAAAACCGTCATAACATCGGGTTTATGGCGATGGACCGCATTGCCGCCGATCACGGGTTCAGCAGCTGGCGGTCGAAATTTCAGGGCCAGACCTGCGAAGGGCGCATTGGGTCTGAAAAGGTCACGCTGCTCAAGCCCGAGACATTCATGAACCTTTCGGGGCAATCCGTGGGCGAGGCGATGCGCTATCTCAAACTCGCCCCCGATGACATTATCGTCTTTCACGACGAACTCGATCTGGCCCCCGGCAAGGTTCGGTTGAAAACCGGTGGAGGCCATGCGGGGCACAACGGCCTGCGGTCGATCCACGGCCATATCGGACCGGACTATGACCGTGTGCGCATGGGCATCGGGCATCCGGGACATAAAGACGCCGTGGCCGGCTATGTGCTACGTGATTTCCCCAAGTCCGATGCAGAATGGCTTGATGATGAATTGCGCGGGATCAGTGACGGGATCGCGGATTTGATCGCGGGTGACGGAGGCAAGTTCCTCAATGCCATCGCCTTGCGTGTTGCCCCGCCGCGATCCTCGAAATCGACACCAAAGGCGGCCAAGCCCGACCCCGCACCAGAGCCCGCACCCGACAACCGCTCGGCCATGCAAAAGCTTGTGGATCGCTTTCGGTGACACCCGCCGCGATCCAGGAGGCATTTCTATATCAGTCAAAGGCCTGCATCAGCCTCGGCTCACCCTTCATGGGGCGGCTGATGGCGCTGTGTGCAGCAATGGACTGGCCCGCAGGTGTGGTCACCGACCGCATTTTCGCATGGCAGGGTGATATCAGCCCGCGCGGGCAATCCGTACCACTGCGTCTTGCCGGTGCGCTGCACGCGCTGCATTTGCAGGGGCACGCTGGGCTTGGTGCGGCTTACCCGCCGCAAGACGCCTCCGATGCCGCCCTTTGGGGTGCCGTCAGGTCTGCGCTGGTGTCCGAGGCCGCGCATATCAACACATGGCTAGATGGCGCGCCACAAACCAACGAGGTGCGGCGCGCGGCAACGCTGATTGCCGTCGGTCAACTTCTGGCAGAGCGTTTCGGTTTGCCACTGCGCACCTCGGAACTGGGGGCAAGCGGCGGGTTGAACCTACATTGGGATGCCTACGCGCTCGCAATTCGGGATCAGAAATTCGGTGCGGATGCCCCTGCGCTGACGCTTTCACCGGACTGGGACGGGCCACTTCCGCCTGCGGCAAAACCACATGTCACTTCACGCGGCGGCGTCGATATCAACCCGCTTGATCCGCACTGTCCGGCAGATGCGTTACGTCTGCAGGCCTATCTCTGGGCGGACCAGCCAGAGCGGTTGGAACTCACACGCGCTGCGATCGGCGCGGCACAGACCCCAGTCGATGAAGGGGACGCGATTGACTGGCTTGCACCGCGCCTTGCCCATGTGCCCGGTCAGACCCACCTGATCTATAGCACGGTCGCATGGCAGTACTTTCCTGCCGAAAAACAGGCCCTCGGCACCGATCTGATCGCAGCGGCCGGCGCCACGGCGACCAAAAACACGCCTTTGGCATGGTTCAGCATGGAAAACGACGGCGGCACAAAGGGTGCAGCGCTGACACTGCGGCTTTGGCCCGGTGATGTGACGCTTCACCTTGGCCGCGCCGATTTTCACGGACGCTGGGTGGAGTGGACCGCAAGCTGACGCCGCACCCCATGGCAAATCCCGCAAGTGACACTACATAAGAATGGCGAACCGAAAGGCAGAGTAACCATGGAAAAAGACCCCTCCTTCAACGTTCTCGGCAGTACCCTTGCCCCTTGCTCGACCGACCCTATGACCGGGTTCTTTCGCAACGGGGCCTGCGATACCTGCGCCGCCGATCACGGCAGCCACACGGTTTGCGCCGTCATGACGGATGAGTTCCTCGCGTTTTCCAAATACGTCGGCAACGACCTCAGCACACCGCGGCCAGAGTTCGGTTTTCCGGGGCTGAAGGCAGGGGACGGGTGGTGCCTTTGTGCAAGCCGCTTTCTACAAGCCCACGAAGAAGGCTGCGCGCCACAAGTGAACCTGCATGCGACCCATGTGCGGGCACTAGAAATCGTGCCGATCGACGTCTTGCACATGCATGCAGCGCCCGATCCTGAAAACTGATCAGGCCTTAGCCATCAGGTCATCAATAAAAAGGCTCATAAGCTGTGTGCGCCCGCTGACACCGGCTTTGCGGTAAATCGCATTTGTCTGGGCCTTGATGGTGCCTTCGCTAACCTCGCGCAGGCCTGCGATCTCTTGGGTCGACATGCCCTTCAGGGCAAACAGCGCCACATCCCGTTCCGCCGGGGTCAATTCCCACGCGCTAAAGCGTTCTTCCAGAACATCCATAAAGGCGCCCGACGCCAAACGAAGCTGATCTTCAACAACAGCATTGCGCACCATCGTCCGCCGCAAAGTGAACCAACCAAAACCGACCCCGAGCAAAAGGCCAAGTGCCGCGCCGAGTTCCACCAACTCATAAAGTTGCCAACTCAGCGGACTGATCCCGAGGATCGATGCAAGAATGCGCGACACAAAGAAGATCGCGCAGAGGAACTGCACCACAACAATTACGACAATGGCCAACTGACCTTTTAACAAATGGGCTTCCTCTGGTCAGAGCGGACTAGTCATCGTCGTCATCGTCGTCATCATCGTCATCGTCATCATCATCGTCGTCATCGTCGTCATCGTCGTCATCGTCGTCATCGTCGTCATCGTCGTCGTCATCGTCGTCGTCATCATCGTCGTCATCGCGAGCAGAGGACGAGCCCGCGTCATCAGACCCGCCCGGATTGAAAAGACGCGGACCATCGTCGTCATCCTCGCGCCAATAATCGCGCAGGATTTCCCCTGTTTGGGGATTAAAGACTAGCTCACGGCGCAAGTCATCGCGCTGCGCTACAACGCGAACGCGGCCCAGCCATGTGCGCTGGACAGTAATCTGGGAAAAACCCTGATCGCGCAGTTGCGACACGATCTGATCCTGCACGGATTGCGCCGCTGCAAGCTGGGGGGTGCTCGCAAGCGCGAGACAAATGACGATCTTCCTCAACATGCGGAAGCCTCCCATTCAAATGCGAGCATCTCTTGTTCGTGCGACATTGATAACCTCACCATCGATCACTGGCGCATATCCAACATTGGAACGCTGCCTGACCTGCTCAATATGCCCATTAAAGCGAGTCGGGCCTATTGATAATCAGTTTACTTTGATCAAGGGAGCCATTGCACAGCGCGCCTAAACCAAAGTTTAGGCGCCTCGCACCTAGGCCTTCATGTCAAACCCAAGATGTTTGGCCACGGTAAAGATGTCTTTGTCCCCGCGTCCGCACATATTCATCACCAGCAGGTGGTCTTTGGGCAGGTCGGGTGCAATCTTCATCACATGGGCAAGAGCGTGGGATGGTTCCAGCGCCGGAATGATGCCTTCCAGCGCACAGCAGAGCTGGAACGCCTCCAATGCCTCGGTATCAGTGATGGCCACATATTGCGCGCGGCCAATATCATGCAACCAGGCATGTTCCGGACCGATGCCGGGGTAATCAAGACCGGCAGAGATACTGAAGCCCTCAAGGATTTGCCCCACATCATCCTGTAACAGATAGGTGCGGTTGCCGTGCAAGACGCCCGGGCGGCCGCCCGTCAAAGAGGCGCAGTGCTCCATCTTGGCATTCACACCTTTACCACCGGCCTCGACGCCGATGATGTTGACCTCTTTGTCATCAAGGAACGGGTAAAACAGACCCATCGCGTTCGAGCCGCCCCCGATCGCCGCAATCAGCGTATCGGGCAACCGGCCCTCGGCAGCCTGCATCTGTTCTTTGGTCTCCTGACCAATGATAGCCTGAAAATCACGCACCATCGCAGGATATGGGTGCGGACCAGCCACGGTGCCGATGCAATAGAACGTGTCACGCACGTTGGTCACCCAGTCGCGCAGCGCATCGTTCATTGCATCCTTCAGGGTGCCACGGCCAGAGGTCACCGCAACCACCTCTGCACCAAGAAGGCGCATACGGAACACGTTAGGGGCCTGACGCTCGACATCATGTGCGCCCATATAGACCACACATTTGAGACCGAATTTCGCACAAACCGTCGCCGTTGCAACACCGTGCTGCCCTGCACCGGTTTCGGCAATAATGCGGGTCTTGCCCATGCGGCGGGCCAGAATGATCTGGCCCAGCACGTTGTTGATCTTATGCGCGCCCGTGTGGTTCAACTCGTCGCGCTTCATGTAGATCTTGGCACCACCCAGATGCGCAGTCAGGCGCTCGGCGTGGTAAAGCGGGCTGGGACGACCAACATAGTGGGTCCAGAGATCATGCATCTCGGCCCAGAACGTCTCATCGGTTTTGGCATGCTCGTACTGCTCTTCCAATTCGAGGATCAGCGGCATCAGCGTCTCGGACACGAAACGTCCGCCAAAATCGCCGAAACGGCCCTTTTCGTCGGGACCGGTCATGAAGCTGTTGAAAAGATCGTTGGCCATAGGACACCTGCTTTATTTGTGCCCGCCAGACCTAACGATTCTTGTCAGAATGGTAAAGCGACCATCAGGTCGCAGACTTTCATGGAAAGTCTGAAAACAAATCCTTGATGAGGATTTGCCCACAATTCCTGACACAGGAATTGGCTATCCAACCGCAACTTTCACAGGTTCGGCATTGCAGAACACGATAATCTGTCCTGCGTTTTCAACGGCAGAGTATCCACGACGTCTTATTTCCGCTGCGAACGCGTCGCGCCCCACCATCCGTTCCATATCGCGCACCTTGCGCCGGACCACGCCACCATCGCGCGCCGATTGTGACGAAAATAGATGCCGAAACCATGCTTCGGGCGAGAGCGGAAGAATCGCGTGCTGCATACCGACAGCATCCACTGAGAAGGTAAACGCCGCCTTAATCAGCCTGCGCCGCGGCACAAAACGCTGCAATCAACGCAGCATCCTTGACGCCGGGCGCGGATTCGACGCCAGAGGAGACATCAACCTGCGTGGCCCCTGTCAGCGCAATCGCCTCACCCACAGTGTCCGGTGTCAGGCCACCGGCCAGCATCCATGGCACAGGCCAGCGGCGGCCCGCAATCAAACGCCAATCAAAGGACAAACCGTTCCCGCCCGGCAGATCCGCATCTTTGGGCGGCTTGGCATCGACAAGGATCTGATCCGCAACACGGGCATAGCTGTCCAATTCCGCGAGATCGCTTTCATCGGCGACACCGACCGCTTTCATCACAGGCAGTCCATAACGGGCCCGGATTTCGGACACCCGCTCGGGTGTTTCATGTCCATGCAGTTGCAGGATGTCCAGCGGGACATTTGCCGTGATCTCATCAAGCAGCGCGTTATCGGCATCGACCACCAGCGCGACCTTGGCCACACCGGGCGGCACAGCCAGCGCAAGTGTCGCTGCCTCTGCGATCGTCACATTGCGTGGTGATTTCGGAAAGAACACGAGCCCGACATAGGCAGCCCCAGCATCAACAGCCGCTTTGACCGCGGCAACATCACGAAGCCCGCAGATCTTGACCCGTGTCTGGCGCGGCATCAGCCTGTCTTTTCAAGCAATGCCAGAACGTCATCGCCGTCTTTGCCCGTTCCCGCAGCGCCGCGCAGCTGAGCCACCTCACGCTTGAGCGCTTCGACTTCACGCGCTTTGCCGCGCGCATCGGACCTGATGCGATGTTCGCGCACCCATTCCCACAGGAACCCGATCATCAGACCGGCACCGACTGCGATGAAGATCACGACGAACAAAGGCAGCTGGATATCAGGTTCCAGACCCAGCAGGTCACCGACCGCCTCTGGCATGGCGCGCAGGGTGACGACATCACGATTGGCAAGCCCGATCAGGATAAGACAAAGGCCAACGATGGCCCAGAATGCATAGCGAATGGTTTTCATGTCGAAAGCATACCGCAGTTCAGCGGCGCGGTGAACTGCAATTCCGCGCCACGCGTTTCAATTCTGTAAAAGCGTTGTGAAGGTCTAGTTGCCGTTCAGCCGGTCGCGTAGCAGCTTGCCTGTCTTGAAAAAGGGCACGTGCTTTTCTTCGACTTCCACCGCTTCACCGGTCCGGGGATTGCGACCGATCCGCTGATCACGTTTCTTGACAGAAAATGCGCCGAACCCGCGCAGCTCAACCCGGTCACCACGCGCCATCGCTTCGATGATCTCTTCAAAAATCGTATTCACAATCTTTTCGACATCGCGTTGATAAAGATGCGGGTTCTCGTCGGCGAGTTTCTGGATCAGTTCGGAACGGATCATAGTATGGCCTCCCAACCAGTAAGCGAACACATGGCAGCAGGTTTGTCCCCGCTTTTCAAAAGACTATAGGCATTTTGTGGCGTCGACGAAATACCGCGATTGCGGCGTTTTAGCCTATTTACGGCGCCAAGACCGCGCGAGGCACCTAGATTTGCGGCCATTCTGCCCGGCTCTTTCGCCGCGGCATAACATTGGCCCATCATCGCGAACCCACCGATTCGCATGTGATCCGGCTGTTTTCACCCCTTATGGTGCCGGATGAACGGCGTATACGAAGGCCGGTCAACGCGCAGACGCCCGTTCTCGTCAAAGTCGCGATCAGCGTTAAAGGCCAGACGAGGACGCGCATCGAACCCCGCAATCACAGCGGCCTGATCTGCCAGCACAGACCGTAGACGACCTTGCAGATCATCAGCACCCTGACCACTATGGTAACCATGCACGCCGTTTACTGTGACAGGCTCCAACACAGAGAAGCCAAGATAGCGCAGCGTATAGGCTGCGGGCCACAGCAAAAGCGCAAGATCACCCTCTTTCCCATCAAAGCCACATTCAGCCTCTTTCGCGCCGGTCGTGACGCAGAACAACGCCGTCTTATCCGTGCAAAGCCCCGCATCAAACCGCGCATCGACACGATGCAACGCACCATGGACCAAAACCCTCTCGAACCAGCCTTTCAGGATCGCAGGCGGTGAGAACCACCAGATCGGAAAGTGAAAGATGATACGGTCCGCCTGCCGGATTTTCGCAACCTCGTCCTGCACGTCCTTGGGCAGCACACCTCGGGCGGCTGACCGTTCCTGCGCCTTGAGCGGATCAAACTGGACGTCCTCAGGCCAGTCCGCGTAGTGGTATGGAGCCTCGACCGGATCAAAACCCAATACATAAAGGTCCGACCACAGCACCTTATGGCCAGCATCCTTTGACGCCTGCACCGTTGCATCAGCCCAGGCTGCGTTGAACGAGCGGCGATCAGGATGTGCGAGAACAACGAGTGTGGTGGGCATATCAAACCTCTGCCGTACATGCGCTCCAACGGCATACGCGCGATAGGCGCAGGATGTCCAGCGGGCGCAAACAATACAAAAACCCCCGCCGCAGTCTCCTGCGGCGGGGGTCAATTCAATCGTCGGCAAATGCCTGAGGCTTATTCGTCGCCCTTCAGAGCCGCACCAAGGATATCACCCAAGGATGCACCGGAATCAGATGAACCATACTGCTCGACTGCTTCTTTCTCTTCCGCGATCTCACGTGCCTTGATCGACAGACCCAGCTTGCGGGTCTTGCTGTCGATGTTGGTCACACGCACGTCAACCTTGTCGCCAACCTGGAAGCGCTCAGGGCGCTGCTCGGCACGGTCACGGGACAGATCGGAACGACGGATGAAGGATTTCGCACCTTCATAGTCAACTTCGATGCCGCCGTCTTCGATCTTGGTCACTTCAACAGTGATGACCGAACCACGCTTCACGCCGCCAACAGCCTCTGCGAAGGGATCACCGTCGAGCGCCTTGATCGAGAGCGAAATGCGCTCTTTCTCGACGTCGACTTCAGCAACCTTGGCTTTGACAATGTCACCCTTGCGGAAATCACCGATCACGTCTTCGCCACGGCCTTCCCATGTCAGGTCGGACAGGTGAACCATGCCGTCAATGTCGCCTTCAAGGCCAATGAACAGACCGAATTCGGTGATGTTCTTGACTTCGCCTTCCACTTCGGTGCCCTCAGGATGTGTCTCGGCAAAGACTTCCCATGGGTTGCGCTGTGTCTGCTTGAGGCCAAGGGAAACGCGGCGCTTGGCGCTGTCGATTTCCAGAACCATGACTTCGACTTCCTGAGAAGTGGACACGATCTTGCCGGGGTGTACGTTCTTCTTTGTCCAGGACATTTCAGAGACGTGAACCAGACCCTCAACACCGGCTTCCAGCTCAACAAATGCGCCGTAATCGGTGATGTTGGTCACACGACCCTGATGCACGGAACCCAATGAGAACTTGGCTTCAACCGCATCCCATGGATCATCCTGCAGCTGCTTCATGCCAAGGCTGATACGGTGGGTGTCTTTGTTGATCTTGATAACCTGCACCTTGATCGTCTCACCGATTGTGAGGATCTCGGAGGGGTGGTTCACACGGCGCCATGCCATGTCTGTGACGTGCAACAGACCGTCAACACCGCCCAGATCAACGAACGCACCGTATTCGGTGATGTTCTTGACGACGCCGTCAACTTCCTGGCCTTCGGTCAGGTTGCCGATAACTTCGGCGCGCTGCTCGGCACGTGATTCTTCAAGGATCGCGCGACGCGATACAACGATGTTGCCACGACGGCGGTCCATTTTCAGGATCTGGAATGGCTGCTTGAGACCCATCAACGGGCCTGCGTCACGCACGGGGCGGACATCAACCTGAGAGCCGGGCAGGAACGCAACAGCGCCGCCAAGGTCCACAGTGAAACCACCCTTTACGCGGCCAAAGATCGCGCCATCAACGCGCTCTTCGTCAGCATAGGCTTTTTCCAGACGATCCCAGGCTTCTTCGCGGCGCGCCATCTCGCGGGAGATAACAGCTTCGCCACGGGCGTTCTCGACCTGACGCAGGAACACTTCAACAGTGTCACCAACGGCCAGTTCAGCCTCTTCACCGGGGTTTGCGAATTCTTTCAGATCAACGCGGCCTTCCATCTTGTAGCCTACGTCGATGATGGCTTGGCCCGCTTCGATTGCGATGACTTTGCCTTTGACAACAGACCCTTCGGCCGGCGTGTCCATTTCGAAGCTTTCGTTCAAGAGTGCTTCAAACTCTTCCATTGAATTAGCCATGTGGCGTCGTTTTCCTAACGTTTGGTTTTATACGGGCCGTGCGGTTGTCTCCGCCGGTCTTTTGGGTTTCGGTTGGTCACTTGCATCCTTTGCGGAACATAAAACAACAGGGCCGGTTACTACCGACCCCGCTCAAGTCTCACGTCCGCGCCTGTTTCGACACTTCGACAGGGCGGCGTATAGGCGGGTTTTTTCAAGTTTGCAAGGGATTTTCCGCTGACAAGACGGCTGCTGTCGAACGCTCTAAAGCGTCGTCAATGCCCCCTGCACCGCCGCAAAAAACGCGCCCACCTGCGCGCCATCCACCAGCGCGTGGTGCACCTCAAGCGTCATGGCCATATCCCAGCGTCCGTCCCGCTCAACAAATTTGCCCCATGTCACCCGCGGAATGCAGTCATCCGGCCCGGGCAGCGCGTTGTTGATCGCCGTGTAATCCAGCCACGGCATGCAAGACAGATAGGCAAGATCATCGCGCTCTCCGCTGTTGGCTTGCAGCACACCGCCCTTCGCCACCTCTCCGATCAACGCCGCCGCCTGCGTCTCAAACGTGTCAAAATCGGCAACATAGGGCACATAGGCATAGCCGAAACTGCCCGCATCCGTCGGCACGGTCATGGATAACGTCACCATATCATGGGCAACCACAGTATCACCGCGGAAACGCATGCATAGTTCCGGTACAGCGTGCAAACCTGCCCCGATTGCATAAAGACTTGCACGGTAGGGTGAAATCCCATCGGCCTTGCGCTGCATCAGATGTGTCACATCCATGCGCGTGGTCGTCGCATAATGTGGCTGCCGGTAGGTCCGGAAAAGCCGGAACTGCGCGGCGCGGGGCCAGGTCTGAAGATCAACAAGCGTATAGGTCATACGCCAAGTGTTGTCAGATGTCCTGACCTTTCTCCAGCAGTCTTTCGATCAGTTCACGTTGCAGATCACCGCTGTCACCGGCCCCGAACTGTCCGGCCCCACTGCTGTAGAGTGAACCATAGGTCTTGGCCACATTCACGGTCTGCGCCACACCAGAAATAAACTGATTGCGCTCCAATTCCCTGAACGGATGCAGGAACACGCCCCATAGCTGCCCGCCGGCCACGGCGTAACGGGCATCAAGCGCGCTATCGAAATTGGCCTGCATGACGCGGCGCATCTCCTCGGGCGTCATTGTCTCGGCCGACCGTATCGGGACCATCGCACGCATCCGGTTAGCGCCGACATCCGTGACAATCAGGACGGGAATATCATCAATGGTCAACGAAAAGCCCGCCCCCACAAGTTCTGCTTCGGGGTCCAGCGCAAGCACAATCTCGGCCATGCGCGGCAATGTCATAGGCGGTTCAGCTTCTTGCGCATTCACCGATGCGGGCAGAAAAAAAGCGATAACGACGAGCAAACGGATCATGGGCAACTCCTTATCCCATGAGCCTAGACCACCCTTTCACAAACCGGCAAAGCAACCATTGGTGAACCATTGAAACATGGTGCCGTCTTAGCTGCGCGCCGCCTCGACGACCTTGATCGCAGCGGCAATCGCCTGTGCGGCAGTCAGCTCTGACGTGTCCAGCAGCACCGCGTCATCCGCAGGGACCAGGGGGGCCGTCGCACGGTTCTGATCCCGTGCGTCACGTTCTTTCACATCCGCCAGCACCGTCTCAAAGGTGGTGTCTGTCCCTTTACCCGAAAGCTCCTGAAAGCGCCGTTCGGCACGGCATTCGGGACTGGCGGTGACAAAAAGCTTCACATCCGCAGCAGGACAAATGACCGTCCCGATATCACGCCCGTCCAGCACCGCACCACCGTCACGCCCTGCAAAGCTGCGCTGGAACGCCACGAGTGCGGCACGCACGTCGGGGATCACCGCCACCTCGCTGGCCGCTTGCGCAACGGCGGCTGTCCGCAGGCTGTCATTCTCAAGATCAACAGGATCAAGCGTGCGGGCGGCGGCAACCGGTTCCGCCCCTGCAATCACTTTGGCGCCAACCGCACGATAGAGCAGCCCCGTATCAAGATGCGCAAAACCGAAATGCGCCGCAACCGCCTTGGAAATCGTGCCCTTGCCCGCCGCGGCAGGACCATCAATGGCGACGATAAAGCTCATGCCTCGGCACGTACAATCTGCGCGCCCAGCGCACCCATCAGGTCCTCGAATATCGGGAAAGAGGTGGCAATCGGGCTGCCATCATTCACGCGCATCGGCTTTTGCGTGGCCATGCCCATAACCATGAACGCCATCGCGATGCGGTGATCCAGCTGGCTGGCCACAGTCACACCACCCGGTACGTTGCCGTGACCCAAGCCTGTAACTTTCCACCAATCAGGGCCTTCATCTACTGTCACACCGGCCGCACGCAGGCCCTTGGCCATCGCATCAATCCGGTCGCTTTCCTTGACGCGCAATTCCTTGACGCCCTGCATATCCGTGACGCCTTGCGCAAAAGCCGCGACGACCGACAGCACCGGATATTCATCAATCATGCTCGCCGCGCGCGCGGGCGGCACAGCGATACCCCGCAAATCAGGCGAGAATTTCGCCCGCAGGTCGGCAACAGGCTCGCCCCCCTCCTCGCGCATATTCTCATAGACCAGATCAGCCCCCATTTCCTGCAATGTGGTGAACAGCCCCGCCCGCGTCGGGTTCAACCCGATATTGGGCACCAGAACATCCGAACCCGGCGTAATAATTGCCGCACAGACCGGAAAGGCCGCCGATGACGGATCACGCGGCACAACAATCGTCTGCGGGATCAATTCGGGCTGTCCATCAAGGGTAATCACCCGGCCTTCGTCAGTTTCTTCAACACTTAACGTCGCACCAAAGCCCTGCAGCATCCGTTCTGTATGATCCCGCGTCGCTTCTTTTTCGATCACAACGGTCTGCCCCGGGGCATTCAGACCCGCCAGCAAAACGGCCGATTTGACCTGCGCCGACGGAACCGGCACGACATAGCGCACTGGCACAGGGGCGCGCGCACCCACAATGGTCATCGGCAAACGCCCACCGGCACGCCCCACGGCCTGCGCCCCGAAAAGCGCCAGCGGATCAGTCACCCGCCCCATCGGCCGCCCGTTCAGCGACGCATCACCGGTATAGGTCACGGTAATGGGCGAGGTCGCCGCAGCCCCCATGATCAGGCGCACACCCGTACCGGAATTGCCGCAATCAATCACGCAATCAGGCTCGGCAAACCCGCCAACACCCACGCCACTGACAGTCCACGCACCGTCACCATAATTGGTCACCGTCGCCCCGAAGGCCTGCATCGCCTTGGCGGTATCCAGCACGTCCTCACCTTCCAGAAGACCGGTGATCCGCGTCTCGCCAATACACATCGCCCCCAAAATCAGCGACCGGTGCGAAATCGACTTGTCACCCGGCACATGCGCCTCGCCCACCAAGGGGCCACAGGGGTGCGATATCATGGGGATCGGGGTGCCGTGACCGGACATTGGCAATCTTCCTTCTTAACTCGGGCGGTTGATAGCGCAGCGCGTTCGCCGGGTCTATCACCTGTCTTATCATCTTGCCGGAAATACTCCCCCCGGAGGGTCCGACGCTCACACCCGACGGAAGGTCAGATAATGCGGTGTCCGGCCTTCACGGAGCGCCTTCTGCTCATAGCGTGTCGACACCCAGTCCGCCCATGGCGCGCGCCAATCGTCAGGCCCCTCGGCCAGCCATTCAAACCCATGCGAAGGCACCTGCTCCAGCGTCTGGCGGACATAGTCCTTGATGTCGGTCGCCACGCGCAACTCAGCTCCCGGTTTCATCACACGGTGCAAAGGGGCAAGATGCTCCGGGGTGACAAACCGGCGGCGGTGGTGGCGCTTCTTGGGCCAGGGATCGGGGTAGTTCAGAAACACCTTTGACAGCGTCGCATCAGGCAAGACGTCGAACAGATCACGCACATCGCCGGGGTGAACCCGCAGATTGTCCACATCAGCCTTGCGGATCTTGCCCAGAAGCATGGCGACACCGTTGATAAACGGCTCACAGCCGATCAGACCAATGTCGGGATAGGTCTGTGCCATATGCACCAGATGCTCCCCGCCGCCAAAGCCGATTTCCAACCAGATGTCCTTGCCACCAAAAACACCATCCAGCGCAAGCGGCGTCCGGTCGGGATTTTCTTCCCAACTGATCGGTCCGGGCGAAAGCGGCGCAAGATCGTTCTCAAGATAATCGTGCTGGGCGGCACGGATCGTCTTGCCACGAAAGCGGCCATAGAAATTGCGCCACGGGGCGCCCGAGGGATGATTGGTTTTGCTCATAGGCGGGGCTTTAGCAAGGGTGCGCAGCTTTCGCAATCAGCAGGGTGGATCGAGATCCACCCTACGCACCGTGCAAACTGTAAGGTGGGTCTTGACCCACCCTACCTTGATCAGACAGCGCGCTTGAGCGCCTCAACAAGATCGGTCCGCTCCCAGCTGAACCCGCCATCCGCATCCGGCGCACGACCAAAGTGACCGTAAGCCGCTGTGCGCTCATAAATCGGCTTGTTCAGGCCCAGATGCTCACGGATACCGCGCGGCGTCAGATCCATGACCTGTGCAATTGCACGCTCGATCGCCGCCGGATCGACCTCGCCTGTGCCATGGGTATCGGCATAGATCGACAAAGGCTTGGCCACACCGATTGCATAGCTCAACTGGATCGTGCAGCGCTCCGCCATGCCAGCGGCCACTACGTTCTTGGCCAGATAGCGCGATGCATAGGCCGCAGACCGGTCCACCTTGGTCGGGTCTTTGCCAGAGAAGGCCCCACCACCATGCGGGGCCGCACCACCGTAGGTATCTACGATAATCTTGCGGCCCGTCAGACCGGCATCGCCGTCAGGACCACCGATGACGAATGTGCCTGTCGGGTTCACCCACCATTCGGTCCGCGCGGTAATCAAGCCCTCAGGCATCACCTCGCGAATATAAGGCTCTACAATCGCACGGATATCCGCGCTCGTCTGGTTTTCATCACTGTGCTGGGTCGACAGCACGATAGACATGGCCTCAACCGGTTTGCCGTTTTCATACCGCAGCGACACCTGGCTTTTGGCATCAGGGCGGAGCGTCGGTTCTTCGCCGGATTTGCGCACCTCTGCCAGACGGCGCAGGATCGCGTGGGCATATTGGATCGGGGCCGGCATAAGCGCATCGGTTTCCGTTGTGGCATAGCCGAACATGATCCCCTGATCGCCCGCACCTTCTTCTTTGGTGTCGGATGCATTCACACCTTGGGCAATATGCGCGGACTGTTCATGCAGCAGGTTCGTAATCTCGCAGGTCGCGTGATGGAACTTGTCCTGCTCGTATCCGATGTCCTTGATGCAGGCGCGCGCAATATCCTCGATCCGCGCCATATGGTCCTTCAGCTTCGACTGGTCAGACAGCCCCACTTCGCCGCCGATCACCACGCGGTTTGTCGTGGCAAAGGTCTCACAAGCGACACGCGCTTCAGGTTCTTCGGTCAGGAATGCGTCCAGAATACTGTCGGAAATGCGGTCGCAGACCTTATCAGGATGCCCCTCTGAAACGGATTCAGAGGTGAAGATGTAATTGTTACGCGTCATCGGGATGTGCTCCATTAAGTTATACCGCCACGTCAGGAAGCCGTTGTGACAGAATCGAACACCCCGATATGGTGTGCCCGCTGCTAGGTCAATCGCTATCGCGTCTGGCCCTGAAATAACCGCCAAAGATGAACAAAAGCACCATCAGGACAACCGGCAGATCGCCCCATCTGCTATAAGGTGTCGCTGCAAGCGCCGCAGGTAAAGGCGCATCAATCGCGCCATCAACACCCAGCGGCAATGCGGCAGTAATGCGCCCTTTGGGATCAATCATCGCGCTGATGCCGGTGTTGGCAACGCGCACCATCGGCAAACCCTGCTCGATCGCACGCAGCCGCGCCTGGGCCAAATGCTGGTGCGGGCCTGCGGCCTCACCGAACCATGCATCATTCGTGATCAGCAACAACAACCGCGGGCGGGTATCGCCATAGGTGATTTCCTCGGCAAAAATTCCTTCATAGCAAATCAGCGGCACCGCAGCGCCAATTCCGGGCAAATCAACCGGCCCGGGCGTCGCACCCGGCGTAAAGCCGACGCCAAGATTGCGGGCAAGCCCTGTCGCGCCCACCTGTCCCAAGAGCCGGGCACCCGGCATATATTCACCAAAGGGCACAAGATGGCGCTTGTCATAGATGCTTTGCACCGCCCCGCCAGGGCCTACAACGACCAGACTGTTATAGGCCCGTGCTGCGGCATCGCGCCGCTGGATACCGAAAACAAGCGGTGCACCGCGCGCGGAATCGGCCAGAAAGCCCAGATCATCATCAATATGGTTCAACAGGTAGGGAACGGCCGTTTCAGGCCAGACAACCAGATCAGGCACAGGGCCTTCGGCGCTATAGGTGGTCAGGCGGCGCAGGAAAACATCCGTGAAGGCAGGGTCCCATTTCTGCTCTTGCGGGGCATTGGGCTGCACCAGACGCACGATTGGCAGATCACCGGACGGCTGTCCCGCCGGTCCGGGGCGCAGGACAAAGGACAACGCCAGCACCAGCCCCAGAACCACAAGCCCCACAATACGCGCGGGCCCCATCAGGGCCGCGACAGCCAGCCCGCAAAGCACCGTGAGAAGCGTGAGCAAGTGGGGGCCGCCATAGGCCACGACCTGCGCCAGCCCTGTTGTCACCCAGACATGGCCCAGCAAAGCCCAAGGGAACCCTGTCAGGATCAGGGAACGCAACACCTCGGCGCCGACCAGCGCGAGGGCAAACATAACCGGACTGCGCGGCGCGAGCCTTGATGCCACCCAGGCCGCCAGCGCCCAGAAAATTGCAGCCCCTGCCGCCATCAAAAACAGCGCAAAAGGGGCCATCCATCCGTGGCGCTCAATATCAACGAGGAATGGCTCGACAATCCAGCGCAGGCTGAAGGCAAAATAGCCGAACCCGAAAGCCCATGCATGAAACACAGTCTGACGGCGCGAAAGCGCCTGCAGATAGACGGCAAACACCACGCCCAGCGCAAGGATCGTCAGTGGCCACAGGTCAAAAGGCGCTTGGCCCAATCCCGCCACGGCCCCTAAAGCCGCAAACGCGACAAGCCGCAACAACGCCCCGCGCGCAGCAAACTGCACGCCAATGTTAGCCATTGCTGGCCGGTGTCAGGCGGACGCGCAACCGTTTGATCCGGCGCGGGTCTGCATCCACAACTTCGAATTCGGGACCGGCGGGGTGCACGATGACCTCGCCGCGCGCAGGCAGATGGCCAGCAAGCATAGTCACCAACCCGCCCAGCGTGTCGATTTCTTCCTCGTCGATTTCCTCGGCCTCGGTCAGGTTCAAACCGATCTCGGCCTCGAAATCATCCAGATCGGTGCGGGCCTGGGCCAGATAACAACCGGGTTTTTCAAGCACCCAGCTCTTGGCCTCTTCGATATCGTGTTCGTCCTCGATCTCGCCGACGACCTGTTCGATGACGTCCTCGATCGTGACCAGCCCGTCAGTCCCTCCGTATTCATCAATGACCAGTGCCATGTGGATACGCTCGGCCTGCATCTTTTGCAGCAACACACCCAGTGGCATCGACGGGGGAACAAAGATCAAGGGCCGCACCATCTCGCGCAGGTCCAGTTCCTGACGATTGCCGTTGAACCCGTGGCGCAGCGCAAAATCCTTGAGGTTGGCAATCCCGATGGGCGTATCCAGCGTGCCGTCATACACCGGCAAACGGGTCAGGCCGCTGGTCCGGAACACCTCAACCAGTTCATCCTTTGTAATGGTGACAGGAACAGCCACAATATCAGGCTTGGGGATCGACACGTCCTCGACACGCATCCGGCGCAAATTCAGCATCCCCAACATCGCGCCTGCTGCATTCACGTTTTCACGTGGTGCCTCATGGTTTTCTTCTGATGTCGCGGGCCCAGTAAACACGTTCACCAAACGTGAAAAAAGCCCTGGAGAGGTCTCCGTCTCATCCTGCTGCGCGCTTTGCGCAGCGCTAGACGGTCCTTCGTCTGTGTCGCCCATTTTATCCTTACCTATGTGGGTCAAACGACCCGATTACTCCCTATATGGGTCAGGAACACCCAGTTTGCCAAGTATCTCTATCTCCAAGCCCTCCATTAAGGTGGCGTCGCGGTCACGTTCGTGATCGAAACCCAATAAATGCAGGGTGCCATGAACAAGTAAATGAAGCGTGTGATCGCGCAAAGACTTGCCTGCCTCGGCTGCTTCGCGCGCACAGGTGTCATAGGCAATCGCAATATCACCCAGTTCAGGGTCCGGCACGGGCTGCGGCGGCAGAGGCATTTCACCATCTATCGCGGCACCGCGCTCCTCTGACGGCCAGCTCAGCACATTGGTGGGCGCGGGTTTGTCGCGGAAATCGGCGTTCAACGCCGTGATCCGCGCGTCATCACAAGCCAGCACGCTGATTTCAAACACCGAAGGCTCCAACCCCAGCCGTTCAAGTGCCGCATCGCAGGCCAATTGCGCCAGCGCGTCGATATCGCCCCAGCGGTCATCTTCAACAACGCAGTCGACGCTCACCTTGGGTCATCCGCCTCATAGGCCTCGATGATCGCAGCAACCAGCGGATGGCGTACGACATCTTTGGCCGTGAAGTAGTCAAAGCTTATCTTGGGAATATTCTTGAGCAAACGTTCCGCATCCCACAGCCCCGAATTTACACCGCGGGGCAAATCGATCTGCGTGCGGTCACCGGTGATCACCATGCGCGACCCCTCGCCCAGACGGGTCAGGAACATCTTCATCTGCATTGTGGTCGCGTTCTGCGCCTCGTCCAGTACCACAAAGGCATTGGACAGGGTCCGCCCCCGCATAAAGGCCAAAGGCGCGATCTCGATCACCTTTTCCTCGATCATTTTGGCCGATTGTTTGCCCGGCAGAAAATCGTTCAGCGCATCATAAAGCGGCTGCATATAAGGATCGACCTTGTCCTTCATGTCACCGGGCAGATAGCCAAGTTTCTCGCCCGCCTCGACCGCAGGGCGCGACAGGATAATCTTGTCCACATGCCCGCTGATCAACATATTCACGCCAACGGCCACGGCCAGATAGGTCTTACCGGTTCCCGCAGGCCCGATACCAAAGGCAAGCTCATTGGCAAAAAGCGCCTTTACATAGGCCTTTTGCGCATCGGTGCGCGGCTCGACCAGCTTCTTGCGTGTCTTGATCTCGACCCGCTCTGTCTCACCCTTGAACAGCTCGATCTGGTCACCACTGCGGACAGGATCGAACATCGGCTCGGCCCCCATGCGCAATTCGCGGTCCAGATCACCCGGCTCCAGCGAACGGCCCGCCTCGAGCCGGCTGTAAAGCGCGCCCAGCACCTGCGTCGCCTCGACGCGCGCATCATGGTCCCCGATGACAGCCAACTGGTTGCCACGACGCAGAATCTGCACGCCAAGTCTGTCTTCGATGGTGGTCAGGTTGCGGTCATATTCGCCGCAAAGATCGATCAGCAAAAAGTTGTCAGGGAATTCCAACAGGGATTCTGTCGCAACGTCAGCGGGTGGGGTCAGGGCACCGGTGGCCAATCAGCTCTCCTCTTCGTCTATATGTAGGTATCGTGGCAAGTGCAGACACAAGGCGCAAGGCTCTTTGCGCAAAGAGCTGTTTTTGATTGCGCCCTGTGCGACACGATGTAGGTGCGGCGCGGCGTTCTGCCACCTTAAACCTTTGATACCCCGACAAAACACCCTGCCCGAGACGCAAATTGCCAAATGCTATAAACTTGCGCAAACTGCTGCAAGAAGGGCCAGAACCACAGCCGGACAGGTGGATCTGCCCCAAGAGGAGAGCACAGCAATGGTGGAGAGAGATTCGATAAGCTTTGTCTTCTCCGGATCAGGCAGCGGCACGCCCGTCACCCCCGCAGAATTCGTCGCAACCATCGCGACGCTCGCCCCACCCGGCTTTGGGTGGCTGCACCTGAACAGAGCGGACGCAGCGACGCCCGCGTTACTGGCCGAGGCAGGGCTGGATCACTTTGTAATCGCCGCCCTGACCGCTGACGAAACCCGCCCGCGCTGCACCGTGCACGGCAACGGCGTGCTCTTGAACCTGCGCGGTGTGAACCTGAACCCTGATGCAGAACCAGAAGACATGGTGTCGGTGCGGCTCTGGCTGGAACATCAGCGCGTGATCGGGGTTTGGGGGCGTCCTCTTTTTGCAGTGCAGGATCTGGCCGAGACGGTGACACGCGGCGAGGCCCCGCGATCACCCGGCGATTTCGTGGCGAAACTGGCATTGCGTCTGACAGATCGGGCCGAACCGGTCGTGGCAACCCTGAACGAGGAAATCGACACGCTGGAAGAGGCGGTCATTGACCCGAAGGCCCGTGTGTCACGCGCGCGCCTTGGCGGCTTGCGGCGCAAAGCCATCGTGTTGCGCCGCTATTTCGTGCCGCAACGCGACGCGCTGACCACGCTGGAAATCGAAGATATCGGCTGGCTGGACAACCATGATCGCGCGCGCCTGCGCGAGGCGGCGGAACGGGTGCAGCGCTTTGGCGAGGAACTCGATGCGATCCGTGACCGAGCGCAGATCGTGCATGACCAGATCATGGACAACCGCGCCGAAGCGATGAACCAGCGCATGCTGCTGCTCTCGATCGTCTCGGCGATCTTCCTGCCCTTGGGGCTGTTGACCGGATTGCTGGGCATCAATGTGGGCGGCATGCCCGGTGTGGATGATCCGCGGGCATTCTGGGCCGTCTGTTTGCTGATTGCCGGCCTTGCCGGCCTTTTGGTCCTGCTTTTCCGCAAGCTGGGACTGTTCCGCACGTAAGGTGGATCTCAATCCACCTTACACCAAAATACCTTTGAGCGAATTCGGGCTGTCCTCGATAATCCGCACCGCGCGCACCTGCCCCAGCACATCCGCTGGCGCATCGGCATAAACCGCATGCAGATACTCGGACTTGCCGATCATCTGGCCCGCTTCACGCCCTGCCTTTTCAAACAAGACCTTCACGTCGCGGCCGACCATGGCAGCCTGCGTCGCCTGCTGTTGTTCACGCAAGAGCGCCTGCAAGCGCTGCAAACGGTCATGCATCACATCCTCGGGCAGCTGCGGCTTTTCAGCGGCAGGCGTGCCCGGACGGGTAGAGTATTTGAACGAATAGGCTTGCCCATAGTGGACATCGCGCACCAGCTGCATGGTGTCTTCAAAATCCTGCTCCGTCTCACCGGGGAAGCCCACAATGAAATCACCCGACAACAGCAGGTCAGGCCGCGCCGCGCGAATACGTGCGATCAACGCCAGATAACTCTCGGCGGTATGCTTGCGGTTCATCGCCTTCAAAATCCGGTCCGACCCTGATTGCACCGGCAAATGCAGATAAGGCATCAGTTTATCGCAAGTGCCATGCGCTTCGATCAACGCATCATCCATGTCATTGGGGTGGGAAGTGGTGAAACGGATACGCTCCAACCCGTCCACCTTGTCCAGCGCCCAGATCAGCCCTGCCAAGCCACCCTCATGCCCGTGATAGGCGTTCACATTCTGGCCCAGGAGCGTGATTTCCTTCACACCGCTTTCCACCAGTTCCTGCGCCTCGCGAATGATCCGATCCGCCGGACGCGACACCTCGGCACCGCGCGTATAGGGCACGACACAAAACGCGCAGAATTTGTCGCAACCTTCCTGCACGGTCAGGAAAGCGGTCGGCCCGCGCTTGGCCTTGGCGCGTGTTTTCAGCGTATCAAACTTGTCATCGTCAGGAAAATCGGTGTCCAGCGCCTTGGCCCCGCTCTGCACCGCCTCTTCCATCGCTGGCAAACGGTGATAGCTTTGCGGGCCCACCACCAGATCAACCATCGGCTGGCGGCGGATGATCTCTTCACCCTCGGCCTGTGCCACACAACCCGCGACACCGATTTTCAGATCGGGGTTTGCAGCCTTCAGCCCTTTGAACCGGCCCAGTTCGGAATAGACCTTTTCGGCGGCCTTTTCGCGAATGTGGCAGGTATTGAGCAGAATCATATCCGCGTCATCCGGTGTGGTTGTTTCCACATAGCCCTTACCGCCCAGCGCCTCGGCCATGCGTTCGCTGTCATAGACGTTCATCTGACAACCATAGGTCTTGATATAAAGCTTCTTTGGCGCGGACATGGGGGCTGCTCTCGGGTTAGGATAACTCGGGCCTTCTAACGACTTGGCGGAATGCTTGCAATGCGGCCCGATATCACCGATTTTGCACCCTGCCTTTCGACGAAGCGAGTTTTATGCATTACCCATCCATTTCCGCACTCTCGGGCGATCTTCGACGCAGCCCGCCCAAAGGCCCTGTTGCCTTGATCCTGATCGAGGATGATGTTGCGGTTGCACGCACGATTGCCCACCATACCAACGCAGGTTTCGCCCGCATTCTCGCCTTTTGTGCGCCCCGGCAGACGTTGCCAACCGACCTGCCCGACACCGTGGACCGTGTCGATTTTGACGTCAGCGCTGAGGACGCTTTGCAAGTGATCGTCAATGCGATGATCAAGGCGCTGCCGGACCAGTGGCTCTATTATTGTTATAATGCGGAATATCTTTTCTACCCGTTCTGCGAGACCCGCAGCGTAGGCGAGATGCTGACATTCATGCGCGAGGAACGGCGCGACACAGTGATGAGTTCTGTCGTCGATCTCTATGCCAAAGACCTGACGACCCATCCTGACGGTGTTGATCACGACGGCGCCCATTTCGACAAATCCGGCTACTATGCGCTCGCCCGCGCAGATGATGATGGCGAAACACTCGAGCGGCAGGTCAATGTCTTTGGCGGGCTGCGGTGGCGGTTCGAAGAGCATATCCCGAAACTGCGCCAACGGACCGACAGGATTTCATTTTTCCGCGCGCAGCCCGGTCTGGAAATGCTGGCGGATCGGGGATTCAATATCGCTGAATACAACACCTATTCCTGCCCGTGGCACAATAATCTTTCTGCCGCGATCGGCTCGTTCCGGACGGCCAAGGCCCTGCGGCGCAACCCGGGCAGCCGGTCAGCCATCACAACCTTTCACTGGCCACAGTCCCAGCGTTTCAGCTGGCACTCACAACAGCTTCTGGATTTGGGGCTGATGGAACCGGGGCAGTGGTTCTAAACTGCTTCTTTGGATAATGCAGTGATGAATAAGGCCAATCGCTTGGTCTTTTGACCAAACCGGCATGGATTGGCGCTGACCGGATCAAGTGCATATGCAGCGCCAAATCATCCGCGTCGCGGATCAGATGTTCCCAGAACCGGCGCTGCCAAATGCCCTTTTCGCCGCCTTTGCGGTGGCTCTCTGGAATATAGGCAGGCGCAGGTGCATGGCGCGAAAAACTTGATTTAATCAGCAGCCAGCGTTTGGAAAAATCGGCATCCCCGTCCGGCAACGTCCAGATCATATGCAGCTTGTTGGGAAGGATCACTGCGGCCTCAATCTCAAACGGCCAGCGCTTGCGGCAAAGACGCATCGCGTCACGTAACAGGTCAATCTGCGACACCAAGAGATCGGACCGGTGATCCTGCAAGCGGACGGTAAAGAAATAGGTGCCACCCGGCACGTAAAGACGACGGTAATGAGACATGCGACGACTGTCTCAAATATCGGTTAATTATTTATGAAACTATGCAAACCGTAAGGTGGATCACGATCCATCTTACCCGTCACTTACGGCGCAACCGGATGACAACATCCACTGACGCGATTTCTGCCCCGGCAGGCGCGTCGGGCAAGTTGCGGATTTCCAGCTCGTCCGCAGGCGCGTCTGTCAAGGTCGCGCTGTCTTCCCAATAGAAATGCGGATGGTCTGTCATATTCGTGTCGAAGTAGCTTTTCGATCCGTCCACTGTAATCTCGCGGACGAGGCCCGCATCGCAGAACGCGCGCAATGTATTATAGACAGTCGCCAGAGACACTTTTTCATCTGCATCAGAGGCTGCTTCGAAAAGGCTTTCGGCTGTCACATGGCGGTCCTGCCCGTCGCCCACCAGCAAAGACGCCAAGGTTACGCGCTGACGCGTCGGCCGGAGCCCCGCACCCGCCAACCAGTTTGTGCTGCGCTGTGTCGCTATATCTGACATGATCGCCCTTTATGACAATTATTCTCAAGTATATGGGAAGAATATCCCCCGGATCAAATGAAAACCGTCAGAAAAGCGCAGACTTGCTCTCATAAACCGCTGAGTGATAGAGGTCTTGCGACGCAGTAAAGAAGAACGAGACCAAAGATATGGCCGATTACCCGACTTATTTTGACAAAGACGCCCTGCTGGCTTGCGCCCGTGGCGAGCTTTTCGGCGAAGGCAACGCCCAGCTTCCAGCGCCTCCCATGCTGATGATGGACCGGATCACCGAGATTTCGGGTGATGGCGGCGCACACGGGAAAGGCCATGTTGTGGCTGAATTCGATATCACGCCTGATCTTTGGTTCTTTGACTGCCATTTCCCCGGAAACCCGATCATGCCAGGCTGCCTCGGGCTTGACGGGCTGTGGCAATTGACCGGTTTCAACCTTGGCTGGCGCGGCTGGCAAGGGCGCGGTTACGCGCTGGGTGTGGGCGAGGTCAAACTGACCGGCATGGTCCGGCCCGACCGCAAGATGCTGACATACAAGGTAGATTTCACCAAAGCCATCCAGACCCGCCGCCTCACCATGGGCGTGGCCAACGGAATTGTTGAGGCGGATGGCGAGGTCATCTATCAAGTCACCGACATGAAAGTCGCCCTGTCTGAAAGCTAGTCGAGAGCTTCGCCCTCGCACATCCATTACCGTTCAAAAGGAGAGGTGCCCATGCGCCGCGTTGTTGTCACAGGTCTCGGGATCGTATCACCGATCGGAAACAATGCCGAAGAAGTGCTTGCCGCGCTCAAGGCCGGAAAGTCCGGGATCGAGGCATCGCCCGAAATGGCCGAGCACGGGTTTCGCAGCCAGATCGCGGGTACGCTCAAGCTCGACATCACCGACCATGTCGACAAGCGCACCCTGCGCTTCATGGGTCCGGGTGCGGCCTATGCGCACATCGCCATGGGACAGGCGATTTTCGACGCGGGATTGACCGAAGAGCAGGTCGTCAACCCGATGACGGGCCTGATTGCAGGATCGGGCGGGCCATCGACCTCGGCCATTCTCAAGGCACATGAGGTCGTCAAAGAGACAGGCTCGACCAAGCGCATCGGGCCGTTCGCGGTGCCAAAGGCCATGTCCTCGACGGTCAGCGCGAACCTCGCGACAGCCTATAAAATCAAGGGCATGAATTTTTCGATCACCTCTGCCTGTTCCACCTCGCTGCACTGCATCGGCATGGCCGCGCAGCAGGTGGCACTCGGCACGCAGGACATCATGTTCGCAGGCGGCGGCGAGGAACTGGACTGGACGCTGTCCTGCCTCTTTGATGCGATGGGCGCGATGTCCTCGAAATATAACGACACCCCCGAGCGCGCGAGCCGCGCCTTTGACGCCGACCGCGACGGTTTCGTAATCGCGGGCGGCGGTGCCATGGTCGTGCTGGAAACGCTGGAAAGCGCGCAGGCACGCGGCGCAAAAATCTATGCCGAAGTGACAGGCTTTGCTGCCACATCAGACGGGGCCGATATGGTGGCCCCTTCGGGCGAAGGCGGCGAACGCGCGATGCGCGGCGCTTTGGTCACGCTGCCCGAGGGCCGCAAGGTCAGCTACATCAACGCACACGGCACATCGACCCCTGTGGGCGACGTAGGCGAAGTCGAGGCCGTGCGCCGCGTCTTTGGCAAAGGCACCACGCCACCGATCAGCTCCACCAAATCCATGACCGGTCACAGCCAAGGCGCCACAGGGGCACAAGAGGCCGTCTATTGCCTCCTGATGCTCGAGCACGACTTTATCGCGCCCTCGATCAATGTCGAAACCCTCGACCCCGCGCTTGATCCGGCGGAAATTGCGACCGCGCTCGTCGAAAACGCAGGTCTTGATACGGTGATGACCAACTCTTTCGGGTTCGGCGGTACCAACGGTTCCATGCTGCTTTCCAAATTCAAAGGATAGGCCAATGACAATTTCCATGCAGGGCAAACGCGGGCTGATCATGGGCGTGGCGAATGAACGCTCCATCGCCTGGGGCATCGCCAAAGCCATGGCCGACGCAGGCGCCGAACTGGCCTTTACATATCAGGGCGAGGCTTTCGGCAAACGGCTTGAACCGCTTGCCGCCTCTGTCGGGTCCGACATCATGGTCGATGTGGATGTGAACGACGATGCCAGCATGGATCTGGCGTTCCAGACGCTCAAAGACCGCTGGGGCTCGCTTGATTTCGTGGTCCACGCGATTGCATTTTCCGACAAGAACGAGCTGACAGGCCGCTTCATCAACACCAGCCGCGACAACTTTAAAAACTCGCTGGCGATTTCGTGCTATTCCTTCATCGACGTGGCCAAGCGGGCGTCCGAGATGATGCCCGATGGCGGGACATTGCTGACGCTGACCTACCAGGGTTCCAACCGCGTGACCCCATTCTACAACGTCATGGGCGTGGCGAAAGCGGCGCTGGAATCCGCAACGCGCTACCTTGCCAATGACCTTGGCCCCCAAGGGATCCGCGTCAACGCGATCAGCCCCGGCCCGATGAAGACCCTCGCAGGGGCGGCTATCGGTGGCGCGCGCAAGACCTACAAACACACCGACCAGAACGCCCCCTTACGCAGCAACGCCACGCTTGAAGCTGTGGGCGGCACGGCCGTTTACCTTGCATCCGATGCGGGGGCCTGCACCACGGGCGAGATCATACGCGTCGACGGCGGCTACCACGTGCTGGGGATGCCGCAGGCGGACAATCTGTAGGGACAATACCCCGTCTTTGAATTCACCCGCCTGCTGGCGTTTTGCGCCGTTGGGCGCGAGGCGTATGGGTGGGCATTCAAGTATTTGGGTCGGCTGTCTGCATTGTAGGAGTTTGCTTGCGTCTGATACCGCCGGGCGGGCCGGTTCTATCGGTTCAGAGCAAACCCTCGTGGATTACGCAGGGAACGGCAGCCTAGCGCCCAAAGCTTCGCAATTCCGCAGCACCGCTGGGTGCTGTTAAGGGTAACCCCCAATGAGTCGGACAGATCCCGACCCAAACCTGCGGAAAACAGCGCTGATTGCCGCAGGTTTGTGGTTGCATCAGCTTTTGGCAATTCAAAAATGGTCTTTCAGAAGCGAGGAAGTGAAGTGCTCCCAGACCGCTATGCTGGCATCACGCACTGCAAATGCTTCCGTGCGGCTCATTGTTGCTGTGATTGGTATCAACTGCCCACGTGCTTTGATTGCGACATGGTACCCTGGTGTCCCATTGCGAGGGACTGGCATTGAGCCAGGATCATATGGTGCACCACCATTGAAATCGACAACGATTTCAGAGAATTCAGCATACGCAACCGTATTCACACCAAAATGGATACTTACGTCGTCAAAGCATATCTCATAGCGCTTTTTTCGCCAACCAAAGCGCCAGACTACCCACGACAGGCAAGCACAGGCTCCTACGAATATAAGCGCCGTGTCTAATTGACCCTCAGCGATCCCGATCAGGGCTATCAGTAAACATCCGAAGGCAGGCAGGCCGCCAACCAGCGTCACTAAGGTTGCAATAACCATGTTGCGCGCCAACATCGTGATGACAACAGAACCGTTTGGTTGTGTGATTACATCGACGTTCTTTTTCCTGTCACTTGCCAATGGAAGCTCATTCAGTCCGATACATCCGAATACTGAGACATTGAGTTCCTCTATTTGCAAGCCCATCACGCCCAAATGGCCGCAGCCAACCGGCACCTGCGTCGTAAGGTTTTATCTGCCTAATTGGCGTTTCGCCTTGAACTGAGCATGCAAACAAGAGCCATTTATTAAAGATCGCCTGGTTTCCGCTTTGTCCCGCGAAACGGACATCGCATCATCCGCTCGAGGGCCGCCCTGCCTGCACGCCTTGCCCCGTCACTCACTCAAACACGATCACGTTGCGCTTGGCGCTGCCTGTCTTGGTATCCGCAATCGCCTCGTTGATTTGCTCCAGCGACCAGCGCCCCGAGATCAGCTCATCCAGTTTCAGCCGCCCCTGTTCGTAGAGATCGACCATCCACGGAATATCGCGCGCGATGACCACATCGCCCATCTTCGATCCCACCATGCCTTGGCCGGTAGCTGCCAGCATCACCGGCTCATAGGTGGACATCGCACCCGAATGGGGCATGCCGACCATGATCACCTTGCCGCCATTGGCGAGGTATTGCGGGGCAGTGTCATAGGCCGGTATTGCACCCACTGTGACAAAGACCGCATCGGCCCCGCGCCCGATGGCCTTTTTCGCGGCACGCCACGGTTTTTCGGAGGTCGCAAGCACCCCGTCGGTTGCGCCGAATTCCTTGGCAATGGCGAGCTTTTCTTCCGACATATCCACTGCGATGATCCGACGTGCGCCTGCGATGCGCGCGCCTTGGATCGCGTTCAGACCCACGCCACCTGCGCCAATCACAACCACGTCCTGTCCGGCGCGCAGACCCGCTGCGTTTACCACAGCCCCCACGCCCGTGATGACGCCACAGGCGAGCAGCGATGCCGCTTCCATCGCAATCCCTTCAGACAGTTTCACCACCTGGCTTTGATCGACGACCACCCGTTCGGCAAAGCCGCCCGTGTTCATCGCCTGATGTAGCGCAGCACCCGTTGCGTCGGTCAGCGGACCGCTGGCCATGTCGCTTTCACAGGCCACCGGTTTGCCGCCCGCGCAGGACGGGCAGGTGCCACAGGCGCGGATCAGCGTCACGACCACAGGATCGCCGACCGCGATACCGCGCACGCCCGCACCGACTGCACTGACGTGCCCTGCGGCCTCATGGCCGTAGACCGCAGGCAGGGTGCCGCCCCATCCGCCGTCGATATAGGAGATGTCGGAATGGCAGATCGCGCAGGCCTTGAGTGTGACCTCAACCTCGCCCATTTCGGGGGCGGCAAGCGTGACCGTTTCAATGGTGAGCGGGGCGCCGAACTGGCGGCAAACGGCGGCTTTGATCTGTGGCATGGGGTTCATCCTTGGAATGTTGTGCGCTGACCCTGCTTTGGTCGGATGCGTCTTGCAAGTCTGATCGCGACGTTATGTGCCGCGGGGGCGCTTTGGCCGGGGGGTTTGGACAAAAACCAGAATACAGCCGATGGTCAGGATCGCCGACAAAATGAAGGGCGCGCCCGGTGCGTAGACCGGGCCGTGGCCGTCGGTGAAAAACCAGAAGGTCTGCGTGACCATCAGCGGGGCGACAATTGTGGCCACCGCGTTGATGGAACTGACCGTGCCCTGCAATTCGCCTTGTTGGTTATCTGCCGCAGTGCGCGACATGATCCCTTGCAGCGCAGGCCCCGCGATCGAGCCCAATGCGGTGAGCGGCGTCAGTGCCAGTGCGACCCATCCGTTCGTCACGAAACCCAGCGCGACAAAAGCCAGCACGTCAACCGACAGGCCAAGGATCACGGCCTTGCGTTCGCCGATACGGTTCAGGATCGGGCGGATGAGCAAGCCCTGCACCACGGCGATGCCGATGCCGAAGATGCCCAGCGACAGGCCGATCATACCCGGCCCCCAGCCAAAGCGTTCCGCGCCGAAATAGGCCCAGACGCCGGGGTAGACGAAAAAGGCGATGGTGTAGACAAAGCTGATCAGAAGCAGCCGCTTCACCCCGGGCAGGCCCCCGATGTTTCGGAACGCACCCAGCGGGTTGGCGCGCCGCCACTCAAAGGGGCGGCGGATCCGGTCGGTCACGCTCTCGGGCAGGACATAGTAGCCGAAGACTGCGTTGGTCATTGCCAGAAATGCCGCTGCCCAAAACGGGGCGCGCGTGCCGAATTCCGCCAGCGCCCCGCCCATGAGAGGGCCCAGCACAAAGCCGACGCCAAAAGCCGCACCGATCAGGCCGAAGTTGGCGGCTTTTTCCTCGGGCGCGGAAATATCGGCCATATAGGCGGCCGAGGTTGATTGCGTTGCCGCCGTGATCCCGCCGATCACCCGCGCAATGATCAGCAGCCAGATTGTGAAAGCCAGTGCCATCAAAACATAGTTGAAAGCCATGATCACCAGCGAGATGATCAGGATAGGCCTGCGGCCGTAGCGGTCCGACAGGCTGCCCAGGGTCGGGCCGAAAAGGAACTGCATCGCCGCGAAAATCGTTGCGAGAATACCGCCCCAAACGGCCGCACCGCCGATGCCTTGGCCTTCGACCTCTTGGATCAGGTCGGGCATCACCGGCATGATCAGACCGATCCCCATACTGTCGAGCATGACCGATATGAAGATAAAGATGACGGCGAGGCGTTTGTTCATCCGCGCAGGATTAGTCTGCGCGGTCGGTTTTGCAAGCGCGTTCAATGGGCTAGGCGCGCAAATGCCCCGTTGCTGATAAAAAGTCACAAAGGTGCTGCGCGAATTCCGCCGGTTGTTCGACACAGGGCAGATGGCCGGCCTTGCGGATCAGCACGAATTTGGAGCCTGGGATCAGGTCGGTGGTTTCACGCACCAGATCGGGCGGTGTTGAGCCGTCTTCGCTTCCGGCAATGCCCAAAGCAGGTATGCGCAGCCCGCTGGTCGGCGTGTAGAAATCGGTGCCTGCGATGGCTGCACAAACGCCGGTATAGCCCGCGACCGAAGTGGCCTCTACCATTGCTTTCCACGGGGTCATGTCCGGCGTTCCGTAAAAATCGCGCCCGAACCAGCGGCGCATGATTTCGTCCGAGGCAGCCGCCAGTCCGTTGGCCGTGATAAAGCTGATCCTGTCCTGCCAGAGTTTGGAGTTGCCGATTTTGGCGGCCGTGTTTGACAGGACCATTGCGCGGATCAGATCGGGCCGCTTCACGGCGAGCCCTTGCGCGATCATTCCACCGACGGACAGGCCGACGAACATCGCATCTTTGATATCAAAGGCATCGCAGACAGCTTCGGCGTCGCTGATCAATTGGCCCATGCTATATGGTCCCTCAGGCGCATCGGATCGCCCGTGCCCGCGCATATCATAGCGCAGAATGCGCAAGCCCTCGGGCAGCAAAGGCAGGATCGCGTCCCACAGGTGCAGGGTGGTGCCCAAGGAGTTTGAGAACACCACCGTTGGTCCATTTTCAGGACCCGTCATTTGGGCGAAAATGCCGGTACCGTCTGGCCGTGTGATCATCTGCTCTTGCATTGTCGTATCTTTCCGCTTCGATCAGGTTTTTGGCGTCACGCCAGCGTCTCCAGCGCTTTTGCAAAGACGGAGGCATCGACGTTGCCACCTGTGGCCACCGCGATCACGGCATCGCCTTCGAAAGCGTCGGGGTGAAACAGTGCGGCGGCAAGCGCAGCTGCCCCGCCCGGTTCCACGACAATGCGCAGGCGTTCAAAGGCGAGGGCCATGGCGCGCAGGCATTCATCCTCGGTCACCACCACACCGGGGCCGCAGAGTTTTTGCATGATCGGGAAGGTCAGATTGCCCGGTTGCGGGGTGATGATCGCATCGCAAAGCGACCCGCTCAGGCGCGCGTTGCGTTCGATCTTACCGCTTTGAAGTGAGCGCGTGACGTCGTCAAAGCCTTCCGGTTCGGCGGGCCGTGCGCGCAAGCCGGGCGCGTCTGCGGCGAGGGCGAGGGCGATGCCCGAGGTCAGACCACCGCCGCCGCAACAGACCATGACATCGGCCTCGGTCACGCCCAGTGCGGTCATATCTTCTGCAATCTCGAGGCCGACTGTGCCCTGGCCTGCGATCGTCATTTCCGCATCGAATGGCTTGATCAGGGTCAGGTTGCGTTCTGTCGACAGCCGTTCGCCGATTTCGTCGCGGTCCTCGGTTTCGCGGTCGTAAAGGATCACTTCGGCCCCGAGCGCGCGGGTGTTCTCGATTTTTACGGCGGGCGCATCGGCGGGCATGATGATGACAGCAGGCGCGCCGTGTTCACGGGCGGCAAGTGCGACGCCTTGGGCATGGTTACCGCTGGAAAAGGCGATGACGCCGGTTTTCAGCGCATTGTCCGAGAGGGCCGAGACCGACGCCCAGCCACCGCGGAACTTGAAAGACCCGGTGTGTTGCAGGCACTCGGCTTTCACAAAAACCCGTCTGCCCGCGATATCGTCGAGAAAGGGAGAGGTCAGGATCGGGGTGCGCCGTGCATGGCCTTTGATGCGGTCGGCGGCGGCGCGGATCATGTCGATGTTCATTGTAGTGTCTCCAGCCAGCGGTGCAGGGTAGCCACGGCATCAGGTTCGTCAAGGAAGGGCACATGCCCGCGGCCTGCAATGTCGGCGCGGATCATATCGGGGCGGCGGTGTTGCATTTCATCTGCGGTCGCTTGGGTCAGCAAATCCGAGTTTGCGCCGCGAATGAGTGCCAGCGGCAATCCCGCCAGCGCGTCAAACAGCGGCCACAGATCGGGGGTGGGTTGCGCGCCGCTGGCCAGCACTGCGTCCCGCAGTTTCGGATCATAGCGGATGATCAGGCCGTCGGGGGTTTCCTGATAGTGGGCCCGCACTTCCGCAAGCCAGCGGTCCATCGGGACATCGGTGAAATGGGTCCAGAGCTTTGCGCGGACCTCGGCGGCTTCGGCATAGGTTTTTTGGGCAGGGTTGCGCCCGATGTAGTCCTTGATGACATCAAGGCCCTTTGGCGCAATTTCAGGCCCAATGTCGTTGAGTGCGACGCCCGATAAACGCTCTTTGGCCGTCGCCGCCAGCAGCATCGCGATCAACCCGCCGCGCGAGGTGCCAAGGATCGCCGCCTGTTCCAGCCCAAGATGATCCATCAGCGCCAGCGTATCTGCGGCCTCTTGCGGGATCGTGTAGGTGGTGGGATCGGCCCAGTCCGATTGGCCGCGCCCGCGATAATCGGGGCGGATCAGGCGGACAGGCAGGTGGGGCGCGACATGGTCGAAATCAGCGCCGTTGCGGGTCAGGCCGGCCAGTGCAATGACCGGCAAGCCGGTGCCTTCGTCCGTGTAATGCAGGCGCAGCCCGTCGGTAGAGATGTAGCTCGGCATCACAAATGCTCCGGTATTGCGGTAAGGTCGGAAAGCACGTGGTGCGGTGTGGCATAGAGTCTGTCGACCGGTTCGCCCGCGCGGTTCACCCATGCGGTCTGAAACCCGTAACCGGCAGCACCGGCGGCGTCCCAGCCGTTGGACGACACGAAGAGGACTTCATCCTTGGCACAGCCGAAACGCGCGCCGATCATGTCATAAACGCGGGTCTGGGGTTTGAAGACGCCCACGTCTTCGACGCTCAGCAGCGCATCCAGCAGGTCGCCGATATCCGCAGAGTTCACCGCCGCCTGCAACATGTCGGGGGACCCGTTCGACAGGATTGCCGTGGCGATGCCGTGTTCCTTGAGGCTGCGCAACATGGCGGGGACTTCCGGATAGGGGCTGAGTTCCCAGTAAAGCTCCAGCAGGCGGGTGCGCGTGGCGGGATCGGCAAGGCCGTGGGCCTCAAGCGCCCAGTCCAGACCATCCTGCGTGACTTTCCAGAAATCGCAATGCCTGTCGGCCACTGCGCGCAGCCATGAATATTCGAGCTGCTTGCGCCGCCAATCGCGCGCCAGCGCAGGCCAGACAGCGGCGAGCCCCGCGTGCGCGGGGTCTTGGGCGGCCTGCATCGCGGCGGCGTTGACATCGAAGAGCGTGCCATAGGCATCAAAGACGGCAGTGGTGATGGGCATGGGGGTCTCCATTGGGTGAAATCCATCGTGGCACGCCCGCCCGTCCACGAAAAGGGGCAATGCGTTTGCATCCCCTGCTATGATTGCATAGGGTGCGCGTTCAAATTTTGAAAAGGATGAGAAAGCGAGACCATGACCGAAGCAAAAACAGGCGATACCGTAAAGATCAACTATGTCGGCACACTCAACGACGGGCAGATGTTCGACAGTTCCGAAGGCCGTGATCCGTTGGAGTTTGTTGTCGGCTCCGGTCAGATCATCAAAGGGTTGGACAGCGCGATCCCCGGCATGACCGTGGGCGACAAAAAGACCGTGAACGTGCCATGTGATCAGGCCTACGGCCACGCGAACCCGGACGCGCGCCAAGCCGTGCCACGCGAACAGATCCCTGCCGAAATCCCGCTGGAGATCGGCACGCAGTTGCAGATGCAGACACCGCAGGGGCAGGTTGTGCCCGTGACAGTGGCCGAAGTCACCGAGGCCGAAGTGACGCTGGACGCCAACCACCCGCTGGCCGGTCAGGACCTGAACTTCGAAATCGAGGTTGTCGAGATCAAAGCGGCCTAAGCAGGCGGGTCTAACAACGCAAAGCGCACCCTGTGGCAAACGGGGTGCGCTTTTTTCATTTTTGGGTCTTCATTGCGTGCAATGCCAAAGCAGACATCTACTCAGGTTGCAGCGATGGTCTGAACTGCAGCGCCTTGTTCTAGGACGAAAGCGGACATCGGCTGCGGTCTGCATGAAAGCCACCTATCCGGAGTTTGCTACCCTACGAAATGAATCTAAAAGTCCCTTTGCTTCTCACCGGTCGGCATCGCCCAACCTCTCCTCGGAGAACCATTTTGCAACGCTTTCAAAGGTATCCAACCAAGTCTGTGACGCGCGACCCCATACCATTGATGCCTCAAACCCCTTCAGCTCGGACGATGGTCAGATAGCGCCTGTGGCGAACTATGAGGGCTCCAAGCCGACATTCTTCTACCCGTCCATCGCTCCATCCCAGTCATAGACAACGATATCCGCAGTCTCGCGCGCACCCATCGCGCGGTAGAGCCCGCGCGCCGGACCGTTGTCACCTTCGGTCGCGAGCCATATCCCTTCGCAGCCACGTGCGCGGGCGACGCCGATCAGGCGGTTACAAAGCGCCGTGGCGATCCCGCGCCGTTGATGGCTTTCGCGCACCCCGACCTCGTTGATGAAAAACGCCGGTGCCTTGTCCGGATGCAGCAACACCTGCCCGCTTGCCATCCCGACAGCATCGCCCCCATCAAAGGCCAACACCATTTCATGCCGCCCGTCGTTCAAGATTGCCTCGGCCTGATCCGGCAGGATCGCATTATCGAACAAACCCTCTTCAACGGCCATCAACACATCCAGATCCTCTGGACCCAAACGGCGAAGCGTGATTGTCTCGCGCATAAGATGACCTCATTCTGAAAGTTGCCGCATGAAACTCGCCGATCTCGATGTGATTGTCACGGCGCCGCCTGCCCCGGGCTGGGGTGGCCGCTACTGGATCATCCCGAAGGTGACGACGGATACTGGCGTTGTCGGCTACGGCGAATGCTATGCATCCTCCGTCGGGCCCGAGGCGATGAAGGCCGTTATCACAGACGTCTTTTCCCGCCACATGGCAGGCGAGAACCCCGAAAACATCGAACTGATGTTCCGCCGCGTCTATTCGGCGGGCTTTACCCAACGCCCGGACCTGACCGTTATCGGCGCATGGTCCGGGCTTGAAATGGCCTGCTGGGATATCCTTGGCAAAGACCGCGACCGCCCCGTTCACGCGCTGATCGGCGGGCGGATGAATGACCGCATCCGCGCCTATACCTACCTCTACCCCCGCCCCGACCATCCGCTGCCTGAATTCTGGTCCAGCCCCGCAATGGCCGCTGAAGCCGCATTTGATATGGTCGAAAAGGGGTATACGGCGGTCAAATTCGACCCTGCAGGCCCCTATACGATCCGCGGCGGGCATATGCCCTCGATGTACGATATTTCACTCTCGGTGGCCTTTTGCAAAGCAATCCGCGAGGCGGTGGGCGACCGCGCGGACCTTTTGTTCGGCACGCATGGCCAGTTCAGCACCGGTGGCGCGATCCGTCTGGCAAAAGCCATCGAACCATATAGTCCCCTTTGGTACGAAGAACCTGTCCCGCCTGATAACATCAACCAGATGGCCCGCGTCGCCGGCGCCACCAGCATCCCTGTCGCCACCGGTGAGCGCCTGACCACCAAGGCCGAATTCGCCCCCGTGCTGCGGGCAGGTGCCGCGTCAATCCTGCAACCGGCACTGGGCCGCGCGGGCGGGATTTGGGAAACCAAAAAGATCGCCGCCATGGCCGAGGTCTATAACGCGCAGATCGCCCCGCACCTTTACGCAGGCCCCGTGGTATGGGCCGCCAACATCCAACTTGGCGCATCAATCCCGAATATCCTGATGGCAGAGACGATCGAGACCCCGTTCCACAACGACCTTATCAAAGGCAGCTTGCGCGTTGAGGACGGCTATATCCCCGTCCCCACGGCCCCCGGCCTCGGCATCGATTTTGACGAAGACCTCGCCCGCGCGCACCCCTATGACGGCGACGGGCTGCACCTGCAAATGCAGGAAGACCCAATCGGGTATCACGGGGTCAACAATTTTGGCGGAGGCGCCCCTGTCAAACGATAGGCAACAGAGCCACCATTACTCTTGCTGGATCGACTCCAGGTAGAGCGCCAGCGAAAGAATCCGTGCACGCACCAGCATTTCGCTGCTCATATCACTGTCGACGCCCGTCTCGGATTTGAACCGTGCTCCCCAGACAGGCATCGGAAACCCATGTCCTCGTGTCCCCTGACGGCCATCAATGGTATAGATGACATCAAGCATCGGGAATTTGCCGTCATTGGCTGCTGACAATCCGGTCAATGCAGGCACCGGCACAGACATCAATTCGACGAAAGGCCCATCTCCTTCGCCGCTCGCGCCGTGACACGTCGCGCAGGTGTTCATATACTCTGCCTGCCCGATGTCGTCAGCCATCGCCAAGCCGGGATGCAGCAAGGCCGCGAAAGCAAAGATCACCGCAGTCTTGGAATGTTTCATAGTCTCCTCCACAAATTAACCTTGTAAACAGTCGCCCTAGGGTTTTAGGCGTCCGGGCGCCAAGCCGATTGATTAAAATCAATGGCGTGCCTGCAGCCATCCCGAACAACAGTCAGCCCCTTTTCAAAACGCGGCCCCTCGCCTATCATTGAACTGCGTTCATCAAGGTGGGATCCCATGGCAACGAAAACAGAAATCCGCAGACAGGAACTCCGCGACAAGCTGATCGTGATCGCCGAACGCACCATCGCGCAAAACGGCCTGTCCGCCTTGCGTGCCCGTGATCTGGCGGGCGAGGCAGGCTGCGCTGTGGGGGCGATCTACAACGTCTTTGGTGATCTCACGGACCTGACACTCGCCGTCAATGCCCGCACCTTTCACCGCCTTGGCGCGGATGTGGCCGAAGCCTTGGCCGCGGCCCCCGAGGACCCTGTCGAGCAACTGGTCGTCATGGCGCAGGCCTATCACCACTTTGCAGCAAGCAATCACTTAAGCTGGCGCGCGCTCTTTGATGTCGAACGCCCTGCGGGCGAAGCAGCACCCGATTGGTACCTTGCCGAAATGGGGCAGCTTTTCACCTATATCTCTGATCCGCTTGCCGTGATTTTTCCGGAACGGGAGGCTGAGGAACTTGCTCTTTTGACCCGCGCGCTCTTCTCCTCGGTCCATGGGATCGTGCTCTTGGGGTTGGACGAGGCAAGCGCAGGCGTATCGACGGACAAGATCGACCACATGATCGCCCTTGTTCTACGGCAATTCACCGCCTCCCGAAAATAATTTGAACGATGTTCATTTTTTATCTTGCAACCACAGGACCGACTCACTATCTCTGCTTTATGAACAGTGTTCACGCACTGAAACGAAACGGAGAGACAGATGTTCAAGACACTTGCCACACTCATCAACGGCCAGAACGCCCGCGCCGAAGATCGCGTCCGTGATGCCTTTGCGATCGAGCTGATCGACCAAAAAATCCGCGAAAGCGAAGCCAGTCTGCGCGCAGCCAAAGCCACGCTTGCCAGCCTGATCCAGCGCCAGCGCTCCGAGGAAAAGCAACACGCCGGCCTGAAAAACCGCATCAATGACCTGACCAAACGCGCCAGGGAAGCATTGGACAACGACCGCGAAGATCTGGCCACAGAGGCGGCCCGCGCGATTGCCAATATGGAAAACGAATTGGCCGTCCGCAGCGAAACCCTTGATCGTCTGGATCAAAAGGTTGTCCGCCTGCGCACCTCGATCGAAAGCGGGCACCGCCGGATCATTGACCTCAAGCAAGGGGCCATTCAGGCCCGCGCGGTCCGTCGCGAGCAGAACATCCAGATGCAGATGACAAAAACAGGCGTTCAGAATGGCAGCGTGGAAGAGGCCGAAGAACTGATCGCCCGCGTCCTGGGCCGCGACGACCCGTTCGAACGGAGCGAAATCCTTGCCGACATCAACCGCGATCTTGAAGGCGGCAACCTCACCGACCGCATGGCCGACGCAGGTTTCGGCAGCGCCACACGCGCCACAGCCGATGATGTGCTCGCGCGCCTCAAGTCATCCAAGAAGTAAACCAAACCCCTCAATTCACAAAAAAGGACAGACAAATGCTTAAGAACAACTCGGACAACGGCCTGATCATGACAGTCAACCTGCTGGGCGTGGTGATCGCCTACGGCATGCTGGGCATCTCGCTGTGGCTTTCAACCGATGTGCCGCTCTCGACCAAAGGTTTCTGGGCCATCTCGGTCATGATGCTGACACTCTCGCTGGTGAACTTTGTCAAATACCGCTTCGACGAACGCATGGCCGAAGACCGGATCCAGCGCATCGAAGACGCCCGCAACGAAAAACTGCTGGAAGACTACGTGAGCGAAAGCCGCTGATCACTGCCGCCCTGTCCCTTCTGTGGGGACAGGGCTTTCCTCTTTTCAAAACCTAAGCCCTGCGCCAAAGTCAAATCCATGAAATTCTTACGCCAGTTCGCAGCACGTATCGTTGGACAGTCCATTCGCATCTTTGCCCGTGCGATCACTGCCGTGCGGGCCGAGTGGAAGGGCATCGAACCCGTGCCCCGCCAGCGCGTCTATTTCGCCAACCACACCAGCAACGCCGACATGCCGATGATCTGGTCGGTCCTGCCGCCCGCATTGCGCCGCACAGTGCGCCCAGTGGCCGCCGCCGATTACTGGCTGAAAAACAAACTGCGCGCTTTTGTCGGGCCAGAGGTTTTCAACTGTGTCCTCGTGGATCGCCGCCCCGAGGTACAGGACAAACCGATGGACAAGATCATCGCAGCGCTTGACGAAGGATCATCCCTGATCATCTTTCCCGAAGGCAACCGCAACATGACCGAGGACCCGTTGCTGCCCTTCAAGGCGGGGCTTTACAACATGGGCGTCGCGCGGCCCGATGTCGATCTGGTGCCCACCTGGGTCGCCAACCTGACCGAAATCATGCCCAAAGGCGAAGTCATCCCCCTGCCCCTGATCTGCACAGTCACCTTCGGCGAACCGATCCATGTACGCGAAGGCGAAAGCAAGGATGATTTCCTCAAACGTGCCTCCGAGGCGCTTTTGGCCCAACGCCCCGAGGCCCGCCAATGACCAGCACAACAGCGGATATCCTGCTCTTGGCCTTTGGCAGTTTCGGCATCCTGATTGCCCTGACTGTGCTGGGTGAAATCCTGCGCGCGCGCCAGCCCGTCCATGATCCCAACCCGATGCTCGATACCTATATGACCCGCGTCCAAAGCTGGTGGGGCATGGTCACATTCATTGGTTTGGCGCTCTTGCTGGGCAAACCGGGGATCATGACGCTGTTTGCTTTCGCCTCTTTCGCAGCCCTGCGGGAATTTCTGACGCTGACCACCAAGACACAGGCCGACCATCTGTCGCTGGCGCTGGCCTTCTTTGCGGTTCTGCCCCTGCAATATGTCTTTGTCGGCTTCGGCTGGACCGGCCTTTATACCGTCTTCATCCCCGTCTACGCCTTTCTTTTCCTGCCCATGATCTCGGCCCTGCGGGGCAATCCGCAACGCTTTCTTGTGCGGGTCGCGGAAACCCAATGGGCGCTGATGATCGCGGTCTTTTGTGTGAGCCACGTGCCCGCTCTGATGTCACTCGACATTGCAGGCTATGGCGAACGCTCTGTCCTGCTGATCGCCTTCCTCGTGATGGTCGTGCAATTGGGAGACCTCTTGGATTTCTTCTTTGGCCGCCGGATCGGCCGCACCAAAATCGCCCCCGGCCTGTCACCCAAGACGTGGGAAGGGCTGGTCTGCGGTGTGCTGAGTGCCATGGTCATCGGCGCCATGCTCAGCTGGATCACACCCTTCGGCTTTTGGGGCGCAGCACTTATGGCGGGCATTGCGTCACTTGTCGGCATGTTCGGCAACCTCGTGGTCGCCGCAATCAAGCGCGACCGTGGCGTCAAGGACTGGTCGCACCTGATCCCGGGCCAAGGCGGTTTTGTCGACCAGCTCGACAGCGTGATCTTTGCCGCACCGATCTTCTATCAGCTGACCAAATATTTCTACACCTGACCCCGCCCGATGAACTGCGGCAGCTTTGACAGGTTCTTTGCGACCAGCGTCCTGATCCCGCCCACCCCGTGACGGCGGATCGCGCGGTAGTCCTCACGGCTTTTACGGATCATATGGGCGAAGGATTTATTGCTCGCACCGCCTATTTTCATGCGCACCATCACCTTTGGAATATAGGCCAGCCGCACCTGTCCCTGGGTCAGGAACCGCAACATCCCGTCGTAGTCCCCCGCGATGCGAAAGCTCGTATCATAGAGCCCTGCGCGGATAAAAACCTCGCGCTTCAGATAAAGCGTCGGATGCGGCGGCATCCACCCCCGCCGCAACAAGGCCGCCGAATAGGCCCCCGCCTTCCAATAGCGGATGACACGGTTGGGATCATTTCGCGCGACATATTGCAGGTCCCCGTAGACGCCATCAATCGCAGGATTGGACAAAGCCTCGGCGACCCATGTCAGCACATCCGCATCGACCAAAAGGTCATCCGCATGCAAGAGCCCGATCACATCGCCCGTCGTGCGCTGGATGCCATGATTGATCGCATCATAAATGCCGGTGTCAGGGCAGGATTCCAGCACCATGTTGCGGTGTCCATGCGCCTGCAAATAGGCAAGCGTCCCGTCGGTCGACCCACCATCCTGCACGATATGTTCCACATCCAGATGGCCTTGGGCCGAAAGGCTTTCCAGCATCGCAGGCAGGGTCGCGCAGCCGTTCATCACGGCGGTCACAACGGAAATCTTCATGCGACCAACACCTTCTGTGCGGGCATGGTCACGATGACGTCGATGCCCAGAACATCCTTGATCGCCGTGACCGGTGATGCACCGTTGGCCGCCATATAGCGGCGCACCTCGCCCAGCTTGGCGTCGACCAGATAGCGGTACCAGAACCCCTGCAACACATGAAAGGACCGCGCCCGCCTGCCATCGAGAAACCCCAACCGCAGGACGTAGCGGTAAAAGAAATAACCCCCCGCCCGCAGACCCGCAGGCAAACGGGCGTAAATGTGCCGTTTCACCCAGCGCTTGGCGGCTGCGCGGCCATGCCCGGGCAGGACCCCGGCACAGGGCAGAAACCCGAACTCCGCGTTCAGAACATCCACAACCTCGCGACTGGCATAGCCGTTGTGTTTCTGCACCCACCAATCCAGCGGATGGCGGTTGTCATCAATCACCTGACCGCGCAAATGACCGGTCGGACCGGAGACCACGATATGTTCATCCATCCACAGCGCCTCGCACCGCCCGCGCCCGTTGCGGAACAGGCGCAGCGTCGGCGTCCGGCAAATGCCGCCATGCCTCACAAGCTGGCCCATGAATTTGATCCCGCGCCCGATGTAATACCCGTCCACATCTTCCGGCAGGCCCGCCCTGATCTCATCGGCAAGGGTCTGGGTCATGACCTCGTCTGCATCCAGTCGCAGCACCCAGCCAGGGGTGTCCGTGATCTGGTCCAGTGCCCAGTTGAATTGGACCGCGTGATTGACCCAACCATGCCGCAGCACCTTGGCACCGTGACGTGCAGCGATCTGCACAGTGCCGTCGGTCGAGCCGCTATCGACCACCAAGATGCGGTCCGCCACATCACGGACCGAAAGGATTGCGCGGGCGATATGCATCGCCTCGTTGCAGGTCAGGATGATCACTGTCAGCTGTGTCATGCCATCACCCCGTCAAAGGCGTCCTGCGCCAGCCCGCGATAAAGATCGGCAAAAGCGTCCACCATCGCCGCCGTCGAAAAATCACGGCGCATCCATGCGCGACCCCCTGCGCCCATCTGCACCAGGTCCTGCGTTGACAGGGTCAATATCTCTGCCGCCAGATTGCTGCGCGGCAAGTCAATGCAACGGCCGCAGCCCTGCCGCGCAAGATCTTGCCAGGGCGTGTTCTGGGTCGTCAGAACCGGCACACCATGGGCCAGCGCCTCGGCTACGACGATCCCGAAGTTTTCCGAATGTGACGGCAGCACGAAAAGATCGGCCTGCGCAAAGGCCGCCGCCTTGGCCGCCCCCTCCACATGGCCATGCAGCCGGATACGGCCAGCCGACAGGTTCGCGCGCATCTGTAGCATACGCACATATTCGGCATCCCCTGCCCCGTAGATATCCAGCGTGAAATGCGCTGGCAGGCGCGTCATCGCCACGAAAAGCGCCTCAACGCCCTTCTTGGGGTGCAGACGGCTGAGAAAGAGCAAGCGGCACTGCCCGTCACTCGGGCGGCGGGGCGGCAATTCCGCAGGGACATCCACCGCATTGGGAATAATGGCGCGGGCAATCTGCCCCAATCGGACCGTGCCGCGCGATGCTTCCTGCGCCGAAGTGACATGCAGGACAGCCCCCTTGGGGCGCAACAGATTGGCAAGATACTCGAACACGTGTTTGATGCGCCGCTTTGGCGCGTCTGGCCAATCCGCAGTGGCCTGCAATCCGCCACGGGGCGACCAGACCACAGGCTTGCCCATTGCGCGGGCCAGCACAAAGGCTGGCAAAGTCGGCATGTTGTAGGTGCCTGTCACATGCACGACATCCGCCCAGTGGATCGCTGCAGGCATCCGCGCCAAGAGCCCCGGCGCGATACAATGTCCCACGATGCGCCGCGCATAATGTACAGGATAGTCCAGCGACACCGGCACCACACGATCCGCAATGGCAGGGCCTGCCGCATCAGCCGTCAGGACCCGCAATTGGACCCCATCCAAGGCGGAAACCCCGTCACAAATCGCCTTGGTGGACCAGATCGGTCCGCCCCAATAGGTCGCAGGATAGAACGCGGGAACAATGTGCAAAATCTTCATGCGGCAACCTCCTTGGTGCTGCGCTGGCCGATGATGCGCGCCGGATTACCTGCCACGACGGCCCCGGCTGGCACGTTCCGGGTGACAATCGCGCCGGCACCGATGACCGCATCCGCCCCGATCTGCGCACAGGACGGCAGGATCACCGCGCGCGCGCCGATCCAGACACGCGCACCGATGACCTTGGGTGCAGGGCGGGCCAGACTATGGGGATCAAGCCCGTGATCATGGGTGAAAATCAGTGCGTGCTCGGACACCAGCACGTCGTCGTGGATGGTCAGCCCGCCCTCCATGTCCAGATGGGCAAACTGGTTGACCTCTACGCGGTCCCCGACCCGCAGGCTGGCATCCGCCCCCCTGCCCGACACGCCGACACCGCGCCAGAAATAGCACGCCGCACCCAGCTCAACCTGCGCGGGGCTGTCGAACCGGACCCCCGCCTGAAACCGCGTGCCGGCACCGGTTTTCGCAAGGCTGGCACGGTGCAGCCGTGTCGCCAGCATAGCGCCCGCGCGGCGCATCAAAGCGGCCGCGACGCGCAAGACCCAGAACAGCACCCTAAACATGCGCCACCCCCGCGTACCTGACAGGGCGCGCGCGCAAACGCGGCACAAAGACCACAATCATGGCCATGATCAGCACGGCCTGTACGACCGCAGCGACGATAAAGCCGCTGAATGATGAATGCAGCGTGGCCTGTACGAAAGGGTAAAGCAGCAAGGGATAAAGATAGAACGACCCAAAGCGCAGGCAGTGACGCGGTGCAAGCAAGACCACCTCTGCGCGCCGGTACAGCCAGCCCAGCACAAACCCGACTAAGCCCCCCGCCCAGCCGAAATTCATGAACGCCTCGCCGGGACCGGTCACATTGAATGCTCCGCCCGTCGCAACACCCATCACATCGCGTTTGAAAAACACACCCAGATCAATCGCAGGCTTGTCCAGCCAAAGCGCACGGGGCAGCCAGCCGAAGGTCCACCAGCCATAGCTTTCGCCCAGCAAATAGGTATCCGGCCTGACCTGATCGGTGACCATGACGGCGGCATTGATATCCAGAAAATAGGTCGATCTGACGATCTGTTCCCACAGGCCCGCATCAACCCCGCGCAGGGCGGTCATATAGGCGGCCATGGCAAACACGCCCGCCGCCCCCGCCATCATCCAAAGCATGGACCGCAGGCCTATTGCCCCTCCAACAATCAGGTAGGTGGCACAGGCGAAAACCAGCAATTCGACCAGCTCGAACCGGTCCCCCGAGACCAGCGCAATCATCATCAGCAAGACCGCCAGAACACCCGCTTGCAGCAACAGCCACGGCGCACGCAGCGCCAGCCCCTGCGCCAGAAGCATCACAAAGGCGCATTTGGGCACGACAAACAGCATCTTGATCCCTGCAAGCGTCGCGCCCACGCCCTCACGGTTCACATTGATCTGCTTGTCCTGATTGAACGCGGTCAGAAGATCAGCGGAAAAGAGCGACAGCCCACGGGCATGCAGGATCAGCGCAAAGGTCAAACCCGCCACACCAAAGGCCGCAACAAACAGCCAGCCCTGACGCACCAAACCGCCCGCGATCAGGCGTGCCTCGCGGATCGCCAGTCGCGGATCACTGCGCCGCAGCGCCAGACGATAGCCGAGGCACATCAGTGTCACAAAGGCCGCTAGATAGACTGCCCCGCGCGGCATTGCCCCTGCGGTATCAACGTATTGGTCAAAAAAGGCCAAGGCAGGGTCCGCGCTGTAAACCGCGACCTTGATCAGGAACCCGAAGGCGCAGAAATAGGCCAGCAGATGCATCGGCGAGACAAGTGGCACCAGCCCATAGCGTTCACCCATCCAGAACGGGACGATGGTGCACGTCAGCGCCAAAAGGATGATCAGGAGGTTCTCCACTGCCCCTCCTTTCCCCGCCAAAGGACAGTGGCCGATGTATCAATGCCCAGTTTCCGCCAGACCGCCCACCACAGGGCAAAACCGCCCAACGACAGTGCGCCGACATAGCCCAGCGCGTTGGTCAGCGCTGTCAGTTCAGCGCCCCACCACGCAAACCACGCCAGATAAAGCCCTGTCATCAACAGCCGTGCGGCCAGTGCGCACCGCTGCAATCCACACAGCGTTGCGACAGTGAAGCTTGATGCCAGCACCACCTGCCCCAGCGCCCCGAGCAACAGGACGACAAGAACCAACCCCGGTGCCGCACCTACGGTTTGCGCAAACAAGTAAGGTAAAACCGGCAATGCCAGAACCGCCATGCCAAACAGCGCAAGCCCCGGCCAAGCCGCAATCTGGCTGCCCTGCGCGCTTGCACGGGCAAGTGCGGCCATGTCACCGGCACCCTTTGCAGCCGACACCGCAGGCCCGCTGACCCATGTCGCCACGCTGACAGGCAGCGCCACAAGGTTGGCGACGCGGCGCAGCACGGCGTAAACGCCCAAAGCCTCACCGGAAATCACCGCACCGCCGACAATCAGATCAATCTGCGCCACGACCATGCCCGTGACCGATGTCGCCCAGAGCGACAGGCTCAGATATGGCCGGTACCGCCGCGCCAGAACTTGCGCCCCTTGCATCCGCGGGATCGCCCAAAGCACGCCGACCGTGGCGAAACCCGCCATCACCAGTGCACACAGCAAAAGGATGCCTGCAACGCCTGCTTCAGGCAGCACAAGTCCCGCGACACCAAGCGCCACCTGCGGCCCCGCATCGCGCAAGGCCATTGACAGATGCACACTGCCCAGCGCCCGCATGATGCTGGCAAGACAGCCCAGCAGATTGACGCAGAAACCGACACTCATGATGGCCAGCCATGGCAGCGCTGGCCAGATCAGCGCCCCAAATCCCCAAGCGACCAGCGCGAGCATTGCCGGATAAAGCACAGCGACCCGAAAAATATCTGCCCTGCGCAACCCCCGCCCGTCTGTAAGCACCCGCAGCAAGATGACAGGACCACCCACAGACACCAGCGTGCCGACGACAAGCCCCGTGCCCCAAAGTGCCGCCAGCCTGCCGAAGGCCTCAAGCCCCAGCCAAGCGGCAAGGCCCAGCATGACAAGGAAATTGACACCAACGATGCCTATCCTCAGGCCCATGGACCCTGCGGCGCCTTTGCCTGCCAACCTTGCTAATCCCGATACTGGCATCACACGAAAACCGTTGCTAAGCGCCATTAACCAAAGAAGGCGCAGCTTTAGTCCTCATTCATTGTGATTAATTAAAGGTTAACTCCTTTGTGGTGTTTTGCAGGGACGAACCCGGACAGAAACCCAGACCTGGACTGCCATGACACAGCGTAACGATGCCGCCAGACCGGACCCGTATGACGGGTACCGCGACACCTTTGACCGGATCGCACCGCTGGATGTCGCGGCCATGTTGCGCGTTCTGTGGCACGGCAAATGGCTGGTGCTTTGTGCGCTTCTCTTCACAACGGGGGTGACCGGATACTATGCATTCCGGATGGCCCAGCCCCAGTACACGGCTGTGGCAACATCCCAACTTGGCGGTGCCGATGATGCAACGTCGGGCATGGCCGCCCCGCAGGACCGCGATGAAACGGCATTGAACACCGCCGCCGCCCTTGTCACCTCGGACCCGGTGCTGACACGTGTCGTCGCGGCGCTGGATCTGCTGGCAGACCCCGAATTCAACCGATACCTTGCGCCAACAAAACCCTTTTCGCCCAATGCCTTGCGCACGCAACTGCGGCACTGGCTGGCCGGCACGACAGAACAGCCCCCCGATGAAGCCGCCATTCTGGACAAGACGATCCAGAACCTGCGCCGCGCACTCACGGTCACCCGCCAGGCCGACACCTATATTCTGCACATCACAGCACAGAGCCATGACGCGGACAAAGCAGTGACGCTCGCCAATACGACAGCCGCACTTTACCTGACCCATATGGAAGCAGCGCAAAGACAAAAACAGGTCACAACGGAGGCCCTGCTGCAAGCGCGCGTCACTGATCTGCGCGCCGAACTCGCGCAGCAAGACGCGCAGGCCGCCGCGATTATCGCCTCGGCGCAAATTCAGGGTGACATTGCATTGGATGCGCTGACGGCACAGGTGCTTGCCGCAGATCAGGACCTGAGCGAAGCACGCAACGCACTGCGCGCGCTTGAAGTCGCACCCGACAGCGGAAGCGCGCGCAACACAGCCGAAATCGCGCAACTGCGCGAGAAAATTAACGAAATTGCCGCACTCAAAGACCGGCGCAGTGCGCAGCTTTCGGTGCAATCGGAAGGACACGCAGCCCTGCAACAGATTGCACTTCAAACCGAGGCCACGCGCCTGGTCTATCAAAGCTTTCTGGCACAACTGCAGGAAAACCGGATGCAACAGGGACTGGGCACCGCCGCAGGCTTGCGGATCACACCAGCCACCAAAGGTACATATGCAGGACCACAAAAGATGCTGCTTCTGACGGTCGCATCTGTCTTGGGCACCCTACTGGGCATTATCGCGGTCGCCATCCGGCATATGACACGCAAGGGTTTCATTGACGCCAATAGCCTGCACGATGCAACCGCCCTGCCGGTTCTGGCGCAGTTCTCGCACCGCGCCTTGCGCTATTTCAATAGTGGTGGGCGCGCCTTGGCCACACGGCCCCAGACAGGGCTGTCGCAAGCGGGCCGCAGGTTGCACACAGCGCTTGCCCTGACCCCGCAGGGCAGTACCGCAAAGGTGATCCTTTCAACCTCGAGCACCGTCGCAGAAGGCAAGACGCACCATGCGCTTCTTCTGGCACGGACCCTTGGGATGTCGGGCAAACGGGTGGTCCTGATCGGCGCAGATACGTCCGATCCACTCTTGCAATCGTTGCTCGGCGCAGCTCCCTTTCATGCCGCGCAACAAAGCTGGGCCACTGGCGAACAGGCAACCCATTGCCCAAGTCTTGGGGCCGATGTTCTGGTGATCCCCGAATTGACAGACCGCCATGCGCCGCTTTTGCCCGATCAGTTGACCCTAAGGCTGGACAGTCTGCGCCAGCGCTATGACCACATCATCATTGACGCACCACCCGTGATGGCCGCTCCCGAGGCGCTGCTATTTGCGCGCCAGTCCGATGCGATCATCTATGCGGTCCGCTGGTCAAAGACCCCGCGCGACATGGTGCAACGCGGCCTTGAGGCGCTTCGGGATATCGGGCATCCGGCCACAGGGCTTGTCCTGTCACAGATCAACCTGCGCAGGATGCGGCAATGGTCCAACGATCCTTGCCTGTCCGCGCTGCAAGCGGCGCAAACGCTTTAGGGTCAGAAAAAGGGCCGCACGCGGCGGCCCTAATCCTTACGGTGTTACCGAGATCACGTGCCGGTTGTAAAACTGCAAAAGATCGCCCTCTTGCAGGGTCAATCCGCCATCCACATTTGCACTGATATAGGCCTTTGCGGGCCAATCAATTGATCCGCTGGCGGTGCGGCCTTCGATATTTGGCAAGACGAACGCGTCAAACGCATCAAGCCTGTTGCCCGCCGCCGAAAGCGCACCCGCCTCATGGCCATAAACAAAACTGCCCACAGCTGTGGCACCCGTCAAACCCAGCTTGCGGGTGGCGGGAAAGGCCACCAGATCATCCGTCTGGCCCGCATAATCCGCTGGGCTGACAGACGTTCCGTTTTCCGCCGTCAGGGTCTCGATCACCGTCGCCGCTGTTTCGCCTTCCCAGCGCACAAAAGGCAACATGCCGGCATAGAACCATTCCACATCAAAACTGGCGGCCGTGACAGCGACCTGCACGGTGTGGTGGATCGCACCGGCAGTGATCGCGCGGCTGGTCTGGCAGGTCGCCAGCGGACCACTGCCGCCACCTTGCCATGTCGAGGTCTCGACCATTGCGATCCGGCGTCCCACACTCAGGCCGTTGCCCGTGGTTGCAGGCACCCAGGGCACACCATCAAGTGTGATCGACCGTGCATCCAGCGTATCACGGCCATGGGTCTGTCCACCCACTTCCACGACACTGTCACCGACATCCAGACGCGCGGCATATTCGCGCTCGGACGCATAATCGATGATGGCAAAGCTTGGATAGGTCGGGCGGCTGTCCACCCGCCAATCCAGCGCCCCGTCCGAGGCGATCCCGCTCATATGGGTCGGGCCCGCTGTGCCGCTGACACCACTGGCACGGGCGGCATAATACATGCCGCCGAATTGCACCTCGTCTCCCATCGCATAGGCCGTGTCCGGCGTCCAAAGCGGCGGCAGGATATGCGGATCAGTCAAGGCGCCCGTGATGGCTACCGCCTCAACCATAATAGCCCCGCCACCGGGTGTCGCGGCACCACCAAAGCTCAGGGTGACAGTGTGTTCGCCCGTCAGACCGCTGGCCACCTTAACCGACTGGCGGCGGGTCAGATCGGTCGCGGCATAACTCGAAAAGGCCTTGAAGCCCAAGCCGGCAGGATCGGCGATTTCATTCACGAGGCTCTGCGCGCCGTCAATCTCGACTTTGACATAGCCGCCACTGGTCCGGCCGGTATAGTTGATCCACATGTCATAGGGCGCATCCCTGCCCACCTGCACGGTGGCACTGGCACCGGTTGACCCGGTGCTGATCGCGCGATTGCCGGTATAGCTGGCCGCGAACCCCGACCCCGAAGTCTGCAATTGCGACCAACTGCCCGTCAGGGTCATGCGGCCCACAGGATAGACATTGCGCAGTTCAACCAGTTGCGTTTCACGCCATGACATCCGCATCGTGGGGTCTGTCTGGTCCAGACGCAGACGGGCGGCATGGTGGGGTCCCACTTCGGTCCAGATGGTCAGACCATCCTCAAAACCCGGCGCAAGAGCAACAGACCGGCCCCCGCCATGGGCAAAGAACGCAGCCAGCGGCTGCGGTGCGGGCACATGGCCCGACCCCGCACTTGGCGAAAGCTCTACACCAATCATGCTCAGTACCACGCCACCAGTTGCGCGGTGGTCCCCGAGGCCAGCACCCGTACAGGACGGATCGACAACACAACACCCGCCGCAAGATCGTAGGTGACAACTTCTCCGGCGGCATCCTGCAACGCGGCCGTCCCTGCGGAATTGACGTAAAGCGCGCGCGGCCGCACCGGCAAGTCGGATAGATCAGAGGGCGCGATGACATAATGCGCCACAGCAGGCGAGGTCAGATTCACATAATCGGTGTCAAAGGGATCAGGCATTCTCGGTCTCCAGTTAGGAATGAACCTCAATGCTTACGGACCTATACTTACCAACCGCCTTGACCGGCGCACGTTGCGGTGTGCAACACCCCCGGCGCCTGAAACTAACGCCCCTTGCATCCTGCAATCACACAAAGCGTTCGCCACGCGATCCACAGATCAAACCGCAGGCTTGCATGCGCGATATAGTAATGGTCAGCCGCAACCTTGCGCCTGATTCCCTTCAGACCGTCCACGTAACCGATCTCGGTTTGTGCCAGACCACTGATCCCCGGCATGACCTGATGACGCGCGGCATAGCCGGGCACCTGTTTTTGATAGGCGAGTGCATGATCAAAAAGGTCGGGACGCGGGCCAATCAGGCTCATCTCTTTGCGCAAAACATTCAAGATTTGGGGCAGTTCATCAATCCGGCATTTGCGCATCAGTGCCCCGAGCTTGGAAATGCGATCTTCTTCCAGTCGGTCGAAAGCACCCCGCGTATGTGTCACCACATGGCGCATGGAGCGGAACTTATAGGCCATGAACGGCTGACCGGCATATCCCATGCGCAACTGCCGGTGCATCAAGGACCCGCGATTGAACACTGGGTTCAGCACCAGCAATCCCGCTGCAATCAGCCCCAGGACCGGCAACAACAACAAGGACACCGCGATATCAAACACCCGTTTGGACAGGCGCAACTGGCGGGATGGCAAGTGTGCGTCGTCAATGACAGGCCGGGTGGCCAGGTCCAGAATATCGTCCTGAAAATCAAACATGGCAGACCGCACTCTCATAAAACCCGAAAGACACGACGCAGCACGTCTTTCGCTGTCAACTTTCACGAAGAAGGTTAAAGAGTGATTAAGGTGAAATTTGGCCCCAAAAATGGTCCCCAGTGCAGGTCAGCCCGACCTGTACAAATGGCGATCCGAGAAGGACTCGAACCCTCAACCTGCTGATTAGAAGTCAGCTGCTCTATCCAGTTGAGCTATCGGACCGCACGCTTGGCGGTATCGCGCGTCTTGGAGGGCTTTGGCAAGCCCCAAGAGGTGCTAATGCGTCCAGGCCCCACGGCGGTTGGTCGCAAAATTCTCGCCATATCCACCGGGGCGGATATTCGCTTTGCGCGGCTTGGGTTCACGCACAACCGCGTCGATGCCATGTTCGCGCGCATACTCCAGCGCCGCCTCTTTGCTATCGAATTCCAGCTTGACCTGCGCCTGCGTATCCGAAGACGAGGTCCAGCCCATCAGCGGATCAACCTCACGCGCCGTTTCGGCCACATGTTCCAGAACCCAATGCTTTGTCTTGGCCGTGCCTGACGACATGGCTGTCTTTGCTGGCTTATAGATTCGTGCGCGCATCGCGGTCTCCCTTGGCTGGTCTCTATATGTGCAAACTGGCGTGGTGACGCAAGCATTTGCCGCAGGACACACCAAAATCTTCCAAGAATTTGGCCCAGAATTTTTGAAAATTCTGGCGAGTTATGCCCACTCACCACCCCGCATCACCGGCACACGCGCACCTGTCTTGGTAATCCCGTCGATATCCACCGCATCCGAGCCCATCATCCAGTCAACGTGGATAATGCTCTGGTTCCCGCCCTTCTGCTTCAATTCTTCAGGCGACAACTCCGATCCGCCTTCGATTGTATCGGCATAGCACTGGCCCAGCGCGATATGGCAGGACGCGTTCTCATCGAAAAGCGTGTTGTAAAACAGTGTCCCTGACTGGCTGATCGGGCTTGAATGCGGCACCAAGGCCACCTCACCGATCCGGCTCGCGCCATCATCGGTCTTGAGCAACGCTTTCAACACATCTTCGCCCTTGCTGGCGGTCGCTTCGACAATCCGACCCGCCTCGAAGCGCACGGCGATATCCTCGATGACAGACCCCTGATGCGCCAGCGGTTTGGTTGCGGCCACGGTGCCATCGACCTTATAGGCATGCGGGCAGGTAAAGACCTCTTCGGTGGGAATGTTCGGCTGGCAGATCACACCGTTGAGCGCAGGTGACGCCCCGCCTTTCCAGATATGGCCATCGGCCAGGCCCAGCATCAGATCCGTGCCGGGCCCGATATAATGCAGCGCCGAGAAATTCTGTTCATTCAGCCAGTTCACCCGCTCTTTCAGGGTGGCGGTATGCGCGGCCCAATTCGCGACCGGATCATCCCCTTCAAGACGGGACGCGGCATAGATCGCATCCATCAACTTGCCTTGCGCCTCTTCCACCGGCAGATCGGGAAACACCTTTGCCGCCCATGCAGCACCCGGGTAGGCCACGATATTCCAGTTCACCTCGAACCCGACAATCGGCCCCATCGCAGGTTTCGCCGCAAGCGACGTTGCCTTGCTCAGCCGTGCCACCTTGGCAGGGTCCTGGCCCGCCAGAAGCATCGGGTCATCACCGGTAATCGCCATCCGCGCAGCCCCGCCTTTAAAGGCCGCCGCCATCCCCTCAAAAAACCAGTTCGGCGCACGATCAAAGCTTTCATCGGGCGCATGTTCAAAGCGCGCCAAGGTAATCGCATCATCGTTGAAAAAAGGCGTCACAATCCCCGCACCCGCCTTATAGGCATGCACGGTAATGCGGCGCACCAGATCAAGCGCGGCCATCGGTGCTGTAATCACCAGATCCTGCCCAGGTTGCAGGTTCACACCTGTGCGCACCGCCACTTCGGCAAGACGGTCAAGTTTGACGGGATCGATATAGTCGGACATGGGGCACCTCGTTTGTTCGCGCTGACACTATTGCGTAGCGCGCCAAGGTCAACCGACTGCGCACGAAGTCAAAGCCTTAAAAGATCCGCTGCGCGGCCCGGCGCACTTCAAAACCGCCGCCTTCAAGATTGGTGCAGGTCACACCCGAAAGCTCTGACTGGCAGGTAATACCGTCAAGGATGGCGCTGCTGCCGTAAGGCAGGACGTCACGCTCCTGCTGCGTCAGAACATCATCAGTCACACAGACCAATTGGCCACGACCCGTCTGACCGACACCAAAGGTTGTCCCCCAGTCACCATCACAGGACGCCGGACGATTGGTATAGCTCTGCACGTCCACACCAAGGTTGCATTGCACAGCCAAGGGCGCACCGCGGGTCATGTCACAGCGGATATTTCCGGAAGGCGACTGGAAAGCGATATCAGCATCAGCCGCGCCAATGCTGCCGCAAGCAGCAAGCACAAGCGCAAGGACGTTTCGGCGCGCGGGGAATGACAAAACCATACTCTTCACAAGTGCAGACCTAACATGATCCTCGGCTTAGTCAAAACACACACTATTGCGACCGGAAAACGGCAATCGGACCGGAAACAGTGCAGCCGGGATGATCGCATCTGTTGCAGCAGCGATGCGTGGACGGCGCCGTAAACGCTGACACTCCTGACACATCCTGTCAGGAGCCACCCTTGAACCCCACCCCAAACACATCAACTATAGGCATAACCCCAAAGGACCGATCCCAATGGCCTACGCCCAGACCGACAAACGCGAGATTGACCAGTTCCTCGCCAACCCCGCCCCTGACGTCAAAACCCGCGAAAAGCTGGAAGGCGGCAAGCAATTCGTGCTGAAAACCGAGTTTGAACCGGCAGGCGACCAGCCCACCGCGATTGCCGAACTCAGCGCCGGTATCCTGGCTGGTGAACGCGACCAGGTGCTCTTGGGCGCGACCGGTACGGGCAAAACCTTCACCATGGCGAAAATGATCGAACAAACCCAGCGCCCCGCGATCATCCTTGCGCCCAACAAGACCCTCGCAGCCCAGCTTTACGGCGAATTCAAAGGCTTCTTTCCCGATAACGCAGTCGAGTATTTCGTGTCCTACTACGACTACTACCAGCCCGAAGCCTACGTCGCCCGCTCAGACACCTACATCGAGAAAGAATCCCAGATCAACGAACAGATCGACCGGATGCGCCACGCGGCCACCCGCGCGCTCTTGGAACGGGACGACGTGATCATCGTGGCCTCTGTCTCTTGCATTTACGGGATCGGGTCGGTCGAAACCTATGGGGCGATGACGCAGGACATCCACGCGGGCACCGACTATGACCAGCGCCAGATCATCGCCGACCTGATCGCGCAACAATACCGCCGCAACGATGCCGCCTTCCAGCGCGGCACCTTCCGCGTGCGCGGCGACAGTTTAGAGATTTGGCCCGCCCACCTGGATGACCGTGCATGGAAACTGTCGTTCTTTGGCGAGGAACTGGAATCCATCACCGAATTCGACCCGCTGACGGGCGAGAAAACCGACAGTTTCGACAAGGTGCGCATCTACGCCAATTCGCACTATGTGACGCCGAAACCCACAATGCAGCAGGCCATCATCGGGATCAAAAAGGAACTCCGGATGCGGCTCGACCAACTGGTCGCAGACGGCAAACTGCTCGAGGCGCAGCGGCTGGAACAACGCACCAATTTCGACCTTGAAATGCTCGAGGCAACAGGTGTCTGCAACGGCATCGAAAACTACTCGCGCTACCTCACGGGCCGCGCACCGGGTGAACCGCCCCCCACGCTCTTCGAATTCATTCCCGACAACGCCATCGTCTTTGCCGATGAAAGCCACGTCTCGGTCCCGCAGATCGGCGGCATGTACAAAGGCGACTACCGGCGCAAATTCACACTGGCCGAACATGGGTTCCGGCTGCCCTCTTGTATGGATAACCGCCCGCTCAAATTCGAAGAATGGGACGCCATGCGCCCGCAATCCGTATTTGTCTCGGCCACCCCTGCGGCGTGGGAGCTGGAACAGACGGGCGGTGTCTTCACCGAACAGATCATCCGCCCCACCGGCCTGATCGACCCGCAAATCGAAATTCGCCCCGTCGATATGCAGGTTGACGACCTGCTGGACGAGGTCCGTAAAGTTGCCGCCGACGGCTACCGCACGCTGGTCACGACCCTGACCAAACGCATGGCCGAGGACCTGACCGAATACATGCACGAACAGGGCATCCGCGTGCGCTATATGCACTCGGATATTGACACCATCGAGCGCATCGAAATCCTCCGCGACCTGCGGCTGGGGGCCTTCGACGTGCTGATCGGGATCAACCTGCTGCGCGAGGGGCTCGACATTCCCGAATGTGGTCTGGTTGCCATTCTGGATGCGGATAAAGAAGGCTTCCTGCGGTCCGAGACGTCCCTTGTCCAAACCATCGGCCGCGCCGCGCGCAACGCGGAAGGCCGCGTGATCATGTACGCCGACCGGATCACCGGTTCGATGGAACGGGCGATGAAGGAAACCGAACGCCGCCGCGCCAAGCAACTCGCCTATAACGAAGAACACGGCATCACCCCGATGACGGTGAAAAAGAACGTCGAGGATATTCTGGCGGGCCTCTACAAAGGCGACGTCGATATGAACCGCGTCACTGCCAAGGTCGACAAACCGATGGCGGGTGCGAATTTGCAGGCGGTGCTCGACGGTCTGCGCGCGGACATGCGCAAAGCCGCCGAAAACCTCGAATTCGAAGAGGCCGCCCGCCTGCGGGACGAGGTGAAGCGGCTGGAAACCGTGGAACTCACGATCTCGGATGACCCGCTGGCACGGCAACAGGCCGTGGACCGCGCAGTCGATGACGCGCAGAAGGCGTCAGGCCGGAGTACTGGCGGACGTGGGGGTATGCGCGGCGGGAAGAGCAGGTATGGGGGTAAGCGGAAGTAATTAGGGATTCCCAAATACACTTTATGTAACTAGATGTGGGCTAAGGAGATCGCAAGTGCCACTCGACGACAGTATTCTAGGACAAGGTGTGTATACCCCACGTGAGGCTGCTCGGCTTGTCGGCCGCACCCCTCAGCAGGTCTTGCGGTGGACACGAGGCAGTGGGACCGATGAACCTCTTTGGCACGCGCATTACCAATTCTTGGAAGACTCAACTGAAATCAGTTTTTTGGACCTTGTCGAAGTCAGGGTTGTGGCGTCGATGCGAAGTGCTGGTATTTCCATGCAGGCAATCCGGTTCGCAATGCGTCTCGCACAAGAAAAGTATGGGATTGAACGACCGTTAGCTTCCCAAAACTTCAAAACAGACGGACGGAGCATCTTGATGGATGCGATTGAGGAAGACGGGGAATATGTCAGCCTATCGTCCAAATACCCTGGTCAAAAAGTTTTCAAGGATATCGTGGATCAGTCACTGAATGATCTTGAGTACGAAGAAGATTTGGCAGCACGTTGGCGGCCTGCTGACTACCAAGCAGTGGTCATTGATCCAAAGCGATTTTTTGGCGATCCGCTATTAGATGAATTTGGGGTTTCTACTCATACGATCTACACCGAGTTCAATGAATTTGATGATTTTCGCTATTTAGCAAGTATTTACGAGATCCCAATCCAAGCGATTAAACAAGCCGTGGCATTTGAGCGTTCGTTGAGCGCGGCTCAAAAAGAGACTGATGGTCAAAATACTGTTTGATCATAATATGCCCCCAGCTTTGGCGCGTGGCCTCCACGAAATTGTTAAAATTGACCGGCATGAAGCGTTTGCACTACGGGACAAATTTCAAACGAACATCTCAGACGTTGAATACTTCGATCAATTGGACAGTGGAGGGAATTGGATAGTGATATCCAAAGACCTCGCAAACGCCCGAAAAAAGGCGGAACGTGCCGCTATCCTTCGCAACCGAATTGTCGCATTCTACCTCTCGCCAGCGTTACAGAAGAAACACATCAGCCAACAAGGCGCTTCAATCCTTTGGCACTGGGAAGGAATTCTGATGCAACGCAAACTGAATGAGCGCGGCCTTTTTCAGCTACCCGAAAACAAAGGTAAATTCCGGCCTCTTTAGCAATCGTAGGGTGGGTGAAACCCACGCGCCGCAACCCCGTGGGTTTCACCCACCCTACCCCCGCGCAGTCCCGGACTTGATCCGGGACCTCAACGCCCCGCAAACCTTAACGCCCCATTCACACATCCCACCGCCCGCGGCCTTAACCCGCCAAAACCGTACACCGTGTACATACGGGTTGTGTACGGGTTGTGTACGCATTGCATACGCCCCCATCCCCCGCAAAACCCTGCATTAACACGCGAGTCCCTGCGTCATCGCCGCAATCACCCGTCACCCCCCACCGCGCGTTGCGTCACTGCGGCCTTGCCCACCGCCGCGCGCCGCCTACATCCTGCCCATGCGCACCGTTCTCGCCTTCCTCCTCCTCGCCTCACCCGCCGCCGCGTGGGAGTTTTCGGCCTCGCCGATCTGCACCCTGACGGACACCCAAGCGGCAGGCGAAATCACCGTCACCTACGACCCCGCAATCACCGAATATGCAGTCACAGTGACCCTGCCCCAAGGGCGCTGGTCCGGTGATCCGGTCTTCGGCATGGCCTTCGCCAATGACCGTCCCATCAGCATCCAGACAGACCGCCATAGCGTCAGCCCTGATGGCCGCAGCCTTACCGTCACGGATCGTGGATTTGGCAATGTTCTCGACGGGTTAGAGTTCAACGCACGCGCCTACGCCATTCTGGGTGACACCACCGTGGGATTTGATCTGGACGGGATCGGCCCCGCCATGACCGCCTTTCGCAACTGCCCCGCCGCCAACCTTGCGTGATGACCGACCCGATCAACCCGACCGACGATAACGCCCGCGCACTGGCCAAGGACCTGCTGCAAAACACCCGCTTTGCCGCCCTTGCGGTCACCCACCCCGAGAGCGGCACACCCTATGTCGCCCGCACGGCGATGCTCTGGCACGAAGGCGCGCTTCTGACGCTGGTCTCGACGCTGTCACTGCATACAAAGGCGCTTGCCAAAAACCCGGCCTGTGCGGCGCTGATCGGTGAGCCGGGTGACAAGGGTGACCCCCTCACACATCCGCGCATGACATTGATGTGCACGGCACAGGAGGTTGATAAATCCGCCTACAAAGCAACGTGGCTGGCAGCCATCCCAAAGGCACAATTATACTATAATTTCAGCGACTTCAGGATGTACGCACTGGCGGTGTCCGAGGCGCATCTCAACGGCGGTTTCGGCAAGGCCTTCACCCTAGGCGCGGACGACCTGGGGGTTTAGTTTCCCGCGCCAGACAACCGTGCCGTCCCGCCATGTGCCGTCAAGCAGAACACCCTTCTTTCCGGCATGCGGAAACTGGACCCGCCAGTCGCGGTATTTGTCATTGCTGACAACACGCAGGCCATGATCCGTGGCCATCGACAGGATCGACACATCCGCTATGACGCCTTTGTTAACAACACAGATATGCTCTTGCGGGATACCCAGCAGCGGGGCCAGTTTCGCCTCGTCATAATAGTGATCGTCGAGGACATAGCCGACGCTGGCATCGAAAAACACAATCGGCGTATAGCCCGCGCGTTCAAGGCTGCGCAGCACTTGGGCCAGAATTTTGACAGAGGGCTTCGGCCCCCAATGCATCACGTTGGACCCATCCACGAGGATCGCATTCTGAGGGACCGGAATTTCTGCCGGTGGCGGCGTGACCGGTGCTTTGCGCGGTCGCGCAGGTGCAGGCCTTCTGCCTTTGCGTTTAGGGAGAAACCGCAAAAAGAGCAGCAAAAGCAGGGCTGCGATACTGATAAGCTCTACCAGGTCCAGATCTTGCATGTTCGGCCCTTGCGCATAGAAAAAGGCGAAGGTTCCGCAACCCTCGCCTGTCTCTATCACCTAAAGGTTGTGGGCAATCAACCCTTGCCCTTCCACGGCACCAGCCATTTTTCGGCCTGCCGCATCAGCATATCAATGCTGAACCCGATGATGCCGATCAGGATAATCCCCATCAGCACGATGTCTGTGCTCTGGAATTTCGAGGCCACCATGATCATCATGCCTGCCCCCTTCTCCGCCGCGACAAGTTCTGCCGCCACAACAGTGCCCCAGCAGACACCCATCGCAACGCGCGCACCGGTAAAGATTTCCGGCAAAGAGTTCGGTATGATCACATAGCGCATGATTTGCCACTTTGATGCACCCAGCGAATAGGCCGCATGGACCTTGGAAATCCGCACGCCCGACACACCCGAACGGGCCGCAATCGCCATGATCCAGAGCGCCGCAAGAAACAGGAGGATGATCTTGCCCACTTCACCGATCCCCGCCCAGATGATCACAAGCGGGATCAACGCAAGCGGTGGCACAGGGCGCATGAATTCGACAATCGGGTCAAACCAGCCACGGAACCAGTTCGACAGCCCCATGGCATAGCCCAGAGGAATCCCCACCAGCGCACCCAGCAAGAAACCGACGATCACACGGAAAAGCGAATAGCCCAGATGTTCGGCCAAGGTCGAGTTTCGATAGCCGACCGTAGCAATATCGCCCAGCCTGCTCCAGACCGCTTCGGGCGATGGCAGCCAGATGGGTTCCATCTGCATGCCCGTGGCGGGAATGATGTTCAGCGTGCCTTTGTCCGACATTGCCACGCGGCCAAAACTGACATCAACACTGCCGCCCGGCGCAATCGCTTGGCCATCCACAGCGGTGATGAACGTCTCTTCATCACGGCCCATTTCGTCGTTACTGTCGACCCGCAGCAATTCGCTGCGATAAACAGGAATTGCAATTGCGTCGTTCTTGGCGATTCCGTCACCCGGGGCAACCTCAGGGGCTGCAACATCTTCACCTGTTGGGTGCACAACAACGCTGACCGTGGCTGTGTCGCTATCCCCTGCGGGCGTCGTGATCGTATATTCAAACGATCCCTCCCCCTGAAACGGGCCCGGTGCGTGCATGAACCCGGGCAAGAGCTTCGAGCCGGTGAATGCGCCCCACAACACAAAGATCAGCACGATCGAAACAACAGAAGCTACCGTGTTTGACGTGACCGCGCTTTCATCACCAAAGGTGACAGTCTTGAGCGAGCTGTAGTCATGTTTGGGCGTCAGCAACCGTTTTACGCCGTTCCAGATCACCATCATCAACAGGATGATCAGGATATAGCCGATGATATAGGGGGCCGCAGCAAAGAGCGTTGTCAGAACCGCCCAGAATTCGCCCCAAAGGTCTCCTAGCAATGCCATTATGCGTCCTCCGTCCGGCCCATGATTTCTTCTTCCATGTCCCAGATCATTCCCAGAATTTCCTCACGGGTTTCTCCAAATTTGGGATGTTTCTTGACTTCGCGCAGATCCTGGCCCACGCCCATTTCGGCAAAGGGCAGACGGTATTCGGTATGAATACGGCCCGGACGCGGCGCCATGACAATCAGGCGTTCGCCCAGCAAAAGCGCCTCTTCCACCGAGTGTGTGATCAGAATGATCGTTTTCCCGGTCTCTTTCCACAGCTTCAGAACCAGACCCTGCATCTTTTCGCGCGTCAGCGCATCAAGTGCGCCCAGCGGTTCGTCCATCAAGATCACATCAGGTTCATTGGCAAGACAACGCGCCAGCGCAACACGCTGCTGCATCCCCCCCGAAAGCTCATAGACAGCTTTTTCCTTGAAATCCTGCAAGCCCACAACATCAAGCAGATGGTCAACGATCTTCGCTTTCTCCGCCTTGGGCATACCTTTCATCGACGGACCAAAGCCCACGTTTTCACGCACGCTCATCCACTCAAAAAGCGCGCCCTGCTGGAACACCATGCCGCGCTCGGCAGCAGGGCCGGTAACCTTGTGACCATTCAGTGTGATCGTGCCCGCAGTCGGAGCCAGAAAGCCCGCGACGATATTCAGCAGTGTCGTCTTACCGCAGCCCGAAGGCCCCAGAACCGACAGCAACTCACCCGCCTTGAGATCAAGCGAGACGTCCTTGAGTGCTTGCACCGATGACCCATTCGGTAGATCGAACCGCATGGAGAGTTTGTCTATTTGAAGTCCTGACATGTTCTGCCCCCAATCATTTTCACAGCGGCGGACCCTGTTGTCGCGCCGGTCTGAAAATGATTGGGCCGGTGCGCGCAAGCACCGGCCCAATACATGATTACATGTCAGCTGCCGCTTGCAGCGGGCCTGTGTTCACGGCACCCTCATAGCTGCTCAGCGCGCTCGGGATCGAACCGGCATCCACAAAGACCTGCGCGACACCCTGCATGAAGCCCGCCGCATTGCCGCCCAGCCAACTCTGGCTCAGCTGTTCCTCGATCGTCGGGAAGGTGAAGGTCGCCATAAAGTCACGCGCCGCCTGTTCGTCCATGCCGCTGTCTTGTGCGATCACAGGAAGCATTTCGTCGACCATCGTACCGGCGTTCCAGTCCGCGTTCGCCTGTGCTGTCACAGCCAGAAACTTTGCCACCAGATCGGAGTTTTCCGCAACGAACGACGCCGGCGCCGATGTCACGTCAAAAACAAGGATGCCCAACTCGGTCTTTTCATCGCCGGTCAGCAATACATTCCCGTATTCCATCGCCGTGCGGAGCGAACCGCCGAAACCGCACATCATATCAACGGAACCCTGCGCCAATGCTGCGGCCCCCTCTGGCGGCGCCATGTCGACAACATCAAGGGTGGCAACATCCACGCCAAAGTGGTCCATCTGTCTGAGGAAGCCATAATGCGCGGCCGTTCCCAGTGGCACAGCAACCTTCTTGCCTTCCAGTTCGCCCGCTGAATCCTTGTCGATCTCAAGGATGCTGGCAACAACGCAGTTGTCATTGTCGGCATAGCTCACAGCAACATCCAGCACTTGGAGATCCTGCCCCGCGCTTGCTGCGATCACGAAGGGGGGCACACCCTGGCTGACCGAGATCTGCACGTCGCCTGATGCCATGGCGGCGGACATGGCGGTGCCTGTGTCAAAGCTGACCCAGTTGACCGTAACGCCCATCTCTTCATCGTAGGTGCCGTTTACCTTGGCGTACTGGAATGGCATCGGCCATTCGAGAAAATAACCAACAGTAATTTCACCGTGTCCGGCCGCAAAGGCCTGCGTGGCACCCGTCAAGAGTGCGACACTGGCAGCAGCGCCCATAAGTGTTTTCTTCATTGTCATTTCAGTCTCCCGTGTTGCGACCCTTGGCTCAAGGATCATCGTTTGGCGGTTTTCCCGCCTTAAGTTAGCTGACCATGAAAAGACATCTGTTCCAAGTCTCATCACCCCCAGCCGGTTTCCTGACGGCGCGCGGCCATCCGTTTTGCCTCGCGCCTGATCGAGTGCTCAATTAGGCGGCAGGTCGGGGTTCAGCGAAAGAAATTCAAAGGCGCGCGTCAATGATGGATTCATGCTCTTTTTCACCGGCATGTTGTTTGGACTGCGGCAGATAAGGCAACTTATTTCCTGTATTTCATAATGTTAGGTGGAATCCACAGTCAGATCAGGCCGACAACATCTCTATTTTGGCCATAACTAAGCGCCCAAACTGGCCCTATTGAGATTGCACAGCCTATAGGCACACTCTGGTCATGAGAGGCTGGAGCGAATGTGGATTCGCACGGCCCCAAACTGCATTCTTTTGGAGCATCGGACATGGATACGCTGAACTTCGCAAACGATCCCGGAACCGTCATCGAGGCCGACCGGGCGCATGTGTGGCACCACCTCAGCCAGCACAAGCAGTATGAAACGATTGATCCGCGTATCATCGTTGAGGGCAAAGGCCTGCGCCTTTGGGACATCAAGGGCAAAGAACATGTCGACGCTGTTTCCGGCGGTGTCTGGACAGTCAACGTAGGCTACGGCCGCGAACGGATCGGCAAAGCGATCTCGGACGCCGTGACCAAGATGTGCTTCTTCGGCGGCTCACTCGGCACAATCCCGGGCGCACAATTCGCCGAGATGCTGATCGATAAAATGCCCGGTCTGGACCGGGTTTACTATGCGAACTCCGGCTCGGAGGCGAACGAGAAAGCCTTCAAGATGGTCCGTCAGATCAGCCACAAGCACTATGGCGGCAAGAAGCAGAAAATCCTCTACCGCGAACGCGATTACCACGGCTCGACCCTAGCGACGATGTCGGCAGGCGGACAGGACGAACGCAACGCCCAATACGGGCCCTTCGCACCCGGCTTTGTTCGCGTGCCGCATTGCCTTGAGTACCGCTCACAGGATGGAAGCGTGGGCGAGGAATATGGTGCAAAGGCAGCACAGGCGATCGAGGATGTGATCCTTGCAGAAGGTGCCGACACCATCGGTGCGCTTTGCCTTGAGCCGATCACTGCGGGCGGTGGTATCATCGTGCCACCCAAAGGTTATTGGGAGCGCGTGCAGGAAATCTGCAAGAAATACGATATTCTGCTCCACATCGACGAAGTGGTCTGTGGCATTGGCCGCACGGGCACATGGTTCGGTTACCAGCAGTTTGGCGTGCAACCAGATATCGTGACCATGGCCAAAGGCGTGGCCTCGGGTTACGCCGCGATCTCTTGCTGTGTGACCACGAACCGTGTGTTTGACATGTTCAAGGACGACACCGATCCGCTGGGCTACTTCCGCGATATCTCGACCTTTGGTGGCTGCACTGGCGGCCCAGCCGCCGCCATCGAGAATATGAAGATCATCGAAGAAGAGGATCTGCGCGGTAACTCTGCCGTCATGGGCGAGCACCTGAAAGGCAACCTTCAGGCGCTGATGGAAAAGCACAAATGGATCGGCGATGTGCGCGGCATGGGGCTCTTTGCGGGCGCTGAACTGGTGCAGGACCGCGCGACCAAAGAACCTGTGTCGGAAAAGCATGTGGGCGCGATCGTGGCCGACTGTATGGCACAGGGCGTGATTATCGGTGCGACCAACCGGTCCGTGCCGGGGTATAACAACACGCTTGTATTCGCTCCGTCACTGATTGCGACAGCCGACGATCTGGACCACATCACCTCTGCGGTTGATGCCGCCATTACCCGCGTCTTGGGCTAAACATATCAGGTGCAGGGACAGTCTGTTCCTGCACCCACCCCACCTGAGGCGCCTGAAGCGTCTTGGACGTTGCGTAGGTTGCAAAGCACAGCGTGCCTAACACAACCAAAAATCCGACTTGCAGCAGCTTCATTGGTCTTCTCCAGCTTATTGCACCTCTGATACGTGCCGGCGCAGGGTTTCCGTCGCGGACCACAGGATTTTCAGCAGCACCACTTGCCGTAGACAGAAAATAAGTCCAGTCTGGTGCGCAACCTAAGGCCAGACCATGTCTTTATCCGTCGAAACTTTCTTTCTTGATCCTTCCGCCGAAGGGACCTTGCAGGCGCGTATCCAGCAAATGGTGGCGCAGGGTATTCTTGCGGGGCGTATCCGCCCGGGCGAGCGGCTGCCGTCGTCGCGCAAGATGGCGGCGCATTTGGGTGTCAGCCGGATCACTGTAACGCTGGCCTATACCGAACTGGTGGCTGATGACTATCTGACATCGCGCGGGCGGTCTGGCTATTTTGTGTCCGACAACGCCCCAGAGCCACCCGCCTTTCCGGCACAACGCGCAAACATCGGTACCGTGGATTGGACACGAACGATTGGCCAGCGGTTTACGCCAGGCCTGAGCATGGACAAGCCGGCAAACTGGGCCGATTACCGTTACCAGTTCATCTATGGTCAGACCGATAAAACGCTTTTTGACAGCGCAAACTGGCGGCTTTGTGCCTTGCGGGCGCTGGGAATGCGGGACTTTAGCGCGCTCACCTCGGATTACTTTGATGGCGATGATCCGCAACTGGTTGATTTCATCGCGCGCCAGACGCTGCCAAGGCGTGGCATCCTCGCCAATCCTGATGAGATCCTCGTGACAATGGGCGCGCAAAATGCGCTTTGGCTTTCGGCGCAGGTTCTGTTGAACAGTCGCAGGCGTGCGGCCATAGAAGACCCCTGCTATCCCGCACTGCGCACGATCCTGACGCAATCGCGTTGCCAGCTGAGCGTCGTTCCCGTTGATCAGGACGGACTGCCGCCCGAAAACCTTCCCGAAGATACGGATGTCGTTTTCACAACGCCCAGCCACCAGTGCCCGACTGCCGCCACAATGCCGCTGGACCGGCGCAATGCCCTGCTGGAGAAAGCGGAAGCCGAGGATTTCATTATCGTCGAGGATGACTACGAATTCGAGATGTCCTTTCTGAAATCGCCATCACCGTCGCTCAAGTCGCTCGATAAGAACGGGCGCGTGATCTACGTGGGGTCGTTTTCAAAGTCGCTGTTTCCGGGACTGCGGCTTGGCTATCTGGTGGGTCCTGCCCCTTTCATCCGCGAAGCCCGCGCCTTGCGCGCCACGGTCCTGCGCCACCCGCCCGGTCACATACAACGCACTGTCAGTTATTATCTGTCTTTGGGGCACTATGACGCGCTGATCCGCCGGATGAGCAAAACCTTTCATGAACGGCGGCAACTGCTGGTCAGCGCACTTGATCAGCATGGGCTGACGATTGCCGGACAAGGGACATATGGCGGATCATCCGTCTGGCTCAAGACACCTGCGGGCATTGACACCACCGTTCTGGCACAGACCTTGCAGGCGGATAGCGTCCTGGTCGAACCCGGCGCGCCGTTCTTTGCAGGTGAAACCCCGCCAACAGAATACTTGCGGCTTGCCTACTCATCAATTCCCTCGGCGCGCATCCCCGAAGGGATTAACCTGATCGCCAAGGCGATCCAAAATTATTGATTTTTGAGACTTAGTGTCTCAAAATAATTTACTCTGGCCTTAGGAACGCAGGGCAACTGGACCTAACGCCAGCGCCGTGCAGAACCTAGTGTCATGACAGCGAAATTGGGGGGATTCTGCGCTCCCTTTTTCTTTGGAATTTAGGGAAGGACCCACCGCCATGAAAATGACCACTGAAGAAGCATTCGTCAAAACGCTGCAGGCGCACGGCATTCGCCACGCCTTCGGGATCATCGGATCTGCCATGATGCCGATCTCTGATATTTTCCCGGCAGCGGGCATCACATTCTGGGACTGTGCCCATGAAGGCTCGGCCGGAATGATGGCTGACGGTTACACCCGCGCCACCGGCGAGATGTCGATGATGATCGCGCAAAACGGTCCCGGCATCACCAACTTTGTTACTGCCGTTAAGACCGCCTACTGGAACCATACCCCGTGCTTGCTGGTCACACCGCAGGCCGCCAACAAGACCATCGGTCAGGGTGGCTTTCAGGAAATGGAACAGATGAACCTGTTCAAAGACTGTGTGGCCTATCAGGAAGAAGTCCGTGATCCGTCCCGCATCTGCGAGGTTCTGGCCCGTGTCATCGCCAAGGCCAAGCGTCTGTCTGGTCCGACCCAAATCAACATTCCGCGTGATTTCTGGACCCAGGTGATCGATGTCGAAATTCCACAGCCGGTCGAGTTTGAATCCAGCCCGGGTGGTGAAACCTCTATCGCGAAAGCCGCCGAGCTTCTCTCTACCGCCAAGTTCCCTGTGATCCTGAACGGGGCTGGCGTCGTTCTGGCCGAAGGCGGCATCGAGGCCTCCAAGGTACTGGCCGAAGCGCTCGACGCACCTGTCTGCGTGGGCTACCAGCATAACGACGCGTTCCCCGGCAACCACCCGCTGTTTGCAGGTCCGCTGGGCTACAACGGGTCAAAAGCCGGCATGGAGCTGATCAGCAAGGCTGATGTCGTGCTGGCTCTTGGCACGCGCCTGAACCCGTTCTCGACACTGCCGGGTTACGGCATCGACTATTGGCCAACGGATGCCAAGGTCATTCAGGTTGATATCAACCCTGACCGCATCGGCCTGACCAAAAAGGTCACCGTCGGCATCGTCGGCGATGCCGCCAAGGTTGCCAAAGGCATCACAGCGCATCTTGCAGACACCGCAGGCGACGCGGGCCGCGAAGAGCGCAAGGCAATGATCGCGCAGACCAAATCGGCATGGGCGCAGGAACTGTCCAGCCTTGACCACGAGCAGGACGATCCGGGCACCACATGGAACGAGCGTGCGCGTCAGGCCCGTCCTGACTGGATGTCACCGCGTCAGGCGTGGCGCGCTATTCAGGCAGCAATGCCGGAAAACGCGATCATTTCATCCGATATCGGCAATAACTGCGCCATCGGCAACGCCTACCCAAGCTTCCCCACAGGCCGCAAATACCTGGCACCTGGCCTCTTTGGTCCGTGCGGCTATGGCCTGCCTTCCATCGTGGGTGCGAAAATCGGCCAGCCTGATGTGCCTGTGATCGGTTTTGCCGGTGACGGTGCCTTTGGTATCGCGGTGAACGAACTGACAGCGATTGGCCGTGATGAGTGGCCGGCCATCACGCAGATCGTCTTCCGCAACTACCAGTGGGGTGCGGAAAAGCGGAACTCGACCCTGTGGTTTGACGACAACTTTGTCGGCACCGAACTGGACATGAAAGTGTCCTACGCGGGCATCGCGCAGGCCTGTGGCCTGATCGGTGTGCAAGCCAGAACAATGGAAGAGCTGACAGCGCTGTTGAACCAGGCGATCAAGGATCAGATGGAGAATAACAAGACCACGCTGATCGAAGTGATCCTGAACCAGGAGTTGGGTGAACCCTTCCGCCGCGACGCCATGAAGAAGCCTGTCAAAGTGGCCGGTATCTCCGCCTCCGACATGGCAGCTGAATAGGTTTGCCATTCGACCTTGGCCCCGGCACAGCGGCGGCCCTTGCAATTGCTTTGCTGGGGGCCGCCTTTGTCCGGGGCTATTCGGGTTTCGGGTTCTCGGCGATCTTTATCGCTTTTGCAGCCCTCATCACAAACCCGCTTCCTTTGATCCCGGTGGTCTTTGCATGCGAAATCTTGATGACAGTCTTTCAGGCCCGCGGCATTCGCGGACATGTCGACTGGCGCAGGGTACTTTACATGCTTTGCGGGGCCGCGATTGCACTGCCGTTTTCGGTTACAGTCATGCTGTCGGTGGGTGCCGATACCGCGCGGATCGTGATCTCTTCGATCATACTGGTGATGTCACTGGTGCTGCTGTCCGGCTGGACATTGCAGCGGCGGATCGGGGCATGGGGGCACGGCGGGGTCGGTATGATCTCGGGGGCGTGCAACAGCGCGGGCATCGGCGGCTTGCCCGTCGCAGCCTTCATGTCCGCGCAACCAATGCAGGCCGCAGCCTTTCGGGCCACGATGATTGTCTACCTGACGGGGCTCGACATCATCACCCTGCCGCTTTTGTGGGCGGGCGGATTGGTCAGCTGGGATACCGCCATTGGCCTTGTCATGGCGTTTCCCTTGCTGGGTCTGGGTGTCTGGCTGGGCGGACGGCAGTTTCTTTCCGCTTCCCCTTCGACATTCAGGCGCTTTGCGGTGATGCTGCTGATGACGCTCTCGGTTCTGGGGCTCTTGCGCGTATTGAAAGGCATGTAAAATGACATCACCCTTCCTTTCCACCCGTGAGGCAAAGGCCCCGGCAGACCTGATTGAACGCGCGCAAAGCTTTGGCGCCCCCCGCGTCGCCATCGCACGTGCGGGATCGCCGCTGCCGATGGAAGCCGCCGAGGACGCCACCAAAGCCGGCATTATGGTACCCGTTTTTGTGGGTGAGGCCGATATGATCCGCGCCGAGGCGGCAAGGCTCGATTGGGATATTTCGGGCTACGAGTTGCACGACACCACTGGCGAGGAAGAAGCCGGCCGTACAGCCGCTGCCCTTTGCGGTGCAGGCGAAGCTGACGTCCTGATGAAAGGGCAGCTGCATACCGATGTCTTTATGAAAACCGCCGTGGCCCGCGATGCGGGGCTGCGCACAGGTCAGCGCTTTGTGCATATCTTCCACATTTCCCATCCCGATGGCGGCAAGCCGATCCTGATCTCGGACGCGGCCGTCAACGTGGCCCCCGATATCAAGACGCGCCAGTCGTCAATTATCGAAATCAAAAAACTACTTAACAAGCTGGGCAATGACCGCCCGAAGATCGCGATCCTGTCAGCGACCGAAAGCGCCATTCCCTCCGTTCCCTCATCGATGGAGGCCAAAGATCTGGCCGACTGGGCGCGCGCAGAGGTTGAAGGCATTGATGTCTCTGGCCCGCTGGCCTTTGACCTGATCATGTCACCCGAAGCGGCGGCGACCAAGAAGCTGACTGGCGATCCTGTCGCGGGCCATGCCGATGCCATCATCGTGCCCGACATCGTTTCCGGCAACGCGCTGTTCAAAGCCTTCGTCTATCTGACCGGCGGTTGTGCCGCAGGCATCGTGACCGGTGCGAAAGTGCCGATCCTCCTGACCTCGCGCGCAGATCCACCTGCGGCCCGGATCGCTTCTGCGGCCCTGGCCGCCATCAGTTGCGGGTTGCCAAAGTGATCTTGGTTTTGAACGCAGGCTCCTCCTCGCTCAAGATCGAGGTCTTTGATGAAGCGCTCCGCTCTGTCACTGCGGGTCGTGTCACGGACCTTGGGTCTGCGGGCGAATTGCGGCTGGGCGATCACATACGTGCAGTCGCGGCGCGAGACCATGCGCAAGCGCTTGACCTGATGCTGGCGGCCTTGCGTGATGCGGGCTATCCGCTGAACGCCTTTACCGCCGCAGCGCACAGGATTGTTCATGGCGGCGCGGTGATGACAGCGCCCGCGCGCCTGCGCCCACCGGTGATTGCCACTATTGAAAGCGTGATCCCGCTTGCCCCTTTGCATAACCCCAACAACCTTGCAGGCGTCTATGCCTTGCAAAAACTGGCCCCTGATCTGCCGCAATATTGCAGCTTCGGGACAGCGTTCCACGCCACCAACCCCGAGGTCGCGACGCGCTATGCCATCCCGCAGATGCACCATGATGCGGGCATCCGGCGCTACGGCTTTCACGGGCTGTCCTATGCCAATATGGTTGCCGAATTCGGCGCGGCATTGCCGGAGCACCTGCTGGCCTTTCACCTTGGCAACGGGGCCAGCCTTTGTGCGATCAAGGGCGGCAAGTCGATCGCCACCTCGATGGGATATTCTCCGCTCTCGGGACTTACGATGGGCACTCGGTCCGGCGATATTGACGGGGCTGCGGTGCTACGCATGTCCAAATCGCTCGGCGAAGATGAAACCGACCGGATGCTGAACAAAACTTCGGGTTTGCAGGCGCTTGCAGGCGAAAACAACATGAAGACGCTGCTTGAGCGCACCGACGAAGCCGCCAAATTCGCCGTTGAACATTTCTGCTACTGGGCTGCCCGTCATGCAGGATCAGCCATAGTCGCGATGGGCGGGCTTGATGCTGTCGCCTTCACCGGCGGTATCGGCGAAAACGCGGCCCCTGTACGCGACAGGATCATGGAATTGCTGTCCTGCTTTGGCCGCGTACCGGTGCATGTCATCGTCGCAGACGAAGAAAAACAAATCGCCCGCGATGCGCTGGCGCTGATTGCGCAGGGGCACTGAATGATGGACGGCCTGCTTGCAACACTTGATCTGACAGGACAGGAATTCCTGATCCTGACGGTGATCGTGATTGTGGCCGGGATCGTGCGCGGGTTTTCCGGCTTCGCGCTTTCGGCGGTCGTGATGGCAAGCGCCGTCATCATCCTGCCGCCCGTGCAAATCATCCCGATCTGCTGGTGGCTTGAAATGACCGCCTCGGTGCTGATGGCAAGGGGTGGATGGCAAGAGGCGGACCGCGGTATCGTCATGGGCCTGGTGATTGGATCAACCATCGGCGTACCTTTCGGTCTGCTACTGACGACTTCTGTCTCTGTCGAAGCCAGCCAGTTGATTGCTCTGACAGTCATTATTGCGCTTGCGCTGACCCAACTTGCCAAAATCCGGCTCGCGTTTCTGGCAACCAAAGCGGGGCTTTATGGTTCGGGCATCGCCGCAGGTATCGTCACAGGTCTTGCCAGCGTGGGCGGCATGGTGATCGCGATCTATGTGCTTTCGCAGGATGCGCCCGCTGCCAAAATGCGTGCAGCCCTCGTGCTCTTTCTGTTTGTCAGTTCGCTGACCTCGCTCATCATGCTGCTCTGGTTCGGCGTGATGAACAGTACTGCTGCCGCACGCGGCCTGAGCCTTGCTATCCCGACAACGCTCGGTGTGTTCCTTGGTCAACGCCTGTTCACGCCGCGTTTTGCCTCCTACTATCGCCCTGCCTGCCTGTCACTGCTTTGTGCTTTGGCAGGTGCCGCCCTTGTCCGCACCCAATTCGCTTGAAAGGTCTCCAGATGTCACTTGATCAGCCACAACTCGATACATCGCCCAAAGTCTCGGACGAGGTGCGCAAGACGACCTGCTACATGTGTGCCTGCCGCTGCGGGATCAATGTGCATATGAAAGACGGCAAGGTTGCCTATATCGAGGGTAACAAGGACCACCCCGTGAACCAGGGCGTGCTTTGTGCCAAAGGGTCTGCCGGCATCATGCAACACAATGCACCCTCACGGCTGCGCGCACCGCTCAAGCGCGTGGGGGAACGCGGCTCGGGTGAGTTCGAGGAGATCAGCTGGGAAGAGACGCTGACACTGGCAACCGAATGGCTGGCGCCGATCCGCGAAAAAGCTCCCGAAAAGCTCGCGTTCTTCACAGGCCGCGACCAGTCACAATCCTTTACCAGCTTCTGGGCACAGGGTTTCGGCACCCCCAACTATGCAGCCCACGGCGGGTTCTGTTCGGTCAATATGGCGGCGGCGGGCATCTATACGATGGGTGGCGCGTTCTGGGAGTTCGGCCAGCCCGATTGGGACCATACCAAGCTTTTCATGCTGTTTGGCGTGGCCGAAGACCACGACAGCAACCCCATCAAGATGGGTATCGGTAAACTCAAGGCACGCGGCGCGCGGATGATCGGTGTGAACCCGATCCGTACAGGCTATAACGCTGTGGCCGATGACTGGGTGGGTATTACCCCCGGCACGGACGGCTTGTTCATCCTCGCCATGGTCCACTGCCTGATGAAAGCGGGCAAAATCGATCTGGACTATCTGGCGCGCTTCACCAACGCCTCCGTGCTGGTGAACGAAGATCCGAAGTCCGAACAGTTCGGTCTGTTCCTGCGCGATGAAGACGGGCAACCACAGGTCATCGACCGGCGCACCGGCGATCTGGCGCCTTGGAACGGTCAGGGGGTCGAACCCGATCTGGCCGCAACCTACCGCGCCAAAGGTGTCACGCACCGACCCGTTTTCCACCAGATGGCGGACCGCTACCTATCCGAAGACTACGCGCCGGAAGCTGTGGCCGAGCGGTGCGGGATTTCTGCCCAGCGCATCCGTGCGATCGCCGCCGATCTGGCCCGCGTTGCCTTTAACGAAGCGATTGAGCTTGACCGCCCATGGACTGACTTCCGGGGCAAAAAACACGACAAGATGATTGGTCGCCCTGTCAGCTTCCACGCAATGCGCGGAATTTCCGCGCATTCCAACGGGTTCCAGACCTGCCGTGCGCTGCACGTGCTGCAAATCCTGCTCGGGTCGGTCGAAGTCCCCGGTGGTATGCGTTTCAAACCGCCCTACCCCAAACCGGCCACAGCCCACCCCAAGCCGCATGGCAAAGTCACCCCCGGTGCCGCGCTTGACGGCCCGCACCTTGGCTATACCCAAGGGCCGGAAGACCTCTTGCTGGATGCAGAAGGTAACCCCACCCGCATCGACAAGGCCTATTCATGGGAAAACCCCATGTCGGCGCACGGCCTGATGCATATGGTGATCTCGAACGCGCACGCGGGTGTGCCCTACAAGATCGACACGCTATTCATGTATATGGCGAATATGTCCTGGAACTCCTCCATGAACGTGGGCGGCGTGCATAAAATGCTGACCGATAAGGATGAAAACGGCGACTATGTGATCCCCAAGATCATCTACTCCGATGCCTACTCCTCGGAAATGGTGGCCTACGCCGATCTGATCCTGCCTGACACGACCTATCTGGAACGGCACGACTGTATTTCGCTGCTCGACCGCCCGATCTGCGAGGCCGACGGCGTGGCCGATGCGATCCGCTGGCCCGTGGTCGAGCCTGACCGTGATGTGCGCGGGTTCCAGTCTGTGCTCTGCGATCTGGGCGCGCGGCTCGGCCTGCCCGGGTTTGTGAACGAAGACGGCAGCCAGAAATATGCGGACTACGCCGATTATATCACCAACCACATCCGTCGCCCCGGCGTCGGCCCGCTGGCCGGTTTCCGCAATGCAGACGGAACAGGCAAAGGTCGCGGCGAAGTGAACCCCGACCAGATCCAGAACTACATCGACAACGGCGGCTTCTGGATCGAACACGTTCCTGAAAACGCAGCTTACTACAAACCGTTCAGCATGGAGTATCAGGACTGGGCCGTGAAGATGGGGTTCTATGATGTGGTCCAACCCTACATCTTCCAGCTTTACGTCGAACCTCTGCGCAAATTCCAGGCCGCCGCCGAAGGTATCGGCACGCGCCAACCGCCCGAACATCTGCGTGAACGCCTGAAGCTGACGATGGACCCGCTCCCGTTCTGGTACCCCCCGCTTGAGGACGGACACGCCGATCCGGTCGAATACCCGATCCACGCGCTGACCCAACGGCCTATGGCGATGTACCATTCATGGGGCACACAAAACGCCTGGCTCCGGCAGATCCACGGGCATAACCCGCTTTATGTGCCGACAAAGATCTGGGAGGCCAACGGCTTTCAGGAAGGCGACTGGGCATGCGTTTCCTCGGTGCACGGGTCCATCACCGTCCCTGTCGCCCATCAGGCGTCGCTCAACCCCAATACCGTCTGGACATGGAATGCGATCGGAAAACGCAAAGGCGCATGGGCGCTGGATGAAAAGGCACCCGAGGCCACCAAGGGTTTCCTGCTCAACCACCTGATCCACGAATTGCTGCCACCCAAAGGTGATGGTCTGCGCTGGGCCAACTCCGATCCGATCACAGGGCAAGCCGCATGGTTCGACCTGCGGGTCAAGATCGAGAAATCCGCCGTGCCGAACGAGGCCCAGCCGGTCATGCCGGCGATCAAATCACCGGTCCCCAAAGGACCGAAAAATCTCGCATGGAAGGTCGGCAAATGACCAACCGACAAGTGCTCTTGATCATCGCAGCCTTCGTCGCCCTGACTTTGGGCAGTTTCATCTGGTACATCGCCACATGGGACAACCGCAAAGGCGGCGACCAGACGACCCTTATCATCTTGCCTGAAATACTTCCGCCGGAGGCTCCGGTGCTTGCAACAGGGACAAAGCTATGACCCAACTCCCGCCACCTTCCGCTAAAAAACTCGGCCTCGTGATCGACCTTGATACCTGTGTGGGCTGCCATGCCTGTGTCGTCTCATGCAAAGGCTGGAACACCGAAAATTATGGCGCGCCACTGTCGGATCAAAATGCCTATGGTGCCGATCCATCTGGCACGTTCCTCAACCGCGTCCACTCCTATGAGGTGCAACCGGCAGCGGGCGAAGCCCAACTCATCCATTTCCCCAAATCCTGCCTGCATTGCGAAGACGCGCCCTGCGTCACTGTCTGCCCGACAGGGGCCAGCTATAAACGCGCCGAGGACGGCATCGTTCTGGTCAACGAAAGTGACTGCATCGGCTGCGGTCTTTGCGCATGGGCCTGCCCTTACGGCGCGCGGGAACTGGACGCCAAGGAAGGGGTGATGAAGAAATGCACCCTCTGCGTGGACCGCATCTATAACGAAAACCTCCCCGAAGAAGACCGCCAGCCCGCTTGCGTGCGCACCTGCCCTGCCGGTGCCCGCCACTTTGGCGATCTGGGCGATGCAGACAGCGACGTGTCAAAACTGGTGGCCGAACGCGGCGGGTTTGATCTGATGCCCGAACAAGGCACCAAGCCGGTCAACAAATACCTGCCCCCCCGCCCCAAAGACGAAATGCCCGAGTTCGACGTGCTGGCCCCCTACCTTGAGCCCATCGCCAGCGACGGCAAGGGCTTTGTCGGCTGGCTCGACAAAGCCCTCTCATCCCTGCCCGGAGGAGCCAAATAATGCATCCCGCAGCTTCTGTTATCATTTTCAACACATTCTCGGGCCTCGGCTTCGGCCTGCTCTTCTGGCTTGGCATGGGCGCAATCGTACCGACCGGGATGGGCGCGTTCATCTGGTTCACCATCGCCTATCTCTTTGCGGTGGGCGGGTTGATTGCCTCGACATTCCACCTCGGCCACCCCGAACGCGCGATCAAAGCCTTCAGCCAATGGAAAACCAGCTGGCTCAGCCGTGAAGGCATTTGCGCAGTCTTTGCGCTGATCGTCATGGCGGTCTACGGTGCCGGTCTGGTCTTTGCAGAGACACGGCTGGCGCTCATCGGGGTCATCGGCGGGCTGGCATCGCTGGGTGTGGTCTTCACAACGTCGATGATCTACGCGCAGATGAAAACCGTCCCGCGCTGGCGGCACTGGACAACACCGGCAATGTACTTGCTGCTGTCTGTCGGCGGCGGCGCGCTCTTATCGGGGCAAGTCACCATCGCAACCGTGCTCTTCGTCCTAGGCGCTGCCCTGCAAGTCTTTGCATGGCTCTCGGGCGACACCCGTTTCCAGACCTCCGGTACAGACATGGCAACCGCGACCGGCCTCGGCCACATCGGCAAGGTCCGCGCGTTCGAGCCTCCGCACACCGGCACCAACTATCTGATGCGCGAATTTATCTATCAGGTCGGGCGCAAACACGCCGACAAACTGCGCATCATCACGATCGCTCTGGCCTTCGTCCTTCCGGTGATCTTGCTGCTTTTGCCGTTCAACCACATTCTTGCCGTACTGGCGGTTCTCAGCCATATCACAGGCGTGCTCACGCTCCGCTGGCTGTTCTTCGCCCAAGCCGAGCATGTCGTGGGCCTTTACTACGGCAAACGCTGACCCGTTATTATTGGCCCGAAAATATCCTGGGGGAGGCCCGCAGGGCCGGGGGCAAAGCCCCCGCCACCCTCAGCTCCGGATGCGCAGTTCTGTTTCCGCGTCAAAGAGAAAAATGCGGTTTGGATCAATCCTGATCCCGACGCGGGCCCCTTCAGCGGTCCGTTCGTCCCCGCGCTCTTCCACAACAATGCGCTCGCCCGTTGCGGATGTCAGATAGGCGAATGAGACCCCACCAAGGCTCTCGGTCAATTCAACCGTATGCGTATCCCCATCGGGATCAATGACGATATGCTCGGGGCGCGCGCCTACGCTGACAGCCTTGCCTTCATAGGCCGTGCTGACCAAGCCGTCATAGCGGGCGGCCAAACCCGGTGCGTCAACACTGCCGCCCTTGACCATACCGCTCACAAAATTCATCGCGGGTGATCCGATAAAGCCCGCCACAAACTTGTTGTCCGGATCGCGGTAGAGATCCATCGGCGCGCCCACTTGCTCGATCACACCCAGACGCAGCACGACGATCTTGTCGGCCAATGTCATCGCCTCGACCTGATCATGGGTCACATAAATCATCGTGGCGCCGATTTCCTTGTGCAGACGCGCAATCTCGACACGCATCTCGACCCGCAGTTCAGCGTCAAGGTTGGAAAGGGGTTCATCGAACAAGAACACCTCGGGCCCCCGCACAATGGCGCGACCAATCGACACGCGCTGGCGCTGGCCACCGGACAGGGCCGCGGGTTTGCGATCCAGGTAAGGTTCAAGTTTCAAAATCCGCGTCGCCTCGGCCACTTTGGCCGCGATCTCGGCTTTGGGATGGCCGTTCATTTTCAGGCCAAACCCCATGTTGTCCTTGACGGTCATATGCGGATAGAGCGCGTAGGTCTGGAACACCATCGCGACACCGCGCTCAGAGGGGTCCATGCGCGTGACATCCCGATCTCCGATATGCATCGCGCCTTCGGTGGTCTCCTCTAGCCCCGCAACCATACGCAAAAGCGTCGACTTGCCACAGCCCGACGGGCCGACAAAAACGCAGAATTCGCCATCCGCGATTTCAAGGTCAATGCCGTGAATGACCTGTACATCGCCATAGCGCTTGATGACGTTCTTCAGCGTTACACCTGACATGGCTTATATCCCTGTTGTTTCTTTTGTCTGGTAGTCCGGAAAGCTCCAGTTCTGGGCATCCCGTGTAATTTTATCGGCCGTCTCGCGCAGGATCGGCACATAGGCTTCCAACCCTGCAAGATTGGTACGGCTGGTCGTGCTGGTGACCGAAAGCGCACCCAACACGCGGCCGGCCGAGGTCAGGATAGGCATGGCGACACAGATGATTCCCGGCTCATGCTCTTCGCGATCGAAGCCATATCCGTTCTGGCGAATATCATGCAGTTCGGCCCGCAGCGCATCGGCGCTATCAAGCGTGTGCTCCGTAAAGCCGTGGAAGGATTGCTGTTCGATGACACTCTCGATGGCATCCTCATCCAGAAACGCCAACATCACCTTGCCGACACCTGTGCAATAAGCAGGCCCGACCTTGCCCGCCTGACTGTACATCTGCACCGGCTTATTCGCGTTGCGCTTGTCGATATAGAGCACCTGCGCATGATCCAGTTGCGCCAGGTGCACAGTCTCGCCCACGGCCTTGCTGAGCGCATCCAGATGCGGACGCGCCACAGGGGCGAGTGTCGATTGATCCCAAGCTGTATGGGCCAGACGCACCAGTCTCAGGCCCGGCGTATAGGTCTGCCGTTCCGGGTCGTAGGCCAGCATCTGTTGATTGGTGAGGGTCTGTACAAACCTGTACAAAGTGGGCTTGGGGAAATCGGACTGCGCCAAAAGCTCGCCAAAACGCACAGGCCGCCCGAAGGCCGCAACCTGATCCAGCACCTCAAGCGCTTTTCCAACTGTGCCGTCACCGGTCACACGCCCCATGTATCCTCCCTTGGTCAATTTGGGCATTTCGCACCGATCTCCTCATGGTGCTGCCTTCGACTGTTGACAAGGCTAGCCTGTTCGCGGTTTAGTATCAACATCCAAAACCAAGTTTCAAATAATGAAACCTGTTTACACACGGAAGCATACTGGGAGGAAACCATGCATTCCATTTTGAAAACGTCGCTCGCGGCGTTGGTCGCTGCTGGCGTTACCGCGTCATCCGCGGCTGCAGACGCTCACGGACTGTCCGGAGAGCTGAATATCATATCTGACATGTCCAACCCCGCACCACGTGCAGTGATGGAAGGTCTGGCAGCCGATTTTGATGCGCTGCACCCGAACCTCGAAGTCAACCTGACCATCGTTGACCGCGAAGCATGGAAAACGCAGATCCGCAACGCGCTGGGCGCGAACCCGCCGGATGTTGTGAACTGGTATGCCGCCAACCGGATGCGTCCTTATGTCGATGCGGGCCTCTTTGCAGACATCTCCGATCTCTGGGCCGAGCCTGAATTCGAAGCACTGGCATCGACCAAAGGCGCGATGACACTTGACGGCGCGCAGTGGGGCGTGCCTTACACATACTACCAGTGGGGCGTTTACTACCGCAAAGACATCTTTGACCAGTTTGGCCTGTCCGAGCCGACAAACTGGGAAGAAGAGCTCGCAAACTGCCAGACACTGCTCGACAACGGTATCAAATGCTACACCATCGGCACCAAGTTCCTTTGGACCGCAGGCGGCTGGTTCGACTACATCAACTCGCGCACCAACGGTTATGATTTCCACATGGCGCTCGCACGCGGTGAAGTCGAATGGACAGACGATCGCGTCCGCCAGACTTTCGCCAACTGGCGCGAACTGATCGACATGGGCGCATTCATCGACGACCATCAGACCTATAGCTGGCAAGAAGCCTTGCCCTTCATGGTCAACGGTGAAGCAGCCGCTTACCTGATGGGTAACTTTGCGGTTGCCGCAATGCGTGACGGCGGCCTGACCGATGACCAACTGGATTTCTACCAGTTCCCTGTCATCAACGCGGACGTCGACTATGCCGAGGACGCTCCGACTGATACGTTCCATATCGCATCAGGTGCGCAAAACATGGACGCAGCCAAAGAGTTCCTGCGTTTCGTGACCTCAGCCGATGTGCAGACCAAAATCAACGCAGGCGACGCTCTGGGTCAGCTGCCCGTGAACGCCAACGCATCGATCGACAATGACAAGTTCCTCGCGCAGGGCTTTGATATGCTGTCGAACAATGCAGGCGGCGGGATCATGCAGTTCTTTGATCGCGACTTTGATGCCGAAATGGCGTCTGTCGGCATGGAAGGCCTGCAAGAGTTCATGGTGTTCCCTGACAACCTTGACGACATCCTGATGCGTCTCGAAGAAACACGTCAGCGCATCTACAACTAACGTTACGGTGGGTTGTACCCACCCTACCGCACCCACCCTTTCGTAGGGTGGGTGCAACCTACGCCCGCAACCCATCTGCAAGCCCACCTGTGGTTTTCACATGTGTTGACCCAGCAGGAGAAACGCCATGTCGGTGTCACCCGCCGTTCCAAGCACCCACGCAAGCAGGCCGCAGCGCGGCTGGTACAAGCGCAACGAGATTGCGATCACCCCGTGGCTGTTCCTGCTGCCGGCGATGATCTTTTTTGCGATCTACGTCATCATCCCTATCGGCCAGTCGTTCTGGATTTCACTGCATGAATGGGACGGTCTGGGCGAGAAAACATGGGTCGGCACCGCCAACTACGAACGCCTGCTTGGCTGGGGTGACGCCAATGTTGACCGCAAGTTTTCGGTGTCGTTCTGGAACAACCTCAAATGGCTGGTGCTCTATCTGCTGGCGATCCCCGCAGGCCTCTTTATTGCGCTTTTCCTCAACCAGACCGTCACAGGCATCCGCTTTTACAAGTCGATGTTCTTTTTCCCTTTTGTCATCAGCCAGGTCGTTGTGGGTCTGGTGTTCAGCTGGTTCTACCTGCCGCGCGAAGGGCTTTTGAACGCGATCCTTGGTTTCTTTGGTGCAGGCCCGATCAACGTGCTGGGCGATCCGACATTGGCAACCTACGGCATTATCGCGGCTGGCCTGTGGCCACAGACGGCATACTGCATGATCCTCTATCTGACGGGTCTGAACGCCGTTGATCCCGAACAGGTCGAGGCCGCGCGCCTTGATGGCGCGAAGGGTCCGAAGATGCTGTGGTATGTGATCCTGCCCCAGCTTAAGCCTGCGACCTTTATCGCCTTTGTCGTCACCATCATCGGCGCCCTGCGGTCGTTCGACCTGATCAGCGTCATGACCAATGGCGGGCCTTTCGGATCAACCCGTGTGCTGTCGTTCTATATGTTCGAGGAATCGCTATCCGAATTCGGGTTCCGCATGGGCTATGGTGCGGCCATTGCCGTGATCCTGTTCTTCATCATGCTGGGGTTCATCACCTACTTCCTTTACGCGATGTACCAAGACGAAAAGGGAGCACGCTGATGTTTCCCACCCCAATCGCAAAGACCTCGCGCACGTGGCAGATCTCGTATCAGGTGCTCTTGCCGGTGATGTTGATCATCTGGCTGCTGCCCCTCATTGCCGTCGCCAACTTTTCGATCAAACCCGAATCCGATTTCGTAAGCGGCAACTACTGGGGCATCCCCAGCAGTTTTGAGGCCTTCTCGAACTATGGGCGCGTGTTTTTTGAGTCGAACATGCCGCGCTATCTGTGGAATTCGCTCTTCATCACGATCCCCACAGTAATCGGGGCAGTGGCGCTGTCTGCCATGGCCGGTTTTGCACTGGGCGTTTACAAGTTCAAAGGCAATCTGCTGATCTTCTTCATCTTCATTGCGGGCAACTTTGTCCCGTTCCAGATCCTGATGGTGCCCGTGCGGGACCTGACACTGAGCCTGAACCTCTATGATACCAAAACAGGTCTGGTGCTGTTCCACATCGCCTTTCAGACCGGGTTCTGCACACTTTTCATGCGCAACTTTATCCGCGCCCTGCCCTTCCCCTTGATTGAGGCCGCGCGCGTTGAAGGCATCGCCGAATGGCGCATCTTCCTGTTCGTCGTCCTGCCTTTGATGAAGCCCGCGCTCGCAGCGCTTGCCGTACTGATCTTTACCTTCATCTGGAACGATTATTTCTGGGCTGTTGTCCTGACCCAAGGACCGGATGCGCAACCCGTTACCGCCGGTATCACCGAGTTCAATTCACAGTACCGCGCCGCCTATCACCTGATGAGCGCGGGCTCGATCGTGGCTGCTTTGCCGCCTGTCGCGATGTTCTTTTTGATGCAGAAACACTTTATCGCGGGCCTCACCCTCGGAGCAGTAAAGTAACCACGATGAACCGAACCTACCGTATCGACGATGGCCGTCAGACCCTTGTGCTGGCGGCCCGCAACGACCGACTGCCTGAAGTCGTCTATTGGGGTGCGCTGCTGCCAGTGGGGGAAAACCTCGACACCTTGCAGGCGGCCCACAGGATTGATGTCACAGGCGGGATGCTGGACGAAAATCCGGACCTGTCCGTATGCCCCGAAGCCACGCGCAGTTTTCCCGGCCAACCCGGTCTGATTCTGCGCGACAGCGACGGAACACCCTTGCTGCCCAAGTTCTGTTTCGAGAGCGTTGCGCAGAACGGTGCGCTGGAACTCACCTACAAAGACAAAGACAACGGGCTGACGCTGACCGTGCGCTTTGAAAGCGATCAAGACACGCACGTGATCACCTGCCAGACCACACTCGATGCGACCCGCCCTGTGCATCTGCACTGGCTTGCCGCCCCCGTCCTGCCCGCACCGCAGCAATCTGACGAGATGATAGACGTGTCGGGGCGGTGGTGTGGCGAATTCCAGCTGTCCCGCACCGCTTGGGCACCCGGGATGCGTTACCGTGAAAACCGCACGGGCCGCACAGGGCACGAGCACTTTCCAGGCTTGATCGTACCTTGCCGTGGTGCCACCAATACCCAAGGCGAGGCCTATGCCTTTCATTATGGCTGGTCCGGCGGGCACAAGATGATTGCCGAAGAATTGCAGGACGGCCGCCGCCAGATCCAATGGGGGCACGCGGCCAGCATGGAACCGCAAGCAGCGACACAGTTCAAAACCGCGCCGCTCTATATCTCGTATTCAGACACCGGACTGAACGGCTGCGCCGTTGCCTTCCAACGCCACCTGCGCGACCGGATCGTGACCTGGCCCAAGCCGGACGCGCCGCGCCCTGTGCACTATAATTGCTGGGAGGCCGTTTATTTCGACCATAAACTGCCTGTTCTGAAAGACATCGCTGATCGCGCGGCCGCGCTGGGGGCCGAACGCTTTGTGCTGGATGACGGCTGGTTCGGCAACCGCGATGACGACACCCGCAGCCTCTCGGACTGGACGGTCGATCCGCGCAAATACCCCGACGGCCTGCACCCGTTGATCGAACATGTGCACGGGCTTGGCATGACCTTCGGCATCTGGTTCGAACCCGAGATGATCAACGAGGACAGCGACATTCACCGCGCGCACCCCGATTGGGTGTTAGGCAGCGAGGACCAGACCCTTGGCCGCCAGCAAAAAGCGCTGAACATGGCACTGCCAGCGGTGCGCGACTATCTCTATGAGCGGATGTCCACGATCCTGCGCGACCACGCCATCGACTATATCAAATGGGACCACAACCGCGTACTGCCGATGCCCGATGCATCGCAAACCCGTGGGTCTTATGCGCTGATCGACAGGCTGCGCACGGATTTTCCTGACGTCGAGATCGAAAGCTGTGCCTCGGGCGGTGGCCGGATCGACTTTGGCATCCTGCAACGCACCCAACGTGTCTGGCTCTCTGACAGCAACGATGCGCTGGAACGGCTACGCATCCAGCATGACGCGGCTTTGTTTCTGCCATTGTCCGTCACCGGCAGCCACGTTGGCCCACGCCATTGCCATACGTCGGGGCGCACCCTCGATATCACATTCCGCGCATGGGTTGCAGCCCAGCGCCATATGGGGTTCGAGATGGACCCGCGTGAATTGGACGCACGCGAAACGGCGGTGCTCACGCAGGTGACAGGCTGGTGGAAAGCCAACCGCCACTGGATGCAAATGGCCGATATTCTGCGCCTTGATAGTGCCGATCCTGCGGTCATCGCCGAGCAGCAACTGGCCCGCGACAAGGAGCGCTTTGTGGTTTTTGCAGGCAAGGCCGCAACCAGCGCCCAGATTTCCCCGCGCCCGTTGCGCCTGACCGGTCTGGACCCCGATGCGATGTACCGCATCGACCTGATCAACCGCGAGGATCTGCATCACCTGTCACGGGGGACACCAGCGCTGAAGGATGCCCCGCTTGAACTCTCCGGTGCCTATCTGATGCGCCACGGCGTTACCTTGCCATGGTCCTTTCCCGAACGCATGTGGGTCGTGGAAGGAGCGCGGCTATGAACGCGACCTTCCATGACCTCAAAGGTGCCTCGGTCTTTATCACAGGTGGCGGCAACGGCATTGGTGCCGCGCTCACCGATGGTTTTCTGGCACAGGGGGCACGTGTCGCCTTTGTGGGGCGCTCGGATGCCACGGCATTTGTGCGCGAGATGGGCGACAAACACGGCACCGCGCCGCTTTTCATCCAGTGCGACATCACCGACTTGCCCGCCCTTCAGTCCGCCATGGATCAGGCAGTTGCAGCGCATGGCCCCTTGAACGCGTTGGTCAACAACGCCGCAAACGATATGCGATATGACGCGTTGGAGATTTCCGAGGCGGATTGGGACAGCCAGCATGCAATCAACGCGAAAGCCTATTTCTTTGCATGCCAGAAGGCTGCGGCTCTGATGGCCCCGAAAGGGTCCATCATCAACTATTCCTCGATCACCTATCTGATGGGCTTGGCAGGCATGGTGCCTTATGTGACCGCCAATGCGGGCATCACAGGCATGTCCCGCGCGCTGGCCCGTGAATGGGGACCGAAAGGTATCCGCGTGAACGCCATTGCCCCCGGTTGGGTCTTTACCGAAAAGCAGGAAACCATGTGGGCGACACCCGCCTCCAAAGCAGCGTTTCTGGAAAAGCAATGCCTGCAGGAATTCATGCGTCCCGAAGATATGGTCGGCGGGACACTGTTTTTAGCCTCTTCTGCTTCCGCTATGATGACGGGGCAGACCATTGTAATCGACGCAGGCGTGGTAGGAACCGGATGACCCAAGCACAGATCAAAGCCGATTGGATCGCCGTGGACTGGGGCACCAGCAACATGCGTGCCTGGGCCTTGTCGGCCAGCGGCACGGTTCTGGCTGAAGCCAGTTCCGATCAAGGCATGGGCAAGCTGCGCCGTGAAGATTTTGAGGCAGCCCTGCTCTCTGTCGTCCAGGACTGGATTGACGGCCCGACAACCGTGATGGCCTGCGGCATGGTCGGATCACGCCAGGGCTGGGTCGAGGCCCCTTATGCCGCGGTCCCCTGCGCCACGTTGCCCGAAGGGTTGGTTCAAGCGCCCGTGACGCATCCTGACCTGACCGTCTATGTCATTCCCGGCATCAAGCAGATGTCCCCCGCTGACGTGATGCGTGGCGAAGAAACGCAAGTCACCGGCTTTCTCGCGCGTAACAAGAATTGGGACGGGGTGATCTGTCTGCCGGGGACCCATACCAAATGGGTCCATGTCAGCGCGGATGAAGTTGTCAGCTTTCAGACCTTCATGACCGGTGAACTCTTTGACACCCTCTCTACGCAAACGGTACTGCGCCACTCGGTCGCCGCCGATGGCTGGGATGATGCCGCTTTTGCCGAAGGGCTCGATATGGGTCTGTCGCGCCCTGAACGCCTTGCCGCACGGCTGTTTTCACTGCGTGCCAACGGGTTGCTGAACGATATGGCGGGGACAGCGGCACGTGCGCAACTGTCCGGCCTGCTGATCGGCACGGAACTGGCCGCGGCAAAACCCTATTGGCTTGGCCAGCACATCGCGGTGATCGGGGAAAGCAAATTGTCAAAGCTCTATGTCGATGCTTTGGCAACACAGGCCGCACCCGCAACCCAAGTCAATGCGGCGACGATCACACTGGCTGGCCTGACGGCCGCTTATCAGCGCCTGAAAGGATAACATATGCATCGCCCCCTGATCGCGATTTTGCGCGGCGTGACACCAAACGAGGCAGCCCCCATGGCCGCCGCCCTGATTGATGCAGGCATCACGAAGATCGAAGTGCCGCTGAATTCGCCGGATCCCTTCGCCAGCATCAAGGCGATGGCCGATGCCTACGGCGCGGACGCCCTGATCGGCGCAGGCACAGTGCTGTCGACCGACGATGTGGGGCGCGTGGCGCAGGCGGGTGGCAAGCTTGTGGTTTCGCCCAACTGCGACCAGCGCGTGATCGTCGCCACCAAGACCGCCGGTATGCAAAGCTGGCCCGGGGTCATGACCCCGACAGAGTGCTTTGCGGCCCTGAAAGCGGGTGCTGACGGGCTCAAGATCTTTCCCGCCAGTCTGCTTGGCCCTGAAGGCATCAAGGCAATCCGCGCGGTGTTGCCGGTAGGCACACAGGTCTATGCAGTGGGTGGCGCAGGGGCTGACAACTTTGCGGAATGGATGGCCGCTTCGGCGGATGGGTTCGGCATTGGCTCTGCCCTTTACAAACCCGGTTTTTCGGTGGCCGACGTCGCAGCAAGGGCGCGCGATATGGTCGCCGCCTATGATGCGGCTGCGACATGATTTACGATGACACCCAGTGCCAGCTTGGTGAAGGACCGCTCTGGCATCCTTTGCGCAAGCAACTGTTCTGGTTTGATATTCTGGGAAAACGTCTGCACACGAAAGGCCAGCACTGGCAGTTTGACACCTATGTCAGTGCCGCCGGCTGGACCAGTGAAAGCACCCTGCTGATCGCGTCCAGCACCGCGTTGATGCATTTTGATATCTCGACCGGAGAAACCGAGATCATCACGCCACTGGAGGCCGACAATCCGGTCACGCGCTCGAACGACGGCCGCGCAGACCCGCAGGGTGGTTTCTGGATCGGAACCATGGGAATTGATGCCGAAGACGGCGCTGGCGCGATCTATCGCTACCATAAAGGCGAGCTGCGCCAGCTTTACCCCGAGATCACGATTTCCAATGCGATCTGTTTCGCGCCTGATGGCAAAACCGCCTATTTCACCGACACGCCGACGCAACAGATCATGCGCGTGGCGCTTGATGACAACGGCTGGCCCAAGGGCGAACCAGTGCTGCACATCGACCTCAGCCGCACACCGTTCCGACCTGACGGCGCGGTCGTCGATGCCGCAGGCAACCTGTGGAACGCGCAATGGGGTGTCGGGCGGGTGGCCGTCTATGACCCGTCCGGGGGTTTCCTTGAGAGCTACAATTTTGCTGCGCGCCAAACCTCTTGTCCGGCATTTGGCGGCGACGATTTGCAAACGCTGTTCTGCACCAGTGCCGCCGTGGGGCTAGAGGGCCCTGAGCAGGGTAAAACATTTGCCGTCCCGACGAAGGCTGCTGGACAAGCCGAACATCAGGTTATCCTCTAAACCGCACCCCAATCTCTCAAGAAGGTTCCACACCATGAAACGCACGCTTGGCGTCTGTTATTATCCCGAACATTGGCCCGAGGACCAATGGGCAACTGATGCCGCCCAAATGGTGGCGACAGGTCTGTCTTGGGTGCGCATCGGAGAATTTGCATGGGCGCGTATGGAACCCAGCCCCGGCACCTTCACATGGGACTGGCTGGACCGTGCGATTGCCGTTCTGGGCGAAGCGGGACTGAAGATTATCCTCGGAACCCCCACAGCGACACCACCCCGTTGGATGGTCGACAAATACCCTGACATGTTGGCAGTTGACGCGCAGGGACAGCCCCGCAAATTCGGATCGCGCAGACACTACGACTTCAGTCATCTTGGCTACCGCGAGGAATGCCGCCGCATCGCGCGGCTCATGGGCGAACGCTATGGCAGCAACCCGCATATCGCTGCGTGGCAGATCGACAATGAATACGATTGCCACGACACAACGCTGAGCTACTCTGAAGCGGCGCGAAAAGGGTTTCAGGACTGGCTGGCGCAGAAATACCAGTCCACCGATGCGCTGAACCGTGCGTGGGGGAACGTCTTTTGGTCGATGGACTATGATACGTTTGATCAGATCGACCTGCCCAATCTGACAGTGACCGAACCCAACCACCCGCATCAGCTTGCTTTCCGGCGCTATAGTTCGGATCAGGTGGTCGCCTTCAATAAGGTACAGGTGGACGAACTGCGCAAACATACCGACGCGCCACTGATCCACAACTACATGGGGCGGATCACAACGTTCGATCATTGGAAGGTCGGTGCCGACCTCGATATCGCGTCCTGGGACAGCTATCCGATCGGTTTTTTGTCGGACCGCCTAGAAGGGACACCGGAATTCAAACGCGCGTTCCTGCGTCAGGGCCACCCCGACAATCAGGCCTTCCACCACGATCTCTACCGCGCTGTCGGCAAGGGCCGGATGTGGGTCATGGAACAACAGCCCGGCCCCGTCAACTGGGCTCCCTACAACCCCGCCCCCCTGCCCGGCATGGCACGGCTTTGGGCGTGGGAGGCCTTTGCCCATGGGGCCGAAACTGTTTGTTATTTCCGCTGGCGGCAAGCCCCTTTCGCGCAAGAACAGATGCATGCGGGGCTTTTGCGTCCTGACAGCGCGCCTGCCCCTGCATTGGCCGAAGCGCGGCAAGTCGCTGATGAGATCGAAACGCTGGCCAGTGTTGGCACAGCAAAGGCGCAGGCCGCATTGGTCTTTGATTACGAAAGCGCATGGGGCTGGGATGCCCAGCCGCAGGGCGCGGATTTCGAGTTGTTCCGTCTTGCCTTTGCCGCCTATCGCGCGCTGCGCAGGGCGGGGTTGAATATCGACATTCTGCCGCCCGATACCGCTGACCTTTCAGCCTACAAGCTGGTGATGGCACCAGGGATCATGTCACTCTCGGAGCCGCTGCGCGCTGCTTTGGTCCGTTTTGAAGGCATCGCCCTGATCGGCCCGCGCAGCGACACAAAGACCGACGAGTTGAGCATCCCCACGCCGCTTGGCCCGAATCTGCCGGGGCTTGATGTGAGCGTCGCCCTGACTGAAAGCATGCCGCCTGATGATGGGATTGCGCTGGAAGGCGGCGGGCAGTTCCTGCATTGGTTCGAGCACCTTGAAGGCGAGGCCGAGACATTTGTCGCAACCGCAGCAGGGCAGCCTGCGATCATGGGCAGCAAAAACCTGCGCTATCTTGCTGGCTGGCCGGATGACCGCACGTTTGACCAGATTGTTGCGGGCTTGTGTGACGCGCTTGGTATGGAAACCAGGCAACTGCCTGAAGGTCTGCGCCTGCGCGACACCGAAACGCACCGGTTCTATTTCAACTATGCCGCTGTGCCGTTGACGTGGGAAGGCGTAACCATACCTCCTGCGGGTGTGCATTGGGAGGAACTGTGATGACCCACTTCGGAACCACGCAAGACGGGGAGGACGTGCTTCAAATCACACTCTCAAGCGGCGATCTGAGCGTCGATATTCTAACACTGGGTGCCACCGTGCAAGCGGTGCGCCTTGCAGGGGTGCCCTACAATCTGACCTTGGGGTCAGAGCGGTTCGCGGATTACGCCACGTCCATGGATTATTTCGGCGCGATTGTCGGTCCGATTGCCAACCGCATCGGCAATGCGCGCGTGCGCCTTGACGGCATGATGCACGAACTTGAACGCAACGAGAACGGCGATTGTCACCTGCATTCAGGCAGTGAGGGTGTCCACCGCAAAAACTGGGCGGCGCTGGAACAGGCCGCTGATCGCGTCACGTTGGGTTTGCGCCTGCCCGATGGTGTAGCGGGCCTGCCCGGCAACCGCGATATCCGAGTCACTTATCAGGTCACAGCACCTGCAACGCTGACCATGCAGATTGACGGCACGACCGACGCAGCCACCTGCATGAATTTCGCCAGCCACATTTATTGGAACCTTGATGGTAGCGAGACATGGGAAGGCCACGCGTTGCGGATTGCTGCGGATCACTATCTGCCGATTGACGACCGTACCTGCCCCACAGGTGAGATCGCAGCCGTTGACGGCACCGACATGGATTTCCGCACCAGCCGCAAACTGGTGAAAGGTGCACCGGCGCTTGATCACAATTTCTGCCTCTCGCAAGAAGCGACCGATCTGCGCGATGTCCTCTGGCTGACCGGCGCCTCTGGCCTGCAGATGACCCTCGCCACGACAGAACCCGGGATGCAGATCCACGATGCCGCAGGATCACACCGTCCGGGCAAGCCGGTCTACGAGGGCATCGTGATTGAACCGCAGCATTGGCCGGACGCGCCCAACAACAGCCAATTTCCGTCAATCAAGGTCACGCCTGATACAGCATACCATCAAGTGACCCAATGGCGGTTTGAGAAGGCGACTTGATCGCCAAGTCAACTTGGCAAAAGTTGCTGATCCCTTTAGCTGTTTTTTCATAGATTTCGTCATAAACGCGGTCCGGACACGGTAGCGCGCCTTGCTGTCGCACCCCCCTGACTTACCGCCTTGATATGCTATTTAGCACTGCAAGCGGATTAGGCCGCCCAGAAAGACGACATCACGTTATGGAACTTGAAACCCTTCTGCTCTCGCGCATCCAGTTTGCCGCGAATATTTCATTTCACATCCTGTTTCCAACGATCACGATCGCATTGGGCTGGGTGCTTTTGTTCTTCAAACTTCGCTATAACCGCACTGGCGAAGAGCGCTGGATGGAAGCCTATCGTTTCTGGGTGAAAATCTTTGCGCTCTCGTTCGCGATGGGTGTCGTGTCGGGCATTACGATGTCTTTCCAATTCGGCACGAACTGGCCCGGATTCATGGAAAAAGTTGGAAATATCGCAGGGCCATTGCTGGCCTACGAAATCATGACCGCCTTCTTCCTCGAAGCAGTCTTCCTTGGCATCATGCTCTTCGGCTTTAGCCGCGTGCCCAACTGGGTGCACACGCTGGCAACCTTCCTCGTGGCTTTCGGCACGATGATGTCGGCCTTCTGGATCATTGTCCTGAACTCTTGGATGCACACACCCCAAGGGTTCGAGATGATCGACGGTGTCGCACATGCGACCGATTGGTCGGCCATTATCTTTAACCCGTCCATGCCGTACCGCTTTACGCATATGGTCTTGGCCAGCTTCCTGACCGTCAGCTTCCTGATTGCCGGTGTCAGCGCCTTCCGTTGGCTCATTGGCGGGCGCACCGAAGGGGTACGCGTCGCAATGAAAACGGCCATTATTGCCGCGGCCGTGCTGATCCCCGTGCAAATCCTTGTCGGCGACATGCATGGCCTGAACACCAAAGAGTATCAGCCCGCGAAGGTTGCCGCGATGGAAGGCAATTGGGAAACCTCCACTGGCGTGCCGCTGATCCTGTTTGCGATCCCCGATGAAGAAGCACGCGAAAACCGATTTGAAATCGGTATTCCCAAACTGGCGTCGTTCATCCTGACCCATGACTGGAATGGCGAGGTGAAAGGCCTGAACGAGTTTGTGACCGAAGATGGAGAGGTACTGCACCCGCGTGTCTCGCCCGTGTTCTGGTCCTTCCGCGTCATGGTCGGCACTGGCCTTCTGATGCTGCTGGTCAGCTGGAGCGCCACCTATATGATCATGCGCCGCAAGCGCGGTGTCGAAGGACTGCCGAAACCGATGCTCTATGCGCTGATCGGCATGAGCTTCAGTGGCTGGTTGGCCACGCTGGCCGGCTGGTACACAACCGAAATCGGGCGCCAGCCTTGGCTGGTCCAAGGTGTGATGACAACCAAAGAAGCCGTGGCCGATGTGCCCGCGCCCTTGGTGCTGTCGACCCTGATCGCCTATCTGCTGGTCTATGCGGGGCTTCTGTTGGCCTATATCTTTGTCATCTTCTATCTGGCACGGAAAACCGCACGCGGCGAAAGTATCGGCACAAACATCGCCCCCTCACCTGCGGCGGCCCCCAAAGCCATGCCAGCGGAGTAACCAGACATGAATTATTTTGGTGACCCCACCATCTGGCTGCCTTTTGTTTTTGCAGCCCTGATGGGCGTGTCTATCCTGATCTACGTGATCCTGGATGGATTTGACCTCGGCGTGGGGGTGTTATTCCCCTTCGCCAATGACGACGAAAAAGACCGTATGATCGCCTCGATCGGGCCGTTCTGGGACGCAAACGAGACCTGGCTGGTACTGGCGGTGGGGCTGTTGCTGGTGGCCTTCCCGTCTGCACATGGGGCTATCCTGACGGCGCTGTACCTGCCTGTGGCGATCATGCTGATCGGGTTGATCCTGCGCGGCGTGGCCTTTGAATTTCGCGCCAAGGCACCAGCCCCCCACAAACACCTGTGGAACAATGCGTTCTTTGCAGGCTCGCTGATGACCTCGCTCAGCCAGGGTTTCATGCTGGGCATGTACGTCATGGGGCTTGAGTGGACTTTGGCGCATGTGGGTTTCGCGATACTGACGGCGGTGTTCCTGACTGTCGGCTATAGCTTCATCGGCGCCACTTGGATCATCCACAAGACATCCGCTGTGCTTCAGGCCAAAGCGGTGGAATGGGCAAAAGGCGGCATTTGGGGGCTGGTCTTGGGCATTGGTGCGATTTCGCTTGCGACCCCTTTTGTGAGCACGCGCATTTTTGACAAATGGTTCAGCTTCCCCGAAGCGCTCTACCTGTCGCCCCTGCCGATCCTGTCAGGGCTTCTGGTGGTCTGGCTCTGGTCCATGCTGCGCAAAATGCCTTATGCCGAAGACCGCCGGTCATGGCAGCCCTTTGCTGCCGCGACAGCCCTTTGGATCACCGCGTTCGGGGGGATGGCCTATAGTTTCTACCCCTATGTGGTGCCCGAACAGATCACGATTTATGAGGCCGCCAGCGCACCGGAGAGCCTGTTTATCATCCTGATCGGCACCTGCATCGTATTGCCGACGATCATGGGATATACCGTTCTGTCCTACTTTATCTTCCGCGGCAAAGCGACCGAGTTGCGGTACGACTAGGGGACGTGACCCGATTGATGCACGTAAGGTGGGTTTAAACCCACCTTACTGTCAGAATCGATTTGACACCCCTGCCCCCATTGCGTAATCGGACGCTCGTGGAACGGCGCGGTAGCTCAGTTGGTTAGAGCGAACGACTCATAATCGTTAGGTCGGGAGTTCAAATCTCCCCCACGCCACCACCACCCCATCCCCCAACTGTTCGTTCCTGTTGCAGCGAACATACGGGGCCACTTTCCCACTGCGCTCTTTGCCGTTAATGAATCGTCATCAAGGGAGAGTATGGACATGACAGTTCTTGACCAAATCGCACAGACCATCGGCGCCGATCGCATCCTGACGGGCGCAGATGCGGCGCCCTACGGCAAGGACTGGACAGGCGCTTATACCTCCACCCCTCTGGCGGTCCTGCGTCCGGCAAGCACCGCCGAGGTGGCTGCCATCCTCAAGATCGCAAATGAAACCAAAACCCCTGTCGTTCCCGCCTCTGGCCGCACCGGCCTGACCGGTGCAACGCTGGCGCAGGACGCGCTGATGCTCTCGGTCGAACGCCTCAACGAGATTTCCGAGATCAACGTGGCGGGGCGCACGGCAACAGTCGGCGCAGGTGTGGTTCTGTCAAATCTGCACGACGCGGTCGAAGCGCATGACCTGATCTTTCCCCTCACCCTCGGCGCGCGCGGCTCTGCCATGATCGGCGGGCTGTTGTCGACCAATGCGGGCGGTTCAAACGTGGTGCGCTACGGCAGCACGCGCGGGCTCTGTCTCGGGCTCGAGGTCGTCATGGCCGATGGCAGGATCATGAACCTGATGAGCGCGCTGCACAAAGACAACTCCGGCCTTGACCTGCGCAACCTTGTGATCGGGGCAGAGGGGACACTCGGGATTATCACCGCTGCGGTCCTGAAGCTGCGACCCAAGCCGCAGGCCTATGCCACAGCGATGGTCGCGGTACCTTCACTCTCCGATGCGCTGACCCTGCTCTACCGGTTGCAGGACGAGACCGGCAACGGTGTTGAGGCTTTCGAATACATGCCACGCAGCTATATCCGGAAACATCGTCAGCTGTTTCCCGATGTCACCGGTCCCTTCGACGAAGACTACGACGTGAACATCATGATTGAGGTCGCAGCAACCCGCACCAAAGACGCGGCTCCTGGTGCGGACGGTAGCCTGCCTGTCATGCGCGCTCTGGAAGAGACACTTGGCGCAATGCTGGAAGAAGGAACCGTTCTTGATGCGATCATCGCGCAGAACGAGACGCAGCGTCGCGAAATATGGAAGCGCCGCGAGGACGCAGGCGAAGTGGCCTTTTTCGGTGGTGTCTTTGTGAACACCGATGTGGCTGTGCCACTGGATAAGGTCGCAGCCTTTGAACAAATGCTGACACCGCGCATCAAAGCGATTGATCCCGACGCAGAGGAAGTGATCGTCGCGCACCTTGGCGACGGGAATATCCATCACACCAGCTACATCAGCCGCAATGACCCTGAAGCAATGAAAGCGCTGGTCGAGGCGGTGGAGGATGTGGTGCAGGAGCTGGGCGGATCGTTCAGCGCCGAACACGGGATCGGCGTGTCAAAGCTTGATACGATGAAGCGGCGCAAGGATCCGGTGGCGCTGGATGCGATGCGTGCAATCAAAACAGCCCTTGATCCCAACAATATCCTGAACCCGGGCAAGGTGATCCCGCCAGCGTAACGCCACAAGAAAATTCGCGAATTTTCTTGTGGGCCGAAAAGGAATTTCGTGAAATTCCTTTGCTCAGGAAAAGAAGTCGGGGCCCGCCTGCGCGAGCAGTTTCGCCGCCATTGCGCGGCCCATTTCGGCACCATCTTCAATTGCACCGGACACGTCATCGGCAAAGACTTGAGTGCCATCTGTGCGCAAAATCTCGCCGCGGAGGCGGAGCGCGCCGCCATCCAGTTCCGCCAAGCCGCCAATCGGTGTCTCACAAGACCCGTCCAGATGCGCAAGGAACGCACGCTCCGCCGCGAGCCGCTGACCTGTTGGCCCATCATGGATCGCAGCAAGCATCTCTGCGGCGCGGTGGTCATCACTACGGCGTTCAATGCCAATCGCGCCTTGCGCCACCGCCGGCAGCATATCTTCAGGCGCTATAGCGGTGCGCGGCACGTCCGTCATATGCAAACGGTTCAAACCCGCCATCGCAAGGAACGTCGCCTCGGCCACCCCATCACCCAGTTTCTTCAGGCGGGTCTGCACGTTCCCACGGAATTCCACAATATTCAGGTCGGGCCGCTTGGCCAGCAACTGCGACCGGCGGCGCAAGGACGATGTGCCAACCGTCGCACCGTGTGCCAGATCATCCAGCCCTTTGGCGCCGAGCGACACAAAGGCGTCGCGCACATCTTCACGCGGCAGATAAGTATCAAGCAACAACCCACCGGGCTGTTCCACCGGCATGTCCTTCATTGAATGGACAGCGATATCAATTGTTCCGTCCAGCAGCGCTTCTTCGATTTCACGCGTGAAAAGGCCCTTGCCGCCGATCTCTTTCAAGGGGCGGTCCTGAATGGCGTCACCCGTGACCTTGATCACGCAGATTTCAAAGGCATATTCTGGCAGATCAAAGGCGGCCATCAACCGCGCGCGCGTTTCATGCGCCTGGGCCAAGGCCAAAGGCGAACCACGGGTTCCGATATTGAAAGGCGAAGCGGGGGTGGGCAAATTCACTGTCATGTCTGGATTGTTAGACGTGTAAACCTAGCCTGACAACTCCCTTGACAACTTCTTCTGCAATTGGGACCACAGGAAGATTACAAAAGGACATCCCATGGCCCAACAAAAGACCATCCTCCGCGCCCTCGCAGGCGAAACGCTTCCCACGCCTCCGATCTGGATGATGCGTCAGGCCGGGCGTTATCTGCCTGAATATAAGGCCACACGCGCGCAGGCCGGTGATTTTCTGTCACTCTGCTATAATCCGGAACTTGCTGCCGAAGTCACGTTGCAGCCAATCCGCCGCTATGGCTTTGATGCAGCGATTCTTTTTGCCGATATCCTGCTCTTGCCACAGGCACTTGGCGCGGACCTGTGGTTTGTGACTGGCGAAGGGCCGCGGCTTTCGACAATTACCTCGGCGGATGAGCTGGCCAAGCTGAAACCGATCGAGGCGATTCACGACACACTGAACCCTGTTTACGAGACCGTAAAAATCCTCTCTCAAGAACTGCCCAAGGAAACCACACTGATCGGCTTTGCGGGCGCACCGTGGACCGTGGCGACCTATATGATTGCTGGCCAAGGCACGCCTGACCAGGGACCGGCCCATGCATTGAAGGCCGAGAACAAGCCTGTCTTCGAAGGCATCATCAACCGCCTGACCGAAGGTACCATCGCCTATCTGTCGAAACAGATCGAGGCAGGTGCCGAATGCGTCAAACTCTTTGACAGCTGGGCGGGATCGCTGGAAGGCGATGATTTCACCAATTATTCAATCAAGCCGATGCAACGCATCACCGCCGCACTGAAAGACAAACACCCCGGCATTCCTGTGATTGCCTTCCCGCGCGGTGCAGGCACGAAATACGCAGGTGTGCATGCCGCCACAGGGGCCGATTGTGTGGCTGTGGACGACGGCGTCGATGCCGCTTGGGTCGCCGAACACGTCCAGAAAGACGGCTGCGTGCAGGGCAACCTCAAATCCTCGCATATGGTGACGGGTGGTGACACTCTGGTGTCCGAGACACGCCGCATCGTTGATGCGCTCTCGAACGGGCCGCATATTTTCAACCTTGGTCACGGGATCACGCCTGATGCCGATCCCGCCAACGTACAATTGATGATTGATACGGTGCGCGGGGCCTGAGACTGGATATTTCAACGTGAGAGGATAGTCTGGACCCGCAGACAGGAGCCCGCGTTGAAAATACCGTTCACCTTGCGATTTGCCTACTACAGCTTTCGTGCGGTCGTCCGTGCGGGACTGTTGCTGCTTTGCGCTTGGATTTTCCTGATCCAGGCCACCGCCGAAGACGTCTCAGCACTCGGCGCACGCGAAGGACAGACCTATCCGGTTGGATTGCGCATGATGCGGGCGGCAAAGGTATTTGTCGCTGTCGCACCACCGCGGGCCTATGACATGATCGCGATGGGCCTTCCGCAAGACGTACCGCCCTTCATGGTCCGCCTCGCGTTGATGCAGATGGCAGCGGGCAATGTCCTGCCCGCCTCGACACGTGTATCACCAACCACGCCAAACAGTCGTGATATCGAAGGGCCGCGCTTTATTCAGGTGGACTAGGTCAGACCCACTTGGCCAAAGGCGGCAGGCTCATCAGCACCGCGTTCGCGTCATGGCCCGTCGTCAGTCCGAATTTGGTGCCACGGTCATAAACAAGGTTATATTCGGCATAGAGCCCGCGGTGGATCAACTGTGTCTCTTTATCCGCATCCGTCCAAGGCGTATCACGGCGCTTTTCGACAAGCGGCACATAGGCAGGCAGGAAGGCTTTGCCGATATCCTGCGTCAGCGTGAAATCAGCCTCCCAATCCCCGGTGCAATAGTCGTCCATAAAGATACCACCGACACCGCGCGCACGGTTGCGGTGGGGGATATAGAAATACTCATCCGCCCATGCCTTCAGCTTGGGGTAATGGTCCTTGCCATGCGGATCGAGATGCGCCTTTTGGGTCGCATGGAAATGGGCGGTATCCTCGGCATACTCGATACAGGGGTTCAGGTCGGAACCGCCACCGAACCACCACGCATGGGGTGTCCAGAACATACGTGTGTTCATATGCACAGCAGGGGCATGGGGGTTTTGCATATGGGCCACCAATGAAATGCCCGACGCCCAAAAGCGCGGATCTTCGGCCATCCCGGGCACACCACGGGCGGCCATCGCCTTTTGTGCCGCATCCCCCAACTGGCCATAAACGGTAGAGATATTCACGCCGACCTTTTCAAACACGCGGCCACCGCGCATGACAGACATCAAGCCACCACCTGCGTCTGATCCATCATCCGACGTCCGCGTCGTCTCGGAGACTTCGAAACGGCCAATCTCACCTTCGCCTTTGTAGCTGTCTTCCAGCCCTTCAAAGGATGCCACGATCTCGTCGCGCAATGTGCGGAACCATGATGATGCTTTGCTTTTTTCCGCTTCGAAACCGTCTGACATACTTGGTCTTTGTCCCTGATATTGAATAACGTGTATTGTTTGTCTTTAAGCACCATAATGATCATGCAACGATGATCCAGAACAAAACCGGAGACATCTCAATGCGCCGCGCTCTTTTCATTCTTCCCCTTGCTGTCCTGACGGCCTGCGCCACCCCGCGCGAGCAGTGCATCAGTGAAGTCACACGCGATACCCGTATTCTGAGCAGTCTGATCAACGAGACCCGCGCAAATCTCGCACGCGGTTACGCCATCGAGGAACGGCAAGAGGTTCGGACGGTGCGTGAAATCTGTCGTGGGCGCAATGAGGACGGAACGACATTTACATTCCGCTGTGATGAGACCGAAACCTTCACGACAGCGGTACCTGTCGCCATCGACCTAAATGCCGAGCGCGCGAAACTGGACTCACTGGAAGAGCGTTTCGCGCAATCACAAGCAGCGTCCAATCAGGCCGTCGCTCAATGTATTGCGCTGCACCCTGAATGATTAATGCGCGGCGACTGCTGCCGGATCAATCAAGGTCCGGCCGCCGTCGACCGTAATGATCTGTCCGGTCACAAAGGCAGCGGCATCCGACGCAAGATATTGCACAGCATCAGACACCTCGCTCGGGCTTGCGATGCGGTGCAGCGGCGTGCTTTCCACAATGGCTTCGCGCATTTCGTCATGATCCTTGAGTGACCCTTTCAGGCTCGCGCTCATGACGCTGCCAAAGGCCACTGCATTCACGCGGATGCCGTGCGGTGCAAGGGCCACAGCCAAAGAACGTGTCATCTGGTCTGACGCGGCAGAGCTGACGGAATAAGCCAGCAGATCAGGATGCGTACGGCGCGCAGCAATCGAGCTGAGGTTCACAATCGACCCAATAGGTTCGCCTGTTTCGCCATCGGCCTGTTTGATCATGCGGCGCGCGACAGCCTGACTTACGCGCAGTGCTGTCATCGCGTTTTGCTGGAGCAGTTCCTCGACAGAGTTATCGTCAGGATCAAGGGGGTCGGTTTCCATCACCTGCCGCGCGGCATTGACCAGGATATCCACACGCTCAAACGCATCAATGGTGGCGGACAGCAGGTTCGCAATCGTCAGTTTCTTCCGCAGGTCACCGGCAAAGATGAGGATGTTCTCTTCCTTGTCAGCCTCATCCCCGATTTCATGGATCAGTGTTTTCTCATCCATGTCAGCGAAAACGACATTCGCGCCCATTCTGACAAAATGACGTCCGATGGCCAAGCCAACACCATTGGCTGCACCCGTCACAATTGCCGTCTTTCCAGAAATGGAAAATGACATCTTTGCTCTCCCTTGATCCGCTCAGCGCTGTGGCCGATTGGCGTGGAATATTTTGAATGCACCATTACCCGCGATCATGTCCACATTGCGGAAACATTCGGTCAGGGTCGCCTCATAAGGCAAATGGCGGTTGGCAACCATCCAGAGTTTGCCATGCGGGGCAAGCAGGCGGGCCGCCGCTTGGATAAAGCTGCGCCCAAGGCTCGGATCAGAGGCGCGGGAAGTGTGAAACGGGGGGTTCATCACGATGCCATCGTAGCCGGATCCGTCAAACTGCGTCGCATCTGCCCAATGGAAATGGACGCGCGGGTCGCTGACATTCAGCTTGGCGCATTGCAAAGACAGCGCCTCGGCCTCGATCAGATCAAGCGATTTCACCCCGTCGCGCGCCAGAACGGGTGCGGCCAGATACCCCCAGCCAGCACCCAGATCAGCCATGCGCGCAGGCAGCTTGGCAGGAAGCGCCTCGGCCAGAAGGGCCGAGCCCGCATCAACAGCACCGTCCGAGAACACACCGGCAGATGTGAAATAGCCGTGCGGCCCTTTCGCAGGTTCAGGTGCTGTCCAAGCGGCAAAAGCATCTGTCGCGGCAAACCAGAAAATCCGCCCGTGGCCCTTGGGGATTGAGGGCAGGTCGCCCAAAATCTTGCGGCAGGATTTGAACAGGCTATCCACGCCATCGGTCTTTTGCCCGTCCACGATCACAAACTCGGCCTTGGCGCAGGCCTCCGCGACCATCGCGCGCGCCAGCGCTTTGGAGCGTGGCACAACGACGATAGCGACAGCGCTCTGCTGCAAATCCTGGCGGACGTCATAGCCGGCAGCCTGCCACGCAGCGACATCGGGATAAAACCCGTGCACAATGCGGATATCATCGCGCGGCAGCGCAGAGACATCATAGGTTGCTGATGGGCGCATCAGGGAAATGTTGCCCGAAGGCAACGCGATCATGCCATCTGCGATAGCGGTGCTGAGACGGGATTGGGACATCTGGGGGTGCGAATAGCGACGAGGCTATTCTTTCTCCATCGTACATTGGAGGGGATGTTGATGCCGCTGGGCAAAATCCATCACCTGCGCAACTTTGGTTTCGGCGATCTCGTGACTGAAGACGCCGACAACGGCGACACCCTTCTTGTGCACCGTCAACATCAACTCGAAGGCCTGCGCATGCGAAAGGCCGAAGAAACGTTCCAGGACATGGACGACAAATTCCATCGGCGTGAAATCATCGTTCAGGATCAGAACCTTATACATGGGCGGGCGCTTGGTCTTGGGCTTTGTCTCAAGTGCTACGCCGACGTTTCCGTCGTCGTCACCCTTTTTGTCAGCCATCATGTAAAACTCTTTGCGCATTCCATCCGCCCTGTGTGCTTGGCGTTATATATAAGGCACAGGTGGGGCATGAAAACCCCATCTGTCACAATCAATAACATGCCGTGAAAGACGGGAAAATCAGCTATCTTGCGCCATGATCGCGCCACCTTACTACATGTTGCGAGTATAGGCGAGAAGCGCCGGAAAAGTCTTTGAATTTAGGGTATTTTCTGAAAACGCGACTTATGCTAGCGTTTGCTCATAACAATAAGACCACCGGAAAAATCCGGGGTCATTGAGGCAGAAAAAGAGGCAAGCGACGTGACAAGTCGTCTGGGACAGCGGGCCCTCAGCGGGCTATTTCTATGCATAATTCTGGTATGCGTACTGGTCGCACCGATCCGTGCGGCCGCAGCACCATACGCGGCCATGGTGATGGATGCGCGAACGGGTGAAGTCTTGCATTCGCGCAATGCCGATACGCCACTGCATCCCGCATCCCTGACCAAAATGATGACACTTTATGTTGCCTTTCAGGCGATCGAGCGCGGCGAGATCACGCTTGATACCCCTGTCCGCATCAGCCGTCTTGCAGCATCCGAACCCCCGTCAAAATTGGGGTTGCGCGAAGGGCAAACAATTGCCCTGCGCTTTTTGTTGCGTGCCGCTGCTGTCAAATCCGCCAATGATGCCGCCACAGCCATCGGTGAAGCGATATCGGGCTCTGAGGCTGCCTTTGCCACACGCATGAACCGCACCGCCCGTGCGATGGGGATGCGCAACACAAACTTTCTGAACGCCCACGGGCTGACCCAATCCGGCCATTTGTCGACTGCGCGCGATATGACCGTGCTGGGCCGTCACGTGATTTATGATTTCCCGCAGTATTATAACCTATTCTCGCGCCGCTCTGCCGATGCAGGGGTTGCCACCGTGCGCCACACGAACCGTCGCTGGCTGGATAGCTATGAAGGCGGGGACGGTATCAAGACGGGTTATACCCGTGCCGCCGGCTTTAACCTTGTCGCCTCGGCGCAGCGCGGTCAGGAACGTATTATCGCGACCGTCTTTGGTGGATCGTCCACATCAGCCCGGAATGCACGCATCACCGAATTGATGGACATGGGCTTTAACCGTGCACCATCTCGTGCGACGATCCGTCGCCCGAACCCACCGGCGCCGATGCTTTCAAGCTCGGATGGTGGCGGGCAGGCAAACCCCGGCAAGATCGTCCGTGTCAGCGGTCTGGTCACGCGCAGCATCCGCCCTGTTGCGCGCCCGACAAGTGCGCCGGTTTCCGAAGAAATCCTTGTAGCTGCTGTCGATACCGATTTGATCAACGCAGCCATCGCCGATACGGTCAATGCGGCACTCGCCGAAGCGCTCGGTGCCGCAACCCCAACAGCACCACCCACGCAAGTCATTGCGAACGCTGTTCCCGCGGTCACACCTGTCCCTCGCCCCTCACCACCGACACAGGTTGCCGCTTTGACACCCCAAACTGCCATCACAGACACAGGACCAGAGGTTGTGACACGCATCTCGACGTCCGGTGGGCGGCATTGGGGTGTCAATGTGGGACGGTATAACACCCGTCATGACGCGGAACGGGTCCTGCTGAGGGTTGCACTCAACGAAATGAGCGCGCTTGACGGCTCGCTCCGGCGCGTGGTGCAGCGGTCCGGCGGCTTTGACGCGAACTTTATGGGGCTGACCCGTGAAGGGGCGGATCTGGCCTGTCGCAGGTTGCAGGCGCGCGGAACCACGTGCTTCATGATCGGATCCGAAGGGTAGGACACGGTCACAGCGCCACTGTTCGTCCCTTACACACCAGATTGACGTTGGCGCGAACCAGTGCCGGGTTGGGTGATTTCAAAACACCGCCTAGACGTCAATGGGAAGCCCGCCGGACACTTTCATTTGACGGAGAATAAAGTTGGTCGTGGTTGTACGAACCACACCAAGGCGGAGAATTTGTTGCATGATGAATTGCTCCAGCGCTTCCGGATCTTTCGCTGCGATCTTGAGAATAAAGTCGAAGTCACCGGTTATCGACGCACACTCCAGCACATGTTGGTCACGTTCGATAAAGGCCTCGAATGCGCTGATCGTGGCTTCGCTGTGATCAACAAGCGAAACTTGGACATGCGCAAATGCATGCAACCCGAGCTTTTTACTGTCCAGAATCGCTGCGTACCGCACAATATAGCCGTCCTCCTCCAATCGCTTCATGCGTCGCCAGCAAGGCGATGGAGATAGGCCCACTGCCTCTGACAGCTCATGCGTACTCGCGCGTCCATTGCGCTGCAGGACTTTCAGAATAAGTCGCTCAAATGTATCAAGCATGATTTGCCTCAATCCATATATTTATCGAAAAAATTTGTCTCATATTGGCTCATATTAATACTCTTAGGTAACTTTATTCTGCATTCTCACAGCATCATGCCTCAAGGAATGCGTGAGGTCAAAGATGCCGAAAGATACCAAATATGTCGCTAAGCAACCTGATGAAAACGGGTTTATCGCATATTCAGATGCCGATAATGCCGTATGGCGTGATCTGGTCGCACAGCAGCAACCGAGTGTGAATGCTCTTGCCGCGCGGGCGTTTCTTGAGGGCCAAAAGAAACTTAACCTGCCCACACACCGCGTACCGCAATGTGTCGAGGTTTCGCAGGTTCTGACTGATTTGACGGGCTGGAAAGTGGAACCTGTTTCCGCCTTGATCGGCTTTTCTCGGTTTTTCAAAATGCTGTCCGAATGCACATTCCCTGCGGCATCTTTTATCCGTGATCGCGAGAGTTTCGACTATATCGAAGAGCCTGATATTTTCCACGAAATCTATGGGCATACGCCGTTGCTGACTGACGCGCGGTTTGCCAAGTTTTCGCAGTTTATCGGCAAAACGGGCCTGGTGTGCGATAAGGCCGATTACGCGTGGTTGATCCGGCTTTACTGGTTTACCGTTGAGTTTGGATTGATCAAAGAGGGCGAAACGATCAAAGCGCTGGGATCAGGCCTTGCATCTTCACCAAGTGAGCTGGGCCACGCAATCCATGAACCATCCGTTGTGCGCAAGCCATTTGACGTGATCGACATTTTACGCACGCCTTACCGGATCGACATTAACCAACCGATCTACTTTGTGCTGGAGAGCGTCGACCAACTGCTTGAGACATGTCAGCGCGACCTGCTTGCCGATATCGCAAACGCCCGATCCCTCGGCCTGCATGCGCCGACATATCCGGAAAAGACAAATGTCAGTGAATGATTTAACGACAAAGAGCTGCGCGGCCTGCGAGGGCTGGGTGCCACCACTGAGCGATGCGCAGATTGCAGCACTCAAAGCCAAGCTTGATCCCGCATGGCACATGGACGAAAAAGCGGAAAGCCTGTCTCGGAAATTCACCTTCAAGGCATTTGCAAAGGCGGTCTATATGGCTAACCTCGCCGCCTTCATCAGTGACAAAGAGGGGCATCATGCAGATATTGCTTTTGGATGGGGCTATTGTCACGTCACATTCACGTCGCATGAACTGGGTCGTTTGTCAGAGAACGATTTCATTTGCGCAGCAAAGCTGGACGCGGCTGTTCGCTAATTGAGAATGGCGGGAGGGATCAAGCGTCCCCGTCCGCGCAGGAAGGGACAGTTCTGCTATCCCACGCGGTCGCCAGTCACGACGGTATCACTTTTCTCAGGCAACCTTACCTTCGAAAGCCGCTGCCATTAGTGCGCGCGTATATTCGGTCTGCGGCGCGTCAAAGATCGCATCGGCATCGCCTGCCTCGACGACATCGCCCTGTTTCATCACCATCACCTTATGGGACAGCGCGCGCACGACCTTCAGGTCGTGACTGATAAAAAGATAGGCCAGCCCGTATTTCTGCTGCAATTCGCGCAGCAAATGCACGATCTGCACCTGTACCGTCATATCCAGCGCCGAAGTCGGCTCATCAAGGATCAGCAATTTGGGCCGCAGGATCATCGCCCGCGCAATCGCGATCCGCTGACGCTGACCACCTGAAAACTCATGCGGATAGCGATCCATCAGTGCCGGATCGAGGCCCACTTCGGCCATGATTTCCCCAACCATATCACGGCGGTCACGTCCGGGTTCCACCCCGTGCACCCCAAGGCCTTCGGCGATAATTTCAGCCACCGTCATCCGCGGGCTGAGCGAGCCATATGGGTCTTGAAACACAATCTGCATGTCACTGCGCAAAGGCCGCATCTGGCGTTGGTTCAGGTGCTGAATATCCGCGCCACGAAAGGCGATCCTCCCTTCCGAGCTGATCAACCGCATGACCGCGAGCGCCAGAGTGGTCTTTCCCGATCCGCTTTCCCCTACAACACCCAAGGTTTCACCCGCGCGCACCGTCAGGGTCGCGTCATTTACCGCTTTGATATGCCCCACCGTCCGCTTGAGCAGACCACGTTGGATCGGGAACCAGATGCGTGCCTGCTCTGTTTCCAAAATCACGGGTGCATCCGGTTGCACCGGTGCCGGGGCTCCGGTTGATTCCGCAGCCAAGAGCATCTGCGTATAAGGGTGCTGCGGGTGCGCAAACAATTCCGCTGTCGGCCCTGTTTCCACAATCAGCCCGTCTTTCATCACGCAGACCCTGTCGGCGATCTTGCGCACGATTGTCAGGTCATGGGTGATGAACAGCATCGACATGCCTGCGTCACGTTTCAGATCCGTCAGCAGGTCCAGAATTTGCGCCTGAATGGTCACGTCCAGCGCAGTCGTCGGCTCATCCGCAATCAAGAGCTCCGGCCCATTCGCCAGCGCCATCGCGATCATGACCCGTTGACGCTGCCCGCCCGAGAGTTGATGCGGATAAGACCCGAGGCGGCTTTCAGCATCACGGATTCCGACACGCTCGAGCAGTTCGATGATCCGCGCGCGCACTGCCGGACCACGCAGGCCCTGATGGAGTTCAATGCTCTCGGCCAACTGCTTTTCAAGCGTGTGTAGCGGATTGAGCGAGGTCATCGGCTCTTGGAAGATAAAGCTGATGTCATTGCCGCGCACACGGCGCAGGGCACGCTCATCCGCACCAACCATTTCTTCGCCTGCGTATTTGATCGACCCTGCCATTACAGCACTGTCGCCAAGCAATTGGACAGTGGACAGCGCGGTTACGGATTTTCCTGACCCGCTTTCGCCCACAATCGCGACGGTTTCACCCTTTTGCACCTGAAAGGACACACCTTTTACCGCATGGGTTGGCGTGCCTTCCTGCCGGAAAGCAACGCGCAGATCTTTTACATCAAGGATCGGGGTGGTCATGATGCTCGGGCCTTTGCCGCTTCGGTCTCAAAAAGCGTGTCGTCCTTCACCACGTTGCCATCCGCCACAAAGGTTTTGCGCGGGTCAAAGGCATCGCGCACGCCCTCAAAGATGAAGACCAGAAGCGACAGCATGATCGCGAACGTAAAGAAGGCGGTAAAGCCCAGCCACGGCGCTTGCAGGTTCTGTTTGGCTTGCAATGTCATCTCGCCCAGCGAGGGGGCCGAGGACGGCAGGCCGAAGCCCAGGAAATCAAGCGATGCCAGACCACCGATCGCGCCTGTCACCAAGAACGGCAGCATCGTGACCGTCGCCACCATCGCGTTGGGCAGCATATGGCGGAACATGATCGTCCGGTCGCGCACGCCCAGCGCACGGGCCGCTCGCACATACTCAAGATTGCGCGCGCGCAGGAATTCGGCCCTGACCACACCTACAAGGGCGGGCCAGCCAAACAGCACTGTGAGGAACACAAGGAGCCAGTAACTTCGCCCCAATATCGCAAAGACAATGATGATCACGTAAAGCGAGGGCATGCCCGTCCAGATCTCGATGAACCGCTGAAAGATCAGATCGGTCCAGCCGCCGAAATACCCCTGCACAGCCCCCGCCATGATCCCGATGATCGAGGCCGCAACCGTGACCGTCAGTGCAAAGGTCACCGATAACCGGAAACCGTAGATCACCCGCGCCAGCACATCGCGTTTGGTATCATCGGTGCCCAGCCAGTTGTCGGCACTCGGCGGGGCGGGCGCGACACCGCCAACATCAACGATGGTGTTGTAGGAATAAGGAATAATGGGCCAGAGCATCCACCCTGCCTGAAAGTCACCATCCAGCGTCTCGCCTGCATCCACAGCGGCGATAAGTGTCTCGGGATCATCAAAACACTCTTGCAGGCCGCCCGTGACGATCAGGCAATCGACCTCGACCTCCCCGTATCCGGCCTCGGTCGGGAAATCACCGCCAAAGTCCTGCTCGGAATAAAAGCTGAAGATCGGCATGCGGATTTCGCCGCGATAGCTCACGGCGATGGGTTTGTCGTTGGCGATGAATTCGGCAAAAAGCGACAGACCGAAGAGAATACCAAAGATGATCAGCGACCACGTCGCCCGTCTGTTGCGGCGGAAATTCCGCACACGGCGCTGGTTCAGCGGGGAGAGAAAGGGACGTCTTGCCATCAGTTCCGCGCCTCGAAATCAATGCGCGGGTCGATCAGCACATAGGTCAAATCCGTCAAAATCCCCACAACCAGACCAATCAGAGAGAAGGCAAAGAGCGTACCAAAGACCACCGGATAATCGCGCGCCACCGCCGCCTCAAAGCCCAAGCGGCCCAAACCGTCGAGCGAGAAGAGCGTTTCGATAATCAGCGACCCACCAAAAAACACCCCGATAAACAGCGCCGGAAAACCCGAGATCACGATCAGCATCGCATTGCGAAAGACATGACCGTAGAGCACACGGCTCTCGGAAAGGCCCTTGGCGCGGGCTGTGATCACGTATTGCTTTTTGATCTCGTCAAGAAAGCTGTTCTTGGTCAGCAACGTCAACGTCGCAAAGGCCGAGATCGTCGAGGCCAGCACAGGCAACGTGATGTGCCAGAAGTAATCAAGCACCTTACCGATCAAAGACAGCTCTTCGAAATTGGCCGAGGTCAGGCCGCGTAGCGGGAAGATGCGGAAATAAGAGCCGCCTGCGAACAGAACGATCAGCAGGATCGCGAACAAGAACCCCGGGATCGCGTAACCCACGATGATGGCGCCGGACGTCCATGTATCAAAAGGCGTGCCGTCTTTAACAGCCTTTTTGATCCCCAGCGGGATGGAGATCATATACGCGATCAAAGTCGACCAAAGCCCCAAGGTGATCGAGACCGGCATTTTTTCCAGCACCAGATCAAGGACGCTGATCGACCGGAAATAGCTCTCGCCGAAGTCAAACCGAATGTAGTTCCACATCATGTTGAGGAAGCGTTCAAGCGGGGGTTTGTCAAAGCCGAACTCACGCTCGAGATCAGCGATGAAATCCGCAGGCAGACCGCGCCCGCCGATATAGTCGCTGTCACCGCTATCAAGCAATTCGCTCCCGCCGCCGGAAATGCCTTCAAAGACATCACCGCCGCCCTCGAGTTCGGCCAAAATCTGTTCGATCGGGCCGCCCGGGACGAATTGCGTCAGCGAAAAGTTGATGATCATGATCCCCAGAAGGGTGGGAATCACGAGCAGCAAACGCCTGAGGATATATGCTCCCACGTCAGTACCTTACTGGAACGCACCGGCGGCGCGCAGCGTGGCCCCTGCCTCTGCATCATACCACCAGTTGTCAAGCGGCGCCAAACCAAGCGGCGGCACCTCTTTGAAACGGTACATGTCATAATAGGCAACGGTGTGCACACCCTTTTGCCACTGCGGGATCCAGAACCGTTCAGCGCGCAACACGCGATCGAGAGCACGGGTGCGGATTGTCAGATCCTCCAATGTCTCCGCCGCGACAATCTCCGCAATCAAACGGTCCGCTGCCGGCAGTTTCACGCGCATCGGGTTGCGCGAACTGTCTTCTGCCGCAGCAGAACCAAAGAACTGCGCCAGTTGCTGACCGGGTTCATACCCCTGCCCGAGCGAGGCATTGACGATATCGAATGTGCCTGCGCGACGGCGTTCAATGAATTGCGAGGTGTCGACACGCTCGAGCTTGGCATCCACACCAAGGCGTTTGAGGTTCTCCACAATCGGGTTGATCACGCGGTCAAACTGGGGCGAGCGCTCAAGGAACGTCACCTCAAGCAGCTCACCATCTTTGCGGCGCAAACCATCATCACCGGTGATCCAGCCCGCCTCATCAAGCAACGCCGAGGCTGCCCGCAGCGCGCGACGGTCAAGCGGACGGTCCGTGGTGCTAGAGGCAGGTGGAATAACCGCTTCATCAGTCAGGATGGCCGCATCAAGCAGACCTTCATCGACCAGCGGCTGGAGGATCGCGATTTCCTCCGGCGATGGCGCGCCCACGGCCTTGAGGTCTGAATTGTCCCAGAACGATTCAGGACGTTCATAAAGACCATAAAACAGTGTTTCGTTCATCCATTCGAAGTTCACCATCAAGGTGATCGCTTCGCGCACACGCTGATCCTGAAACTTCTCCTGATTGAGATTGAACACAAAGCCCTGACCCGTGCCGATGTTCCCGTCCGGCAGCTCTTCAACATTCACCCAGCCTTGCTCGCGTGCCGGAAAGTCATAGCCCGTTGCCCACTGCAAAGAGCTGTTTTCATCGCGGAAAGTGTAGATGCCGGACTTGAAGGCCTCAAACGCCGCACTGCCGTCGGCGAAATACTCGACGCGAACCGTCTCAAAGTTATTGCGGCCCTGGTTGATCGGCAGATCAGCAGCCCACCAGTTCGGATCATAGCGGTAGACGATCTGCCGTCCGATATCGACCGTATCCAGACGATAAGGTCCTGTCCCCATGAATGGCGCATCAGCGGTTTCATCCAGACGCACCTTGTTGGCCTCAAACCACGCCTGCGACCATGCCGATGTGCCGCCTGCCCAGGTCACTACATCACGGCGCGGCGCCTCTGGCGTAAAGTTGAAACGGATGCGGTGGGTATCGAGCACTTCGACGCTCTCGATAAACTGCGAATAGACCGAACGATACTCGGTGATCCCCTGCTCCAGCGGCAACTCGAACGAGAACTTGATGTCCTCGGCGGTCATCGTTGTCCCGTCCCAGAACTTCACATCGTCGCGCAGGTTAAAGATAACCCAGTCGCGGCTTTCGGGATATTCCAGCGTTTCGCAAAGATAGCAGTAGGCGCCATATGGGTCATCAAGCGTCGAGGTTAGCAAAGATTCGTAGCCGATTGTGGCCAGAGCCGCAGGGACGCCTTTGCGTGTGTAGATGTTGAAGCTGTCAAAAGTGCCCTGTGCGGACTGCGAAAACTCGCCGCCTTTGGGCGCATCGGGGTTCACATAGTCCAGTACCGTGTCAGGTCCGTACTTCAGTTCGCCGAAGTTGGTGTACCCGTGGCTGACCGTGATTGTCTCATGTGCATCCGCAAATGCCTCGCTGCCTGCCCAAAGTGCGGCCACGCCAATCACAGACCCCAAGGCCCAGTTTCGCAGCTGGTGCTTATGGGCAGTTTGGACCTTGGTTTGGGCACTTGAACGGGGTGGCTTCTGCATCAGTGTCTCCGAGTTTTAGGCGTGGTTTCATGACTACATGAAGTAAATGGAGAGTTTGGCAAAGTTTCAAGTTGAGTTTCTGTGAACTCGCAGTGAGAAAACTGTAATATTCCAACAAAAAAGGCCGCCCAAGCGGACGACCTTCTCTTTTCCTGCAGTGCGGTAATTAGCCGCCGATTGTTGCGAGATAGGCAATCAGGTTCGCACGGTCTTCGACAGCCCGCATCCCGTTATAGCTCATTGCTGTACCCGGTGCGTAACCACGTGGGTTTTCAAGGAAGGCGTTGAGTTCCTCTGGGGTCCAGACATCGGTCGCTTCGGCAAGTGCGCCAGAGTAGTTGAAATCATCATAAAACTGGACCGGACGGTTCACGACGCCGTAAAGCGCGGGACCTGTGCCGTGTTGTCCGGATTCAAGCGCGTGGCAAGACCGGCAGCCGCGCCACAATGCCTCACCATCTGCGGCACTTGCAGAGGCATAGACAACCGAGAACGGCACCTCTTCGACAACTTCGACTTCTTCACCTTCAGCGCCCTCTACCTCGATCACATACGCTTGCTCTCCGTAGTGCCCGCCGCTGTGATAGATTTCTTCGGCCAACCACGCTCCCAGCAAGAAAACGAGGAAAGTGCTGCATAGACCGCCGATAATTTTGGTCGTTGTCATTGTGTCGAACATGTCGCGTTCCATTCAGTAGAAAGTTTCGTGGGTATCTATCCGCTTCCCACACTAGGTTGCAAGGTATAGAGACGCGACCGAATGCCTCTTTTTGGGGGAAACAGCACAGAGAACACACGAATGTCTCAGAAAATCGCATTTCAGGGTGAATTGGGCGCTTATGGGCACGAGGCCTGCGTGACCGCGCGGCCGGACTATGACCCCCTGCCTTGCACCACTTTTGAAGCTGCAATCGACGCGGTTCGCAGCGGGGCGGCTGATCTTGGCATGATCGCGGTCGAGAATTCGACTTATGGCCGCGTTGCAGACGTCCACTCGCTCTTGCCGGAAAGCGGACTGCACATCGTGGATGAGACATTTGTGCGCGTGCATATCAATCTTCTTGGCAAGCAAGACGCATCGCTTGGCGATATCAAGGAGGCCCACGGCCATCCTGTGATCCTGCCACAGTGCGGGGAATTCCTGCGCGCGAACGGGATTACACCACGCACCAGCACAGACAACGCCCGCGCAGCGCGCGAGGTTGCGACTGGTGATGACCCCAGCATTGCGGCCCTAGCCTCGGAGCTTGCGGCCGAGATCTATGGACTCAAGGTTCTGGCCCGCCATATCGAGGATCATGCGCGCAACACGACGCGGTTTTTGATCATGGCACGCCAACCCGACTATACCCGTCGCGGCCCATCGGGGATGATGACGAGTTTTGTGTTCCGCGTGCGCAACATTCCCGCCGCACTTTACAAGGCAATGGGTGGTTTTGCCACGAATGGCGTCAACATGACCAAGCTGGAAAGCTATATGGTGGGTGGCGAGTTTACGGCGACACAGTTCTACGCCGAAATCGAAGGGCATCCCGATGATGCCAACGTCAAACTTGCAATGGAAGAGCTTGGCTATTTCACCGACCATCTGCTGGTGATGGGTGTCTATCCTGCTGCGGCCAGACGTCACGAAAAGGTGGCAAGCGGCGCGTAATCCGGCAGACGGATCACTGGCCGCGCCGGTAATCATCCTCGACGGTTTCGGCGTAATCAAGCACGCGTGCCTTGAACCGCTTGTTCATCTTGGTCTTGGCTAACTTGAGCGATTGAAGCAAAAGACGCGCCGTCAATGTCCTGGCCTTCAATTCGAACGACACCATCACGCGGGTCCGTGTGGCCGATAGCGGGATCAGTTCAATCTCTGTATCTGCGTTCAGGCCGTCTGACTGGCTCTCGATCCGGATAGCGTGGTCCACATCCAGCGTGGTCAGTTCAGCCTGAACATTGCGCGCCCGTCCGCGAAAATCAAAGGCGATGTCCCAGATCGTGCCAACCTCGGGTGCCGCGTCCGACCGTCGCTTTACCGCGATTCCTTGGCGCAGCGCGCGGCGTTCAAAACCGGCAAAGTCGCTGACACGCCCGTAAACATAAGAGATAGGCGCCTCGATATCCTCGCGCGTGCTCAACTTCATCGGGGTCTCCTTCGCCTCTTTCTAATCCAGCCGGTCCGAGAGCCATGCCTGAAGCAGGAAATGCGCAATCGCCCCCTTGCGCGCAGGCAAAAGCTTGGGGTGGTTGCCTGCAAAGGCCTCGGCCATCTCCTCGCGCGTTACCCATATCGCATCTTCGATTTCATCAGGGTCAATCGTCAGGTCCTTGTTCAGCGCCTCACCCGCGCAGCCGAACATCAACGAGGCCGGAAAGGGCCAAGGCTGGCTTGCCAGATAGGATACAGCGCCCACGCGCACGCCTGCTTCTTCAAAGACCTCGCGGCGCACCGCCGCCTCGATGGTTTCGCCCGGTTCCACAAAGCCCGCCAGCAAGGAATACATCCCCTCGGGCCATCCCGGCGAGCGCCCGACCAGCACGGCATTGCCGTAGGTAATCAACATGATGACAACCGGATCGGTGCGCGGAAAATGATGTCCGCCACAGGCCGCGCAATTGCGCTGCCAGCCACCCATTGCCATCGCACTCTCAACCCCGCACCGCGCGCAGAACCTATGGGACCTGTGCCAATCCATCACCGCCTTGGCTGTCGCGGCAAGTTCGGCATCACGGGGCGACAGGCGGGTCATGATCGCCCGAAGCTCAGCAAAAGCGGCGTCCGGAACGGCTGGATGGTGCTGCTCAGACGGGTCAAGGAAGGTGTTCAGTGTCTCTGCATCCAGATTGTGCGGCGTCCACGCCGAAAAATCTGCAGCGAACACCAGTGCGCCATTGTCGCGACCCAAAAGGATCATGTCTGCCGCCGCATCCACCATCGCTGCGTGATCAAGGGGCAGACGCACCAAAGCATCACCCAAAATCATCGGTTTGCCGCGCCACATCAGGATCGCGCGCGCATCGCACTGCCCCCGCAACTGATCCGCCTGACCGCGCAATTCTGCGGCCCGATCAAGGCCCGATCCGCCAAATGTAACCGTTTCTGCAATCTTCATTGCGCCGAAATGCCACGGACCTTGCACAACTACAATTTTTTTCCGACCGTATCTTGTAGCGGTCGCGATATTTCACTCTAAGGTTGCGCTATGAAGAGCCCCCGTTCCTGTGCCGTGCAGTCCCCGTCAGGGCGTTTGCGTTTGCTTGAGACAACAGACCTGCACATGCAATTGCTGGACTATGATTATTTCGCGGACCGGCAGGACCCGACCACCGGATTGATGAGGCTGGCCGACCAGATAGCAGCGTTGCGAGACGATCCTTTGGTCACGACAATCCTGTGTGACAACGGCGATCTCATTCAGGGAAATCCGCTTGCGGATTTTCTTGCGCAAAACCTGGAGCCCGATCAGACCCATCCGATGATCGCAGCGCTGAATATGTTGCGATACGATGCCATGACACTGGGCAATCACGAGTTTGACTACGGGCCAGCGTTCTTACGGACAGTCCTGTCAAAGGCCACGTTTCCCGTGGTTTGCGCCAATGTGCCGGCCTTTCATGGCAACGATCTTGTTAAACCTTTCGCGATTTTGGAGCGGAATGTGCTTTGCGATGACGGCAGCAGATACCCCATCAAGGTTGGCATCATCGGTTTCGCGCCGCCACAGTTTGCCGGTTGCTCTGGCGACAAAAGCAAACCCGCCTTCAATGCAACCGATATCCGCATGGCTGCAGAGGAAATCGTCCCGCAAGTCAAAGACGCCGGTGCCGATGTCATTGTGGCCCTTTGCCACTCAGGTATCGGTTTGGCGGACAATATCGCACATATGGAAAACGCAGCACTGCCTCTGGCACAGGTTGCGGGCATTGACGCGCTCTTGCTCGGCCACACCCATGAGGCCTTTCCCGATGCCAGCATTGTCACAAACGGGCCGGCCGATTTCGCCGGGGGTCGTCTGCATGGCAAACCCGCTGTGATGGCCGAATTCGGGGCGCAATCATTCGGCGTCATTGAAATGGATCTGCGCCGAGAGCCGCATGGCTGGCAGGTTACAGATCATCAGGTCCGGCTTGAAAAGGCTTCATTGCGCAATGGCCCCGAGAGCAAACTATGCCAAGACCTGCGCGCACTTGTGACGGCTCCTCACATAGCAACCGTTGCGCAGATGCAAGAAACGGTGGTGCACACAACCGTGCCCATCACGAGCTATTTTGCGACGATCCAGCCGGACCTCAGTCAACAGCTCCTCGCGCAGGCGATGCAGCGGGCAGTCAGCGCAGCGCTCGAGGGTTCGCGCGCGCCCGTTCTGGCAGCAACATCGTCATACCGGTTTGGCGGGCGGAGCGGGCTTGGGCATTACATCGACATCCCCATAGGCCCGATCACCTTGCGCGATGTGGCCGCCATTTTTCCCTTCGCGGATCATCTTTGCGCGGTGCGACGCACGGGGAAACAACTGCGGCTCTGGCTGGAACGTGCCGCCGCGCATTACAACCGCATGCAACCGGGCCAAAGCGATCAGCCACTGATCAACCCGCAAAGTGCAGGCTATAATTGCGATGCGATCTTTGGCCTGTCTTACCAGATCGATCTCACGCAACCTGCGCGCTATGACACTCAAGGGCGAGAGATCAACCCTAACGCAACGCGCATCGTGCAGTTGCGCTTTCAGGACAAAACCGTAGAAGACCGCGATGTTTTCATTGTGGCCACTAACAGCTTTCGCGCAAAAAGCGGTGGCGGTTTTCCAAAGATCGCACCCGATGACATCGTCTATACGTCCCGGCAAACCCTGCGTGATATCTTGATCAAAGACCTCAAAGCCGCTGGATCAGTGACCGCAAAGCTGCACTCCAACTGGGCTTTCGCGCCAATCCCGAACACCGCTGCGACACTTGTCAGTGCACCGCAGGCACGGGATCACATCACGGGTCCGATCACCTACATCCGGCAGGAAGCAGATGGACGCGCAGCATATCGCATCAACTTCTGACGTCTTGCAGAACGACCAAAACAGGCCTATATCCTCCCATGAGAGGTTGGCGCGGGCGAGCGCCTCGCCAACCTGGTCAGGTCCGGAAGGAAGCAGCCATAACGAGCCCCGCTTGGGTCGTTGTCAGCCTCTCACCTTTGATTTGCGCAGCAAATTGAAGGCAAACCCATCCAGCTAAGGAGGATGTTTATGATTGTCGCAAAAAACACTCTCCCGGCACGGGTGCGCTGAAGGCACTTCCGCCCCCTCGTCCGGTTGCAGCTGGCAGGTTCCCACCGCCAGCATCCTTCCCCCCTTTGACGAGGATATCTCATTGCCAGATCTGACACGCGACGCCCTCGGCTGGTCGCCATTCTTTATGTCTCAGCTTGAAATCGAAGAGCTGGAAACACTCACTCCTGCCCGCATCGCCACAGTCCACCGCGACCGTGTTGTGGGCTTTTCCGATATCGGCACGCTTGAACTGACACTTGATCCCGGCATCACGACAGCAGAAGTCGGCGTGGGCGACTGGGTGCTTTGCGCGCCGGAACAGCACAGGCTCGTGCGGATCCTGGATCGCAAAACCGAACTGACACGCGGCACCGAATATCACACTGGCGAAAAGCAACTGATTGCAGCTAACCTTGATACGCTGTTCATCACCTCATCATGCAACAACGATTTCAATCCGGCACGGCTTGAGCGGTATCTGGCCCTTGCCCATGACGCGATGATCACGCCCGTGATTTTATTGACCAAAGCCGACCAGACCGATGATCCTGATACCTATGTCGATCAGGCGCGCAGCTTGGGGCGCAATCTGGAGGTCATAGCACTGGATGCAAAAAACGATGACGTCCCCGCGGTTCTGGCCCCTTGGTGTGGGAAAGGGCAGACCGTTGCACTCGCGGGATCATCCGGCGTGGGCAAAACCACCCTTGCGAACGCGCTGACAGGCGGCAATGCCGCGACCCAAGCCATCCGAGAGGATGACGCGCGCGGGCGACATACAACGACGGGGCGGTCACTGCACCGGATGGCGACGGGTGGCTGGTTGATCGACACACCGGGGATGCGCGGCCTTGGGGTGGCGGAAGTGGCTTACGGGATCGACGCGACATTTCCCGAGATATCGGAACTGGCTACAACCTGTAAATTCCGTGATTGCGCCCATGAGAGCGAGCCGGGCTGTGCCGTACAGGCGGGTATTGCGGCGGGTCAGGTTGACCCTGAACGCCTCAAGCGGTTCAAGAAGCTGAAACGCGAAAACGAACAGGCAACCGAGACAATTGCGCAAGCGCGGGATCGGTCACGGAAGTTTGGCAAGATGGTGAAGTCGGCGATCAAGAAGAAACCGCGCAACACGTAAGGTGTATCAAGATCCACCTTACCCCTGATACGCCCAGTCCAGCTGCGGATCCGTTTCCACCGCACATGGGCGCACGGCCCGCAACCGCGCCAAAGCCCTCTCCGCATCTTCACCCGCCGCAATCATCAACCGCAGCACCATCATCCCCGAGCGCCCGCAGCCGCCAAAACAATGCACCAGAACGCGACCACCGCCGCGCAGCGTGCCCAGAACCTGATCGCGCACCACGGGCCAATCCAAATCCCGAGGCACACCAAAATCCGCAACAGGTAAATGCAGCCAGCCAATTCCTGCATTGGCAAGGTCCGCACCCAAAGTCCCCGCCCCTTTGCGATCCAACTCGGCCCGCGTTGTCATCGTCAGGACCAGATCAGGGTGCCAATCCATCAGGCGCAGCCAATCCGTATAGTAATGCCGCGTCCTGCCAGGCATGGGCGTGATTGCAATTGTGCCGCCCCCGACAGGCAAACTATGGATTACAAATTCAAGCACTTGGACCCCAAAAGACGAATTCCTCAACAAACCCTCGCAATTGCAGGGCCGGCATGTAGATTGAAGACCATGAGCGACAAAACCGAACAAGCCGAAAAGCGCACGGAGTGGTCAGAAGACCGCACGATCATGGCCAATGAGCGCACATTCTCAAGCTGGATGGGCACCGGCCTTGGTGCCATCGGTGTGGCCATCGGCCTCAAGGCCGTCTTTGGTGCGTTTGAACCGACGTGGGCGGCCAAACTGGTCGCAAGTCTCTTTCTGGGTGTGGCGATTGCCATCTTTTGGTCCGCGCGCAGTCAGGCCTGCAAGACCTATGCGCGCCTTCATGAGCGCGATATCGAGGCCACACCAACCCGCAATTACACCATGCTTGCCAGCATCATGACTGTGGCCGCGTTGGCCACAGGGATCATCCTGTGGTCGCTCTGATGTGGTAGACCTTAGGGGGCGCTGCCCCTAGTCTAGCCCAACGACCGAATCCTCACCAAAGGCCGCCATGTCCGATCAGCCCCAATACCAAGTGCTTGCCCGCAAATACCGGCCCGAAACCTTTGCCGATATGGTCGGGCAGGATGCGATGGTGCGCACCCTGAAGAACGCTTTTGCCGCGGACCGGATCGCACAGGCCTTTATCATGACCGGTATTCGCGGCACCGGTAAGACAACTACCGCGCGGATCATCGCCAAGGGCATGAACTGTATCGGCCCTGACGGCACGGGCGGGCCGACAACCGAACCCTGCGGGCAGTGCGAACATTGCGTGGCGATCATGGAAGGCCGTCATGTCGACGTGATGGAAATGGACGCAGCCTCACGTACAGGCGTGGGCGACATTCGGGAAATCATCGATTCGGTGCATTACCGCGCGGCCTCGGCCCGGTTCAAGATCTACATCATCGACGAAGTGCACATGCTGTCCAAAAACGCGTTCAATGCGCTTCTGAAGACACTGGAAGAACCGCCCGAGCACGTCAAATTCATCTTTGCCACGACCGAAATCAGGCAGGTGCCTGTCACCGTCCTGTCCCGCTGCCAGCGCTTTGACCTGCGGCGGATCGAGCCGGAAACGCAAATTGCCCTGCTGCGCAAAATTGCGACCGCCGAGGGGGCCGAGATCACCGATGAGGCACTCGCGCTGATCACCCGTGCTGCCGAAGGGTCAGCCCGCGATGCGCAATCGCTGCTGGATCAGGCCATCAGCCATGGCGCGGGAGAAACCACCGCCGATCAGGTCCGTGCGATGCTGGGGCTGGCGGATCGTGGGCGGGTGCTGGACCTCTTTGACATGATCCTGCGCGGCGAGGCGGCAGCCGCCCTGACCGAATTGTCCGGCCAATATGCCGACGGCGCCGATCCGATGGCGGTGCTGCGCGATCTGGCCGAGGTTTGCCACTGGATCAGCGTGATCAAGATCACGCCCGAGGCCGCCGAAGACCCCACGATTGGCCCCGATGAGCGCACACGCGGTCAGGCCATGGCCAGCAATCTGCCCATGCGGGTGCTGTCACGGATGTGGCAGATGCTGCTCAAAGCACTAGAGGAAGTGGCCATTGCCCCCAACGCCATGATGGCGGCTGAGATGGCGGTCATCCGGCTGACCCATGTGGCTGATCTGCCAAGCCCCGAAGAACTCGTGCGCAAGCTGCAGGACGCCACACCACCTGCGGGTGGCGGCGGCCCGTCGCGTGGGCGCCCTGCCCCGCAAGGTGGCAGCACCCATGCGATCAGCGGCACGCCCGCACCCACCCATGCCAGCCCCGGCGGACATTCCGCATCCGGTGCGCAAACAGCACGCGCCCTTGATACAGACGCGCTCCAGCACTACGCGCGGTTCGAGGATGTCGTCGAACTGATCCGCACCCATCGTGATGTCAAACTGCTGGTCGAGGTGGAAACGGGCCTGCGTCTTGTCAGCTATCAGCCGGGCCGGATCGAAGTGAACCCGACGCCTGACGCCGCACGCGATCTGGTTGGTCGTCTGGGCGCGCGCCTGCAAGCATGGACCGGCAATCGCTGGGCGATCAGCGTCGTCGACGGTGGCGGACCGACCATCGCCGAAACACGGGATGCCGCCGAAAACGCGATCCTGCAAGAGGCACAAGACCACCCTTTGGTCAAAGCGGTCATCGCGGCATTTCCCAAAGCCAAGATCACCGAAATCCGGACCGAGGCCGAAAAAGCGCAGCACGCATTGGAAGACGCGCTGCCCGAAGTGGATGAAGAATGGGACCCGTTCGACGAGGACTGATCTGTGCGGCTGCACTCGCGGCCCCCCTGCCTGCATGGGCTGAGGTCTGCACCCAGCAACGCCCCGGCTGGGACGGTGTCCCGGTCACGGCTCTGGGCGAACTGCTGTTCCTTTTGCAAACGCCCATTGTGCTGATCCTGATTATCGCCACCGCCCTTGCCGTGCGGTTTCGCAGTGAATGGGGCGGGCTTGTCGTTGTTGTCGGCTGGAGCCTCTCGACCTTTCTTGCCACAGGATGGGGCAGCACGGGTGAAACGCGCGCGCTTGCCATGAGCGAAGGCTGCATCGGAAATTCCACCCTCTTCATCCTCTTTGCCGCACTGGTGTGTATCGGTGTCGTGCTCTACACTGCGCCATTGAAACGCGACAAAAAAGAATAGGAGATCGCTAGATGCTCAAAGGACTTGGTGGCCTTGGCGACATGGCCAAGATGATGAAACAGGCGCAAGAAATGCAGGGCAAAATGGCCCAGATGCAGGAAGACCTTGAAAACATCATGGTCGAGGGCGTCAGCGGTGCGGGTCTTGTGAAAGCCACCGCAACCGCCAAAGGTGAGCTGAAGGGCCTCGATATTGATCCGTCGATCTTCAACGGCGACGACAAGGAAGTCGTCGAAGACCTGATCCTGGCGGCGATCAAAGATGCGCAGGGCAAAGCGACCGCGCGCGCGCAGGAAGAAATGAGCAAACTGACAGAAGGCCTGGGTCTTCCACCGGGCATGAACCTGCCTTTCTGAAGCCCGAGAATTTTTGGCAAAAATTCTCAGGCCGCCAGAACAAATTTCGCGAAATTTGTTCGCGGCTGATGTGAGCACCATGACAAACGGCACCGAAGACCTCGATAATCTGATCGCACTGATGGCCAAGCTGCCGGGGCTTGGCCCCCGGTCTGCGCGGCGCGCTGTGCTGCATCTGATCAAAAAGCGGTCTCTGGTGCTGTTGCCCTTGGCCGATGCAATGCAACGGGTCGGGGCAACGGTGCGCGAATGCCTGAACTGCGGCAATGTCTGCACAACGGATATTTGCGAGATTTGCAATTCCGAGAAACGCGCCACAGGACAGATCGCCGTTGTCGAGGATGTGGCCGATCTATGGGCGATGGAACGGTCCCAAGTCTTCAAGGGGCGCTACCATGTTCTGGGCGGCACACTCTCTGCCCTCGATGCTATCGGGCCGGAGGAATTGCGCATCCCCAAGCTGATCGACCGGATCAAGACCGAGAACGTGACCGAGGTGATTCTTGCCTTGGGCGCCACGATAGACGGGCAAACGACCGCACATTACATCGCCGATCAATTGCCCGGCATCACAGTCACCTCACTGGCCCAAGGTGTGCCTGTGGGTGGTGAGCTTGACTATCTGGACGACGGCACGATTACGGCAGCATTGAACGCGCGCAAAGCGCTTTAATCGCAGTCAAAGGCCTGTACCAAAGCATCAAAGACAATCCTGATCCGGCGGCTCGTGCGCAGTTCACGGTGGGTTACGATCCACACCGGAAAGGTGATCGGCGTCGCGTCCGAAAGCAGCGTTTCGACCCCTTCCACATGTGGCCAGAGCTTGTCCGGCCCCACCATAATACCCAGACCCGCGCGCATCATCTCCCACATCACCACCCCGCTGTCCGAATTTGCCTTGAACTGATCAGGGGAAATTGTGACGCCGCGGTCCTGCATGAATGCCAGCATCTGGGTGGTATCGCGTGGGCCAACAAAAACATGTTTCGCAAGGTCGGCCTCAGTCCGTGGCCTGCCATACTCAGCGAGGTAATCGGCAGAGGCATAATAGGCGGCCTTTGCATCCCGAAGCTGTCTGGCGATCAGATCCGGCTGGTCGGGGCGCACATGGCGAATGGCGATATCGGCGTCACGCCGTGTCAGGTTTTCGAGCCGGTTCGAGGCGACAACTTCAACGATGATCCCGCGTGCGTCCTGCCGCAGCTTTTTCAGAACCGGCACCAAAAAACCCGCAGCAAGCAAATCGCTCGCCGTAATCGAAACATGACCCGCAACATCGCGCGACTGCCCTGATGCAACCATCGAAATCCGGCTGGCCGCATCACCCATCGCCTGCACATGTTCCAGCAAATCATGGCCAGCTGATGTCATGACCAGAGACCGGCCTGAACGTTCGAACAAAGTGACGCCCAGATCACGCTCCAATGCGCTGACCTGCCGTCCGATGGTGGGCTGGGTCGCGCGCAATGCCCGCGCAGCAGCACTCAGCGAACCTTCCTCGGCAGTCGCAAGAAAGGCCCGTATCTGGTTCCAGTCAAATGAGACAGCCTGCCAATTCATGCATTAATGTATATCTATCTCGCATATTTTCGCAATTTATAACTGATCAACGTATAGGTAAGCTGCGCCGATCGAGATTACATGACCGACAAAGGAACCAAACCAATGGCCACCGCCGCGTTCTGGGACAAAGCCGCAAAGAAATATGCCGCGTCGCCTATCAAGGACATCGCCGCCTATGAAGAAACACTTGCGCGCACGCGCCACTATCTGTCGGCAGAGGATCATTTGCTTGAAGTGGGTTGCGGCACTGGCAGCACCGCAATCAAACTGGCGCCTTATGTCAGGCGGATCACAGCCACGGACATATCGGGCAACATGATTGCGATCGCACAAAGCAAGATCACGGGCGACGGGCCGCAAAATATCGACTTTGTGGAATCAGAGATCAACGTCGCCATGGCCGACGCCCCGTTTGATGCGGCCTGCGCCTTCAGCCTTTTGCACCTTGTCGATGACCTTGACAAAACACTGCTGCATTTGCACAAGCAGATCAAACCGGGTGGCTACTTTATTTCCAAGACCGCCTGCCTTGCCGATATGAATATGCTGATCAGACCCATGATCAAAGTGATGCAGATGATCGGCAAAGCGCCGCATGTTCTGGTCTTTGATGCAGGCGGGCTGGAAAGGGCCATAAGCAAAGCAGGTTTCGACGTGGTCGAAGCAGGATACTTTGGCACAAACAATGCAGCACGGTTCATCGTGGCCCGCAGACCATCATAGACAAAGAAAAAGGGCGCCTTCCGTTTCGGGGCGCCCTCTTTGAATTCTCGGCCTAGTCGTCCTTGTCGTCGTCATCCGGCAGATTGAAGAAGCTATCCGCATCAGAGACATCGCGGTTATCATCTTCTTCCTCCTCCTCATCACGCGGATCAGAGAGGCTGAAAGTCTCAAGACCGGCCAGTGCGCTAGGCATCTTCGGCTCAGCCGGCATACCAAGCGATTGCTCGGTGCTGACAAGCTTGCGGCGCTCGTCATCGGTCATTGCTGCGCCTTCCTTGGCCTTTTTGGCGTTGGCTTTTTGCACAGCGGCATCAAGTTCGGACTGCTTGCACAGTCCCAGAGCGACCGGATCAATCGGATCAATGTTGTTGATGTTCCAGTGTGTCCGCTCGCGGATCGCCTGAATGGTCGGCTTGGTTGTGCCCACCAGTTTTGAAATCTGACCGTCGGTCAGTTCGGGGTGGAATTTCACCAGCCAATAGATCGACGCAGGGCGGTCCTGACGCTTGGACAGCGGTGTATAGCGCGGGCCACGGCGTTTTTCTTCACCAGCAGCAGCAGCGTAATATTTTAGCTTGAGCTTATGCTTCGGATCAGCTTCGGCCTTGTCCAGCTCTTCTTGTGTCAACTGGTTGTTGGCAATCGGGTCAAACCCTTTGACGCCAGCCGCCACATCACCATCTGCGATACCCTGCACTTCCAGCTCGTGGAAACCGCAGAAATCGGCAATCTGCTTGAAGGTCAGCGTTGTGTTGTCGCAAAGCCAGACAGCAGTCGCTTTGGCCATAATCGGTTTATCGGACATCTTTTCATCTCCATCTTATCAGCAGACAAGCCTTTCCCGCGCCCTTGATCTGGGCAGACTGTGGTAACAGCCGGGTTCGCATTGTCGGGGAACTTGCAGGCTATATAATAAAGCTGATGAAATTTGGAAAGATCAAAATGCACCGACTGCTTGTCCTGCTTTGCCTCATGGCCACGCCAGTCACTGCCCAAGACCGCGCAGGTGACTTTGATTACTACGTCATGTCGCTTTCGTGGTCGGCAAACTGGTGTGCGCTGGAAGGTGATGCGCGCGGGTCGCCGCAATGTGATCCGTCAGCGGACTTCGGCTGGATCCTGCACGGGCTCTGGCCGCAATACGAAAGCGGGTATCCGGCAAACTGTCCGACCGGCGAAAGATCTCCCAGTCGCAGCGATACCGCGGCCATGGCGGATATCATGGGAACATCGGGACTTGCCTGGCATCAATGGCGCAAACACGGAGTGTGTTCGGGATTGTCGTCCGAGGAATACTTCGCGCTTTCGCGCGAAGCCTATGGCCGCATCAACCGCCCCGAAGTGTTTCGCGCTTTGACGCGCCAAGTGACTCTGCCCGCATCGTTGATCGAAGAGGCGTTTCTAAAGGAAAATGCAGCGCTTGAAGCCGACCAGATCACGATCACATGCAAATCCGGCTATATTCAGGAAGCGCGGATTTGCCTGACGCGTGATCTGGAGTTTCGTGATTGCGGGCGGGACGTGATCCGTGATTGCACGATGACCAGCGCGCAGTTTGATCCGATGCGATAGCCAAAAGAAAAGGCACTGCAAATGCAGTGCCTCAAGAACTGTCTAATCTGGCTCTGGCCGGATCAGCTATTGCTTGGCTCCGGCTCGGATACAACACGGCTGCCGTCTTTCAAAATAATCTCGCCGCGTGCATCCTGACACTTTGGTGTACCGTCGCGGTTCAGGCGGGGGGTCATGTATCCTTCGATCCCGTCGTCGATGTACCAGTGCTGGCATCCGTCAGGATCAATCCAGACATTTGCAACGCCGTCCCGCAGGAAACCGCCGTCGACGCCGCCATCTGTCACACTGTTGTCATCACCGGACCGCTCGCATGCGACCAAAGTCATTGCGATCAAGATAGCAAATGCGCCGCGCAAAATATTCATATCAAAACCACCCAATTTCTCGCGCGAATCGCGCAATAAACATCAACATCACGCGTTTATAAGTTGAGATTATCGTTAGGTCTACCGACACAAGACTGTCCAATTGGCTACGTCGCCAGCAATGCTACCGTCAGTGCACTGTCAGGATGACAGAGCGGTTCGATCACATCGAAATGATGGCGGTCCGGCGCGACAATCCGTTCGCAAGTCCAGGCATTCGCGAGGATGCGCGATTGCTCCAGAAAGGCCGGCCTTTCATCCGCACCCACGCAGACCGTCACGGGGACCTGCGGCTTTGGCAGATGGATCGGGCTTTCGGTCAAAACCTCTGCCGCATCCAGTTTGAGATCCGCATTCATGGATGTCTGCATCAAAGGAGCCAGATCACCCAAAGGCGAAATTGGCACGACTTTCGCAACCCTCTCCTGCCAACGCGCACCGACGCGTCTAGCTGTCATCCGCGCCACCAATTGCCCTCCGGCTGAATGGCCGGTCAACCGGATCGGCCCAAGGACGCGGCCAGCAGCAAATGCGATCGCAGCGGCGATTTGATTGCCGATGTCCGTGATACGGACCGCAGGACAAAGATCGTATGACGGCATTGCGACGGCCCACCCCTGCGCAAGAGGGCCTGCTGCCAGATGCGACCAGTCAGATTTGTCCGACATCAGCCAATAGCCACCGTGAACAAAGACCAGCAAACCTTTGGCAAGGCGGGGTGGATGAAACAGATCGAGCTTCTGGCGCGCACTCTCACCATAGGGCAAATCAAGTTCACACAGTGTCTTTTCGCGAAATTGCGCCGCGGCCTTTGCCCAACGCGCGGGATAGGTATCGCCACCCGGAATATAGGCCGCGTTCGCATATGCCTCGTCCAATTCCATCATATCCCCCCTTTACGGCACCTGCCCGCATGGTTCAGATAGCGCTGAAACCGATAGGAGGCCACCATGCTTGACGAAATGACGAACCTGAAATCCATGTTGTCACGTCCTGATCTGCTTTGCGAAGACACGCTTGTCGCAGGTGAATGGGTGCAAGCAGCGGACGGCAAGACCTTTGACGTCATCAATCCTGCGCGCGGCGACGTGATTGCAAAAGTGCCTGACCTGTCGGTCGCAGAGGTGGAAAAAGCGGTCGCAGCAGCCGATGCCGCACGCAAGCCTTGGGCTGCACGTGCGGCCAAAGAACGCGCGAACGTGTTGCGCAAGTGGTTTGATCTGATGATGAAGCATCAGGAAGACCTCGCCATCATCATGACCGCCGAACAAGGCAAACCGCTGGCCGAGGCACGCGGCGAAGTCGCCTATGGCGCGTCTTTCGTGGAATGGTTCGCAGAAGAGGCCAAGCGCGTTTACGGCGAAACAATCCCCGGACACATGGCGGACAAGCGCATCACCGTCATCAAACAGCCCATCGGCGTGGCCGCCGGGATCACCCCTTGGAACTTCCCCAACGCGATGATCGCGCGCAAAGTGGCCCCTGCCCTCGCTGCGGGCTGCGCTTTCGTGATCAAACCATCGGAACTGACGCCGCTTTCCGCGCTCGCCATGGCGAAACTGGCGCAAGAGGCGGGCGTGCCGGACGGGTTGTTCTCGGTCATCACCTCCACCGATGCCCCCGCCATCGGCAAAGCGTTCTGCGACATCCCCGCGGTGCGCAAACTGACCTTCACCGGATCAACACAAGTGGGCCGGATCCTATTGGCGCAAGCGGCCGATCAGGTTATGAAATGCTCGATGGAACTGGGTGGCAACGCGCCTTTCATTGTCTTTGATGACGCCGATCTTGACGCGGCTGTCGAAGGGGCCATCGCGTGTAAATTCCGCAACAACGGCCAGACCTGCGTTTGTGCCAACCGCATCTACGTGCAGGCAGGCGTCTATGATGCTTTCGCCGCCAAGTTCAAAACCGCCGTCGAAGCGCTGCGCGTCGGCGACGGCATGGCCGAGGGCACGACACTGGGCCCCCTGATCGAACCCAAGGCTGTCACCAAGGTCCAGGAACACCTCGCGGATGCGCTCTCGAAAGGTGCTGAAATCCTGACCGGCGGCAAACCGCATGATCTGGGCGGGCAATTTTTTGAGCCCACGATTGTCACCAACGCGACCAAAGAGATGTTGGTCAGCACAGACGAAACCTTCGGCCCTTTCGCCCCGCTTTTCAAATTCGAGGACGAGGATGATGTAATCGCGCTGGCTAATGACACGATCTTTGGCCTTGCTTCGTATTTCTACGCCAAGGACCTCAGCCGCGTGACCAAAGTGGCCGAAGCGCTGGAGTACGGGATTGTGGGTGTGAACACCGGCATCATCTCGACCGAGGTGGCACCCTTTGGTGGCGTGAAACAGTCAGGGCTGGGGCGCGAGGGATCGCACCACGGGATCGAGGACTATCTCGAGCTGAAGTATATTTGCACCGGTGTGTGAGCCGGAATGTAAGGTGGATCTTGATCCACCTTACGCAAAACCCCTCATTTTTAATAAAACGACAATCCCCGCCAAGGATTGACGATCCACGCGCGTCAAACCACCGTGATGCGTATGATGACAAGCGACGAGGACCTTGCTGATGCAGCTGCCGCCGGTGACGGGGCCGCTTTTGCAAGCCTGCTTGATCGTCATTATGATCGTCTCTTTGCATTTTGTTTCCGGCTGACCGGATCACGCACAGAGGCCGAGGACCTGACCCAGGACATCTGCGCCGCACTGCCCGCAAAACTCGCCAGCTACGGGCGGCGCGCCAAGGTCACCACCTGGCTTTACCGCGTCGCCGTCAACGCCGCCCACGACCGGCGACGCAAGCGCGCGACCTATGCCAAAGCGACAACCGGCTGGGGGGACTGGGAAGTGAACCGCACCGCTGCCATGGCAGATACGACCGACAAACTGGATTGGCTGACTGCTGCGATGAATGCGCTCTCCGACGACCTGCGCGACACGCTCGCACTTGTGCTTGACGACATGACCCACGCGCAGGCGGCAGAGGTGCTGCAAGTCCCGGAAGGGACGGTCAGCTGGCGCATCTCGGAAGCAAAGAAAGCCCTGCGTGCCATGAAAGAACAGGAGGACATTGTATGACCGATGACCTGAATGACCTCAAAGCGATGATGGATGCGGCGACACCGCGTCCTGATTTAGCGCGCCGTGCGGAAAATATCGCGCTGGCGCAGAAAAACTTTGCAGACCTCCAAGGATCAGCGCAGGCCGCGCGTCCCACTGCTGTAACCGGGCCGAAGGGCCTTTGGACAGGAGTGAAGACAATGCTGAGCACCATAACCACCAAAGGCGGCCTGACTGCCACCACCGCCCTTGTCGCATGCGGTTTTCTGATCATGACACCGCAAGGCCAGGACCTGCTGCGACCACCATCATCCCCGCAAATTACGGTGACCGAGTTCAATCGTGCGATCGTGCCGCCGGAGGCCGTGTCCGGGTCAGCTACGGTTGCAGCACCACGAGAGGACACATTTGCATCGCAGCCCCAGGATATTGCGACGGCACCTGCCGTTGATTTGACCCCCAACCTCAATACGGCAGATCGGTCGCGCGTCACCGCCAAGTCACTGCCACAAGTCACAGCGGACGCAGATATCTTGCAACAGCAAGCAGCCGAAATTGCAGAAGGCATGACTCAAGGTCAGGCCATGGCGGCAACAACCATGCAAACATCGCGTGTGGCCCCTACGTTGAATGATGAACAGGCAATGCCTCGACTGGCTCCGGAACGCGTTGTTGTGGCACCACCGCCGCAGGCGGACGATGCCATGGTTTCTCCCGCCCCGTCGACCGAGAGCTTTGCCAACATTGCAGCAAGCCCGCTCAAAATCACCGCCGAAGAGCCGGTTTCGACATTCTCGATTGACGTTGATACCGCCAGCTACGCACTTGTCAGGTCGTCCCTGTCACGTGGTGAACTGCCGCCGCGCGAAGCCGTGCGCATTGAAGAGATGATCAATTACTTCCCTTATGATTATCCGACACCCGACGCAGGCGAAGCGCCCTTCCGTCCGACCGTGACGACATTCCAGACGCCGTGGAATGCAAACACGCAGCTCGTGCATATCGCTCTGCAAGGGCGGTCGCCCGAGATGACCGCGCGGCCTCCTTTGAACCTGGTGTTTCTTATCGACACATCCGGCTCGATGGATGATCCGGCAAAACTGCCGCTGCTGAAGCAATCGTTCCGCCTGATGCTTGACCAATTGCGCCCGCAAGATCAGGTCGCCATCGTGGAATATGCAGGCAGCGCAGGTCAGGTGCTGGCGCCCACCAACGCATCCGAACGCACCACGATCTTGCAAGCGCTCCAATCGCTCGGAGCGGGGGGGGCAACCAACGGGCAAGGCGGCTTGGAACAGGCCTATGCGGTCGCGGACACTATGGCAGAGGCTGGTGAAGTTAGCCGCATCATCCTTGCAACTGATGGCGATTTCAATGTCGGCATCGACAATCCGGACGCGCTGAAAGATTTCATCGCGGATCGTCGGGAAACAGGCACTTATCTCAGCGTGCTGGGTTTTGGCCGTGGTAATCTGGATGATGCGACAATGCAGGCGCTTGCCCAGAACGGGAACGGAACGGCTGCTTATATCGATACGCTTTCCGAGGCGCAAAAGGTGCTTGTGGACCAGCTTTCGGGCGCGCTGTTTCCCATCGCAGGCGATGTCAAAGTCCAGGTTGAGTTCAACCCCGCCCAAATCGCGGAATACCGGCTGATCGGCTATGAAACGCGCGGGCTTAGGCGTGAGGAGTTCAATAATGATGCGGTTGATGCAGGTGAGTTAGGGGCAGGCCATGCTGTCACCGCGATCTACGAGGTTACACCCGTCGGTAGCCCGGCACAATTAAGTGATCCACTGCGCTATGCCCCGAGCACGGTGGCTGAGACGTCAGACGAGCTCGGATTTTTGAAACTGCGCTACAAAGCACCCGGCGAGGATGTGAGCCAATTGCTTAAAACGCCAATCACCGGAAATGGTGCACCAGGGACAGAGGCGAATTTTGCGGCTGCGATTGCAGGTTTCGGACAGCTTTTGCGCGGTGACGACCATTTGGGCGATTGGGGCTACGCGGATGCGATCACACTTGCTGCGGCCAACCGCGGCGAGGATACTTTTGGCTATCGCACCGAGGCCGTGCAATTGATGCGTTTGGCGGAAAGCCTGTCGCGCGCTGAATAAAAGGTAAGGTGGATCCTGATCCACCTTACGCCATCACCCCATCTGCGCCAGCGCAAGCGGCAGGACTTGCTGCTCGATCAGGCGTTGCAGATCTCCGAAATATCCACCACTGCGGGCAGGCCGCATCGGATCAGAGGTAATCGCCAAGGTCAGCGCGACCTGCGGGGCCACACAGATAATCTGCCCACCATAGCCCCGCGCCAGCGCATAGTCGACGCCAGCACCGGCTCCCAAGAACCAGCCATACCCGTAATCCAGCCCCGAAAAGAGCGATTGTGTACGCCGCTGCATCGACCGCGCCACCCAATCGGAGCTGAGTACCTGCGCGCCAGCGTATTGGCCGTTCAGCCGGTACATCTCGCCGAAACGGACCATCGCTTCCAGCGTGAGGGCCATTTCATTGCCCCCCAGATACCGGCCTTGCGGGTCGCGCGTCCAAGCGGGGATATCAATGCCCAAAGGCTCGCCCAACCGCTGCCGTGCCAGCGACAAGAGCGACTGGCCCGAGACCTCTGACAGCACGGCACCCAGAATGTGAAACGAACCGGTCGAATAAAGCATGCGTGCGCCGGGTTCGGCCACGAAAGGGCGGGCCAGCGCATTTGCGACCCAGTTGCGGCTGTTTACCCAGCCACCATAGTTCTGCCCCGAGGTACGCTCCAATCCCGCCTGCATCGTCACCAGATTTTCAACGGTGATGTCTGCCACACGCGGGTCAGCGCCGCGCGGGATCAAGCCGGGGGCGACATCGCCCAGCGTCGCGTTAATGCCGGGCAATTCACCGCGATCCAGTGCCGCACCAGTCAAGGCCGCGACAATGGTCTTCGACACCGATTTGATCGGCACGGCCCGCTCGAGCCCCGGGCCGCGAAACCGCTCACGCAGAACAGTCTGGCCGGATTGCTGGATCATGACGGCGTGAAACTGGTCAAGCGCACGCCCCGCGTCCAGAACGGGTGCCCAGACATTCGATTGCGCCAGCATGGGTGTTGCCAAGCTTGCGAGGCCACCCGCCAGAAATTCCCGCCGTTTCATCACGATACCAAACCCTTCAAACCAGTGCTTAGGTAGCTAATGCATCTGTCGGAAACCGCCACTAACAATCCTGTGCGATCAGTGGCGATAGGCTTCGCTCTCGTAAAACGCGCGCAGGGTCTGGTGCTTTTCAGGCCGAAACCGGTCCAGTTCCTGCAAGGCTGAAATACGGTCCAGACGAAACATGCGAAACCCTTCACGCAATTCGCACCAGCACACAGCAGTCCAGACCTTGCCCCAGAACCACACGCCCAACGGACGCACGGTCCTTGTGGTCTGCTTGCCGGCCTCATCGCTGTAGTTCATCTGCAACCGGATATGCGCCTCTGAGGCGGCTTCGAACCGGTCCAGATAATCCCGCCACTGACCGCGCTGGTCCGCACCATCCAGGACATGTACGTTGACCTGACCAACCTGTCTGCGCGCAGTCTCGGGCAGAACCGCATCAATCTTGATTAAGGCCTCTTGCGCGGCTTCTGCCATTTTTGTCCCGCCCCAGCTTTGCAAGATACGTGCACCCGATACCAGTGCTATGATCTCATCCTGCGTGAACATCAAAGGCGGCAGATCATATCCGTCACGCATCAGATAGCCGACCCCGGCTTCACCTTCGATGGGCACGCCGGAGCCGATCAAATATGCCACATCGCGATAAATCGTGCGCGGCGTCACTTCGAGCTTTTCGGCCAGTTGCGCCGCCGTTGTCAGCCGACCGCCACGCAGATACTGCAATATCTGGAAAAGGCGGTCGGCGCGGCGCATTTATTGCGCGGCCTCGAACAGACCGATGGAATTGCCGTCAAGGTCTTTGGCATAGGCAAAGCGCCCAGCGGGGATCGTAATGGGCGGGCTGACAATCTCTCCACCGGCGTTTGTACAACGGGCAATCCCGTCTTCGAGCGCGCCTTGAATGGCGATATGGATGGTATTGCCCCCGTCTGCGGCCGGTATCCCGGGATAAAGATGCGCGCCTGCGCTGTCCTCGAAACTACCTAACACAGCAATGGGGTTCGGACCGGAATGGTCGATTTCCATCTGATACCCAAAGACCTCGTTGTAGAAAGCGACTGCCTTTTCCATGTCAGTGACCGGAATTTCGCCCCAAGCCATAATTGTCCGCTTTGTCATGTCTCATCTCCTTGATTGCGGTTGATGGACATCTTTGAACATACCCCTGCTGACAGCGTTGTGTCAGCAGGTTTTCAGGAGGGTGGAAAATTACGCCCCCACAAGCCACCCTAGACCTTCCTCGGTCGTCTGGCGCGGCTTGTATTCGCCCGAAACCCAACCTGCATAGCCCTGGGCATCCAGCAGCGCGAAGAAGGCGGGATAATCAATCTCGCCCTGATCCGGCTCACCGCGATCCGGCATCTGGGCCACCTGCACATGGGCAGTGATATCGCGCATCGCGTACCATGTGCCCAAGACATCACCGGTGATCCTGGCGGCATGGAATGTGTCGAATTGCAGTCTCAGGTTCGGCGCATCAATCGTTGTGACAATCTCGCGGCCAAGATCAAAGTCATTCAAGTAATAGCCCGGCATCGTGTCATTGTTGATGGGCTCAATCGTCAGGCTTTGCGCAGGTGCCTCGGCCGCCGCCCAGCGCAGGTTATTGATGAAGGTCTCTTTTGCCGCCGCCCCTTCGGCTACGCCTGCCATGATATGCAAATGCCTCGCCCCCAGCGTTTGCGCATAACGCAACGCGCGGCCAAAGTCCTTTTTGAACCGCTCTTCCAATCCGGGGATGGCTGCAAATCCTTGCGGACCGCCAGTGTAATTGGGGGGCGGGCAATTGATCAGCGCCATCTGCAAATCATACCTGCGCAGCGCATCCACGATGTCTTGCGCATTCACATCATAGGGAAACAGCACCTCGACTGCGTCAAAACCCGCCTCTTTCGCGGCCGCGAACCGATCCGGAAAATCCAGTTCTGTAAAAAGCCACGTCAGGTTGGCACAGAATTTCGGCATTGAATGTCCCTTAGGCTGTTCGCGGGCTTTTCCGGCAGATGACGGAAATTCATCATATTTTGCAAGGTAAACAAAGAGCATCTATACTCTCTGTGGAAACCTCCGATGGGAAGACCGGAATGAGACGTTTGATCAGCTTTCTTGTGACGCTCTTGATGCCTCTCATTCTGATTGGCGGCGGCGGCGCGCTCACCGGATGGGGCATCACAAACGACTGGAACATGGTTGCCTGGATCGGCGCGGCAATGGTTGTCGCAGGCGTCCTTTGGGGGCTGTTCCTGTTTTTGTGGGCCGAAAGCGGGCCGTTCTAGTTTACTTCAATTCCGCTGACGGAATGATGGGAAAGAACATGCCCTGCGACGTCACACCGAACCATTCTTGCCCTTCATGCGCGGCATGTTCACCGATATCCACCAAACGGTAGAATGACTTGCGGTCAATCAGCGCCTCAAGGTTGGCACGCACCAGCACATACGGTGAAGGCTCGCCCGTTTCGGGATCACGGACCACGCGGATCGGATGCTCTGGTCCGGCGATCATCCGGTCGCCCACATTGGTTTCAAATTCCAGACCATCGCCACGCCGGTTGAAATCGACCGCGACAAATGGCGCGTCATCGACAGTGATCCCCACTTTCTCAACGGGGGTCACCAGAACGTAATCATCGCCATCGCGGCGCAGAATCGTTGAAAACAGCCTCACAAGTTCGTGTCGGCCAATGGGCGTTCCCATGTAAAACCACGTTCCATCACGGGCGATCCGCATGTCGATATCGCCGCAATGGGGCGGATTCCAAAGATGAACCGGTGGCAAACCGCCTTTTTGGACAGCACGTGCGCTACTTGCTAGGCTCTCTGCGGAGGGAGTCACAATCTTTTGTGTGGTCATTATTTTTGCCATTGGGTGTGATGGGATTATCTGTTCTCATGAAGACTATAGTTCAACCGGAGGAAAGTCATGGCCGTAGAGTCCGATCTCGTCACCCAGATCGAAAACCTGGGTGAAAAGCTGGCGCAAGCCCGCACCAGCATTTCGGCGCGCTTTATCGGCCAGCCCCGTGTCGTAGACCTGACATTGACCGCACTGATCTGTGGCGGCCACGCCGTGCTGATCGGCCTGCCTGGCCTGGGCAAAACACGCCTTGTTGATACACTTTCAACGGTGATGGGGCTGGATGGCAACCGGATCCAGTTTACACCCGATCTGATGCCTGCGGATATCTTGGGCTCGGAAGTGCTTGAGACGGCCAATGACGGATCACGCAGCTTTCGCTTTATTGAAGGCCCGATCTTCTGTCAGTTGCTGATGGCCGACGAGATCAACCGCGCCTCACCACGCACGCAATCTGCCCTTCTGCAGGCGATGCAGGAAAAAGAAGTGACCATCGCGGGCGAGCACCGGCCTTTGGGTGTGCCGTTCCACGTGCTGGCCACGCAAAACCCGATCGAGCAGGAAGGCACCTATCCCCTCCCCGAAGCCCAGCTTGACCGCTTCTTGGTGCAAATCGATGTGCCCTACCCCGACCGCTCCACGGAAAAAGACATCCTGATCGCGACGACAGGCGTTGAAGATGCAAAATCCGAGGCCGTGTTCACTGCCCAGGAATTGCTGGATGCGCAAAAGCTACTCCGCCGGATGCCTGTGGGTGATAATATCGTTGAAATGATCCTTGATCTGGTGCGTGCCTGCCGTCCGCAGGATGAAAATGCCCCCGATATCATCCGCCAGAATGTGAGCTGGGGTCCCGGCCCGCGTGCCGCACAGGCGCTGATGCTCACAGTCCGCGCGCAGGCGCTTCTGGAAGGCCGCCTTGCGCCGTCCGCCGAAGACGTGCGCGCCATGGCGGTCCCTGTTCTTGAACATCGGATGGCGCTTTCTTTTGCTGCGCGTGCGCGGGGCGAAAGCATCCATCACGTCATCAATAGTGTTGCGGACCAGATTACATCGGTGGCCTCTGCCGCATGACCACCCCTTTGACCCTCAGATCACAGGCCGAGGCGCTTGCCGCCCCGCTGCCCCCGCTTCTTGCGGAGGCGGAGCACCTTGCTTCGACTGTGCTTTTGGGGGATCACGGACGCCGTCGCGCGGGCACAGGGGACACATTCTGGCAGTACCGGCCCGCACAGGCCCATGATGAGGCGCGCAGTATCGACTGGCGGCGTTCGGCCCGTTCGGACGCTAATTTCGTGCAAGACAAGGAATGGCAGATTGCCCAGTCGATTATCCTCTGGGTCGATCAGGCGGCATCCATGTCATTTCGCTCGGATGACAATCTGCCGACCAAGGCTGCACGCGCGCGCACCCTGGGTCTGGCCTGCGCGATCTTGCTGATCCGTGGTGGCGAACGTGTTGGTCTGACCGGTCTGCGCCTTCCGCCGCGTCGGGGCGAAGCACAACTGATGCAGATGGCAGAGCTTTTGTCCCGCGAAGAAGAGACCGATTATGGCGCACCTGAAGCGCAAGGCATGCTGCCCCACTCGCGCGCCCTCTTTGTCAGCGACTTTCTGGGTGACATCAAACCCATAGAAGAGGCCCTTCTGCGTGCCGCAGACCGCGGTGTCGGTGGCGCGCTCTTGCAGGTGCTGGACCCGCAGGAAGAGGCGTTTCCGTTCGACGGCCGCACCATCTTTGAAAGCATGTCGGGCGCATTACGCCATGAAACGCTCAAAGCCGGCGATTTGAGGTCCCGCTATCTGGACAGGCTGGCCGAGCGCAAAGACCGCTTGCAGCAACTGGCCCGTATCACGGGGTGGCGGTTCCAGACGCACCACACCGGCGAGAGTGCAACAAACGCGCTCTTGTGGCTTTACGGCGCCTTGGAGCGTAACACCTGATGTGGTCGATCGGATCCATAGGGTTTGCGGCACCTTGGTTGCTGTTGGGGCTTATTGCCCTGCCGATCCTGTGGATCCTGCTGCGCACCGTGCCGCCAGCCCCCATCAGGCGGCGCTTTCCCGGCGTGGCTCTGCTGTTGGGTCTTACCGACGACGAAAACCAGACCGACCGCACCCCGTGGTGGCTGTTGTTGTTGCGCGTCTTGGCGGTCGCGGCGGCGATCATCGGTTTTGCCGGTCCGGTGCTCAATCCGCAGAACGCCCGCGAAGGCACCGGTGATCTGGTGATCCTGCTTGATGGTTCTTGGGCGGGTGCGAATAACTGGCAAAGCCGGATTGACCGCGTGGAAACACTGCTTGTCGAAGCCGCCCTGGCCGACAGGCGCACAGCGGTGATCAATCTCAACGACCTTCCTGTGGGCGATGTTCCCTTTGCCGCCCCGAGCGAGTGGCGCAACCGCCTGCCCAATATCCTGCCGCAGCCGTGGCAACCCCGGGATGCTGCGGCGTGGTTTGCGCAGAACGACGGTTCGTTCGAGACATACTGGATTTCGGACGGGCTGGACTGGGACGGGCGGAGCGATCTTTTGGCAGAGCTGGAAACCCGCGGGTCGGTGACAGTATTCCAAACACCCCGCCAGACAATCGGCCTGCGTCCCGCCCGCTTTGAAAACGGAGAGGTCATTGTGTCCGCAACCCGCACGCCAATAGGAAACCCGCTTGAGACATCAATTACCGCAGTCGGGCTGGACCCTGCCGGTGTTGAGCGCCAGCTGGTCACAGTCCCATTGGGCTTCAACGCGGGAGAGCCTGTGGCGGAGACAGTCATGGTGCTGCCGCCCGAACTGCGCAACCGGATCACCCGGTTTGAGGTCACAGGCACCCGCTCTGCCGGTGCCGTCAGCCTGACGGATGATGCGCTGAAGCGGCGCGAGGTCGCACTGATTGCAGGGCGCGACGAGCGTGAGGGGCTCGAACTGTTGTCGCCGCTCTATTATCTGCGCGAGGCGCTTGAACCCACGGCCGATATCATCGACGGCACGCTTTCGGATATCCTGCTGGCCAACCCCGATGTCATCATCCTTGCCGATGTGGCAAGCCTTGCAGGCAGCGAAGGCGAGACGGTCCTTGAGTGGGTTGAAAACGGCGGCATGTTGCTGCGCTTTGCCGGACCGCGGCTGGCCGCGTCGGATCAGGGGCGCAACCAGATTGATCCGCTCTTGCCTGTGCGCCTGCGTTCGGGCGGGCGGTCTGTCGGCGGCGCGATGAGCTGGGGCGAACCCAAGACTTTGGCGCCGTTTTCGACGGAAAGCCCGTTTTTCGGACTGCCCATTCCCGATGACGTCACTGTCACCTCTCAGGTGATGGCCCAGCCCGACCCGACACTGGCCGACCGCGTGATCGCGCAGCTATCGGATGGCACCCCTTTGGTAACACGCAACCTTGTGGGTGAGGGACAGATCGTTCTGGTCCATGTCACCGCAAATGCGGAATGGTCGACACTGCCGCTGTCGGGGCTTTTTGTGCAGATGCTGGAACGGCTCGCGGTCTCGACACGCCCCACGAACCCCGATGAAACGGAACTGGCAGGCACCACCTGGCTGCCAAACGAAGTGATGGATGCCTATGGGCGGCTGGAGGATGGTAGCGCCTTGCCGGGTGTGGCCGGTGAAGTGCTGGCAGGGCGCGTGCCGGGGCCAGACCTGCTGCCCGGTCTTTATACAGGTGCTGACCGTCAAATTGCGGTCAATGTGATCGACACCGAAACCGTCCTGAATGTGGCGCAATGGCCCGCCCGCATTGCGGTTGAAGGTATGCAGATTGTCCGTGAAACTGCGCTCAAAGGTTGGCTGCTGAGTGCGGCGGTCATGCTGTTGCTGATTGACGTCATTGCCTCGCTTGCTGTTGGCGGGCGCTTGCGCGGTCCGCGCGCCGATGTCGCCGCTGCCCTTGCGCTCCTCTTGATGTGGGCACCGGATGCGCAGGCGCAATCGGCAGATGACTTTGCCCTGCGCGCCACATCCGAGGTGGTCTTGGCGCATGTCGTTACCGGCGACGCAGAAACAGATGAAATCGCCGAAGCGGGGCTTTTGGGTCTGTCACAAACACTTTTCCGGCGCACCTCGATCGAGCCTGCCGCTCCGATTGGCGTGAATATCGAAACCGATGAACTCGCGTTTTTTCCCTTCCTCTACTGGCCCGTAACCGCCGACCAACCGCTGCCGAGCCGCGAGGCCTATGCGAAACTGAACCGCTATCTGCGCACCGGTGGCATGATCATGTTCGACACGCGCGACAGTGATAGTGCGCGCTTCGGCTCGGGTTCTCCCGAAGGACAAAAGCTGCAGGCGATTGCCCGCTCGCTGGACATTCCCGCCATCGAACGGATCCCGCCTGATCACGTACTGACGCGCACCTTCTATCTGCTGCAGGATTTCCCAGGGCGCTACGCCAGCCGCGATGTCTGGGTTGAGGCCGCCCCCATCAACGCCGAGCAAATCGAGGGAATGCCGTTCCGCAATCTCAATGATGGTGTGACGCCCGTCATCATTGGCGGCAATGACTGGGCGCGGGCTTGGGCTGTTGACGACAACGGACGCCGCATGTTCCCCGTCGGGCGTGGCATGTCGGGCGAGCGCCAGCGCGAAATTGCGCTGCGGTTCGGGGTGAATGTGATCATGCACGTGCTGACCGGAAACTATAAGTCGGATCAGGTCCATGTGCCCGATCTGCTTGACAGGCTGGGGCAATGAGATGACAGGCACTTTGCTTCTTGATCCGCTGATCCCTCTTCTGGCGCTTTATGCCGTCGCTGCTTTGGTGGCCGTTGCCGTAACACTCGCCATCTGGCGGCGCTTGCCGGGCTGGTGGTTGCGTGGGCTGGCGGGGCTTGCTTTGCTGGCCGCCATTGCGAACCCCAGCATCCAGCAGGAAGACCGCGAACCGCTAAGTGATATTGTCCTGATGGTTGTTGATGAAAGCGCCAGTCAGCGCATCGGCACGCGCCCTGACCAGAACGCGCAGGCAATTGCCAACATCGAGGCCGAGATTGAACGCCAGCCCAACACCGAACTGCGCGAGGTGTCGCTAGGCGACGGTGAAGGCGATTTGGGCACCACGCTCATGACGGCCGTGTCTCAGGCCCTGGCTGAAGAACCACAGGCGCGTATCGCAGGCATCATCCTCGTTTCTGACGGCCGCTTGCACGACCTTGAACGCGCCCCTGCCTTGCCTGCGCCGCTCCATTTGCTGATGACCGGCGCGCCTGATGATTGGGATCGGCGGCTTGTCGTCCAGAACGCACCGGCCTTTGCGATCCTCGGCGAAGAGGTAAACCTGGCCCTGCGGATCGAAGATCAGGGTGCCGCGCCAGAAACCGCATCCGTACCACTGTCAATTTCGATTGATGGGGAACCACCACTGACAGTGCAGGTTCCGGTAGGTCAGGACATTCAATTGCCCATCACGCTGCCCCATGGCGGCATGAATGTGCTGCAATTTGAAATCCCCACCGCCGAGGGTGAGTTGACCAACCGCAACAACGCATCCGTGGTCCAGATCAACGGGGTACGTGATCGTCTGCGCGTTCTATTGGTTTCGGGCGAGCCACACCCGGGTGAGCGCACATGGCGCAATCTCTTAAAGTCGGACTCATCCGTCGATCTGGTGCATTTCACCATTCTGCGCCCCCCTGAAAAGCAGGATGGTGTGCCGGTCAACGAACTCTCGCTGATTGCGTTTCCAACGCGGGAATTGTTCCTTGAAAAGATCAACGACTTCGACCTGATCATCTTTGACCGCTACCGCCGTCGCGGCATTCTGCCAAGCGCCTATCTCGACAATATCCGCTCTTACGTCGAACAGGGTGGCGCGGTGCTGATTTCATCAGGTCCCGAATATGGTTCTGCTGAAAGCATCTATCGCTCGCCTCTGGGGCAGATCCTTCCGGGTGCACCGACGGCACGTGTCTTTGAAGAAGGGTTTGTACCGCAGATCACCGATCTTGGTGCGCGCCATCCTGTGACCGAAGGTCTTGATGCGCTGTCACCGAACCCCGATGGCGAGGGACCGGGTTGGGGGCGGTGGTTCCGCCTGGTTGATGTGCTGGTCCCGCAAGAGGCCATGACCGTGATGTCCGGCCTTGATGAGCGCCCCTTGCTGACCCTGAACCGCGTTGGCGAAGGCCGTGTGGCGCTGATGGCCTCGGATCATTCCTGGCTTTGGGATCGGGGCTATGAAGGTGGTGGGCCACAGCTTGAACTGCTGCGGCGTCTGGCGCACTGGATGATGAAAGAACCCGAGCTTGAAGAAGAGGCGCTTTGGGTCGAACCGGCAGGGCAAACGATGCGCATCATCCGGCGCACGCTTGATCTGGACACCGGTGATGTCGTGATCACCCACCCTGACGGGACCGAAACCACTCTGCGGCTGGAAGAGGTCTCGCCCGGCCGGTTTGAAACGCTTTGGAACGCCCCGGAAATCGGTCTCTACCGTCTGGACGATGGCGAAGAGACCGCCGTGATTGCCCTTGGCCCATCTGCCCCGCGCGAGTTTGAACAAACCATCGCCGATAGCACATTGCTGGCCCCGCTGATCGACAGCACACGCGGCGGTATCATGCCGATCTCAGCCGGTGATATTGATATCCGCAGCGTGCGCGAAGGACGCCCTGCCGCCGGACGTGGCTGGATCGGGATCACCCCGCGCGAAGCCTTCCGGACGGCCGAAATCAGCATCACACCGCTTTTGCCGGCTTGGGCGTTCCTGCTTCTCGCTTCACTGTTGATGGTTGGCGCGTGGCTCAGAGAAGGGCGGCGTTAACGTTGTGTTTTCGACTGTCCTGAAACTGGTTGGCGCAATTGCCCTTGTCTTGGTCACGCTTGTCGGCTGCCAGACACTCCGCCATTCGGGTATCACACCGCTGCAGGACCCCGCGCCGGACACGCTTCGGGTTGCGACATATAACGTCCATTACATTATCCTGTCGCGTGACACCGGCGCGTGGTCTTTGGCGGACTGGGACAGGCGCAAGACGCCGCTTGATCTGGCCTTCAAAGAAAAGAACGCCGATGTGATCGGGTTTCAGGAAATGGAGAGCTTCGGCGGAGGTAATCAGGCCGACATCAACCTGACGCTGGATTGGTTGCTCCAGAATAACCCAGACTACGCCGCCGCTGCGGTTGGTGATCCGTCAGTCTTTCCCTCTACCCAGCCGATCCTGTATCGTAGCGACCGTCTGCGCTTGCTTGATCAGGGCTGGTTTTTCTTTTCCGACACGCCAGACGTGATCTATTCACGCACCTTCAACGGCTCCTATCCTGCGTTCACATCCTGGGCGCAGTTTCGCGATCTTGCGACGGATGAGGTGTTTCGCGTCATCAATCTGCATACCGACTATGGCAGCCGGTCGAACCGGATGCAGTCTGTCGAACTGGTCGCCCAACGGATCGCACCGTGGATTGCAGCGGAAGAAACCCTGTTTGTTGTGGGCGACATCAACGCGCGCTTTGGCGATCCTGTGATGGACGTTCTGGAAGAAACAGGCCTGGAATTTGCGCCTGTGGAAGGCGCCACCTATCATCTAAACTGGGGACTGAACCTTTTTGCCGCGATCGACCACATCGCGCATATTGGCGATGCCACCCTTGCGGCGGAGCCCGTCGTCTTGCGGCAAAAGTTTGCTGGCGAATGGCCGACAGACCATTATCCTGTGATTGCGGACTACCGGTTGGGCGGGGCGCAGTCGCGGCCCTAGTTGCCCAAGACGACTTCGAACAGATCGTCGGACCATCCATCCACATTGCAGCGCGCACGGACATAAACCACCGCCGTCCCTTGCGGAATGATGACGCCTGACAAAGCACGCGTGAAGGGCTGTTCAGTCACATGCGGGTGCAGCAATTCGCGGACACCAAGACTGTTGCCAGCAGCATCCAGCACTTCCCATGCGTCGGCATAATGATCCCAGCCCGTGTCCGGATGCGCGAGCGTGACACTAAAGCGGTCCCCGCTGACCGTGACGTTTTCTATCACAGGGCTATCGGCAAGCGCAGGTCCCGCAATGAGAGCGAAGAGGAAAGAATACTTCATGCATCATCTTGTAGCAGGATCTGGCGCGGCAGGGACGCAAATTCCCGTGACCATACAATCCAGACCACAGCAACCGTGGCGATGATCAAGGCGACCGCCCCCAAAAGCCACGCCAGCGCACCCAAGGCGAAATACATCGCCCGCAGCCCGCGATTGAAATTCATCGCCGCGCGGATGTTCAACTCTGCCGCCTGCGCCGCACGCGGATAGGCCAGTGGATCGTCAGGGTCATTCGGGACTGAGGCCATCAGAACGGCACAATAGCCAAAGATGCGATTGGACCACACGAATTTGAGGAACGCATTGGTCAAGAACAACGCAACCAACGCCAGTTTGATCTGAAAGATCAAAACAGGGACAGCCATATCTGTCACTTCAGCAGCCACGCCACGCAAAGGCTCGGTATTGCCAACCAGAGCAAGCACACCGCCGATGGAAAGCAGGCAGCTCGACGCGAAAAACGCAGTTCCTTGGCGTAAGCCACCCAAAATCTGGCTATCAAAGATACGCGGATCGCGGGTGACCATCACCTTCATCCAGTCGCGCCTGCGCTCTGACATAAGAACCGTGACCGAAGGATGCTTTGCTCGCGGGTGTTCGATCATCCAGCCAAGCAGGAGCCAAGACAGCACCAGAAGACCTGCTGCAATCCAGTCGAGCGCGCTCAAAAGTGTCATGTGGTCCAGTATGCGCATCGGTAGAAACCTATCCTCTTGTGTTCAGCCTTGCTATATCTCAGAATTGGTAATATCTTTTTACCAATCATATGATCAGGGAGTCGCCTCATGCAAATGCCACAACCCAGCGCCAGCGTCATTGGCCGCAAAGATCAGATCGTGGCACGGCTGTCCGAGGTACTCCCCCGGGATGCTGTTATATCGGATGAACGTGAAACACGAGCCTATGAATGTGACGCGCTGACGGCCTATAAGTGTCCACCGCTTTGCGCCGTGCTCCCCGCCACCACCAAAGAGGTGTCGGATGTCCTGCGCATCTGTCACGAATTGGGCGTGCCCGTTGTCCCGCGCGGGTCGGGTACTTCGCTGGCCGGTGGCGCTCTGCCGACTGCCGATTGCGTGATCCTTGGCGTGGCCAAGATGAACGGCGTGATCGAGACCAATTACGATGACCGCTACATCCGCGTACAAACAGGGCGCACGAACCTGTCGGTGACCGGCGCGGTTGAGGCGGACGGTTTCTTTTACGCCCCCGACCCGTCCAGCCAGCTGGCCTGTGCCATCGCAGGCAATATCGCGATGAACTCGGGTGGCGCGCATTGTCTGAAATACGGTGTGACCACGAACAACCTGATGGGTGTGACGATGGTACTGATGGATGGCACCGTGGTCGAAATCGGTGGCGCGCATCTTGATGCGGGCGGGCTGGACCTTTTGGGTGTGATCTGCGGGTCCGAAGGCCAGCTTGGGGTTGTGACCGAGGCCACCTTGCGCATCCTGCACAAACCCGAAGGCGCGCGGCCCGTGCTGATGGGCTATGACAGTTCCGAAGTCGCAGGACAGGTGGTCACCGACATCATCAAGGCCGGCATCCTGCCTGTGGCGATCGAATTCATGGACCGCCCCTGTATTGAGGCGACCGAAGCTTTCGCCAAAGCAGGGTACCCGATGTGCGAGGCACTTCTGATCGTCGAGGTCGAAGGCTCTGACGCGGAAATCGACGCGCAACTCAAGCTGATCATGGAAATTGCCGCCAAGCATAACCCTGTCGAATTGCGCGAAGCGAAAGACTCGGACGAAGCAGGCCGTATCTGGCTGGGCCGCAAATCCGCCTTTGGTGCGATGGGGCAGATCAACGATTATATGTGCCTTGATGGCACGATCCCTGTCTCTTCGCTGCCTTTCGTACTCAAGCGTATTTCCGAGATGTCCAAGGAATTCGGCCTTGATGTGGGCAACGTCTTCCACGCAGGCGATGGCAATATGCACCCGCTGATCCTGTTTGATGCCAACAAACCCGGTGATCTGGAGCTTTGTGAAGAATTCGGCGCAGAGATCCTGAAACTCTGCGTAGAGGTGGGCGGTTGCCTGACCGGTGAACACGGTGTGGGCATCGAAAAACGCGATCTGATGAACGTGCAATTCGCGCCTGCCGATCTTGAGGCGCAGATGGCGGTCAAAGACATCTTCGATCCCGCTTGGCTGTTGAACGCCGCCAAAGTGTTCCCGCTGGACTCCTCCCAGCCCCGCCGCGCCGCGTAAATTTCCCAAGATACAAGAAGATCGTCATGCAGCCCAAATCCGAAGAAGACCTGTCCCAGATGATCAAAGGGGCAAATGGCCCCTTGCGGATCACAGGCGGCGGCACGCGCCCGATTGGGCAATGCGAAGGTGAAGACCTCAGCACCGCGGCCATGAATGGCATCAGCCTCTATGAGCCCGGAGCGCTGACCATTGTAGCAGGCGCAGGCACGCCGATTGCCGAGATTGAGGAAACACTCGCGGCGGAAAACCAGCGCCTTGCGTTTGAGCCGATGGACCACCGCGCGCTTTTGGGGACCAAAGGTACGCCCACGCTGGGCGGCATGGCTGCTGCGAATGTCTCTGGCCCGCGCCGGATTTCTGTGGGGGCCTGCCGTGATTTCATGCTCGGTGTGCGGTTCGTGGACGGACAGGGCACGATCATCAAGAACGGGGGCCGTGTGATGAAGAACGTCACCGGCTATGATCTGGTCAAGCTGATGGCGGGTTCCTACGGCACCTTGGGCGTGCTGACAGAAGTGTCGCTCAAGGTGCTGCCAGATGTCGAAACGACTGCCACCCTCCGCCTGCACGGCCTGACAGACCGGCAAGCGGTGCAAGCGTTATCGGCTGCCTTGGGCTCTCCTTTTGAGGCGACAGGTGCCGCACATTTGCCAAAAGGGCCCGATGGCGATCCGGTGACAATGTTGCGTATCGAAGGATTTGAGGCGTCGATCAAATACCGCGCAGAGAAATTGCAGGCGCTGCTGAAACCTTTTGGCGCTGTTGATGTCACATGGGACGATGCCGCGGCATGGACGGCCATCCGCGACGTCACCGCCTTTGCCGATAAGCCGGGCTATGTCTGGCGCATTTCGGCCAAACCCTCTGCTGCGCCGGAACTGGTCGCCAAACTGGACGCAACAGCCGTCCAATACGACTGGGGCGGCGGGTTGATCTGGGCGCTGGCCGATGAGGGCCGCGACCTGCGCGCCGCTTTGAGCGATTTCGACGGGCATGCGACCCTGATACGTGGCCGTGCCGATGTACCAGCCTTCCACCCCGAAATACCCGCATTGGCCGCCATCACCAATGGCCTGCGCGCAAAGTTCGACCCACGCGGCATTCTTAACCCCGGGATCATGACCTGATGCAAACGACATTCACACCAGAGCAACTGACCGATCCCGCGATCAAGCGTTCCAATGAAATCCTGCGCTCTTGCGTGCATTGCGGGTTTTGCACGGCCACCTGCCCGACCTATCAGGTACTTGGCGATGAACTCGACAGCCCGCGCGGACGGATTTACCTGATCAAGGACATGCTCGAAAACGAGCGCAAGCCGGATGCAAAGACGGTCAAACACATCGACCGTTGCCTGTCCTGTCTGGCCTGCATGACAACCTGCCCGTCGGGCGTGCACTACATGCACCTTGTCGATCATGCGCGCGCCTATATCGAGAAAAACTATGACCGCCCCTTCTCGGACCGTGCCCTGCGCTGGATTCTCGCACGTATCCTGCCCTATCCGATGCGGTTCCGCGTAGCGCTCTTGGGGGCCAAGATCGGGCGGCCTTTCGCACGGCTGATGCCCGATGCGCGTCTGCGCGCGATGCTGGAGATGGCGCCCAAGACCATCCCGCCGGTCAGCCGCAACGATGATCCGCAGACATTCCCCGCCAAGGACAAAAAGATGCGCGTGGCCCTGATGACAGGCTGCGCACAAAAGGCGCTGAACACCGATATCAACGACGCCACGATCCGCCTGCTGACACGGCTCGGGGCCGAGGTTGTCGTGGCCGAAGGTGCGGGCTGCTGTGGCGCGCTGACCCACCACATGGGCAAAGAGGCGGAAAGCCACGGGGCGGCGGCCAAAAACATCCGCGCCTGGATCCGCGAAATGGACAATGACGGGCTTGACGCCATCGTCATCAATACCTCTGGCTGCGGCACGACGGTGAAGGACTACGGCCATATGTTCCGCAATGATCCGCTGGCCGACGATGCTGCGCGCGTGTCCGCCATTGCAATGGATGTCTCCGAGGTCCTGATGAAGCTTGACCTGCCGCAAGGCGACAACAAAGGCACCAAAGTGGCCTATCACGCCGCATGTTCGCTGCAACATGGCCAGCAGATCAAAACCTATCCAAAGGAACTGCTGAAAAAGGCAGGCTTTACTGTGCTGGAACCTGCAGACAGCCACCTCTGCTGCGGATCGGCCGGCACCTATAACCTGATGCAGCCAGAAATTTCAAAGCAACTCAAAGCGCGCAAAGTGCAAACGCTGGAAGCGCTGACGCCGGATATTATCTCGGCAGGCAACATCGGCTGTATGATGCAGATCGGCAGTGGCACAGCCGTACCGATTGTGCACACAGTCGAGCTTCTGGATTGGGCGACCGGCGGGCCACAACCGCCCGCGCTTACCGCGCCGGGGAAAACCGAACCGCAAATTCCGATCTTGCGCTGATGTCATAATCCTGCCCTATCTATCAGTGACAAATATCTGATGATACGGACAGGCATGATACGGCAGCTTCTCGTCTCAGTGATCCTCGGGGTCGCAACGACGCTTGCAGCGCAGGCGCAGGACGCAGGTCTTGTGACGCTCCAGACACGTCAGGACAGCCAGGGATGGGAAGCCGTCGGGCGGCTTGATATCCGTGGCAAGGGGTTCTGTACGGCGGCCTTGATCCGCGATCGTCTGATCCTGACAGCGGCGCACTGCCTTTATGATCTGGATGGCTCTCTGGTGTCGCCCGACCGGTTTTCCTTTCAGGCGGGGCTACGTGACGGGCAGGCACAGGCCACACGCGCCGTGACAAGGGCGGTCGCACATCCGGACTATACCCATAACGGCGATGCAACCGATACCAGCAGTGTGGCCATTGATATCGCTGTTCTGGAACTGGACCGACCCATCCGCAACACGCGTATCCTGCCTTATGCGATTGCCCAGCGCCCGATAACGGGTGATCAGGTTGGCGTTGTTTCCTACGGGCGCGGTCGCGAAGATGCGCCAAGCCTGCAACAGGTCTGCGATGTGCTCGGACGGCAGACCGGTGTGATCGTGATGACCTGCGATGTGGAATACGGCTCAAGCGGGTCACCGGTATTCATGATGAACGACGGACAGACACGGATTGCCTCGGTCGTTTCGGCGATGGCACAAATCAACGGGCAGAAAGTGTCTCTTGGTACCTCGCTTGAAGGGCCTTTGAATGTTTTGTTGAGCCATTTTGCAACGCTTGGCCCTGCGCGTATCGGGGGTGTGCAACGGCTTATGCCGGGCGGCACACGCAACGATACGGGCGCGAAATTCGTCCAGCCCTGAGCCTCTTGAAAGCGAAAACAACCGCCCCCACATAGTCTGTATCGGGATGCCAATGATGGGTCCCGCACAACCGGCCTGTCCCTAATGGGAAGGTCAATACACTGTTATCGCTTAAGAAAAAGGATGACCCAAATGCGTGCATTTGATCTGACACCCCTCTACCGTGCCACCGTTGGCTTTGACCAGATCGCTGATCTGATGGATCGCGCCCTTGCCAGTGATGTTGGCCAGAACACCTATCCCCCTTACAACATCGAGAAAACCGATGATGACGCATGGCGTATCTCGATCGCCGTTGCCGGTTTCTCAGAAAATGATCTCGCGATTGAGGTCAAGGACCGTGCGCTTCTTGTCACAGGCCGCAAAGCCTCGGACGACAGCGAGCGCAACTACCTCCACCGCGGCATCGCCACCCGCGCATTCGAGCGCCGCTTCCATCTGGCCGACCACGTCCGCGTGACCGGTGCGAGCCACGAAAACGGCATGCTCAACATTGACTTGGTGCGCGAAGTGCCCGAGGCGCTGAAACCGCGCCGGATCGAGATTACGTCTGACGCGAAGAAAGACGCCAATCTGGTTGAGGCGAAGTCGGTTAACTAAGCCGGCAAGACACAATCACAGCGACGCGCTACCCTAACGGGTGGCGCGTTTTTTGTTTCGCGACCGCTATGTCAGCAATGAGCCCAATGTTCCGCCTGAGGCGCAGTCCGGCCATCGTCCGACCAGGAGGGCTTTGTGGTGTCAGAGGCACGGGGGCGTGCAGCAAAAGCAGGGTGAGCTACCTTTAAAAGCGTTGCAAAATCGCCCTCCTGGGGGAGGTCGGGCGATGGCCGGACTGCGCCGGCCGGTTATGCTGTGGGGCTGCTTTTGTGTGAAACGAAGAAGGCAATTAGATTCCGCATAGCGGCCATTCAAGACTTACCCACCGAACCGTCTAATGCGCCTCGGCCCAGTTCGCACCCTGCCCTGCATCCACGGCCAGTTTCACATCCAGTTTCACCGCAGGGTCGCTTGCGTTTTCCATCACGTCCCGCGCCGCCTTGATCAGGTCATCAGCTGCCTCTTCATTGACCTCGAAGATCAATTCGTCGTGCACCTGTAGCAGCATTTTGGCGGGCAACCTCTCTATCGCCGCAGGCATCCGGATCATGGCCCGCCGGATGACATCAGCCGCTGTCCCCTGGATCGGCGCGTTGATCGCAGCACGTTTGGCAAAGCCTGCTTGCGGCCCTTTGGCGTTGATCTCGGGCGTATTGATCTTGCGCCCGAAGAGCGTCTGCACGTAGCCGTTGTCTTTGGCAAAGGCGACCGTATCATCCATATATTTGCGGATTCCGGGGAAGCGTTCGAAATAGCGGTCGATGAACCCCTGCGCCTCGGCCCGCGGGATGCGCAGGTTGCGGGCAAGGCCGAAGCCAGAAATGCCGTAAATCACACCAAAGTTGATCGCTTTTGCCTGACGGCGCACATCCGGCGTCATCTCGTCCAGCGGCACATCAAACATTTCCGATGCCGTCATCGCATGAATGTCGATGCCATCCAGAAACGCCTGTTTCAGCGCATCAATCCCCGCGATATGCGCCAGAATGCGCAATTCGATCTGGGAATAATCGAGGCTGACAATCACCTTGCCGGGTTCGGCCACAAAGGCCTCGCGAATGCGCCGCCCTTCCTCGGACCGCACCGGAATATTCTGCAAATTCGGATCGGTCGAGGCAAGGCGCCCCGTGTTCGCGCCCGCAATCGAATAGGACGTATGCACGCGCCCCGTTTCTTTGTTGATATGCTCTTGCAGAGCATCCGTGTAGGTCGATTTCAGCTTCGACAGTTGCCGCCAGTCGAGGATGCGGCGCGGCAAGTCGTGCAGTGTGGCAAGGTCTTCAAGAACATCGGCGCCGGTGGAATAGGCACCAGTCTTGCCGGTTGACGGCTTCTTGCCGTCGGGCATTTCCAGCCCCATTTCATCGAACAGGATTTCACCCAACTGCTTGGGCGAGCCGACGTTAAAAGGCCGCCCCGCCATTTCCTGAATCTCCGCCTCAAGCCCCGCCATTTTCTGGGCAAAGGCATTCGACATCCGGCTGAGCGTATCACGGTCAACCTTGATCCCGTCCCGCTCCATCTGCGCCAGCACCGGCACAAGCGGGCGCTCCATCGTTTCATAAACGGTGGTGACGCGGTTCACATGCAGTTGCGGTTTGAATTGCTGCCAAAGACGCAGGGTGATATTGGCATCTTCGGCGGCGTATTTTACGGCGTCATCTACCGGCACACGATCGAATGTGATCGCAGACTTACCGCTGCCCAACAAGGGCTTGATCGGGATCGGCGTATGCCCCAGATACCGCTCGGAGAGCGTGTCCATGCCGTGGTTATGCAGGCCAGCATTCATCGCATATGACATCAGCATGGTATCATCTATCGGGGCAACGGTGATATCAAGACGGGCAAAAATCTTGGTGTCATACTTCATGTTCTGCCCGATCTTCAGGACCGCGGAATCCTCAAGCACAGGTTTGAGCATCGCCAGACACTCTTCCAAATCCATCTGGCCCTCGGCCATATCATCCGATCCGAAGAGATCATCCGAAGAAGCGGATTTATGGGTCAGCGGGATATAACAGGCCTGCCCTGCCGCGACACACAGCGAGATGCCGACAAGATCGGCAGTCATCTCGTTCAGGCCAGTGGTTTCGGTGTCGACCGCCACATACCCACGTTCGCGGATGCGGTCGATCCAGACCTGCAGGGCAGCCGCATCGTGCACACATTCATAGGTATCGGCGTCGAAACCCACCTGTTCCGGTGTTGCGACATCTGTAGCTGCGGGGGTGGGTGCTTCGATGACAGGTGGCGCAACCCCCAGCTTCTCGGCAATCCGCTTGCTTACCGTGCGGAATTCCATTTCGGCAAGGAACCCCAACAGAACCTCTGGATCAGGGTCGCGCACTTCCAGATCATCAAGGCCAAAATCCAGTGTCATATTGCAATCAAGCTGGACCAGCTTTTTCGACAGCTCGATCTGCGCGCGATGTTCGATCAAGGTCTCGCGGCGCTTGGGTTGTTTGATCTCGTCCGCGCGGTCCAGCAGGCTTTCCAGATCGCCATATTCATTGATCAAAAGCGCGGCTGTCTTGATCCCGATCCCCGGCGCACCCGGCACGTTATCCACGCTATCTCCGGCAAGCGCTTGCACATCGACCACGCGGTCGGGGCCCACGCCAAACTTTTCAACCACGCCTTCGCTGTCGATGCGCTTGTTCTTCATCGGATCGAGCATTTCAACGCCATCGCCGACCAACTGCATCAGGTCTTTATCGGAGGATACAATGGTCACGCGCCCACCGGCATCCCGCGCCTGATGGGCAAGGGTTGCGATAATGTCGTCGGCCTCGAATCCTTCCATCTCCTCGCAGGCGATATTGAAAGCCTTGGTCGCCACGCGGGTCAGCGGGATTTGTGGGCGCAGATCCTCTGGCATCGCCTCGCGGTTGGCTTTGTACTGGTCGTACATATCGTTGCGGAATGTGTGGCTGCCTTTGTCGAAAATCACGGCCACATGGGTGGCGGCATCATCACCATTGTTGCCGTCGACATACCGTTGCAACATGTTGACGAAACCGCTGACCGCACCAACAGGCAGGCCATCGGATTTGCGTGTGAGGGGTGGCAGCGCATGATAGGCGCGAAAAATGAAGGCGGAACCGTCAATCAGATGCAGGTGACAGCCTTTGCCGAATTTCGTTTCCATCGTTTCATCCCCTCATGTCTTGGGCGCAGATGTGCCATGATACGCATCATGGTTCCAGTGACCATCTGCCTTGCAGCGACACTTAGCGCAAAAAACGGGATGGATCAGACTTTGCCCTCAAAGTCCTTATGCACAAGTTTTGCATCGCAATAAGGACATTCAATCCAGCCTTGCTCATGCGGGATTTGAAGCCACACGCGGGGATGACCCAGCGCACCTTCACCGCCATCACAGGCCACGCGCCAATCGTTCACAATCTTTGTTTCGGGTGCCGGTGTGGACATGATCTTACCTGTCTGGTTGCCGCGGGGCGCGCCCCGCCTTAAGTCTGCATCAGACATACCGCAGGCGCGGCGCAGGGGAAAGACAACATGACCGACAATGCCATAGAAATTCACGGGCTGAAGAAAACCTATGCCGCCACGGGGCGCAGCCCTGCCAAAGAAGCATTGAAGGGGATTGATCTGGATATTCCGCGCGGATCAATCTTTGGCCTTTTGGGGCCGAATGGCGCGGGCAAATCGACGCTGATCAACATTCTGGCGGGTCTGGTCGTGAAAACCGAAGGTACCGTAAAGATCTGGGGCTTTGATCAGGACAAGAACCCGCGCCAATCGCGCGCGGCCATCGGGATCATGCCGCAAGAGCCGCATCTGGACCCGTTCTTTACCCCCGCAGGATCGCTCGACGTACAGGCTGGGCTTTATGGTGTGCCCAAGAACCAGCGCAAGACAGCCGAGATTCTGGAACTGATCGGGCTGACGGACAAAGCCAACGCCTACGCGCGCTCGCTTTCGGGCGGCATGCGGCGCAGGCTCTTGCTGGGCAAGGCTCTGGTGCATTCGCCGCAAATCCTTGTGCTGGATGAACCCACCGCAGGCGTTGATATCGAGTTGCGCAACATGCTTTGGCAGAATGTGCGGAAACTCAACGATGAGGGAATGACGATCATCCTGACGACCCATTACCTCGAAGAGGCCGAAGAGATGTGCGACGACATCGCCATCATCAACCACGGCGAGGTGATCGTGCGCGACAGCACTGCCAACCTGCTGGGACGGCTGGACAGCAAGACGCTGGTGATCACACCCGACAGCCCCGCCGATCTGCCCGCCCTGCCCGATACGATTACCGGACAAAAGCTGGCCAATGGCATGCTGACCTTCACCTACCAGAGCGGCACAACACCCGCAGACCAGATCCTGAATATTGTGCGGGATGCCGGGATCACGATCAAGGATGTCAAAACGCAAGAGGCGCATCTGGAAGAGGTGTTCCTGTCGCTCACCTCATCCAAATAGGCATGGACTTTCCATGTCCCTTCAAACTTCCCCCGGAGGGCATCAAAATTCCTGAATTTTGATCAGCGCGCCAACATCCGCCCCATGGGACGACCACCCAGAATATGCATGTGGTAATGCGGCACTTCCTGCACCCCATGCGCGCGGGTGTTGGCAATCGCGCGGAACCCTTCCTCGACACCGGTCAGACGACACACCTCGGCCACGGCCTGCATAAAGCCACTGTGTTCCTCGACCGAGGCATCGCGGGCAAAGTGATCAAGGCTCATATAAGGGCCTTTGGGGATGACCAGCACATGCACGGGCGCCTGCGGTGTGATGTCTTCAAAGGCCAGCGCATATTCGTTTTCATAAACGGTTTTGTTTGGGATTTCTCCCCGCAGGATTTTTGCAAAGATGTTCTGATCGTCGTAGGCGTATTCCATGTGTATCCTCAATCAACAAAGAGATGGGGGGTGTCTGCAAGCGTGCGTGCCACATCCGGCGACACGCTCAGAAACTGGGCAAGTGCAGATGCATTTTCGTCTGCCGTCGCCGTTTCCTTGATCCGGCTGGCATTCACAAATTGCGCATCGCGAATGGCCTCGCGTTCATAGACCATGTCATGGCGAATGGTTGGCAAAAGGCGCGCAAAGGTAGCCTCGCTGGTCTGAGGACCGGCAAGGCCAACCCGCATCGCATGACCGATCAGATAATCATCGTCAAAACCACATTCGATCTCAAGCAGGCGCACAGTGGCGCGGTCGGTGTAGAAATCCGTAATCAGATCGAGGCTCGATGTATCAAGACAGATCACCAAGCGGTCGCTGTCAAAATGATCGAAAAGCAGTCGCATCAAAGCACGCCGGTGCCGTCCACGTTTCTGCAAAGAGGTCTCAATGCCGCCAAGGTCCGGTAGCGGTGTTTCATCTTCGTTAAAGAGGTACTCCAAGGCCGGCACATTGGTATGATGCTGGATCGCGGCCACAAGTCGTTTGGCGACATGCCATTTCTTGCACGCGATGATCATCAGCTCGCGACTGCGCCCGAGTGTCGTTTCATTCTCCCAGAGCCGTGGCGCAAAGCGCCGCCCTACGCGGCCCCGACCCGTCAGGAACTGAAACAAGCTGCGCCCTTCGTCCGAAATCACAAAATCCGTCCGGTCGCTGGCATAGAGCGTGCCAAGCCTGCCGCGCAGGTCTTCTGCCTCAGGGCTGATCTTGCGGGCAAAAAGCGATCCTTGCCCCAAGAGCAGCTCATAATGATCGTTATAGAAGGTCACCGGCATACCGTAGTCCGTAAACATCAGAAACGTCAGCGTGCGGTTCTCGATCTCGCGGGCAGGCACCAGATGACGCACGAGGGTCTGAAAGAACGTCTCATCGGGGATCCATGTTGTGCGGAAAAAGCGCATCACATCACGGCGGGCATAGGCGAATTCGAGGATCGCCTCGATGGTCTGACGGCGCAAACACCACCATTGGCTACCAATCATGATCTGCAAATCCTCGGGGATTTTGCGCGTCATCTTGAAACGCTTTTGCAACTCCAAGGCGGTATAGAACCGGCGCTTCTGCGTCCGCTCGTTAAAGAAATGGCGGTAAACCAGTCGTTCCTCGCGAAAACCGGTCTTGATCCAGTTGCTGTCAAAAAAATCATGGCTTTCGATGTAGTCCACATCGTTTGCGTCCAGCAGGTCGTGGGCAAATTTCGCAGATTTGATGGGCATGCAATCGCCCGACACCATGTAGAAATGCGTCGCGCGCGGAAACGCCGAAACGGCGGCTTCAACGGCATGTAGGGTCGCCTGCACAAGGCTCCACTCGCCCCATCCGCATTTCACGCGACGCTTGGCAAAGGCCACATTCTCGTTTCCGGCCAAAGCCGCTTCGATCTCGCGGAAATCCTGCGCCGAGGCGGAGGCATCAAAGTGGATCGCAATATAGTCACCCGCTGCCGTCAACTGCTCTGCCTGCTGGATGATCGCCGCAGGGTTCTTGTGACACAGCAAGATAAAGGCGACACGTGCCATGTTTTCGTTCGATCCTCTTTCACAAGTCGTGCTCAAAGCTGTCATAACGCGAACAGACATTGAAGTTACAGGCTTTCTTTGCTTTGAAAGAGGCCAGTACTCGAAAAGGATTTCTGCGTGGCGAATTTTCCCGGAACCTGGATGACCGATAGCGAAAGCGTGGTTTACCGCGTGGTGCCCAAATGCGCCTGCTCGACCATTGGTCAGATCATGTACTATTCAGACCATGGCGCATTTTTCGACGGTGACATCCATGATGCCAAGACGGGCATCCACAAGTGGGCACTGGACGACAGCAAACCGCTGATTGAGCGGAACGTAGCGGCGCACCAAAGCTATGCGTTTACCTGTGTGCGCAATCCCTACACCCGCATTCTGTCGTCTTTCTTTGACAAGATTTGCGGCGTGCAGCGCAATGGCAAATACTATCGCGGCAATCTGGTGCCGCTACTGATCCAGAAATACGGGATCGAGGTAGGCGACCCCGAAAGCGGCTTTGAATTCGACCAGATCAAAAGCTTCCGGCGGTTCCTGCTATTTGCGCGCGATACCATCCGCTGGCGGCGCCCGATGGAGCCAGACATCCACTGGTCGGCTATGTCCGGTCATATCTCGACCTTCATCGTGAACGGCGGGCGTTACGACAGCATTTTCTGGACCGAGAAATTCAATGACGGGATGCAGCGGATGCTGGACGGTATCGAAACCAAACATCCGGTCGATCTGGCGCAGATACCGCGTTTTAACGAAAGCGAAGGACACGGCCCCAAACGTGCCCATCCTGTCGAGGATTACTTCGACGATCTGTCCATGCATATCGTCTATGAGATCTACAAAAAGGACTTTCGTATCTTCAAATACGATTTCGAAAATCCCGCCAACAAGATGCCCATTGGCGAGATTGATCTCGATGAGGTTCACGCCAAACTTGGCTGACACTCGACATTTGCGCCGCATGGCCTAACTCTTTGATCGTAAAGACGAAGGATATGGTCTTATGTCGGTCGTACTGATCCTGGGCAGTGGCCCGAATGTCGTAAAATGCCGTGAGTGGCCGCGTGATCCCTTTGACCGGATTGTGGCGATCAATAACGCCTGGGCCGTGCGCCCTGATTGGGATGATCTGATCCATCCTGACGACTTCCCTGTTGAGCGGATGCCGGTGGATATGTCCGCGGGTCAGCGGATCATTCGAGCGACAGAATATGTGCCGCTCCAGAATACACTGGGTGGCTTTGTCTATGCCGGAGGCACGATGGCCTTTACTGCATCCTACTGGGCTTTGGCCGCGCTCAAGCCGAGGGTGATCGCCGTCCTGGGCTGCGATATGGTTTACGACGATGCCAGCAAAACCCATTTTTACGGCAAAGGCACAGCCGATCCACTGCGCGAAGACGTCTCTCTGCGGTCTCTTGAGGCAAAATCTGCGCGCCTGATGGCACTGGCCGCACGCCAAGGGTGCGCAATGGTCAACCTGTCAACCGATGAAAGCAGGCTGGTTTTTCCGCGCGCCACGCCAGAAACCGCGGCAGATGCCAAGCCGCTATTGCCAGACGAAGCAGTTATTGATGCCGCTTTGGCCGAAGAGGAACGTTTGGGATATTACGTCCCCTCCGGCAAATACTGGAAAGAGGAAAACCGCTTTGATGTGGCGTCCATAGATGCGCTGGACGCGCTCTGGCTTAAAGCAGTCCCTGCCCTTTGAACAAAGCTTTCAAATCCGCCTCGGGGCGTGCACCGATGTGGCTGATCACCTCAGATGCGGCGACATTGCCCATCATCGCGCAGGTCTGAAGGTCGTGACCATTGGTCAGCCCCCACAGGAACGCACCGGCAAAGAGATCACCCGCGCCGGTGGCGTCAACAATCTGTGTCGGCACAGCAGGCACATGCCAGCGCTGGCCTTCAGCCAAGACATGTACGCCATGTTCGCTATCGGTGCAGGCCACGATCGCCACCTCTGACGCCGCTTGCGCGAGGGCCGCATCGAAATCTTCGGTCTGATACATCGACCGCATTTCAGCGCGATTGCAGAACAGCAGATCCACGTGATCGCGGACCATATCGCGGAATGCATCGCGGTGCCGCTCAATGCAGAAAGGGTCAGAAAGGGTCAGAGAAACGCGCCCGCCCGCGCCCTTGCAGGCCGCAACGGCCTTGGCAAAAGCGGCATGACTATCGGGGCCGTCAAAACGGTAGCCTTCCAGATAAATCCATTCGGCTTCGGCCATCTGGTCTTCGTCGATGTCATCCGCAGACAGGAACTCTGTGACGCCCAGATAGGTATTCATCGACCGCTCGCCGTCAGGGGTGACAAGGACAATGCAGCGCCCCGTTTCAGCCTCTTCGGACTTGGGCGCCATCGCTGTTTCGTAACCGGCACCTTGCGCGCGCAGATCATGGGCAAAGATCGCGCCCAACTGGTCGTCTTTCACCTTGCCCACATAGGCCGTGCGCCCGCCCAGATGCGCAATACCCGCAATCGTATTGGCCGCAGACCCACCGCTGACCTCTTTGGCCGGTCCGACGCGGGAATAGAGATCAACCGCGCGCTCCATGTCGATCAGTTGCATGATGCCTTTCTCAACACCGGCCTCGGCCAGAAACGCATCTTCGGCGCGCGCCAGAACATCGACCATCGCATTGCCGATGCCCACGACCTGATACTTTTTCATAGGTTTTTATCCTCAAACATACAAAGATCGCGGATCAGACAGCCCGCGCATTTCGGTTTACGTGCCACACAGGTGTAGCGGCCATGCAGGATCATCCAGTGATGCGCATGAAGTTGAAAATCAGCCGGAATATGGTCTTCGATTGCGCGCTCGACCGCATCCACATCTTTGCCAGGAGCTACACCGCTGCGGTTACCAAAACGGAAAATATGGGTGTCGACGGCTTGGGCCGGTTGCTGCCACCACATATTCAGCACCACGTTGGCCGTTTTGCGCCCGACTCCGGGCAGGGATTGCAGCGCAGCGCGGGAATTGGGAACAACGCCACCATAGTCATCGACCAGAATCTGGCTCATCTTGATGACGTTCTTGGCTTTTTGCCGGAACAGGCCAATGGTCTTGATATGCTCGGTCACACCCTCAAGCCCGAGGTCGAGCATTTTCTGCGGTGTATCGGCAATCTTGAACAGCTGCCGCGTCGCTTTGTTCACACCTGCGTCAGTGGCCTGCGCCGACAGCGCCACAGCCACGACAAGCGTGTAGACATTCACATGCTCAAGCTCGCCTTTGGGCTCAGGCTCTGCTGCATGGAACCGCTCAAAGATCGCGCGGATAGTATGATAATCAAGCTGTTTGGCCATGGCGTCCGGTATGCCTTGAAGCCCGAAAAGGGGCAAGCGTGGATGCGCAATTTTCGGGTCGCTTCACCGGTGCCTTGCCCATAGTTTGACCGCATGGAACAGAATGACACATATCATTATCAAGTCATGCGCCGCGCGATTGCGGCAATCGACGCAGCAGGCGATGCCCCGCTCCCGCTGGCCGATCTGGCCGCCGAGATGAACATGAGCCCCGCACATTTTCAGCGCCTCTTTTCCGCGTGGGTCGGTGTGTCGCCCAAGCGTTACCAGCAGTATCTGACACTGGGTCATGCCAAGGCGCTGCTGCGTGACCGGTTCACCACGCTGGAAACGGCCCATGCCGTCGGCCTGTCGGGCAGTGGCCGCTTGCACGATCTTTTTGTGCGCTGGGAGGCAATGAGCCCCGGTGACTATGCCCGCGACGCAGCTGACCTGACGATCCGCTGGGGGTGGTTTGACAGTCACTTTGGCCCCGCTCTGGTCATGGGTACCGCGCGCGGGATTTGCGGGCTGGCCTTTGCCGCCGAAGCCGGACCGGATGAGGCCATGGCCGATCTGCAAGCGCGCTGGCCCAAAGCCGTCTATATCGAAGACCCTGACGCCCTTTCTCCTTGGGCGACAGCCGCCCTTGGTATGGCTGGCGAGACACAACTGCACATGATCGGCGCGCCATTTCAGCTCAAGGTCTGGGAGGCGCTGCTGAGCATCCCTTCGGGCCATGTCACCACCTATTCCGAAATCGCACAGGCCATCGGTAGCCCCAAGGCCGTCCGCGCCGTTGGTACTGCCGTCGGGCGCAATCCTGTCAGTTGGCTGATTCCCTGTCACCGTGCTTTGCGCAAATCGGGCGCACTCGGGGGGTATCATTGGGGTCTGCCGGTCAAACGCGCCATGCTGGCATGGGAATCCGCGAGGGCCGACGCCGCGCTGCTAAACCTTTAGAATAGGCAAAACCCTGCTGGTCGCCGCGCCGTTATTGGATATCATGGCAGAAATGGGCATAAGCTGACCCATCACAGAGGTGCGCCTATTGCACCGATATCAAATGGAACCATGACCATGAAACTTTCGAAATTCCCGCTCGTTGTCGCAGCTGCGTCACTGACCCTGATTGCCGCCTGCGATGAAACCGGTCCGAACCAGATGCAGAACACACAACAGGGTGCCGCAATCGGCGCTGGCGCTGGTGCGCTTTTGGGTGTGATCGCCAATAGTGGCGGCTCTGTCGAAGACCGCCAGCGCGGCGCGTTGATCGGTGCGGCCCTCGGTGGCGGTATTGGTGCCGGCGTCGGCAACAGTCTTGACCGTCAGGCAGAAGACCTGCGCCGTTCACTGCGCAGCGATGTCGGCGTATCCAACAACGGCCGCAACCTTGTTGTTGTTCTCAGCCAGGACCTGTTGTTCGCAACAAACAGCACGCAGGTGTCCGGCACATCGCAGAACGAGTTGCGTATCGTTGCAAACTCGCTGAACCAATATCCGAACACGACGGTCAACGTGATCGGCCACACCGACAACGTCGGTGATGCCGCCTTCAACCAGGGCCTGTCCGAACGCCGCGCGCAAGCTGTTACCGCGATTCTCATCGGCGGCGGCGTGTCACCAGCCCGCATTCGTTCGATCGGCGCTGGCGAGAACAATCCGATTGCCTCGAACCTGAACGAAGCAGGCCGCCAGATGAACCGTCGCGTGGAAATCGTGATTACGCCGAACTAAGGCGCAGCTTCATACACTGGATTTCGGAGGAGCCGCAGCGATGCGGCTCCTCTTTCTTATTGTGGATGCAGGGCTTTGGTCATATCATTTGACCAATACATTCTGAAAGCTCACATGCCTTTTGAACCGGTCAGCCAAGAAAAACTCTCGCATGGCGTTGTGCGCCAGATCGAAGGATTGATCCTGAGAGGCATTTTGCGTCCCGGCGAACGGCTCCCGTCAGAGCGTGAGCTCAGCGAGCGGATGAGCGTGTCACGCCCGTCGCTGCGCGAGGCCCTGTCAGAATTGCAGGAGCGTGGCTTGCTGGCGTCCAAGGCCGGTGCCGGCGTTTATGTCGCCGATGTACTGGGGTCTGCCTTTGCGCCGGCATTGGTTACACTGTTTTCCACCCATGACGAGGCGGTGTTCGACTACATCAGCTTCCGCCGCGACATGGAAGGATTGGCAGCCGAGCGGGCCGCGCGATTGGCCAGCGATACCGACCTTCAGGTGATCAACGCCATTTTTGAAAAAATGGAAGCCGCGCATCAGAAACGGAATCCTGCCGACGAGGCCCATCTGGACGCTGATTTTCACCTGTCCATCATCGAGGCCAGTCACAACATCATCATGCTGCACATGATGCGCTCGATGTACGAGCTTTTGCGTGAAGGCGTGTTCTACAACCGCACAATCATGTTCAAGCAGCGCATGACCCGTGATGCGCTTTTGGAACACCACCGGATTATCAACACGGCCCTGCAGAACCGCGATGCAGCAGGTGCACGCAAGGCGGTCGAAACACATTTGAATTTTGTCGAAGCCTCGCTGACAGATCATAAGAAATCCGAACGCAATGAGGTCTTTGCTCAAAAGCGGCTGGAGCACGAAGGCCGGCGCTAATCTGCGCGCCCTTTCCGGATCATAGCGGTCCAGAGCCAGATCGAGATGACAGCCTGAATGGCAATACCGATCAGGGCAAAAGGATGCAGGATTGCTGCGATCTGACCGAGGATCACAGCAATGTTCCAAAACCAGTGCCAGATAATCAACGGCCAGAGGTTGCCAACGCGGATCGCGATCGGGGCAAGAAAGAACCCGACCAGAAACGCAAAGAGCACTTGCAAAGATGTTTCACCCGCGCCCTGCCCCGCAAGCCGGTTTACCCAATGGAAAAGACCGAACGCGAATGCGCTAAGAAACATTGCCATGGGCATCGCTATACGTGTCATTGCGCCGCGCAGAAGGATACCCCGAAAAACAAGCTCTTCGCCGAAGGCAATCAGAAATGTCGTGACGAGTAGGAGCGATATTCCGGCAGCGCCCAAGCCTGCCATCGTCTGTGCAGTGAGCGTCTGCACAAGACCCAGACCCATCACGGCAAGGATTACCCAGCTTGGCAGAAACCAGAGCATACCGGACCACTGCAACCGGCCGAACCCGACCGAACGCCAAACTGCATTGCGCATTGCAATGGCGACACAAAAGAGAACTGCCACCAGTTGAACAGGTAGCAACAGGAGTAGTGCCATTTCGAGGGTGATCGGTTCTGGCCGCAAAATAAAGACAAGGGCCGTCCCGACAGCGATAATCGCAGCATAGACAACTGCGGTGATTATCCCGAGCCGGAGGCCAGGCATCGTCAATACTCCTGCACTGCGCCCCGAGTGCCAGTCTCAGAGACACCCCTGCCTCTGTCAACGAAAAAGCCCGACTGCGCAGGGCACAATCGGGCTTTCACAAAAGGTATGTTTCGGGCCTAGTGCAGTTTTTCAGCAACCGTGCCGATGGCATCATCAATCAAAGCGCCAGCCGCTTTCGCGTCCATCTGCTTGGCCATGACATCTTTGGCGACAGCAACAGCGACATTCACCGCTTGGTCACGGACCTCTTTCACTGCAGAGGCCTGCGCGCTTTGGATCTGCTCTTCAGCAGCGGCAAGGCGACGCGTGATTGACTTCGCGATATCCTCTTTAGCAGAAGCGGCAGCATTGGTTGCCTCTTCCTTCGCAGCCGAAACGATCCGGGCAGCCTGTTCCTGTACTTCTTTTTGCTTACGTTCGTAGCTGGCCAGCAGGGCCTGCGCTTCTTCACGCAAAGCTTTCGCTTCGTCCAACTCGGCTTTGATGTTGTCCGCACGCTTATCAAGCATACCGCCAACAAGGCCGGGAACTTTGAAGTAGAGCAGGATTCCGATGAAGATCAGAAATGCGATCGTGACAACAAAGTCAGTGTTCGCCAGCGAAAAGAACGGCTTGTCACCGGCAGCAAGCGCTGGGCTTGCAGCAAGAGCAAAAAGGGATGTGAGCATCAGTCTCATGGTTTATCCCTTCATCCGTGCAGTGACCGCAGCGGTGATCGTTTTCGCGTCAGCAGTGCCGCCCATCGCGACAACCAGTTCCTTGGCCGTGGCCTTGGCAACTTCTGTGACGCTCTTGACTGCACCTTCGCGAATTTCGGCAATCGCCGCTTCGCTCTCGGCCGTCTTGGCGGCAATCTGTGCGTCAGCTTTCTGAAGCTCGACATCCAGTTCAGCCTGAATTTCTGCTTTGGCTTCGGCCACGATCTTGTTGGCTTCCGCACGCGCATCCAAGAGCGCTTGATCATAAGCCGCTTCAGCTTCAGCCGCCTTGTTCTTTAGCTCTTCAGCCGCAGCGATATCATTGGTGATCGTGCCGGACCGCTCTGCCAGAACCGCGCTGATGCGAGGCAGTGCGACGCGGGACATCACGAAGTAGACTGCGATAAGCGTGATAACCAGCCAGAAAATCTGGTTGGGCATCCAATCTGCGCAAAGCTGCGGCATGCCAAGGGCGGACCCCCCTGCATCAACGCAAACTCCTGCGACGTCTGTTGTTTCTGTTGCCATTATGGCCCCCGAATACCTTGAATGTTTACCTGATGGCCGCGGTCACGCGCCCATCAGGCCGTAAGGATATGGGTGTGCTCTTAGACTGCGAACATAAGCAGAAGCGACACGAGGAACGCGAAGATCCCCAGAGCTTCGGCAAATGCCAGACCGATGAACAGTGTTGCTGTCTGACCAGCAGCAGCAGATGGGTTGCGCAGTGCGCCTGCCAGGTAGTTACCTGCTACGTTGCCAACACCCAGTGCAGCCAAACCTGAACCGATTGCCGCAATGCCTGCGCCGATGTGTGCGAGATCGCCTTCCATGTGAATTCTCCTTACGATTGGAAGTTGAGTAGAGTGGCGGGAAACCCCGCCGTTGTTAGTGTGCGGGATGAAGCGCGTCTTTGAGATATACGCACGTCAAGATGGTGAAAACATAAGCCTGGATGCCGCAAACAAGGATCTCCAGACCGTAGATCGCGATGATGCCCAGGATTGCAGCGGGGCTGATCAGCGCCGCTGCAGCGAAGGTCGCGAACACTTTCAGAACGACGTGACCGGCGGCAATGTTGCCAGCCAAACGAATGGACAGGCTCACTGGGCGTACGAAGTAGGAAATGATCTCGATGATCGCGATGATCGGGCGCAAGAATGCAGGCGCATCCGACATCCAGAAGAGGCCAAGAAACGCAGGGCCGTTCTTGACGAAGCCAAGGATTGTGATCGCGATAAATACGCCAAAACCCAAAATCACGGTAACCGCGATCATCGAGGTCGGCGAATAGGACATCGGGATCAGGGCAAGATAGTTTGAGAACAGAATGAACAGGAACAGCGACATGATGTAGGGGAAGTATTTCACCCCGTCCTTGCCGGTGACGTCCTCAACCATCTTGTAGATGAAACCGTAGAGAAGCTCGCCAACGGATTGCAGGCGCGTTGGAATGATCGCGCGGCCACGGCTACCCAGCACAAAGACCGCTACAATTGCCAACAGCGCGATTGCCATCCAGAGCGTTACGTTTGTCGGTGTATACCAGCTTACGGGACCATCACCAAACAACGGCTTGACGATAAATTGGTCCAGCGGGTGGAATTGGAATACGGAACCACCTTCGGAGTACTCTTCAGTCGCCACGTGCTTCACCCTCTTCTGTCGCAGCCGCAAGCTGCTTTCGTTGAACCTCTTTGGCTGATCGCACCATGGTCATCACACCAGCCGCGAGGCCAAAAAATATAAACAGCACCAAGAAAATAGGCATCGTCCCCAACAGGGTATCCAGCCCGTATCCGATGCCAAATCCGATCCCAAGACCGGAAACAAGCTCGATCACCATTCGCCAGGCAAGTTGCACCTGAGAGTAGTGTTCTTCCGAATGGTCCTTAACCTCAGCCGGCGCTTTCATTGCAGCGATCTTCGCTTCAAGCGCCTTGAGGCGTGCTGCGTCTTCGCTTTCGGACATTGGTATAACCCTTTGGAAGGTTGGGCATGGTTTAGGGCGCAGGGGAATTAGAGTCAATAGAGCCCACCTCCCGTATTAATTGTTTAAAAACAGATAGTTATAGAATCTCCGGGCGCTGCAATCTCCAACCCTCGACACAACCCAACCAAAACCCGATATTCAACCAAATGGTTGACGTTTCGATTGCGTGCCGCTTAATCGACGCTATGACCACCCAACTTGACCAAACCTTCGCGGCATTGGCCGACCCGACACGGCGTGCGATCCTCGCGATGCTGCTTGAGGATGACATGGCCGTCACCGACGTTGCGGAACCGTTCCAGATGTCATTGGCAGCGATCTCCAAGCACCTGGGCGTCTTGACCGCAGCAGGGCTGATCTCGCAAGAAAAGCGCGGGCGTGTGAAATGGTGCAAGCTGGAACCGGACGCCTTGCGCGAAGCCTCGGTCTGGATGCAGGCCTTCGGGCAAATGGACGCAATAGATCTGGACGCATTTGAAACGTTTCTTGCGCAACAACTCGGCGTTTAAGGTAAATCCAGACCCACCGCGCCATGTATGCAGTTGTTCAGAAAGCGCGCTGGCGGCGTGTCATGCCTGATCGAAGCGCGCTCGCGACGCCGCAATCTGGTTTTCTTGCGAGATCGCCCAATCCACCATCTGGGACAGTGGCACCAGAAAGGACCGCCCCAGATCAGAGAGGCGGTATTCAACACTCGGTGGTTTGGTGTCGAAAACCTGCCGAATAACCAAACCGTCCCTTTCCAGATCGCGCAGGGACTGCGTCAGCATCCGTTTGGAAATATCAGGTAGCGCGCGTCCAAGTGCGTTAAATCGTTGCGGTCCAACCGCAAGCTCAAGCACGATCAGGCTGGTCCATTTGGCCGCAACATGATCGAGAATGCTGCGCACAGGGCAATTCTCAAGCGTGAAGCCCGCCTCTTTGAGCTGTAATGGCCGGTTGCCTGTCACCTGATTCATGGCGGTTCCCTTTTTGTAACCTGGAGACAAATTCATGCCTCCTTTACGAGGCGAAATGCGGTCTCTAAATGAGAATTATATACGAAACGAAACCACAAGGAAATACAATGTCGACATTCCTCATTACCGGCGCTTCGGGCCAATTGGGTCAACAAACAATCAGCCGCCTTGCGCAAAGGACAGACGCCGCAAACATCGTGGCATTGGTACGCACCGATGCGCAGGCGGCGGATTTTGCCGATCGCGGCATCGCAACCCGCAAGGGCGACTACAACGATCAAGCCGGCCTTGAAGCCGCATTTGAAGGCATTGACCGGATGCTCTTTGTTTCCGGCTCTGACATCGCGAACCGTATGCCCCAACACAAAGCCATCGTTGCAGCGGCCAAGGCGGCTGGCATCGGTTACATCGCATACACCTCTTTGCTTGATGCAGCTGAAAGCCCGCTTGCGCTGGCAGCAGATCACAAAGCAACCGAGGCGCTGATCGCGGATAGCGGCATCGCATACACTTTCCTTCGTAATGCATGGTATAGTGAAAACATGCTCATGAGCCTTGAGCAGGACCTGAACATGGGTCAGCACTTTGGCGCAGCTGGTGACGGCAAGTTTTCCTTTTCATCTCGGGGCGATCTGGCCGAGGCCGCAGCGATTGCTCTCTTGGGCGGATATGATGGTGAAACGCTTGAACTTGGCGGTGACGAAGCGCTGTCGATGGCAGACTACTGTGCAATCCTTTCTGAAGTTGCTGGCAAAACAGTCACTTATGTGGATATGCCCGCGCAAGCCTATCAAGAGGCGTTGCAGAGCGCGGGGTTGCCGCCAGAATTTGCAAGCTTCCTTGCGATCACCGATGCGCAGGCTGCGCATGGCGCCCTGCAAGACGACAGCAAGACCTTGTCCAAGATGCTGGGCCGTCCGACCGTGACAATGGCGGACGTCCTGCGGAAAGCTTTGCAAAAGTAGGCAAATCCTAGGTATTCATATACTGGCCCCCCATGTCGCTGGGGGCCAGTCCCGTCCGCGTGAAACCCGCCCTTAACTGACACGAGGCACTACTCTTCGCGCAGCAACATAACCAAAGCTGCGACCGTCAACGCGACGCCCGCCAGCACCCAGACCGGCGGTGGCGCACCCCCCAAAGCCAGCGCCCAGACAATCACCCATGACGGGACAAGATAGGTATAGGCCATCACCTTGGAGCTTGGCAGCCGCATGGCTGCGAATTGCAGCAAAACGAAAGTCGAGGCACTGGCAAAAACCGCCGTATAGAGGATTGTCAGCCAAACAATTGCCGGTAGCGCAGCCCAGTCAGTGGCCATCAAGTCCGCCCACCCCCACATTATCAGCAGTATTGATCCTGCCAGCATGACACCAAAGGAAAACACAGCCGCACTTTCTCCGCGGTTCAGTTTGCGCACCAGTGGCGTGTAAATCGCATGTGCCGCGCAGCCCGCAAAATAGATCGCCTCACCCCGCCCTATCTCAAAACGCAGGATTGCCGCGACATCGGCGCGGAAAATCACCCAAACGGCCCCAACGGCCCCGATCAATAGGGCCAAAGCAATGCGTGGGGTCAGTTTCTGGCCCAGCAAGAACCAGCCAAAGCCGGCCGCCATGATGGGTGTTAGTGTAAAAACCGCCGCAGCGCTGACGGGAGGTGCAGTTTTCAACCCCTCGAACATCAACACGAAATAGGTGCACAGGAAGACGGCGAGAAGAAGATAGCGCCAAGGCGCTCGCGCAGCCGCGCGGGGCACGCCTGTCGTCAGCAGCAGTGCCGCGCCCACAACACAAGTCGCAATCCAGAACCGCACCGCGTTCAGCGCAGTGGGCGTGATTTCGTTGGCTGCCAAAGCGCCCAAGGCAAATGACCCTGCAACCAGCATCGAGAATGCAAGCATCGCCAGATGCCCGGCTCGGGCGGGCAACATTACGCTTCCAGCGTCTTGATACGGTCTTTCAGATAGCGCAGGAAGGATTGCACCTTGGTTGTCCGGTGCAAATCAACATGCGTCACAATCCATAGCGGCACAGACCAGATGTCCCGCCGCTCGACGACTTCGACCAATTCGGGGTGGGTGCTCAGGGCCTGCGACATCACAAAACCGATGCCGCCACCCGCAATCACAGCATCCTGCAAATTCCGGTCATCGGTTGCCCGAAACGTCAAGCGGTCCTCGGTGACCACCTCGCGCAACCAACGGGTAAACGGCGCGCGGCTGGTGTCATCATCCTGAGTGACAAAAAAGTGGTTCTTCAGATCGGCCTCATCCTTGGGCATCCCGTGCCGCGCGATGTATGCCTCGGACGCGACCAGCGCCATTTGCTGATGCATGAAAGGCTGCACCACATTGTCCGGCTCATCGGGCATCTTGCCGGCGCGGATGGCAACATGCGCCTCACCATATTCAAGCCGGAACACGCGTTCACCAGTGCGGTAGCGCACGCGGACTTCGGGGTGCTCTGCCTGGAATCCGACCAGAATGGGCGTCAGGATACGCGACGCCAGCCCGAGTGACGTTACAACCAGATCACCCGATACACCTTCACCCTGCCCTTTGATCCGCCCTGCAAGCTGCGTGAACTGGTCATCTGTGGCTTGTGCCACCTGTAAAAGGTCTTGTCCGGCTTCTGTCGCGGTATAACCGCGTGCATGTCGCTGGAAAAGCTTGACCCCAAGCCGTTGTTCCAGCGCATCAATATGACGGATTACAGTCGCATGGTGAACGCCAAGCTGCTCGGCCGCGCCGCTGACGGTGCCTTGGCGCGCAACCTGAAAAGCGGTCCTGATTTCGTCCCAGTTGTCCATTTTCCATCCTGTGCGCTGACAAACATATAGCCATCAAATTTGACCAAATCGTTCGCGGACGCAAGCCCTTGCTCTGGTACAGGAACGAAAATCCGCCGAGGCTGGACATCATATCCGGAGCGCTATGTTGCATCGCATGAATACTGCAAACCGATCCATGATGTTCCTGCGCGCAGCTTTGACGCTGGCCTTTCTCTACTTCGGCCTGCGCAAGCTGGGCAGCTTCAGCACCGATGTTGCAATTTACGAAGCGATCGGCTTTGGCCAGTTTCCCCGCTATATCACCGGCTCCATCGAAGTGGTCGGCGCGGGGCTGCTTTGGTGGCGTGGCTGGGAAGGCATCGCAGGGCTATTGCTACTGGGTACTATGATTGTCGGGCTCAGCGCGCTGCTGATCTGGGTTGGACCGCCCTATTGGCACATGCTGATGCTGATCCTCGGCACCGGAGCGGTCGCGGTCCATTATCGCAATCAGTTCATCGCCTTGATCCGCTAACCGCGCGGACATATCGTCCGCGGCATGAAGATTGTTCACGATACGCCAGAAAAACTGGTGCTGAGTTTCGTGCCATGGGTTTTTGCCACGGTACTCAGTGCCCTGCTGCTTGGCGTGGTCGGGTTTGGATTGAACGCACTCTTTACCGGCGATGTCAGTGCTGCGTTCTGGGGGCTCTTCGCGATCCCTTTGTTCGTGTTGCTGTTCTTGGTCATCTTCGTGCGTCGCGATGACCTGATCCTTGACCGCGACCGCAACCTGCTGGAATTGCGCCACTCGACCTTTCTGGGCCGCACGCGCGTGCGGCACAAGCTTGAGCATCTCCAAGAGGCCAAGTTGCAGAGCAGCCGGAGTGAAAATGCAAACACTTACAGGATCGCGCTCGTTCTCGACGGCGGGATGGATGCAGGCACGCATGCGGTAACCCCGATCTACGCAAGTGGGCGCGGCGCAGAACGTGGTGTGGCCGCAATCAACGCATGGCTTGCCCAAGATGTTGACTCGCATCGGTCACAGGCGTAAACGGCCATCAACTTCCGGATAGCGTCAGCTTTCCGGTCCCCGCAATTAGGGGATCGCCCTCCGTCAGCGCGTCGCGCCCACGGGGGCGCTACTGCTTTATGCTTTGCGTTCTTATATACGTAGGGCAATGACAACGAAACGAGGGCCTTGGCCGATGTTTGAGAACCTATCCGAACGCCTCTCTGGCGTCTTTGACAAGCTCACCAAACAGGGTGCGCTGAGTGATGATGACGTCAAAACAGCGCTGCGCGAAGTGCGCGTGGCCCTGCTCGAGGCGGACGTATCGCTGCCCGTCGCACGTGATTTTATCAAAGCGGTGCAGGACAAGGCCACAGGCCAGGCGGTGACCAAATCCATCACGCCGGGCCAACAGGTTGTTAAAATCGTCCATGATGAGCTGAAACACGTGCTGACCGGCGACGCAGACCCCGGTGCACTGAAAATCGACAACCCGCCTGCGCCCATCCTGATGGTGGGTTTGCAGGGGTCCGGTAAGACCACCACAACAGCGAAACTGGCAAAGCGTTTGAAAGAACGTGAAGGCAAGCGCGTGCTGATGGCCTCGCTTGACACCAATCGCCCGGCAGCGATGGAACAGCTTGCGATCCTAGGCGCGCAGATCGGTGTCGATACGCTGCCGATCGTCAAAGGCGAAGACCCGGTCGCGATTGCCAAGCGTGCCAAGACGCAAGCCAGCCTTGGCGGTTATGACGTTTACATGCTCGACACCGCGGGGCGTCTGCACATTGATCAGGAATTGATCGCACAAGCCGCCGCTGTGCGCGATGTGGCCAACCCGCGCGAAACGCTGCTGGTGGTTGACGGCCTGACCGGTCAGGACGCCGTGAACGTCGCGCAGGAATTCGACGACAAGATCGGCGTGACCGGTGTTGTCCTGACCCGTATGGACGGTGACGGGCGTGGTGGTGCGGCGCTCTCGATGCGCGCCATCACCGGCAAGCCGATCCGTTTTGTCGGCCTTGGCGAAAAGATGGATGCGATCGAAACCTTCGAGCCGGAACGGATCGCGGGCCGCATCCTTGGCATGGGCGATATCGTGGCGCTGGTCGAAAAGGCGCAGGAAACGATTGAGGCCGAACAGGCCGAACGCATGATGAAGCGCTTCCAGAAGGGCCGTTTCAACATGAACGACCTCAAGATGCAGCTTGAGCAGATGATGAAGATGGGCGGCATGGAAGGCATGATGGGCATGATGCCCGGTGCGCAGAAGATGTCGAAACAGATGGCGGCCGCGGGCATGGATGACGGAATCCTGAAACGCCAGATCGCGCTGATCAATTCGATGACCAAGAAAGAGCGCGCCAACCCTGATCTGCTGGCTGCATCACGCAAAAAGCGGATTGCAAAAGGTGCCGGACTTGAAGTGTCCGAGTTGAACAAACTGCTTAAACAACACCGCCAGATGGCCGATATGATGAAGAAGATGGGCAAGGGCGGGATGCTGAAACAGGCCATGAAAGGCATGTTCGGCAAAGGCGGCGGCATGCCCGAAGGTATGCCCGACATGAACGACCCCAAAGCCATGGCGGAAGCCGCCAAAGCGCTGCAAGGCAAAATGCCGCCCGGTGGTCTGCCAGGTCTGGGTGGCGGCGGCATGCAACTGCCCCCCGGCCTTTCTGGTTTCGGGAAAAAGAAATAACCCATGACCCCCGCCCCCACACTCACCACAGCGCGGCTAACGCTGCGCGGCCCCCAGAAACGGGACCTTGCGGCCTTTTCCGCAATGGTCACGAATTCTGTGCGTATGGATGCTGTGGGCGGTCGCGGGACAGCGGATGACGCGTGGCGGGCATTTATCTCGGGGATCGGCCACTGGCACTGGCACGGCTACGGCTTCTTCATGGTCATCGAACGCGCAACTGGCATTGCCGCAGGGCGAGTGGGCGTCATCAACCACATTGATTGGCCACAACCCGAACTGGCCTGGCATATGTTCGACGGGTTCGAAGGGCGCTCATACGCATTCGAGGCGGCATGTGCAGTACGCGAATGGGCGGGCAGCACTTTGGGGCTCGAACCGCTGATTTCGATGATCGCTCCGGCGAACACACGTTCCATCGCGCTGGCAACACGGCTTGGCGCGGTCGAGGAACGCCGCGACACTATAGACGGCGAAAACGTGATTGTTTTCCGCCATCTGCACCATAACGACCGACGCGTGATTGCTCAGGCAGCAGGGGCTATCGCATGATCCCGACATTACAAACAGAACGGCTCACATTGCGCCCTTATCAGCGCGCCGACTTTGAGACCTACGCCGCCTTCATGGGCAGCGAGCAGGCGGTTCATATGGACGGCCCGCTTGACCGGACAACTGCATGGGCATGGTTTACAAATGATGTCGCCACGTGGGCACTGTACGGCTTCGGAACGCTGGCAATCGAGAAGGATGGCACGCTCGCCGGTGGCGTGGGCCTTGTGCATCCGCCGCACTTTCCCGAGCCGGAATGTGGCTGGTTCGTGTTTGACGGATTTACAGGACAAGGGTTAGCCGAAGAAGCAGGCCGTGCCATGCTCAACTATACCTTTGCCACTACCGATCTGGAAACGATCGTCAGCTATATCGGCGAACACAATGCAGCCTCGATCCGCGTGGCAGAGAAACTGGGCGCCAAGCTGGACCCAGAGGCTGCGGCACCCGAGGACGAAGGCACCCTCGTCTACCGCCACTTTCCGCAGTCCCCCCAAGGAGGCTCCAATGACTGACACCGCAACCCGTGCTGCCGAGATCCTCAAGGGGCATCGCGAAAGCATCGACCGGCTTGATGCCATTCTCGTCTATACTTTGGGCGAGCGGTTCAAGCATACGCAGGCTGTCGGGCGGCTCAAAGCCGAACACGACCTGCCCCCATCCGACCCCGCGCGTGAAGAACAACAGATCGCGCGGCTCACCGAGCTTGCAAACCAGGCTGATCTTGATCCTGAGTTTGCCAAGAAATTCCTGAATTTCATTATTCAGGAAGTCATCCAACACCACAAACAACACCAATCGTAAGGTGGATCCTGATCCACCTTACAAGCATCATCTTTAAGGAGACTATCTGATGGCTATGAAAATCCGTTTGGCCCGTGGCGGCTCAAAGAAACGTCCATTCTACGCAATTGTGGCTGCTGACAGCCGCATGCCGCGCGATGGCCGTTTCATCGAAAAGCTTGGCACATATAACCCGATGCTGCCCAAAGACAGCGAAGACCGCGTGAAAATGAACGTCGAGCGCATCAAGTACTGGTTGGGCGAAGGCGCACAGCCGACTGACCGTGTATCGCGCATGCTGGAAGCCGCAGGCGAGTTGCCCAAGAAAGACCGCAATAACCCCAAGAAGGGCACACCGGGCAAAGCCGCTCAGGCGCGCGCCGAAGAAAAAGCCGCCAAGGCCGCCGCTGCGGAAGAAGCAGCAAACGCACCAGCCGAGGAAGCACCTGCAGAAGTGGCAGAAGAAGCCGCAGCAGAAGAGTAAACCTCACATCGTTGCCCCGGTTCTAGCCGGGGCAACACCCCCTCCCCTTTGGGACGACATTCATGTTCCGCTTGTTGCGCACGATCATTCTGGTGATGTTTGCCTTTGTGGCCGGCATGCTGTTTGAACGTGAAGGACGCCAGCAAACCTGCGAAGGTGGCGGCGGGCTATGGATCGAAAATATCTGCGTTGGACCGGAGTTTAACTGATGAGCGATCGTTTGATTGTGGGTTCTATTGGCGGCGCATTTGGCGTTCACGGCGAAGTGCGCCTGAAGTCCTATTGTGCCGATCCGCAAGCGATTGCCGACTACACCCCGCTTTATACAGAAGACGGCCGCAGTTTTGCGCAGGTTGTCCTGACAGGGCAGCTCAAAAACGGGTTTACGGCCCGCATTGATGGCGTTGTCACGAAAGAAGACGCCGATGCCCTGCGCAATGTCGACCTTTACGCGCCACGCGATGTGATGCCTTCACTGCCGGATGACGAATACTATTACGCCGACCTGATGGGGCTGACTGTCGTTGACACAGGCGGCGTCACCTTGGGAACCGTCAAGAACGTCATGGACCATGGCGCGGGCGATCTGCTTGAGATCAATGTACCGGGCCAGTCAGAAACCGTGCTTTTGCCCTTTACCCAAGCGGCTGTGCCAACTGTTGACCTTAGCGCGCGGCGGATCGTGGCAGACCCTCCGGACGGGCTGTTTCCCGATGCAGCCACATAGCCCGCGCCGCGTGATCATTCATGCCGGTTTTCATAAGACCGGCACGAAAACCGTGCAAAATGTACTGAAGGCACATCACCAGCTCTTGGCCCCGCATGTCTGCGTCATCCTGAAATCGGATATTCGAGGACTATGCACAGCGGCGCTTGCCTATTCTCAACGACCCGATACGACACGGCTGCATCACTTCCGCAATGAAGCCGCGCTGTGCTTTGGCGACATGCCTGCAGATGATGCACGCCCGATCCTGATCAGTGCCGAAGACCTCGCTGGCGCGATCCCGGGGCGACGCAAGCGCATCGGCTACCCGCATGCCACGGCGCTTTTGAGCTCGCTAATCGCGCAGATGACACCCGATTGCGCGCCGCATATCTATCTGTCGACCCGTGCGCCTGCGGCATGGCTGAAAAGCTGCTATGCGCATAATCTGCGACATGCCCGCACCCGCCTTTCCCTGGACGCATTCGTCGCAGCGCACACCGGTCCGCGTTTGGACGACATTGCAGCTGAGATCGCGTCAACCCTGGACCCTGTGCCTGTGACAACCGCTGCTCTGGAAGAGACCTCCGGCGCGGCAGAAGGACCGCTGACGCCAATCCTTGATCTACTGGCGTTTCCGGACGCCCTGCGCGCGCGACTTCGGCCAACAACAGTCAGCAACCCGTCTTTGCCGCCGCATATTCTGGACGAGCTTTTAGAACTGAACCGAAACGAAGATGATGGCGCACGTCGCAATGCGGCCAAAAAGCAATTCATCGCTGATTACATGAGGCGTACGCAATGACCAAAGCCCCCCGCTCTGCCGGACGCATCGCTGTGCGGCCAACCTTGCAACCCCGCGAATTGATGACCGACACGCCTGATATAGCTGGGTCGTGGACCGCGCAGATTATCACATTGTTTCCACAAGCCTTCCCCGGCGTGTTGGGCGAGAGCCTGACCGGCAAGGCCTTGCAGGACGGGCTGTGGCAATTGCAGACCTTTGATCTGCGGACCTATGGCATTGGCAAACATCGCAACGTTGATGATACGCCCGCAGGGGGTGGTGCCGGCATGGTGCTGCGCGCCGATGTGCTGGAAAAGGCAATCATGGATGCGCGCGCTGGCACCAAAGGTATCGCGCCTTTGATCTATCTCTCGCCGCGCGGTCGGCGGTTTGATCAGGCCATGGCGCGCGAATGGGCGCGGATGGACGGGGTGACGATGCTTTGCGGGCGCTTTGAAGGCGTCGACGAGCGTGTGTTACAGCATTTCGGTATTCAGGAAGTCAGCCTGGGTGATTTTGTCATGACCGGCGGTGAGATTGCCGCACAGGCGATGATTGATGCAACTGTGCGGCTCTTGCCGGGTGTGCTGGGCAATGCAGACAGTGCTGTCGAGGAAAGCTTTTCATCAGGTCTGCTGGAACATCCGCAGTTCACCAAGCCGGCCGAGTGGCAGGGTCATGCGATCCCGGATGTTCTGCTGTCTGGCAACCACGACAAAATCGCGGAATGGCGGCGCGCGATGGCCGAGAAAATCACCCGTGAACGGCGACCTGATCTCTGGGCGGCCTACCAGAAGAAATAGGGGCGCTGCCCCTCGGCTCCGCCTCACCCCGAAGTTTGAGGGGACATGGAAAGTCAAAGAGGTGTTTGGCATCGCCAATGCGCCAAAACCCCTTGATCCATCAGCCACCCCCGCTTATACGGCAGCATTCCCGGTCAGCGTGCTGATTCCGGGCGTTGGTTTATGGAACCATCTGGAGCATGAGAGCATCTTCGTTGGTGTAGCCCTCACCAGACAGGCCGGACAGCCACAACAAAAGAAAAGATGACGTATCTCTGGCGGGCAGGCAACTGGACCCGATAACGACACAGAGCTCTGGGCCACAAAGAAACATTGCGGAGTACCGCAAGCATTTTAAAGGAGCGTTTCAGATGGACCTGATCGCACAACTCGAAGCGGAACAAGTCGCCGCACTTGGGAAAGACATCCCGGACTTCAAAGCGGGTGACACCATCCGTGTTGGTTACAAAGTGACCGAAGGCACACGCAGCCGTGTGCAGAACTATGAAGGCGTGTGCATCGCCCGCAAGAATGGCAAAGGCATTGCCGGTTCTTTCACAGTGCGCAAGATTTCCTTTGGCGAAGGTGTGGAGCGTGTTTTCCCGCTGCACTCGACCAACATCGACAGCATCACCGTGGTTCGCCGTGGTCGCGTGCGTCGCGCCAAGCTGTACTATCTGCGTTCGCGTCGCGGCAAATCCGCACGTATTGCAGAAGTCACAAACTACAAGGCGCCCAAGGGCGCTGAAGCGTAAGGATCACGACCATGAAAAAAGATACGCATCCCGACTACCACATCATCGACGTCAAAATGACCGATGGAACAGTGGTGCAGATGAAATCCACATGGGGCAAGGAAGGCGATACAATGTCGCTGGATATCGACCCGTCTGTGCACCCTGCATGGAACGGTGGTTCCACACGTCTGATGGACGCCGGTGGCCGTGTGTCCAAGTTCAAGAACAAATACGCCGGTCTGGGCTTCTAAGACAGGCAAGGGTTCTACCCGCATTACAAGACTAAACGCCGCCCCTGGAAAGGGGCGGCGTTCTTCGTTTCATACGTCATGAAAGCGACGTTGACGGCGAGGCAACTGGGAACCCGTGCGGCGTCGCAAGGCTATGATCAGGCACACAAACACGGAAGCAGGCCTTGCCCGCAGATTTTGCCTGATAGACGGCTTTGTCGGCCAGACGCAGGGCATCATGGCGAACCATCGTTCGATCTGATCGTGCAATACCCACTGACGCAGTGACACGCTGGATTGAACCCTGCCCGGGATCAAAGGCCAACCCTTCACTCATCCGCGTGGCGATCCGCTGCAACTTTGCATCATCCGCCTGTCCCAGCACCGCTGCAAATTCCTCACCCCCGATACGTGCGAGTATATCTCCCGGTTCCAGACTGGTACGGAGATGCAGCGCCATCTGTCGCAGGCAACGATCGCCGATGTCATGCCCGAAGGTGTCGTTGATGTCTTTAAAACGGTCAACGTCGATGATCATCATCGCCTGTGTCGGTGAAATCCGTTCGGGTGTGTTGTCCATAAACCAACGGCGGTTGGGCAGCTCCGTCAAGGCATCGCGCGTGGCTTGCAAGTAAAGGCGTTTTTGCAGCGCGTTCAAATGCCCGATCAGCAAGAGTGCAAAGGTGCACATCGGCAGTGCCGTGAAGGTCGCATCACTGAGATTTTCCCAATAGGTTTTCTGCCCGGGTAATCCGTAGACGAAGATGTGGCGAACATGGTTCATCAGACCGGAAATCAGGACAAAAACCAAAAGCTTGACAAGAAAGTCAAACTTGCCAGTTGGCGCTGTCAGTCTGACAAATCGTTCCACCAAGTACCCCGCCAACAACAGATGACGGATGAACATGCACCGTCACAGTACATGAACATATGGTCGAAGTGTTAATTAACTCTTGATGTGTGTTGCGTCGAAAGTCGCCAAATGGCGGAAGACAATGCGCGTTTGGCGCACAGCTGAGCGGTTTGATTGGCCAAATCGTCCCGAATGCATAAGACCGCGGCGTTCTTGAGCGCATGATGCAACGGCGGTCGCAAAGTCACTTGTTGTCGTTTCGCGCCGCCAGGCACTGAAGGCGCAGGAAAGCCAGAATGCCCTTCGCAAGTGTCTTGACCGCGAGGCCGCAACGGCGGCCCCGCAAGCTTCACATAAAATTTGCCTTCAAAATGGAGGCCTTACACAAGAACGGCTAAGCCGCAGATTGACTGCGTGCCCGTCCGCCGCCACCACCGCGACGCCGACCGGCAGGCTTGCCCTGTCCACCCGCAGGCTTGCCTGCAGCACGTGGTGCGCCTGATCGCTGCCCGCCGCCGCCGCCGCGCCGGCCACCACCGCCGCCGCCATTGGGCCGCTTTTTCTGGCCGGGCTGGACTTCCCAAGGACGCCCTGAAGCGACAGGGATCGTGTCCTTCATCGCTTTTTCGATGTCCTGCAATTCAATCATCTCGTCCGGTGCGACCAGTGCAACCGCACTCCCGTCAGCCCCGGCGCGTGCTGTCCGCCCGATCCGGTGAACGTAGTTTTCGGCCACGTTCGGCAGGTCATAATTATAGACAAACCGCACATCGGGAATATCCAGACCACGTGCCGCAACATCCGTGGCGACCAGAACGCGGGTTTTGCCAGCCTTGAACGCATCAAGCGCGCGCTGGCGTTGGCCCTGGGATTTGTTGCCGTGGATAGAGGCGGCCGCAAAGCCCTTTTTCTCAAGCACTTTATAGAGCTTCTCACAGCCATGTTTGGTGCGCCCGAAGACAATCGCCAATTCGTCACGGTGCTTGTCCAGCAGTTCGATCAGCAGATCGGTCTTGGCGGCTTGCGCCACAAAATGGACTGACTGGTTGATCTTCTTCACAGCCTGCCCGGGAGGGTTCACCTGCACGCGCACCGCATCAGTCAGATAAGTGCCTGCCAGCTCGCTCATCAGTTTCGGCATCGTGGCCGAGAACATCATCGTTTGACGTTCTTTTGCCAGCAGTGGTGCAATCCGGCGCAGCGCGTGGATAAAGCCCATATCGAGCATCTGATCGGCCTCATCCAGCACCAGATAGATGGTTTCATCAAGACGCACGGCACGGCGATCCAGCAAGTCGATCAAACGACCGGGCGTTGCGACCAGCAGGTCAACACCGCCGGCCAGACGCTTGGTCTGGGCAACGATACCCGCACCTCCGACCACAAGCGCCACTTTCAGGTGGCTGCCTTTGGTATAGGCTGTCAGGTTGTCGGAAATCTGTTTGGCCAACTCGCGCGTCGGTGCAAGGATCAGACCGCGCGTTGTTTTCGGGTTCGGTTTGACGCCGGCCTTCAAAAGCGCGTGGATCATCGGCAAACCAAAGGCCGCGGTTTTACCGCTGCCGGTCTGCGCCAGACCCATCACATCGCGGCCGTTCATGGCGTGCGGGATGGCTTGGGTTTGAATGGGGGTGGGATCAGTGATCCCTTGTTCTTTGAGTACGTTCACGAGACGGGGCGCGAGGCCCAGCATGTCAAAATCCATGAATGGATATCCTATTTTCTGCGGGCCAGCAGCCCGCGCATATCATTTGGCCCACGGCAAAATGCCATGAACCCGTGCAAGGTTGCGCCAATATGCTGACAGCCAAGACCGCATTGTCCGGGCGCCGATGTGGCGCGGGACCCCTGCGTGATGTGGGAACCTGAAGTTTAAACGACGCCTTGCAAATAGACCTATCAGGTCTCGCTCTGCTCACGCGGCAGCTTGCGTCGGTTGAGCTTCACATGAGGCTTTGCACGCCATCTGTCAAGGGGACGGGAAAATACCGGCCGATGTGTTGCATGTGCTTTCCCTTGCACCACCCACATCATATAGTGGTCCGAGGCAAGAAACGACGGGGAATCGATCAGTGGCGCATATTATCGTGGTCGGCAACGAAAAGGGCGGCGCGGGCAAATCGACTGTTTCGATGCATGTGGCGACGGCTCTTGCGCGGATGGGACATCGTGTTGGCACCCTTGATCTTGACCTGCGCCAGAAAACACTTGGGCGCTATGTGCTGAACCGCCAAACCTATATGGAGCAGCAGGGATTGCACCTGCCCTCGCCCACGTACCATGAACTGCCCGATATTGACCAAAACATCCTCGAGCCTGGCGAAAATGCCTTCGATCACAGGCTCTCGATGGCCGTGGCCAAGATGGAAGCGAACGCCGAATTCATCCTGATTGATTGCCCGGGTTCCCATACACGCCTGAGCCAAGTCGCCCACTCTTTGGCCGATACGCTGATCACACCGCTGAATGACAGCTTTGTGGACTTCGATCTTCTCGCGCATGTCGACAGCGACGGCGAAGAAATCACCTCGCCTTCGGTCTATTCTGAAATGGTCTGGAACGCGCGCCAGTTGCGCAGCCAGGCCGGATTGAAGCCGATCGACTGGGTTGTCGTGCGCAACAGGATGGGTGCGCAGGCCATGGTGAACAAACAAAAGATGGAACGCGTGATCGAGAAGCTGGCCAAGCGGATCGGTTTTCGCACAGCGCCCGGGTTCAATGAGCGTGTCATCTTCCGCGAGCTCTTTCCGCGTGGCATGACACTGCTTGACCTGCGCGATCTTGGCGTGAAGGGGATGAATATCTCCAACGTCGCGGCCCGTCAGGAACTGCGCGATTTGATCAAAGCGCTTGATCTGCCCGGTGTGACGCCAAATTTCTAGGTCAGGAACGGGAAAGTGAGCGCTCACAGCTCAAAACTGCCCTTTTATTAAGCAAATCAGCCGCATAGTGTATCGCTCATATACGGAGGGTTTGCTTTGCAAAAACTGATTTCACTACAGCGCTATAGCACATTTGTCGTTGCCGCCGTTTTGACTCTGATCTGCTTTATCATCGGGTTTTGGGCAACATGGGTTTTCGTTCTGGCCGCTGTCTTTGGCTCCTTCACGCTTTTGGGTGTGCATGACGTCCGCCAAGACCGCCACGCCATTTTGCGCAACTATCCCATCCTTGGACATCTTCGTTTTATCTTCGAAAAGATCCGCCCCGAAATTCGCCAGTATCTGATTGAAAGCGATCAGGACGAGCAACCCTTCAGCCGCGAACAACGCTCGTTGGTCTATCAGCGGGCGAAAGGGGCGGAGGATAAACGCCCGTTCGGGACACAGGAGAAGGTGTACGAGGCGGGTTATTCATGGCTCACGCACTCGGTTGAGCCCACGCACTTCGAAACTACCGATTTCCGCGTCAAGATCGGCGGCCTGGACTGCAAACAGCCCTATAATGCCTCGCTCTACAACATCTCGGCCATGAGCTTTGGGTCCCTCTCTGCCAATGCGATTTCAGCCTTGAACAAAGGGGCCAAGATGGGCGGTTTCGCCCATGATACCGGCGAGGGTGGCATCAGCCGCTATCATCGGGAAGGCGGGGATCTGATTTTTGAGGTCGGCTCGGGTTATTTCGGGTGCCGCAATCATGACGGCACATTCAACCCCGAGAAGTTCGCCCAAATTGCCGCCGACGAACAGGTCAAGATGATCGAGATCAAGCTCAGCCAAGGTGCAAAGCCGGGACACGGGGGCATGTTGCCAGCGGCCAAGATCACGCCCGAGATTGCCGAGGCCCGCGATATCCCCATGGGTGTCGACTGCGTCTCACCGGCAAGTCACAGCGCCTTCAAAGGCCCGATGGGGCTGGTCAAATTTGTGGGCCAGTTGCGTGAACTGTCCGACGGCAAACCCATCGGCTTCAAGCTCTGCATCGGGCACCGGCGCGAATTCATGTGCATCGTCAAAGCCATGCTGGAAACAGGCATCACCCCTGATTTTATTGTGGTTGATGGCACCGAAGGCGGCACGGGTGCCGCACCTTTGGAATTTGCCAACCACGTCGGCATGCCCATGGTTGAGGGGCTCACTTTTGTCCATAATACGCTGCGCGGTGCGGGGATCCGTGACCGCATCAAAATCGGCGCAGCGGGCAAGGTTGTCAGTGCTTTTGACATCGCGCGGGCGCTGTCATTGGGTGCCGATTGGTGCAACTCGGCGCGCGGCTATATGTTTGCGATTGGCTGTATTCAGGCGCAGGCCTGCCATACCAATCACTGCCCCGTGGGTGTGACCACACAGGATCCGATCCGGCAAAGAGCCCTGAACGTGAATGACAAGAGCAAGCGCGTGGCGCGGTTCCATGCAAATACACTGAAAGCCTTGGGCGAGATGGCGGCGGCGGCAGGTCTGGACGATCCTTGCGGCTTCCTGCCTTACCATTTCATGACCCGCAAAGGCGACGGGCAAATGACCGAGGCGGCAGATGTCTATACCTATCTGCGCGAAGGCTTCCTGCTTGATGATGGCACCGATAACCCGATCTACCGCGAACGCTGGGCGCGCGCCAATCCCAACAGCTTTGCCCCGCCAGAGGCGGCTAGGTAGCGCTGTCGTCTTTGTGGTCGTCGGGGCGTGGCGGCGTCTTACCCGCAGCGCGCATAAAGAGCGATACGCGGGGCGTTGTCCCTGTCTCGGAGCGTGACCGCGTGCGCAGCACCGGCGTGTTCTCGGAGTTTCCGCTCCTGCTCTCACGCAGGACGATGTAAAGACCGCTGGCAATGATAATGCCCGCACCTATGGCGGTGGCACGATCAATGCTTTCGTCAAAGAAAAGATAGCCGAAAATAGTGGCCCAGATGATCTGGCTGTATTGCATCGGCGCGATGATGGCAGCCTCACCTGCCTGATAGGCGGAAATGACAAGACGGCTTGCCACCCATGCAAAGGCGGCGATGATCCCCAAGAGGCCAAGGTGCTCAATCGGCATCGGGACATAAACGAAGGGCAACGCGCAGGCCATGACGATGAATGTCACCATCATCGGGTAAAGCAGCATCACAACCGGCCGCTCGTCCGCGCCGATTTTACGTACAACGATCGACGCCAAAGACCCGCCTACCGCAGCCGCCAATGCCGCCAGATGTCCCAAGGACAAATCTGTATCGCCGGGCCGCAGCACAACCAGAACCCCCGCAAGGCCCACCAGAACGGCCAGCCAGCGGCGCAACCTGACGGTTTCACCCAGAACAGGGATCGCAAGCACGGTGATCAACAAAGGGGATGCAAAGAGAATGGCATAGGTTTGTGCCAGCGGCAGAACCGAAAAGGCATAAAAGGCAGATACACCCGTCACCACCGTCGCCACCGTCCGCAGCGCCAGCCACCACGGATGCACCGGCACCAGGGTTCCTGGCGAGGCATCCCGCATCAGCATCACCATCGCGAGCGGGAAGCTTAGCAAAACACTGAAAAAGACGATCTGGATGGGCGAATAAATCCCACCCAGAACCTTTACCACCACATCGTGCGTGGAGAATATGCCAAAGGCAAGCAAAGCAAATAATGCGCCTTTGACATTGGGTGACATCAGAGGCTCGCGTCCAGTGCCGCAAGGATCACGTCACCCATCTGCGTGGTGCTGAGCGGGGTGCCGCCTTCGGGGCCCATCAGGTCCGCTGTGCGTGCGCCATCAGAGAGGACTTTCTCGATCGCGGCTTCCAGACGATCGGCTTCGGCGCCTTCGTCGAAAGAATAGCGCAACGCCATCGCAAAGCTGAGAATACAGGCAATCGGGTTCGCCTTGCCTTGGCCGGTGATATCGGGGGCCGAACCATGCACCGGTTCATACATCGCCTTCGGGCGTCCATTGGCCATCGGCAGCCCCAGCGACGCTGAAGGCAGCATCCCCAATGAACCGGTCAGCATCGCGGCACAATCCGACAGGATATCACCGAAAAGGTTGTCGGTCAGGATCACGTCGAACTGTTTGGGCGCGCGCACCAGCTGCATGGCGCCGTTGTCGGCGTACATGTGGCTCAGTTCGACTTCAGGATAATCAGCGTGAACTTCGGTGACGACATCCCGCCACAGAATACCGCTTTCCATCACATTGGCCTTCTCCATCGAGCAGACCTTCTTGTTACGCTTCATGGCCAGATCAAATGCCGCACGCGCGGCGCGTTCGATCTCTGCCTCGGTATAGCGCTGGGTGTTGATACCCACGCGCATATTGTCTTCGATATGGATGCCGCGCGGTTCGCCAAAATAGACGCCAGAGGTCAGCTCGCGCACGATCATGATATCCAGACCGGAAACGATGTCTTTCTTCAGAGACGAGAAGTCAGCCAGCGCGTCAAAGCACTGGGCAGGACGCAGGTTCGCGAAAAGATCCATTTCCTTGCGCAGGCGCAGCAACCCGCGTTCCGGCTTCACGCTGAAGTCGAGGTTGTCATACTTTGGCCCGCCGACGGCCCCCAGCAGCACTGCATCGACTTCCTGCGCCTTGGCCATCGTGTCGTCGTGCAGCGGTACGCCATGCGCGTCATAGGCGGCGCCGCCGACAAGATCTTCGGAGACGTCAAACGTCAGATCGCGCTTGTCACCGAACCAACCGATGATCCGCTTCACTTCGTCCATAACTTCGGGGCCAATGCCGTCACCGGCGAGGATCAAAAGAGAAGGGTTTGCCATTGTGTTGGTCCTTGCTTGAAATTGTTGCAAATGCCCTATCGCGATGGGGCGTCAGGTTCAAGATACCAAGCCGTTAGCGGCTGATATCGACCCAGACAAACCTGTGTGGACCAGCAGCCAATCCATCCTCGCCAAGAAGGGCGCGCTCAGGATCATCGGGGTCAGGCCAGAAGACGCCCGCATCTACAATCATCCAGTCCTGTGAAGGCAAAACATAGCTGACGCGCAAATCCCCCGGGCCGTCTTCCGGCCAATCAGCTGTTGGCTGATCCGGCAGCGGGTCTTGCAGTGAAACGCGCGCCAGGAAGTCTGCCATAGCCTGTCGATACCCTTCGCCCCCCTTGGGGTCGAGATTGGCATTTCCCGCAATCACAAAACTGTCCGGAACAGGCCCAAAGCCACCCTCCAATACCACTTCCCACAAACGCAGTTCATCGCGGTTGCGTAGCCCGTTCATGTCTTCGGGCCCATCAAAAACCGGCGGGGTCGCATCAAATGCCATCACCGAAATCGGGGGGCCATCCGGTAATGCAACCGGGACAATCCAATGGCCCGTTGATGACAGGCGCAATTGGTTCAGTGCATCGTCGCCAAGAAACGGCACGCCTTCCAATTGGGGCAAAGTGACATCAGGCAGATCTTTCCAAAGGACCCCGGAATAATCAGTCGCCTGCCCAGCCAGGATTGGAAAGCGCGACAGGATCGCCATGCCGCCGTCACCGGCAAACCGGCCATAACCTTGTGCATCCCGCGCCTCACCCAGCCGACCGTTTGCGTTCAGATCGAGACCCGTTGCCATGCCCGCATTTGGCGGCAAGGCAAACATATGCGGATAGGGATCTGCAAACGAAGCCGAAAAAGCCCCAAGTGCGAGACCATCCAGATCATAGTCGAAATCCGTCAAGACCAGAATATCGGGGCTGTTGCGGGCGATGATTTTTTGAACAGCGACGATTTGTGCGGCGTCACCGCTGAGGATGTCACGCAGCAAAAGCCCCGGTCCGTCCCCGCTCAATGGCGCGGCGAAGGTCGCCACGCGGAGCGTCTCGGCTTGGGCCGTGCCGGCCATGCAAAGGCAAACCAAAAGACGTGGCCAGAGACCTAGTGATCGACGGATTTTCCGCGCTGCACTTCGATCATCTGCGCGACGCGGCTGAGAGCCACACCGCGCATCAGAATACTGGCTGGCAGGAATGCCCATGCAGAAACCGTCCAAATCAAGGTCTGCGGGTTATCAAGATTGATCGCCGTACCCATCGCCGCGATCAACTTGAGCACCGCTGGCACCAAGAAGGGCAGCAAGAACCCTAATATAATGTTAATGCGACCATCCCGCTGGAGCCTTTTGACAACATCACCGCCGGCAGTGGGGTCAAAAGTCGGCAGGTTGATCCAGACATTGAAAGCGCCAGTCCGGCGCGGCCAGCGATAAAGCCGCAGCAGGACAATGAACCAGATGACGGAAAACACCGAAATCAGATAGCTCAAGCCTGCTGCATCCCGCAGGTGCTGGATAACGGCAGGATCCGTGCCGTCCGGCATCATGACAACCATCAGGCGCACTGGCGAATAGGGGAAATCAATCGTCGCGCCGATCACGCTTCCGCTGTTCTGAAAATAGGTCGATATCGCACTGGGCGACTCGACGCCTTTGAAGATCATGGCAAGGCAGAAAACGGTCGCAAAAAGCGCAGAGAAGCGAACTCTGTTGAAGGGCGGCGCGTCGCGGAATTCAACAAGACTGGGGCTGCTTGAACTATATTCGACGATGGTGAAAAGCGCGCCAAAGATCGCGACCAGCACAATGATCTGCGTATTATCCGAGCCGCTGCTCGGCACAAGCGCGTAGGGCATGACAACCAATATCACGACCAGAATAGCTCTCACCAATGCTGCGGGCAAACGAGATAACACTGCACTACATCCTCTTTCGGGCTGACGGAAAGGCGCAATATCTCGCCCTGCAGCCCGCAAGCCCCCTCTGCCTATCTATATTCTTTATCCGAATGTGAACAAATCCTCTTTCACGCTTCAACTGATGGACAGGTGAAACGCGGGGCAAACTTCCATTTTGACTGCAAAGTGATGCTGGAATGCCACCACGTCGTGGCAATTCTGTCGCAGGTGCGCCGGCAGTGATGGCCGCGCCGCTACTCAGACCGCGAAATAAGAAAGCCGCCCCCGCAGGAACGGCTTGTCTATTCGGTAGAATCTGAAACCTAGACCCAAGGACGGGTTGTGGCTGCCTCGGCTTCGAAGGCGTCGATTGATGCGGCCTTTTCCATCGTCAAACCGATGTCATCGAGACCATTCATCAGACAATGCTTCTTGAAGCTGTCGACTTCAAAACTGAAGGTCTCGCCATCCGAAGTTGTCACCGTCTGCGCTTCCAGATCAACCTCGATGCGCGCGTTCGATCCCTTTTCGGCATCTTTCATCAATACATCCACCTGCTCTTGCGGCAGAACGATGGGCAGAATGCCGTTCTTGAAGCAGTTGTTGTAGAAGATGTCTGCATAGGACGGCGCGATCACGCAAGTGATGCCAAAGTCGGCAATTGCCCAAGGCGCATGTTCACGCGAAGACCCGCAACCGAAGTTGTCGCCCGCAACAAGGATCTGTGCTTCGCGATACTGCGGTTTATTCAGCACGAAATCGGGGATTTCGTTGCGGTCGTCGTCATAGCGCATTTCATCAAAGAGGTTCACGCCAAGACCAGAACGCTTGATCGTTTTCAGGAACTGCTTGGGGATGATCATATCGGTGTCGATATTGACCAAAGGCATGGGTGCTGCAATGCCGCTGAGTTTTGTAAATTTCTGCATCTTTTTTTCCTTTCGGGCTGCTCATCAGTCCCTACGGGGCCTTCTTCGCGAAGAAAGCCCCCGAAAGGGGCTGATGAGCGCGCCGCTTACATCAGTTCCCGCACATCGGTCAGTTTACCGGTAATAGCCGCTGCCGCCGCCATCGCCGGTGACATCAGGTGCGTGCGTCCGCCGCGCCCTTGCCGTCCCTCGAAGTTGCGGTTTGACGTGGCCGCACAGCGTTCACCCGGCGCAAGCTGGTCAGGGTTCATCGCCAGACACATCGAGCACCCAGCAAGACGCCATTCAAAGCCAGCTTCTTTGAAGATATCCGCCAGCCCTTCCTCTTCAGCTTGCGCGCGCACAAGGCCAGAGCCTGGCACAACCATCGCACGTTTCACGGCGATCTTCTTGCCTTTCAGGATTTCCGCGGCGGCGCGCAAATCTTCGATCCGGCCGTTCGTACAGGAGCCGATAAAGACAGTGTCAATTGCGATGTCCTTCAACGGCGTGCCCGGCTTGAGGTCCATGTAATCGAGAGAGCGCTGTGCCGCACCGACTTTGCCACCTCTGAAATCTTCCGCCGCAGGCACATTTGCCGTGATCGGCAGCACATCCTCGGGCGAGGTGCCCCATGTCACCACAGGGGCAATATCTTCGCCTTTCAGCGTGACAACCTTGTCGAAATGCGCGCCTTCATCTGTGTAAAGTGTGCGCCAATAGGCCTCGGCAGCCTCCCATGCGGCACCTTTCGGCGCATGCGGGCGGCCTTTGCAATATGCAAAGGTCTTCTCGTCAGGCGCAATCAGACCTGCGCGCGCGCCACCCTCGATCGCCATGTTACAGACCGTCATACGGCCTTCCATCGACAGATCACGGATCGCCTCGCCGCAGTATTCGATCACATAGCCGGTGCCGCCTGCGGTGCCGGTGGCCCCGATCACGGACAGGGTAATGTCCTTGGCTGTTACACCGGGGCGCAGCTTGCCGGTGATCTCGACCTTCATGTTCTTGGATTTCTTCTGGATCAGCGTCTGTGTGGCCAGCACATGCTCCACTTCCGATGTTCCGATCCCGTGTGCCAGCGCACCAAAGGCCCCATGTGTCGCCGTATGGCTGTCACCGCAGACCACCGTCATGCCAGGCAAGGTCCAGCCCTGCTCGGGGCCCACGATATGCACGATGCCCTGGCGCACGTCAGAGACGGGGTAATAGTGGATCCCAAAGTCCTTGGCATTGGTATCAAGGGCGGCGACCTGAATGGCGCTGTCCTCGGTCATGTTCTTGGGGTCATCGCGGCCCGGCGTTGTCGGCACGTTGTGGTCCGGCACGGCGATTGTCTTTTCGGGTGCGCGTACCTTGCGGCCCGCCATACGCAGCCCCTCAAAGGCTTGCGGACTGGTCACTTCGTGCACCAGATGGCGGTCAATATAAAGCAGGCAGGTGCCGTCTTCGGCTTCGTGGGCTACATGCGCATCCCAGATTTTATCATAGAGCGTTTTGGGGGACATTGTCCTCTCCCGTATCAAAATGTCAGTGGTCGTCAGGCGTGCGGAAACAGGCGGGCGCTACCCGCGTGCAAGGATCGTGCTGCGCGCACCAAAGAACCGCCAAGGCAGGCGTGCGCGATCATCCATGTCAAAAACCTTTTTCATGAAGGATCAGATACACGCGCCAAGTCCAGCTCGCAAGAGGGGGACTTGGCGAAGCGCATGGCAAACAAGAGGTCAGGCCGGTACGACAGGTCGCGCAGCGATAACGTCATTGAGAAGCCCTACCGGGTCGTCAAGATCAGCCTCTTCCGTCAGGACAACCTCGATATTGGCGGACCCGAGCTGTGCAATTGTTGCCCCTTGTACGAAGGCACTCGACGCTTCAGAGGACACCGGAATATCGCCGGGACCCACAAAAACCGCGTCAATGCGCACGCCCGATATGCCATCCACTGTTGTTTCAGTGAGTGTGACATCGACATCAGGCGGTGTGCCGCCATCGGCGACGTAATCAATGGTCAGCGTGAGCGTATCCCGCTCCGGATCAAAGTCTGTGATCGTTGCCTCGGTCAACTGCGCATCAGAGACGTTGGCCATGACATAGAAGTCGTCATTCAAACCACCCCCTGCTTCCATCGTCGCATCACCGGTCATCAGGATCAGCTCATCATCATCGGCATTGCCGCGTACCTCGCCACCTTCACCCCAGATAAAGATCGTATCATCCCCATCATCGCCACGAATGAACTCCGGATCTCTTTCAGGGTTCGCCCCTGTCGTACCTTGCCCGCCAAAAATCAGATCGTTCCCGTCGCCACCGGCAATAAAGTCCGCATCGGCTCCACCGTCGATTTCATCATCATCAGCGCCCCCGAAAATGCGATCATATCCGTCGCCGCCAGACAGTGTATCCGCCCCCGGACTGCCCAGAATATTGTCGTCACCAGCACCGCCATCGACAATGTCAGCGCCCTCACCAGGGCGAATTTCATCGTCACCGCCGTTGCCGTTGATCGTGTCATCACCAAGAAACCCGCGGATCAGGTCATTACCTTCGGTGCCTTCCAGTTGATCGTTCTCGAATGTTCCGTCGATCTGCGACTGGTCGTCCGTCCCTTCATCATCGTCGTCACCACCAAAAAGCGGAACAAGCAGGGCACCGCCCGCAAGCAACAGAAGCAGAAAACCAATTTCCATCGAAGAATTCTTTCACCAAATCAAAAATCTATCAAAACACTAACGTCACAGAAGCGGTGTCGCAAGAATGTAAACACTTCAAAAACGGCAACAAAGGCGTCCTCCAGGGATCGGCCACTTGCCCGTATCGCCACCACATGCGACGCTATCCGTCAGGACCAATAGATCAGGATCAATATGGCCCAGCACACCAGCACACCGACCACACCAAGCGCGAGCGAACCCTTCGAGGCGCCGCTCCAAGAGGTCATCACGATCAGCACTGATCTGTTCACGCAGGCGCAGGTCTTTGTGGAAAGCATGTTCCGGACGTGGAATCTCTATCAGATCCTGATTGCTTTGGCCGTGTTCGCAGCTGCGCATCTGTTGCGCACCATTCTGGGGCCACGCATTCGGGCCTGGATGGGTTCACGCGAAAACTGGCCGAAGTGGCGCATGCGGATTCTGGTCGTCGTACACCAACGGCTGCGCGCGATTTTCTTTGTTTCGCTGATCTGGTTCGTCGTCTTTGCCATGCGCGAGATCACATGGCCCAGCCGGAGCTATCTTCTGAGCGTGATAGGCACCCTGGCGCTGGCATGGCTGTTGATCGTCTTTGCAACGCGCCTGATCAAAAGTCCGCTGCTGCGCAGATTTGTCCGCTACGGCGCCTGGACATGGGCAACCCTGCAGATCCTGGGCCTGTTGGACGTGGCCGAACGGTTGCTGGACAGCATCGGGTTCACGATCGGGGATATCCGTTTCTCGCTTCTCTTGCTGGTGCAGGGTCTTGTCATCCTTGGCGGTCTGATCGCACTGGCGCGGTTCTTTACGACGACGACCGCCAGCCGGATCAAGGCCAATGAGGACATCAGCCCCTCGATGCAGGTGCTGATCGTCAAGGGCGTACAGATTGCCTTTTATGGCGCAGCTTTCTTTGTGGGTGTCCGCGCCCTCGGGATCGATCTGACAGGTCTTGCGGTGCTGTCCGGTGCAATCGGTGTCGGCCTTGGTTTTGGTTTGCAAAAGGTTGTCTCGAACCTTGTGTCGGGCGTCATCATCCTGCTGGATAAGTCCATCAAACCCGGCGATGTTATCAGCCTTGGTGACACCTTCGGCTGGATCAATTCACTGGGTGCGCGCTATGTGTCTGTGGTCACGCGCGATGGCCGCGAGTACCTGATCCCGAACGAGGACCTGATCACCGGACAGGTGGTGAACTGGTCCCACTCCAACGATTTTGTGCGGCTGGATATCCATTTTGGCACAGCGTATCACGACAACCCCCACGAGGTACGCCGCATCGCGATTGAGGCCGCACAAAGCGTGGAACGTGTTCTGAAAAACCGCCCCGCAGTCTGCCATATCGTGGGGTTTGGCGACAGCTCGGTCGACTATATACTGCGCTTCTGGATCAGGGACCCGACGGGCGGTCTGACAAACATCCGCGGCAACGTCTATCTGGCGCTCTGGGATGCCTTTGCAGAACACGGCATCAGCATCCCGTTCCCGCAGCGCGAGGTGAAGCTGCTCGAAAGCGAACAGGTGAATGTGCGGATGGGCGACTAGCTCGCCCGATCTGCGGTCAGGCCGCAGCCTTATCCATCACGTCACGCACCGCGGAAATCAGGACGTCAGCAATGATGTCACATTCCTTCAACGTCAGCCGCGCGGGCAAACGCACGTCGCAGGCCCGCATTAGCATGGCCCGGGTCTGCGGAAGATCACCCGTATGATCAAGAAACTCCCAGTTCCAGAAAGCGCGGGCGTTATCGGCTGACTGACCGAAAATCTGCACTTTCAGCCCATTCGCCGCACATGCCGCAGCGAAGGCTGCGCAGTCTGCCTCGGCCATCTGGGCAAGGTTGAACTGGATCGAGTCTGGCGCACGGCGCTCTCCCTCCAGCGGCGCAGGCACGTCGAACCAAGGACAGTCGTTCAGACGCGCCGCCACATGGTCATGATTGCGCAGCCCGTCGCGGACGCGACGTGGCAGTTCTTCCAGTTGCGGGCGAATGATCGCGGCAGAGAGGTTGGACAGGCGCAGATTGTAAAGCGGCAGCTTGTTCTGCCATTTCTGCATAATGTCATGGGGCACCACATGTTTCATCCACGTGTGCTCATATGCCCCCGACATGATGATGGCGCGCGCAACGCTGTCAGCATCATCGGAGACCAATATCCCGCCTTCACCCGCATTCACCATCTTGTAGCTTTGAAAACTGAAACAGCCGATCCTGCCAATGGTGCCGATCTTGCGGCCCTTCCAGGTGGTCCCGAGCGAATGGGCGGCGTCTTCGATGACAGGCACATCGCGGGCTGCACAATGTGCCATGATGGCGTCCATGTCCGAAGTATGGCCCCGCATATGCGAGATGATGACGGCGTCCACCGCTTCGAGTTTCGCTTCAAAATCGGCAAGGTTGATCCGGTAATCCGCACCGCATTCAGCAAGTACAGGCACGCAATCCGCGTGAACCACAGCAGACGGCACCGCAGCAAAGGTAAAGGCGGGGATCAGGACCCGCGCACCCTTTGGCAGATCAAGCGCCTTGAGCGACAGGAATAGTGCCGCAGAACAGCTCGAGACAGCCAAAGTGTATTTCGTCCCCATCATCGTCGCGAATTCCTGCTCCAGAAGAGAGACAGGCGCGTTTTGCGGGGCGGTATAGCGGAACAGGTCACCGGAATTGAGCAGGCGCTGCACCTCATCAAATGCAGCCTTCGGGATCGGTTCCGCGGAATAGACGTCTGGGCACTGCTTCATAAGGATTCCTCTTTTGCTCCTATCACTGGTCAATCTTTATAACAGAACAATGACACATGAACCCAAGACGTGGCCGCTCTTGCTGAGATAGCGGCACATCTTGCGCGAAGTGAAGCTGCTGAAAAGCGAACAGGTGAACATGCGGTTCGGGGATGGAATGGCATAACGCAGGTTTACGAAAGAAGCGGACAGGCGATCCATTCTGACCGCGGTGCCGCCGGTCTGTGCAGCGGTGGCAACCTCCGAAAGCGACAACGGGTCGTAATTGGCAATGCACGCCAAGAGAGCCTGTGCACACTGGCGTCAACATCGCTTGAGCAATAACTATGCACGAACGTCGCATTCCAGAGTGGCTACGCCATGCCCCGGCACCCAGTGTGCGCGGATTTGCCGTTCTGGCAGGTACAGAAGCTATTGCCAGAGGTATCTTGATCTCGGTTTTCCCGCTGGTGATGTATGGTGCCCTTCAGGACGCTGCGGTCGTCTCGGAGGTCTATTTTGCAATCGGGTTGGTGTCTCTCATTGTGGGATTGTTGATCCCATATCTCATAAATTTCATTCCCAGACGTTGGATCTATACCATCGGGACCTTGATGTTTTCCGCAGGCGCTCTGCTGGCAACGTTTCAGTCCCCGCATACCGTGATTGCCGGCCTTGCGTTAACGACGGTTGCGACCGTAACGACGTTTGTCTGCTTCAATGCCTATGTCTTGGATTATGTGGCCAAAGTGGAACTTGGCCAGCTGGAGACATCACGTCTTCTCTATAGCGGATTGGGTTGGACAGTTGGCCCAGCGTTTGGCGTATATCTCTACAAGTGGTGGGCATTCGCACCTTTTGGCATTGCTGCTGTGGCCGCAATCGTGATGCTGTTGACGTTCCTCGCCATGCGCCTTGGAAACGGAAAACTCATCACAAAGCGCACGCGCCCTCCGGCCAATCCGTTTGCGTTCTTTAACCGCTTTTTTGCGCAACCACGCTTGATTACCGGCTGGCTTTTTGCGGTCATCCGGTCCTGCGGTTGGTGGGTCTACGTTGTATACCTGCCGATTTATGCCGTCCAAAACGGGTTGAGCGAACAGTTGGGCGGGGTAGCCCTTTCGATCTCGAATGCAGCGCTTTTTCTTGCCCCCCTGATGCTGCGCTTTATGAAAAGCAAATCGGTCCGAACGGCTGTGAGGACGGGTTTTGCGATGTCTGCGCTCTTGTTCGTGATGGCAGGGCTGCCCCATGGCATCCCGCTATTTGCAGTCGTTTGCCTGATGGCGGGATCGTTCTTTCTGATACTCTTGGATGTTTCTGCTGGCCTGCCGTTCCTGCTTGCAGTCAAGCCATCCGAACGTACCGAGATGTCGGCAGTCTATTCCAGCTTTCGCGACGTGTCCGGAATTGTGACCCCAGGCGTTGCCTGGCTTGTCCTGCTTGTCGCCCCGATTTCGGGGGTCTTCGTGGCGGGTGGCGCAGGATTGTTCTTCGCCTGGGGATTGGCAAGCAAGCTTCATCCAAGGCTAGGCCACGCCAGGATCGTTATCGAAGGCACGTCCCGCGTGCCAGACACAGCTGACAATCCGGTCAGCCCGCAAAGTGAAATGGCTGTCGGACGGGCATAAAAAAGCCGCGCAGCGATGCGCGGCTTTTTTTCCTGACAAACCTGCGATTTATCCGCGGTTCATCCTGTTTTCGATCAGATCTTCCACAACGGACGGATCAGCGAGTGTGGAGGTATCACCCAGCGCCCCGAAATCATCCTCGGCGATCTTGCGCAGGATGCGGCGCATGATCTTGCCCGAGCGTGTTTTTGGCAAACCGGGGGCCCATTGCAGCAGATCAGGCTTGGCAATCGGGCCAATCTCAGTACGGACCCAGACTTCCAGTTCTTTGCGCAATTCATCTGATGGTTCTTCGCCGTTCATCAGCGTGACATAGGCGTAGATGCCTTGGCCCTTGATCGCGTGCGGATAACCCACAACCGCAGCCTCGGCCACTTTCGCGTGGGCGACCAAAGCACTTTCCACCTCGGCCGTGCCCATCCGGTGACCCGAGACGTTGATCACGTCATCGACGCGGCCTGTGATCCAGTAATATCCGTCTTCATCGCGCTTACAGCCGTCACCGGTGAAGTAGTAGTTCTTGTAGTCGCTGAAATACGTCTTCTCGAAACGCGCGTGATCGCCCCAGACGGTGCGCATCTGGGCAGGCCAGCTATCCTTGATGCACAACACACCTTCGGCGGCGGTCTCGTGGATCTCCTCGCCCGAGGTTGGTTCCAGAATAACGGGCTGGATGCCGAAGAAGGGCAATGTCGCAGAACCCGGCTTGGTCGCTGTCGCGCCCGGCAACGGGGTCAGCAAGTGACCACCGGTTTCAGTCTGCCACCACGTGTCAACAATCGGCGCTTTGCCCTTGCCGACAACATCATTGTACCAGTTCCATGCCTCGGGGTTGATCGGCTCGCCCACGGTGCCCAGCACCTTGATGTCGGACAGATCATATTTTTCGACAAAGCTGTTGCCCTGCGCCATCAACGCGCGGATTGCGGTCGGGGCGGTGTAGAACTGGTTGACCTTGTGCTTTTCGCACACAGCCCAGAACCGGCCCGCATCAGGATAGGTCGGCACGCCTTCGAACATGATCGTTGTCGCACCATTCGCCAAAGGTCCGTAGACGATATAGCTGTGCCCTGTCACCCAGCCCACATCAGCGGTACACCAGAAGATATCACCGTCGTGATAATCGAACGTGTATTGCTGCGTCATGGACGCATAGACCAGATAGCCACCGCTGGAATGCACGACGCCTTTGGGCTGACCGGTGGAACCGGACGTGTAGAGAATGAAAAGCGGATCTTCGGCGTTCATTTCCTCGGGCGGACAATCAGCGCTGACCTTTTCTTCCATTTCGTGCAGCCAGTAATCCAGATCACCGCGCCATGCGATTTGCTGGCCGGTCCGCTTGACCACAAGACACTTCACGTCGTTGTAATCGTTCAGCAGGGCCTGGTTCACGCTGTCCTTGAGGTTTGTCACGCGGCCACCGCGTGGTGCTCCATCAGCGGTAATCACCACCTTGGCGTCGCAGGCGTTAATACGCGCGCCCAGCGCCTCGGCCGAGAAACCTGCGAACACGATAGAATGAATCGCACCGATTCGCGCACAGGCCAGCATCGCATAGGCGGCCTCGGGGATCATTGGCAGATATAGGACAACGCGGTCACCCTTGCTGACACCCATTTCCTTCAGCACATTCGCCATGCGCGAGGTCTTCTCGTGGAGCATGTTATAGGTGATGTGCAGCGCTTCATCATCGGGGCTGTCAGGCTCCCAGATGATCGCGGTCTGCTCGCCGCGCGTCGCAAGATGGCGGTCGATGCAGTTGGCACTAACGTTCAGCGTACCGTCTTCATACCATTTGATATCAACCGCACCAGGGGCAAAGCTGGTATTTTTCACGCGCGTGTAGGGTCTGATCCAGTCGATCCGCTTGCCATGCTCGCCCCAGAACGCCTCAGGATCATTGATCGACGCGGCGTACATCGCGTCATAAGTCGCCTTATCGGCATGTGCCCCTGCCGCCATTGCGGATGATGGTGGATAGATTCCGGCTGATTGATCGGTCATGGCATGTCCCCCCTGATCACTTCTTAACAACCGCGGGCACGCGCCCGACGGCCTCCTCGCCGTGCATCATGGCGAAAATGTGATCGAATCCAAGTCTCGTCGGGGACAACCTGGACGGTTTGTAAAAACAGCACGGACCGCAAAGTTACATCAGTCAACAATTTTACAGATGCCTTGCGCAAACAGATGTCCTACGCAAAGTGACACACGCAACTGGGGCCGCCGCGCGTGGCGGCGGCCCAAAGTGCAGAACGCTTATGCGTCGTGGCGGAATGTCATGCTGACCACATCAGCACGTGTCAGACCCTTGGCGCGCAGTTCTTCTTCCGGAATATCCCAGATCGCCTGGATCGCCTTTGTCCGTGAATTGCTTACAGCCATGCTCTCAAGTATGGAGCCTATCGTGCGAAGTGGTTTCATGACCAGTTCGGCCAGCATTTCGCGGTTTGAAATCAGTGTGTTGTCGGGTTGGAGAGCCATGTTGCGCCTCGTCAATATATGTCTGTCCTCCCGCAACGAGAGGTAGGGTGATGACGACGGGACGGCAACGGTCAAAAAATGCAAACCCACCATGCAGATACTGCATGGTGGGCTGTTCTCTCATCATTTAGGGCCTAGAAATATATCACTTCTTGACGTCGGTTTTCCCATCCCAGGGCGCATCGGGGACAGTGACCGCCTTGGCGCGCTTGGTCGCTGTAGGCATGGGTGCTGGCGTCGCCGCATCGGGTTTTGCGGTAACCGCCGCAGGTGTAGCAGTAACCGCGGGCTTGGTTGCTTTGGCCTTGACCTTTGGGGTGGCCTTCTTTGACACAGGCTTTGCCTTTTCAGCTTTTGCCGGTGCAGGAGGCGTGGCCGGTTTCGTTTCAACTGCAGGCGCTGATGCGGTCGTGGCCACAGCTTTCTCATCTGGCTTGGGTGCGGATTTGACCGGCTCCGCGACCGCGACTTTCGCAACCGGCGCAGGTTTCACGTCAGCTTTTGGTGCCACCACGGACGCGACGATTTTTTTCGGTGTAGCCTTCTTTGCTGCCACTTTCTTCGGGGCCGCCTTCTTGACAGTGGCCTTCGCTTTCTTGGCAACTTTCGGCTTGGCTGTCGCGGCCTTTGCCTTGGCGGCAGGCTTGGCAGGCGCGTAGAGCATGCTGCCACTCATCAGTGCGCGCTGCGCGACCACCATCTGGTCAATCATGGTATCCGTCAGGCGCATTTGCTGACCGATCACTGCACTGGCGATCTGCATCCCCTGTGCTGTCATTGAAAGTGTCACTGCCGGTGTCATAATGGCTCCCTCTTTGGCAAAACCCTATTTCGCAGACAGTATATACCATTTATTTCGCAAACGCAGCATTATTCTGCGGCGCAGCAAAAGGATGCCGATGAAGCCCCTTTTGCTGCGCTTGTCCACCCTAGTCCGTCTGGTCCATCCGTACGGAATAGCGCACCTGCCCTTTCACGGGCTGGCTCCAATTCAGATGAACATCGCGCAGGCTGCTGCCCTGTTCGCCCTCGGCCCAAGGCAGATCATGCACGCGCGTGTCGCCAGTATTTGTGATTGCCCCATCCGGCATCACGCTCTCAACCGTCAGCGCGCGCCCCGCAAAGGGCAAGGCCGTGGCCGTTTCCATCACCCAGGTCGAGGCCTCGGTTGCCTGCGTATGGGTCAGGACCGCCGGATTGGACACGGGCTCGTTCACATTGTGGAATGTGTTGCCAGTGAAGACGAAGCTGCGGGTCCGGCTGTAATCCAGATCGGCAAAGGTCGTATCCACATGCTCGACCCGGTCAATGCGCCCGTTGAGCGACCGGAACACATTGCCGATAACGGCAAAGCCATTGATGAAATGGCCGGGCCCATAGGGTTTGATCACGATGAAATTGAACCAGTCCGCCACATCATTTGTCGTGAACATATTGCCTGTGATCGTCAGGCCGCCAAAGGAAAACTGCGCACCAAAGGCCGGTGTCGCATCATGCTCGTTCGTCCATTCGATAAAGTTGTTGTCGCAGTAGTTGCCGGTGAAAATGCTCTTGGGGTTTGGCAGGGTCAGGACGATCCCGCCCATCCGCACGCCGTTGACCTCATCATCCCCGTGGAACCAGTGGTTGCCTGAAATCAGGTTACCAGAGCCGGCCAAAACGCAAAAATGCTTGAATTTGCTGGTGCGGTTATCGCGGATTTTGATGTCATTGGCGTTGGCGTTAAAGCCGATGCTCACGCGGTTCGCCACCGGCACAGACTGTTCTTCCGAAATCAGTTGGCAACGGTCAATCATCATGCCCTGACAGCCGCGCCCCGGTGACGTGAGACCACGGTCTTTGGGCCGGTTGATAAAGCAGTCACGCACATGGAACGTAAACCCGTCAGGCGCCAACATGATCCCGCTTGCGATACCCCGTCCCTGAAATTCGATATCGTCAAGGATGAACTGGCTGAATTTCTCGTAGCCTGAAAAATCGAGCATGTACTGAAAGCGCGAAAAGGTGAAAACCTGCGTGCCTTCCGCATCAAAGAGCGGGAGGCTGAGTTCGAGTGTCTGTGCCGCTTCATTAACCGCAGTCACATAGATCTCACGACCGACACCATTGCCCTGCACCAAAGACCCCACCGGGATGCTTGTGATATTGACCACATTGGTCAGACGCTTGTCATCACTGGCAGAATAGGTCGCTTGCGACGTCACCTCGACCGTATCCCATGCCGCACCATCAGCGGGCTGGAACTGGCCATTGCGGATCACACGGCGGGTTTCAAAGCGGGTGCGTGACGGGTCTGCGGCCTGCATATCCACTGGCTCGGTCAGCAAGACGCGGCGCCCGCACAAATCAAGCGAATCGTGATCGGCAAAATTGATCAGGGCTTGATAGGCCTTTTTGAACGCCAGTTCTTCGTCCTGAAACGCCTTGAAATAAGTGTCGTAATTATAATCCTGCTGCAAAATAAACCGGTGTTCGGGCGCTTGGACAATCCGCCCCTCGAACTGGATACGGCTTTCGATTGTGACGTTGTTTTCCAAAAGGTAATCACCGGCAGGCACCATGACGGTGCGGCCGTTCGCTGCGGCATCGGCAGCGTTGAACGCGGCACTATCGTCGGTCACGCCGTCACCTTTCGCACCGTAGTCGCGCACATCCACCATGCTCACCAGATCGCGCGTAAAGGCAGCTGTCACATCGGTGATCGTAATATCATCAAGCCGCACAACGCCGCCTGTAGGCCCTGTCAGGTCAATGCCGAAATGGCCATATTCGGCACCGGTCCATACCAGATCGACACCGCCACGATCCGCCGTGGCAACGATGGCTGAAACCTCAACCACCTGACCATAGCTTGTCAGCTGCCGCGCGGCGCCGAAGGTCGTGACGCCTGCAAGCTCCACACCGCCGCCCTCGCCAGGCCAACCGGCAATCCGCACCGCAGGCAAAGCGCCCGCAACCGCCTTGACCCGCGCGGTGATCTGCAAATAACACCCCGGAATAATCGGTGTTTCGCCCTTATAACGTACCCGTTGTGTCGGGTCGATTTTCAGCAGTTCCAAACATCCTGCGAAATCCTGATCTGCCGCAACGAACACACCGGAGCCACTCGCGGCGTATGAGTCCGACCCTGGCGTGCCGTCCGTGCTCGACCAGAGCGCCAGACCTGCAGAAAACGGCAATGGATCGAAAACGATCCCGTCGGTGATAGCTTTGTTCATGAAATGGCCCCTGAAGCTTGAAAAACAAAAGGCCCGGCGCAAACCGGGCCACCTGTGCAAGGGGTAACGTCAAGATTTAAACAGCGCCTGAGGGCACCGTCACGGCAGGCTACGCAACGGGGCTAGGCCCCGACATCGGGCGCGGGCAACAGACGCACACCATTGATCTGCCACCCCTGCGCGGTCTCAACCATTTGATAATCCAGAATATGCAGGCCACCCTGTGCATCACGCACCATCACCTTTTGCCAGAGCATCCCGCCCAGATCCCGCAGTTCCAGAAACCGCACATCAGCATTGTCCCACACCATGGGATAGCCCTGCTGGACCATCAGGCCAAAATTGCCCGGATCGCCGAAAAGGCGCTTGATATTGGGGCTGGCGTATTGCCACGCCTCGGAAATATCGCGGTCGTTGAAGGCCTCGAGCTGATTGCCGATCACCGTTTCAATCGCGTCGCTGTCCTGAGCAAAAGCCGCAGTGGCCACCATCCAGAAGCCGAAAACGAATGCCAATATGCGCATGATCCGCGCCCTCCTGTGATCTCTATTTATAAAAGATACGCAGGAAAGCGCGGATTAGTTTCAAAAATCTTATTGTGCCGCCAATTGCTGCTCGATCAGCGCGATGGTTTCATCCACACCGTAAAGCGCAATAAAGCCGCCAAACCGCGGACCCTGCGAGGCGCCCAAAAGCACTTCGTAAAGGGCTGTGAACCAGTCGCGCAGCGGCTCGAACCCGTGCTCTTTACCCACGGCAAAGACCATTGTTTGAAGCTCTTCCGCATCCAGACCGCCATCCCACGCCTTCAAGCGATCCGCCAGTTCGGTCAGCGCCGCGCGCTCTTGATCGGTCGGTGCACGGAACACTTTCGTCGGCTTCACAAAGTCGTTGTAATAGCGCACGGCAAACCCTGCAGCCTGATCCATCTGGGGGTTTTTCTCGGCGGACGCATCCGGCGCATAACGCTGGATAAAGCCCCAAAGCGTGTTCTTATCTTCGGCACCGGACACAGAGGCGAGGTTCAACAACATCGCAAACGGCACCACCATGTCTGAGGCAGGCACATCGCCACCGTGGATATGGAACACAGGGTTATTTGCACGTCCTGCGTCATCCTGCGTGGCATAGGCGCGCAACTGCTGGTGATACTCATCCACAGCCTTCGGGATCACATCGAAATGCATCCGCTTTGCCGTTTTGGGCTTGAGGTACATGAAATAGCTGAGGCTCTCGGTCGAAGCATAGGTGAGCCATTCATCAATCGAGATGCCGTTGCCGGACGATTTGGAAATCTTCTGACCCTTCTCATCCAGAAACAGCTCATAAGAGAAGTGGTTCGGCTTACGCCCGCCCAAAATCTCGCAAATCCGGTCATAGATCGCGGTATTTGTGGCGTGTTCCTTGCCGTACATTTCGAAATCAACGTCCAAAGCAGCCCAGCGCGCACCGAAATCCGGTTTCCACTGCAATTTCACATTGCCGCCCGTCACAGGCAGGGTCCATTCGCGCCCATCAGGGTCGTCGAAAGTCACCTCACCCTTCTCGCCATCCACATGCTTCATCGGCACATAAAGCACACGCCCCGTCTCGGGATGGATCGGCAGGAATATGGAATAGGTCTCCTGACGCTCTTCGCGCAGGGATTTCAGCATGACTGCCATGATGTCGTCATAACGGACGGCGGCGCGCAGCAGGATTTCGTCGAACTGACCCGACTGATAAAACTCGCGAGCAGAATAGAACTCGTACTCGAACCCGAACGTGTCGAGGAACCGCCGCAACATCGCGTTGTTGTGGTGACCAAAGCTCTCATGCGTTCCAAAGGGATCAGGCACCGATGTGAGCGGCTTGTGCATATGCTCGGCCAGCATCTCTTGGTTGGGCACATTGCCCGGCACTTTACGCATTCCGTCAAGATCGTCAGAAAAACAGATCAGCTTGGTCGGAATATCCGAAATCACCTCGAACGCGCGGCGGATCATCGTCGTGCGCAATACTTCGCCAAACGTTCCGATATGGGGCAGACCGGACGGGCCGTAACCTGTTTCAAAGAGAACATACCCCTTTTCAGGCGGCTTTTTTTCATACCGTTTGAGCAATGCGCGCGCCTCTTCAAAGGGCCAGGCCTTCGACGTCATCGCTGCTTCACGCATACTGCTCATGTCTCATCTCACATTCTGGGGGCAAATCATTGTGATCGCCGCAACGCGCACTCCCTATTGCGAGACAGGCGAGGCGTCAATAAATGTGGCACCATAGGTAAAGGAATTCCCAATGCTTGAAGACGCCCCCATGACCGCGCAAGACGCACTTGCCGCTCTGATGATCGCGGTATCCGCTTCGGATGAGAATATCCGCACTGCCGAGCTTGTGAAAATAAACAGCGCGATCAACAACTTGCCTGTTTTCTCGGACTATGACCTCGAACGCCTGCCGCGCATGTCACGAATGGTGTTCTCATTGCTTGAGCAGGAAGACGGACTTGAGGCGCTTTTCGGCCTCATCCGCGACGCCCTGCCCGAGCGTCTTTATGAGACCGCCTATGCGCTGTCTTGTGATGTCGCCGCCGCGGACGGGCGCATTGTCGGCACAGAGGTCCGGATGCTGGAAGAGATTCGCGAAGAACTGAACCTTGATCGCCTGCACGCCGCCGCGATCGAGCGCGGATCACGCGCACGGCACATGACGCTTTGATCAGACCCTCAACGCCAGATGCCTGAGGATATCCTGTTGCAAACGCCGTGACCGGGTATTCCACCCGCGCGCACCGGGCGGGGACTCCACGCCTTGCCGTTTGCCGGCCTCGCGCGCATCCAGATCGGACGCAAAAATCGCAAAGGCCAGATCACGCCCGCTTTTGGTGCGCACATATCCGGCGAGCGTTGACACAAAGTTGAGCGTGCCGGTCTTCGCTTTGACGGCGATTTGCGGATCGTCGATCGCCTGTCCATCCTGGCCCACCAATGCGATATTGCGCAAAATCGGCTGCAAGGTCGGCATCACATCCTGCGCCATCAACAGGCGCACCATGTCACGGGGCGACACCCGCGCCGCATCCCCCAAACCCGAATGATCCACAAACTGCGGTGCAATGCCCTCCGCCCGGCGCGCCGCCCATAGCGCCATACTCAGCGCAGATGTGCGCAGCCCACGCTGCACGCCGACGCGGGTCGCGGTCGCCGCTAAACCCGCAGCCTCTGCCGTGATATTCGTCGAGAACCGCAACATGCCCTGCATCATCTCGTTCAACGGCGCGCTGGCATAACGCACAAGCGGCACTCCCTCCGGGCGTTCCGCTGTCTCTTGCGGCGTTTTCAGAACGATGCCGTGACTGCGCGCAAAAACGGCAAAAACCTCGCCGGCATAGAGCGCGGGATGCCGGACAGGCAACCACCTCGATCCCTCTTTATTGAGCGCACCCCGCGCCACAGTCCATTGATCCACATTTCCGCCATCACGGTAAGTGAAGACAGGTACGGCACGATCGACGACCGCAATCCGCGCCGTGGTCACTTCGGGGCGATAATTCTCGCTGCGGGCATCCATCGTCGTGACATAATCCGCCCCGTCTTGTTTCCATTCGAAATGCACACGATTGAAATTCAGGTTCAGCCCGGTGATCGTGGGGTTGTATCCCAGATGATCCATCTGACTGTCATCAATCTCGTCGAGATTGATCAGCGCATTGTCCCAAACCAGAAAGTCCCCCCGCACCTCGCGCAGGCCGGTGTCCTTCAGTCTTTTGGCAAGTTCAGCGATTTGATCCGTCACAAGGTTGGGGTCACCCCCACCGGCCAAAATCAAATTACCATCTAAAATTCCATCAATTACAGGACCATCAGCAAATATACGTGTATCAAAGGTATGCTGCGCGCCCAGCGCCTCTAGCGCATAAAGGGCGGTAAATGCCTTGGTCACGCTCGCGGGTGGCTGCGCGACCGCCCCGTCAATATCCTCAAGGATCTCGCCGCTTTGCATATCCGCTACCACAACGCCCACTTCGCCCGAAGTGGTGCGCGATGACACCATCTTGGCTATGGCATCGCGGGCAGGCACACGTGCAATCGGGCGCAGGGACGTTAAAGGCGCTTCGGCATAGGCAGTCGTGGCAAGCGCTGAAACCGCACCCGACAGCATTGCGCGACGGGTCAGGCGCATCACCATTCCCCCCGCTGGCGGATCGCGGTTGATGACTGGTCTGACATCGGCAAATTGACAAAGGCCCATGCCGGCGCATCTGCCCTGCGAAGCGTGTGCGCCGCCCGCCCCGGGATACGCGCCCGTGCATAGACCTTTGCCGCTTTCGACATGCGTGCCGCAATCCTGTCCCCCGGACGGGCCAAGACGCCAATGGGAACGGTCTCCATGATCCAGCGCCAGTCTTGCCAGCGATGGAACTGCGCCAGATTGTCAGCGCCCATAATCCACACGAACCGCACGCCGGGGTAGCGGCGGCGCAAGGCCATCAGCGTCTGCGCGGTGTACCGCGTTCCCAATTGCGCTTCGATATCGGTGACTGTGACGCGCGGATGGTCCATCATCGCGCGCGCGGCCTGCATCCTGTCAGCCAAAGGTGCCGGCCCGTTCTCTTTCAGAGGATTGCCCGGCGACACCAGCCACCACAGCCGGTCCAGTCCGAACCGTTTCAACGCGGCCTTGGAGATATGGACATGGCCCGCATGCGGCGGATCAAAGGACCCGCCCAGCAGACCGATCACCTGACCGCGCTTTGCAACAGGCCGCGCAGTCATCGCGCAGGCCCTATCGGTTGCATATCGGCGGCTGCAAACTGCGTTAGCATCGGTTTCTCAAGGATCATTTCCATCTTCGCTGTAGTAGCCATTTCATAACCCCGCCTGTCAATGCACGCAAACGTCAGCACCCGAACGCGCGCTGTCTTTTCATCGTGACAAATGCATGCCAGTCTTTGCCCATGAATACCCTGACCACGCGCGCTGGCGCCCCGCTTTCCCGGCTCACCTTTGGCACGATGCAATTCGGCGGCACCGCCGACGCAGCGGCCAGTCAAGCCATGTTTGACGCTGCCCGCGCGGGTGGCATCAATCACTTTGATACGGCTGTGATGTATACGGATGGCGCGTCCGAGACATTGCTTGGCGCGATGATCAAGGCGGACCGCGACTCTCTCTATCTCGCCACCAAAGTCGGCTATGTGGGCGGCGCCTCGCAGGCCAACATCACGAAACACTTCGACAGGTGCCGTCAACAGTTGCGGGAAGATGCTGTCGATCTGCTCTACATGCACCGTTTCGACGATGACACACCGCTTGAGGAAACATTCAGCACTTTGGCGGAACTGCAAACACAAGGCCTGATCCGCCACATCGGCGTGTCGAACTATGCCGCATGGCAGGTGATGAAGGCCCAAAGCGTTGCAAAATCACTGGGGACGCGAATCGACGTCATCCAGCCGATGTATAGTCTGGTCAAACGCCAGAGCGAGGTCGAAATTTTGCCCATGGCCGCCGATCAGGGCATTACAGTCGTCCCCTATTCACCCTTGGGGGGTGGGTTGCTGACGGGCAAATATGCCAAGGGTGGAACCGGTCGCCTGACGACCGATACGCGGTATCAGGCGCGTTATGCGCAGGACTGGATGCATGAAACGGCAAAACAACTGACGGCCCTTGGCGCAGAGCTTGGCGTCGATCCAGCGACGCTGGCCGTGGCATGGGCTGCCAACCACGCGGTCAAACCGCTCCCCATTATCTCGGCCCGCTCCGAAGAACAGCTCCGCCCCTCTCTGCTGGCTGAGAAATTCACGATGACACCTGAACTTTATGACAGGATCACCGCACTCAGCATCACACCTCCTCCAGCGACAGACAGGCTCGAAGAAGCATGATTGATTTTCTGGTCATTGGCGGCGGCATTGCTGGCGTTTCCGCCGCCGCCCGCCTTTCGGAACTGGGCAGTGTCACACTCTTGGAAGGCGAAGACGCCCTTGCCTATCACGCCTCCGGCCGGTCTGCGGCCCTGTTTGAACAAAACTACGGCAAGCCCTCAACGGTCGCACTCAACAAGGCCAGCCATGCCTTTCACAAAGCTGCCGATGTACTCAGCCCCCGCGGCTTGATGCTGATCGGCGATGCGGAAACTGCCGAAGCCTTCGCTGCTGATCAAAAGGCCATGCATCTTGACAGCATCACCGTCGCAGAGGCCAAGAACATGATCCCGATCCTCGATGACAGCGTCGTTGATCGCGCAGCCTATGATACGGCGGCGTCTGATATCGACACGGACAAACTGGTGCAGACCTTTGCGCGGATGGCGCGGAAGAACGGCGCGACCATCAGCACGAAAGCGCGCGTCACAAGCATCAGCCGTAACGCCACAGGTTGGACCGTGCATGCGGGAGCCGAAACTTTCGAGGCGCGCCATCTGGTGAATGCTGCGGGCGCATGGGTTGATGAAATCGCTGTGATGGCAGGGATCACACCCTTGGGCTTTACCCCTCTGCGCCGCTCGATGGCGCGGATCCCCGCGCCCGGCGGCCTTGACGTCAGCGGCTGGCCCATGATCTTCGGACCCGGCGAAGCCTGGTACGCGAAACCCGATGCAGGTGCGCTAATCGTGTCACCCGCCGAGGAAGACCCCGTCACCCCGCATGACGCCTATGCCGACGACATGGTGCTGGCCGAGGGGCTTGCCCGCTATGAGACCAATGTGACCGAACCGGTCACACGTTTGCTCAGCTCATGGGCTGGCCTGCGGACATTCTCGCGTGACCGGACGCTGGTACTCGGGCCCGACAGCGGCGACCCCAGCTTTATCTGGTGCGCGGGCCAAGGCGGATACGGGATGCAATCCGCCCCCGCCGCCTCACAGTTGTTGCATGACCTGATCGCCGGGGCGCCTTCGGAACTTCCCAAAGACGCCGTTGCAGCACTCTCGCCACAGCGCTTTGCGTAAGGTGGGTTTCAACCCACCTTACTTTTACCCATCCACACGGATCGTTGCGTTTTTCGGATCATAGGGGCTGTCTTCCACAACCTCGGCATCCCAAAGCTGGTCAAGCATCTTGACCTGCAGCTTTGTACCAACAACCGCAAGCTCTGGCCGTACATACCCCATGCCAATCGATTTCGCGAATGCCACCGAATATCCGCCCGACGTCAAACGCCCCACGCGGGTGCCATCTGGCGCATAAAGCGCCTCACGGCCCCAAGGGTCTGCATCGTCGGGGCCATCAATCAACAAGGTCACGCATTTGGAACGAATACCTTTCGCTTCCATCGCGGCCTTCCCGTTGAAGTCCTTGGACAGGTCCACAAAACGCGGCAGATCGGCCTCCAGCGGGGTCGCGTCACGGCCCAACTCGGTCCCGAAAGCGCGATAGGATTTCTCCTGCCGCAACCAGTTCTGCGCGCGTGCGCCAACCAGCTTCATGCCATGCGGTTCGCCTGCTTTTTCCAGTAGGTCAAACAGGTAGTTCTGCATCTCGATGGGGTGATGCAGTTCCCATCCCAGCTCGCCGGTATAGGCCACACGGATCGCATTCACCGGACACATGCCCAGTTCGATCTGCTTGGCCGAAAGCCACGGGAAGCGCTTGTTAGACAGCGCCGTCGCAGGGTCCGCATCCTTGATCACCGCGTTCAGGACATCACGCGATTTCGGTCCCGCGATGGCAAAAACGCCCCATTGGGTGGTCACGTTCTGTACGTCAATGCGGCCAAACTCCGGTTCCTTATCCGCAACCGCTTTGTTCAGGAAATCCGCGTCGTAGTCTGTCCAGGCACCTGCTGAAACAAGGTAATATTCATCCTCCTTCAACCGGACGATGGTATATTCCGTGCGCGTCGTGCCGTGATCGGTCAGCGCATAGGTCAGGTTGATCCGCCCCACACGCGGCAGCTTGTTGGTGGTGAACCAGTCCAGAAACGCCGTGGCACCGGGCCCTTTGACGATATGTTTGGTAAAGGCCGTCGCATCGATCAGGCCAACACCCTCGCGGATCGCGCGGGCCTCCTGCACGGCATATTCCCACCAGCCACCTCGCCGGAACGAGCGGCTGTCGTGATCATTGAACCCCAAGGGCGCATAATAATTCGGACGCTCCCAGCCGTTCACAAAGCCGAATTGCGCGCCGCGTGCGGCCTGACGGTCATAGGCGGGCGATGTGCGCAGCGGACGACAGGCAGGGCGCTCTTCATCGGGGTGGTGCAGGATATAGACGTGCTCATAGGCCTCTTCGTTCTTGCGCGCGGCCCATTCCGTGGTCATCCAACTGCCATAGCGTTTGGGATCAAGCGACGCCATGTCGATCTCGGCCTCGCCCTCGACCATCATCTGGGCAAGGTAATAGCCCGTACCACCCGCCGCCGTGATCCCGAAGGAAAACCCTTCCGCCAACCACATGTTGCGCAGCCCCGGCGCAGGACCTACCAGCGGATTGCCATCGGGTGTATAACAGATCGGGCCGTTGAAATCGTCCTTCAATCCGCTTTCTTCACAAGACGGAATGCGGTGGATCATCGCCATATACTGGTCCTCGATCCGCTCCAGATCGAGCGGGAACAGGTCGGCGCGGAAACTCTCGGGCACCCCGTATTCAAAGACCGCAGGGGCGTTTTTCTCATAAACACCCAAAATCCAGCCGCCGCGTTCCTCGCGCACGTAAGACTGCGCATCAGCGTCACGGATCACAGGGTGTTCGACATTGCCTTGCGCACGGAAATCCACCAGTGCGGGGTCTTGGTCCATGACAATAAACTGGTGTTCCACAGGGATCGCAGGGATCTTGATGCCCAGCTTCTTGGCGGTAGTCTGCGCATGGTTGCCGGATGCTGTTACAACATGCTCTGCCGTGATCACGATCTGCTCGTCCGAGGGGACAAGGTTGCCGCCCTTCTCAACCATCTTGGTGCAGGTGACTTCCCACGCTTTACCGTTCCAGTGAAACGCATCCGCCTGCCATTTCCGTTCGATCGCGACACCGCGCTGGCGCGCACCCTTGGCCATCGCTTGGGTCACATCGGCGGGGTTAATATAACCGTCCGTGTGATGATAAAGCGCGCCTTTCAGGTCTTCGGTGCGGATCAATGGCCATTTCGCCTTGATCTCCTCAGGCGTCATCCAGACATAGGGCACGTCGCAGGTTTCAGCAGTCGATGCATAGAGCATATACTCATCCATACGCTCTTGCGTCTGGGCCATCCGCAGGTTGCCAACGACAGCAAAGCCTGCGTTCAGGCCCGTTTCCGCCTCAAGCGACTTATAAAAATCGACCGAGTATTTATGGATATGTGTTGTCGCAAACGACATATTGAACAGCGGCAGCAGCCCTGCGGCATGCCAAGTCGAGCCCGAGGTCAACTCGTCCCGCTCCAAGAGCATCACATCATCCCAGCCGGCTTTCGCAAGGTGATATGCAATGGACGTGCCAACCGCGCCGCCGCCGACGACCAGAGCTTTTACTTGGGTTTTCATGATGACGACTCCCTAGGCATCTTTGACGCCAATTTGCGCGAAACCGTCACAAAGCGATAGAACCAGCCGACGCGTTTCGGTGCGAAAGCGACACAGCCCAAATCAAAGCCCGGATCAAAGCATTGAAGGCACGACGAGATCAGGCGGCCTGTGGCCGTCGGCAAAGGTCTTGATGTTCACAATCACCTTCTCGCCCATCTCGATCCGGCCCTCGAGTGTGGCCGATCCCATATGCGGCAAAAGGATCGCGTTGGAGAGTTCACGCAAGCGCGGATTGATTTCATGTCCCCGCTCGAACACATCCAGCCCCGCGCCCGCAATTTCCCCCGCCCGCAGCATCCGCGTCAGCGCGTTTTCATCAATCACTTCGCCACGGGATGTGTTCACAATCACTGCAGTGGGCTTCATCAGCTTCAACCGCCGCGCATTCATCAGGTGGAATGTCGAAGGCGTATGCGGGCAGTTGATCGACAGGATGTCCACACGGGCCACCATCTGATCAAGGCTTTCCCAATAGGTCGCGTCCAACTCTTCCTCGATCTCGGGGCGCAGACGCCTGCGGTTATGATAATGGACCTGCATCCCGAAGGCTTTCGCGCGGCGCGCCACGGCCTGCCCGATCCGACCCATCCCCAGAATACCCAAGCGGCGCCCCTTGATCCGTCCGCCCAGCATTGCCGTAGGCGCCCATCCACCCCAGCTATCGGACTGCGCGACACGTATCCCCTCGGCCATGCGGCGGGTGACGGCCAAAATCAGCGCAATCACAATATCGGCGGTATCTTCGGTGACCACACCGGGCGTGTTCGAGACATGTATGCCCCGCTGGCGGGCCGTGGCCACATCAATGTGGTCCACACCGGCTCCGAAATTCGCAATCAGTTTCAGCTGATCGCCCGCGCGGCCCAAAAGTTTCGCATCAATCTTGTCGGTGATCGTACACACCAGAACATCCGCGCGGCCCATCGCATCGGCCACTTGCTCGGTCGTCATCGGTGTGTCGTCATCACGCAATTCAACGTCGAAAAGCTCTTTCAGTCGTGTCTCGACAACCTCAGGCAACCGTCGCGTCACGACAACACTCATTTGCTTACCTGGCATCTGTTGCACTCCATAGCTTTTCAAATTCAACTTGTCATGGCAGGTTGCGCCAAAGGGACGCGCAGCACAAGAACCGCGCGCCGCAAAATGAGTAGTAAGGGCAAACAATGGGTGCAATAGCGCATTGGTTTCGCGTGTTTTGGATCGCGGCATTCGCGATCGTGATCTGTATGAGCGCAGGCGTCGCCCAGCAAAATGACACAGGCCCCGCAATCGGCCCCGAAACGAACCTGCCTTTGCCCCGCTACGTGTCGCTGCGCGCCGGAGAGGCCAACGTCCGCCGCGGCCCGTCCCTGTCACACCGCATTGATTGGGTCTTTCAGCGCCGCGACATGCCGCTTCAGATCATCGCGGAATACGGCCACTGGCGGCGGGTCATCGACCGCGACGGCCAGGGCGGCTGGGTGCATTACCGCATGCTTTCAGGCGCGCGGACAGTCATTGTCGAGACCGAAGACCTGATCCTGCGCAGCCGCCCCGAACCGAACGCCACCGAGAACGCAATTTTGGAAGCAGGTGTCGTGGCACGCCTTGGCGACTGCAACCCCGACTGGTGCGAACTGACCGCAGGCGGCTACAAAGGCTGGGCACCAAAGACGGCCATCTGGGGTGTTGCCGACGCGGAAATCCGTGACTGATCCGACCTATTGAGGCTAGCATTGCCCTCGCAGCCCCGCTAGCTGGGATATTATGAACGATACACGCCTCAACCTTTCCGCCGGAGTGCTCTCCGTCTCGGTCGCACTGATCCTCGTGCTGGCCAAGCTTTGGGCGTTGTCGCAAACCGGATCACTCGCCGTGGCCGCCACCTTGGCCGATAGTGCGCTTGACCTGATGATGTCACTGGGTGGTCTGATCGCCATCGCCTATGCCGCCAAACCCGCCGATGATGACCACAACTTTGGCCACACCTCGGCCGAGGATCTGGCGGCGCTCGCGCAATCCACCTTCATTATGATTTCCGCAGGTGTCATCGCATTTGCCGCGATTTTCCGCCTTTTGGACGACACCGTCGTCCTGCCCGAACGCGAAGGCCAAGGCATTGCGATCATTATCTTCTCTATCTGTCTGACACTAGCCTTGGTGCTGTGGCAGCGCCATGTCGCGGCCAAGACCGACAACAAGGTCGTCAAGGCAGACAGCCTGCATTACATCGGCGATCTGATCCCGAATATCGGCGCAATTATCGCACTCTGGGCCTCTGCCGCCTTTGGCTTGCACCAGATTGACAGTGTCGTGGCACTTGCCGCGGCGGCGTTCCTGGGCTTCGGCGCCATCCGCATCGGCAAAGCGGCATGGGACGCGCTGATGGACCGCCAAGCCGACCCTGAAATGATCGCAGGCATCGCTGCAATCGCCGAGAACTTCGACGGTATCCACGGCTACCATGACCTTAAAACACGCGTCGCAGGCAGCCGCGTTTTCGTGAACCTGCACATCGAACTTGATGGCGACCAGACCCTGCACGAGGCCCATCGCATCGGTGCGAGCCTGCGCCGCGCGATTATCGCAGCCTACCCCCGCGCCGATGTGCTGATCCACAAAGACCCTGTCGGGGTGACCAAACACCCCGACGACGACCGCCCCTAGGCGGCTTTATCCAGACCCCGGCCTTTCAGCAGCGCCTCAACCCCCGGCAAGCGGCCACGGAATGCGGTGTAAAGATCCGCCGCATCCACCGACCCGCCCGAAGACAGCACGGTTTCTTCCAGCCGCTTGGCCGTGGCGGGATCGAAGGGATCGCCCGCCTCCTCGAATGCGGCAAAAGCATCCGCATCCATCACCTCGGACCACATGTAGCTGTAGTAGCCGCTGGAATAGCCGTCACCCGCAAACACATGGGCGAAATGCGGTGTCGCGTGACGCATGCGAATGGCGCGCGGCATCCCGATTTCTTCCAGAATCTCGGCCTGCCGCTGCATCGGATCGGCAGGGGCCGGTCCGTCATGAAAGCCCAGATCAACCAGCGCAGAGGCCACGTATTCAACCGTCTGGAACCCCATGTCATAGGTCGCTGCACCCAACATCCGGTTCAGCAAATCCTCTGGCATCGGTTTGCCCGTATCGGCATGGGTTGCAAATTCGGCCAGCACCTCTGGCACCTCCAGCCAATGCTCGTAAAGCTGGCTTGGCAGTTCCACAAAGTCCCGCGCTACAGACGTGCCCGAGATGCTTTCATAGGTCACATCCGACAGCATCTGATGCAGCGCATGGCCGAATTCATGGAACAGGGTGCGCGCATCATCGTAGGACAAGAGCGCAGGCCTACCCGCCTCCGGTTTGGCGAAATTGCAGACATTCACCACATGCGGGCGAATATCGCCGCTCAACCGCTGCTGCGAGCGCATCGCAGAACACCATGCACCCGAGCGTTTGGAACCACGCGCAAAATAGTCACCGATGAACACCGCCACATGTGCGCCATCGCGGGTGACGTCCCACAACCGCACATCAGGATGGTAAACCGGCCCCTCAATCGGCGCGAATTCCAGCCCGAAAAGACGGTTGGCGCAGGCAAATGCCGCCTCAATCATCCGGTCCAATTGCAGGTAAGGCTTCAGTTCCGCCTCATCGAGATCATGCAATTCCTTGCGGCGCTTTTCAGCATAGAACCGCCAGTCCCAAGGCTCCAACGGCCCGTCAAACCCGTCTGCATGCAGCATACGCTCCAACACCGCGGCATCCGCCTCGGCGGCCGCCTTGGCTGGTTCCCAGACCTGCATCAACAGATCGCGGACCGCCGCGGGCGTGCCCGCCATCTCGGTTTCCAGCTTGAAATCAGCAAAGCTGTCATAGCCCAACAGTTGCGCGCGCTCTTGCCGGAGCTTCAATGTCTCGGCAGCAAGCGCGCGGTTGTCAGTCTCGCCACCATTCGCACCCCGCGCGCCCCATGCCTCATAGGCTTTCTGGCGCAAATCCCGCCGCTCGGAAAACTGCAAGAACGGCACAATCAGCGACCGTGAAAGTGTCACAACAGGCCCGCCCGCGTCCTTCTCTTCCCCCGCCGCTTTCGCTGTCGCGATCACAAAATCCGGCAAACCATCCAGATCATCCGCACCCAGTTTCATGAACCATGCACGCTCATCCGCCAGCAGATTCTGGGTGAAAGACGTCCCCAACACCGACAGGCGCGATTTCACATCACGCAGGGCCTCGGCAGACTTCCCCTCAAGCTGCGCACCCGAACGCACAAATCCGCGCCGTGTTAACATCAACACACGTTCTTGCTCAGGCGTCAGATCAAGCGCTTCCCGGTTCTCCCAAACTGCCTCGACCCGCGCAAACAGCGCCTTGTTTTCAGACACCTCAGAGCCATAAGCACTCAAAAGCGGGGCAAAGTCGCGCTGTAGCGCCTCGCGCTTGGGGTTACTATCGGCCCCTGCCAGACTATAAAATGCCCCCAAAACACGCCCCAGCGTGTCATCGGCACGCTCCAAGGCCTCAATTGTATTGGCGAAATCAGGGGCATCGGGGTTTTCCGCAATCGCGGCAATATTCGCGCGCGATATGGCGAGTGCGGCATCAACTGCCGGCGCAAAATCCTCATCAGAAATCGCATCGAACGGCGGCAACCCGAAAGGCGTGTCCCATTCAGCAAGCAACGGATTTGTCATCAGTGTTCTCCTTTGCAACAAGAGGTAGTGCGCGATGCCTCTTGGCACCACCCCCTGCTTCATCTTGGCCCAAAAACCCTCGGCACGCTCACCGCATGCGCATCCGCTTCTCGAAGCGGCGCAGCGCAATCGACAGGGTAATCGTGATCGTCAGATAGACGAGCGCCACAACATTATAGGTCTCGAAATAGCGGAAATTACCCGCAGCCGTGACTTTGCCCAACTGGGTGACATCCGTGACACCCAGCACGGACACGAGCGAAGAATCCTTCACCATCGCCACAAAATCATTGCCCAAGGGCGGCAGGATCGTGCGAAGCGCCTGCGGAAACACAATGAACCGAAACCGGTGCCAGCGGTTCAGGCCCAGCGCCTCTGCCGCTTCGATCTGACCTTCATCGACCGATTGCAGGCCGGCACGAAACACCTCGGCCAGAAAGGACGAATAGGCGATGGTCAGCGCGATCACCGCACGCCACAGCAGCGAAAAATCCCGCGTGCGGACGGGCTCAAGCCCTATAGTTTCGGCGATCCAGTTCCACCCCGCCACCATCGCGGGTGCCGCCACGAACGCCACATAGAGCAGCAGCACGATAATCGGGATACCGCGCACGATCTCGATATAGAACCGCGCGAGTTGCCGCAAAACCAGTGATCGTGACAAGGCCGCGAGTGCCAGCAAAAGCCCCAGCACACAGGCCATCGTGTAGGACACCAAGGTCACATAGATCGTGACCCAAATCCCCCGCTGCAGCGTCGACAGCACGCGGGCGTATGTCTCGACCGTCAGGACCTGCCAGAACAGGTAAAGGCCAATCGCGATAACAGCGACCAGCCACCAAGGAAAATCCTTGTCGTTGGGGGATGTCGGGATCATCGGCGCGCCGTCCCGGGCCTGACCCGGGACCTCCCGTTCAGGGCTTATTCACCCAGCTTGTAGTCAAGGAACCAACGCGTGTTCAGCGCATCAATCGTGCCATCGGCCAGCATATCCGCAATCGCCGCGTTGATCGGTTCAACCAGATCGGACCCCTTGGGGAAAATGAAACCAAAGTCCTCGGTTCCCAGCTTTTCGCCGATAATTTTCAGCCCGCCATCAGAGGCTTCGACATAGCCGTTGCCAGCCGTGCCATCGGTCAGCACGAGATCAACATCGCCAGTCCGCAAGGCCTGAACCGTCGCGCCAAAGGTTTCCATCAGCTTGATGCGTGGGTTTGCCTCATCGCCGTCCAGCACGTCATAAACGCCGACATAAAACGGCGTCGTGCCAGGCTGCGCAGCCATCAGCAGGTCATCATTGGCGGCAAAGCTCGCGGCATCCGTGAAACGGTCCTCATCACCGCGCACCATCATCACCATTTCCGAGGTCATATAGCTGTCGGAAAAATCCACGACTTCGGCACGATCTTCACGGATCGTAATGCCGGTCATGCCAAGGTCAAACTGCCCTTCCGAGACAGCAGGGATCATCGCATCCCAGCTGATGTTTTCGTACACCAAGGTCGCGTTCAGACGCTGCGCAATCTCGGCCATCGCGTCGTATTCCCAGCCAACCGCATTGCCGCTCGTGTCGATGAATTGCAGTGGCGGATAGGCGTTTTCGGTCACAACGACGATCTCGCGACCTTCGAGGTTTGGCAGATGACCGTCTGCGACAGCGGTTGTCGCCAAAAGGCACGCGGCCAGTGTTGCAAGGAATTTCATAGCAGGCTCCCAGTTGATAATTTCAGCGCCACTATCAATGTGGCTCTGCCCCGCGCAAGCCCTTGCCGTGGCAAACAGGACAGTCCGCACGCGGTTTCACAACAATAGTACGGGTTTCGGCGTAAAGCGCATCATAAATAAGCAAACGCCCTGTCAGGCCCTGCCCCGCGCCGGTGATTGCCTTCACCGCCTCAACTGCCATCATCGCCCCGATCACACCGGGCAGCGGGCCAATCACGCCCGCCTCGGCACAGCTGGGCACCAGTGACGGATCAGGCGCTTCAGGAAACACACATTCATAACAGGGTGTGCCATGGGCCGGATCATAGACACTGATCTGCCCTTCCCACTGGGTCAGCGCGGCCGCGATCAGTGGCTTGCCCGTCGCCACAGCCGTGCGGTTCACCAGATAGCGGGTCGCGAAATTATCGGTGCCATCCAGCACAATGTCGTAGTCGGCGAACAACTCCGCCGCGATCTCGGCCTCCAACCTGCGGTGATAGGGGCGCACGGTGACAAAGGGGTTCTGCGCACGCATGACCTCGGCTGCGGAATGGACCTTTGGCACCCCGATATTCCGGTCAAGATGGATCACCTGCCGCTGCAGATTGGCGTTTTCGACAACATCATCGTCAATCACACCAATCGTTCCGACACCTGCGGCCGCCAGATATTGCAGCGCAGGTGCCCCAAGACCACCCGCGCCCACAACCAGAACCTTCGCATCGCGCAGCGCCTTTTGCCCCGGTCCGCCTACTTCGCGCAGGATAATGTGGCGCGCATAGCGGTCCAGTTCCGTTGGTGAAAAACTCTCTGATTTTACAGGTACCGCCTCTTGTGACGTCACCCGCGACCGCAGGCGGCGCAGCAGCTTGCCATACCCCCAGACGATCACGCCAAAGCCGAAGAAGATCGCCCAAAGCCGCGCATCACCACCCGTCGCCATGCGCAAAGGGTGCCCATCCGGCAGGATCACATGCACCAGCATGACACCCACCAGCAAAAGCGCCATCATATTCCAACGCACGGCATAAGGCACTTTCATGGCCCACCCGATAACCCAAAGGGTTATCGCCATTGTACCGACCATAATCATTGGCCTGTGGACCCAAATCCGCCCGCGCCACGCGCGGTTTCATCTAGACGTGCAACTGTTTCAAAACCCGCCTGCACAACAGGTGCGACCACCATCTGCGCGATCCGCATCCCATGGGTTACCTCGAAAGGAGCATCCCCCAAATTCACCATGATCACGCCCAAAGGCCCCCGATAATCGCTATCAATCGTGCCGGGAGTATTCAGCAATGTCACCCCGTGCTTGAGCGCCAAGCCAGACCGTGGCCTGATCTGCACCTCGTATCCCGCAGGGATCGCCATGCGCAGACCGGTCGGCACCAAGGCCCGCGCACCGGGGGCCAGCGTCATGGCCTGAGGGTCAGCGAAGTTGGCACGCAGATCGGCCCCTGCCGCCCCTGCCGTTTCATACGTCGGCAAGCCAAGGCTCTGATCCGCACCCTCAATCCACTGAAATTGTACCGTCACACTCACGCAAGTGCCTCTGCTATCCGGCCGGCTAGCATCGCGGCGACATCTGCTTTCGTCATGCGTGGAAAGTTTTCCGCCCCTGCATCGCTGATCAGCGTAACGGCATTTTCTGACCCGCCCATAATGCCTGTTTCCGGTGATACATCATTAGCAACGATCCAGTCGCACTGCTTGCGCAAGCGCTTCGCCGTCGCATTGGCGATCACATCATCGGTTTCGGCGGCAAAGCCCACGACCAACCCCGGACGGCCCTCGGCCCTTTGCGAGACTGTCGCCAGAATGTCAGGGTTCTCCGCAAAATCGAGACGTGGCAGACCCGCGCCGTCTTTCTTGATCTTACTGTTGCCTGCATTCGCCACATGCCAATCCGCGACAGCCGCCGCAAAAACAGCCGCATCAGCTGCACCCGCCGATGTTACGGCGGCCAACATCTCTTTCGCCGTCTGGACCTTCACCGTATGCACACCCATCGGCGGTGGCACGTCCGCCGGACCTGTCACAAAAGTGACCTCCGCGCCCAGTGCCGCAAGTGCTACCGCAATTGCTGTGCCCTGCGCACCGGACGACCGGTTCGCAATATAGCGCACAGGATCAATCGGTTCGTGGGTCGGACCAGAGGTGACAATGATATGCTTGCCCTTCAAGGGACCATCGGCAAGTGCCGCGCCAATGGCCGCAATAATCTCGGGCACTTCGGCCATGCGCCCCGGACCATATTCACCGCACGCCATGTCGCCCTCATTTGGACCAACGACCAGAATACCGTCATCTTGCAAGGTCGCCAGATTGCGCTGGGTCGCCGGATGCGTCCACATGCGGACATTCATTGATGGCGCAATCAAGACGCGTTTGTCGGTCGCCAAAAGCAGGGTTGAGGCCAGATCATTCGCCAAGCCACCCGCCATTTTGGCCATCAAGTCAGCCGTAGCAGGGGCCACCACGATCAGATCGGCGGCGCGTGACAACTCGATATGCCCCATCTCGGCCTCATCAGTGAGGTTGAACAGGTCCTGATAGATTTTCGACGCGGACAGCGCCGACAGGCTCAGCGGGGTGACAAATTCGGCCCCTGCTTTGGTCAGAACAGGCGTCACCTGCGCGCCACCTTCGCGCAATCGGCGCACAAGGTCCAATGACTTGAAGGCGGCAATGCCGCCTCCAACGATTAAGAGGATATGCTTGTTTGCCAGCATCAGAGCGCTCCGATCAGGTTTGCCCGACACTAGGTCAGATCAGACCGGAAACACAATGTCCGCGATCAGGCAAAAAACGCGTGCACCTCTGCGCTTTGCGACTCAAGGCTCTTGCGCATCTTGCCAAAGGCTGCCGCCTCAAGCTGACGCACGCGCTCTTTCGACAGACCAAGTTCGGACCCGAGGCTTTCCAGCGTGCGCGGCTCATCGCGCAGCTTCCGCTCGCGGACAATGAACTGTTCACGGTCATTCAGCCCTGACAAGGCGGTCAGCAACCACTGGCGCAGCGTTTCATTGTCGTGCGTATTCTCGACTCTTTCAGCCGCTTGCATACCGTCATCCTCGAGCGCATCAATCCACTCGCGGCCTTCATCATCAACGGATTGGGTGGCATTCAGCGAAAAATCGGAACCGGACAAGCGGCCTTCCATCATCTCGACGTCGTGCAACGGTACGCCCACTTCAATCGCAATCAATTCGCGCATTTCGTGACGGTCCAGCTCGCGGCCCTCGGCCGCCGCTTCGCGCTCGAGCCGGGCCTGCACGCGGCGCATGTTGAAAAACAGCGACTTTTGCGAAGATGTCGAACCGGTCCGTACCATCGACCAGTTGCGCATTACGTAATCCTGAATCGACGCTTTGATCCACCAGACGGCGTAGGTTGAAAACCGCACGCCGCGGTCAGGATCAAATTTGTCTGCCGCCTTCATCAGACCAACAGAGGCCTCTTGAATGAGGTCGTTCATTGGTGCGCCATAGCGCTTGAATTTGGATGCCATCGAAATGGCCAAACGCATGTAAGCTGTAATAAGCCGGTGCAGCGCCTGTTCATCGCGCTGGTCCCGCCAAGCATAAGCCAAAGCCAATTCGGTCTCAGCGTCAAGCAACTCTGCTTTCATCGCTGTCCGAGACAAAGTTTGATCAGAAAAACCGGTCACGCCCATTGTTATTCTCCCAAGTCGCAGTGTGTTGCATTAACTTTGTTGTTTGAATTAGTTACGAAGGCGTTTCCAAAATGGATCAAAAAAAGTGAAGAAAATGCCATTGCCGAAACTTTCGCTCGTTCTTGGCGGAGCAGCCTCTGGTAAATCCGCTTTCGCGGAAAACCTTGTGCTGCAAAGCGGGAATGCGCCCGTCTATCTGGCGACCGCACAGGTGTTCGACGATGAAATGGCCCAGAAGGTCGCGCGGCACCGTGACATGCGCGGGACAGGCTGGACGACAATCGAAGAACCTCTGGATCTTGGCCCCGCTTTGGCGGCAATCACTCCCCGACAGACCGTATTGATCGACTGCGCCACACTCTGGCTGACCAACGTGGTTCTGGGCGAACACAACGTGGGCGAACACACCGACGCGCTGCTAGCGGCAATCGCTACATGTCAGGGCCCTGTCGTTATCGTCTCGAACGAGGTCGGCCAAGGCATCGTGCCCGACAACGCCCTGTCACGCAAATTCCGCAATGCACAGGGTGCGCTCAATCAACGGATTGCAGCCGAGGCCGGTCTTGTGGTCGCCGTCATGGCTGGCCTTCCACTGGTTCTCAAGGGAACGCTCCCGTGACCAAGCTCTGGCTGGTCCGGCACGGGCCGACACATGCCAAAGCGATGGTCGGCTGGACAGACTTGCCGGCCGACCTGTCCGACACCGCCGCCATCAGCCGACTGCGTGCCTTCCTGCCTGACGCACCTGTTGTGTCCTCCGACCTCAGCCGCGCGATCACCACCGCAGATGCACTGGCCCCCAAAGTGCGCCTGCCCCACGCCCCCGACCTGCGCGAAATCAACTTTGGCGACTGGGAAATGCGCAATTTCGCCCAGGTAGAGGCCCAAGATCCGCAGAGAATCCGCGCCTACTGGGAAACCCCCGGCACCATCGCCCCGCCGAACGGCGAAAGCTGGAACGCGGTCCGTGCGCGCGTCGATCGCGCAGTTGACGGATACCTGCGCGCGGGTCACCCCGATCTGATTGTTGTGGCCCATTTTGGTGTTATTCTCACCCAGCTTCAGCGCGCATTGGGTATCGGCGCCTATGAGGCCTTTGGGCACAAGATTGAGAACCTGTCGGTCACAACCCTGTCCTGCAAGTCAACCGGCTGGTCCGCCGATCATATCAATCACAAACCGTGATGCAGGACGTCACAGAATACTGATCGCCACAACAGTTTCCGTGCGGCTAGCCTTACTGCATGACATATCAACTCTACATCGGTGATCGCACCTTCAGTAGCTGGTCCTTGCGGGGCTGGCTGATGCTGGAAAAATTCGGGCTGCCCTATCAGGCACATATGGTCGGGCTCTACTCAGGAACGATGCAGGCGGACCTTGCACATCTCGCCCCCGCCCGCACCGTGCCTGTGATGCAAACCTCCGAAGGATATGTGGTGAGCGACAGCATGGCGATGGCCGAAACGCTTGCCGAAAACCATCCCGAACGCGCCCTTTATCCCCGCGATCCCGCCGCCCGCGCACTCGCCCGTTCCATCACCGCAGAAATGCACAGCGGCTTTGGCGCATTGCGCAACGCCTGCCCCATGATGCTAGGTTTTGTCTGGGAGGGTTTCGTACCCGCCGACGCCGTCAAAACAGACCTGCGCCGCATCGAAGACCTGTGGTCCCTTGCCCGCGAAAGGCACGGACAAAACGGACCATGGCTCTTTGGCGACTATTCCTTGGCCGATGTGTTTTATGCCCCCGTTGCAATGCGGATCACCGCATATGATCTGCCGGTCAGCGAAGAATCCCGTGCCTATGTCGCGGCCCATCTCTCCGACCCCGCTTTTCTGGCATGGCGACAAGAGGCGCTGAAAGAGACGCACAGCCCCTTTCCCTACCCGTTGCCGCTTGCACAAAAGCCTTGGCCCGCTGAGATAAGTTAACCTTTCTTAAAGACCCAGGCCGTACCCGTTAACCATAAACGGGGAAAACGCCATGGTCGCTTTGGCCTACACTGTTGCTTTCGAAGGGATCGAGGCGCGCCTGGTCGAGGTGCAATGCGCCGTGACACCTGGTATTCCGGCCTTCGCCATCGTGGGTTTGCCCGACAAGGCCGTCTCGGAGGCGCGCGAACGAGTGCGCGCCGCACTCAGCGCGATGGCTATCGCCCTGCCGTCCAAAAGGATCACTGTAAACCTCTCTCCCGCCGATTTGCCCAAAGAAGGGTCGCACTTCGATCTGCCCATCGCACTGGCCCTGCTGGCCGCGCTCGAAATCATTCCGCAGGATGTCGCGTCCCAGACGGTGGCTTTGGGCGAATTGTCCCTCGACGGAACCTTGGTGCCTGTGGTCGGCGCACTACCCGCCGCCATGGCCGCCGCCGAAGGCGACCGCACCCTGCTCTGCCCGCAGGCCTGCGGCGCAGAGGCGGCGTGGGTCGGCTCTGTCAACGTCATCGCCCCCCGCAGTCTGGCCGAAATGGTGCGGCATTTCACAGGGCAGGCCGTGCTGCAACCATCCCAACCGGGCGAGGTTCTGGCACGAAACGGTGCACGCGACCTGTCGGAAGTCAAAGGGCAGGAACGGGCCAAACGCGCGCTGGAGATCGCAGCCGCCGGTCGGCATCACCTGCTTTTGGTGGGCTCGCCCGGCTCGGGCAAGTCCATGCTCGCCGCCCGCATCCCCGGCATCCTCCCGCAATTGTCGCCAGCCGAAGCACTTGAGACCTCGATGATCCACTCGCTGTCAGGGCTTTTGGACGAAGGCGGGATCAACCGCGAACGCCCCTTTCGCGAACCGCACCACACCGCGTCGATGGCAGCCATCGTCGGCGGTGGCCGCAGCGCCAAACCCGGCGAGATCAGTCTCGCGCACAACGGCGTGTTGTTCATGGATGAATTCCCGGAATTCCCGCGTACCGTGCTTGAGACCCTGCGCCAGCCGATCGAAACCGGCGAAGTCGTCGTGGCCCGTGCAAATGCCCATGTGCGCTATCCTTGCCGGTTTATGCTGGTCGCGGCGGCCAACCCCTGCAAATGCGGCTACCTCGCTGATCCGGCCCGCGCCTGCACCCGTGCGCCGATCTGTGGCGAGGATTATCTGGGGCGCATCTCAGGCCCGCTGATGGACCGTTTCGATCTGCGGGTCGAAGTACCTGCCGTCGCCTTTACCGACCTCGACCTCCCCGAAACCGGCGAAAGCTCGGCTGCGGTCGCCAGCCGCGTTCACAAGGCCCGCGACATCCAAACCGCACGGTTTGCGGGGCATGGCACTGCACGGGTCAATGCCGACGCCGAAGGTCATCTGCTGGACGAAATCGCAACACCTGATGCAGAGGGACGCGCACTCCTGCTCAAGATCGCGGAACGCTTTGGCCTCTCGGCACGTGGTTATCACCGCGTCCTGCGGGTAGCGCGGACAATCGCGGATTTGGAGGGTGAAGCAGATGTCCAAAGACCCCACGTGGCCGAGGCGGTCAGCTACCGGCTGGCGATGACCAAAGAGGTCTAGCGCCGTGCCTCGATCGCCTGCCAGATCTTCTCGGCGATGTTGACACCGTCAAAGCGCTCCAGCTCCTGAATGCCGGTGGGCGATGTCACGTTGATCTCGGTCAGCCATTTCCCGATCACGTCGATGCCGACGAAAATCTGGCCCTTTTCGCGCAAAAGCGGGCCGATCCGCGCGCAAATCTCGCGGTCGCGGTCGGTCAGTTCCACTTTCTCGGGGCGTCCACCCACATGCATGTTCGAACGGGTTTCACCCGCGGCAGGCACACGGTTAATCGCGCCGACCGGTTCACCATCGACAAGAATCACGCGTTTATCGCCCTTGGACACATCCGGCAAAAACTGCTGCATGATCAGCGGCTCACGGTTGATGCCCGAAAACAGCTCGTGCAGCGACGCAAGGTTGCTGTCGGCGCCCTTCATCTTGAAGACACCCGCACCACCGTTGCCATAAAGCGGCTTGAGAATCACGTCGCCATACTGCGCGCGGAATGTCTTGAGCGTCTCAAGATCACGGGCAATCATCGTGGGCGGCGTCAGATCCGGGAAATTCAGCACCAGAAGTTTTTCAGGATAATTGCGCACCCAGAACGGATCATTCACCACCAATGTCTTGGGATGGATCATGTCCAGAATATGGGTTGTCGTGATATAGCTCATGTCAAACGGCGGATCCTGCCGAAGCCAGACCACATCGAATTCCGACAGATCGACATATTGCTCATCGCCCAACGTGAAGTGATCACCTTTGACGCGCTGCACCGTGAGTGGCCAACCCTTCGCCATCACGCGGCCCTGATCATAGGCGAGCTTGTCAGGCGTATAATAGAACAGGCTATGCCCCCGCGCCTGCGCTTCCTCGGCGATGCGGAAGGTGCTGTCGGCATCAATATTGATCGGCCCAATCGGGTCCATCTGGAAAGCGATCTTAAGCGTCATGGCAGGCCTCTTGCATTATCAAGCTGGCGTGTTGATGGCCCAGCCTGCGCGCAGGTGCAATGGGCCTCAGAATTCCATAAAGGCGTTTTCAATCACTTTCAGGGCACCAGAACCGTTTACAATCGCCAGATCAAACCGCACATCGGTCAATTGACCGCGCGGCTCATTGGCCAGAAACTCGCCTGCACTGGCCACGATCCGTGCCATTTGCCGTTGCCCCAGTCGCGCAGCGGCCGTCGCAAAATTCTTGCTTTTCTTGACCTCGACAAAGACCACCGTGTCACCGTCGCGGGCGATCAGGTCAATTTCGCCGGCCTTTCCGCGCCAGCGCCGCGCGGCAATCGCGTGATGGCGTTTGGCATAGTCACTGGCGACCATATCCTCTGCCGCCAATCCCGCATGATATCCGACAGATCCGCTCATTCCTCATCCCCCAACTGCAAGGCAATCTGGTAAACCTGCCGACGCGGCAGGCCCAACGCGCCGGCCACAACCGTCGCCGCATCTTTCACACGCATTGTTTTCATCGCCTCACGCAGCGCCCCGTCAATATCGTCATCAGCTACCTCAACGGCACCAGCACGGCCAACGAGTACAACGAGTTCACCCTTCACCGACCGCTCAGCAAAATCATCCGCAAGCGTCGCAAGCGACCCGCGCGTGATTTCTTCAAACTTTTTCGTCAATTCACGGCAAACCACCGCTTCCCGTTCATCCCCCAAGATATCGCGCAAATTAGCTAACATTTCCCCAACGCGTTTCGGGCTTTCATAAAACACCAGCGTAAAAGGAATATCGCGCAGCGCAGCGATCTCGGTTTCGCGCTGTTTCTTCGCGGCAGGCAAGAACCCCACAAATGCAAAGCGATCCGTCGCAAGGCCGGAGACAGTCAAGGCCGCAAGCACAGCCGAGGCGCCCGGTGCAGTCGTCACCTCCACCCCCTCTTTGATCGCCGCGCGGCCCAATTCATACCCTGGATCAGCCACCAAAGGTGTGCCTGCCTCAGAAACATAAGCCACTGATTTTCCTGACTTCATATCCGCAACCAGTCGTGCGACAGCCCCTTCACCGCTGTGATCGTGAAACGCCACGACCTTGCGCCCATTGAGTGGCACGCCGTGAATTTCCATCAACTTGCGCGCTGTCCGCGTATCCTCGGCGGCAATCAAATCAGCGGACGCCAGAATATCCAGCGCGCGCAACGTGATGTCGCGCGCCGATCCGATTGGCGTGGCCACGAAATACAGACCGGCAGAGAGTGGCTTGCTTATAAAATTCATCTCTGGACCCGCTGGCCCCCTGCTTTATGATGGACCTCAACATCGCGGCGGGACATGAGGCCTCGGCCAACTGCCGTTCGCGCGAAACAGGAGGAATACCACGCATGTTTGCTCGTTTCAGCAACGCCCGCAAGTCGCTCGCGCGCTTTTTTGCAGTTACCGCCCTGCTTTGGCTGGCTGCCTGTGATGTCACTTTGGCCCCTGACGCCAATGTCGGCCGCGCAATAAACCCCAATGCGCCGATCGAAGTGGCCCTGCTGGTGCCGGGCGGTTCAGTGCAGGAAACCGACAATCAACTTGCGCGGAATTTTGAAAATGCGGCCCGCCTTGCGATTGCGGACCTCCAAGGCGCAACTGTTGACCTGCGTGTCTACAACACCGCCGGTGGCAACCCGCAACAGGCCGCTCTGGCGGCTGCGCAAGCTGTCAATGAAGGGGCGAAGATCATTATCGGGCCGCTTTATGGCGAGGCCGCAAACGCCGCGGGTGTTGCCATCGCAGGACGGAATGTGAACGTGCTTGCCTTCTCGAACAACAGCGCCTTCGCAGGCGGCAACGTGTTCATTCTGGGGCCGACATTTGACAATACGGCAGATCGTCTTGTCCAGTTTGGCACGCGTCAGGGCATCAGCCGCTATTTCGTCGTCCACGGTGACGATCTGCCGGGTCGCGTTGGCCGCGATGCAATCACCTCGGCGATTCAGCGAAACGGTGGGGAAGTCTCTGGCGTCGATAGCTACCAGCTGTCGCAGCAAGGCATCTTTACGGCCACGCGCCGGATTGTGTCGAATGTGCGCAGTTCGGGCGCGCAGGGCGTCTTTACCACGGCCAGCGCAAATGCCGATCTGCCCATCCTTGCAACGGCTCTGCCCGATGCGGGCATGGATACAGACCGCAGCCGCTTTATCGGCCTGACCCGCTGGGACACACTGCCCCAGATGGCCGCTCTGCCCGGGCTTGAAGGCGGACTTTTCACGGTCCCCGATCCGGGACCGTCGACACTGTTTGCCAACCGCTACGCCGCGACCTATGGCGAAACTCCGCATCCGTTGGCAGGCCTTGCCTATGACGGGATCGCGGCGATCGGTGCGCTTGCAGCGGCAGGCAACACACAGGCCGTGACGAAAGAGGCCCTCACCCAACCTCAAGGGTTCCGCGGCACGTCAGGTGTCTTCCGTCTGCTGCCAAATGGCCTTAACCAGCGCGGCCTTGCCGTTGCTACATTTCAAAACAATCAGGTTGTAATCCTTGACCAAGCCCCAAGAAGTTTTGGCACCCCAGGCCTCTGAACGCATACCAGCATCAGCACAAAGCACGCCGGACAGTTTGATCTGCCCGGCGTCCGTCATTTTTGACAACAACGCGGTCCAAGCCCAGATCGCGGCAGCAATCGCGACCGCATCATCCGAACGCGACATCCGCGCCGCAACCGTTGCCACATTGTCCCAAGCGCGCCGCGATGGCATGGCCCAGATCGCGGCAGCCTTCTTGGCACAGCCTTTCGCATCGCGCCCCACGACCCGCGCCTATAGCTGGCTGACCGACCAGATCGTGCAGACGGTGATGGACGTTGCACAAAAGCACCTGCACCCCCTTCCAAACCCGACCGAAGGCGAGCGTTTGTCGCTGATCGCCGTGGGCGGGTATGGCCGTGGCGAGATGGCACCCTATTCGGATGTCGATCTACTGTTTCTGACGCCCTACAAAATCACGCCTTGGGCGGAGAGCGTCATCGAATCCATGCTCTATATGCTGTGGGATCTGAAACTGAAGGTCGGACACGCCAGCCGCACCGTCAAAGACTGCCTGCGTCTGGCGAAGGAAGATTACACGATCCGCACCTCGCTTGTGGAATACAGGTATCTGGCCGGTGATGCCGATCTCGCGGCGAAACTCGGACAACGCCTCTGGACCGACCTGTTCAAAACAACCGCCAGTGATTTTATCGAAGCCAAGCTGGAAGAACGCGCCACACGCCACCGCAAACAGGGCGGGCAGCGCTACGTCGTCGAACCGAATGTGAAAGAAGGCAAGGGCGGGCTCCGTGATCTGCAATCCCTGTTCTGGATCAGCAAATATATCAATGGCGTGAAAGACGCGGCCGATCTGGTCAATCTGGGGGTCTTTACAGCCGAAGAATTTGAAACCTTTGTCACCGCCGAAGACTTTCTTTGGGCAGTTCGCTGTCATCTGCACCTGATCGCGGGGCGCCCTGTCGACCAGTTGACCTTCGACATGCAGGTTCAGGTGGCAGACGCGATGGGATACACGGATCACGGCGGCCGCCGCGGCGTTGAACACTTCATGCAGGCCTATTTCCGGCAGGCCACCCATGTGGGCGAATTGACGCGGATCTTCCTGACGGCACTCGAAGCCAACCACACCAAGCAAGAACCCGTGCTCGTGCGGCTTCTCGCGCGGCGCAAGAAGGCAAAGCCACCCTATGCGATCAAGCAGAACCGGCTCACGATTGCCAACGAGCGGGATTTCTTTGCCGACAAGGTGAACATGCTGCGGATCTTCGAAGAGGCGCTGCGGACCGGCACATTGCTGCACCCCGATGCAATGCGGCTGATCTCGGCCAATCTTCACCGGATCGACGAAGACCTGCGCAACGACAAAGAGGCGCGGCGGATCTTCCTTGATCTGCTGCTGAAGCACGGCAACCCCGAACGGGCGCTGCGACGGATGAACGAATTAGGGGTGCTGGCCGCATTCATCCCCGAATTCGCGCCCATCGTCGCGATGATGCAGTTCAACATGTACCACCACTACACGGTGGACGAACACACGATCCAATGCATCAGCAACTTGGCGCAGATCGAACGCAAGGAACTGATCGAGGAATTGCCGGTCTGTTCAGGTATTCTGGAACGCGGCGCGAACCGCAAGGTGCTTTATGTGGCGCTCCTGCTGCACGATATCGGTAAAGGGCGTGACGAAGACCATTCCATCCTTGGCGCCCAGATTGCGCGCAAGGTTGCCCCAAGGCTGGGGCTGAACAAGAAGGAATGCGATACGGTCGAATGGCTGATCCGCTATCACCTTTTGCTGTCGGATGTGGCGCAAAAACGCGACATCTCTGAACCACGGACCGTGCGCGGCTTTGCCAAGGCGGTGAAATCGGTCGAGCGGCTGGAACTGCTGACCACCCTGACGGTCTGCGATATTCGCGGCGTCGGCCCGGGGACTTGGAACAACTGGAAAGCGGTTCTGATCCGCAACCTTTACAAAGCGACCAAATCGGCGCTGGAAACCGGCCTTGAAGACCTCAACCGCGAAAGCCAGGAGGCCGAAGCGAAACGCGCCTTGCGCGCCGAGCTTGCGGATTGGGACAAGAAAGCGCTCAAAACCGAAATCGGTCGCCACTATGGCACCTACTGGCAGGGGCTTCCGCTCTCGGCGCAAGTTGTCTTTGCAAGACTTCTTTCCGAGATCAAGGACGACGAAATCAAGATCGACCTTATGCTCGATGACGACCGCGACGCGACCCGCGCCTGCTTTGCCATGGTCGACCATCCCGGTCTCTTCAGCCGCATGACAGGCGCCTTGGCGCTGGTCGGCGCCAACGTCGTGGATGCACGGACCTACACATCCAAAGACGGCTATGCGACGGCTGTTTTCTGGATACAGGACGATGACGGCAACCCCTATGAGGCCGCACGGATGCCGCGCCTGCGCACCATGATTGAGCGCATCCTGCGGGGTGAAATCGTCGCCAAAGAAGCGCTGAAAGACAAAGACAAGATCAAGAAGCGCGAACGCGCCTTCCGCGTGCCGACGACCATTAGCTTCGATAATGAAGGCTCCGAAATCTATACGATCATCGAGGTCGACACGCGCGACCGGCCGGGGCTGCTCTACGATCTGACGCGCACGCTGGCGAACAATCACGTCTATATCGCGTCAGCCGTGATCGCGACCTACGGCGAGCAGGTCGTCGATACCTTCTATGTCAAAGACATGGTCGGGCTGAAATACTACAACGAAGCCAAGCGCGCATCGCTGGAACGCAAACTGCGCGAAGCCATCGCCCAAGGTGCCGAGCAGGCGGTGGCAGGATGAAACCCATCCGTCTGATGGCTGGCTTCTTCACGGTCGGCATCTGGACATTGCTCAGCCGTGTCGTGGGTTTTGTGCGCGACATCATGATCGCGGCCTACCTTGGCACCGGCCCCGTAGCCGAGGCATTCTTGGTGGCCTTTTCGCTGCCCAATCTCTTCCGCCGCTTTTTTGCCGAAGGCGCGTTTAACATGGCCTTTGTGCCGATGTTTTCCAAGAAAGTCGAAGCCGGCGAAGACGCCCGGCGCTTTGCCCAGGATGCTTTTGTCGGCCTTGCCGGCGTGCTGACAGTCTTTACGGTGATCGGCGTGATCTTCATGCCCGCGCTTGTGACATTGATGGCCAGCGGGTTTTTAGGCACCGAGCGTTTTGATCTGGCTGTCTATTACGGCCGGATTGCCTTTCCCTATATCCTTTTCATCTCGCTGACAGCGCTGATGTCGGGGGTCCTCAACGCCGTGGGCCGGTTTACCGCAGCGGCAGCCGCACCTGTCCTGCTGAATGTCATCTTCATCGTGGCGCTGATCATCACCGGCGTCACCGGCGATCATACCGCCCCCGAGGCCCAGTCCACCATCGGCCAATCCCTCGCGTTCGCCGTACCAATCGCGGGCCTTGCCCAGCTTGCGCTGGTATGGGTTGCAGCCAAGCGCGCGGGCTATGCCCTGCGCCCGGGCATGCCCAAGCTCACACCGGAACTCAAACGCCTCGCGGTTATCGCAGCCCCTGCCGCGCTTGCGGGCGGTGTCGTGCAGATCAATCTTCTGGTCGGTCGCCAAGTCGCCAGCTTCTTTGAAGGTGCTGTTGCTTGGCTGAACTACGCCGACCGTCTCTATCAATTGCCTCTTGGCGTCGTGGGCATCGCGATCGGGGTTGTGCTGCTGCCCGATCTGTCACGCCGCCTGCGCGCGGGTGACGACGCAGGCGGACAGGACGCCTTCAACCGTGCCTCTGAAATCAGCCTTGCCCTGACCATCCCCGCCTCTGTTGCACTTATGGCGATCCCGATCCCGCTTGTCAGTGTCCTTTTCGAACGCGGCGCATTTACCAGCGACGACACCGCCGCGACCGCTCTGGTCGTCGCGGTCTACGGTCTGGGCCTGCCTGCCTTTGTGCTGCAAAAGACCCTGCAACCGCTCTTCTTTGCCCGCGAAGACACCAAAAGGCCCTTCTATTACGCCCTTGCCGCCATGGTCCTGAATGCAGCACTGGCAATCGGATTATCACCGCAAATCGGCTTTATTGCGGCCGCCATCGGCACGTCCCTGACGGGCTGGGCGATGGTTGTCATGCTGATGCGCGGCGCGCGGACCATGGGCGACGCTGGCAAGTTCGACGCGCGTTTCAAGAAACGGTTGGGGCGGATCATTCTGTCCGCGCTCGCAATGGGGGCGATCCTCTTTGCAAGTGCAACGGTGATGACACCCTTCTTTGGCATCGCAACTCTGCGTTATCTGGCCCTGCTCGTCTTGGTGCTGATCGGCATGGTCAGCTACTTTGGCATCGGTCACCTGCTGGGTGCGTTCAAACTGTCCGAGTTCAAACGCAACCTGCGCCGCTAGGACCGTTCCCGCATCCGGCGCACAAGACTGGCCCACCCGCCGGGTGCCAGAAGTGTCGAGAGTACGAAACCCGTCACAAAACCCGCAAGCTCCGAAATCCACTGGCTGTTGCCGCCGAAGATCAGACCGAAGATCAATTGGATCGCCAAGAGAAACCCGATCAGCCGGAACGCCATGATCTGGTTTTCTCCGGCAATTCCAAGCCGTAGCCACAACACATAGGTATAGGCACCGATCAGGCCGTAAACCGGCGTAAAGGCCCCAATCAGCAATGTGTTGTCACCCGCCAGCAGGCCGAAAACAACCGCACCGGCAATGCTGGTGACAACATAGACAACCAGCACTTTGAGCGATCCGTAATACTCTGCTGTGAACTTCCCCAAAGCGAGGACCAGAGCCGCACAAAACGCCATCTGGATCAGATCGCCATTGATAAGGGTGTAGGTGACAAAACGCTTGAGCATATCAAGGCTGTAGTCCCCGCTCACCAGCACACGGTCCAGCACCGCAGGGGCAAAGCCGAATTCCTCAATCGCGGCAAGCCGCCAGCCCAGACCGCGCGGGCCGCCGATGATCCCCGCATTCGCAAGCTGAAAGACAACTTCGATCCCGACAATCGCAAGCGCCAGTATGACCACCACAACAGGCAAGGTATTGAACGGGCTTTCGGGCTTCATAGCGGTCTCGCTGCAGAGTTGAAGTTGACGGGTCTGTCTGGCATGGGTATGCGACCCTTGCCCCGAAATCCAGACCGGACATTGCACCATGAGCCAAACATCATTCACACCGCGCGTCTTCTCGGGGATCAAACCCTCAGGCGGGCTGACGCTTGGCAACTATCTGGGCGCGATCAAACGCTTTGTGGGCATGCAGGGGCAGATGGAGACCATCTATTGCGTCGTCGATATGCACGCGATCACCGTCTGGCAGGACCCCAAAGAGCTCGCCAATATGACCCGCGAAGTGGCCGCAGGTTACCTTGCCGCAGGGCTCGACCCCAGCCAGTCCATTCTGTTCAACCAAAGCCAGGTCGCGGCCCACGCCGAGCTTGGGTGGATTTTCAACTGTGTTGCCCGTGTCGGCTGGATGAACCGCATGACACAGTTCAAGGACAAGGCAGGCAGCAACGCCGAGAAAGTCTCGCTGGGCCTCTACGCCTACCCTGCGCTCATGGCCGCCGATATTCTGCTCTACCACGCCACCCATGTGCCCGTGGGCGAGGACCAGAAACAGCACGTCGAGCTGACCCGCGACATCGCCGCGAAGTTCAACCATGACTTCAAAACCGATTTCTTCCCGCTGACCGAACCGGTCATCGAAGGCCCCGCCATGCGCATTATGAACCTGCGTGACGGGACCAAGAAAATGTCAAAGTCGGGCGAAAGCGACATGGAACGCATCAACATGACCGATGATGCCGACAAGATCGCCAAGAAGTTCAAGAAGGCAAAGACCGATCCTGAACCGCTGCCCGAAACCGTCGAGGGGCTCAAAGACCGCCCCGAAGCGCGCAATCTGGTCGAGATTTACGCGGCCCTGAATGACATGACCCCAGAGGCTGTCATCGCAGAATACCCGGGTGCGGGCTGGGGCACGTTCAAACCTGCGCTGGCCGATCTGGCGGTCGCGAAACTCGCACCAATCTCAGACGAAATGGCACGCTTCATGGCTGATCCGGCAGAGATCGACCGTATCCTTGGCGAAGGCGCGGAAAAAGCACGGGCCATCGCCAACCCGATCCTGCGCGATTGCTACGATATCGTGGGGCTGCTGCGCAGCTGAAGCAAAACGGAGCGCGGTAGCTGTGCGGTCTTGTTTCAACAGGTCGCCGCGACACACGCCTCCGCTTTCTCTGGTCGGGCCTGATATTGCAGGACCTTTGAAAGGCAGACCTGATGCTGACGGATTGGTCCTATCCGCGCCACGTATTGAAAGCAGGCTATTGCGTGACAGTTGCGTCAGACAGCAAGCTGTCGATTTGCCGTGTGATCTGATCCGATAGCGGATTTACGCGGGAGGCAAAGGTATCGACAACCTGACCCTGCCGATCCAGCAATACCTTGTTGAAATTCCATCTTGGCGTAAATCCAACCTCTTGACGGAGTGACTGATAAAACGGATGGGCATTGCGCCCCTTCACTCCGGTGATCACGGTCATGGGCATATCAATGCCATAGATGAGTTCACAAAACTCTTTGACCTCAGCGTTGCTTGCAAGCTCCTGGTTGAAATCGTCAGAGGGGACCGCAAGCACGACCAATCCTCGATCGCGGTAGCGGTCATAAAGCGCCTGCAATTCGCGATACTGCTCTGTGAACGCACACATCGAGGCTGTATTGACCACAAGAACGGGTTGCCCTTCCCATTGCGCGAGGGTCAGTGTCCCACCATCGATCGAGTCGAACGGTGTTTCTCTATCAAGTGCAGTGGTCTGGCTGCTCCATAAGACAAAAAAGGCTGTGAGGAAGCACAGTGAACTCAACTTGAGCCGGTGGATATTTTGTCGGGCTATCATCATGAACGCGTTCTCGGTTTTATAGTTCGATACCTAGTCCATTCTTCCGGACTTCAAGCTCTTGGCGACAGCTGCGTCTGACAACCTGAGTACAATCCAGCCAGTCATAGGATGTCACCCAAAGCGGGGTGTGGAGGCTGATGCTTCTCCGAATTTTCATTTGGTCGCATCTCTGTGACGGGGATCAGAAGGTACAGCGGACCGGAAGCGTGCAATATTGCACATCTCATATTAATAAATACGTATTTTGTGCAAATATGACATGCTGTATCTTGGCGTTACGCATAATCGAGAGGCACACCATGTCTGCACCTTCCACAGCCCGCGTCGGGCACGTTCACCTGCGGGTCTCGGACCTAGAACGCTCGATCGCCTTTTACTCGGGCGTTTTGGGTTTCGGGTTAACCCAACGCTATGGCGATCAGGCGGCATTTCTTGCCGCTGGCGATTATCACCATCACATTGGCCTGAACACATGGGAAAGCCTTGGTGCATGTCCGCCGCCCCCAGGACACACGGGACTATACCACACAGCCTTTCTGTATCCTGACAGAAAGTCGCTGGCCCAAGTCGTCAAGCGCGTACTCGATGCAGGCATCCCGCTGGATGGCGCGGGCGATCACGGGGTAAGCAAGGCGATCTATTTGCGTGACCCTGACCAGAACGGCGTCGAACTTTACTATGACCGCCCCATCGCTGTCTGGCCCCGCGATGCGGATGGCACGCTTGCCATGACCAACAGCCGTGTTGACCTGCCCGCCCTATTGGCGCTGACCGAGTAAACGTCACAAAATTGAATCCCGCAGGTCCCAACATGAAGGGGCGTTGAAGAATCGCGCAACTGTCCGCACTGGTGTCTCTCGTCCCGTGATCACCTTGGTCGGCTCATGCGTCCGGTGTACCCCGGCATCGGACGCATCCCCACTTTACCCTCCCATTTCACAGGCCTAGGGTGGCCCAAAAGGGAGAAGGCACCATGGCTACCGGCAAAAACATCCGCACCTATTTCGAAGGCACATGGCACGAAGGTGACACGCCTATCATGCGCGCGGCTGACCATGGCGCGTGGCTGGGAACCACGGTCTTTGATGGCGCGCGCTTTGTGAACGGGCTGATGCCTGATCTTGATCTGCACTGCGCCCGCGTAAACCGCTCGGCCGAAGCGCTGATGATCACGCCGACCGTCAGCACCGAAGACATGATCGCGATCACCAAAGAGGGTCTGGCGAAGTACGACACAGGCGCCGCCGTCTATATCCGGCCGATGTATTGGGCAATCCACGGTGACGCGACAGCGATTGTTCCCAGCGCCGAGGAAACCGGATTTGCCATTTGTCTCGAAGAAATCCCCTTTGCATCGGCCACCGCCACGACAACACTGGGCCTGACCAAATTCCGTCGTCCTGTGATCGACGACGCGGTGGTCAACGCCAAGGCAGGCTGCCTTTACCCCAACAACGCCCGCATGCTGGCCGAGGTCCGTGCGCGCGGCTTTTCGAACGCGCTTGTCGCCGATGCGATGGGCAATGTGGCCGAAACAGCCACCGCAAACGTCTTTATGGTCAAGGATGGCGAGGTTTTCACCCCCATCCCCAACGGCACTTTCCTGTCCGGCATCACGCGCGCACGGCATATCTCGAACCTGCGTGCGGAAGGCGTCAAAGTGCATGAAACCGTGCTGACCTTCGATGATTTCCACGGGGCGGACGAGGTCTTTCTTTCGGGCAACATGTCCAAGATGACACCGGTCACCGCCTTCGAGGACACGCAGTATCAGGTTGGACCTGTGACGCGCCAGGTCCGTGATATGTATTGGGACTGGGCAGCAAGTACTGCGTAGCTGGGGAAAGCAATCTGTCGTTGCCAGCACGTGAAGGATGCGCCACACTTGGCCCAAGAGGGAGAGCAAAATGCGTAAGTTTCTGGTCGTTTTGGATGACAGCCGCGAGTGCCTGAACGCTATGCGTTTTGCCGCGATGCGCGCGTCCCATACTGGTGGAGGCGTGGCCGTTCTCTCCATCATCCCCCCTGACGAGTTCAACCACTGGATCGGCGTGGGCGAGATCATGCGCGCCGAAGCCCGCGAAAGAATCGAAGTCCACTTTGAAGTCTTTGCGAAATGGATGCGTGACAAGCAAAACGTTGATCCCGAACTGGTGATCCGCGAAGGCGAGCCAATCAGCGAAATCATCGCCCATGTGAACGAAGACCCCGAAATCGGCGTTCTGGTTCTGGGCGCAGGCATTGACAGTAAAGGCCCCGGCCCCCTGGTGTCACAACTCAGCAAGCAATCCGGTAGCCTGCCCGTGCCGATCACGATTGTGCCGGGTGATCTTTCCAAAGAACGGCTCGAGGCGATCACATAGCCTCGTGCGGCCGATTTAGAATCGTTCCAAACCTTGACATCGGCGCCACGCGGCCGCATATCTAAAGCCTGACAAAAAAGGTTGGCCACATGTTCATCCAGACTGAATCGACACCAAACCCCGCAACGCTCAAGTTTCTGCCCGGCCAGAATGTGCTTGAGGTCGGAACAGCCGACTTTCCAAGCGTCGAGGCGGCTGAAAACTCACCGCTCGCCAAGCGCATCTTTGCCGCTGGTGGTGTGTCAGGCGTGTTCTTTGGCCTTGATTTCGTGACGGTCACAAAGGCCGACGATGTCGAGTGGGACCATATCAAACCGGGTATTCTTGGCGCGATCATGGAGCACTATCAATCCGGTCAATCCGTGATGGCCGACGACCATAAACCGGTGAGCGGCCACGCCGAACACAGCGGTGAAGACGCCGAGATTGTCGGGCAGATCAAAGAACTGCTCGATACCCGCGTGCGCCCTGCGGTGGCACAGGACGGTGGCGACATCACCTTCCACGGATTTGAGCGTGGTATCGTGTACCTGCACATGCAAGGCGCGTGCGCCGGTTGCCCGTCATCCACGCTGACCCTGAAAATGGGCATCGAGAACCTGCTGCGCCACTACATCCCCGAGGTGGTCGAGGTCCGGCCAGTTGCAGCCTAAGCCAATTGTCTTAGCATTCGATACATCGGCGGCGCATTGCGCCGCCGCTTTACTGTTGGGCGACCGGATCGTCACACGCGTTGACGAAATGGCCAAAGGACAGGCCGAACATCTGATGCCGATGCTCGAAGAGATGCTGGCGTCCGAGGGGCTGACATGGCGCGATCTTGACGGGATTGGAGTCGGCGTTGGCCCCGGCAATTTCACCGGCATACGGATTGCTCTTTCTGCCGCACGCGGCTTGGCGCTTGGGCTTGGCAAACCGGCGATTGGCGTAAACGGGTTTGACGCACGCGCCCATGGCGAAACGCTCCCGTTCACGGCAACCATTCCCGCCCCGCGTGACCAGTCCTACACCCAAGCGTTCCGCGCCGATGGCACGACAAGCGATCCTGGTCAGAGCGCAGAGCCCGCAGGTGCACAAAAAAGCGCAGAGGTGCTGATCCGCGCCGTTGCCGAAATCGCCGCTTCCCGCCTCGCGACAGACCTTCCGCGCCCCGCCCCCCTATATATCCGCAGCGCCGACGCCGCCCCGCCGCGCGATCCCGCTCCCGTCTTGCTGCCATGACGCCACAAGAGCTGGCCCGCCTGCATGCCGCCGCTTTCAGCGCGACCCGCGCATGGTCGGCCGATGAATTTGCGGGCCTTCTCAGACACCCCGGCACCTTTGCGGTGGGCGACGCGCGCAGTTTCGCGCTGATCCGCACCGTGCTGGACGAAGCAGAGCTTTTGACCATCGCCACCGCCCCGGACATGCGGCGTCAGGGCCTTGCACGCGCCACGTTGACGGCAGGTGAGAGACGGGCGCAAACCGAAGGCGCCGCAAGAATCTTTCTTGAAGTCGCCGAAGACAACGAGGCCGCAATCGCGCTTTATACAGCGTCCGGCTATCGCCAAATCGGGCGGCGGCCCGGATATTATTTGCCTAAAGATGGGGCACCACTTGCCGCCTTGGTGATGCGCAAGTCACTGACAGGAACCTGACTTTGCGTCAGCCTGTGGATAACGCCGTTTTTGACCTTTCGCCGCATAATATCTCATAAAAAGCGGTTGATCTTCCCCGCAAGGCAAGGCCTTATCTTACGATGACCGGCATCAGATCGGCTCAGACTTCACTGAGGGGGGCATCAGGCCCGCAAAACACCTCGCGTAACGACCTGGGAGACTATAATGACACTTATGCAAAAATTTCTTGGCGCATCTGCCGCACTGGCTTTGACAGCCGGTACTGCCGCTGCAGATCCTGCCATCCTGTTCGATCTTGGTGGCAAGTTCGACAAATCCTTCAACGAAAGCGCCTATAACGGGGCCGAGCGTTGGGCGACCGAAACAGGCGGCTCTTACGCCGAGGTCGAAATCCAGTCCGACGCGCAGCGTGAACAGGCCATCCGCCGTTTCGCTGAATCCGGTGCAAACCCGATCGTTATGGCAGGCTTCTCATGGGCCACACCACTGGCCGAAGTCGCAGCCGACTATCCTGACACCAAGTTCGCGATCATCGACATGGTCGTTGACGCGCCAAACGTCCGCTCTGTTGTGTTCAACGAGCACGAAGGCTCCTACCTTGTCGGCATGATGGCCGCGATGGCCTCCGAAAGCGGCACAGTCTCCTTTGTGGGCGGTATGGACATCCCGCTGATCCGCAAATTCGCTTGTGGTTACGCACAAGGCGCGATGGCGGTAAACCCCGACATCACAGTCATCGCCAACATGACAGGTACAACGCCTGCCGCTTGGAACGATCCGGTAAAAGGCTCCGAGCTGACACTGGCACAGATCAGCCAAGGTTCTGACGTTGTATTCGCTGCCGCTGGCGGCACCGGCGTTGGCGTTCTGCAAACAGCTGCTGACGAAGACATCCTGTCCATCGGCGTTGACGCAAACCAGAACTACCTGCACCCCGGCGAGGTTCTGACATCCATGCTCAAGCGCGTCGATAACGCGGTCTACGAGGCCTTTACACAAGGCACAGACCTCGAAACCGGCTTTAACGTCATGGGCATCGCGAACGAAGGCGTGGGCTATGCGCTCGACGAATTCAACGCAGAACTGGTCACCGCAGACATGCAAGCCGCTGTTGACGCAGCCGCCGCATCCATCGCTGCTGGCGAGCTGGTTGTCCACGACTACACAGCTGACGAAACCTGCCCCGCACTGAGCTTCTAAGTCGCGACGGAAGGCCTAAAACTCGGGGCCACGCTTGCACAAAGCGTGGCCCTTCTTGCTGATAAGGACAGTCCCATGACAAAGGCGATCACCACCTTCTTTGAAGCATGGGGGATGTCAGATACCGTCGCCCGACAAACCGCCATCCACGCATCATTCGCAACCGATGCGACCTATGCCGACCCCCGCACCGAGGTCCCGCTGACAGGCCCCGCTGATGTAACGGACTATATCGCCATGTTTTCCGCCTCTGCCCCCGGCGCTGTTGCCGAAGTCACTGCTGTCGAGACACGTGAAGGTGTCAGCCGTGCGACTATTGCTTTCAAAATGCCAAACGGCATGGAACAAATGGGTCAGTACTTTGTCGAACACGGGCCTGACGGCCTGATTGCCCGCATGGTCGGATTTGTCGGAACAGGAGCACCAGCATGAGCGATGCAGCCCCAGCCATTGAACTCAAAGGTATTTCCAAAGCATTTGGTCCGGTTCAGGCTAACAAAGACATCTCAATCCGCGTGATGCCCGGGACGATCCACGGGATCATCGGTGAAAACGGCGCAGGTAAATCAACGCTGATGTCGATCCTGTACGGCTTTTACAAAGCCGACAAAGGCGAGATTTTCATCGCTGGCAAAAAAACATCTATCCCTGACAGTCAGGCCGCGATCGCCGCAGGCATCGGGATGGTGTTCCAGCATTTCAAGCTGGTGGAAAACTTCACCGTTCTGGAAAACGTGGTTCTGGGGGCCGAGGACAGCGGCCTGTTGCGCCCGTCATTGGCGCGCGCACGGCGCGAACTCAAAAGCCTTGCGGAAGAATACGAACTGAACGTCGATCCGGACGCCCTGATCGAAGAGGTCGGCGTCGGCATGCAACAGCGCGTGGAAATCCTCAAAGCGCTGTACCGCAAAGCAGATATCCTGATTCTGGACGAACCCACAGGTGTGCTGACACCCGCCGAGGCGGACCATTTGTTCCGTATCCTTGAGAACCTCAAGCGCGAGGGTAAAACGATCATCCTGATCACGCATAAACTGCGCGAAATCATGGAAATCACCGATACTGTCAGCGTGATGCGGCGCGGTGAAATGACCGCCACCGTCAAAACAGCAGAAACTAGCCCGCCGCAACTGGCTGAACTGATGGTCGGCCGCAAGGTGCTGTTGCGCGTGGACAAGGCACCGGCACAGATCGGGCGCAAAATCCTTGAGGTCAAAGACCTTAACGTCACCGACAGCAAGGGCGTTCACCGTCTCAAGGGCGTCAGCTTTGATGTGCATGCCGGTGAAATACTCGGGATTGCAGGTGTTGCCGGCAACGGGCAGTCCGAATTGCTGGAAGTACTGGGCGGCTATGAGAAGGCCACCGGCAGCATCAAGATGAACGGCGAGGAAATCGACCTGACAGGTACGAAATCCAACGGCCAGAGCAGGCGCGCGCGCGGCATCAGCCACGTCCCCGAGGACCGCCAGCGCGAAGGGCTGATCATGGACTTTCAGGCGTGGGAAAACACCGCCTTTGGCTATCATCATGATGCGCGCTATCAGAAGAACAGATTTCTGATGGACAATGCAGCCATCCGTAAAGACACCGAAGAAAAGATGGCGCGTTTCGATGTCCGTCCGCCCGATCCAAGCCTGCCTGCCAAGAGCTTTTCTGGCGGCAACCAACAGAAAATCGTGCTCGCGCGCGAGATTGAACGCAACCCCGACCTTTTGTTGATTGGGCAACCGACACGCGGTGTGGACATTGGGGCGATCGAATTTATCCACCAGCAGATTGTTGCACTTAGGGATCAGGGCAAAGCAATTTTGTTGGTTTCCGTGGAGTTAGAAGAAATTTTGTCCCTCTCTGACCGGATTGCGGTTATGTTTGACGGAAAAATAATGGGCGAGCGGATGCCTCAGGACACAGACGAAAAAGAACTCGGGCTTTTGATGGCCGGGATGACCACCGAACCGCGTGGGCCACTCCATGAGGCTGTCGAGGCGCAATTGGCGACCGCTGGCAGCGGCACGGCCAAGGAGGTCTGAGGAATGGATGTGATGCCAAAGTGGGCCGACGTCGTCCTGATCCCGCTGATCTCGATTCTGCTTGCGGCGATCCTGTCTGCCTTGGTGATCCTCGCCATTGGTGAAAATCCGTGGGCCGCACTCAAGCTGATGGTCAGTGGCGCTTTGGGCTCCACCTATGGCTGGGGTTACACGCTTTACTACGCCACCAACTTTATCTTCACCGGTCTTGCTGTTGCCATCGCGTTCCATGCGCGGTTGTTCAACATCGGCGGTGAAGGTCAGGCCCTCATCGGGGGTCTGGGTGTCGCTGTCATCTGCCTGTTCATTCCGTGGCCGCATTGGACGCTGGCGCTTTTGGGCTCTGCGATTGGCGCTGCGCTCTTTGGTGCGGCATGGGCCGCGATCCCCGCATTCCTGCAGGCCAAGCGCGGCAGCCACATCGTGATCACCACGATCATGTTCAATTTTATCGCGGCTGCGGTGCTGAACTACTTTCTGATCGGCGCGCTCAAAGCACCCGGGATGGAACCAGCGACGCCGCGATTCCCCGAAGCAACGCACCTTCCCTCGTTTCAGGACATGTTCAACTTCGGCGAAACGACATTCTTCCGCGGCGCTCCGGCCAACGTCACCTTCTTTGTCGCCATTGCGGCCTGTCTGTTCCTCTGGATCCTGATCTGGAAAACGCGGCTTGGCTATGAACTGCGGTCCTTCGGGCATTCGGAGTCAGCGGCAAAATACGCGGGCATCAGCCCGACCAAAATTATCATGGTCACCATGCTTATCTCCGGCGGTCTCGCCGGTATGATGGCCATCAACAACGTCCAGGGCGAGGCCGAACGGCTGGTCCTGAACGCAGTGGAGGGGGCGGGCTTTATCGGCATCGCCGTCGCACTGATGGGGCGCAGCCATCCTTTCGGGGTACTGCTGGCGGCCCTTCTTTTCGGCTTTCTATATCAAGGCGGCGCAGAACTCGCCCTATGGACGTCGATCCCCCGTGAGCTGATTATCGTAATACAGGCCTTGGTAATCCTCTTCACGGGTGCACTGGATAATATGGTGCGCATGCCGCTCGAGCGGCTATTCCTGGCAATGAGGAGAGCAAAAACATGACAGGACAATTCAAAGTCGGTGTCGATGACGACACCGGTGCGGACCTGGGCTTTGTGCTCAGTTGTTTGGCACTTGGCATGATTTCGATGGAAGAGCTCCACCAGTGGGTTCACCACGTGATTGATCAGACCCCCGCAGCAGACGTGCCGCCGCATCTGGTGGCGCTTTTGTCGCTGCAACGCCCGACAAGTGTGTTGATGCCCGCAGAAAACGTGATGCCCCGTGTGCCGCATGATCCGTTCATCACCGATGACCGGTTCGATGCGATGCTGGGCTTGCAGTTCTTCCTGCGCAAAGACAAAACGCAGGCCGTCGATATTACCCAAGCAGAGGCCGAAGCCGCCCTGCGCCGCAATCCGGAGGTCGCAGACCGCTTCTTTGACCTCTTCCCCTTCCTGATGGAGAAAGCTGCCTAAATGGATTTTGCGACCCTTTTGCAGATGCTGGACGCCACGTTGCGTCTGGCAACCCCGCTTCTTCTGGCCTGTCTTGCAGGCCTCTTTTCCGAGCGGGCCGGTATTTTCGATATCGGGCTTGAGGGCAAAATGCTGGCAGCAGCTTTCCTGTCGGCCGCCATTGCCGCTGTGACGGGCAATGTATGGCTGGGGCTTTTGGCAGGCATTGGCGCGTCGATGATCCTGTCGGCGGTGCACGGGCTTGCCTCGATTACCTTTCGCGGGAACCAACTCATCTCGGGTGTCGCGATCAACTTTCTGGCGGCGGGACTGACAGTCGTCATTGCGCAAAGCTGGTTCGCCCAAGGCGGGCGGACCCCGCAACTATCGGGGGATGCGCGGTTCAACCCGATTGAACTGCCCTTTGCCGAGGCGCTTCAGAACGTGCCCGTGATTGGGCCGATCTACTACGAACTGATTTCCGGACACACGATCCTTGTCTATGTCGCCCTGCTGATGGTGCCGCTGACATGGTGGATCCTGTTCCAGACCCGCTTTGGTCTGCGCCTGCGTGCCGTGGGCGAAAACCCTGCCGCCGTTGATACCGCCGGCGTGTCGGTAATCTGGCTGCGTTTCGCTGCTGTGGGCATCTGTGGTGTCCTCTGTGGCATCGCGGGCGCCTACCTTGCGACAGCCCTGCAAGCGGGCTTTGTCAAAGACATGAGCGCGGGGCGCGGCTACATCGCGCTGGCCGCACTGATTTTTGCCAAATGGCGTCCCTGGTATGCGCTTTACGCCTGCCTGCTCTTCGGCTTCCTGCAAGCGATGTCTCTCCGCTCGGATGTTGTGGCAGGTGTGGTCGGCTTCCAGGTGAACGGCCAGTTCCTTGACGTACTACCCTATATCCTGACGGTCGTCATTCTGGCCGGTTTTGTCGGCAAGGCGATCCCGCCACGTGCAGGGGGCGCGCCTTATGTCAAAGAACGCTAAAGACCTCGCCACCCAGATCAAAGCGGCGGCAGGTGATGCGCCCGTGCGTATTGGCCTGATCCTTGGCTCCGGCCTCGGGCATATTGCGAACGAAGTGGACGGCACCGCCATCCCCTACACCGACTTGCCCGGCTTTCCCCATGCCGGTGTGTCAGGACATAACCCCAACCTTGTGATCGGCACCCTTGAAGGCGTGCGTGTTGCCGTGTTCGGCGGACGTGCGCACTACTATGAAAGCGGGCGCGGTGACGCGATGCGCCTGCCTTTGGAGGTTCTGCGGGAATTGGGTGCCGATACGATGATCGCGACCAATGCGGCAGGGTCGATGCAGGTCGATATGCCCACAGGTTCCATCATGTGCCTGTCCGACCACATCAATTTCTCCGGCCTGAACCCGCTGATCGGCGAGCCGACGGACGCGCGCTTTGTGCCGATGAAGGACGCCTACGATCCCGCAATCCGCACAGCGTTGCACGCCGCCGCCAAAGCCGCCGACGTTGCGATGGCTGACGGAGTTTACGCCTGGTATTCGGGGCCCTCGTTCGAGACACCCGCCGAAATCCGCGCGATCAAGATGCTGGGGGCCGATGCGGTTGGCATGTCCACCGTCCCCGAAGTCATCCTTGCGCGGTTCCTTGGCCTGAAAGCTGCTGCAATCTCGACCATCACCAATATGGCCGCAGGGATGAGCGACGAGGCGATCAGCCACGAACACACCAAAGCCATGGCACCAATCGGCGCGGCCAAGTTGGAAAAGGTCCTGCGCGGCTACCTGCGGTCGCTGCCCTAAGTCCAAAACGGGCGCATTCATAAGTCCACGTGGCAGAATTGCTGCGTTTGCATATCAAAACGGCTCACATCGTTTGACATAAACGCCTGATAGGTTTTTGGTGCTCACAACGGCTCAAGCGTCCGGAACAGCTCATGCAAATTTACCTCCCCATCGCCGAGGTTTCGGTGAACATCTTCCTTTTGTTGGGACTTGGCGGAATCGTGGGCGTTTTGTCAGGCATGTTTGGTGTGGGCGGCGGCTTTCTGATGACGCCGTTGCTGTTCTTCATCGGCATTCCTCCGGCGGTTGCGGTTGCAACAGAAGCAAACCAGATCGTCGCCTCTTCGTTCTCGGGTGTCCTTGCACACCTGAAGCGAAAGACGGTGGACCTCAGGATGGGTACGGTGTTGCTGATCGGCGGTCTGATCGGTTCGGGCCTTGGCATTATCCTGTTCAACTACCTCAAAGCTCTGGGTCAGGTCGAACTGCTGGTGCAGCTTTGCTATGTGGTCTTCCTCGGCATGATCGGCACGATGATGTTCATCGAGAGCCTCAATGCAATCCGCAGATCGTCCAAGCCCGGCGGCGCTGCGCCCAAGCGGCGCAAGCACAACTGGGTTCACAACCTGCCCTTCAAAATGAAGTTCCGCGTCTCCGGCCTGTATATCTCGGTTATACCACCGCTGATGGTCGGAATTCTTGTCGGTGTTCTGGCGGCCATCATGGGTGTCGGCGGTGGCTTTATCATGGTGCCTGCCATGATCTATCTGCTGGGCATGCCCACCAAAGTCGTTGTGGGCACGTCCCTGTTCCAGATCATCTTTGTCACCGCTTTCACGACGATGCTGCATGCAACAACGAACTTCACCGTTGATGTCGTCCTCGCGGTACTTCTGCTCGTGGGCGGCGTGATCGGTGCGCAAATTGGCACACGGATCGGTGTGAAAATGAAGGCCGAGCAGCTGCGTATCTGGCTGGCCATCATGGTTCTCGCCGTGTGCGGCAAGCTGGCGTTCGATCTTCTTGTCATGCCGGCCGAGCTCTTCTCTCTGGGCGCGGGGGGGCACTCATGATCCGCCTTGTTGTGCTACTGCTCTTGCTTGCTGTTCCTGCGAAAGCCGAAGAGATCGTGCTGGGATTGAGCCAGGACGAGGTCGCGATCACCGCGACATTCGAAGGCTCCGAAATCCTGATCTTTGGCGCCATCAAGCGTGATGGTCCGGTCGAGGTTCCGGGCGATCTGGGTGTGATTGTCACGATTGCAGGCCCTGACGAACCGGTCACTGTCCGCAAGAAAGATCGCCGCCTCGGAATCTGGGTGAATACGGAAGCCGTAGAGATCGAAGTCGCACCCACATTCTATGCTGTTGCAACAAACCGGCCGTTGGACGAAATCCTGACGTCAACCGAAGATCTGAACACACGGATCAGCATGCAGCGGGCCATCCGTTCAGTCGGTGCAACGGCTGAAAGTGCACAGAACTTTACAGATGCACTGATCCGCATCCGCGCGTCACAAGGACTGTACCAGACCATCCCCGAGGGCGTCTCGGTTGCAGAAGAGGCGCTGTTCCGCGCGCTGATCCCATTGCCTGCAAACCTGACCGAAGGTGACTATGTCGCCGAGATTTACCTGACACGGGACAAGCGGATCATTGATCTTTACACCACATCCATTCCCGTCAAGAAGGTTGGGCTGGAACGCTGGCTCTATAACCTCGCGCATGAAAACCCGTTCCTTTACGGGTTGATGTCACTGTCGATCGCTATCGCAGCAGGCTGGGGTGCATCCGCCGCATTCAGCGCATTCCGCCGTTAACCGCGCCCGATATGCGGCATCTTTGTCGCCATCACCATCATGGACTGCACATTCGCCTCGGGCGGCAATGTTGCCATGTGAAAGACCGACCGCGCCACATCCTCAACCGCCATGCTTGGCAGCGGATCCAAACCCTGCGCGGCGCGCGTTTTTTCAAGGTTCAGCACCAGATCGGTGCGCGCATTGCCGATATCAATCTGCCCGCAGGCAATATCAAAGGGCCGCCCATCCAGCGACAGCGTCTTGGTCAGCCCGCTGACACCGTGCTTTGTCGTTGTATAACACACAGACCCCTCACGCGGTGTGTAGGCCGAGATGGACCCGTTGTTGATGATCCGCCCACCCTGGGGCTTTTGCTGGCGCATCTGGCAAAAGGCGGCACGCGCGCACAGGAACATCCCCGTCAGGTTCACATCCAGCACCTGTTTCCAGTCGTCCAGCGCGATTTTATCAATCGTCGTCTGCGGCCCAAACATGCCCGCGTTGTTAAACAGCACATCGATATGCCCAAAACGCGCAAAGGCGGCATCAACAGCCGTTTCATCCGTCACATCACAGGGCAAAAGAACGGCATTCTCCTGCGCCATTTCTTCAAGCTTGTCCGCGCGCCGCGCAATCAAACCAACACGCCAGCCATTGGCCAGAAAATACTCTGCCGTGACGCGGCCAATACCGCTGCTGGCCCCTGTGACGATGATGGATTTCATATCTCTTCACTCCTCAGTTCAAGCGGTGCCGCCGGCACCTCCAGATCATCGACCCTCAATACGCCTTGCGGACGTGCCAGACGGTTGCGCACGACCCAACGCAGCTGGGTCTCTGCGCGCGTGATCGCCACATAGGCAAGGCGCTTCCAAAGCGGCTGTCCCGCCTCAACACGCCCCATGCGCGAAGCGGCATAAATATCGGGCGCAAAGACCTGCACCGTGTCCCATTGCGAACCTTGCGCCTTGTGGATCGTCACCGCGGCCCCGTGCAAGAACGTGGCACCCATGCGGGCCGCAAAAGGGATAAAGGGCTCTTCATCACCCTCTTGTTCAATCTTCACGATACTCGCCGCACTGACCTGCGGGTCCTCGGCACCCATCACATGCAGGCGCGAAAACCCCGGCTTGCGGCCCGGTCCAAGGTAAATGACCTGCGCGCCTTTGATCAGGCCGCGCGCCTCAAGATCGAGGCGCTTTTTGCGGTGCTTCAGCGGCAATTCGATACCATCACAAATCAACGGCTCCCCCGCCAACAACTCATCCGCGGGTGCGGCAAAGGCTGCGCGGAATGCATGGATCAAACGGATACGGGTCGCGTTGCGCCACACCAGACAGGGCGAGCGCGCCATCAGATCGGCCTCGACACGCTGGGCCATGACGACACGTTCGTCCACCTTCGACGCGTCTTCAACCATCCGCTCAAAGCTATAAAAATCAAGCTGCGGGTCAGCCAAAGCATGGGCCAGATCAAGGATCGGGTTGCCCGCATCCTGCCGGTGTATCCGGTTCAGGGTCAGCACGCGGGGCGCTGGCAGCGTTTCGAACACCATCCCGCCAGAGGATTGTACCGGCGGCAATTGCGCCGGATCACCGAACAACAAAAGTGTGGGGAAAATCTCTTTCAAATCCTCGAACTGCTTTTCGTCCAACATCGAACTTTCATCGACAAAGCCGATGTCCAAAGGCTCTTCGCGCCGCTTCCATCCGGTGATGAAATCGCTCCCGCGTAGCCCCGCGGCAGCAAGTGCGGCAGGCACGGACTTGTTGATCTGATAAGACGCAAATGCGCGGTCAAGCGCAATATCACTCAGCCCCTCGATCTCGGGCCTGTCACCTTGGCCCGCCAGCCATTCGGCCACCTTTTCGTATTCCGGGTCATAGACCGGCGTATAAAGAATGCGGTGGATCGTGGTCGCAGGGACGCCACGATTGCGCAACACGCTGGCCGCTTTGTTGGTGGGTGCCAGAATAGCGAGTGTGCGCCGGTCCTTGCGCTTGCGTCCTTCCCAATCGCCGGAAATGACATCGACACCGGCCTCTTCCAACGCATGATAGAGCTTGGCCAGCAGCATCGTCTTACCCGACCCTGCCTTACCAATCACCGCCAGTACGGACGTGCTGTCGGACTGTGGCGGTTGCAGCAGGTGGTCGTCCAGATCAACGCCAGATTGGCGCAATGCGACGGCGATATTGTCCCAGGCTTGGGCCTGATCGTCAGAGAATGTGATGGTGGGAGCGTTCATGGGGGCGACTGTATCTGGACAGTCAATGCGCCGCTAGCGCATTCGCCACGACAAAGGGCTAAGTCCTGCGCACAGGTCCGGATTTCACGGTTAACTCCAGCATCCCATCGTGGTCCCCACCCTGGTGGCGCGCATCCGGCAGCGCGCGCGATGCAATTTCAACCTGTGCGACAAGTTCGGCCTCTTCCAGTTGCGCCCGAAGCATTGGCAAATCATTGTCGCGCGCAAAACTGCGCAGATCGGCCAGCACATCAATGATCCAATCGCGTCCCATGATGCACCGTCCCTACAAAGTATTAAGGAATAATTAATATTCTTGGTCAGTCAGTCTTTCCCGACGCAAACGCCAAATGCGCCGCCGTTTCCGGCGACGCCTTTCTTAGGAATAAAACGTGGGCCTAGCGCATCCGCGATGCTTCCAACGTATCCTCAAAGGTGCGTAAACCCATTTTCGGCGCCTGAACAAGCACGGCCATATTGCCCGGTTTGTGCTCGTTGCGGCGCATCTTGGTATGGGCCTGCGGGATCGCCTCCCATCCAAAACACTCCGACATGCACGGATCAAGCCGCTGCTCCAGCATCAGCTTGTTGGCCGCACTCGCCTGCTTGAGATGGGCAAAGTGGCTGCCCTGCAGACGCTTCTGGTGCATCCACATATAGCGCACGTCGAAGGTACAGTTGAATCCGGTGGTACCCGCGCAAATCACGACCATGCCACCCTTCTTGCAAACCAGGGACGATACGGGGAATGTCGCCTCGCCGGGATGTTCGAACACCATATCAACGTTCACGCCTTTGCCGGTGATGTCCCAGATTGCCTTGCCGAACTTGCGGGCCTCTTGCAGCCACGTGTTGTATTCAGGCGTATTCACGGTGGGCAATTGGCCCCAGCAGTTGAAATCGTTCCGGTTGATGACACCCTTCGCCCCCAGTGACATCACAAACTCGCGCTTGCTTTCGTCACTGATCACGCCAATCGCATTCGCACCCGCCGTATTGATCAACTGGATCGCATAAGACCCCAGACCACCAGACGCACCCCAGACCAGCACGTTCTGGCCGGGCTTAAGGTCATGCGGCTCGTGGCCGAACAACATCCGGTATGCAGTCGCGAGCGTCAGCGTATAACACGCGCTCTCTTCCCATGTCAGATGCTGCGGACGATGCATCAACTGCTGCGATTGCACGCAGGTGAACTGCGCAAAAGACCCGCCTGCGGTCTCATAACCCCAGATGCGCTGACTTGGCGAATACATCGGATCGCCGCCGTTGCATTCCTCATCATCGCCATCATCCTGATTGCAATGGATCACAACCTCGTCGCCGACCTTCCAGCGCTTGACCTTATCTCCTACCGCCCAAACGATCCCTGCGGCGTCAGAACCCACAATCTGGTACTCCTGCTTATGGATATCAAACGGGCTGACGGGAACACCAAGACCGGCCCAGACACCATTATAGTTGACACCCGCGGCCATCACGAGAACCAGAACCTCGTGGCTGTCCAGCTTTGGCACATCCACGACCTCGAGCTGGAATGCTTTCTCGGGCTCGCCATGACGCTCGCGGCGGATCACCCACGCATGCATCTTTGCAGGCACATAGCCCAAAGGTGGCATCTCGCCGACTTCATACAGGTCTTTCTCGGGTGCCGTATAAGTAGTTTGGTCGAGGGCCATCGCAGTCTCCATCAGTCAGCTTCCAATGTTGCCGCGCCGCAGAATCAAGCGCGTTTTTCATTGAATACGAGATGACTGAGTAACTTTGCAACCCTATTTAGATCATTTTTGTAATTTAATTACTCTGCAACCGCAGAAACTTCGTCTGAATTTGCTGCAACTGCATCAAAATGATGCGCAATCGAATTGGCGTAGAAGGTCAGAACGTCCCGCCCCTTCTCAGTGGGCGAAATCGCGCCATTGCTCTCGACAAGCAAACCACGCCCCCGCAACCGGCTGAGCGCGTCGCGCACGACCTCCTGCGCATCACGCTTGGGGCACGGCAGCTTGCGTTCCTTCAAATGCGTGATCGCCCGGGCCACAGAGGCCTCAAGATCCGGAACACTCACCGGTTCTGCCAACAGGATATGCCGCGCCACCAAAGGGACACCGACAACCGGTGTCACATCGGCAATCCGCTTCATCAACTCCTGGGCAAGCTGTTCTGTCAGATCACTGCCCGCATCACCATGATATTTTGAAAGCTCCAGCGGCTCGCCAAAACTGACGGATGCCACCCCGAAGCCTCTGAAACGCCCTGTGACACGCAAACCGATATGGCGCAGAACGCGCCCCAAAATCGAAATCAGCGACGGCTTGAACCTGCGCGTGCCGGATTTGTCGGCGGCAATCAGGATCGTGTCTTCCAGCACACGGTCATAATTCACCGCAACCGGCACAAAGATCACTTCGCGGGCCTTGGGGTCAAAATCCTCGACAATATAATTCAGCAATCCCATCCGCGGCGGGGCCAATAATCCGTTCAGGCTCAGCCCGCCTTCTGGAAATACCGCCTGGCTCACACCGCCGCGCGTGGCCATTTGCACATAACGTGCCAGAACCTTGCGATAGAGCGCACCACGGGATTTGCGCCGGATAAAATACGCCCCCATCATGCGGATCACCGAAGACAGCGGCCACACCCGCGCCCATTCGCCCACGGCGTAAGACAGGGCACCTGCATTTGCGGCAAGATAGGTGACCAACACGTAATCCATATTGCTGCGGTGATTGATTACAAAGATCACGGTCGCATCAGGATCAATTTTTTCCAGCCGCTTGCGATCAAACGTGCCCAGCTTGATCCGGTAAAGCGACTTTGAAAGCCATCGTGCCAGCCTGATCCCCACACCAAAATACGCCGTCGCCGAAAACCCTGGTACGATCTCGCGTGCATAGCGGCGAGCCTTTTCAAAGGCGACGTTCTCGGGGATCTTTTCTTTAGTGGCATGATCCACGATTGCCTGCGTCACCTCGGGATCGTAAATCAAACGCTGGATCATATCGTACCGCCGCGCCAGCTTGAACGGCTCAATCGGGCGCTGCAGGCGTTGGTTCAGCTTGCCAATCACCCGTTCGGCACGTTTACGAAAAAACCAGCGCACAGAGGGAAACAGAAAATGCGACGCAAAAGTCACCGCCGCGAACAGGACAATAAGAACAAAGGCCCAAATGGGCAGTGAGATCGTTTGCGTCATGCGCAGAACGTGACAGGGAACGGCGTCCGCGTAAATCCCGTCATGCCGCAACGCAGCGAATTGACAGCGCCATAAAATGTCCGATAAACACCCTCATAGCGTAATTTAATTGCGCGGATTGATTCAGGAGTGCCGTAAATGTCGCAACCGCAGAAAGACCGCCCTTGGCTGTTTCGCACATATGCAGGTCATTCGACCGCCTCTGCCTCGAACGCGCTCTATCGCGGCAATCTTGCCAAAGGTCAGACTGGTCTCTCTGTCGCTTTCGATCTGCCCACCCAAACCGGCTATGACAGCGATCATATCCTCGCCAATGGCGAAGTGGGCAAAGTCGGCGTGCCCGTCAGCCACCTTGGCGACATGCGCGCGCTGTTCAACGATATTCCGCTGGACCAGATGAACACCTCGATGACGATCAACGCGACAGCGCCCTGGCTCTTGTCGCTCTACATCGCCGTAGCGGAAGAACAGGGTGCCGACATCAGCGCCCTGCAAGGCACCGTGCAAAACGACATCATCAAGGAATACCTGTCACGCGGCACATACATCTGCCCGCCGGAACCATCGCTGCGTATGATCACAGACGTGGCCGCCTACACACGCGAACACCTGCCGAAATGGAACCCGATGAACGTGTGTTCTTACCATCTGCAAGAGGCCGGCGCGACACCGGAAGAAGAGCTTGCCTTCGCGCTGGCCACAGCCACCGCCGTGCTGGATGATCTCAAAGGCAAAGTGCCGGCCGCGCATTTCCCCGCAATGGTCGGGCGCATTTCCTTTTTCGTGAATGCCGGCATCCGTTTTGTGACCGAGCTTTGTAAAATGCGCGCCTTTGTCGAATTATGGGATGAAATATGCGCGACCCGCTATGGTGTCGAAGATGCCAAATACCGCCGTTTCCGCTATGGCGTACAGGTCAATTCACTTGGCCTGACCGAACAGCAGCCCGAAAATAACGTCTACCGCATTCTTTTGGAAACGCTGGCCGTGACCTTGTCGAAAAACGCCCGCGCCCGCGCCGTGCAATTACCCGCATGGAACGAGGCATTGGGCCTGCCCCGCCCTTGGGACCAGCAATGGTCGCTGCGGATGCAACAAATCCTCGCTTATGAAACCGATCTTCTGGAATTCGACGATCTCTTTGACGGAAATCCCGCAATTGATCGCAAAGTAAAAGAACTGAAAGATGGCGCGCGTGCCGAATTGGCCCAAATTGACGAAATGGGCGGTGCGGTTGGCGCAATTGGCTATATGAAATCGCGTCTCGTCGAAAGTAATGCAGCGCGTATTGCCGGAATTGAAAAAGGCGAAACAACAGTTGTCGGCGTCAATAAATGGCAGGCTGGTGAACCCTCGCCCCTGACCGCAGGCGAAGATGCGATTATGGTGTCGGACCCAGAAGCCGAGGCCGATCAACTCCGCCGCCTCGGGCAATGGAAAGCCGACCGTGACAATGCCGCCGTGAAAGAGGCGCTGGCCGCACTGCGGGCCGCCGCCAAGGATGGCAGCAACATCATGCCCCCTTCCATCGCCTGTGCACGGGCAGGTGTCACGACGGGCGAATGGGCCGACGTGATCCGCAGCGTGTTTGGCCAATACCGCGCGCCCACCGGCGTCAGCAGCAACCCCTCCAACCGGACCGAAGGCCTCGAGGATTTGCGCGAACAGGTCGATCTGGTCAGCGCAGCGCTCGGCCGTCGTCTGAAATTCCTTGTCGGCAAACCGGGGCTGGACGGACATTCCAACGGCGCTGAACAGATTGCCGCGCGCGCGCGTGATTGCGGCATGGAGATTGATTACGAAGGTATTCGTCTTACGCCCGAAGAAATTGTGACAGCGGCACAGAATGGCGAAGTTCATGTGATCGGACTTTCTATTCTTTCGGGTTCCCATATTCCTTTGGTCCGCGATGTCATGACACGTCTGCAAACGGCAGGCATATCCCATATCCCGGTCATTGCCGGTGGCATTATTCCGGAAGATGACGCAACTGAATTGCGCGCAATGGGTGTGGCACGGGTCTATACGCCAAAAGATTTTGAATTGAACAAAATCATGAATGACATTGTCACCCTCGTTGATCCGCGATCCGTAGCGGCAGAATAGAGCCAAACATATACGCTTTTGGATAGTCTTTTGCGATTTCGAGATACTGTGTGAATAATCCTGTGGTATTCGCACTGAAGCGAATTGGAGAAACGCAAATGAATCCTGATCTGAAATCAATGACCCGCAAAGAACTCGAAAAGCTCAAGAGCAATGTCGAGAAAGCTCTGGAAAGGGTGACGGAAAACGAAAAGAAAGCCGCGCGCGCTGCCGCGGAAAAAGCAGCGGCAGCCCATGGGTTTTCGCTTGCAGAGATCACTGGCGCCGCACCTGCAAAGAGAGGGCCCAAACCCAAGTCCGGCCCCAAAACTGCATCACCTGCGAAATACAAGAACCCCTCTGATCCCACACAAACCTGGACTGGCAAAGGACGCCAGCCGCAGTGGTTCAAGGCGGCAATCAAGGCGGGCACCTCGCCTGACAACATGGAAATCTAGCTTCCCTCGGTGCCGCACCCGGCATAAACTGGGCGGCACAGTGACAGGAGGCTGACATGACCATCCACATTGGCGCCGAAAAGGGCGATATTGCACCGACCGTCCTGATGCCGGGCGATCCCTATCGCGCCAAGTGGGCGGCGGAAACGTTCCTCAAAGATGCGCGCTGCATCAATGAAGTGCGCGGTATGCTCGGATTTACGGGGACATGGAACGGTCATTGGGTGACGATCCAGGGGTCCGGCATGGGGATGCCCTCGCTTTCAATTTATGCGAACGAATTGATCAAGGATTACGACGTGCAGACCTTGATCCGCATCGGTTCATGCGGCGGGATGCAGAAGAATGTCGGCATTCGCGATGTGATCCTTGCGATGACGGCCTCGACACTCTCGACGCCGTCTCGCGGGATCTTCAAGGAACTCAATTTTGCTCCCTGCGCCGACTACCAGTTGCTTTCGGCTGCTCATGACGCGGCAAAAGCCAAGGGCGTGCCAACCCATGTCGGCGGGATCTATTCATCGGATGTGTTCTATGACGAACGCCCCGACCTGAACGAACAAATGATCCGGCATGGTATTCTGGGCGTGGAGATGGAGGCCGCAGAACTCTACAACCTCGCAGCCCGCTACGGACGGCGCGCTTTGGCGGTCCTGACGGTGAGTGATCACCTGATTACCCATGAGGCGCTTCCCGCAGAGGATCGTGAAAGGTCTTTTGGAGATATGGTCGAAATCGCCCTGGCCGCAGCTTTCGCACAGGCCGTCTAGCAATGGGGGCTTTGCCCCCGGCCCTGCGGGCCTCCCCCAGGATATTTTCGGGCCAATAATAACGGATGATTAACCAATAAACGCAATGATGAAGCCACGGTACAGGCGGGGACGCCGATGACCGTGGCCGGTAATGACCGGAAGGGCCCGCCTGACACATGGCGGGCCCTTTTTCAGTATTACTGGCCTGAAAATATCCTCGGGGGGAGCGTCAGCGGGGGGCAGACAGCCCCCCTGCATGCTTTCGTTTAGACAGTACGTTCGACCATCATGCCTTTGATGTGCGCAATCGCGGCGGCAGGGTTAAGACCCTTGGGGCATGTTTTCGCACAGTTCATGATCGTGTGGCAGCGGTAGAGTTTGAAGGGGTCTTCAAGCTGGTCCAACCGCTCGCCTGTCGCCTCGTCACGGCTGTCAATAATCCAGCGGTAGGCGTGCAAGAGCGCTGCTGGCCCCAGATAGCGGTCACCGTTCCACCAGTAGGAGGGACATGAGGTCGAACAGGATGCGCACATCACGCATTCATAAAGACCGTCCAGCTTCTTGCGGTCCTCGATGGACTGGCGCCATTCCTTTGCAGGGCGGTTCGTTTTCGTCTCCAGCCACGGCATGATGCTCGCGTGCTGCGCATAGAAATGCGTCAGGTCAGGGATCAGGTCCTTGATGACCGGCATATGCGGCAGCGGGTAAATCTTCACGTCGCCCTTGATCTCGTCCATGCCGTAGATACAGGCCAGCGTGTTGATGCCGTCGATGTTCATCGCGCAGGACCCGCAAATCCCCTCACGGCAGGAACGGCGGAATGTCAGCGTCGGATCAATCTCGTTCTTGATCTTGATCAGCGCATCCAGCACCATCGGGCCGCAGTTATCCATATCGATGAAATATGTATCCAGCTGCGGGTTCTTGCCGTCATCAGGGTTCCAGCGATAGACCTGCACTTTGCGCAGATTGGTTGCGCCCTCCGGCTTGGGCCAGGTTTTGCCCACAGTCATGCGGGAGTTCTTGGGAAGTGTCAGTTGTACCATTTTTCGTTCCTTCCGTCAGGGCTTGCGCCCGAATACCTTTATATGGCGCGCAAACGCGGCGGCCGAATTGGCGGCTCGCCTGTCAGATTGAAGACGCAGCTTTCATAGACCGCGATCGGGTCACGCCCGCGGATCGCGTCAGAGCTGATGCTGAAGCTGCCGCTGGCGAATGGTCCGCTTTCACTGTTGGCCCCAAGCGTGAGTCCGATTTCCGGCCCCTGCGCGGCGCGCGCGCGTTCCTCGCAAATTTCGGCAGCACGTTCCGGTGACATCGGTGTGCAGGCGGTTGCCAAGACAGCACTCAACAGGATCACAGACCGTCTCATAGGCTCATCCCCAATGAATTATTGACCGTGCACCGCACCGTATCGGGGCGCTGCGCAATCTGGACAATCAGATTTGTCGTCGTCTCATTCGCGCCAATGACGGCCCCTTGTGCAATCTGCACGATTTCAGAAGAGGACGCATTGTCGATGATACAGTCCGTGAGCGGACGCGCATCAACACCGGGAAAGCGTGCCTGTACCGCGTTGTTGACGACACCTTTTGCAGCGTCACGCGCCAGCATGTCGCCTGTCGGACCAAGGTCCTGCATGCAACCCGCCAGCACCACCACTGCGCCAAATGTCATCAGCAGACGCATCAGAATGTCCGTTCTTTCGGCGCAATCTTGGCCTCCGAGATACCGCCTTCGGCCTCGGTTGTCAGACCCGCCGTGATCACCGGACGGTAGCTCAGTTTCACCTTCGCACCATCCACATGGCTGATCGTGTGCACACGCCAGTTTTTATCATCACGCGCCGCGTAATCCTCATGCGCATGTGCGCCACGGCTTTCCTTGCGCGCCTCGGCACCGACGATCGTGACCAGCGCGTTCGGCATCAAGTTGGTCAGTTCCAGCGTTTCCATCAGGTCGCTGTTCCAGACAAGGCTGCGGTCGGTGACGGACAGATCATCCATCTTGCCTGCAATCGCCGTCATCTTCTCAACACCTTCGGCCAGCGTCTTATCGGTGCGGAACACAGCGGCATCGGCCTGCATCGCCTTTTGCATTTCCAGACGCAGCTCTGCAGTGCCAACAGTACCCTTCGCATGGCGCAGCCCGTCGAAACGGTCAAAACACGCATCCACCGACGCCTGGTTCAATGTCGGGTTGGGGGCGTTGCGATCCACAACTTCGCCAGCACGGATCGCGGCCGCACGGCCAAAGACCACAAGGTCAATGAGGCTGTTCGAACCCAGACGGTTGGCACCATGCACCGACGCACAGCCCGCTTCACCCACGGCCATCAGACCCGGCACAACTGCGTTGGGGTCTTTCTTGGTGGGGTTGAGCACCTCACCGTAATAGTTGGTCGGAATACCGCCCATGTTATAGTGCACGGTGGGCAGCACAGGGATCGCTTCCTTGGTCACATCAACGCCCGCAAAGATACGTGCGCTTTCCGAAATACCGGGCAGACGTTCGGCCAAAGCCTCTTTCGGCAGATGGTTGAGGTTAAGGTGAATGTGATCGCCATTCGCCCCCACACCACGGCCTTCGCGGATTTCCATCGTCATGCAGCGGCTGACATAGTCGCGGGGTGCAAGGTCCTTGTAGTTGGGCGCATAGCGCTCCATGAACCGTTCGCCTTCCGAGTTGGTCAGATAGCCGCCCTCGCCGCGCGCGCCTTCGGTGATCAGACAGCCCGCGCCGTAAATGCCGGTCGGGTGGAACTGCACGAACTCCATATCCTGCAGTGGCAGGCCCTGACGGGCCACCATGCCGCCACCGTCACCGGTGCAGGTGTGGGCCGATGTGGCGCTAAAGTACGCACGACCGTAGCCACCTGTCGCCAGAACAACGGTCTTAGCGTTGAAGACGTGCATGGTGCCGTCATCCAGCTTCCATGCGATCACACCCTGACAGATGCCATCGTCGGACATGATCAGATCAAGCGCGAAATACTCGATATAGAATTCCGCCTGCTGTTTCAGCGACTGACCATAGAGCGTGTGCAGAATGGCGTGACCTGTCCGGTCAGCGGCAGCACAGGTCCGCTGTACGGGCGGGCCTTCGCCGAATTCGGTTGTATGGCCGCCGAAAGGACGCTGGTAGATCTTGCCCTCTTCGGTACGCGAAAACGGCACGCCGTAATGCTCGAGCTCGTAAACCGCCTTGGGAGCCTCACGCGCGAGGTATTCCATCGCGTCGGTATCACCCAACCAGTCAGAGCCCTTCACCGTGTCATACATATGCCACTGCCAGCTATCAGGGCCCATGTTGCCCAGCGAAGCGGCAATACCGCCCTGTGCGGCAACAGTGTGCGAACGGGTCGGGAAAACCTTGGTGATACAGGCAGTGCGCAAACCTTGTTCCGCAAGACCCAATGTCGCCCGCAGTCCGGCCCCGCCAGCCCCGACGACGATGGCATCATAGGTGTGGGTTTCGTATTCATAAGCAGCCATAGGTAATAAGCTCCGCGCGGATTAAAGGGCGATACGGACGATTGCGAAAATCGCAAAAGCCGCCGCAGCATAGGACAGGCAGATCATGCCGATAATCGCCGCCTTGCGTGCGAAACCGTGAACATAATCCTCAATCAGGGTTTGCACACCCAAGCGGTAGTGAAAGAACCCCACCAGCATGGTCAGGATCGCAACAACAGCAGGGAAAGGCCGCTGGTAGTAGGCGATCACTTCTTCAAAAGACGACCCCAGGATGGACCCGAAGGTAAAAATAAAGAGCGGCGTCAGGATCAGAAGGGCAACAGATGTTACCATCATCTGCCAGTGATGCTCGGTCCCGGTCTTGGCCGAGCCCATGCCGGATGCGCGTTTGCGGTCAGTCAAAAAAGCCATAGCAGCGCCCCCTTATACAACAATCACGGTGAAGATGGTCAGCAGGACCGACAGCACCATCATCATCTGTGCGGCCAGCTCGGACTTGTCGACATCCAGCATCCGGCCACTGTCCCACACCAGATGGCGCAGGCCACCCAGCAGGTGATACCAAAGGCCCAAGGTCGAGAGCGTCATGACCAGATCACCGAACCAGCTGGTGACGAAACCGTTGGCGGTGGCAAAGGCCTCTGGCCCCGATGCCGCAGCAACGAACCACCAGACAATCATCAACGCCGCCACGATGAGTGCGTTGCCGGTGATGCGGACCAGAATTGAGGACATCGACGTCCATTGCGGACGATAGATCGTCAGATGCGGTGAAAGCGGGCGATTGCCCCGGTTCACGTCAGCCATAACAGTTCCCTTCGTTGGCTTTTGTCGTCTGGCAGACGACGCCTTTGGAGTACTTTCTGCACCATTCAAACAGCAGAGTCACGCGCGGCGCACCCACCAAACCGTGAAAAATGGTCGCGCATTGCCACCTTTTTTGCATTTGTGATCACACGTTTCTAAACTGTGATCACAAATGTCGTTCCGGGCTCAAACGAGAGGTTAGCCCGCGTCACACCGGCATCAATGCCCAGTAATCCAGATCAAGCAGCACATCCGCGTGATACTTGCCATCATCCCCGCGCAGCACACCTGCGGTACCCTTGGTCGCCACCAACCGCAGGCGGATCGCACCGACACCCGGCGCATCCGTTTCGGCAACATCCAACACTTCGGACCACGCGCGCACCGTGACACCGGCAAAACAGGGGTTCGCATGCGCGCCCCCGTTCAACGCGACAATCATCTGCGCATTAGCCAGCCCATTGAACGACAGCGCCCGCGCGAGCGAAATCACATGCCCGCCGTAAATCAGCCGCTTGCCGTCGGCGCGGTTGGTTGCATCAAAATGCACCTTGGCGGTGTTCTGCCACAGACGGGTGGCCAGCATATGCTCGGCCTCTTCAATTGTGACACCATCGACATGGTCAATCACTTCGCCCACAGCATAATCGCGCAAGCGATGTGGCTCACCGGCCAAGGTGAAATCGTAATCCTCGAAGGTCAGCCCCTGAGGGACCACCAGATCACCAACAGCGACAGCCTCCGCCAGATCAGGAATCACCGTCTCGGGCGCTTCCCCCTCGCCCCGCTTGCGCACCATCACCCAGCGCACATAGCTCAGCACTTCCTCGCCGCGCTGGTTGCGCCCCGAGGTGCGCACCCAGACCACACCGGATTTCCCGTTCGAGTTCTGTTTGACGCCAATCACCTCGCTCTGCGACACCAGCGTATCACCGGCATAAACAGGCCGCAGCCAGCGCCCCTCGGCGTAACCCAGATTTGCCACCGCATTCAGCGATACATCGGGCACAGTCTTGCCAAAAACCGTGTGAAACGTGATCAGATCATCGACAGGCGACGCAGGCAAACCGCAGGCACGCGCGAATTCATCCGAGGAATAAAGCGCACCACGGACGGGATAGAGCGCGTGATAAAGCGCGCGCTCTCCGCCAGAGACTGTGCGGGGCACAGCGTGGGTAATCACATCACCCACGGCGTAATCCTCAAAGAAACGGCCTGCGTTCGTCTTGGTCATTGCTTCCCTAACTTCATGTCCGGCGAATAGGGCGTGTCGATCTCTTTCGTCACGGCCTGCCCGCAGCGCATGACGCCATTCGCGTGGTCATAGGCATAGGTCGGATCGCCATAAAGCTCCCACCCCTTGGACAAAGCCTCGGACACTTTGTGGCAGAACGCCGAGGTGTCATCCTCAGTCAACAAACGATAGATTTTCACCTGCTTACCCCCAGGGTGTGACGCCAAGCGCGTAGTGGATACCCATCACCACGACCGTGACGACAATAGTCACGACGACGGCGACGATTTCTTTCTTGAACGGTGCACGTGCGGGGCGCTGCCATGGCCCTTCCTGCGCATTGATCAGCAGGATTTCCACGATCGCCCAGGCCAGCAATCCGCCGAACAGGATAAATGATGCCGTATCGCCATTCACCAGCAAATGCGCGACGGCCCAGATCGAGAAACCGGTCAGTTGCGGATGCCGCACTTTGGTGCCCAGCCAGATTTTCGCGCCCTTCGCAGCACTGGCGGCGTAGAAATAGAAGGCCACGATCATCAGCAGGTTGTTGATACCCACCCACATCGGGCTGCGTCCCCAATACACCGCGCCATCCGCCGCGCGGTAGCCCAGCACCATTAAAACGACGCTCAGCAGTATGGCGACAGCCATTACCGGATAGCCCGCGCCGCCCAGCGCGGCCCGCGCCCCCGGTGCAAGCCGTTTGAATAAATGTGCTGCCCACCAAAGGGCAACGCCAGCGATTAGTAGTGTCATGCCGTCTCCAATGCAGCGATAGCCTCAGCTTTCGCCAACGTCGCGCGCGCCGTGACGATATGCAAGTTCTCAACGATGCGCCCGTCCACAACAGCCACACCCTGCCCTTCGGCCTCGGCTTCTTCAAAGGCCGCAATCTGGCGGCGGGCCAGATCAATCTCGGCCTCGGTCGGGCCAAAGGCGGCATTGGCAATCGCCACCTGCGCGGGGTGGATCAGGGTCTTGCCATCAAATCCCATATCACGGCCCTCTTCGCATTCGGCGCGCAAACCGTCCTCGTCCTTGAAGGCATTATAGACACCGTCCAACGCCACAATCCCCGCAGCCTTGGCCGCCAGCAGGCAATGCTGCAAGGCCATCGTCAGCGCCGCACGGGTCCGCGAATTCAGATCCTTCGCCAGATCATTCGTCCCCAGCACAAAGCCCGCCATCCGTGGATGCTTGGCAATGCTTGCAGCATTCAAGACGCCCTCGGGCGTTTCCATCATCGCCCAGATCGTCAGGTCAGGCACCAGCGCCGCCAGCGCGTCGACATCAGCAGGACCGTTCACCTTGGGCAGCAGGATCGCGTCACAATCCATCGCCGCAACCGCAGCAGCATCGGCCGCACCCCATTCCGTATCGAGCCCGTTGATCCGCACGATTTTCAAACGCGGACCATAGCCGCCATCCGCAAGGGCAGCGTAAAGCGTATCCCGCGCCGCGACCTTGGCATCAGGCGAGACCGCGTCTTCCAGATCAAACAGGATCACATCCACCGGCAACCCCCGCGCCTTCTCCAGGGCCCGATCCTTGGATCCGGGGATATAGAGGGCGGAGCGGTAAGGGCGGCTATGCATCGAATCTTCCTCGCAATAATGTTGCGCGGAAAAGGCCAGAAACTAACTAATCATTCAAGTCTAAATTGCCGCAACGCAGCGACCGGCCCCATCGTTACGGTGTGTTAACCAATTCTGCGCATGCTCCCCTGACACTTGGTCCTATGACGGATCACCGTGATCCGCTTTGCACAAGGGGAACCAAATGAAACCGATCTTATTCCTGATGTCCTTCGGGATCGCGGCCATGATGCTGGCGGCACAACAGGCCCATGCCCAAGGCAACTGCGCCGACCATGCCACGGTCGTCGAACGCTTGGGCGAACGCTATGGCGAAAGCCGCCAATCCATCGGGCTCACCAGCGATAATTCCGTGGTGGAAGTCTTTGCATCCATGGACACAGGCTCTTGGACCATCACTATCACCCGCCCAGGCGGGCTGACATGTCTCGCCGCCGCAGGACAGGCCTACCAATACGTGAACGAACCTCTGGCGAATTTCGACAGCCAAAGCTGAGAACCAGTGGTCCGGCTTAGCTCAAAGCAATCCAGATAAGCCGGACACCTGTCAAAAGCAGCAAGACATACGTCAGCCCAAAGAACAAACGCTCCGGTATCCAGTAGTGGGCCTTTACGCCCAGCCACGCACCAATCAGGGCGAATGGTGCCAGCAAAAGGCTTCCCATCATGGTGTCCCAGCTGAAGATGCCCAGAAACGCATAGGGCACCGCCTTCATCCAGTTCACCGCCCAAAAGACAACCACCGTGGTCGCTTGAAACGTGGTCTTGCTCAGGCCCTGTGACAGCAAAAACACCGCAGACGGCGGGCCACCCGCATGGCTGATAAAGCTGGTGAACCCGCTGACCATGCCCGCGATCCATGCAAAAGGCGCAGAAAACGGCATGATCGGGATCTTGAGCCACCCCAAGGCCCGCGCCCATTGAAAGGCAACAAACGCCAGACAGATCGCCCCGATCAACAACCGGAACACATCCGCATCCACCGAGGCATAAAGCCATGCCGCGATGATGCACCCCGGCACCGCCCCGATCATCAATCCCTTGGCGGACGGCCAATGCCACTTGCCCCAATAGGGTTTGAGCGTCGCGGCATCCACGAGCATAAAGAGCGGCAAAACAATCCCCAACGCAGCCCCCGGCGGGACCACGAGCGCCAGAATCGCACCGCCCACAAAGGCCGCACCCGACCCAAAACCGGCCTTGGACATGCCGCCAAAGATGATTGCGGGGATGCCCACCACAAAAAATTGCCATCCGAATTCAATCACGTAAGCAGTCCAAAATATCCATCATTCCAGCATCGTTAGCGCCAACCAAACCGCTTGGCTACTGTGCTGAGGGTGATGCCGCGATGCAGCACTCTTGCGCGCGCGGCTGCAAAGCCTTACCCAAAGCGCCGAAAGCCAAATCACCAAAGGACTTGTTTCAATGGCCAGACCCAAGATTGCCCTCATCGGCGCCGGACAGATCGGCGGCACGCTCGCGCACCTCGCAGCTGTCAAAGAACTCGGCGATGTTGTTCTCTTCGATATCGCAGAGGGCATCCCTCAAGGTAAGGCGCTTGATATCGCCGAGAGCGGCCCTGCCGCGAAATTCGACGGCAGCTTCAAAGGCGCTAACAGCTATGAAGACATCGCAGGCGCAGACGTTTGCATCGTCACCGCAGGTGTCGCCCGCAAGCCAGGCATGTCCCGCGATGACCTGCTGGGCATCAACCTCAAAGTCATGAAATCCGTGGGCGAAGGCATCGCTGCCCACGCGCCGAACGCCTTCGTCATCTGCATCACAAACCCGCTGGACGCGATGGTCTGGGCACTGCGCGAATTCTCCGGCCTGCCCCACCACATGGTCTGCGGCATGGCTGGTGTGCTTGATAGCGCCCGTTTCCGTCACTTCCTTGCCGAGGAATTCAACGTCTCGATGCGCGACGTGACAGCCTTCGTTCTGGGCGGACATGGCGACACGATGGTGCCGCTGACACGCTATTCCACAGTTGCCGGCATCCCTCTGCCCGATCTGGTCGACATGGGCTGGACAACACAAGACAAACTCGACGCGATCGTGCAGCGCACACGCGACGGCGGTGCCGAAATCGTTGGCCTGCTGAAAACCGGCTCTGCCTTCTACGCGCCCGCCACCTCCGCAATCGAAATGGCCGAGGCCTTCCTGAAAGACCAAAAGCGTCTGCTGCCATGTGCCGCCCATGTTGATGGCGCATACGGCCTGAACGGGTTCTACGTTGGTGTCCCCACCATCATCGGTGCAGGCGGCATCGAGCGCGTGGTTGAGATCAAGATGAACAAGGAAGAGCAGGCGATGTTCGACAAATCCGTCGACGCCGTCAAAGGCCTTGTCGAAGCCTGCATCGGGATCGACGACAGCCTCGCATAAGCGCGCTGCACATCAGCAATGCAAAGGGCTGCCCCACGGGGCGGCCCTTTTTATTTCTGCAGATAGTCGGTCACATGGGTCTTGTTGGTCGCCAGCCAGTCATCAATGGCCTGCGGGCTTGCATCTGCCACCTGTCCTGCAAAATACCTTGCCACCACAGGCGCCGGATCAAAGGCGCGGTCGTCCCAAAGCCCGCGCTCGACCAATGCCTTGATGGTTGGTGCATCAACAGATTTCAGACGGTGATAAAGACCGTCTGCCAACTCCGGTGCCGCCATCAACGCCTCTGCCTGCCGCCGCCGGTGAGCTGACGGTGGCATCCCGTCATCTTCGTTCAGCGCCTGTATCATCCGCGACAGTTTGTAGAACCAGTAGTGTGGCGTCAGCCCTTCGAAATGCAAAAGCTCCAGTACCTCGTTAGTCGCGCGCGTACTGACAACCTCTTGGCCTGCCTTGGGCCGTCTTGGACGGTGGATCGACATATGCAGCCCCCGCCCCGTCCGCACAAAAGCCTTGCCCTGCGCATGCCCCGTCAGCCCCCGGTTGGTCATCGTGAAATCCGCACCAAAGATCGCAGCCCCCCGCTTGGCGGGTCCCTGAAACGGACGCCGGAACGCACCATCAAAGATGCCCGCACCGATCTTGCCCATCGGGTGGACACGTTCTGCGACGCCCAGAATGAAACATTCGGTCTCGGCCTCAATTCCGGCCAGGATATCCGCCACAGGCATGGCCGCGCGCAGATACTCATCCGCGTCACAATGCAAAATCCAATCCGCCGCTGTGCGCTGATAGGCATCCTGCGCATTGCGCACCTGCCGGATCTCATGGCGATGCGGGCGCGGCTTTCCAAAGCGCTGCCAATGCGCTGCATCACATGCCACGACCGTCACCTGCGGCAAATGGGTTAAATCAACCGATCCCGCCGCAGACGGGCGGTCAAGATACAAAAACACCTGCGCCGCCCCAAGCGACAGGTGCCAGGCCACAAAGGCCTGCAACAACGCAGGAGGTTCATCAACGGTCGCAACGACGGCCCATGAGGGTGTTTCTGTCAACATCGGCACTTTGCTATCATAGTCACGAATCTTTCAAAACGGATTAAACGGACACAATCTGAGCGTGACTTGCCTTTTGTGATCACAGATTTTTTTACTGTGATCACAAATGTTCGATTTTCCCCTGGTTTCGGATTTTTCGCTTATATAGCGCGGTTTTTCCATGTTTAGGTGCCGCAACCGAAGCCAAATTGGAATTGTCTTATGAACATTCACGAATACCAGGCCAAAGCCTTGCTGCGCAGCTATGGCGCGCCCGTCTCTGATGGCCGCCCCGTCACCCGCGCCGAGGACGCCAAAACCGCAGCAGGCGAACTTGATGGCCCTCTGTGGGTTGTCAAAGCCCAGATCCACGCCGGTGGCCGCGGCAAAGGCAAATTCAAAGAGGCTGATGCCGGCGAGGCCGGCGGCGTGCGTCTGGCCAAATCGGTCGAAGAGGCCGCACAGGAAGCCAAGAAGATGCTGGGCCGCACCTTGGTCACGCACCAGACCGGCCCTGCAGGCAAGCAGGTCAACCGCATCTACATCGAAGACGGCTCCGGCATCGAGACAGAAATGTACCTCGCCCTGCTGGTCGACCGCGCGACAAGCCGCATCGGCTTTGTCGTGTCGACCGAGGGCGGCATGGACATCGAAGAAGTGGCCGAAAACACGCCCGAGAAAATCCTCAACTTCACCGTTGATCCGGCCACCGGCTACCAGCCGTTCCACGGCCGCCGCGTTGCTTTCGCACTGGGGCTGAAAGGCAACCAGATCAAGCAGTGCGTCGCGCTGATGGGCAACCTCTACCGCGCCTTCACCGAAAAAGACATGGAGATGCTGGAAATCAACCCGCTGATCGTCACAGACGGCGGTGATCTCAAGGTGCTCGACGCCAAGGTCGCTTTCGACGGCAACGCCATTTACCGCCACGCCGATATCGCCGCCCTGCGCGACGAAACCGAAGAAGACCCCAAGGAACTGGCAGCCTCGAAATTCGACCTGAACTATATCGCCCTCGACGGCGAAATCGGCTGCATGGTCAACGGTGCAGGTCTTGCCATGGCGACAATGGACATCATCAAACTCTACGGTGCCGAACCTGCCAACTTCCTCGACGTAGGCGGCGGCGCAACGAAAGAGAAGGTGACCGAGGCCTTCAAGATCATCACCTCCGACCCCAACGTCAAAGGGATTCTTGTGAACATCTTCGGCGGCATCATGCGCTGTGATGTCATCGCAGAGGGCGTGATCGCGGCTGTGAAAGAGGTTGGCCTGCAGGTGCCGCTTGTTGTGCGCCTTGAGGGGACGAATGTGGAAAAAGGCAAAGAGATCATCCAGAACTCCGGCCTTGATGTGATCGCAGCAGACGACCTGAAAGATGGCGCGCAGAAGATCGTGAAAGCCGTCAAAGGGTAATCCCGCAGGGTGGGTGCAACCCACGCGATGCAAAGATTTTAAGGAGCCACCAACATGGCCATTCTCGTAAACGAAAACACCAAAGTGATCTGTCAGGGCCTTACCGGTTCACAGGGCACATTCCACTCCGAGCAAGCGATTGCCTACGGCACCAAAATGGTCGGCGGCGTGACCCCCGGCAAAGGCGGTCAGACGCACCTCGACCTGCCGATCTTCAACTCGGTGCACGAAGCCAAACATGTGACCGAGGCCAATGCCTCTGTCATCTACGTGCCGCCGCCTTTCGCAGCGGACTCAATCCTTGAGGCCATCGACGCCGAAATGGAACTGATCATCTGCATCACCGAAGGCATCCCTGTCCTCGACATGATGCGCGTCAAGCGCGCGCTCGAAGGCTCCAAATCCCGCCTGATCGGGCCAAACTGCCCGGGCGTCATCACGCCAGATGCCTGCAAGATCGGCATCATGCCCGGCCACATCCACAAGCGCGGCTCGGTCGGCGTTGTCTCCCGTTCCGGTACCCTGACATATGAGGCTGTGAAACAGACATCCGACAGCGGTCTGGGCCAGTCCACCGCCGTGGGTATCGGCGGCGACCCGATCAAAGGGACCGAGCACATCGACGTGCTGGATATGTTCCTTGATGACGATGAGACACATTCGATCATCATGATCGGCGAAATCGGCGGGTCCGCCGAGGAAGAGGCCGCCGAATTCCTGACCCAGCAGAAGAAAAAGGGCCGCTGGAAGCCAACAGCCGGTTTCATCGCAGGCCGCACCGCCCCTCCGGGCCGCCGCATGGGCCACGCCGGTGCGATTGTCGCAGGCGGCAAAGGTGACGCGGAAAGCAAGATCGAAGCGATGAAGTCCGCAGGTATCATCGTAGCCGACAGCCCAGCGACACTGGGTGAAGCTGTGCTGGAAGCGATCGGCAAATAAAACGCGAGGTCCCGGATCAGGTCCGGGACCTCAGCCCATATCCAACGTAGTCCCGGACCCGATCCGGGACCTCATCATCGGCAACCCACTGAGGTCAACTTATGAACGACCAATCCCCCAACGACGTTTTCCACGCTTCTTCATTCCTGCAAGGCCATAACGCAGAGTATGTCGAACAGCTTTACGCCCGCTACGCCGACAATCCCGGTGCTGTCGATGAAAGCTGGCAGGCGTTCTTCCGGTCCTTGGGTGACACCCCTGCCGATGCCAAAGCAGAGGCGGCAGGCCCCTCTTGGGCGCGTACTGACTGGCCACCTGTGCCTTCCGATGACCTGACCGCAGCCCTCGATGGGCAGTGGCCAGCTGAGCCCGAAGCGGCGGGCAAGAAAATCAAGGAAAAAGCCGCTGAAAAAGGCGTGACGCTGGACGAAAATCAGGTCCGCAACGCGGTGCTTGATAGTATCCGCGCGCTGATGATCATCCGCGCCTACCGAATTCGCGGCCACCTGATTGCAGACCTCGATCCACTGGGCATGCGCGAGAATATTCCGCACCCCGAGCTGGACCCGAAATCCTACGGCTTTACCGCCGCCGACATGGACCGCCCGATCTTTATCGACAACGTGCTTGGCCTCGAAGTCGCGACCATGAATGAGATCATGGCGATCGTGCAGCGCACCTATTGCGGCACATTCGCGCTGCAATACATGCACATCTCCAACCCCGAAGAGGCCGGTTGGCTCAAAGAGCGGATTGAAGGCTACGGCAAGGAAATCGCCTTCACAAAGGAAGGGCGCAAAGCGATCCTGAACAGCCTTGTGCAGGCCGAGGGTTTCGAAAAATTCCTCCACGTCAAATACATGGGCACCAAGCGTTTCGGCCTTGATGGCGGCGAAAGCCTGATCCCTGCGATGGAGCAGATCATCAAACGCGGTGGTCAGTTGGGTCTTGAGGATATCGTCATCGGGATGCCGCACCGTGGCCGTTTGTCGGTGCTCGCCAACGTGATGCAAAAACCCTACCGCGCGATCTTCAACGAATTTCAGGGCGGGTCGTTCAAGCCCGAAGACGTGGACGGCTCGGGCGACGTGAAATACCACCTTGGTGCCTCATCCGACCGCGCCTTTGATGATAACTCAGTCCACCTGTCGCTGACGGCCAACCCCTCGCACCTTGAGGCGGTGAACCCTGTTGTTCTGGGCAAGGTCCGCGCCAAGCAGGATCAGAAAAACGACAAGAACCGTACCAAGGTTATGGCTGTGTTGTTGCACGGCGATGCTGCCTTTGCGGGCCAAGGCGTTGTGGCCGAAGGCTTTGGCCTGTCCGGTCTCAAAGGTCACAGGACCGGCGGCACCATGCATATCGTGGTGAACAACCAGATCGGCTTTACCACAGCACCACATTTCAGCCGCTCCTCCCCTTACCCGACCGATATTGCACTGATGGTTGAGGCGCCTATCTTCCACGTCAACGGCGACGACCCCGAGGCTGTGGTCCACGCAGCCCGCGTCGCGACCGAATTCCGCCAGAAGTTCCACAAGGACGTGGTGCTGGATATTATCTGCTACCGCCGCTTTGGTCACAACGAAGGCGACGAGCCGATGTTCACCAATCCGGTGATGTACAAAAAGATCAAAAAGCAAAAGACCACACTGACGCTCTACACCGAGCGTCTGGTGCGCGACGGGCTAATCCCCGAAGGCGAAATCGAGGATATGAAGGCGGCGTTCCAGGCCTATCTGAACGAGGAATTCGAAGCCGGCAAAACCTACAAACCCAACAAGGCCGACTGGCTGGACGGCAAGTGGTCACATCTGGACCGCAACAAGGACGACTATCAGCGCGGTGCAACCGCCATCGAGGAAAAGACCTTCGCGGATATCGGCAAAGCGCTGACCAAAGCGCCCGCGAATTTCCCGTTGCACAAAACTGTTGCGCGCCTGCTCGAGGCCAAGGCTACCATGTTCGAAACCGGCGAGGGCATCGACTGGGCAACCGGCGAGGCACTGGCTTTTGGGTCGCTCCTGACCGAAGGCTATCCTGTGCGCCTTTCGGGGCAGGACAGTACACGCGGGACATTCAGCCAGCGGCATTCCGGCCTGATCAATCAGGACAACGAAGAGCGCTACTACCCGCTCAACCATATCCGCGAGGGCCAGGCCAATTACGAAGTCATCGATTCGATGCTGTCGGAATATGCGGTTCTGGGTTTCGAGTACGGCTATTCGCTGGCGGAGCCCAATGCGCTGACCTTGTGGGAAGCACAGTTCGGCGATTTCGCCAATGGCGCGCAGATCATGTTCGACCAGTTCATCAGCTCGGGCGAAAGCAAATGGCTGCGCATGTCGGGCCTCGTCTGTCTGCTGCCACACGGGTACGAAGGGCAAGGGCCGGAACACTCCAGCGCGCGTCTGGAACGGTTCCTGACCATGTGTGGCGGCGACAACTGGATCGTGGCCAACTGCACGACACCTGCGAACTACTTCCACCTGCTGCGCCGGCAGTTGCACCGCACCTACCGCAAACCGCTCATTCTGATGACACCCAAGTCGCTTTTGCGGCACAAACTGGCCGTGTCCAAGAAAGAGGAGTTCACGACAGGGTCCAGCTTCCACCGCGTGCTCTGGGATGATGCCCAGCAGGGGAATTCCGACACCAAACTGGTGGCGGATGACAAGATCAAACGGGTCGTGATGTGTTCGGGCAAGGTCTATTACGACCTGCTGGAAGAGCGTGACGCGCGCGGGATCGACGATATTTATATCCTGCGGTTCGAGCAATTCTATCCGTTCCCTGCGCAATCGGCGATGAAGGAACTCGAACGGTTCAAGAATGCCGAAATGGTCTGGTGTCAGGAAGAACCGCGCAATCAGGGCGCATGGGCGTTCATGGAACCCAATATCGAATGGGTGCTGACACGGTCCAAAGCGAAACACACACGGCCTGTCTATGTCGGGCGCGCCGCCGCCGCCTCGCCTGCAACAGGTCTGGCCAGCAAACACAAAGCAGAACAAACAGCGCTCGTGAATGATGCGTTGACCATCGAAGGAACAAAGTAATGAGCACCGAAGTCCGCGTCCCTACCCTTGGCGAATCCGTGACAGAGGCCACCGTCGCCACATGGTTCAAGCAGCCCGGTGATGCCGTGGCCGTTGACGAAATGCTCTGCGAGCTGGAAACCGATAAGGTGACCGTCGAGGTGCCTAGCCCTGTCGCTGGCACCCTGTCCGAGATCGTCGCCGCCGAAGGCGAGACTGTCGGCGTTGACGCGCTGCTGGCGCAGATCAGCGAAGGCGACGCTGCGCCGGCCCCGAAAGCCGCCAAAAGCGAAGAGGCCCCCAAGGCCGAAGAGCAGCCCGCCCCTGCGGCAGCAAAAGACGTTGAGGATGCGCCATCGGCCAAAAAGCTGATGGCCGAGAATAACCTCTCTGACGTGCAAGGCACCGGCAAGGACGGCCGCGTAATGAAAGAGGACGTGCTCAACGCGCTCTCATCCGCCGCGCCCGCGCCGTCTTCGAGCCCGGCGCCGCGCGCGCCTGTCGCTGCCGCACAGGCCGACCGCGAAGAGCGGGTGAAAATGACCCGTCTGCGCCAGACCATCGCCAAGCGTCTGAAAGACAGCCAGAACACCGCTGCCATGCTGACCACCTACAACGAGGTCGACATGACCGAGGTGATGGCGCTCCGGAACGAATACAAAGACCTTTTCCTGAAAAAGCACGGCGTGAAACTGGGCTTCATGTCCTTCTTCACCAAGGCCTGTGTGCACGCTTTGCGCGAAGTGCCCGAAGTGAACGCCGAAATCGACGGCACCGACATCGTCTACAAAAACTACGTCAACATGGGCATCGCCGCGGGCACACCTACGGGCCTTGTCGTGCCGGTGATCAACGACGCCGACCAGATGTCCTTTGCCGCCATCGAGAAAGCGATTGCCGAAATGGGCGCCAAAGCCCGCGACGGCAAGTTGAGCATGGCTGAAATGCAGGGCGGCACCTTCACCATCTCCAACGGCGGCGTCTACGGCTCGCTGATGTCCTCGCCCATCCTGAACCCCCCGCAGTCCGGTATCCTCGGAATGCACAAAATCCAGGACCGCCCGATGGCGATTGGCGGGCAGGTCGTAATCCGTCCGATGATGTATCTGGCATTGTCCTATGACCACCGGATTGTTGACGGCAAAGGCGCTGTGACCTTCCTTGTGCGGGTGAAAGAGGCGCTCGAGGATCCGCGTCGGTTGTTGATGGATTTGTGATGGTTCGCGTGGGTTTCACCCACCCTACGTGGGGTAGGTGAAACCCATGCACCAAAAATGCGAAAGGAAACCCCATGACACCTGAACTGCAATACCTCGTCTACGGCGTCATTCTCCTCGTTGTGCATGTCCTCGTGCAGGCCACGTTCAGCGACCTGAGCAAAGGGATCGGTTGGGCGCTGGGACCGCAGGACGAAAACCGCGACCAGAGTGTTGTGGCCGCCCGCATCCAGCGCGCCTTGCGCAACTATCTGGAAACCTTGCCGGCCTTCATCGCACTGGCACTGACGCTCGCCGTGACCGAGATGGGCACCGCCACCTCCGCCCTTGGTGCCGCAATCTGGTTCTGGGCGCGTGTCGCCTATATTCCTGCATATGCCTCAGGCATTCCGCTGGTGCGTTCGGTCGCCTTTTTTGCATCACTTGCAGGATTGGCCATGATGATCCTGCCGCTGTTCTGACGCAATGAACCGCAGCCAGAGGAACGCAGCCCCGGACCTGATCCGGGGCCTCCCCCGCAAAACAAACCAGAGGTCCCGGGTCACGCCCGGGACGGCGTGACACCATGACCCCCGAACTCACCGTTCTCGCGCTCGCAGCCCTCCTGCAAGGTGTGCAGTTCGCGCTGATGGCGATCCCTGCCAATCTCGAACTTGGCCCCGGCAAAACCATGTCACCACGGGATGCGAGCCGCCTGGGCAAACCCCTGGTCGAACAGGTGAGCGATAAGACCGCACGCCTGTTCCGTGCCCTCAATAACCACTTCGAAGGTCTGATCCTGTTCACGATCGCCGTCGTCGTAATCACCCTTGGCGACAAAGGCACCGGATTTTCCGCCATTTGTGCATGGACCTACCTCGCGGCACGCGTCCTCTATGTCCCCGCCTATTACTTCGGCCTGACACCGTGGCGGTCAATAATTTGGTTTGTGGGGTTCACCTCAACCATGCTGATGATAGTGTCAGCCCTGATATGACAATTTGTATGTACAGGTTGTGTACGCGGTGTGTACGCCCTGTGACACCCTAAAGGAGACCCCATGTCCAGCTATGACGTCATCGTAATCGGCGCCGGTCCCGGCGGCTATGTTTGTGCAATTCGCTGCGCCCAACTGGGTATGAAAGTGGCCTGTGTCGAGGGCCGCGAAACGCTGGGCGGGACTTGCCTGAACGTGGGCTGCATTCCCTCCAAGGCCATGCTGCACGCGACGCATATGCTGCATGAAGCCGAGCATAATTTCGCGACCATGGGCCTGAAAGGCAAAGCGCCTTCGGTCGATTGGAAACAGATGCTGTCCTATAAGGCCGACACGATTGCACAAAACACCGGCGGCATCGAATTTCTGTTCAAAAAGAACAAGGTAGACTGGCTCAAAGGCTGGGGCACAATCCCAGAAGCGGGCAAAGTCAAAGTGGGTGACGAGGTTTACGAGGCCAAACATATTGTCATCGCCTCCGGCTCCGAGGCCGCATCGCTGCCGGGCGTTGAGGTTGATGAAAAGACCGTCGTGACCTCCACCGGTGCGCTGGAACTGGGCAAGATCCCGAAGAAACTGGTCGTGATCGGCGCCGGTGTGATCGGGCTTGAGCTCGGGTCTGTTTATGCCCGTTTGGGCGCCGAGGTCGAGGTGATCGAATTCCTCGATGCCATCACCCCCGGCATGGACAAGGAAATCGCACGCCAGTTCCAGAAAATGCTTACGAAACAGGGGCTTAAATTCACCCTTGGTGCGGCTGTGCAAGGTGTCGAAGTCAAGAACAACAAGGCCACCGTCACCTATAAACTGCGCAAGGACGACAGCGAACACACGCTTTCCGCCGATACGGTGCTGGTCGCCACAGGCCGCAAACCCTACACCAAGGGGCTGGGTCTGGAAGAGCTGGGCGTTGAGATGTCCGAGCGCGGCCAGATCAAGACCGACGGCAAATATGCGACCAATGTCGCGGGCATTTATGCCATCGGCGATACCATCGCAGGGCCGATGCTGGCCCATAAAGCCGAAGACGAAGGCATGGCCGTCGCCGAAGGTATCGCCGGTCAGCATCCGCATGTGAACTACGGCGTGATCCCCGGCGTGATCTACACCCACCCCGAGGTGGCAAATGTGGGCGAGACCGAAGAAACCCTGAAAGAACAAGGGCGTAAATACAAGGTCGGCAAGTTCCCCTTCATGGGCAACGCCCGCGCCAAGGCAAATTTCGCAGGCGACGGTTTTGTCAAAATCCTCGTGGATGCAACGACCGACCGCGTGCTTGGCGCGCATATTATCGGTCCGATGGCGGGTGACCTGATCCACGAAATCTGCGTTGCCATGGAATTCGGTGCCGCCGCCGAGGATCTCGCGCGGACCTGCCATGCCCACCCCACCTACTCCGAGGCCGTCCGCGAAGCCGCCCTCGCATGCGGCGACGGCGCGATACACGCGTAGATTTTTCAGGCTGGACCGGCCATTGTCGCCGGTCCATGCCACGTCTTGTCCGAATTCAGGGCGGTTTTTATACAAGCAATTTCAGCGGCACCAAGGGAACACTTGCTGCAAAAACAGCACATTGGGCGCTCAATTACTTGCTTTCTAGGGTCTTTCAGGCAGATAACCGAGACAACAGCGGCCGCCCTCTGCCTTTATTGCGGCGACGTTTATAGTGAGTCCGAGATATTTGCATGATGCGTTTCATAGTTGCCATCTTCTTGAGTTTGCTGGTCGCTGGGCCAGCGCAGGCTTGGACAGCCAACTCTGGGTTTTTCTCGGGTTTGGAATATGTTGCGGACACGGAGATTGACGCTCCCAATGGCACATCCCTGTCGCTCTGCTATGAAACCAAAGATATCCGGATTTTGGGCTACACGGTTTCCAGCAATATCCTTGGATATGTTCTGTCCAGAGACCGCTGCACAGGACAGATCGAACGGCCCTTCAGCCCGCAGCAAATGGAAACCGCGCAGTCATTGAACCTGATTGACGCCGGCCTGCCTTCTGTGGCGCGCAACAGCCTACAACGGACCATTCAGAACTATGGTCTCTGGGTTGCAATCAGCCTTGCCCTCATTGCTGTCATCTGGCGGCGCATGAAATCACTGCTCGGTCTCGACCCTACCGCACCGATGCGCAAAAAAGCGACACAGCGCATCCTGACGGCAATGTGCTATGTCGGCAAATGCGACGGGATTGTTGCATCGAATGAAATTGCGCTGATCACCAAAGCAGCAAGCCGTCTGACACGGACCAATATTCCGTCCACAGAGGTTATTCGCATCACCGACCATATTGACCTGAACCTCACACCGCAGGACTTCATCGACTTCGGGAAGGGTCTGCGCGATTCAGAGAAAGACGTCATGATGCGCGGTGCGTTCTTTGTGGCGCTTTCAAGCGGGCGGATCATTCCAAGCGAATACGCATTTATCACCAATCTGTCCTATGGGATCGGCATGCCCGGCGAGGATTTCCGGCGGGTGATGAACCTCGCGCTTGAAGATCTCGATATCTACGGGACCTAACCCTTCAGCATCCGCAAACCTTGGGTCGAATCGGCGCGCACAGCCAAGCGCAAACCCGGCTCGTCACCGGCCTTCAGGGCTGCAAGGATCAGTTTGTGATGTGCAGGAGGATCGGTGCGGTTCAGCCGCCCGTAAAGCGACCGCATGGTTGGTCCTAATTGCAGCCAAACAGTCTCTGTCATCGCCAACATCGCAGGCGCCTGGGCGCGCAGATAAAGCGTGCGGTGGAATTCGAGGTTCAGGCGGATATAGCCCGTCGCATCATGGCGTGCGATTATCTGGTGAAAGCCCTGATTGATAGTCTCAAGCCGTTCGATCAGCGCAAAATGCGCCCGCGGCAAAGCGCGCGACGCAAGCTCAGCTTCAAGCAAGGCGCGCAAGGTGGCCAGCTCTTCAATCCGCTCGTTCGAAAGCTCCGGTGTCGAGACACGGCCCGACGACGACAGGAACAACGCACCTTCGGCAACCAAGCGGCGCACGGCCTCGCGCGCAGGTGTCATAGAAACATCATAGCTTTTGCCGATACCCCGCAGCGTCAGGGCCTCACCCGGTGCAATTTCTCCGTGCATGATCCGCGCCCGCAACGCGCGATACACCCGTTCATGTGCGGCGGTTGTATTATCCTGGGGGCGTGGCTGGATCATCATGGGCCTTTTGTGATCACGAAAGGCAGATTGGTCAATCGTCGAAAACAATGCGGTGCAGCTTGTCACCCTCATCACGCAGCCACTGGCGATGTTGAGCATAATCAGGGCAGAGCTGTACGACAACAGACCAGAACGCCGGTTGATGGTTCATTTCAACCAGATGGGCGACCTCATGCGCCACCACATAATCAAGCACAGCAGGCGGCGCCATTATCAGCCGCCACGAATACATCAATGCCCCTGTGCTTGAACAAGACCCCCAGCGTGACCGTGTGTCGCGGATCGACAGCCGCGTATAGGATTTACCCACTTGCTGCGCATAGCGGTCCGAGGCATGCGCAAGCGCATCGCGCGCGGCATGGCGCAACAGGGCCTTGGTCTGCGCCGCAGCAGATGCGCTTGTTGTGACCTCGATGCGATCCTCAAGGATACGCGCGCGCTTGCCGGCACTCACAATAATGGGCATTGCCACCCCGCGGAAAGGCACAGTCTGGCCAACTTGGGCCGCCATCGCGGGGCGCATATCCGCAAGGTGTCCGCGCAGCCAGGGTTCTTTGGCGCGCAAGAAAGCGATTCCCTCACGCTCGGGCGCAAAACGTGGCAACGTCAGCGTCACACGGCCATCCAGACGCGAAACACGCAACGACAGGCGCTTGGCGCGTACAGAACGGCGCAAAACCACCTCGATCGGGGGGTTGCCTTTCAGGGTGTGACGGCCCATATCCACCTTCTTGGTTTTCAAGTGCCAAAGGCTTTGACACAGCCCCTCGCTTATGGCAGTTGGCACCGATCACCCGCAAGGGAAGACAGAGATTTTTGAAGGGATAGCCTATGCCTAAGGAAGAGTGGGGCACAAAGCGCCTTTGCCCCGAAACCGGCAAACGCTTTTACGACCTGAACGCGACGCCAATCATCAGCCCCTATACGGGCAATGAAGTGACGATCGACACGTCCAAGACCCGTACAATGGTCGCGGATGCAGAGGACGCACAAACCGCCAAGATGAAGGACATCGAAGAAGACGATGATCTGGTTCTTGATGACGACGATGATGAAGACGTCGATCTCGGTGACGATGTTCTGGAAGACGATGATGACGACGATACCGTCTCTCTCGACGAACTCGCCGACGTCACAACGAACGACGACGATTAAAATGACTGAACCGGGCGCGATTTTCTCTTGATCTCGCCCGGATCGCTGCATAGACAGCGGCAATCAGCGCAAGCTGATAAGTTGGGGCCTTAGCTCAGTTGGGAGAGCGCTTGCATGGCATGCAAGAGGTCAGGGGTTCGACTCCCCTAGGCTCCACCAAATTTCCTGATATCGCATATTCCGGCGGCGCCAAGCGACGAGCCATCAAGGCGTGCATGCTTAGCAGGAAGCCTAGCGTGGACGTTCGCGATTCCTGCAGCTTGCCTTACGAAGCTGGCTTGGGCTGCGGGGCGTGATCTTGCACGGTTGTGCCGCGCCCTCTGGCTGCACATCTGGGGCGTTCTTGCTGACCACGGCCGCGATGAAAGCCGCTACATCGAATTCGGTTTCCTGTGCCGCGCGTGCGAGCGCCTTTTTCAGAGCGCGATTTGACAATGCAGCCGTCAGTTGCGCTGCCAGCGCCCGTCGCAAGACCTTGTCGCAAGGTGCTTCTGCGTCCTCGACCTGCGGCACTTCGGCATCTGAGAGTTCGAATCCGGCCTCTTCAAGGAAAAGCCGCACAATCGGCGGCGCAGATGTCACAGCATCTGTTGTCGTTGGATCCCGGAAAAAAGCGACGACTTTGTTTGAACGCGCGTGGCCCTGGCTTGTAATGCCTTTTCCGCCGCCTGCCTGCACGGATACACTATCCGCAGAGTACATCTGGAAATCATAACGCAACACGGTTTTCACCAACAACACTTAACAACTCGGGAAAGAGTATCAAATCCAATGTTCTTGGGCAAAGTAATTGTCCGCCTACGACGATTTTCTTGTCTAAAATTGTCGGTATTGCCGTCATTGTTGCGGGATCGCATGACAATTCGGGGCAGCTCGTCAAAATCCAAGCAACAATCTCCGCCTATTGCTTAAAGCGGGCCGAGCGTATCCCGAAAAACCAGCCGGGTCTGAAGCTCAATCGGTGTCAAAGCGATGCCATCCCGCAGGTGGTTTACCAGAACCTCCCCTGCCTTTCGGCCCATTTCACGGTGCGGCACATGCACCGTTGTCAGTGCCGGATAAACCACCTGGGCCAGTTCGATATCATCGAACCCGATGATCGAGACATCACCCGGAACCGCAATCCCGCGCTCTCTTGCCCGTCTGAGCGCACCGACAGCCAAAACATCGTTTCCGCAAAAAACCGCAGTCGGCCTTGGCTCGTGGGCCATAAGCTGATCAAAGGCTGCTGCACCTTCGTTGATCCCATATTTCGTTTCCACGAAACAAAGGGTGTCACTGTCCAGTCCGGCCGCGGTCATCGCCTGTCTGATCCCGTCGCATCGTGCTGCCGCCCTGTCATTCTGCGCCGTTTCTGCCGAAATCAGCGCCAGCCGCCGGTGCCCCATCCCGATCACTTTTTCGGCCATCGCCTGCATTGCCGCGCTGTTGTTAAAGCCCACCGAAGGCCGTGTCGCTTGGGGGTCAAATGCCCATGTCAAAAGGACCGGCACGTCCTGCGCATCCAAAAATTCGTAGATTGCCGGATCTCGGTGATATCCGATCAGCAAGAGCGCATCAGCCCCCCGCGCGACAAGTGACCTGATCTGCTCTTCCTCGGTATCCGGCTGATAGGCCGTGCTGGCAACCAGCATCGTAAATCCGTTGCGACGCAATTCTTCCTGAAAGGCCTGAAGCCCGCGCGCGAAGATCGCGTTTTCCATTGTCGGAATAATGGCACCGATTGTATTGGTGCGCCTTGCTGCCATCGCGCGCGCACCGAAATTGGGTGAATAGCCCAATTCTGCAATTGCGACGTTCACTTTGTCACGCGTTACCTCGGCCACCTGATCGGGGAAATTGATTGCCCGCGAGACTGTGGCAGTCGACACACCCGCACGGCTGGCCACGTCCTGCAAAGTGGGTATTGGTCGTTGGGATGTCATGCGCGCTCCGGTTGGGTCTGGCGTTCAACATAGCGTCAAACCCGGCGCCGACATAGGGGACTTTTGCGAAAAATGTAAGGGCTTGCATTAAGGTGATGTAAGCGCTTACACTAACCCAGAATCAAGTAGCCGTCTTGGGAGGGTACGGCTTTGAAGACTGCAGCGACCGACCGGTGTCCGCGACAGATCACAACACATCTCCCTTCGATCAAGACCACGATGCTTTCTGACAGCATGAAATAAGGTAACGAAACATGGCACGCGAATATCTCAAAAAAGCGACGCTGACCGCGCAGTCCGGCGCGTCTGATGTCCACGACATTGTTCAGGGCATCCTGTCCGACATCGAGACAGGTGGCGACGCCAAGGCGATGGAATACGCGGCAAAATTCGACAAATATGACGGCAACGTCATGATCACCGCAGAAGAGATCGCGGCAGCGACCGCACTGGTACCCGAGAAGCTGAAAGAAGACATCCAGTTCGCCCATGACAACGTCAAACGCTTTGCGGAAGCGCAGAAAGCCACCGTCAGCAACATCGAATACGAGATCGTTCCGGGCCTGATCGCTGGTCAAAAGGCAATCCCGGTTGATGCGGCAGGTTGCTATGTGCCCGGCGGACGCTACAGCCACATCGCCTCTGCGATCATGACTGTGACAACGGCCAAAGTTGCCGGTTGCAACCATATCGCCGTTGCCTCGCCCCCGCGGCCCGGCGTGGGCGTCGCCCCTGCCATCATCTATGCGGCCCACATTTGCGGTGCTGATAAAATCATGGCCATGGGCGGTGTGCAGGGCGTTGCCGCCATGACCTTTGGCCTCTTTGGCCTACCCAAGGCAAACATCCTTGTCGGCCCCGGCAACCAGTTCGTCGCTGAAGCCAAGCGCATTCTTTTCGGCCGTGTCGGAATCGACATGATCGCAGGCCCGACCGATAGCCTGATCCTCGCCGACAAGACCGCCGATCCGCGTATCGTTGCAACCGACCTCGTGAGCCAGGCCGAGCATGGCTACAACTCGCCTGTTTGGCTGGTCACAGATGACCGCGCGCTGGCCGAAGACGTGATGAACCGCGTCCCTGATCTGATCGCCGATCTGCCGGAAGTGAACCGTGACAACGCCGCAGCAGCATGGCGCGACTATGCCGAAGTGATCCTTTGTGCAGACCGCGAAGAAATGGCCGCCTGTTCCGATGATTACGCGCCCGAGCACCTGACCGTGCAGGCCGAAGATCTGGATTGGTGGCTGGATCGTCTTTCCTGCTATGGCTCGCTTTTCCTTGGCGAAGAAACGACCGTGTCCTATGGCGACAAAGCCTCTGGCACGAACCACGTTCTACCGACGTCGGGCGCTGCGTCCTATACCGGTGGTCTGTCGGTCCATAAATACATGAAGATCGTGACATGGCAGAAGGCCACACGCGAAGGGTCCAAGCGCGTGGCCGAAGCGACAGCACGGATTTCCCGCCTTGAAGGGATGGAAGGCCACGCCCGTGCAGCGGACGTACGTCTGGCCAAATACTTCCCCGGCGAAAACTTTGACCTGACGCCAGATGAGTGATCCCCGTGATCTCTTTGACCTGACCGGTCGCGTTGCTTGCGTCACCGGCGCAAGCGCGGGTCTTGGCCAACGCGCCGCGATTGCACTGGCTGCGGCCGGTGCAAAGGTTGTCGGCGTGGCCCGCCGCGCGGATGCGCTGAACGGCTGGGCGGCTGAGACGGGGGCAAATGCCGCAGTCGTAGCCGCCGATCTGTCAAAACGGGACCAGATTGCCGATATCGCAGCGCAGGTCGCTGCACCCTTTGGCGCGCCTGACATCGTTGTCCATGCTGCAGGCATCAACACCCGCGAGGCTGCGGATGATGTGACGGACGCGGGCTGGGACGTGACGATGAACCTCAATCTGGCCGCACCCTTCTTTCTTTCTCAGGCCCTCGTCCCTGCGATGAAGGCCAAAGGCTGGGGCCGGATCGTGAATTTCGCCTCTCTCCAGACAACACGCGCCTTTCCGGGCGGGATTGCCTATGGCGCGTCGAAGGCAGGCATTGGCCAGTTGACCCGCGCGATGGCCGAGGCCTGGTCCAAAGACGGGATCACCGCCAACGCCATCGGGCCGGGTTTCTTTCCAACCGAGTTAACCGGCCCCGTCTTTGCCGACCCCGAACGCGCCGCCCGCAACGCGGCGCAGACATGTGTGGGCCGCAACGGCGCCCTGTCGGACATCGACGGCCCACTTCTTTTTCTTTGCTCGAACGCGTCGTCCTATGTGACGGGGCAGGTCCTGATGGTTGACGGAGGTTTCACAGCGAAATGAAAGCGCTTGTCTATGATGCTGTGGAGACGCTCGTTTACCGCGTGATGCCTGATCCCACGCCCGGTGCAGGCCAAAGCCTGATAAAGGTCGAGGCCTCTGGCATTTGCGGGTCCGACATGCACGCCTTTCTGGGCCATGATGAACGCCGCCCAGCTCCGCTGATCCTTGGCCATGAAGCTGCGGGCGTTGTCATGGGCGGCGCGCTGGATGGCTCACGCGTGACGATCAATCCGCTGGCAACCTGTGGCATCTGCCGTGCCTGCAAGGCAGGCCGCGATAACCTCTGTCCGGACCGCATGATTATTTCGATGCCCCCGCGCGAGGGTGCATTCAGCGACTATGTCGTGATGGCCAATAGAAACCTTGTGACGGTGCCAGATGACGTGCCGCTCACCAAGGCAGCTTTGGCCGAACCACTGGCTTGCGGCTGGCATGCGGTCCGGCTGGGGGCTGCGGCGCTGGACATGCCGCTAGCAGATGCACAATGCGTTGTTGTCGGCGGGGGCGCGATCGGTGTGGGCGCTGCTTTGTGTCTGCGGGCATTCGGGGCGACCGATATCAAAGTCATCGAACCAAACACCCTGCGCCGTGCAACGCTTGACCTGATCGACGGCTTTGAAGCCGTCGCACCCGGTACGATAGAACAGGCTGATCTCGTGATCGACGGGGTAGGCTATGCCGCGACGCGCGCGGATGCCACGGCCATCACACGCCCCGGAGGCGTGATCATGCATATCGGCCTCGGCGAAGCGACGGGCGGTCTTGATATCCGCCGCATGACCTTGCAGGAAATCACCTTCATCGGCACCTACACCTATACCGCCGAAGATTTCCGCCAGACTGCTGCAGCCATCTTTGACGGGCGCCTTGGCCCGCTCGACTGGACAGAAGAACGCCCCCTCGCTGACGGGCAGCAGGCCTTTGCGGATATCCGGGCTGGCGTTGTTGCCGCACCCAAGATCATTTTACGTCCCTGAGACCGAAAAACCGAAGGAGTTTTGGCATGTACAAGAACATTCTGGTCCCAATGGCCCTTGATCACGGCGTTGGCGAAAACAGCGTCGCAATCGCCCGCCGCCTGTTGTCGGAAGGCGGCAAGATCACAGCGCTGCACGTCTATGAAGCGCCGGAAGGCTCGGTCGGGGCCTATATCGACGACAGTGTGGTCCAAAGCGCCTTTGATCGGGCCAAGGCGCGCCTTGAGGAACGTGTCGCGGCGATGCCCGGCGTGTCATCCATGATCGTCAAGGGCCACAGCGGGCGCACCATCATTGATACTGCCACCGAAATGAAAGCGGACTGTATTGTGCTCGGGTCTCACAAACCCGGACTGATTGACTATTTCCTCGGGTCGACCGCGGCGCGCGTCGTGCAACATGCCCCCTGCGCAGTTCACGTGGCACGCGACACCAAATGATCCACCCCCATCACCCAACGCCCCTAATCGGGGCGCAAACAGGAGACGTAAGACCTTGAGTATCAGCAAGAAGATCGTGGATGACTTTGTCGCCAACGATGTATCCTTCATCACCACTGTGCCGTGCAAGCAGTTGGCCGGTGTGATCGACGAAGTCGAAGCACGCCCGGAAATTTTCCACATTCCGTCCAACAAAGAGGACGAAGGCATGGGCCTGTGCGCTGGTGCCTTCATGGGCGGCAAGCGCCCTGCAATCATCATGCAGAACACAGCGATCGGTGTGACCATCAACACGCTGGCGACCCTGATCCAGTATTACCGCATGCCTTTGCCGATGCTGATCAGCTATCGCGGCGAGCTGCGTGAACCGGTGGCCTGTCAGGTGGAAATGGCTGTGCACACCAAGGCACTGCTGAACCAGATGAACATCCCGACATACCACTTCCACAAGGAAAGCGACGCAGACGAACTCGACGCGATCCTGAAATACACCTTCATGTGCAACAAACCTGTGGCGATCCTCACGGATGCGTCCTTCTGGGGAGGCTACGGCGACCAATGATCCGTTCAGAAATCCTGCGCGATATCGCGCCCATCCTTCACGACCAGCTGGTTGTCTGTAACATCGGTCTGCCCAGCCAAGAGCTGCATATGATCGACGACAACGCCAAGAATTTCTACATGCTTGGCACCATGGGCCTGTCTTCTTCTATCGGTCTGGGCCTGGCCCTGGCGCAAGACAAGACCGTGATCGCGATCGACGGTGACGGCTCTGTTCTGACCAACCTCGGGACATTGCCTACAATCGCCAACAACGTGGCCGACAACTTCATTCTGTTGATCATCGACAATGGCTCTTACGGCTCCACCGGCGACCAGCCGACCTATGCGGGTAAGAAGACCAAGCTTGAGAATGTTGCCAAAGCCTGTGGCTGTGAGAACGTGGTCGTGTGTCAGGACGTGGACACCGGCAAGACATTGCAGGCGGCCATCGACAGCAAGAAGATGACCATCATCGTCAGCAAATGTGACAGCGGCAACATCAAGCTGCCTGTCATCACCATGGACCCCGTCGTGATCCGTGACCGCTTCATGAAGGCTGTGGCCAGCTAAATGGCACCAAAGATCCATTCCAGCGAAGACGCCCGCCGCCGTGCGCGCAAGCGGCTTCCCTGGATGGTTTTTGACTATATCGACGGTGCCGCGGGCACCGAGACAGGGGCCGCGCGCAACCGTGCGGCCTTTGACAATCTGGAACTGCGCCCGCGCATCCTGCGCGATGTAAGTGACCGTTCGCTATCAGTGCCTTTGTGGGACAAACCGACCAAAGCCCCCTTCGGTATCAGCCCGATGGGCATGTGCAATCTGTCTGGCCCCGGTGCCGACATGATGCTGGCGCGATTGGCCGCCCGCGAAAACGTGCCTTTGGGGGTGTCGACCGTGGCCTCGACCGCGATGGAGCCCCTGATTGAGGCCGCTGAAGGCAACGCATGGTTCCAGCTTTACTTTAGCGGCGACGGCACAGGCACCTTCAAACTGGTCGAACGGGCCAAGGCTGCGGGCTATGAGACCATCGTGCTCACGGTCGACGTGGCCGAGGTGGGCCGCCGCCCGCGCGAGCTGCGCCATGGCTTTACCATGCCATTCAAGATAGGGCCAAAACAGTTCATCGACTTTGCCCTGCACCCGCGCTGGTCGCTGACCTCGCTTGTCGCAGGCAAGCCGCAGATGGCCAACTTCTTGATGGATGGCTACGACTTCGACCGCACTGAAAGCCGCGCCCGCGCCGATTGGGACACGCTGACCCGTTTGCGGGACATGTGGCCGGGCAAGCTGGTGGTGAAAGGTGTGTTGGATGCAGAGGATGCGATGGCGCTCAAAGCGGCGGGCGTCGATGCGATCCAAGTGTCCAGTCACGGCTCACGCCAGCTCGACAGCGCGCCACCACCGATCCTCGAACTAGCAAAAATCCGCGACGCACTCGGCCCCGATTACCCGCTGTTTTACGACACCGGCCTGCGCAGCGGCGAAGACGTGGTCAAAGCCTACGCCCAAGGTGCAAACTTCACCTTCTTCGGACGCGTCCTGCAATTTGCTATTGCCGCAGGTGGGGAGGACGGCTTGCGTGAACTCTGGAACGTTCTGAAAAACGAAACCAGCATCACACTTGCACAGATCGGCAAGCGGTCCCTGATCGCAGAGACCGCCGCCGAAGGCTGACTAGGCCGCAAGTGCGCCTTCGGTTGCAACCCCGTCAAATGCCACCCATTTGAGATCACCGTCATAGTGCTGCGACATGGCGCCGTTCTGGTCAAGCGTGAACAAATGCAGCCAGCTGTTGTCAAAAAGCGCGCGCACATTGGGGTGCTTCTCCAAAATCGCGGTGATCGCCTCGGCAGGCGCTTCGACGCAGACAGACAACCGCAGTGGATCGTGGGCATAGCCCGCACCGTCATGCACCGACTGCCAAGGCAAGCCGCCGCGCAAGATGCCACCGTTGCCTTCAACCACACCGACGCCGCCGGTGACATTGTGCAATAGCTTGTTGCCCGCCCCAAAGACGTCAGGTGCCACGACGGAGCCGTAATATTGCAGGCTGATCCAGCTTGCGACGACGACGGGGGCGGTCAGGACCAACTCAAGAACACCGAAGCCCTCGTCCTTTTGCCAGTCATAGTCATGCAGGAACGCGCGCCCCGCCAGCCCTTTGCCTTTGGTCCGCGACCGCGGTGCCGCGATGAAGGCCTTGCACCCCGCCAGCGCCCATTCGGGCCGTGTTTCCGACCAGTCACGGCTCCGCTTGGCCACGTCGTCGCCATTGGCGGCACGCGGCAGGCGCAAAGCACGTTCTGTCCGCGCAAGCTTGCCCGCCGAGGCCAGCCAGTCACGGGCCTTTGCAAGGTGGCTCTGGTGCCCGTGCCCCGCAAAATCACCGTCATAGATCGTGACATCATCTGTCGTCGTGTCGTGCAGCCCGCCGACAAAAAGCGTGTCCGCGGGGATCACGATTCCATTCTTGGCCAGCCCTGCCCGCACGTCCTTGTCGTTCAGGATGCCCGCCAAAAGCCGCGCGTTCACTTCACCCGAATACCCGCCACAGGCACCGCAATGCAGCGCGCTGGCATGCGGGTTGTTCACAACATTCGCGCCATGCCCGAAGAGCAAGACAAGCGGCGCAAAGTTGCCTGTCAGGGACATTGCGCCAAGGATCGCTGTGGCTGCCCCGATCCTGTCTTCGAGACCAAAGCTTTCGTCCAGCACGGGGATGTGGCTGTCAGGCCCTTTGGCCGCATCCATGCCCAGCGCGTCCCGCAGCAATTTGCCGACATAGATCGGGCCGGAGGCCTCGACAAATGCAAAGGACGATACCGCCGCCAGCTTGAACCGCCCCCATGCACGTTTGGCGCGGGCGCTGAACCGTGCGGTTTGATCCGCCGTTGCATCCGCGCTGGCATGGCTGGTCACACCGTGGTTCAACAAAACAGGCAGTCGCTGTTCGGCTACATCGGAGGCAAAGCTCTGGTGCGATGCGGTCAGACCAAAGAAACCCGCAAACCCCAGCGTCTGAATTGCGGGATCAACGCTTTCCAACGCCCGCCGGAAGACCTCGGAGCGCACATCGATGCAGAATGCGGCCTGTAGCGCGGGCCGGCCTTCGGCCGTTGGCACAGACGTGCTGGCCAGTGTTTCGGACAGCGCGCGCTGTCCGGCAAACTCTGCTGCCGCCTGCAAGGTTGCATCAATCAGGTGATCGGATGATGGCGTCGCAGGTGTGGCGTGCGCTTTCGCAATCTCCGCCCACTTCTTTTCGATCTCTTTGGCGTATTTCCGATAGAGCGCCTGTTCCCAGATCAGACGGATCGTCAGTAAATCGGTCGTCGTTAGATCGGTTCCGCCTGCAAGCTCTGCCTGCCACAACCGATAGCGCGCCACCTGCGACCAGCCGCCAAGCCCCAGCAGCAACTGGTGAAAATATGTCTCCGTTGCCTCGGCCGACAACCCAAGCACATCAACCGCTGCGACAAGTGCCGTGCGCGTCCGTGCAGGTGTATTCGCAACCAGCTCTCCAAAACCACCAAGACCTGCAATTTCGGGCGTCAGATCACGGCTGGCAAAGTCCCGCCACGCATCAAAGGCACGCCGTCCGGGCTTGTTCTGCCACAGCGCCTGACCTGCATCAAAGTAACCTGCAGCCCAGCTTCCGAAACGGTCATTCACGATGCCGGGCCAGTCGATCCCTGACACCTCAAATGCAAGGTCCGCAATAGTCGGGAGCGCATGGGGTGACGGTGCAGGCTGGCCTGCTGCAGCCTTGAGTGCCGCAATATCCTTGGCTGCCTCCGGGAACTTTGCCAGCGCTGCGGTCAGATCGGCGTCGTTGATTGTCCCGTCTTCGACTTTCGTCCGGTACCAGTCGCGTGGCATAGTCACCGCTGTTCCGGCGACCCTGTCCAACAGCGCCGCGACCTGCGGTAAACTGTTCTCAGTTTGGCCGAGAAACGGGTTCACCGCGACAGAAGATGACAGCGGCCAGAGCGGTGGAATAGCGCGGCCTGCGGCCTCGGCCTTGGCGATCACTTCCAGATGCGCACCGGAATAGCCTGCGTATGTTTCCGCTTTCATTGTTCTGCTCCTTTGCTGGATGGTGTCTGCTTCCAACCGCCGATCATCCGGTCAGAGATTGCGTTGATGTAAAGCCCGTTGGACAAGTGCACCCGAAGGCCCTGCGCGGCGGGATGGTAAGACCACAGCGGCAATGTTGCCTGCGCAAGGGCCACCAGACCAAAGCTGACCATTGCCAGCAGGATCAGCGCCCATTCCAGTGCGCTCGCCGGCGGTGTTGCAGGAAGCGTCCCAGCCGTGAGCCATTCAGAGACGCGCTGCAAGACAAGGTAGCTGACAGTCACAGCCGCCGCATAAACCGCTGTCCGTTGTGTGAGCGCGCGCGGTGCCTCATCCGCAAAACCCTGGGCCAGAAGATAGGCGACACCGAAAATCAGGATCGCACCAAGGGCGATGGCCTGCGGTGACTTCCCGCCAAAGTCAAAGCCCAACCCGAGGATCGCATAGACCACGCCATAAATGGCCAAGGCCACCACGAACGCGCGTGCCACCGCACCAAGATCAGGCACCGCGACGGGCCCCGGCTTGCGGATGGCCGCAACATTCTGCACGGCGTTACCAGCGGACAAAAAGGCATGCGCCTTGTAAAGCGAGTGCGCCACGATGTGCAGCAGGGCCAGCGGGAAGAGCGCCAGACCGCATTGCAGGATCATAAAGCCCATCTGTGCAATCGTAGACCACGCAAGAGAGGTTTTGACGGTCGACTGCGTGAGCATCACCAAGCCGCCAAAGAGCGCTGTAAAACCGCCGATCAATACCAGAATGGCCAGCACCAGAGGTGACAGAAGCATCACATCGGCAAAGCGGATCAGAAGAAAACCACCCGCATTGACCACGCCCGCATGCAGCAAGGCAGAGACAGGCGTCGGTGCCTCCATGACTTCGGTCAACCAGCCATGGGTCGGGAACTGCGCCGATTTCAGGATGGCCGCAAGCCCCAGCAGTGCAGCCGCCGCCAGTGCCAGCCCGCCACCCGTTCCTTCTGCAGCCGCGCTCAGGATCACCGAGATTTGCGTTGTGCCATACGTGCTGACAAGCATGAGCATCGCACCAAGCACCGCAGCATCCCCGATCCGTGCCATAATGTATTTCTTCCGCGCCGCTCTCTGGGCCGCCACGCGCTCTGGATAAAAGAGCAATAGCTTGTGCAGGAATGCGCTCGTTGCGACCCATGCTGCGAAGAACTGGAACAGATTGCCCGCCTGAATGAGAAAGAGAACCGCGGCAAGCGTCGCCAAGAGCCAGAATGTGAAAACATCCTGCCGTGCTTCGCCGTCCAGATAGGTGCGCGCATAGCGCACGACCACCCAGCCGATGAACGTGACCAGCAACAGCATCACGATGCTCACAATGTCCAGCCGGACCGAGAGCCCGATTTCCAAGAAGCCGATCAAGATACTGTCACCGCTGCCATTGCTGGCCAGCACGACCGCCGACAGAACCGCGATCATAATCGCGCCTAGGCTCGCGTATTCTGCGATCCGTGCACCTTTTTGCGCAGATACATCTTTCAGGACGCGCGGCGCAAAGGCAGCCGCGATCAAGATCAGAGGGGCCAGTAACGGTAATGCGCTCAGCAGCATGTCGGTCTCCATCGTGTGAATTGATTTCACGACGGGATAGAGCATCGCATTTCTGATAAAAAATACATTGTTTGCGATTTATCGTTCTATTATATAGAATATATGTCTGACATGAACTATAATCACCTGCGCTACTTCTGGGCGGTCGCCCATGAAGGAAACCTGACGCGAACGGCAGAAAAGCTGAACCTGTCGCAATCCGCGCTCTCGGTGCAGATCCGCAAGCTGGAGGACCGGTTGGGCCACGCGCTGTTCGAGCGGCGCGGGCGGCAGTTGCACCTGACCGAGGCGGGACGGATCACGCTGGATTACGCGGATACGATTTTTGATGCGGGCAAGGACCTTCTGGGAACCCTCAGCCAACAAGGACGGCCACGTCAGGTGCTGCGGGTTGGCGCGCTGGCAACACTGTCACGCAATTTTCAGATTGAATTTCTGCGTCCCTTGCTTGGCCTTGCCGATGTGGAATTGGTGCTGCGCTCGGGCACCTTGGTGGAATTGCTGCAAAGCCTTGAAACGCTGAATCTTGACGTCGTACTGACCAACCGCGCACCGGCGCATGATGCGATGTCGAAATTCACTTCGCAGCCGATTTCGGAGCAATCGGTGAGTTTGATCGGCACGCCGGAACGCCTGCGCGCTGACCTGCCTCTGGCAAACCTTCTGCGCGACAACCCGATCATCGTGCCAACCGAAGAAAGCCCTGTAAGGTCCGGATTTGACCGGCTTTGCGCGCGCGAAGGAATTACCCCGACACTCGCTGCCGAAGTTGATGATATGGCGCTGATGCGCCTGCTCACGCGTGAGGATATCGGGCTTGGGGTGTTGCCGCCGATTGCCGTGCAGAACGAATTGCGCAACGGCATGTTGATTGAGTCCCCCCACCAAATGGGCCTGACCGAGAGTTTCCATGCGGTCACGGTGCCGCGAAAATTCCCGAATCCTTTGCTGGAAACGCTGCTGCACAGCGCAGTTTAGCCCGCCAGATCCTGCCCGATCTGTTGGACGATATTGGCAATCTGTCGCAATTGTCCGGCAAGCGGATTCGTCTTGCGCCAGATCATGCCCACTGTGCGCTTCGGTTCCGGCTCTGCAAAACGGCTGATCACGACAGGGGCCGAACGGGTTTCGACCGGCACCGCCATCTGCGGGATCAGCGTCACCCCGATCCCTGCCCCCACCATTTGCACCAGCGTGGACAGCGAACTGCCGTCCAGACCTTCGCGTGCGGCGGCACTTTGCAGGTTGCAAAACGACAGGGCCTGATCACGAAAACAATGCCCCTCTTCCAGCATCAAAAGACGCATCTGGCGCAGATCCTCGGGGCTGGGGACTGGGCGCTCCGCATCCTTGATCGGGCGCACCAACATCAGGCTTTCGTCAAAGAGCGCCACCTCTTCAAATCCAGGTTCAAAGACTGGCAGCGCGACAATCGCTGTATCAATCTGCCCGTTGGTCAATTCTTCAATCAGGCGCGGCGTGACGGTTTCGCGGATATGCACATCAAGGTCGGCATGCACACCGGCCAGATGTCCGATTAGGCCGGGCAGCAGATACGGGGCAATCGTGGGAATCACCCCGATCCGTAAACGCCCCACCAACCCCGCCTGCGCCGCACGGGCCATGTCGCCCAATTCGTCCACAGCGCGCAAAATATCGCGCACGCGCAGCGCCCACTCCTCTCCAAAGGCGGTCAGGCGCACCTTGCGCGGGCCCCTTTCAAACAGAGGTGTGCCAAGGCTTTGCTCCAGCTCCTTGATTTGCACGGACAAGGCTGGCTGTGAAATAGCACAGACATCGGCCGCACGGCCAAAATGACCATGACGGGAAAGGGCCTCGAAATAACGCAGCTGTTTCAATGTGAGGTTTTTCATAACTTGAAGTTATGAGTGCAATCAAAAATTGCAACTTAAAATAATTCTAAATCACTGATATTCGTCATATTGGGACCGCCGTATCTCTGCTATCTCGGCGGCATTTCGCAACCAACATCGGAGAAAAGACAATGGACGGTAACAACGCCGGAAAATGCCCAGTGATGCACGGGACCGCAATTCAGAGCACCCACAGTGTACGCGGCAACAAGGACTGGTGGCCAAATCAGTTGAACCTGAAAATCCTGCACCAGAACGCCCCTGCCTCCAATCCGATGGGCGCAGATTTCAACTATGCCGAAGAATTCAAGAAACTGGACCTGCAAGCGCTGAAAAAAGACCTGCATGCGTTGATGACCGACAGCCAGGATTGGTGGCCTGCCGATTATGGCCACTACGGTGGTCTGTTCATCCGTCTGGCATGGCACGCGGCAGGCACCTATCGCACCGCCGACGGTCGCGGTGGTGCTGGTGGCGGCCAACAGCGTTTTGCCCCGCTTAACAGCTGGCCCGACAACGGCAACCTTGATAAGGGCCGCCGCCTGCTTTGGCCGATCAAGCAGAAATATGGCAACCAGATTTCCTGGGCCGACCTTTTCGTGCTCTGCGGCAACGTCGCAATGGAATCGATGGGTCTGAAGATGTTCGGCTTTGGCGGCGGTCGTGCCGACACTTGGGAACCCGAGGAAGACGTTTACTGGGGCCGCGAAGACGAATGGCTGGCCACCAGCGACCACGAACTCGCCCGCTATTCTAACGACCGCGATCTGGAAAACCCGCTGGCGGCTGTTCAGATGGGTCTGATCTACGTCAACCCCGAAGGCCCCGATGGCAACCCTGATCCGCTGGCCTCGGCCCGCGATATCCGCGAAACCTTCGCACGGATGGCGATGAACGACTACGAAACTGTCGCCCTGACCGCAGGTGGCCACACCTTCGGCAAGACCCACGGCGCAGGCCCGGTTGAGCACGTCGGCCCCGAGCCGGAAGGCGCACCGATCGAGAACATGGGCTTTGGCTGGATGTCCACCTACAAATCCGGCAAAGGCCGTGATGCGATCACATCCGGCCTTGAAGGCGCATGGACACCCAACCCGACACAATGGGACATGGGCTACTTTGACGTGCTGTTCAAATACGACTGGGAGCTGACAGAAAGCCCCGCCGGTGCAAAGCAGTGGACACCCAAGGACCTTCAGGAAGAGGACATGGCCCCCGATCCCGAGGACCCGTCCAAGAAGGTGCCGATCATCATGTCCACAGCGGATATGGCGATGAAGATGGATCCCGCCTATGCGAAAATCTCCAAGCACTTCCACGAGAACCCCGAAGAGTTCGCCGACGCCTATGCGCGCGCATGGTTCAAACTGACCCACCGCGATATGGGGCCAAAGGTGCTGTATCTGGGTAACGAAGTGCCGGACGAGGATCTGATCTGGCAAGACCCGATCCCTGCCCTCAATCACCCGCTGGTGGATGACGCGGATATCGCGGACCTGAAGGCGAAGATCCTCGCATCCGGTCTGTCGTTGTCCGAACTGGTCGCGACTGCCTGGGCCTCTGCCTCAACCTTCCGTGGTTCGGACAAGCGCGGTGGTGCCAATGGTGCGCGCATCCGTCTTGCCCCGCAAAAGGACTGGGCGGCAAATGATCCTGCGCAATTGTCCAAAGTGCTGACAGCACTGGAAGGCATTCAGGCCGACTTCAACGGCGCGGCATCGGGCGGCAAGAAAGTCTCTCTCGCCGATCTGATCGTGCTGGGTGGCTGTGCAGCGGTGGAAAAGGCCGCCAAGAATGGCGGTCACGACATCGCTGTGCCCTTCACACCGGGCCGCATGGATGCCACGGAAGAGCAGACAGACGCCGCCAGCTTTGAGCCGCTTGAGCCCGAAGCCGACGGTTTCCGCAACTTCCTGAAGGCCGATTATACCGTGCCTGCCGAAGCCATGCTGGTGGACCGCGCACAACTGCTGACCCTCTCTGCGCCGGAAATGACGGTGCTGGTGGGTGGTCTGCGTGTGCTGGGCGCCAACACAGGCGGCAGCAAGCACGGTGTCTTCACCGACAAGACGGATGCGCTGACCAATGACTTCTTTGTCAACATCACCGACATGGCGACGACATGGCAGAAGGGCAGTGATGAGGGCACCTACGAAGGCCTCGACCGCGCCACGGGCGAAGTCAAATGGACCGGCACACGTGTCGATCTGGTCTTCGGGTCGAACTCGCAACTGCGCGCCCTGTCCGAGCTTTACGCCCAAAGCGACGCCGGTGAGAAGTTCGCCAAAGACTTCGTTGCGGCATGGTCCAAGGTCATGGACCTTGACCGCTTCGACGTAAAATAATCCTGATGGGCGCGGCCTTTCATCGGCCGCGCCCACCCTTTATGGCGGACTGAAACCACAGGCAGAGGTCGCCACATGCACACCCCCACATTGATCATCGGCGGCGGGCTTTCGGGTCTGTCACTGGCCTATGCGCTGGAACGCGCAGGCCACGCCTATACGCTGGTTGAGGCCCGCGGGCGCTTAGGTGGGCGCATCAAATCGCTACGGGTCGAAGCGGCATTGTTCGACCTTGGCCCCTCATGGGTCTGGCCCGGACAGACCCGCGTGGCCGCGCTTGCAGGCGAACTCGATCTGCAACTCTTTGAGCAATGGTCCAACGGCGCGCAACTCTTTGAACAAGCCAGCGGCGAGGTGGTGCAGGACATGGGCTTTATGTCGATGGCAGGCAGCTTGCGGATCGCGGGCGGGACCAGTGTACTGACCGATGCACTGGCTGCGCGTCTGAACCCTGCGCATATCTTGCTGGATTGCGCAGTCTCCGCGATTGACGACAGCCCCGCAGCACAGCTCACAGATGGCGAAACCATCACCGCAGACCGGATCGTCCTTTGCATCCCTCCGCGCCTTGCCGCTGAACTGCGCTTTACCCCCGCCCTGCAGGATGGCGCGATGGCCGCCCTGCGCGCGATCCCCACGTGGATGGGCGCACATGCGAAATTCGTAGCGGTTTATCCCACACCCTTCTGGCGCAAAGACGGCCTCTCAGGTGACGCCAGCAGCAGGCGCGGGCCCTTGGCCGAAATCCATGACGCAAGTCCGGCAGACGGCAGCCTTGGCGCGCTCTTCGGGTTTGTGGGCCTGCCCGCCGACATCCGCGCGCAGGCGGGTGACGCGGTGCAAGCGGCCTCGCTTGCGCAGCTGGAAAACCTCTTTGGCGCACAGGCGGGCGCACCGATTGCAGCAACACTGATAGATTGGTCACAAGACCCCTTCACCGCCACAGCAGCCGACGCGACACCGCCGCCGGGCCACCCGCCCTATACAATGCCCGCGCCGCTGCGTTGCATCTGGGACGATAAGCTGATCTTCGCGGTCACCGAAATGGCCCCCGACAATGGCGGGTTAATCGAAGGGGCGCTGGCCGCCGCCGAAGCGGCAGCACGGAAGATCATCGGCTAGTTACTCGGCCGGGGCCAGCGCAGGATCGCGCGTTTCAAACCGTTTCTCGCGACGCTCGCCCAACATCAGCATCGCAGGCGTCAACAACAGCGTCAGGATTGTCGCAAAGACCAACCCACCCGCAATGGCGCTGGACAATTCGGTCCACCACTGTGTGGACGGCGCCCCATAGACGATTTCGCGTGTAAAGAAGTTGATGTTCAACCCGATGACCATCGGCATCAGCCCCAGCGCTGTCGTGGCCGAGGTCAGCACCACAGGGCGCAGACGCTGGGCACCTGTCCGCAAAGCAGCCTCAAGCGAAGAGAACCCTTGGGCTTTCAACTCGTTGAACGTGTCGATCAGAACAATATTGTTGTTCACCACAATCCCCGCCAGCGCGATCACACCGATCCCGCCCATGACAACGCCAAAGGGACGGCCAGTGATCATCAGACCCAACAGCACACCCGCAACCGAGAACACAATTGCAGACATCACGATCCCTGCCTGCCAGAAGCTGTTGAACTGGGTCAGCAGGATCACGAACATCAAGCCGATTGCCGACAAGAACGCCCCGATCAGGAAGGTCATCGATTCCGCCTGATCCTCGGCCTCGCCACCGAATTCCACCCGCACGCCCGCAGGCAGATCAAGAGTTTCAATCGCGGCCTGCAGTGCCACGGTCTGGTCATTGGCCAAGACACCCTCTGCGACATCCGCAGAGATTGTCAGCACCCGCTCCTGATCGATCCGTGTAATCACACCGCTGCGCGGGGCGGGATTGAACGACACGAAATTCGAGATCGGCACGAGGCCCGCATCCGTGGGCACCCGCAGCGCTTCAAGTTCGGCCAGGGTGCGATCACCCGCAGGAAAGCGCACTACGATATCAACCTCGCCGTCGCCATCTTCGGGGCGGTAATCAGCCACCACAATACCACGTGTCAGCAATTGCACCGCCTGACCCAAGACGGCCACATTGGCACCACTGCGCGCGGCCTCTGAGCGGTCCACAGCAATCTGCCATTCCACACCGGGGCTTGGGCGCGAATCGACCACATCAATAAAGCCGCCCATGCGCTCCATCTGTGCAAGAATAGCCTCGACTGCTGCTTCCTGATCAGCCTGCGCATTGCCGATTATCTCTAGATTGATCGGCTTGCCGCCGCCGGGGCCGCCGCTATCGGTCAGAACCTGCACATCAATCCCGGGTATTTCCGCCATATCGACGCGGATATCTTCGGCAATCTGCACAACGGGCCGCCGCGTATCCCATTCGGCCAGTTCCAGCTGCAGCGTGCCGATCATATCACCGCCGTCCGTAGTACCGCCCGAGCGGGAATAGACGCTGGCGATTTCGTCGTAGCCGGCCAAGCGCGCCTCGACCTGACGCACCAGAGCATCCTGTTCGTAAACCGAGAAATTGTCTTTGGCGCGCACTTCGACCTGCGCATAATCCGGCTCGACACTTGGAAAGAAAGTCAGACCGTTGCCAAAGCTGCCGTAAGCCACAAAAGACGCAACCAGCGCGATCATCGCAAAGCTGAGTGTCGTCCATGGCCGCAAGATCGACCATTCCAGAACGCGCACATAACCGCCCATGAAACCCGTCATCTTGCGCGGATCACCGTGTTCGGCGGCATAAAGCTGGGCCTTGGCCTTGGCTGTTTGCGATTGGCGTTTGCCGATCAGCCCCCCCATGACAGGGATAAAGATCAGTGCCATGACCAGCGATGCCGCAAGGGTAAAGATCACTGTGATCGGCAGAAACTTCATGAATTCGCCGACAACACCCGACCAGAACAACAGCGGGAAGAACACACAAAGCGTGGTCGCGGTCGAGGCGATAATCGGCCACGCCATACGCTTGGCGGCACGGGCGTAGGCCTCTTTGGGGGATTGGCCTTCGTGCAGATAGCGGTCCGCCAGTTCAACCGTCACAATGGCCCCGTCCACCAGCATGCCGACCACAAGGATCAGCGAGAAGAGGACCACGATATTCATGGTGAAGCCGATGAAATATAACCCCGCAACGCCCGTCAGAAACGCACCCGGAATGGCGAGACCGACCAGCAACGAGGATCGCAATCCCAGCGCATAGACCACCACGATCATCACAAGGATGATCGCTGCGATCACATTCGCCTCAAGATCAGAAAGCATTGTTTTGACAGTTTCGCTTTCATCCAGCGTATAGCGCACCTGTACGCTGTCGGGCCATTCGGCCTGTGCCGTCTCCACGACGCTGCGGACCTCGGCGACGGTTTCGATGATATTGGCGCCCACCCGTTTCTTGATCTCAAGCGCGAGGGCAGGCTGGCCATCAATGCGTGCAAACCCTGTTGGGTCCTCAAACGTGCGACGCACGGTCGCCACATCGGCGAAGGTCACAACTGTCTGGCCGCGCACAAGGATGGGCAGTTCCATAACATCTTCGATGTCTTCAATCAGTCCCGGCACCTTGAGCACAAGGCGTCCTGCCTCGCTTTCAATCGCACCTGCGGCAATCAACTGGTTGTTGTTGGTGATCGAGCTGATGAGTTCATTGAACGAGATATTATAGGTCTCGAACACCGTCGGGTCGATCAGCACTTCCATCAGTTCGGTCCGCTTCCCACCGAAATCCACCTCAAGCACACCGCTGAGCGCTTCGATGTCGTCTTGCAGATCTTCAGCCAGTGCATTCAGCGTGCGTTCCGGCACTGGACCGGACAGGATGACCGTCAGGATCGGGAACAGCGCGGTGTTGATCTCGGTCACAATCACGGTGGCATCCGAGGGCAGTTCGCTTTCGACGGTATCAGCACCTTCACGCACCTGATCAAGTGCCTCAGCTGCATCAAAGCCCGGCTCAAAATCAAGCTGGACTGCGCCGCGCCCCTCACTGGCCGTCGCGGTCATGGATTTGAGCCCCGTCAGCGAGGCGAACTCGGTTTCCAGAGGCCCGACAAGCACATCTTCGGCGTCTTCCGGCGAGATGCCGTCCACCGAGGCCGACACAAAGATGATCGGGATCGGGATTTCGGGATTACTCTCTTTCGGGATCGCGGTGTACGACAAAGAACCGACAGCCAGCAATAACGCGAGGATCAGCAGGACAACCTTGCTGCGCTTGAAGGCCGCATCAATCAACGTGTTCATTGCGCAATTTCCGCAGTCTGGTCCGCAGCAATCGGGCGCGGATCAACCAGATCACCCGCATTCACAAAGCCCTGCCCCACAGTGATGATCCGGGCATTTTCGGGCAAGCCTGTCACCCATACGCCGTCCGTCTGGGCGCGCGCGATCGCGACAGGCCTGAAGGACACGGTGTTGTCATCTTCGACAATCTTTATGCCCAACTCACCGTTGGTGCCCAATGACAGGATGGCTGGCGAAATGAAGTGTCCACGCGCCTCACCCGTAGGCAGCGCGATCCGCGCACTCAGACCGGCGGGCATCACGCTATCGGGGTTATCAACGGTCACCTCGACGCGGAAAGTCCTGGTCTGCTGGTCGGCGTTGGCGCCGATGAAGCTCACAACACCGGAACGCTGTTCACCCGTGATGAAATCCACAGTTGCTGTTTGACCGGTCTGAATGCGCGACAACGCCTGCTGTGGCACCTGAATGACCACCGTTAACGGGTCATTGTCGATCACCTCTGCCACGAAACTGCCATTGCTGACGAACTCGCCCTCATCGAGGGTCAGATCGTTCAAACGGCCCGCAAAAGGGGCACGAATGATAGTATTCGCCAGCTGCTCTTCGGCGGCAGCAACAGCCGCATCCGCTGCCGCCTTGGCAGCGCGGGCACTGCTGACGCGGTCTTCAGTGGCCACGCCGCGCTCTTGCAAGGCCAGCGCGTTGTTCAAATCGCGTGTTGCCTGCGCTTGCTGGGTCTGTGCCTGCAAAAGCTGTGCTTCGATGGTCGCGGCATCCAGCCTGCCGATTTCCTGACCCGCACCGACCAGATCACCACGCGCGGCAGAGACCGAGATCACTTGTCCTTCGGTTTCGGCCTGAACAGCTGTCGCACGATCAGGTTCCGATTGGCCCTCGGCCGAGAGAACCAACTGCACATCCTGCGCCTGAGAGTCCATCACCGCCACAGTAATCGCACGTTTAGCGGGGGCTGTTGCAGTCTCGTTCTCGGGGCCTTGTGAGGGCAGAACATAGCCACTCCCCATCCAGCCGATCAAAAGCAGGGCCAGAAAAACGGCAACCCACTTGGACCGCCCAGCGCCTTTATCCCCGTCAAATGTCAGTTTTCCGGCCAAATCCGGTTGCATGTCGTGTGCCATAGGGCAGTCCTTAAATGTATTTTCGCACGCGCAGCGGCGCTTGACGCGATATTGGGCCTAAATAGGCCTCTCTTGCCACAGTTACTAGGGATAGCTGACCAAGCCTGATCGTCACGATAGTGTTAGCGCCTATAACACGGGCGGTTTGGGCTTCGTCAAGTGCACGATAGGGACCACAAATGCGCAGAATCGCGCGCAGTTTCACGTCGACTATCGGCAGGTAGGGGCTATGTTTGGCGGGGCACGGTTTTGAAAGGCAAATACATGACACGCACCGTCGATCTCAATTCCGACATGGGCGAAGGCTTTGGCGATTGGCGCATGGGCGATGATGCAGCCCTGCTGGATATCGTGTCATCGGCCAATATCGCCTGCGGGTTTCATGCAGGCGATCCAGACGTGATGGACAGGACCATGCGCCTCGCGGTGGCCAATGGTGTTGGCATCGGCGCCCATCCGGGCTTTGCCGACCTCAAAGGCTTCGGGCGACGCAAACTGCCGCTGCCGCATGGCGAGATTGCAAATGCGGTGGCCTATCAACTGGGTGCGGCCCAAGCCATGGCGCGGCGCGCCGGTGGTAAAGTGCGCCATCTGAAACTGCACGGGGCGCTGTCCAATATGGCCTCTGTTGATCCTGCATTGGCCAAGGCCTGCTACACCGCTGCCCTCGATGTGGACCCCGATATCGTCATCATGGTGCTGGCCGCCACCGCGATGGAGGACGTCGTGCGCGATCTGGGCTGCAACTGGGCCGGTGAAATTTTCGCCGACCGCGCCTATAACGACGACGCGACATTGGTCGACCGCAGCCTGCCCGGTGCTGTCCTGCATGACGCCGCCTCTGCCGCACCGCGTATCCTCAAAATGCTTGAGGCAGGTGCGATCATCGCCGAGAGCGGCAAACACATCCCCTGCCAGATCGACACGATCTGCCTGCACGGTGACACGCCGGGCGCCGTCGAGATGGCACGCGGCATCCGCCAGCACCTGACCGACGCCGGCATCACCATAACCCCATTGTAAGGAACCCCCATGGAACTCAACGCTGATTTCACCAAGCGCGTCTTGCTGCACACCCAGGATATCCCTTGGAAAGCATCCCCCATGCCGGGCGTTGACCGCCGCATGCTTGACCGGATCGGGGATGAGGTCGCGCGCGCGACCTCGATTGTGCGCTATGCACCGCAGAGCAAGTTTTCCGCCCATACCCACACCGGCGGCGAAGAGTTCATCGTGCTGGACGGCGTATTTCAGGACGAACACGGCGATTATCCCGCAGGGACCTACGTGCGCAACCCACCGACGACATCGCACACACCAGGGGCAGAGGAAGGCTGCACGATCTTCGTCAAGCTTTGGCAATTCGACCTCGATGACCGCACCCAGTTCCGCAAGGAAATGGAGGCGGAACTGGCCGATCTGGGCGGCGGCGTAAGTGCGCAGGTCCTTCACGAGGACTCGCAGGAAACCGTCCGTTTCATCACACTGGCCCCGGAAGCGGTCTTTGCAGAAACGCCCGAAGGTGGTGCCGAACTTCTGATGATCGACGGCAACGCGACCGAAGGCTCGGACACCCTCACCAAAGGGGCATGGCTACGCATCCCTGACGGGGAGGCGATGCAGGTCACTGGCGGCAAAGACGGTGCGGAATTCTGGATCAAGACAGGCCATCTGCCCTTCGCCAAAGCGCCCGCTGTCTAGGCACGAAAACCGTCGGGGATCTGGTCATTCCCGTCCAGTATCAGATCGGCCATCACGGCGCCCACCTTGGGGGCCATGCCGAAGCCGATCTTGAAACCGCCGTTGGCGATGAATTCTCCAGTCCGCTCAGGATGCACGCCCAAAACGGGCGCGCGGCTTTTGCTGCGCGGACGCACGCCCGCCCAGCGTACCAGCACCGGTGCACTCTCTAGCACCGGAAAGGCCGCATGGGCGCGCGCCAGCACATCCTCAAGCGCATTATCCGTGCTGTAGGGATCATCGAATTCCCGCTCGGACGTGGAGCCGATCGCCACGGTCCCATCGCCATGCGGGATGATGTGCAGGGCATCGGCAAAAAGCTGCGGCTGGCCTGCCGCGTTGAAATCCAGCAGCGCCGCCTGCCCTTTCACACCGTTACCGCCAATCTCTTGCATGCCATGCCAGCCGGTGGCCCAGACCACCTTGCCCTCAACGCGCCCGTCGGCCAGAACCTCGCCGCCCAGCGCCACCACAGCATCAGCTAAAGCGCGGGTCGCACGGCGCGGATGGATCAGCGCTGATAACGTATCATGCACCACCATGCCGCTTGGTGATGGCGGCATCCACGGCGCATCTGTGACTGGGATCACATCCCAGCGCGCCTTGCCCTGCCAGAGCGTCGCTGCACTTTCCGCACGCTCCTGTGCCAGATCGACCGCACGCGCGTCCGCCAAAGGTTGCAGACGACCCGACCGCGCATAGCCAACGTCCTGGCCTGTCAGCGCCGCAACATCACCCCAAAAGCCTTTGGCCATGATCAGGCTTTCGAACTGAAACGCCTTTTTGGCATTCCAGTTTTCCGGCACATGCGGCGCCAGGGCCCCGACCAATCCGCCACTTGCACCCGCCGCCACGCCATGCGGATCAATCACGCGCACGACCGCGCCGCGCCGCGCGCAGGCATAGGCGACGGACAGTCCGAAAACACCCGCTCCCATAACCGTGATATCAGCCGTTGCCATTCGTTGTCCTTCCGCTCAAAGATGTGTGCAGTGGTAAGGCAAGGGCCGATGACAGACCAGAGAGCACGGATAGAATGGCGGGATGGCGTGCCCATCGCGCAGGCCTTCGATGACCCCTATTATTCCCTCGACAATGGCGTGGCGGAGACCCAGCATGTCTTTCTGGCTGGCAACGACCTGCCCGCGCGTTTCGGTGGAAACTTTCAGATTGCCGAATTGGGGTTTGGCACCGGCCTGAACCTGCTGGTGACGTGGGCGGCATGGGACAAGGCCGGACAACCCGGCACGCTGTCTTTTACGTCGTTCGAGGCCTTTCCCATGGCTGCGGACGATATGGCAGCGGCGCTCGGACATTTCGCGGAACTGGCGCCTTATGCAAAGGCGCTCCTAGCGGCATGGAAACCGCAGAGCGGTGCAATTCAACTGCCCAACGGCCCGATGCTCGAGGTTATCACCGGCGACGCACGCGAAACGCTTCCTGCATGGGACAAACAGGCGAATGCATGGTTTCTTGACGGATTTTCACCTGCCAAGAACCCCGAACTCTGGGAACCCACGTTGCTGGCAGCCGTCGGCACCCACACCAAAAGAGGCGGCACGGCGGCGACCTATTCTGCGGCGGGCGCTGTGCGGCAGGCCTTGTCCGGCGCGGGCTTTGAGGTCACCCGCGTTGCGGGTTTCGGGCGCAAACGGCATATGACCCGCGCAAGGATGCCTGATGCAAAATAACCCCCGCCTTGGCATCATGTTGATGATTGCCACAACCTTTGTCTTTGCCGTGCAGGACGGAATTTCACGGCATCTGGCAGGGGAATACAACGTCATGATGATCGTAATGATCCGTTACTGGTTCTTTGCGGCCTTCGTGATCAGCATCGCAACCAGGCAATCAGGGTCCATCCGTGCGGCCGCTGCAACGAAGCAACCGATCCTGCAAATCACACGCGGCACGTTGCTGGCGCTTGAAATCTGCGTGATGGTCAGCGGCTTTGTTCTGCTCGGCCTTGTCGAAAGCCACGCTGTCTTTGCCTGTTATCCCCTGCTGATCGCAGCCCTTTCAGGTCCGGTACTGGGGGAACAGGTGGGCTGGCGCCGCTGGACCGCCATTGGCATCGGTTTCGTCGGTGTCCTCGTTATCCTCCAACCCGGCTATGCAGTTTTCGCCCCTGCCGCCGTGATCCCGTTGGCGGCGGCTTTCATGTTTGCGCTCTACGGTCTGCTGACCCGCTTTGCGGCCCGCAAAGACACAACGGCCACGTCTTTCTTCTGGACCGGCACCGCCGGTGCCGTGGTCATGACCGTAGCAGGGGTCTGGTTCTGGGAACCCATGAGTGCTGCAGACTGGCGCTGGATGGCAGCGCTTTGTGTTACGGGCGCGGGCGGTCATTGGCTCTTGATCAAAACCTACGAGGTCGCCGAGGCCAGCGAGGTCCAGCCCTTCGCCTATCTGCAACTGGTTTTCGCCAGCGCGATCGGGATCTTCCTTTTGGGCGAAACCCTGCGGCCCAACGTGGCGATCGGTGCGGCGATAGTCGTCGCTGCAGGGCTCTTCACGCTCTGGCGGGCGAAAAAGGTCGCTTAGGGTCGCGCAACAGGGCGGACGGTATCAGAGGCCGCGTCGCTGGCAACAGGTTCTGGCCGCGCGCGCGGGCGCAGGAGCGGCTTTTTCCCGATGAGCAGTTCGGTGAAACGCACGGGGCCGGTCTGACCCGTCAGACGGGCCTGATAGACCGGGATGCTTTCGGTCACGCGCATCACATAGTTGCGGGTTTCCCGAAAAGGAATGTGCTCGATCCAGTCGACGACATCCATCTCAAGCAGACGCGGATCGCCGCGTTCGTCAATCCACTGGCGCGGACGGCTGGGGCCGGCATTATAACCTGCCGCAATCATGACAGGGCTGGGCCCGAACTCTTCTTCCAGATAGGCTAGGTAATGCGTCCCTAAGGTCGCATTATACTGCCAGTCATTCGTGAGCCGCCCGCGCGAATAGGGTATCCCGAGGTTGCCCGACACCTCTTCTGCCGTGGCAGGCATGACCTGCATCAGACCCAAAGCGCCGACGGGACTGCCGATGGTTTCGTTGAACTCGCTCTCGCGCCGCGCGATTGACAAGGCCAAGGCAGGCTCTGCCGGAAGGTCCAGCGCAGCCATGTCATGTATGGGGTAATAGACCGACGGGATCAGAATGCCCCGCTCGACGGCGGCTTTGCCCAGCAGCAGCGTGTAGAAAGGCTCGTCAATCTCGGTCAGATAAGCGCCCAAAGTCGCGATTTCGGACGCGCTGAGCGTCCTGCCAAGCTCGGCAAAAAAGGTGAAAGCCGCGCCACGTTCACCGCCCGCAAGCAGGATCAACGCCGCCTGGACGATGTCATCATCAAAGACAGGCGCATTGCGCCAGTCGACTTGCGCTCCGGCAAGGGACGGATCGAGCGCACGCCCCACCTTTTCAGACGCCAACAAACCATAAAAGCTCGTCTGATGGGCAGCACCCGCGCTATAGGCGTCGGCTGCCAGATCCACATTGCCTTTCACGACATGGGTGCGCCCGATCCAGTAATGCATCCGCCCCAGCGAAATCGGGCTGCTTGAGGCACGCAAGCCGTTCTGGAAATGTGTCAACGCCCGCGCCGGATCGCCCAGATAGGTGAGCGACAGATACCCTGCCAGCCACTCCAGATCGGCGTAGGATTCGCCCTCGGTCAGGTAATGGCGCGAAGCGAGCTGATAGGCCTGTTCGGCACGTCCTTCGCGCATTTCCCAGCGCGCCAGCACACGGCGCCAGCCCGACCAGCGAAACGGCTCGCCCAGGGCGGCGGCACTGGTGGAACGTTCCAACAGCATCTGGACGGCATCGGTCCGTTCACCGCGACCGGCAAGCCAGGAATAGCGGTCGTAAGCAAGGCCCGGATCCTGCCGCAAAGCTGCGGGAACGGCGGCCACACGCGCAGCCAGATCGTCGGCGCGCGTAATATAGCCGATGCGCGCCGCTGCAAGTGCGGCTTGATCTGCAGGCAAAAGTGGCAACATGCGCGTGGCATCCTCGGCACGCGACCGCCACAAAAGGGCATCGACACGGGCCGCATGGAAGGGGCTGAGTTCTTCGGCAAACGCGGCAAGCATGACGGCCTGCCCGTCTTCGGTCAGACGCTGTGTAATCCACGTATCGCGCAGGACATCGCGCGCAGCCTCGGTCTGCCCCAGCGCCAGATGGGCCTGCGCCAGACGCACCGCACCTTCGCCGGTTTGCGGCACCTCTCCTGCGAACCAGGCAATGACCTGTGCAGGCGCAATGCTCTCGTCGATCATCAGCTCTGCTTCGGCGCGCAAACGATCCAGCCCCGGCCAGTCTGCGCGGCGGTTCAAGAAATCCCGGTAGATGGCAAAGGGTGCATCCCCTGTCCGCAGGCGCAGCCACATCAGTGTGTCCTGCGTGACGGGTCCAACGCCTTGCGCGATCTGCGCAGCCACGTCCCAATCGCTTTGCGCGGTATCAATCGCCGCAATGCTTCGGGCATCAATCGACTGCGCCTGCACGGGACCGGAGATAACCGTGCAAACAAGGCCTAGAATGATGAATTTGTGGAAGTTCACTGCGTACCCCTTTTGATGGGAAAGTAGCCTGTGATGCAGCAATAACAACTCACAAACGCGGCAATGGGCGCAAATCCCCACGGGCTATGCGCCGAAACGAAGGGCTTGTAGGATTGTCCTTCTGCGCCTAGTGTCCGCGCGATTTTACCGCAGTCAATGTTGGCTGCCAGCAAGAAGGAAGCGTGCCATGTTCAAGGGATCACTCCCCGCCCTCGTCACGCCGTTTACAAACGGCAAAGTCGACGTGGATACGCTGAAAAAACTTGTGAACTGGCATGTTGATCAGGGCAGCCATGGCTTGGTTCCGGTGGGGACCACAGGCGAGAGCCCGACGCTGACCCATGCAGAACATGATATGGTCGTGGAGATAGTGATTGCCGAGGCCGCCGGACGTATCCCCGTGATCGCCGGCGCAGGGTCAAACAACACGATTGAGACGGTCCGTCTGGTGCAAGCCGCGAAAAAGGCGGGCGCAGATGCGGCGCTTGTTGTGACGCCTTATTACAACAAGCCCACCCAAGCCGGTCTGATCGCACATTTCGAGGCCGCCGCCGACTGCGGTTTGCCGATCGTGATCTACAATATTCCCGGGCGCTCCGTGGTCGATATGACTCCCGCAACGATGGGTGCGCTGGCAAAGCATGAAATGATCATCGGCGTCAAAGACGCAACCGGTGATCTTTCGCGTGTGCCCAAGCAACGGATGACCTGTGGACCGGATTTCGTGCAGCTTTCGGGTGAGGACGCGACAGCGCTCGGGTTCAACGCCCATGGCGGAGTCGGGTGCATTTCGGTGACAGCGAACGTGGCACCTGCGCTCTGTGCAGCGTTTCAGGAAAGCACGCTCGCGGGCGATTATGCCAAGGCGCTGACACAGTTGGACAGACTCATGCCTCTGCACGAAGCCATTTTCACCGAACCGGGTGTGGCGGGTGCAAAATACGGGATGTCCTTACTGGGCATGTGCAGTGACGAGGTGCGTTTGCCGCTGGTTGGGTTGACGGATGCGACCAAGGCGAAAATGCGTGCGGCGATGGAACATGCGGGGTTGCTGTAAGGTGGGTTTTACCCACCCTACTGCGTGCTGGCAGGTGACAGCGGCTTGAACCACGCATTGTTCAACCGCCACAGGCCAAAGGCCAAGGGGATCGCGGCCAGCCCGCCGATCACATAGGCCAATGGTTCGTCATAGAAGCTTTCAAACATCTGCGTATAGGCGTGGATGCCTGCAAAGGTCATGGCTGCGTTGAACATCCCCCGACGGTTGGACATTGCAGCCCAGATAATGAGTGTGCCAAGCAACAGTGCCCAGACGATCGCATAAACGCTTTCACTGATCTCGAACGCCTGCGCAAGGTAGGCATCGCGTGCAGCGTCATAGGCCTGCCAATCGCCAGCAAAGTCACTGTAAACCGGCCCCCAAAGGCTTTCACCCACAACATCGCCCCAGATGCTGCCGACCAGAAAACACAGGTTGGCCACGATGAACGCCATGATCATCAAGACCCCCGCTTGCCGCCCCATCTTTGCATCGCCGCGACTGATGGCCCATAAACAGGTCCCGATCAGCAGGCCCATTTGCAAAATGCTGAGCGTCGTTTCCGGCGAATAAAACACGTAGGCTGCCGTGAAATAGTAGGTTCCGGTGTCCAACATTTGTCCAAAAGGAATGATCGCCAGCGCGGTGATAAAACGTATGTCCAGTGTCAGGCCCAGCGCCGCGATGGCCGCAAAGACGTAAAAATGGATCAGCGGCATCGGCCAGCCTGCAAGATCAAATTGATCTGCTGCACCGTAGACACCGACCAAATGCAATGCGGCGGCCATCACCAGCACGGCGCCATAGGCAAAGCGCAACTGGACCAACCCTGCCCTGAAGCGCCAGAAGAACAGCCCCGCCAGCACGGCCCCGATGAGTGCAAGCAGGATGCCCGCACGGTCCGGTATCTTGTCGAGCAATTCGATGGCGGTACCAGAAATCAACATACCCGCCCCGATGAGCGCACTCGCATTGCCGAACATCCGGTAAAGAGCCGCACCTTTACGCAGGATCAACAAACCGGCGCCCAGAAAGAGACCGCCGCAGACAGCCACGCTCGCAGCACTTGCCAAGAGAAACACCAATCCCAGCGTCGCCGCCAGAATACCCGCGATCAGCAGGCTGTTAACGCAAAGCGCGATCATCGCGGACCGCGCCCGCGATTTGATCTCATCTGCCTGCGCGGGGTTGATGACACCGTCGGCGACCAGTTGGTCTGTTTGGGCAACGTAATACATGACGTCTCCTGACTATGCTTCGCAATCGGGATACACTATTTGTGAACGTTGTTCAATAATCTAATTTGTCCGCATCCAATCCTCTGCAAAGGCAGTATCGTCACAGCCCCCAAAGACCGCAGCACGGTCCAGCTCTTTGCGCAGCGCCGCAATGCGCCCCGCGCCCATACGGACGCCCGGCTCGGGCCAGAACGCCCGGACGGCCAGAACACTGCCTTCCCGTTTCATATCAATGCGGCCAATGATGCGGTCGCCCTCGATTACCGGAAAGACGTAGTAGCCATACTTGCGCTGCGGGGCGGGTACGAAGATCTCGATCCGGTAGAAAAACCCGAAAAGCCGCTCTGCCCTTTTGCGGTCTCGCAGTGCCGGATCGAAGGGTGACAGAACACGCACCCGCGGGACCGGTGCTGACGGCAGGCTTTCCATCACATCGGGCCACGCAAAGGACCGGCGCAATTTGCCATCCACGCTTTCCACATCAATCTCGATCACGCGGCCCTCGGCCAAAGCGGTCGCACACCAAACCTTTGCCTCGCCGGGGCTCACGTGATCCCAGAACGCGGCCAATTCGCCACTGGTGGCAAAACCGAGCCGGTCGAGTGCGCCGGAACAGCACCAGTCGATGGTCTCGTCCGGATGATGGCGGCAGTTGAGGTGTTCGGCCGGAATCACCCGTTCGGTCAGATCATAGACCTTGGTGAACCCGTCGCGGCGCAGCACGGAAATCTGGCCCGAGCGCCACAGATATTCAAGTGCCGTCTTGGAGGGATGCCAGTCCCACCAGCCGCCTGAACCACGGCTTTCGCCCTCGCCCACCTGACCCGAGGTGCAGGCCCCGTGATCGGATATCCGGCGCAGGACCGCGTCGATCTTGCTGTGAAAATCATCGCGGCGCTGGTCTTGCCATCGGCTGGCCAGACGCGCCTCATCACGGGCAAAGCGCAGACGCCAATGGGCAAAGCTTTCAATCGGAATGATGGCGGCATCATGGGTCCAATGCTCGAACATCTGCCTGTCTCGGTGCAGCAGATGTTGCAGCGCGCGGGGACGGTATTGCTGACGGCGCGACCACAGGATGAGGTCATGGGCACGGGCGAATGTGTTGACGCTATCGAGCTGCACAAAGCCAAGGTGGTTGATCACCCCCTTGAGATCGGCCCCTTTCCCCGCACCCGAAGGCCGGCCCTGCAAGCCGTGCCGCGCCAGAAAAAGATGGCGGGCGGCGGGATTGCGCAACACCGGAACCGTCATGTGTCACGATCCTGTATCGCGATTTGTTGCAGGCGCAGCTGGCGCAACGTCTCGACCATCGCCGCAGTCACTAGTCCGATGTTCAGCAGGCCGTTTAACGCAGCCATACCGCCGAGCAAGCGCCATTCAACCGGCAAGAGGATGTCACCGAACCCCAGAGTCGTGAAAGCGACCAGCGCGAAATAGACCGAGGTTTCCAGCGCGTCAAAAACGCCCAAGGCCATGAACGTAAAGGCCCAAGTCCAGACTGCGATCGTCATCTGCAACAGCACCCAGAGCGCCGTCACACACAGAACAAGCATCAGTTTTGGTGCATGGGGTGCCCTGACCAGCCAGGGCCGCAAACGGCCCAGCCGTCTTTCCAGCACCCAAAAAGTGATTGCTGCTGTCATGATCGAAAACACAAGCAGCGTGCTTCCAATGGCGATCTGAACAAACATCTTCACTCTCCTGCGGGGGCAGACCATCGGCACACCTTGTGCCACAGCGCGCTATCGCCTATTTGTGCCCAACTATGGCCAAGAAACCCGAAAACAAAAACTACAAAGTCATCGCCGACAACAGGCGTGCGCGCTATGACTATGCCATCGAGGATGATCTCGAGGTCGGGATTATCCTGACCGGTTCCGAGGTGAAATCCCTGCGCACAGGCCAGTCCAATATCGCCGACAGCTATGCCAGCGTCGATGATGGCGAACTTTGGCTGACCAACGCCTATATTGCCCCCTACGAGCGCGCGATGTTTACCCATGAGGAACGGCGCAAACGCAAGCTATTGGTCAGCAAGCGTGAATTGGCCCGCCTTTGGAACGCGACCAAGCGCGAAGGCATGACGCTTGTGCCGCTGGTGATGTATTTCAACGATCGCGGTCTGGTGAAACTCAAGATCGCAACCGCCAAGGGTAAGAAGAACCACGACAAGCGCCAAACCGAGGCCAAGCGCGACTGGGGCCGTCAGAAGCAGCGGCTGTTGCGCCACGGTGGTTGATTCCCGAGGTGCTGGATTGCACCGGCAGGATGCCTCCGGCGGGGATATTTTCGGGCCAATAATAACATGGGTGGTGCCTATCTGGTGGCTTGTCTTGCGCGGCGCTGCGCGGTAGGCCCTTTATGACTTGTGAATAAGGGGTGCGCGATGACATCGGCCATTACTGACGATCCCAAAACGCTTGTCAGCACCGGATGGCTGGCGGCGCATATCAAGGATCCTGATCTGCGGATTCTTGATGCCTCATGGTATCTGCCCGATGCCGGACGCGACCCAAAGGCCGAGTATGCGGCCGGACATATCCCTGGCGCGCGTTTCTTTGATATTGATGAGATCAGCGACGCCCGCTCGGAGCTGCCACACATGGCCCCGCCTGTCGAGAAGTTCATGTCGCGGATGCGGGCGATGGGCGTGGGTGATGGCCATCAGGTGGTTGTCTATGACGGGATGGGCGTGTTTTCTGCCGCACGCGTCTGGTGGTTGTTCCGCCTGATGGGCCAAAAGAACATTGCCGTTCTGGACGGCGGTTTGCCCAAATGGATTGCGGATGGCCATAGGACCACAACAGCCGCGCCCACGATCCGCGACCGGCATATGACCGTGAAGTACGAAGGGTTCCGCGTCCGCGATGTGACCGAGGTTGCGCGGGCTGCCAAGCTTGGTGATCACAGCATCATCGACGCCCGCCCCCCCGGACGGTTTCAGGGCACACAGCCCGAACCGCGCGAAGGGATGCGCTCGGGGCATATTCCGGGCTCGCAGAATGTCTTTTATCAGGACCTACTTAACGCAGATGGCACGATGAAACCGCCCGCAGCCCTGCGCGCCGTTTTCGAAGCCGCTGGCGTGGACCTGGCCAAACCTGCAATCACGACCTGTGGGTCAGGCGTAACCGCAGCGATCCTTTCACTTGCGCTTGAACGGATCGGCAAAACCGATCATGCGCTTTACGACGGGTCATGGTCCGAATGGGGCATGTACGCCGACCTTCCAATTGCGACCGGAGCAAACTGATGCTGGAAAACCTTTCCGCCCAACCCGCTGACAAAATTCTGGCCCTGATGGCCACCTACAAAGCAGACCCACGCGCCGACAAGGTCGATCTTGGCGTCGGCGTCTACAAGGACGCGACAGGCAACACCCCTGTCATGCGTGCCGTGAAAGAGGCCGAGCGGCGCATTATCGCGGATCAGATCACCAAAGCCTATACGGGGCTCGCCGGCGATCCGGAATTCAGCGCAGTGATGAAGGATCTGGTGCTGGGCGATAGTGTACCGAACGAACGCGTTGCGGCCATTGCAACCCCCGGCGGCACCGGTGCTATTCGTCAGGCGCTTGAACTGATCCGCCTTGCCGCGCCCAAGGCCACGGTCTGGCTGTCCAACCCCACGTGGCCGAACCACCCGTCGATTATCAAATACCTTGGCATGAAAATGGCCGAGTACCGCTATTTCGACAATGACACGCGTGGTGTCGATTTCGACGGCATGATCGCGGACCTTGAGAAGGTGGCAGAAGGTGACGTCGTGCTTTTGCACGGCTGCTGTCACAACCCCACAGGCGCGAACCTCACCTATGGCCAGATGGAGCAAGTCATCGGCCTGATGCGCAAGAAAGGTGCCGTGCCTTTCGTCGACATTGCCTATCAGGGTTTCGGCGACGGGCTTGCCGATGATGCAAAGGCCACGCGCCAGATTGCCAGCAGCTTTGAGAACTGCCTGATTGCGGCAAGTTGTTCAAAGAATTTCGGCATCTACCGCGAAAGGACAGGCATTTTGATGGCGGTCACCAAAGACGCCGATCAGCAGGCCCTGACGCAGCAGAACCTGTCCTTCCTGAACCGCCAGAACTATTCCTTTCCGCCCGATCATGGCGCCCGGGTGGTTACGACGATCCTGAAAGACCCTGCGCTGCGCGCTGAATGGGAAGCTGAACTGGAAGAGACCCGCAACGGGATGCTCGCCCTGCGTCAGCAGTTGGCCGATGAACTCAAGCGCCTGACAAACAGCGACCGTTTTGATTTCCTCGCGCACCACCGCGGCATGTTCAGCCGTCTTGGCACGACACCCGAAGTGGTCGAGAAACTGCGCGCGGATCACGGCATCTACATGGTCAGTGACAGCCGCATGAATATCGCCGGTCTGAACGCTGAGACCGTGCCTGTGCTGGCACGCGCAATTGTGGCGGCTGGCGTCTAGACACTGTTCGGAATTTTGCGAGCGCAGCATCATTTGCTGCGCTTGCAAATTGCCCTTGTGAGCCCATGCGCAATAATATACCGAACGGAGAAACCTTTAGGTAATATTCATTCGCCAAGGAGCCGCCATGTCATTCCGTCTGCAACCCACACCCCCCGCACGTCCGAACCGCTGCCAGTTGTTTGGCCCCGGCTCGAACACCAAGCTTTTCGAAAAGATGGCGGCAAGTGCGGCGGATGTGATCAACCTTGACCTTGAGGACAGCGTGTCGCCCTCGGACAAGGACGCAGCGCGGGCCAATGTGATCAAGGCCATCAACGAGGTCGACTGGAACACAAAATACCTCTCCGTGCGGATCAATGGCCTTGATACGCCTTACTGGTACAAAGACGTCGTCGATGTGCTGGAACAGGCGGGCGACCGGCTTGACCAGATCATGATCCCGAAGGTCGGCTGTGCTGCTGATGTTTACGCTGTCGATGCGCTGGTCAGCGCAATCGAGGCAGCAAAGGGGCGCGCCAAGCGGATCAGCTTTGAGGTGATCATCGAATCTGCCGCAGGCATCGCCCATGTCGAAGAGATTGCCGCCAGTTCCCCGCGCATGGCGGCAATGAGCCTTGGTGCAGCGGACTTTGCGGCCTCCATGGGCATGCAGACAACCGGCATCGGCGGGACGCAGGAAAACTACTACATGCTGCATGGCGACACGCGGCATTATTCCGACCCGTGGCACTGGGCGCAGACGGCCATTGTTGCGGCATGCCGCACACATGGTGTGTTGCCCGTCGATGGACCATTCGGGGATTTCAGCGATGACGAAGGCTACCGCGCGCAGGCGCGGCGGTCGGCAACGCTTGGCATGGTCGGCAAATGGGCGATCCACCCCAAACAGATCGCATTGGCCAATGAGGTGTTTACGCCGTCGGACGAAGCCGTAGCCGAGGCCCGCGAGATCCTTGCCGCGATGGAAGACGCCAAAGCACGCGGTGAAGGCGCGACCGTCTATAAAGGCCGCTTGGTCGATATCGCGTCGATCAAACAGGCCGAGGTGATCGTGCGCCAGTCCGAGATGATCGCGGGCTAGCACGACAACACACCAAGGTCGCCGCCCCCGCACCACTGCCGTTGCACTCGGTCCACCCATGCGCCATATAACTATGACCGCATGCAAAAGGCTTGGATTTCATGACGCAATACCTCGATTTTGAAAAACCCCTCGCAGAGATTGAAGGCAAAGCCGAAGAGCTGCGCGCGATGGCCCGCGAAAATCCCGAGATGGACATTCAGAAAGAGGCCTCTGCGCTTGATAAAAAAGCCAGTGACCTGCTGAAATCCCTGTACGCGGACCTGACACCATGGCGGAAATGTCAGGTCGCGCGTCACCCCGAACGGCCGCATTGCAAAGACTATATCGAGGCGCTTTTCACCGAATACACCCCGCTGGCCGGTGACCGCAATTTTGCCGACGACCTGTCCGTGATGGGCGGTCTGGCGCGTCTCAACGGCATTCCTGTCATGGTGATCGGCCATGAAAAAGGCAACGACACCAAATCACGTATTGAACGCAATTTCGGCATGGCCCGCCCCGAAGGATACCGCAAGGCGATCCGTCTGATGTCCTTGGCAGACCGTTTCGGCCTGCCTGTCATTACACTGGTTGATACCCCCGGCGCCTATCCCGGCAAAGGGGCCGAAGAGCGCGGCCAGTCCGAGGCGATTGCACGCTCAACCGAGAAATGTCTGGAACTGAAAGTTCCGCTGATCAGCGTCGTGATTGGCGAAGGCGGCTCTGGCGGTGCGGTCGCATTTGCCTCGGCCAACCGTGTCGCGATGTTGCAGCATTCGATCTACTCGGTCATCAGCCCCGAAGGCTGTGCGTCAATCCTCTGGAAAGATGCCGAAAAAATGCGTGAAGCGGCCGAGGCGCTGCGCCTGACGTCCGAAGACCTGCACGAGTTGGGCGTCTGCGACCGGATCATCCCCGAACCTTCGGGCGGCGCGCATCGCCACCGTGATGAGGCGATTGCGGCTGTAGGCGAGGCGCTTGTCTCCATGCTCAACGAATTGCGTGGTCTGTCGGGCGATAAACTCCGCGCAGATCGCCGCAACAAATACCTCGCCTTGGGTGCAAAGGGTCTTGCTGCATAAGTGGCTTTGCTGCGCGGACATTGGCAGCTTCTGGCGCTGACCGCTGCGGTCTTTGCGCTGTGGCAAACGCCGGCTGTGGTCCCTCTGAAAGTGCTGATCGTCTTTTTTCACGAGGCATCACACGCGATTGCAACACTCCTGACAGGCGGCGATGTTGTCAGCCTTTCGGTGTCGCCTGACCAGGGCGGTCTGGTAATCAGCAGAGGCGGCAACCGGTTCATCACGTTATCGGCGGGATATCTGGGGTCATTGATCATTGGCGTCGCCCTTTTGCTGGCAGCAACGCGCACAGTGGCGGACCGGAAGGTAATGGCGCTTTGCGGTGTGGTCACGCTGGTCATCGCAGGCCTTTATGTCCGCGACGTGTTCGCGCTGGCGTTCTGTGTCGGTATGGGGGCTGTCATGCTGCTGATGGCGCGGTTTATGGGCCACAACGCCAATGATCTGGCGCTACGTATCATCGGTCTGACCAGCATGATCTACGTGCCCTATGACATTTTCAGCGATACGATTGCCCGCGCAAGCCTGCGCTCTGATGCGCGGATGCTGGCAGAGGAATTCGGCGGCACCACGATGATGTGGGGCGGCCTTTGGTTGATCGTCAGTCTTGCGGTGATCGCCTGGTGCCTGCGCAGAGGCTTGGGCCGCAACAGCAATCTTAGATTGCGCTGACTACCACATGGTATCCGCGGCACGTGCGGACCAGCCGGCATCATAATCCGCACCGTCAAAACCGGCTTCCTGCTCGGCCAGAAGATCGCCGACGCTTGGTAAACCCGCACTCTCATCATCCGCCATCCACAGACGCGCACGCATCAAAGCGCGGGCGCATTGGCTATAGACCTCGGCCACAGTGATCACGATCACACTGCGCGGCTGGCGACCCTTTCCAGCAAACCGGCCGATCAACGCCGGATCAACCGACACGATCGCGGTGCCATTCACGCGGATCACATTGTTTGAACCGGGAACCATGAACAACAGACTGATCCGCCCGTCCGCCACGATATTGCGGAGCGTATCTATCCGGTTGTTGCCGCGCCAGTCGGGCAACAGTAGCGTCCTTGCGTCCAACTCCTGCACGACCGGGCCATCATCGCCACGGGGGCTGCCGTCCGTGCCCTCCGGCCCGACAGTTGAAACAATGCACAAACGCGATGCCATGATCCACTTGCGATAAAGCGGGGTCAGCTTTGGGGCGACCTTGATCAGTGAGGCCTTGCCGGGTGTGCCATAGAGCGCCTCAAGTGCGGCCACATCCGCAACGACATGATCAGCCATCAAATCCGGCTTCTTTATTCAGCCGGTCCGAGGCTGTCTCGATCTCGTCCTCAAGGCGGCGCATGAATTCCGCCACCTCCAACCCCGGCTCAATGCGCGGCAGGAATTCAAAGACCGCCGTCCCCTGTTTGCGCATGACCCCACGCTTGGGCCAGAACACGCCGACGTTGGTCGCGACTGGCACCACTGGTTGGCCCAGTTCACGGTAGAGCGCACCGGTTCCGATTTTATATGGTGCTTTCACCCCCGGGGCGATACGCGTCCCTTGGGGATAGATAATCAACTGACCGGCGCGCGCGCGACCGGCCTGCACGTCGGCGACCATCTGCTTGATCGCCACACCACGTTTGCCGCGGTCAACAGGAATACACCCGATCCGCAGACCGAATTGGCCGATGATCGGCGCATATTTCAGGATGGCCTTGAAGATAAATTTGCCACGCGGCATCGCGCCATAAATCATCAATACATCCAGAAAAGACTGGTGCTTGGGGGCAACCATGACCTCATCGCTCGGCGGCTCACCCCTGATCTCGCATTTCAGGCCGATCATCCAGCCCGCGCTCCAGCGAATATAGCGACAATAGGCATGACAGGCGGCAACGGCCCCGTCCGCTGACATGATGGCGGCAGGCGTATAGATGATCCCAATCACCAGCATGGCAACATACATCTGGATATTGAAGATCAGCGAGCGGACCCATTGGACGGCATTGCTCATGTTTGCTCCCTCAATCTGCGGAACGCCGCTGCACGGGTCGCGAAGAAGGCAACGATTGCGGCCATAACCGGGATCAGCAAGGGCCAAACCCATTCACCACCTTCAAAGCCGACACCCAACAAAAGGCTGCTGGTTGCATCCCCTTGCGGCATCAGGGACACAACGCCCAACCCGATCAGCGTTCCCACCAGCGCGCCCCCGGCGGCCCGTAGCGTGAACCGGCGGACAAAGGCGCGGGCGATATAGGCATCCTTGGCACCCACCAACCGCAAAACCGCGATGATCCGCGCATTGGCTGCCAGTGCGGCTTGCGCAGCCAGCGTAATCATCGCCGCGACAGTCGCCCCGATCAGCACGATCACCGACCAACCGATCAGCCGCACACGCGCTGCCGCATCCAGCAGCGGCGCACGCCAGGCGGTATGGTCATCAAGGATCGCGCCAGGCACCTGTGCGGACAAGCGCGCGCGCAAACCTTCAACATCAAAGTCGTCACCATCAGTCACGATCTCGATCAACTGTGGCACAGGCAGCGCATCAAGCGGCAGATCCGGCCCGAACCAAGGTTCCAGCAGGGCCTGTTGCTCATCTTGCGACAGGGCCCGCACACGGGTAACACCCGGCGTTGTTTCCAGCACATCAAGCGCCGACAGCAAAAGCGCATCTGCTGTGGCGGGGTCAGCGGGCAAACGCAACGTTGCCGACTGGGCCAGATCAGCGGCCCAGAGGCTTGCCACGCGATTGGTGGTCAACGATACAGCAAGCGTGATCACCGCAAGAAAGGCCATCACTGCGGCCACAAAAACGGTCAACCGCACAGTCATGCCGGTTTGCGGCACCGCGCGGTCGGCCTGCGGATCGCCCAACATCAATTCCAGCAGGGCCTTCATAGCTCGGCGCCCGCCTGAACAAGCTGGCCATCCTTCAGACGCAGCACCCGTGCGCTGACATCGGACTTGGTCGCGCGGATCATCGCCAGATCATGGGTCGCAATCAGGATTGTCTTTCCCATCTTGTTCAGCTCGATCAGCAGGCTCAGCAAGCGCTGCGACATCTCCCAATCGACGTTGCCTGTCGGCTCATCCGCGATAATCACATCGGGCGACACAATCACCGCCCGCGCAAGTGCCGCACGCTGGCGTTCTCCGCCCGAGAGCTCGGGTGGCCGCTGGTTGGCCTGCGGCCCCAACCCCACCCAATTCAATAGCTCCGGCAGGTTCTGTGCGGCCTCATGGGCGCGTCCGGAGACAGTCAGCGGTAGTGCGATATTCTCGGCAATGCTCAGATGATCCAGAAACTGGCAGTCCTGATGCACAACGCCGATGCGCCGGCGGGACATTGCCACCTCATCGCGGTTCAGGGCACCGGCATCTTGGCCGAAAATGCGGACTTTGCCTTTGTTCGCTCGCAAATCCGCGTAGCAAAGACGCAGCAAGGTGGTCTTTCCCGCACCAGACGGTCCTGTCAAAAAATGGAATGAACCAGGCGCAAGTGTCAGGGATATATGGGAAAAAAGCGTCTGACCACCATATCCGTATGAGACGTTCTCTAATTCGATCACGGTTCTTCCTCTGGCACCACACCGCTCTTCTGCCCAAATCTGCAACAGGTTTCAATGACTGCGCACACCTGCATGCGCAAAACCTTTGCGTTTGGCGCAGTGGTTGCTAAATTACCGACGGTGACAACAATAAGCTCTTTAAACCACCGGGCAGGCATAAGGAATTTAACATGAGGCTCATTTGCCCCAATTGCGAAGCGCAGTACGAGGTATCGGATGATGCGATTCCTCCGGGCGGGCGCGATGTTCAGTGTTCGAATTGCCAACTGTCCTGGTTCCAGACCGAAAAACCAACGGTGCCGGGGCGCACGCCACTGAGGCTGAGCAACCAGGAAGAGCCTGAGGCCGACGCACCCACATCGATCGCAGAAGAAGCGCCTGAGCGCGAAGCTGCTGCGGAAACGCCTGAAGAATCCGCGCAAAGCTTTGTTACTGAAGTTGCTTCGGAATTCCCGCCGACCGCACAAACGCCAGAGCCCGCCACCAAAACATCGACCGCGCCGCCGGAGCCAATGCGCCGTCAGCTTGATAATGCTGTCGCAAATATCCTGCGCGAAGAGGCGGCCCTTGGAACAGCCGCAGTTGCCGCAGCCGCAAAGCCTCCCAGCCCCGTCGCCAAGCCGCCCGCAACCGAAACGCCAAAACCGGCGGCACCTGTCGCAGCAGACGAGACCCGCCAGCGTATTGCCATGATGACCGCCGAAGAAGGTGGTACCCGCAGCGGAACAAAAACCAGCGCTGCAGCGGCCGACACAGCGAATGCCGACGAGGCGCACCTGCGGACGGTCCCTTCGATCAACGAGATCAACGCCACTCTGCGCGCCCGTGCACAGGCAAATGATGCGTCAGGGCTGACCGAGGCAGAGAAGATCGAAGCCGTAGAGCGTAAAGGCTTCCGGCGCGGGTTCTTCTGGGTGCTGCTCTTGATGATCCTCGCGATCCTGCCTTACGTCTTTGCGGATCAAATCACCGAGAACCTGCCGCAGACAACCGAATTTATGGCATCATATGTGATGACCGTCGACCAACTGCGCCTGTCACTCAGCGAAATGGTGGAAGGGTTTATGGCAGAGTAATCTGCCTCGCCACGCCTTTTATTCAGATGAATGCCGGTCGCTGGTCTAGAACTGATCCAGCAAACGCCGCAGGTAGTCCCGTTCAATTTCGGGTCTGTCCTGTTCGGCCGAGCGGCGACGGATTTCGCCCAGCAACTCTTCGGCGCGGCGATTGATGTCACCGTTACCCAAAAGCTCCTGATCGGTGCCAAGCTGACCGGTGTTGCCCATTTCACGCCCCAAAGGATCGCGCTGTCCCGGCGCCGGACGGCCATTCGCCTCGCCCTGTTCTGCACCCTGCCCGGGCTCGGCATTCTGGTTTTCGGCCATTGCCTGACCCAGTTCACGCATCCCGTTGCGCAATGCATCCATCGCTTCGGCCTGCTGGTCGATGGCCTCTGCCAAATCACCATCGCGCAGAGCCTCTTCGGCGCCTTCCATCGCACCCTCTGCGCGCTCTAGGGACCGGCGGGCCTGCTCTCCCGCGTCACCACCTAGGTTCGGAAGGCCTTCACGCTGGCGCTGTAATTCTTCGCGCAGCGCACGCTGACGCTCGGCAAGGCTACGCTGGTCACCTTCACCACCGGCACCGCTGCCACTTTGTTCGCCGCTTTCACTATTCTCGCCGACGCCCTGACCTTCCCCTTGCTGGCCGCCCTGGCTGGGCTCCGTGCCCTGATCGCCTTGCTGCCCGGGCTGCGCCCCAGGTTCCTGACCGTCCAGGCCCTGCTGGCCCTGTTGGCCTTGCTGCCCCTGTTGACCCTGATCGCCCGGGTTAAACTGGTCCTGCAGATCGCTGAAACTATCATCCGAGAGTTCCTCCTGCTCGCGCAGCGTATCAGACAGGTCTTGCATAGATTGCTCGCCCGGGCTTGGCGGGCCATCGCCACCCTCACCTTGGGTCACACGCATGTTTTCCATCATCTGGTTGAGCTGTTCCATCAGCTCTTGCGCCTCGGCCATGCGTCCCTCTTGCATCAGTTCTTCGATGCGGTCCATCAGGGCCTGCAACTCATCCATGCCCATTTGCTGGCCCTGCTGGCCACTGTCCGCTTGATCAGTGCCATCAGAAGGCTCTGATTCTTCGGCCAGCATGCGCAGATAATCATTCGTTGCCTCGCGCAACTCCTGCATCAGTTCGGCGATTTCCTCGTCCGAGGCACCATTACGCATTGCCTCGGCCAGCCGTTCTTGCGCACGGCGCAGACGTTCGCGGGCATCGGCCAGACGGCCATCCTCCAACTGGATCGCCAGATCCCACAATGCTTCGACAATCTCTGCCTGGCCTTCGTCAGTCAGACCGGTTTCAGCAAAACCATCCAATCTGCGGATGATGGCCCGCAGGCGCAAATAGGTTGTCTCGTTCGAGAAAAGCCCCTCGGGGCGATGCGATACAGCGCGCAAGATCTGGTTCACGCGGCGCGCATTGGCCTTGGACCACATCAGGTCGCGGCGCTGTTCAATCACGGCACGGGCAAAAGGCTGAAAGAACCGCCGCCCGGGCATGATCATGGGTTCCGGCGGGGTTGTTCCGGTCTGTTCTGCGGCGTCGGTCACCTCAAGCGTGAGGGTGACCGGCAGATTTGCCAAAGGATGCTCGCTCAGGTTATCGACCAGAAATTCGTCAAAGTCCGACCGGTCGCCGGTGAAAGGCATCGGCAAGTCCAAAACCAAAGGATCAATGGGGTCAGGATCAATTGTCAGACCGTGCTGGCGCTCGACCGCCGACAGATCCAGAGTGAAGGTGGCTGTGCCAAACTCGACGCCATAGTCATCCACCGCACTGAACGGCTGTGACAGTTCGCCCATCGCATCCACTTCGATCGGTCCTGTCAGATCCACGACCGGCGGTGCATCTTCAATGGCAATAATTTCCCATGTTGTGTCCCTGCCGCCAAGGATCGAAAGCGTGCCGGACTGGGCAACGGTGAACTGCTGCTGCGCCTCAGCCGCCGAGCCAAGGTCATCAACCCGCCCCGAGACCGTCTCGGCAACCGTCAGCGCGCCAACTTCACCGTAAAGCCGCAGCGTGACCTGACTGCCCACTGCCACCCGCAACGGACCGGCAGGCACATCGTTCAGATAGATTGACGGTTTGCCGGTATAGGCGGGCGCTTCGACCCAACCCTCCCAGACCGGACCGGTCGCCAAACTCTGCTCGCCGCGCGTGACCATATCCCCCACCGTACCGACACGGAGGAATGAGCCGAACAGCAAAGCCGCAACAAAGAACAACAGCGCAATGAACCGCAACCCATACGGATCACGATCCGAGATACGCAAATCGGGCTCTACGGCCCGCGCCTCTTTGGTACGCGCGGCCATGCGTGCCATATGTGCACGCCAGACGGCCTCTGATGCAGCATCACCGCTGCCAATCGCCTGTGTATCCGCGATCGCGGCAATCGGCCTGCCGGGCATGGATGCATCGACACGGCGCAGCGCCTCTGCCGCTGATGGCATGCGGAAACGCCAGATGCCCCAAACCAATGTTGCAACAAACGCGATAACGGCAACAACGGCACCGCCCCAGATCACCTCAAGCGGCAGCACATCCTGCCAGCCCATCATCAAGGGCGCGAGAATCAGAAAGACAGCAGTCCAGAACGGCCAGAACGCACGCACAACCTGTTCGGCCACCATACCCAGCCGGGTGGCGGCAACCGGAAAGCGCAGGTGGCGCATCGGGTCGTTGTGATCTTTCAGCGGGCCTCTCCCTTTCTCGTGACGCGCGGCGGGAGGCTCTGATTCATTCAAGCCATGCCGGAACGTTATCGCGTGCAATCATTTCTTCATAGGTAGGGCGCGGACGGATAACTGCAAATTGATCGCCATCCACAAGAACTTCGGGGATCAACGGACGGGAATTGTACTCGGACGCCATTACCGCACCATAAGCGCCGGCCGAGCGGAAAGCGACCAGATCATCGGCTTTTACGGGGGGCATCTCACGGCCTTTTGCAAAGGTATCACCGCTTTCACAGACCGGCCCCACGATATCATATTTTGCAAGGGGTGTGCCCGCAGGTGCTTCATTTACAGGGATAATGTCGTGCCAAGCATCATACATTGCCGGACGGATCAGGTCGTTCATCGCACCGTCAAGGATCAGGAAATCGCGATCCTCACCGGATTTCACATAAATCACCTTGGACACCATCAAGCCTGCGTTGCCCGAAATCAGACGCCCCGGTTCGATCTCGATCTCACAGCCCAGATGGCCGACGGTGCGCTGAATGAGCGCACCATAATCTGTCGGCAAAGGCGGCGCTTCGTTCGACCGCACATAGGGAATGCCGAGGCCACCACCCAGATCAAGGCGGGTGATCTCATGGCCGTCTGCCCGCAGCTGTTCGGTCAGTTCGGCCACTTTGTTATAGGCGGCCTCGAACGGCGCCAGTTCGGTCAGCTGTGATCCGATATGCACGTCGATCCCGATCACCTTCAGGCCCGGCATTTTGGCGGCCATCGCGTAAACCTCGCGGGCGCGGCTGATCGGGATGCCGAATTTGTTCTCTGACTTGCCTGTCGCGATCTTGGCGTGGGTCTTGGCGTCAACATCCGGGTTCACGCGGATCGTGATCGGGGCCACGGCACCCAGCGACTGCGCCACCTGATCCAGCACCACCATCTCGGGCTCGCTTTCGACGTTGAACTGGCGGATGCCCCCCTCGAGCGCAAGGCGCATTTCATCAGCCGTCTTGCCCACACCGGAAAATACGATGCGATCCCCAGGCACACCCGCGGCTTTCGCGCGCAGGTATTCCCCGCCCGACACCACATCCATGCCAGCACCTGCATTGCCCAAAAGCTTGATGACAGCCTGATTGGAAAGCGATTTCATCGCAAAGCAGACGAGGTGGTCACCCCAGGCCAAGGCCTCATCAAAAAGCTGGAAATGCCGTTTCAGCGTGGCTGTTGAATACACGTAGAACGGCGTACCAACAGCCGCCGCGATTTCCGAAACAGGCACATCTTCTGCATAGAGCGTGCCATCACGATAAAGAAAATGATCCAAGCCCGAGATCCTTGTCCAAAACTAGGCTTCGGACATAGCAGATCACAGGCAAAGACCAACCCTGATTTATGCGCCTTAAACGCGAACCTGCTGTCTGTCGCGGCGGTAAACGATCCGGTCCCGCAGATAGAGATAGAGCGGCAAACCACAGCTCACCCCGATGCAATAGGTGGCGGGGATCGCCAGCAGGCTGAGCCAGTTCTTCGTCTTGATCGCCTCGGCGATGATCCAGACCGTCAGCGCAATCGCGGCAATCGTCAAATCCCAGACAAGGCCGCTGGTTGCCGCATTCACATGCCACGCGTCAACCATCGCCATGATACTCCACCCTTCGGCCTGAAACCACGAGATGAAGTAATACATCGGATGGATCGCACCCCAGATCGCAAGCACCAGAAAGACATTCCGCATTAGAAACCAACCCCTACTGAAAACGTGCCGTTTGATGCGCCCACACTTGCACCCGTGCTCACACCATTGCTGCCCACGCTCAGGCCGACATTGGCTGATGGTGTCATCGGTGGCCCATCGGCACCACAGGCCGCCAATGCAACAACGGTCAAAATCAATGCAATACGCTTCATTTCAAAACCTCTTTCCAATACGCCACCTGGGCGCGGACCTGCGAGGGCGCTGTCCCACCAAAACTGGTGCGCGACGCGACCGAGTTTTCAACCCCAAGCACATCAAAGACATCCGCGCGGATACCCGCGTGCACGCCCTGCATGTCAGCCAGCGTCAGATCAGGCAGATCACAGCCTTTTTCTTCCGCCAGCGCCACGAGCGAGCCAGTCACATGATGCGCCTCACGGAAAGGTAACCCAAGTTCGCGCACCAGCCAATCGGCCAGATCGGTCGCGGTCGAAAATCCGCTCGACGCGGCAGCCTTCAAATTGTCCCGTTGCGCGGTCATATCACCAACCATGCCTGTCATCGCGGCCAGCGCCAGCATCAGGTTATCGGCGGCATCAAAGGTCTGTTCCTTGTCTTCCTGCATGTCCTTGGAATAGGCTAGCGGCAGTCCCTTCATCACCGTCATAAGCGCAACATTTGCACCAAAAATCCGGCCAATCTTGGCGCGGATCAGCTCCGCCGCATCAGGGTTGCGCTTTTGTGGCATGATGGATGATCCGGTGGACCATTTGTCCGACATCTTCACAAAACGGAACTGGGCCGAGGACCAGATCACAAGTTCTTCAGCCAGACGGCTCAGGTGCATCGCACAAATGCTAGAGGCTGCAAGAAACTCCAACGCGAAATCACGGTCTGATACCGCATCAAGCGAATTGGCCATGGGGCGATCAAAGCCCAGCGCCTTTGCCGTCATCTCGCGATCAATCGGGAAGGATGTCCCGGCAAGGGCGGCAGCCCCCAAAGGCGAGGTATTCATTCGCTTGCGCGCATCGGCAAAGCGCGACCGATCCCGCGCGAACATTTCCACATAGGCCAGCATATGATGGCCCCATGTGACAGGCTGGGCTGTCTGCAGATGGGTGAAGCCGGGCATGACCCAATCGGCCCCCGCCTCTGCCTGCCCCAAGAGCGCTGCTTGCAATGCGGCTAAAGCCTCATCCACCTGATCGCATTGATCACGGACCCAGAGGCGGAAATCGACGGCCACCTGATCATTGCGCGACCGCGCTGTGTGCAAACGTCCTGCGGCCTCGCCAATGGTATCGCGCAAACGTGCCTCGACATTCATGTGAATGTCTTCCAATGCGGCTGAAAACGGAAAATCACCCGTTTCAATCTCTGACAAAACGGTGAGCAGGCCTTCCCGTATCGCCTCGGCATCGGTATCTGTAATGATGCCTGTGGCGGCCAACATGGCGGCATGGGCGCGTGAACCTGCGATGTCTTGCGGCGCAAGTCGGCGGTCATACCCGATTGAGGCATTGATCGCCTCCATAATCGCGTCTGGTCCGGCGGCGAAACGTCCGCCCCACATTGTGTTTGCAGATTTGGTCATAAAGGAAGTCGCCCGTGCGCAAGTTGATATCAGCCCTGCTTTATACGGCCCTTATGGGTCTTGCAAACACTGGCCACGCCGATGTGGCCACGGCAGAGGCCTTGCGGGAAGGCGATATGCGCAAACTCAACTTTCACAGCACCCCTGTTGCAGCGTCAGATGTGCCGTTTACGGGCGCCAATGGCAGTGAAATGACACTGGCAGATTTCGGCGGCAAATACGTGGTCCTCAACTTCTGGGCCACATGGTGCGCGCCGTGCCGCGTAGAGATGCCCCATCTGTCGGCGCTGCAAACCGCGATGGGCGGTGACCAGATGGAAGTCGTCACCATCGCCACAGGCCGCAATCCGCTGCCTGTCATGCAGCGGTTCTTTGAGGAGATAGAAGTCGACAATCTGCCACTTCATACCGATCCGCGCCAAAGCCTTGCCCGCGGGATGGGCGTTCTGGGGTTGCCCGTCACCGTAATCCTTGATCCTGACGGCTATGAAGTCGCACGGATGCAAGGAGAAGCGGACTGGTCCAGCGAAAACGCAATGGCGATCATGCAGGCCTTGATCGGGCCGGAGAGCTGAACAGAGCTACATCCATCCGGTCGCGCTAGGCCCGTCCGGCTGTCGCGGACAGCAAAAGCGGGTCAATCCCCAAGAGCTTGAGTGCGGCGGACCATTTGCCCGCATTGTCCGCGCCGAACAGGATTTCGTCGTTAGGCGCACAAGTCAGCCAGCCATTCTGGCGGATTTCGTATTCCAACTGCCCCGGTCCCCAACCGGCATAGCCCAGCGCCATCATCGCGACATCGGGGCCCTCACCTTTTGCCAGATCCTCCAGCACCTCAAGGGTCGCTGTCATGCGGTAATTTTCGTCCACATCCAGCGTGCCGTCTTCCGATGCGTAATCGCTGGAATGCAGTACGAACCCGCGCTGATAATCCACAGGCCCGCCATAATGCACCCGCAAATCTCGCGCATTGGGGGACACAGGAATTTCCATCTGCTCAAGGAGTTTGGAGAAACGGATGCCTTTCTCGGGCTTGTTGACGATCAACCCCATGCCGCCCTCGTCGGAATGGGCGCACATATAGACCACAGTCTTTGCAAAGCGCGGGTCCGACATATCGGGCATCGCGATCAAAAGCTTTCCGACAAGTGACGAATCTCGGTGGGTCATGGCCTTAAGATGTGAAACGATACCCTGTGACGCAAGCGCCATCATTGCAAAGCCTGATGCAATCGTGACTTCCCATTGCAGCCGTGATGCATAAATAGGAATGTATGTGCAAAAACCTGCTTACTGCCGTCGTCCTTGCCACCTTGCCGGCCCTCGCGGTCGCCGAGGACTACAGCGATATGGCCAGCATCGAGATCCTGCCGGGCTGGCGTACGGCCTCGGGCGATCATGTTGCAGGTATCAAGATCACGCTTGAACCCGGATGGATCACCTATTGGCGCGCGCCCGGCGAGGCCGGCATTCCACCGTATTTCCGCTTTACCAGCCACAGTACAATCAACAGCATCACACAGCATTGGCCGGTTCCAGAGGTCTTTGATGACGCGGGGCTTTTGTCGATCGGATATCATGACAGTGTGATCTTTCCTCTGACCATCTCCGCCCCACAGGCGGCAGGTGAAATGGCCGTGTCCGGCGAACTGACGATTGGTGTCTGCGAGGAAATCTGCATCCCCGTTACTTTCACATTCGACACGCTCTTGCCTGAAGTCGGCGCCCGTGACGAAAGCATCGTCGCCGCCATGGCCGACGCCCCCCTCAATGCCGAGGCGGCAAATGTCGGGTCTGTGACCTGCACGATTGACCCAATTCCGGACGGTCTGCGCATGACGTCAAAGATCAATGTGGCCCAAGTCAGCGGGTCAGAGTTTGTCGTGGTCGAACCAAGCGATCCGCAAATCTGGGTCTCTCAGGCAGAGGTCAGCCGCACGGGGGATACGCTGAGCGCGACCGTCGAAATGGTTCACCCCAGCGGCCAGCCCTTTGCGTTTGACCGTTCTGCTGTGCGGATCACCATCTTGGGCGACAATGGGCAGGCTATTGATCTGCGTGGCTGCACCGGCGGTTAACGCCGCGCGCTGCGCCATCCCTGACCGAACACTGCGGCGACATAGATCGTCAAGAACAGCACCATCAAACCCACGACATAGAGGCCCATTGCAGCCCCGACACCGCCGTTCAAGATCGGCAGGATTACCGCCATCGCAGGTAAAGGCGCCCCTGTGAGCAGGACGGGTGCCACGATCAACGCAAACAGCCCCACCGCCAAAACGGCCCCCAGACCCGCGGGGACAAGCATTGCCGCCTTCCGCCCGCGCAGGGCGCGTTTCGCAGATTGTATCTGCCGCTGCACATCGGCCTGCATCGCCATCACCGACGGCACAACCAACAGCACAAGCACCATGCCAAAGGCCAAGCCGAAAACGAGCGTCACGACGGTTGGTTTCAGGAACTCGGCCTGATTGGACCCTTCATAAAGAAGCGGGGCGAGACCCAGTACTGTCGTCAAAGTCGTCAACATAACAGGGCGCAAACGGTCCACTGTGCCGTCAATAATTGCCGGCACCAGCCCGCGATCCTGCGCATACTCGTCCACCGTCGTGACCAGAACGATACTGTCGTTGATGATGATCCCCACCATCCCGATCAGGCCCACAACAGTAAACATGCTCATCGGGATATCCCAAACGTGGTGGCCGAAAATCGTCCCCACCAGCGCAAACGGAATGATCGACATCACGACAACAGGCCGCGTCCAACTGCTGAAAATCCACGACAGTGTCAGGTAGATCCCCAGCAAGACCAGAATGAGGCCCGTCCTTGCATCGCTCAGGAAACGGTCTTCCTGCTCGCTCTGCCCCGAAAGCTGTGTCTCGATCCCGAAATCACTCTCGATTCGAGGCAGGATATCCTCGTCGATGATCTGCTGGATTTCGGTCGCCCGCGCCGCGTCCTCGCCATCCAGATCTCCGATTACCGAGATCAACTGGATGCCGTTTTCACGGCGCACAGTGGAAAACCCGGTCCGGCTCTGCACTGTCACAACATCCGCCAGCGGCAGATAGAAGCCCTCCGCAGTCCTGATCTGTGTCCGGTCAAGGAAGTCTGATGATAACTCATTGGGCGGCAATTCCACGCGGATCGTCGCAGACCGCGCCCCGTCAGGAAAACTCGCAGCCTCAATCCCGCCCAGACGGTTGCGCAGCACACGTCCCAGACCATCAATGCTGAGGCCCAGCGCCTCACCCTGCGGGGTCAATTCAAGGATCAGTTCTTCCTTGTCATAGGCCAGTGTATCTTCAAGACCCGAGATTTCGGGAAACCGCGCCAGTTCGGTTTTCAAGGCCTCGGCCGCGGCCTTGAGCGTGTCACTGTCCGCCCCGAACATCTGCACATCCAGACTATCCCCGCCAGGGCCAGAGCCCCACCGGCGGAAGCTGACGGTTTCGGCCATCGGGTGCTGCACGATGGCGTCTTGCAGGGCACTCACAAAGGCAAAGCTGGTATAGGGGCGGCTGTCGGCGTCAATGAGTTCAATGGTGATCGCGCCTAACTGGTCCGCGTCCTTGGTATCCGATCCGGCAATCGCACGGCCCGAATTTCCGCCAATCTCGGCCACCACATAGCTCAGCGGGTTCACGCCATATTCGGCCTCGTATTGCGCACCCAGCGCCTCTGTTGCGCGCTGCATTTCGCGCATCATCTCGAGCGTGTCGTCACGCGTGGCCCCCGGCAACATAGCGAAATTTCCGGTCACCTGGCTTTGCTCTGGCGAGTTGAAGAAACGCCAGCTCACTTCGCCTTTGATGAAAAGCGCAATCTGGCTGGCCAGCAGGACCAGTGCCATCGCAAAGACCGGATAGCGCGCCTTGATTACCAATCCCATGAAAGGCCGGAACAGTGTTTCCTTGAACCAGTCAAAGCCGCGGTTCACCGTGCGTGACGGCCAGTCATACCAATGATCCTTGGCCGAATGCGCAATGGCATGGGACAGGTGGTTCGGCAGGATCAGGAAACATTCCACCAGACTGGCCGCAAGCACAACGATCACCGTGAACGGAATATCCGAGATCAGATCGCCGAAACGCCCGCCGATAATGACCAGCCCGAAGAACGCGATGATCGTCGTCAGCGTTGCCGAAAACACCGGACTGAACATCCGCTTCGCCGCCCGCTCTGCGGCAACTGTGGGGTCCTCGCCCAGATGCCTGACGCGGTAATCGGCATGTTCGCCCACCACAATCGCATCATCCACAACGATCCCGAGCGTGATGATCAGCGCAAAAAGCGAGATCATATTGATGGTGATCCCGACCGCATACATCAGGGCAATCGCGGCCAGCATCGCCACCGGAATGCCGAAAGCGACCCAGAACGCCGTCCGCGCATTCAGGAACAGGAACAACAGTGCAACGACAAGCATGAGCCCCGTCAGACCATTATCAAGCAGGATATCCAAACGGGCCTGGATCAACTCGGCCCGCCCGTTCGTCAGCGAAATCGACACACCTGCGGGCAAAGACGCGGTCAGCTCTTGTGCCACCTCTTCCACTGTTGCCTGCATGCCGATTGCATCACCTGTAGCCGACCGTGCGACACGTACCTTAATCGCCGGATCGTCGCCTACGAAATAGGCGCGTTCACGGTCAGCGCCTTCAACCCGCACCGTCGCCACATCCGCAATCGTCAACTGCGATCCGTCGGGGTTGGAACGCAGGACAATCGCGCCGATTTCTTCGGCGCTGCGTTTGGCCACACCGGTGCGCACCCGCGCATTGGCCGAGACCTCGCCCGCGGGATCAGCGGCAGCTTCTTCGGCGATGCGCGCAGAGATATCGGCAAGGCCGATGTCATACTGCACCAATGAAATCGACGGCACCTCGACAATCGTCGAAGGTGCCGCAACACCTTGCACGGTCACGCTCGTGACACCCTGCGCGAAAAGCCGCGTTGAGAATTCATCCGCAAAGCGGCCCAACTGATCCACGCCCACAGGGCCAGTGATGATCACATCGGTGACACGATCCGACCAGCCGCCACGCCGCACGTTGGGCTCTTCTGCATCCTCGGGCAAGCTGTTGACGCCATCCACGGCCAGTTGCACATCTTCGGTGCCTCGTTCGATATCATAGCCGGGCTCGAATTCGATGCGGATCGAGGCACTTCCCTCACGGGATGTTGAAGACGACGAGGTGACGCCTTCAACCCCGAGTAAAACGGGCTCCAACACCTGCACGATGGCGGCGTCCACATCTTCGGCGCCAGCCCCCTGCCATGCGACAGAGACGGTCAGATCATCGACCACAACATCAGGGAAAAACTGCGCCCGCATATTGGGAAACGCGAGCAGGCCCGCCGTTAGCATCAGCACCAAAAGCAGGTTCGCGGCGGTGCGGTGGCGCGTGAAATAGGACAGGATGCCGCCCGCGCCTGCGTTCAGCCTTTCGCCACCCGTGACCATCAGCTGCCCATCCGTGCTTCAAGCCGTGTCACGGTTTCGGACGATACTTCATCCGCCTCAAGCTGGCTGATAATCCGCGCCTTCACGTCCTCCGGCATTCTGCCTTCGGTGACGAATGCGATCAGTTTCGCGCGGCGGTCCTCATCCAGTGTGATCATCTCCGGCGCTGCGGCCTGTTCAACGCCGCCCGGCATGATCGGGCGCACCTTGATACCGGCACCCAGCAAAGGTGAGCGTTCAGCAACAATCACCGCCCCTACGTTGTCACCCACATCAATAATCACATCATCGCCCTGACGACGCAGCAGGGAAACTTGTGCGACGCGCAAACGCTCTTCTTCACCCACAACCAGTACGGTCTGGTCCGGCGCGACAGCCGTCGCTGGCACCAGTGCCACATTGTTCAACGCTGGTTCATCGATCCGCACAGTCACGAAATCACCGGGGCGAAATCCGGCAGAGGCGTCCAGTTCTGCAAAGAGCAAGCGCCCTGTCTGGCCTGCGCCAACGGCAGCACCTTCACGCATGATCCGGCCCGTCGCGCGCAGGTTCACGCCGGACACGTCCAGCGTCACGGCCAAAGGTGCTTTGATAAGCACACCGTTTTCGTCCAAAAGCCGCGCGTATTGCGAGGTCGAGACACGGAAGGACACCTCTAGCCGGGTCGGATCAATCAGTTGCGCAAAGCGTTCGTTGGCGGTGACACGCCCGCCGGGGGTGATTGTCACTTCCGTCAAAGTGCCGTCAAAAGCGGCCACAACTTCCGTATCGACGACCGCCCGCTGCGCCTCGGCGAGGTTGATCTGCTGGCGCGCCAACCGTGTCGTCGCCTGATCAATCCGTGCCTGCGCCGCGGCCACTGCCTGCCTGCGCGTCAACACTGATGCCTGCGCCGCAGACGCCGCCAGTTCCGCTGTTTCCACCGCTGCGGCCGTGCCCACTCCGCGCGTCGCCAGATCGCGCGCACGCGCAAGTGCCTGATCGCGCAGGGCTTCCTGGGCGCGCGCGGCACTCAACTCATCCTCGGCCAGAACCAGGGCACGTTCCGCGTCGCGCAGTTCTGCCTGCGCATCCTGCAAATCGGCACGCACGCGGGCCAGTGCCGCCTCCGCCTCGACCGGATCAATGCGCAGCAACAGATCGCCTTGCCGGACCGTGCCGCCTTCGACCAAAGCATCGCTGGCGGACAAGACGGTGCCGCCAATCGCACTGCGTAAATCCAGCGTGCGCTGGCTGCGTAATTCGCCAAACACCGTCAGTTCGGGAACAATGGTCTGCGGTTCCAGCGTCAACACATTCACCGCCAAGATGCGTTCACGCTGCGGGAAACTCCGCGGCTCTTCGTTCATGCGCGCAACAACTGCCCCGCGCACCAACTCACCCGCCCACGCGAGGAGCGCCAGCGTCACCGCCAGCAAGAACACACCTGTCAGGCTTCGGCGTAGAAACCGCATATTAGATATCCTCAATCTACCCTAGGAAGGTAGCTGGAAAAGCATCCCTTTCCAGTGAAACGCACAAAGCCGTTACTTCCGTCGCAGATGTTCATCCAGACGCGGCATGATTTCAACAAAATTGCAGGGGCGGTGCCGGTAGTCGAGCTGCTTGAGCAGGATTTCATCCCAGGCGTCCTTGCACGCACCCGGTGATCCGGGCAGCGCAAAGAGATACGTGCCCTGGGCCACACCTGCCGTGGCACGGCTTTGCACCGCACTCGTTCCGATTTTTTGCATGCTAACAATCGTGAAAATAGTGCCGAAGGCATCAATCTCTTTTTCATAGACGTCGCGGTGCGCTTCTACCGTGACATCCCGCCCCGTCAGGCCCGTCCCGCCGGTGGAGATGATGACATCCACCGCCTCGTCTGCGCACCAATCGCGCAACTGTTGCGCAATCTGATCACGTTCATCCGCCACAATTTTCCGATCCGCCAGCACATGCCCCGCCTCGGCAATCCGGTCCACCAAGGTCTGACCGGATTTATCGTCCGCCATCTGGCGCGTATCACTCACGGTCAGCACCGCAATACGGACCGGCACAAAATCCTTGCTCTCATCAATTCGGCTCATGGCTTCTCACTTCTTTGGAATTACCCGCGCAAACGCGCCTTCAGGGATAAAAGATCGGCCCAAGCTTCGCGTTTCGCAATTGGATTGCGCAACAAATAGGCCGGGTGGAACATCGGCAGGCAGGGTTTGCCCAATACGTCCACCCACTCTCCGCGCATGCGGGTGATGCCCGTGCGCCCCAGAAGCGCCTGACAGGGGGTGTTGCCCATCAAAACAACGATTTCCGGATCAGCAAGCGCGATATGGCGTTCCAGAAACGGCAGCATCATCGCGATTTCACTGGCATCAGGCGTGCGGTTCGAGGGCGGGCGCCATGGCAGCACGTTAGTGATATAGACTGCTTGGGCCGCATTGTCGGCAGCGCGGCCCATCTGGATCGCCTCAAGCATCCGGTCCAAAAGCTGGCCCGCGCGGCCCACGAATGGCCGCCCTGCGCGGTCCTCTTCACGGCCTGGTGCTTCACCCACGATCATCACACGGGCGGCAGGGTTGCCATCGCTGAACACAAAACTGCGCGCGCCCTTTTTCAGCTCGCAATGATCAAACGCCTGCATCGCGCCGCTGAGCGCATCAAGATCAGCCGCCGTTTGCGCTGCAGTGCGCGCAAGCGCCGCCGCATCCACGTCTGGCGCTTTCACGACCTCGGGCGCGACGACAGGCTTCTCAGGCGTTGCCGCGTTCGGCGCAGGCTTCACCGTCTCGAGCGCATAGCGGTCAACGGGCGTGTCCAGAATGGCATCTGTCACACCCAATTCCACCTGCCATTCAAGCAACGCGCGGTCGGTCCAATATGTGTTCTGCGAATCCATCAGCCACAGGATATGCCGGATTGCGCGGCTTGCGTAGTGCTTGCGGCATTGATGCGCACGGCAGGGGTGCCTATAAGACGGGGAACCACTGCTAAGAGGGCCTCATGACATTTCGCGCCAAGCATCTTTTGGGCATCGAACCTCTGCATCCCACCGAAATCACCACTTTGCTGGATTTGGCCGATAGCTATGCCGAGCATAACCGGCGCGGTATCGCGCACCGCGACGTGCTCGCGGGGCTGACACAGATCAACATGTTCTTCGAAAACTCGACCCGGACGCAGGCGAGTTTTGAACTGGCCGGCAAGCGGCTGGGTGCCGACGTGATGAACATGGGCATGCAGGCGTCTTCGGTCAAAAAAGGCGAGACCCTGATTGATACGGCCCTGACGCTGAACGCCATGCGCCCCGATCTTCTGGTTGTGCGGCACCCGCATTCCGGCGCGGTCGATCTCTTGGCGCAAAAGGTCAATTGCGCGGTTCTCAACGCGGGCGACGGCAAGCACGAACACCCCACGCAGGCGCTGCTTGATGCGCTGACCATCCGGCGCGCCAAGGGGCGGCTCCACCGCCTGTCCATCGCGATTTGCGGTGATATCGCCCATAGCCGCGTGGCGCGCTCGAACATTATGCTCTTGGGCAAGATGGAAAACCGCATCCGCCTCATCGCACCGCCCACGCTGATGCCGTCGGGTGTTGCGGATTTCGGGGTCGAGGTGTTCGAGAATATGGAAGAGGGCCTCAAAGACGTCGATGTCGTCATGATGCTCCGGCTGCAAAAGGAACGCATGGATGGCGGATTTATCCCGTCAGAGCGCGAGTATTTCCACCGCTACGGGCTGGACGCGGCCAAGCTGGCGCACGCCAAACCCGACGCTATCGTGATGCACCCCGGCCCGATGAACCGCGGCGTGGAGATTGACGGGAACATCGCAGACGACATCAACCGCTCAGTTATTCAGGAACAGGTCGAAATGGGCGTCGCTGTGCGCATGGCCGCGATGGACCTTTTGGCGCAGAACCTGCGCGCGGCCCGTGGCCCGCAAGAGGTCATGGTATGAGCGAGACCTTTCAAGTCAGCGCGACCGAGCACGGTGTCATCCGCGTCTTCATGGTCAACCTGAGCCCAGAAGAGGCCGCCCGCTTTGCCGAAAACCCTGACGGGGCCACCCCCGCGCCGGTCAACCGCGCCTTGGGTGTGGACGAACTTGACCATGCCTTCGTCGAACTCTTTGCGCTGAATAGCCTCGACGGTGTCGGGCTCGCCGGATATCTGGTTGAGGGGTTGGGCGTGGCCGAGGCCGATGTCGCCCCTTACCGGTCACGGCTGAACGGCATGTCGGGCCATGTGTTGATCGTGCTGTCAAAGGCCTTTGGCGGGCGCGCGGCGACAATTACGCCTGTGGCACCGCTCAAATGGATCGGGACCTATACAGAAGAAGGCGCATCGGTAAAATTCGCGCCTCTCCCGTCCAAAGGGGCCGAGGGCAACGTTGTCAGCGCGCCCACCAAAGCACCGAAATCCGACGCCCGCGTCGGCGGTATGATCGCAATGTATGCGCTGATCGCGATGTTCGCCCTGGTGGGCCTGATGATCTGGGTGGCAGGATAGAAATGACAGAGAACACAATGACCGCCACGTTTTTTGCAAACGCCCGCCTGATTGATCCGGTGGCCCTGACCGACACACCTGGCGCGATCCTGGTTGAAGACGGTGTGATCAAGGCGGTCTATGACAGCCCCATCGCCGCGCCCAAATCTGCCAATGTCGTGGATTGCGGCGGCATGTGCCTTGCCCCCGGGATCATTGATATCGGTGTCAAAGTGTCCGAACCCGGTGAACGGCACAAGGAAAGCTTCCGCTCTGCGGGGCGCGCGGCAGCCGCAGGCGGGGTGACCACGATCGTCACACGCCCTGACACCAGCCCCGCGATCGACACGCCGGAAACGCTCGAATTCGTGGAACGGCGCGCACAACAGGACGCGCCTGTGCATGTCCTGCCAATGGCAGCCCTGACCAAAGGCCGCGAAGGGCGCGAGATGACCGAGATCGGCTTTTTGCAGGATGCAGGCGCCGTGGCCTTTACCGATTGCGACCGTGTCGTGACCAGCACCAAGGTTTTCAGCCGCGCACTTACCTATGCACGCTCGCTGGACGCGCTTGTGATCGGGCACATCCAAGACCCCGGATTGTCGGAAGGGGCCGCTGTCACATCCGGTAAATTCGCCTCGCTCCGCGGCTTGCCAGGGGTGAGCCCGATGGCCGAACGCATGGCGCTGGATCGTGACATCAGCCTGCTGGAAATGACCGGCGCGCGCTATCACGTAGACCAGATCACAACCGCTCGCGCCCTGCCCGCGCTGGAACGGGCCAAGCGCAACGGTCTGAAAATCACCGCCGGTATCGGGGTGCATCACCTGACGCTGAACGAACTGGATGTCGCGGACTACCGCACGTTCTTTAAGCTCAAACCGCCGCTGCGCAGTGAAGAAGACCGCATTGCTGTCGTCCAAGCCGTATCAGAGGGGCTGATCGATATCATCTGTTCGATGCACACCCCGCAGGACGAAGAAAGCAAACGTCTGCCCTTTGAAGAGGCCGCAAGCGGTGCCGTGGGCCTCGAGACACTTCTGCCCGCAGCCTTGCGCCTTTATCATGCGGAAATGATCACGCTGCCTAAGCTCTTCCGTGCGATGGCGCTGAACCCCGCCCGCCTTTTGGGACTGCCCGCAGGCAGGCTGATCGCCGATGCCCCTGCCGATCTGATCCTCTTTGATCCGGATGCACCATTCCAGCTTGACCGTGCCACCTTGTTGTCAAAATCCAAGAATACACCCTTTGACGGCGCACGTCTGCAAGGCCGCGTGCTGGGCACATGGGTCAGCGGCCACCGCATCTGGGAGAAATCGTAATGCCAACAATCGAAAGCGCTTATGTCGTTCTCTTGCTCTGGGCTGTCATCGGCTACCTTCTGGGATCAATCCCGGGGGGTATGATCTTTGCCAGGCTGATGAACCTCGGCAACCTGCGCGACATCGGGTCGGGCAATATCGGGGCCACGAATGTGCTGCGCACCGGCAACAAGAAAGCCGCCGCCCTGACATTGATCTTCGACGCCGCCAAGGGCGCGATCGTCGTGCTGGCCGCCCGCCAACTGGCCGGTGAGGACGCGGCCCAGCTTGGCGCGCTGATGGCTTTTCTCGGGCATTGCTTTCCGGTGTGGCTGCGTTTCAAGGGGGGCAAAGGTGTCGCCACCTATTTCGGTATTCTGCTGGCAGTTGACTGGCAGATCGGCCTGATCGCCTGCGTAATCTGGCTCGTTGTGGCGGCCTTGTCGCGCTATTCCTCGCTCGCTGCTTTGGTCACTGCGGGCTGGATCCCGCTTGTTGTCGGTTTCACCACCCCGGGCGAGATGTTCTTTCTCGCAGCGACCTTGTGTTTTCTGATCTACATCCGCCACTGGGGTAACATCCAGCGGCTGCGCAAAGGCACAGAGACAAAGATCGGGAAGAAGGCGCAAGCCTGACTGCCTGCGTGATATGTCACGCGATAATGGTGGTTATGACGTGAGCCTTGGCCGCAAAGGAGACTTTGCGGACAAGCAGGGACAGCGGTGGGCTTGTGGGCATAGCTGGGCATAGCTGCATTCGTTTCACACAAAAGCACCCCCACGGCATAATCGACCGTCAAAACGATCAGACAGCCAGCACTGTCTAATAGCTATACTCGGCGTAAATCCGTTTCAGATCACCGTTCCAATCGCCGTTGTAATGCGCCAAGAGCTCATCGGCGGGTGTCATGCCGCTTTCGACGCTTTCGTGCAGCGCATTCAGGAAATGGGTTTCATCGGCAATAAGGCCACCGGCGCCCGGTTTCGCGCGGGCCTTCAGACCTGCGTGCGAAATCGCAACAACCTCGCGCGCCAGATCATGCATATTGATCCCTTCAACCTGCGCCTGCAAACCGTCGACCGAGGCCGCCACACGCAGCGCTTCGCGTTGTTCGGCGGTCCAGTTCTTGCACAGATCCCACGCCGCATCCAAAGCGGTCTGGTCGTACATCAACCCGGTCCAGAACGCGGGCAAAGCACATAACCGCCGCCAGGGGCCCCCATCCGCGCCCCGCATTTCGATATACTGCTTTACGCGGGCCTCGGGGAACACGGTGGTCAGGTGATCCGCCCAGTCAGACAAGAGCGGCTTTTCACCCGGCAGCGCAGGCAACTCACCTTTCAGGAAATCGCGGAAAGACATGCCCAGCGCGTCGATATATTTGCCATCGCGATAGACAAAATACATCGGCACATCGAGAACCCACTGCACCCAAGCCTCAAAGCCGAAACCCTCTTCGAACACAAATGGCAACATGCCGGTGCGTGCCGCATCCAGATCGCGCCAGATGCGTGAACGCCATGATTTATGGCCATTAACCTTGCCCTCAAAGAACGGGGAGTTGGCAAAAAGGGCGCAGGCCACGGGCTGCAATGCCAAGGCCACGCGCATCTTTTGCACCATGTCGGCCTCGGAGCCGAAATCGAGGTTGACCTGCACGGTGCAGGTCCGACGCATCATCGCCGTCCCCATGGTGCCGACTTTTTCCATGTAATTGTTCATCAGCTTGTAGCGGCCCTTGGGCATCAGCGGCATCTGCTCATGCGTCCATTCAGGGGCGGCCCCAAGGCCGATAAACTTTACGCCAATCTCATCCGAGACGGATTTGACCTCGGCCAGATGGACATTCACCTCATCGCAGGTCTGGTGGATGGTTTCGAGCGGTGCACCGGACAATTCCAAGGCACCACCGGGCTCAAGGCTCACGTTGGCGCCATCTTTGGTCAGGCCGATGATCTTGCCATCTTCCTCGACACGGTCCCAGCCGAAACGGCCCTCAAGCCCCTCAAGCACCGCTTTGATCGACCGCTCACCCTCATAGGGCAGCGGAAGCAATGAATCCTGACAGAAGCCGAATTTCTCGTGCTCGGTGCCGATCCGCCAATCCTCTTTAGGTTTACACCCTTTGGACAGCACTTCGGCCAGTTGATCGTGATTCTCGATGGGGCCGCCGCCGGACTGAGGAATGGACATGAGGCAACGCTCCGCTGTTGATCAAGTGTTATCGGTGACCTGCACCAAGCTCGGTGTCAATGCAAGAGCGGCTTGACACGGCTCCATACCGTCACCCGCGCATCAGGTGTGTGTGAGAGCACATCCAGCACAGTGTTGGTTTTGATGTCGGGCAAGGCGGCAAAGACATCGAACAAACCTTCGGCCCCTGCCGCATTGACGGGAATGGCAAGCACCTGCCCGTCAATGCCCGTCAATATCCAGCTTGGGTCAGGGTGGCTTGTGGGGTCTATCTCGAGCTTGCTCAGATCACCCACATCCATCACGCCGCCATCAAGCGGGCCGAAATAGGCAAGGCGCCGTTCCCTGATCTGCACCACGCCAGCGCCATCCCCGTCCTGGGCAAAGCGCGCCCTTTGCAGGGCCGCGACGGCCCAACCAGCACCAAGAACGATAAAAATGATGCCAAGCCATTGGGTAATCCCGATCCCGGTCAGAGCCCACCAGATACCGAAGACCGCAAAACCAACAGCAAAGAGCACTTCGCGCCAGTGCCGGAAAAAGGCCCGCACTTCAGGGCGAAAGAAATCATCCATAGATCACCTGTGGTTCCTGATAGACCAGAATACGGAAATCGCCGGTGCGGCGAAACCCGATCGCTTCGTAGGCTTTGCATGCCTGCGGTGAGGCGGCAAAAAGACTGGCATTCTTTGTGCCCGAATCCCGCGCCTCGGCCAGATGCAGCGCGACGGCACGGCGCGCATGGCCGCAGGCACGCAGCGCGGGGGGCGTATAGACGCCGCCGATCTGTACCGCCTCGGGCAGGACTGCGTTGAACCCTGCCATCGCGACGGGGGTGTCGCCTTTATACAGCACACGGTGGGTATCCGCTTCGAGATAACCGACAATATCTTTGACGGCGGTCATGGCATTATCCTCACCCGGCATCGGCAGCACCTCTTCCAGATAGGCACGCCGCCAGCCAACCACCAGCGCGCGCGGCGCGTCTTTCAGGGGGACCAGACGAAATCCGGTGACATCGGGGATGACCAGATCATCCAGCGACAAAGCATAGAGCGGCTCAGCCTTATCCAGCCCCGGATCACCCGACAGTCCCAAGACTGTGCGCAGGTCAGCCACCTGTGGCGCGTCACCCAAAATCCCCTTCACACTATGCCCCAGCAAGACCACCTTCACATCCCCCCAAGGGCCGGTAGGGCATTGCGGGAACACCATGCCTTCTTCGGACATGCAGAGCACATCTACCAAAGCACCGGCCTGCCAGCGCAACCAGAACCGCATGGCACGCGGATGGCCGCCTGCCATGCCATAGCGGCGCAGGTTCGACAGCGGAAACATGGATGTCGTGATGTGCCGGGTCAGGAAAGCCTCAATTGCCGGACGGTCCGCGTCAACCGCAGGGATCATTGCCAGTCGCCCAGGGCCTGTTGCCAGACGGTCAACGCCGCCACCGCCGCCGTATCCGCACGCAGAATGCGCGGGCCGAGGCTGACAGGATGCGCAAAGGGCAAGGCACGCAGGCGGTCACGCTCGGCAGGGGAAAACCCGCCTTCGGGTCCGATCAGGATCGCCCAAGGGCCATGCATGTCAGGGAGCGCCACAGGATCGCCGATCAAGACTTCGTCACAAAACATCAACTGCCGCTCTGGCGGCCAGTCTTTGAGAATACGGTCCAGCTTTGCCAGGTCATCCACGGGCGGCACAAAAGTACCGCCACATTGCTCGGCGGCCTCAACGGCATGGGCCTGCAATTTATCCTGCCGGATACGATTGGCGCTTTGGGTGAAATCGGTTTGCACCGGACAAATCCGCGCAGCGCCCATCTCCACGGCTTTCTCAACGATAAAGGCTGTACGTTCCTTGCGGATCGGCGCAAACAGGAACCACAAATCAGGCGGATTTTGCTGTGGCTTCGTCTGGGCCGAACACAGAAGTATCCCACCCTTCTTGCCCGCCTTCACCACCTGCGCATCCCACTCGCCATCGGCCCCGTTGATCAATGACAGCACAGCACCCTCCTCCAGCCGCATCACCCCGAACAGGTAATGCGCCTGCTCGCGCGTCAGCGGAACCGTTTGCTCTTCCCCCAGAGCCTGATCTACATAAAGCCGAACCTTGGATGCCATGAGCGGACCATATGACCGAAAATTCCCAGATGCCAGAGCCGACCGGCATCGTTGCCGACGCCGTCAAAGACAATTGGGTGGACCGCCTAGCACCGCGCTTTAGCCGGCCCTACCTCCGGCTTAGCCGCGCTGACCGCCCGATCGGCACATGGTTGCTTTATCTGCCATGCCTTTGGGGTCTGTCGCTCGCGGTATTGGCGACGGACAGCTATGGCAGCCATGATCTTTGGACAATTGTCGGCTGCGGGATCGGGGCGTTTTTGATGCGCGGCGCGGGCTGCACGTGGAACGACATCACAGACCGCGATATTGACGGATCGGTTGCGCGCACACGGTCGCGGCCTATTCCTTCGGGTCAAGTGACAGTGCGCGGTGCGCTGATGTGGATGGTCGCACAGGCGTTGGTCGCCTTCCTGATCCTGATCACGTTTTACCCGACCGCAATCATTCTCGGCATACTCGCATTGGCACCGGTGGCGATCTATCCTTTCGCAAAGCGTTTCACATGGTGGCCGCAGGTCTTTCTTGGCATCGCGTTCAACTGGGGGGCCTTGCTGGCATGGGCCGCACATACCAATAGCATTGGCCCTGTCCCCATCGTGCTCTACTTCGCAGGTATCGCATGGACGCTGTTTTACGACACCATCTATGCCTTTCAGGACGCCGAAGATGACGCGCTCATCGGGGTGAAATCCACAGCGCGGCTATTCGGTGAAAACGCTCGCAAATGGCTGCGTTTCTTTCTGACCGTCACAATCGTGCTCTTTGGTCTGGCCGTCCTGCTTGCGGCTTCGGAACGGTCGGTCCTGTCGCTTGTTATCGCGATTGGCGGGCCTTGGGCGCTGGGATGGCACCTGACATGGCAACTCAGCCGCTTTGACCCTGATGACAACGACGGACTACTGCGGCTCTTCCGTTCAAACAGGAACGCCGGACTGATCCCTCTGCCGTTTTTCGCCATAGCCCTCCTGGTGTGATTGAACACCGCGGCGGCTGGGCCTATGCAGAGACCAAACGAGTAGTGGACCCAGATGCGCCTATCCGCCATTTTCATACGCCTGATTGTTTTCGCCGCCGCAGCCTTTCTGTCGGTCGCCGCCGCCCGCACAACGGTGTCGGTCGTCGAAGAGCGCTCTGTGCTGGCGGTGCAGGAAACCCTTGTAGATCAGGGCTACGAATGGGCTTCGGTGCTTGGTGACGGGCTACAGGTCATACTCGAGGGCGAGGCGCCGACAGAGGCCGTACGCTTTCGCGCCATCTCGGCGGCCGGCGGCATGGTCGATGCAAGCCGCGTCATCGACAACCTTTCGGTCGCCGATTCGGCGGTCATCCAACCACCGCAATTCGCAATTGAGATCTTGCGCAACAATGCCGGCGTATCACTGATCGGACTGATCCCTGCCACAACCGACCGCGAAGCGCTGGCCGAACGCATCACCGATATCGCCGATGGGCTGCCGGTCACGGATCTTCTTGAGGTCGCCGATTATCCAACGCCGCCGAACTGGCGCGCCGCAGTGAACTATGCCCTGCGGTCGCTCGAGATTCTGAACAAATCAAAGATATCCGTGAACGCGAACCGCGTGATCGTAAATGCGATCTCTGACAGCCCCGAAGAAAAGCGCCGCTTTGAAGTCGCACTGGCGCGCAACATGCCCGACGGGGTCCGCGTCTCGGTCGAGATCAGTGCGCCGCGGCCGGTCATTTCGCCTTTCACAACACGGTTTATCCTTGATGAGGAAGGCGCACGTTTTGATGCCTGTGCCGTTGACACCGAAGAGGCGCTGAGCCAGATCATGACCGCCGCGACCGCGGCCGGTTTTGCCGGGCAAGCGAACTGTGTTTTCGCACTCGGCGCTCCGTCACGCACATGGGGCGAGGCCGTCGCACAGTCTATAACTGCGGTAAAGAACATGGGCGGCGGCACGATCACTGTCTCTGACACGGACGTCACGCTCATCGCACCCGCAGGCACCGGACAAGCCACCTTTGACAATATTGTAGGCCGGCTGGAAAATTCGCTCCCGGATGCATTCGCCTTGACGGCTGAACTGCCTGATCTGCCCAGCGATGCGGTCGAGGAACTGCCCCAGTTCACGGCCACCCTCAGCCCCGAGGGTGAAGTGCAGCTGCGCGGGCGCGTGCCCGATGACATCACCAATACAGTTGTCGAGAATTTCGCCAGCGCCCGCTTTGCCCAGCGCAATATCACGATGGGAACACGGGTAGCCGAGGGCCTGCCTGCCGGCTGGTCGGTCCGCGTTCTTGCAGGGATCGAGGCGCTCTCGGAGCTTTCCAATGGCGCGGTGATCGTGGAGCCGGAAAATTTGACGGTCCGCGGCAATACCGGCAACGAGAATGCCAGCGCCGCAGTGTCGCGGCTGCTCATCGAAAAGCTCGGGCAGACCGCTGATTTCGATATCGACATCACCTATGTCAAAGAGCTTGACCCAATCGCGGGCCTGCCCACACCGGAAGAATGTATCGCGCAGATTATTGCTGTGACGGAGGGGCGCAAAATCACCTTTGACCCCGGTTCAGCCGACCTCACAGCCGATACGCAGCCTGTCGTGGACGATATTGCCGACATCCTGAAGAAATGCGGCGATCTGCGGATCAGGGTGTCCGGCTTTACTGACAGTCAGGGGCGCGAAGTGATGAACCAGCAGTTGTCCCAAGACCGCGCCGATGCGGTCCTGACAGCTTTGCGCGCACGTCGGGTGCCAGTCTCCACTTTCGAATCCATCGGTTTCGGCGAAGAAAACCCGATCGCCGATAACGATACCGAAGAAGGCCGCGAGGCAAACAGGCGTATCGAGTTCAGCCTGATCCTGCCTGAACCCCCCGCCGAAGACGTGTCGGTCCTGGATGAACTCGCAGAGGAATTGACCGGTGATGCCCCCGACGAAGAGGCGGCGACAGATACGGATGACAGCGCAGCAGAAAGCGAATAGACGAAGCCAATGAACAGAACAGAATTCATCATCGCAACGGCCGTCATTCTTTTTGTGGCCTTCGTTCTGGGGTGGTTTGCAAGCTGGCTGGTGAACCGCTTTACGCGCGTGACCAAGGCGGAAATCGGCGAATTGGACAAGATGGCGCAAGCGCTGCACGAAGCCGAGGAAACCCGCGATCAGGCGATCACCTATCTGCAACAGCGCGAAGCCGAGATCACCAACCAGCTCAGCCAGACCGAAGCCGAATTGCGCGCGGCTATGGACGGTTTGCGTGAAGCACGCCAGGAAGCCGAAGAACTGCGCGGCTATATTGAACGCAAAGAAGGCTAAAGACCGCTAGCGCGGGGCAGCGGCGCGTTTCAGGCGATCGTTGATCGCCTGCCCTAACCCATGATCCGGAATAGGTGAGACGGCAATCTTTTCTGCCCCCATTGCATCAAGTTGATGCAGACAGGCAAAAAGGCGCGCCGCCGCCTCGGTCAGATCGCCCGCAGCAGACAGGTTCAGATCCGCATCCACCGGACCAAACCCCAGCAGGACTTCGCCCTCTTCGGCGTAAGGTGCGTTTAAACGCACCTTACCGCGCGGCGCGTAATGTGATTCCAGTTGTCCGGGTGAGGTCGGCATGGCCGGATCAGCCGGACGCGCCAGAGGACGCCCCAAACAGGCCTCGAGCGCCTCGAGCGGAATGCCACCCGCTCGCAACAAAGCAGGTTCACCCACACAATTCACGATGGTTGATTCCACGCCGACCGGACAGGCGCCCCCATCCACGATGGCATCGATCCTGCCCCCCAGGCCAGCCGCAACATGGGCGGCAGTCGTCGGGCTGACACGCCCCGAGGGATTGGCCGATGGTGCGGCCACAGGGCCACCGAAACGCGCCAGCAACCCAAGCGCCACAGGATGGTCCGGAACCCTGACCCCCAAAGTCCCGAGCCCCGCTGTCACCAGTTGCGACACGCCCGCATCGGCGCGCAGTGGCAACACCAGCGTCAGCGCACCGGGCCAGAAGGCCTGTGCGAGCGCATAAGCTGTGTCGTTGAAAACGCAGTATTTCTCTGCGCCGGCAATATCTGCCACATGCACGATCAGCGGGTTAAAGCTCGGGCGGCCTTTGGCGGCAAAGATCTTCGCGACGGCCGTATTATTACGCGCATCGGCACCCAGTCCGTAGACCGTTTCGGTCGGAAAAGATACCAATCCCCCGCCCGCCAGCAGTGCCGCGGCTCTTTCCAATCCGGCAACATCCGGTTGGAGCATCAGGGATTGTTCATCGGTCATGACGTGGCGTTTTGGTTGATGGGTGGCCGCACTGCGATAGGGTAGCCGCATGCTTGATGCTTAGCCTGCACCCCGGCTTTTGCCAAGCGGCTGCATAATTTGGAGATGAAGCAATGCCTTATCGCGCACCTGTCAGCGATTTCCGTTTCTTGATGGATCATGTGGTCGGCTTTGATCAGGTTGCGGCAACAGATCACTTTGCCGAAGCCACCCCTGACATGACCCAAGCGATTCTCACCGAAGCCGCCAAGATGTCCGAAGATATTCTCGCTCCGCTCAACCGCGCAGGCGATCTGCACCCCGCCCGCCTCGAGAACGGTATCGTCCGCACGAGCCCCGGTTTTGCGGAAGGGTACGACGCAATCGCGACCGGTGGCTGGATCGGCATGTCCGCCAGCCAGGAGAATGGCGGCCTTGGCCTGCCCATGACCCTGACGACCACAGTCAATGAAATGCTTGCAGGCGCCTGCCTTGCCCTGCAACTCAGCCCGCTGATGACCCAGGGCCAGATCGAGGCGCTGGAACACCACGCCTCGGATGCGATCAAGGCCCTCTACATCCCCAAGCTGGTCTCGGGCGAATGGAACGGCACGATGAACCTGACGGAACCGCAGGCTGGGTCTGATGTGGGCGCGTTGCGGACCAAGGCCGAACCCAATGGTGACGGGACCTATGCGATCACCGGTCAGAAGATCTACATCAGCTGGGCCGACAATGATTTCACGCAGAACGTCTGCCACCTAGTGCTGGCACGCCTGCCCGATGGTGTGGCGGGCACCAAAGGCATCAGCTTGTTCATGGTTCCGAAACTGATCCCTGATGCAGATGGAAACCCCGGCACACCGAATGATCTGCGCGTGGTCAGCCTTGAACACAAAATGGGCCTGCACGGCTCGCCCACCGCGGTGATGGAATATTCCGGCGCCACGGGCTGGCTAGTGGGCGAAGAACACGGCGGCATGGCCGCGATGTTTACGATGATGAACAATGCGCGGCTGGGCGTCGCAACCCAAGGCGTCGGCATCGCCGAGGCGGCACTGCAACACGCCCTTGCCTATGCCCAAGACCGCAAACAGGGCAAAGCGCCCGGAAGCGGGGCGATCCTTGAGCACGCCGACGTGCGGCGCATGCTGACCACTATGAAGGCCGACACCTACGCCGCCCGCGCGATCACCTTGATGAACGCCGTGGCGATCGATATGGCACATGCCATCGGCAGCGCCGAATGGCAGGCGCGTGCTGCCTTCCTGACACCCATCAGCAAAGCATTCTGCACCGATGTGGGCTGCGAAGTTGCCGCGACCGGTATCCAAGTCCACGGCGGCATGGGCTTTATCGAGGAAACCGGCGCCGCCCAATACGCGCGCGACGTACGCGTTGCCACGATTTACGAGGGCACCAACGGCATTCAGGCCATGGACCTTGTGGCGCGCAAACTGATGGACGGGGGTGAGGCCGCATTCCGTATCCTCGAAGAAATCGAACAGGGGGCCGAAGCTGCCAAAGCGACCCATCCGCAACTGGCCGAAGCGGTCTGGCAAGCAGCAGAGAGCCTGCGAGAAACAACCGAATGGCTGGCCGCACAGGACGATCTGAACGCCCGCTTTGCAGGCGCCGTCCCCTATCTGCGTGCCTTTGCGCGGGTTCTTGGCGGACATGTGCATCTGGCAAGCGCAGTCGAAGGCGACGCCAGCCGCGCCCGCCTTGCAACCTTCTACATTAAACGTATGCTCCCCGAACACACAGGCCTTTTGGCACACACACGTGAAGGGGCAACCGATCTCATGGCCATCACCGCAGACGATCTTGCCGCATAATGCCTGACGACCAACGCGGCATCCGGTATCCCTTTCAGGATCCGCCCGCAGAGGGTGAGGCGATGACAGTCGCACCCGGTGTACTCTGGATGCGCCTGCCCCTGCCCATGAAACTGGATCACGTCAATGTCTACGCGCTGGACGACGGCGATAGCTGGACAGTGATCGACACGGGCTTTGCGTCCAAACGCGGGCGGGCAATCTGGGGCACATTGCTGGAAGGGCCGCTGGCTGGCAAACCTGTGGGACGCGTTGTTGTCACCCACCATCACCCCGATCACGTCGGGCTGGCGGCGTGGTTCATGGACCAAGGTGCAAGTCTCGCCATGCCGCGCACCGGATGGCTGATGGCGCGGATGCTGACGCTGGATGTGCAAGACGTGCCAAACGCGCAAGCGCTGCATTTTTACACCCGTGCAGGCATGGACCCCGCGGTGCTGGAAACCCGCAAAACCGAACGCCCCTTCAATTTTGCCGATTGCGTCGCTCCGCTACCCCTGGGCTACACCCGTCTTGTGGATGGCGACACAATCACAATGGGCGGGCGTACATGGGATATCCGCATGGGCGACGGCCACGCCCCCGAACATGCAACCTTCTGGAGCCGCGACGACAATCTGGTCATTGCAGGCGACCAGCTCCTGCCGTCAATCAGCCCGAACCTTGGTGTCTATCCCACAGAACCCGAGGCCGATCCCGTCACCGACTGGCTGACCTCCTGCGAGAAATTCCAGAGCGTGGCACAGACCGGTCACCTCGTGCTTGGTGGCCATAAACTGCCTTTCACGGGTCTGCCGACGCGGCTGGCGCAACTGATCGACAATCACCACGGCGCGCTAAAACGCCTGATGGAGCACCTGACAGAACCCCATAGCGCTGGCGAGTGTTTCATCCCGCTCTTCAAGCGCAACATCGGCGGGGGCGAATACGGTCTGGCCCTGGTCGAGGCGGTCGCCCACCTCAATCACCTGCACCAGGCGGGCCTTGTTACACGGCAACTGCGCGACGATGGCGCATGGGCATATCAGGCGGCCTAGGCCGCGACCAATCCGTCCAGCGTTTTTACCCCTGCGACCGTCATCGCACAGATCGTGTCGGTCGGAATGGCACTCCACCGTGCAGCAGTGCCACACAACGGCTCGGACGCGAGCGAACGTCCGCCATTATCCAATACACCCGAGGCATAAAGCGACGGTGCGTTGCCCGCAGTCGCATGACGAAACGCAAAAAGCGTTTCACCATCGGAGAAAACACACGTGATCTTGATAGGGCCATCATCACCCGCAGGTCCGATTTGCGCGAGCGTCGCGCGCATCGCTGCAGCCGGATCAGCCTCGAGCCCGTTTGCCAGCAGAGTGAAGAAAATCATCTCGCTGTCAGTTGTACCCTGCATCGCCTCAAACAGATGATCGGGGAGTGCCGCCAGCATTCGGCGCCGGATGGTTCTGAAATGCGGGATCTGGCCGTTGTGGCAGAAGGACCATTTACCGAACTTGAACGGATGGCAGTTCGCACGGCTGGTCTCGCCCACAGTGGACGCACGGATATGCGCGATAAAGAGGCGCGAATGCACCATGCGGCACAGGTTTGTCAGGTTCTCATCCGCCCACGCCGGCAGGACATCACGGTAAAGACCGGGAGCAGTGTCCGCGCCATACCAGCTGATCCCGAAGCCGTCACCGTTCACTGTCAGCTTGGCTTCATTCGCATGCTGGCTTTGCGCCAGCAACGAATGGGCAGGACGCACAATGATGTTTTCAAGCGGAATTTCAGGGCCGGTATAGGCCGCGATACGGCACATATCAGTGGCGGCTTTCAATCCGGGCGTGAAGGCGCTTGAGAATGCGGCTTGCGGTGGTCTCACACAGCGCAGGCACAATCGCATGGACCAAAGCGGCAAGCGCTGCGGTACCCAACCAGAACGCAAAGCCGAAAGCAAAACGCATGTGCTGGAAATAGGTCTCATCCACGGTGGCAGGGTGGTCCAAGAAAAGGGCGGCGAGCGGGTTCTTGCGGGATGTGCTGTGCGATGCGTCAGACATGAGAGCGGGTTCCTTCTTTGCTTTATGGCAAATTATCGAAGTCCTGCTGCACATTGATCCCAAACGTGATTGCCAATTATATCAATATTGGGATAAAATCCCAATTATGGGCCATTCACTAGACACTATAGACCGCGCAATTCTGCGGATCATTCAAACTGATGCAACGTTATCGGTCGATGACGTCAGCGATGCTGTGAACCTGTCGCGCAACGCCTGTTGGCGGCGGATCAAAGCGCTCGAGCAGTCGGGTGTTATCAAAGGCCGTGTTGCATTGGTCAATCCCGCCAGCGTGGGGGTGCCACTCACCGCAATGGTCCTGATCCGCACGAACGCCCATGATGCGGATTGGATGAAGCGCTTTCAAGTGACGCTACATAGCTTTCCGGAAGTCGTCGGCGCCTACCGGATGACGGGCGATCTTGATTATGTCTTGCGTGTCCGCGTCGCCGACGTCCCGGCCTATGACGCCTTCTACAAACGGCTGACCTCGCGGATTTCTGTCTCGGATATCTCGGCCAGTTTCGTTATGGAGGAGATCAAGGAAACAACCGCGGTGCCACTATGACCAAGACTACCATGGAAATTGAAACCTCGGCTGAAATGCTGGAAGATGACATTCTGCCAAAATGCCGCGAAATCCACACCAACCCTGACGCCAGACCAGTGACCGGGGACAACGCGCCCAAAGCACTCAAAACCCCCAATGCCCCCAAAAGCGCGGCACAATGGGCTTATGAGCGCATCATTATGTATATCCAGAACTTTGAAGCGCAACTGGACAACGATCACGAGGTCGGACTGGGCCTTGCGGGCGGCAACACCGGTGTGATCAAGATCGAGGGCTTGGGGTATTATGACCCCGATATCGTGACTTACTACGGCATCGACAACAGTGGCGCACGCACCCAGTTGATCCAACATGTCAGCCAGCTGAATGTGACCTTGGTAGCCAGCCCGAAACACAGTGACCAGCCCGAACCCACACGGATCGGGTTTCAACTGGCCACAGCTTTGGATAACGACGCGGATGTGACGACCTGACCGCGTGACAGCGCGAAATGAATCGGCTATGCGAATGACAAATCAAAGTTTGAAGGAACCGGACCATGGCTGAACACAAGCACGGCGAAATGGATATCACTACTCAGGAAAAAACCTTTGAAGGTTTCATGAGCATGACAACCAAGGCGACGATCGGCATTATCGTTTTCCTGATCTTCCTCGCGCTCATCGCGGTCTAATCTGCCGTGAACCGGCGCGGCTTTCTAATCGGCCTGCCACTGGCGCTTTCAGCCTGCACCGCGCAAGAGGTGTGGGCCCCTGATGATGTTGTGACGCGGGCCATCCACCGCAAGCCCGGCAGTAAATATCTGACCCTTTACACAATGAAGAACGTGGGCTCCGACAACGGCGCCCATAGCGCGTTGCTCATAAACGCAAGCCAGCGCGTGCTCTTCGACCCTGCGGGATCGTTCAAGCAAGACGTGATGCCCGAACGCAATGACGTCCTTTTCGGCGTTACCCCGCGGCTGGAAAAATTCTATGTCAGCTTCCACGCGCGTGAGACTTACTATGTCGTCGGGCAAACGGTGAATGTTGCACCAGAGGTGGCAGAACAGGCCCTGAACCTCGCGCTTGTCTCCGGCCCTGTCCCGCAAGCAAACTGCGCCCGTGTTACCTCGCGGATACTGCGGCAGCTTCCGGGCTTCGAAGGGATCCGCCAGACTTGGGGGCCAAACCGGATCGAGGAAGACTTCGCAAAACTTCCCGGTGTCACCACGCTCGAATATCGCGAAAACGACGCTGACGACAAAACACTTGCTTTGGAAGAGATCACAGCCATCCTCAGAGGACAGCAGTAATCCCCATCGCAGCGTAAAGCGTCAAAGCGCCAGCGAAGATGGCCCATAGCACGTTGCGTGACCAAAGCCCGACCGCAACAGTCGCCATCGCCGCCAGCATCCGCACCGGATCAAATTGCCCGTCAGTCGCCGTCGGCCACAGCACCAAAGGCGCCACCATCGCGGGCAGAACCGCAACAGGCGTATACCGCAGCAGGCGCAGCACAAACTGCGGCATCGGACGGTCACCGATCAGACCCAGGAATGAAAACCGGATCAGAAAGGTGCCGATCCCCATAACCCCGATAATTGTCCAGATTTCAGCCGCTGAATAATTCATTGCGCACGCTTCTCTAGCCAAACTTCGACCAATGCGCCCGTCAGCATCGCCGCCCCCGCCGCGATCAACAGGCCTGTGCCGGAAGGCAACCCCACCAGTAACAACCCCACTGACACCGATACCGCCGCTGCCGCAGCATGCGCCAGCGATTTCACCATGGGTGCAACCAACGCCAAGAACATGATGGGCATAATGAAATCAAGCGCCCAAGCATCCGAGATCGACTTGCCGGCCACAACGCCGACATATGTCATCAAGAACCACAGCGGCGTGATCGGCGTGGCCGCCCCGATAAAATAGGCGAACCGTTCGGGCACAGTCATTGCAGGGCGCGCCTCATAGCGCGAGATCGATAAAAGATAGGGCTGATCGAAGTTCAGATAGGCGACACAGGCCCGCTGCCACAAAGGGGCCGCCCCCAGATGGGGCACCAGTGATGCCGAATACATCGCCATCCGCAGGTTCACCGCCAGCGCCGCCAGCAAAACAAAGGCAATGCTCGCGTTTTCAACCATCATCTGCAGGGCCGCAAACTGCGACGCCCCTGCAATGACCAGCACAGAAAAACCCATGACCTGTGCCAGGGTCAGGCCCGCATCAGTGGCAACAACTCCAAACACCATGGCAAAAGGTGCGGCGACCAGAATGAATGGCGCACCATCGCGCAGCCCGGCCCAATAGGCCGAAGTTGCAGGTGTTTTCATGGTAGAAGTCGTCATGGCTTTGCCCTAGCCTCACGCGGGTTACATCTGCCTTTACCCATGCGCACAGGAAATGACAATTGGCACAGAACCGCGATACCTCTGGCTACCTGATTGCCCCTGATCCGGGTGCTGCGCGCCTGACGCGCGCTGTCACCGGCACGGATCAGACAGGGGCAACCGTTGCACTGAACGTGGTTGAGGAACGCCCGCTGACGATCTTTCTCAATTCCCGGGAAATTGTCACCGCCATGACGATCGGTGACTATCCCGCCTATCTGGCACTTGGTTTTCTACGCAATCAGGGCATGCTGCGCGCGGATGATGTGATTACCGGTGTGGACTACGACGAAGAGCTTGAAACCGTCGTGGTCCGTACCGAGGCGCAAACCAGCTTTGAAGACAAACTCAAGAAAAAGACCCGCACCAGCGGTTGCGCTGTCGGCACGGTCTTCGGTGACATGATGGAAGGGATTGAAGGTGTCACGCTGCCACCTGTCCAGATCCGCACATCCGATCTTTACGCGCTTGCCGCACAGATCAACCGCACCCCCTCACTCTATCTCGAAGCAGGCGCAATCCACGGCACGATCCTGTGTCAGGACAACCGCCCGCTGGTCTATATGGAGGATGTGGGCCGCCACAACGCCGTCGATAAAATCGCAGGCTGGATGCTCTCCGAAGGGGTCAGCGCTGCTGACAAAATCCTCTACACCACAGGCCGGCTGACATCCGAGATGGTGATCAAAACCGCGATGATGGGTATTCCTGTCCTCGCCTCCCGCTCCGGTTTCACCGCGTGGGGGGTTGAGATCGCCAACCAGATCGGCCTGACGCTGATCGGGCGCATGAAAGGGCAACGTTTTGTCTGCCTCTCGGGCGAAGAGCGCCTGATCCGTGACGCAGACCCCGCCCTTATCGCCGACGAACCCCGCAAAATGGGACGCAAGGCAAGCACATGACCCCTGCATCAACTTGCCAAATACACTCCCGCCGGAGGCTTCAACAGACAACCTATACGCAGGTTTCCCGATGAAGCACCCCCTCGGCGTCATTCTCGCAGGCGGCCAGGCCACACGCATGGGTGGGGGCGACAAGGGGCTGCTGCCTTTGGGCAGCGGGACGATCCTGTCGCATGTGATCGACCGACTGGAACCGCAGGTCGCAGGCCTCGCCCTGAACGCCAACGGCGATCCCGCACGCTTTGCCCACCTAAACCTGCCGGTGATCGCTGACAGCATCGACGGGTTCGCAGGCCCCCTCTCGGGAGTGCTCGCGGGGCTGGACTGGGCCGCCGCGCAAGGGGCCAGCCATATCGTGACCGCCGCGGCTGACACACCTTTCTTTCCGTGCGATCTGGTGCCGCGCCTGTTGCAAGCCGCCGAAGATGCAGGCACGCAAATCGCCCTGTCCCGCACGCCGGATGGCCGCCACCCGACCTTCGGGCTCTGGCCCACCGCTCTGCGCGATGACCTGCGCGCGGCCCTCAATGACGGGTTGCGCAAGGTCGTGTTGTGGACAGATCAACACGGCTGCGCGACCGCCGCATTCCCCGACGATGCTGCCTTTTTTAACGTCAATACCCCTCAGGACCTCGTAAAAGCGGAACATATGCTATGAAAATCTACGGCGTCACGGGCTATAAGAACGCAGGAAAAACCGGCCTTATGGAACGACTGGTGACCGAAATCACAAGCCGCGGCTTCACCGTCTCGACCCTGAAACATGCGCACCACAGCTTTGATGTCGATCACCCCGGCAAAGACAGCTTTCGCCACCGCCATGCAGGTGCGCATCAAGTGCTTCTTTCATCAGCAACCCGCTGGGCCCTTATGACGGAATTGCGCGACAATGACGAAGTCCCGCTTGCTGATCTTCTGGCAAAACTCGACCCTGTCGATCTGATTTTGGTCGAAGGTTACAAACGCGACTCCCACCCCAAAATCGAGGCCTACCGCGCCGAGAACAAGCACCCCGTTCTTGCCCAAGATGACCCCACCGTCCGCGCAGTCGCGAGCGATTGCGCACTCGACGTGACGCAACCACGCTTTGATCTGAACGATACCAAAGCCATCGCCGATTTCATCCTCTCCGAGGTCGGCCTGTGATCTTCGACACCTTCCTTATGGTCGACTGGTCTGGCGGCAATGACCGCGGGGCGACCCCGAAGAAAGACGCCATCTGGGTCTGTGCTGCGCGCGACGGCATGGCCGAGCCCCCCCTTTACATGCGCAACCGCCACGTTGCCGAAGAATGGATCACCGATTTTCTGAAAGCTGAAACAAAGGCTGGCCGCCGCGTCTTTGCCGGTTTTGACTTTGCCTTTGGCTATCCTTCAGGTTTCGGCAGAACCCTGATCGGCACCGATGATCCTTTCGCAATTTGGGACTGGTTCGCCGCGCGCGTGCAGGACGACCCCAAATCCAACAACCGCTTTGATCTGGCCGGGGAAATCAACGCGCAATTCCCCGGCACGGGCCCCTTCTGGGGCAATGGGTTGCAACGCGATATTCCGCATCTGCCGCGTAAAGGATTGGCACGCGACAGCCACGGTATGCCTGAGAAACGCAAAGCCGAGGAGCAGGCCAAAGGCGCATTCCCCGTCTGGCAGCTTTCAGGTGCGGGGGCGGTAGGCAGTCAGGTGATCATGGGATTGCCCATGCTCGCCCGCCTGCGCAAAACCTTTGACGATGCGCTCACCACTTGGCCGTTCGAACCGCTCTCGACACCCATCGCGCTGGTCGAAATCTGGCCATCGCTGATCGCAAAAAACATCGCCGCAACCCAGCCCGAGGGCCAGATCAAGGACGCCCGCCAAGTGCAGGTCATGGCAGAAACGCTCTCGGCGATGCCCGCCGAAAACCTTGCCCAGTTGCTTGATGTCCCCACCAACACAGAAGGCTGGATTCTCGGTCTGGGCCATGAAGCGCTGCTGACACAGGGGCCTCTTCCACCCCCGCTGAAGAACGACTGCTTTGCGATGCCGCAAGGCGCGCATTGGACACCTGTCGAAACGGCCCTCGACCATTTGCGCCATGAGCTGTCCTGCGTCACAGGCACACGGAACATCCCCCTCAAAGACGCGGCCAACTGCATTCTGGCGGCGGACGTCACCGCCGCGCGCGCGCATCCGCCCGCCCCAAATGCCGCCGTTGACGGCTATGGTTTTGCTGGCCCCGCGCCCGAAGGCATCAACCGTCTACCCTTAGTGCAGGGCCGCGCTGCCGCAGGCGCGCCATTTGCCGGAAACGTCCCCGCAGATCACGCGATCCGTATTCTGACAGGGGCGAACCTGCCGCAAGGCGTCGACACCGTGGTGCTGCAAGAAGACGTCAGCGCGACCACCTCACATGTCAGCTTTCACGGCCCAATCAAACAGGGCGCGAATGCGCGCAAAGCAGGTGAGGATATGCAGGCGGGGCAGGTCATTCTGCATGCAGGACGCAAGCTGACCGCAGCAGACCTTGGCACGATGGCCGCTGCTGGTGTGGACAAGCTCCGCGTCTATCAGAAACTGCGGGTCGGTATCCTCTCGACCGGTGACGAGTTACGCAATCCCGGCGACGCGGTGACGGACGGGCAGATCTTCGATGCAAACCGCCCCATGCTTTCGGCTTTGGTCGGTCAATGGGGCTACGATGTTATCGACCTTGGCCGCGCCCCCGACAACCGCGACCGCCTGCGCGTTATCCTCGATGATGCCGCCAGGCGCTGCGATGTGATCGTGTCATCCGGCGGCGCATCGGCGGGGGATGAAGACCATATGTCTGCCCTTCTCAAAGACACAGGGTCCTTCGCGCTTTGGCGGATCGCTATGAAACCCGGACGCCCGCTTGCGATGGGACAATGGCAGAGCAAGCCCGTCTTCGGCCTGCCCGGTAATCCGGTCGCGGCAATGGTTTGCGCGCTGGTCTTTGTCGCGCCTGCTCTGCGGGTTCTGGCAGGTGGCACATGGCAAACCCCCGCGCGCTATATGGTGCCCGCCGGTTTCACCAAATCCAAAAAGGAAGGCCGTCGTGAATACCTGCGCGCGCGGATCGAAAACGGCGCCGCTGTGGTTTTTCCCTCCGAAGGATCAGGCCGCGTATCCGGGCTAAGCTGGGCAACAGGGCTTGTGGAACTTGACGATCCGGCGCAAAAGGTCGCACCCGGTGATCCGGTCGCCTTTCTTCCATTCCATAGTTTTGATGCATGAAAATTACTGTCGGCATACCGGAAAAAGACCGCGAGGAAGCGGCTTCCCTCTACTGGGATGCTTTTGGTGAAAAACTGGGTTTTACAATGGGACCCAAGTATCAGGCCTTGATATTTGTGCGCGCGGTTCTGCGGCCGGATCATGGCATCTGCGCCCATGACGACAACGGACGGCTGTTGGGCATTGCGGGGTTCAAAACCGCGCAAGGGGCTTTGGTCGGTGGTGATTTCAGCGACCTGCGCAGGGTCTATGGCTGGGTCAGTGCCGCTATTCGCTGCTCACTCCTGTCCCTGCTGGAACGCGACACCGAGAACGAACGCTTCTTGATGGACGGCCTTTTTGTCGCCCCCGAAGCGCGTGGGATGGGTGTGGGCACCGCGCTGCTTGATGCAATCGTGGATGAGGCTAGGCGCCGCGGTTTTGATCAGGTCAGACTGGATGTGGTCGACACCAATCCGCGCGCCAAGGCGCTTTACCGGCACGTGGGGTTCAAAGAGGTCAAGACCGTGAGGATCGGCCTATTGCGGCATATCTTTGGCTTCAGCGCCTCAACGACGATGGTCCGCGACGTCTAGCCCGCACCAATCAAAGCACCGGCCCCAAAGACCAGGGCACCACCCAGAACCACCTGAAAAATGGCCTTCAGCCAAGGTGTCTGCATATAGCGGTTCTGGATCCAGGCAATCGCCCAAAGCTCGACAAAAACAACCATCAAGGCAATGATCGTGGCGGTCCAGAAATCGGTGATGAGGTAGGGCAAAGCATGGCCCAGACCACCGATAGTGGTCATCACACCTGCCGCCAGACCGCGCTTATAGGGCGATCCGCGGCCCGAAATCTGGCCGTCATCCGAAGCGGCTTCCGTAAATCCCATCGAGATGCCGGCACCCACCGATGCCGCCAGACCGACAAGGAAGGTGGTCCATGTGTCTTGGGTCGCGAAAGCCACCGCAAAGATCGGCGCAAGGGTCGATACCGAGCCATCCATCAAACCGGCAAGCCCCGGCTGCACCCACGTCAGCACGAACTGCCTGTGGGCCGCCGTTTCTTCCTCTGACTTGGTGTCGCCTGCAAGATGCGCCTCCGCCAACTCCTGGGCTTTGTCCGAATGGCCTGCTTCCGCCGCCGCGAGATCACCCAAGAGTTTACGCGTCGCCGCATCGGTTGTCGCAGCAGCAGCCGCCAGATAGAACCGCTCCGCGTCACGCTCCATCTGGGCGGCTTCATCGCGGATGCGTTCAAGCCCGAGGTTTTCGACCAGCCAGACCGGACGGCGGGCATAGAACCCCGAAACATGTTCGCGGCGGATCAGCGGGATCACTTCGCCAAAACGGCTGCGGTGCAAATCAATCAGCCGCTGGCGATGGCCATCCTCTTCTTTGGCCATACCGTCAAAGATGGCCGCTGAGGCGGGGTATTCCGCACGAAGCCGTTCAGCATAGCCACGATAGATACGGGCATCATCTTCTTCCGATGAAATCGCCAGCGCCAGAACCTCTTGCTCTGACAGTTCGCTAAAGCGGCGGCGGTAACCGAATGCCTGCAGCATGAGTCTGATCCTTTCTTAGAATAATTCTAAGTTATGATCTCTAGCGGAAATCTCAAGCAAAAAAATAAACTAAATCGTTCAGCTTACACCTTGCAATCTGAACTGATCGGTTTAGATAAGTGTCACGAACAGAAACAAGCAGGACCCAGCCATGTCTCGTCTCTTCTTTATCCTGATCGCCGCAGGCATCGCTGTTGCTGCGGGCGCCGTGTCTGCCCAGTCGACGCAGACGGATACATCGACGCAAACCCAAACGTCTCAACCCTCACCTGAGACGACCAAAGGCTGTGCCAACCTTGGCACGCTTTCCAGCGAAACTTGCACCCTGCTGGGCAAGTAGCGCTGTAGCAGCGATGGGGTTTTATTCTCCTGGCGCCCCGTCGCTGCTATGTCCTTGCCGCAAGTGAACTGATCGTTCTATGATGCAGACCTGTAAGGAGCCCAAGATGCCCGACGGCACGCCACAACCCAAAAAAGGACGGAAGTTTGATCAGGTGCTTGAAGGCGCCCGACAAGTCTTTTTGTCTGACGGTTTCGAAGGGGCCTCGGTTGATGACATCGCCAAGGCGGCGGGTGTGTCTAAGGCAACGCTCTATAGCTATTTTCCCGACAAGCGCTTTTTGTTCATGCAAGTGGCCAAGACCGAATGCGCTCGTCAGGCCGAACATGCGATCGAAACGATCAATATGGATGCGCCTGTCCGGCAAGTGCTCAATGCGATTGCTGTCGAGATGGTGGATTTCATCACCTCGCAATTCGGCAAACGCATTTTCCGGATTTGTGTAGGCGAAAGCGACCGTTTCCCGGAACTCGGACGTGAATTCTACGAAAGCGGCCCGCTTTTGATCCGTGGCCGTTTGGTAGATTTCTTCCACAAAGCTGTGGAAAAAAACGAACTGGCGATCACCGATTTCGAACTGGCGGCGGAACAATTCCATGAACTCTGCAAAGCCGACCTGTTTCCGCGTATGGTGTTCAACATGGATGATGAATTCACGCCGGCCGAGAAACAGCGCGTGATCGACGGTGCAGTCGATATGTTCATGGCGCGCTACGGGGTTTAATCCAGCCGCCGCACCTCAACATTGCGCCCTTGGGCTTTTTTGATCTCGAACCGCCCAGTCTTTTCCAGCAAATCGCTCAGTTTCGGGCTACCATAGGTGCGCGGATCAAAGTCTGGACTGGCACGGGTAATATACTGACCAAGCTGGCCCAGCGAAAACCACTCGCCCTCGGGATCAATACTATTCATTGCCTTGATCACCAGCGGGATCGCTTCGGATGGCGGGTGACGGTCATTTGTTGTCTGCTGCTCCGGTTTCCCAGCCTTCTGCGGCTTCTCGGCTTCCTTGTCGGCGCTGACAATGTTCTCGATCAGGATAAAGCGATTGCAGACATTGCGCAGACTGACCGGCGCTTTGCTTTCGCCGATACCAATCACTTCGACCCCGTTTTCGCGCATGCGGTTGGCAAGGGCGGTGAAATCACTGTCCGAAGACACCAGCACAAAGCCGTCAAAGCGTCCCGTGTGCAAAATATCCATAGCGTCAATCACCAGTCCGATATCACTGGCGTTCTTACCTTTGGTATTGGCGGTTTCCTGATTGGCGACCATGCCCAACTCCATGACCACCTTTTTCCAATTGCCCAGCGCGGGACTGGACCAGTCACCATACACACGCCGCAGCGCAGGTTCACCGTAGGTCGTGATCTCGCGCATGATATCGGCGGCATATTTTGCGGGAATATTATCGGCATCAATCAAGACGGCCAACAGCATACGGTCTTTGGACACGGGCGAGGTTCCTTGACTTGGGGTGATTTGGAATAACGGTGGCTACATCACAACGCTAACGCGTCTGGAGTAAAGATAAAACCACGTTTCCCATTTTACGAAAAAGGCCCGATCAATGACCGGGCCTTTGGGTTTCACTCGGGAAAGCTCCTAAAACTCAACCACAGCCCGGATGGATTTGCCCTCATGCATCAGATCAAAGCCCTTGTTGATGTCATCAAGGCTCAGCTTGTGGGTGATCATCGGGTCGATCTCGATCTTGCCCTGCATGTACCAGTCCACGATCTTGGGCACATCGGTCCGGCCACGCGCACCACCAAAGGCGGTTCCGCGCCAGCTGCGGCCCGTCACCAACTGGAACGGCCGCGTCGATATTTCTGCTCCTGCTGGGGCGACACCGATGATGATGCTTTCGCCCCAGCCCTTATGCGCCGCTTCGAGTGCTGTGCGCATCACACCCACATTGCCGGTTGCGTCAAAGGTATAGTCCGCACCACCGCCTGTCAGCGCAACCAGATGCGCCACCAGATCACCGTCAACTTCGCTGGGGTTCACAAAATCGGTCATGCCGAAACGTGTGGCCATCTCGACCTTGCCGGGGTTCAGATCAACGCCCACAATCTGATCCGCACCTGCCAGTCGCAGGCCCTGGATCACGTTCAGGCCGATCCCACCCAAACCAAAGACAATCGCGGTAGAGCCAATCTCGACCTTGGCCGTGTTAATCACCGCGCCAATGCCCGTCGTGACACCGCACCCGATATAGCAAATCTTGTCGAACGGCGCGTCTTCACGCACCTTCGCCAAGGCGATCTCGGGCAGCACAGTGTGGTTCGCAAAGGTCGAACAGCCCATGTAATGCAGGATCGGCGTGCCATCGAGCATGGAAAAACGCGAGGTGCCATCCGGCATCACGCCCGCACCTTGGGTCGTGCGGATCTTCTGGCACAGGTTGGTTTTCGGGTTCAGACAATACTCGCACTCGCGGCATTCGGGTGTGTAAAGCGGGATGACGTGATCGCCGGGCTTCAGCGTGGTCACACCGGGGCCGACCTCGAGCACAACGCCCGCACCTTCATGCCCAAGGATCGCGGGAAACGCGCCCTCGGGATCAGCGCCCGAGCGTGTGAATTCATCAGTATGGCATAGACCAGTCGCCTTGATTTCAACCAGCACCTCACCGGCTTTTGGGCCTTCGAGGTTCACTTCCATCACTTCCAGCGGTTTGCCCGCTTCTAGTGCCACGGCTGCACGGGTGCGCATATCGGGTATCTCCTTATTGATTGCTTAGACGATCAGTCAAACAGGACAAAAGTTCAACCACTCTGTGCGCTATGCCTTGTGTTTGAGACCAAACACCCGAAAATGGCAGGATGAAACACTATCTCGCATTGATCGTTCTTGCCGGTTGCACCGCAACCCAAGCCCCGCTGCCTCCGCAAAGCGAAGACACCTGTGGTGCCTCGGAATTCGCGGGGCTGATCGGGCAACAGGCAACGGCCCTTGAACGGATATTACTGCTTGGCCCTGTCCGCGTGATCAGGCCCGGCGATGCTGTAACGATGGATTTCCGGACCGATCGGGTGAATTTCCGCATCGGTGAAGACGAAACAATCCAGCGTATCGACTGCGGCTAAAGCTGTTGGGGAAACAAAGTTCCCCGATGTCACGAACTGGGTGGGGGCTATTGGCCGCAACATCGGGGTAGCATTTCGCTATACCCGAATGTTCGCAATCAGTTGTGTTCCCAGTTGGCAGGCGTTGTGACGCTACGTCGTTCATTTCATGGCAGAACGATGGCAATGAAAGATGGACCCTTGATTTTGCAGGGGTTTGGCGCAAGTCTGAGACATGACCTTTGAGCTTCCATCGCAGTTTCACGCACCCGAGCAGGTCGCGTTCCACAGGACAGAACTGAATGTGATTCTCGGCCTCTACGGCCGCATGGTCGCCGCGGGCGAGTGGCGCGACTATGGCATGTCGCATCTCCGCGATGTTGCCGTATTCTCGGTATTCCGCCGCACCGCCGAACACCCGCTCTACCGCATCGAAAAGCGACCCAAACTGCGGCTGCGGCAAGGGCAATACGCCGTTATTGGAATGGACGGACAAATCCTCAAGCGCGGCAATGACCTGCGTCAGGTCCTGCGCGTGCTTGAGCGCAAACTGATCCGTGCGGTCGACTAGAGCCGTTTGCGCGCCACAACAGGCCCGTCACCCTGCGCTTCGATCCGCAAGATTGCCCGCTCAACCGGTTCATAGGCGGTCGCCATGTGATGGGCATTCGCGTGGATCAGCGTGGTGTCATCCACCATCATCCCCACATGCCCTTTCCAGAACAAAAGATCGCCGCGCTGATAGGCGCCCTCAAATGGTGCGCCCAGATCGGCCTGCTGCATATCGCTGTCGGCGGGACAGGGGATCGCACAGGCCAGCAAAGCCGCCGCGACCAACCCCGAACAATCAATTCCACGGGTAGAATTCCCACCCCAAAGATAAGGCGCACCGAAATGCAACTGCGCGACGGTTGCCGGATCGGTAAAGGGCCTGTCCAATGCGCGCAGGTGGCTTTTGGGAACAAACCCGACATTCGTTTCAAAGAACTTGCGTCGTTCATCCAGCACCTTCACCCGCGCCCCGAATGGCAGACCATGCAGATCGGGGGATTTGAAGTCTTCTTCCGCATAAGCATGTGTCGCGGCGGTCGCGACAAAATGCGATGGTGGCGTCACTGTGGCCAAACGGTCTGACTGCACATAGCCCACATAACCGTCGCCCCCCTGAACAAAGGACCAACCGTGCAGATCCTCAAACACGGTAACGATCGCCCCCAGCAGCAGTTGCCGGTCACGCGGTCCATCAGGTGCAGCGCGCAAGTCCACAACTGGCGCAGCAACCATGGCGGGCCAGCCTTCAAGATAGCGTTCAGCATCAACCTGCCCCGCAAGATGCATCGCAGCGACACGGCCATTCGCGGGGGTCAGGCGCCTGTCAGTCACAACTTCAGCATCTCTGGCAGGGCCTCGAGCACTGCGCGCGCGCCCATGCCGACACCGCCACGCGGACGGGACGGCGCCGCCGTTGGCTGCCAGCCGTAAATGTCGAAATGCATATAGGGGCTTTCCACAAAACGGCGCAGGAACAAGGCTGCCGTGATGGACCCGGCAAAACCACCCTTGGGCGCGTTATCCAGATCCGCCACCCCGGGCTCGATCATGGTCTCATAGGGTTCGTAGAACGGCATCCGCCAGACCGGATCAGCAACCTTGCGCGCCGCCTTCGCAAGCGCATCGGCGTGGTCATCATTGTCGGTGTAGAACGGCGAGATATCAGCCCCCACCGCCACACGCGCAGCACCCGTCAGCGTTGCCATCGAAATCACAAGCGCCGGATCATCCTCATCCGACAGCGTCAGCGCATCAGCCAGCACCAAGCGCCCTTCGGCATCGGTATTGTTGATCTCGACCGTCAACCCCTTGCGCGACATCAGAATATCCTGCGGCCGGAAAGCACTTCCATCAATGCTGTTTTCCACCGCAGGGATCAACACACGCAGGCGTAAAGGCAGCTCCAATGCCATGATCATATGCGCAAGGCCCAGCACCGTGGCTGCACCGCCCATGTCTTTTTTCATCAACCCCATTGAACTGGCAGGTTTGATATTCAGGCCACCGGTGTCAAAACACACGCCCTTGCCCACAAGTGTCAGCTGCGGGCCAGTGTCACCCCAACGCATGTCAATCAAACGCGGCGCGCGCGATGACGCACGCCCCACCGTATGGATCATCGGAAAATTGCTGGTGATCAGGTCATCACCCGTAATCACATTGATGCTGGCCTCATGTTCTGACGCGAGGGCGCGCGCGGCGTCTTCCAACTCATCCGGCCCCATATCTGATGGCGGCGTGTTGATCAGTTCGCGCGTCAGCGCCTCGCCATTTGCAATGATCGCGATCCGTCCGGCGTCCACCTCATCAGGTGCAACGAGGCGCGCGGCAGGTTTGGACGGTTTCGTGTAGCGGTCGTAGCTGTACCCGGCCAACAGCCATGCAAGTGCGGCTTCCTCCAGTGCATCGTCGCGCAGCCCGCTTGCAATCTCATATGTCCCTGCTGGCAGCTTTTCCGCTGCAGCCCCGATATGGAACCTGTCGCGCGCACGGCGTGCCGCTGTGCTATAGCCCACCAGTACCCGCGCAATGCCGCCCTTTGCATCCGGCAGACACAGCACCTGACCCAAAGATCCGTTAAATTCCTGCGCTTTGGCCCAAGCCCGGGCTTCGGCAGAAAGGCCCTCAAGCACTGCATCGACATTATCACTTTCGATGACATCAACAGGGATTGCGGCATCAGTCGGATCTGCAAAGGCGAGTGGCATGACGGTTCCTTTTGAAAATGGTCACGCCCAACCCTAGCTTCCTGCCCGGAGGCTGCAAGCGCGGATCACACCGGCACTATAAATCCCGGAAATTCCACACCTCGCTTACGGCCATATCAAAGCCCCGCTCAAGCCGTGCCATGGTGGCATCCAGCGCGATCCAGTCCTTTTGCCCGATACAGGCGCAGACGTGACCCGCCGCGACAGAGACCTCTGTAAGGCCGATATGATCGGCGACCACACCAATACGCACCGCAGGGCGCTGCATCTTGGCGAATGCGTCAGCAGCACGGGCACGCTGCAACATGTCCAGTCGCAATGCGATATCTTCCAACATCCGGCAGACAATCGTTTCGGCGTCATCGGAATCCTTTTCGGCAAACAGCCGGATAAGGGGCGAAGGATCAAAGAACATCCGATGCTGGCAATTGAGAACAACCACATCAGGAGATGGGCCAGAAACATGCGCGGGGAAGGGTGTTATATTTTCCATGTCCGTGGTTTTACGCAGACAAGGTTCCCAGAAGGTTGAGACAAGAGTGAAAAATCACTCGAAATTCATGAAAATGCCACGTATCCCTGCGGAAGTAACGAAAGAAGCGCCTATGGAACATGCCCGCCCCCTTCCGGCCTATCTGGTCAACCGCTATCACGGTTGGAAGGCAACGATTTATACGGAAAACCGTGGCTGGTACCGGCGTCTGGCCGAAGACGGACAGCACCCGCGCTCGATGGTGATTTCATGCTGCGACAGCCGTGTGCATGTCACCTCGATCTTCGGCGCGGATCAGGGCGAGTTCTTTATTCACCGCAACATTGCCAATCTGGTACCGCCGTTTAATCCTGACGGCCACCATCACGGCACCTCTGCGGCCGTGGAATATGCGATTTCAGGTCTGAAAGTGGCACATCTGATCGTGCTGGGTCACTCGGGCTGCGGCGGGGTTGAAGGCTGCTACAACATGTGTTCTGGCAAAGCGCCCGAGTTGGAAGAGTCCAGCAGCTTTGTGGGCCGCTGGATGGAAATTCTCCGCCCCGGCTATGAAGCTCTCGAGCCCGGCGAAGACGCGGCGCGCAAGACCGCGCTCGAAAAGGCATCTGTCGTGATCTCTTTGAAAAACCTGATGACGTTCCCCTTCGTAAAATCAGCGGTCGAAAGTGAACGGCTGTCGATCCACGGCCTGTGGAATGATATCGGCGAGGGAGGGCTTGAAGCCTATGATCCCAAAAAAGAGTTGTTCTACCCCATTTAGACCCAATCATTTCCCGCGGCATCGGTTGCCCGAAATCACGCATATCCAAGGACTGAGACGAAATGCAGGAAATCCTATCACTGGCCGGGGCCAACCTCATTTCACCGATCATCCTCAGCTTTGCCTTGGGCCTTGCGGCGGCTTTGGCGCGCTCCGACCTGACCATTCCCGAGGCAGTGGCCAAAGGCATGTCGATCTATCTTTTGTTTGCAATCGGCTTCAAGGGTGGCGTCGCGGTCAGCACGCATGGCATTGACCAAACGCTGATCCTGTCCCTGATTGCGGGCCTGATCCTGTCTTTCGGACTGCCACTGATTGCTTTTGCGCTGCTACGTGTCATGACGGGCCTGTCCAACATCGACGCTGCTGCCGTGGCCGCGCATTATGGCTCGATCAGCATCGTGACCTTCGTGGCCGCAACCTCAGTATTGCAGGGACGCATGATCGACAGCGAAGGCTATATGGTCGCCGTCGCCGCTGTCATGGAAGCCCCCGCGATCCTGTCCGCCCTCTGGCTTGTCGCCCGCAGCGGTGGCGGTGGCAAAATGGAGCCGGGCTTGATGCGCGAACTGCTGCTGAACGGGTCAATTGTCCTGCTGGTCGGCGCGTTCTTTATCGGCGCAATCACCGGCGAACAGGGCCTTGCAGAGATCAGCCCCTTTATCGTGGCCCCCTTCAAAGGCGTGCTCTGCCTTTTCCTTCTCGACATGGGCCTTATCGCAGGGCGTGGCCTTAGGCAGTCGCGCGGGGTGGTCGGCATAGGGGCCGTCGGCTTTGCGATCCTGATGCCACTTGTCGGCGCGATGATCGGGCTGGGTGCCGGTCTGCTTGTCGGCCTTTCGCTCGGCGGCGTGGTGCTGATGATGGTGCTTAGCGCCTCGGCCAGCTATATCGCCGTGCCCGCCGCGATGCGCGTGGCCCTGCCCGAGGCAAACCCTTCGGTCTATCTGACCCTGTCACTCGGGGTCACCTTTCCCTTCAACCTCACGCTTGGCATTCCGCTCTATTTGGCCGTAGCGCAAATCATTGTCGGAGGCTGACATGCAAACCCACACAGCAAAACGGGTCGAAATCGTGATCGAGGCCCCTTTGGAAAACCGCCTGACCAAGGCTCTGACAGATGCGGGGGTGACTGGCTTTACGATCCTGCCCGTACTGGGCGGTTCTGGACGGTCAGGGGTTTGGACCCGCGAAGGTCAGGTAGGCCGCGCCGGCATGGTATCGGTCGTCTGCCTGATCAAGCCAGAGCGGCTTGACGGATTGCTGGATGCCGCATTTAGCGTGGTGGAAAAACACATCGGCGTGGTGAGTATCACGGACGCGCAGGTACTGCGCGCGGAGCGTTTCTGAGCACCCCATTCTGCGATTGCATCTGCTGCACGCAAACGGTCACATGCGGGAGGCTGTTCATTCACGGTCCATTAATCAGCGCAGCGTGACGTCCTTTGAAACAGAATGGGGCGCGTCGGAAGCGATCCAGAGCAAGCCCCGACCAATTCACAACAACAACCAGCAAGATGTGCGCAGGGTCACAGAGCCGCGGTGAGCGCTGCTCTACTGTGCTCCATATTCTACGACGTATTTTTAAATGAATTGGAGTAAACAAATGGCGAATGAAGAACTTTATGTCGGACAAAGACTCACGGCTGTGTTGGAGGATGTCGAAACCAGCACCGCGCTCGCAACATGGGAATATGAAATCCTTGCGGTGACGGACAAGCTTGATGCGTCGAAGGGGCTTGAGACCAAGCTGATTTCGGAGAAATGGATCAGCCCCGAAGCACAAGCAATCCACACGATGGATGAAAGCGCCGCTGGCGCAGCGCTTGAAGGCAGCGCCGACACCGCGCTTGAAGTCACCAAATTTGCGTGGGATTTCATCAAGGATAACAAGGCCGTCAGCAATGCCAAGGACACCACAACATCGGTGATCCTCAAGGGTACGGATCCGCTGGATTACCAAAATGCAAAGGAAGGCAAAACCGGCGACATCCGGTTCTATGTCCACGATTCAATCATCAAGGACTGGATTTTGGTGGATGTCACCTCGCGCTTGCAAGGCACCTATCAAGCAACCCCAAGCAAGCCGGAGATGGCCTTCGGCCACTACTTGCCGTCGGTACATTTCAATGTGGTCAAGATATTCGTCGGCTTTTCCTTCCGGCTTGATGCCCATGCCGAAGTGACCGCGCCTTCCAACCTTGGCCCGAAAGATGATGTGCAGCCACAGGTCGGCATCTACGCAAAATTCAAGGTCAGCTGGCTGAGCAGCCACACATATACCGCATCATTCGGTGCCAATGGCCTCAGGGGTTTCAGCTTCAAAGGCTGGAACTAGACCAAAGGGCGGGGTGCGGCGGCTGACGCCCTACCCCGCCCAATCCGCCGACTGCATCTCGCGCAAACGACTGGCGGTACGTTCGAACTCGAATGTGCCAGTGCCTTCAACATAGAGCATTTCAGGCACGGCTGCGGCTGAACAAATCAGCTGCACCTTCGCCTCGTACAATGCGTCGATCAATGTGACGAAACGCTTGGCCTCATTGAAATTATGGCGCGACAGGATCGGGATGTCCTCGAGGATCAGCACCCGCACCGCATCAGCCAGCGCCAAATAATCCCCCGCGCCCAATGGCCGGCCACACAGATCAAAGAATTTCGCACGCGCGACCCCGTTGTGAAACTGTGGCAAGGTGACTTCGCGCCCTTTGACATGGAGCACCAGCGCTTCCGACACCCCGTTGCTCAGGTGATCCCAGATCTTGGCGATGGCTTGGTGCGCGGCCGCGTCATTGGGTGTGAAATAGCTCGGGCTGCCTGCCAGCCGGTCCTGACGGTAATCCGTCGCGCTGACCAATTCATGCACAACCATCCGCTCTTTCAGCAAGGCAATGAACGGCGTGAAAAGCTGACGGTTCAAGCCGTCCTTGTAGAGATCATCCGGCGGGCGGTTCGATGTCGTGACAATGACTACACCGCGCGCAAACAGGGCTTCAAAGAGGCGCCCCACAAGCATCGCGTCGGTGATGTCGGAAATCTGCATCTCGTCGAACGCCAGAAAGCGCACCTCATCGGCCAGCTTTGCGGCCACCGGGGCCAATGCATCATCCACGCCGGTTTTGCGCGCCGCCGTCATCTCGCTGTGGACCCATTGCATGAATGCATGGAAATGGCGGCGCTGTTTCGGAACCGTGACCAGATCATAAAGCAGGTCCATCAGCATCGACTTGCCACGCCCGACCCCACCCCACATGTAAAGACCGGCAACAGGCGGTGGCGCTTTGCGGAAGAGACCACGCTTCACGGGCGCATCAAGGGCAGTGCGCACGCGTTCCAACTCGGGCAGAACCCCGATCTGGGCATCATCCGCATGCAGCCTGCCTGCGGCAACGGCCGCGTGATATGCCTCTTGTACTGTCATCGCGTTTGGATAGCGCGCAGCCCTGCCGATGAAAAGCGTGTCATATGTGCGAGGTTGCAGAATATCGGTGCAAGGGCGCTGCGACCAACCTAGCGCCTGCGCCGCAGGTAGATCTCGACACCGATAAGATATGGCAAAAAGAACGCGAAATTCTGCACCAGATCAAAGCCGCCCGTGAACTGCGGATTCGACCAGAGCCCATCGGTCGCCAGATACCAAAGGCCGTAGTGGACACGGTAAAACCAGGACCCCAAAGCCAGCCAGAAGAACCGCAAAGCCCAAGCATTATGTTGCGCGAAACGCCCAGCCCGCGCATGGCGGATCGTTTGCAGCGCAGTCCCCAGCAGCAACACCCCGCAAAGCGAAAACCCGATATCCATCGGCGTCCCGCCAATTGTGCCGCGCAGCGCAATATAGACCAGCCCGCCCACCGCGGTTGCGACGCCGGCTACGATAATCAACCGCCCCGACCAGCGGTGCAACGCAGGCCACCGCCGCCGGATTGCGGGGATCAGTTGGAAAGGGACCAATGCGGTGATTGCCGCCCCCGTCGCCATGTGGAGGAAAACCGAGACATTCGCGACAGCAATGTCGGATTGTAGGTAGTGCGGCTCTGGCAGGGCATCCCTGAGGCCCGATTGCCCGAAATCAATCGCGTAAAGTGCAAAAGGTACTATGAGCAGCGCCAAAAGCACCAGCGATGATGTTTGAAGAAAGGGTCTCATAGACGAACCAGATAACGCATTTCAAACCCTGCGCCAGTTTTGAGTGTGGCATGAAAGCAGCGCACCGAAGCAAAAGGCGCGCCAGCCTGACGCCTTGAATCTGTCAATCCCGCAGCGTGGCGCGCAAAGCGGCTGCCAGTTCGGCCTTGTGCGTGTAAGGCAGCGCATGATCAGCCCCTTCAACGACCTCTTGCCGTGCATCCCTGTTCCATAATCCCAAAAGACCCACAGCGCGGATCGAGATCACCGGATCTTCCCGCGCCCAGATTGCCGCAACAGAAATGCCCTGACGATGCAGCTTGCGGTGGTCGTCTTCCTGGTTCTCATTGAGCATTCCACGCCGCGACAACAGCTGCGCAGGCAGATAGCCGCGCCGCTTCAACTCCTTGCGTTGCGCGCTCAGGACCTGCTCGATATCGGGTGTTTCGCCCCGTGCAGGGATCGCTTTGCGCATGCGCTCATGACCGAAGGCGGCATGCACCCAATCCCCCAGCAGCGGGACACGCCGACAAAACCGCGAAAAACGATCTTCATTCGTCGCAATGCCCGAACTCGCGATCAGGATCACCTGCTTCACGCTGTGGGGGTATTCACTGGCAAATGCTGTCGCAATGGCCCCACCCATGGAAAAACCCGCAATCGTGATTTCTTCTGTAATGCCCTGATCGGCGCAAAGATCGGCCAACTGCCGCACAAAAAACGCACGGTCCTGTTTGCCAGCAGGGGCATCCGACAAACCACGCCCGTAAAGGTCGTACATCAAAACACGATATCCCAAACGGCCCAAGCCCTCGGCAACCCCTTCCATCGCAATCATCGGCGTTGAGATGCCATGGACGACAACGGCAACCGGACCGCGCGCAGACCCTGCCCAGCGGAAATGGGTGACACCTTGCGACAGCGTGACAAACTCACCGTGCGCGCTCTGGCGTTCTGCATCACTGATCACAGGGCGCCGGCGTTCAACCAAAAACGGTTGCGCGGCAACATAGGCACCTAACGTGACGACCAGAACAAAAAGCACCCAAACCACGACCGCTGTCCCTTTCCAAGACCTTCAGGGGCTCTTAACCCTCTGCCGACCAGGCTTCCAGTATGTATCGGCTCGTCATCAGATCCAGATGCGCACCGCCGCCGTTCTTAAACAGGGTAATCTCGTCGTTATTATGGCGCTTGAACCGGTCAAGCTCGTAATAATCGGCGACCACATCTGACGCATCAAATGCGCCAGAAGCGATCGGGATTTTCAACTCGCCGATATGCCCGATTGTTGTCTCGCGACTATCGACAAAGACCCGCGCCCTTTGCAGCGCCGCATCATCCACCTCGCGCATATCGGGGCGGTAGGCGCCAATCAGGTCTACATGCTGGCCAGGTTGCAGCCACGCCCCTTTGATCACGGGATCGGTCGACATCGTGGCCGACGTTATCACGTCGGCACCGCGCACCGCCTGCTCCAGATTATCCGCAATCGCCACATCCGGATGCTGCGCCTGAAAGGCCTTGGCACCCTCGGGGGAGCGGTTCCAGATTGTAAACGCCGCATCGGGGAAGGCCGCGCCATAGGCTTCATAAAGCGAATGCCCCACAGTGCCCGCACCCACGATCAGGATATTCCGGCTGTCCGGTCGTGCCAGCCGCCGCGCCGCCAAAAGGCTGTCGCCTGCGGTTTTCCACTTGGTCACCAGCGCAAAATCAAGGATTGCCTCAAGTGCACCATCCTGACCGGAGAAGAGATTTACAGCCCCGCCAATCGCAGGTTTGCCTGCGGCTTTGTTGCCCGGAAAGATCGTGGCGCATTTGACGGCCAGACCAAGGCCCGCAATCCACGCCGAACGGTTCAGCAGTGTGTTGTTGCCTTCATAAAGAAACACATCTGCCACGTCCGCCTTCGGCCCATCGTGACCCGCAGCCAACGCATCGGTCAGCGCCAGCCAATCCAGTTTCTTCTGACCTTCCTCGAAAGGGATCATCACGGTCATTGCGCCGCCTCCTCACTTAAGACACCTTCGGCAACCAATCGATCAGCCCAGCCTTGGGGGTGTTCGAATAGATGCGTCTGCCACCCGCGTGACGCAGCGGCGTTGATATTGTCGATCCGGTCGTCGGTGAACAGCAGGCCATCGGGCGGCACACCACAATCCGCCTCGACCTGCGCATAAATCTCTGCATCGGGTTTGATCACGCCCATATGGCCCGAGATGTAGCGGCGGTCGAATTCACCCAGAAAGGGATAGACAGGTTCCGCAATCTCGAAGGTCTGGATGCCGAAATTCGTCAGCGCAAAAACAGGTACATCCGCCGCCCGCAAAGCCCGCAAAAGGCGGACCGAATGATCAATCGCGGGGGCCGCCATATCGATCCAGCGATCGTGCCACATCATCACTTCGTCATGCCATTCGGGGTTGGCCTTGGCCGCCGCCGTAATCGTGGCGTGAAAATTGCCGCCACGGTCGACCTCATCATTGATCCCGTGCAGATCAATCGCGGCAAACATTGCGCGGCGGCGTTCTTCGCCGATCATACAGTCGAAAAACCGCTCGGGCTGCCATTCGATCAGAACGTTTCCAATATCAAAAACAACCGCCTGAACGCCTGCCATTGAGCGACTCCTTCTTGCAATTCACGCCAGCCTAACGCCGCAAGGGACGCTGTAAAGCAACCGGTTTGGCCCGCGCCTCGCGCCAGACCATAAAAAGACCCGCGCCGAGGATCAAAGCCATTCCAACAAAATCCCAGAGGTCAGGAAATTCGTCAAAAACCACGATCCCCCAGACCACGGCCATGGGCAGCGCAAGGTATTCAAACGGCGCCACATAAGACGCCTCGGCGACGCGGTAGGCCTGAGAGATCAGATACCCGGCAACCGCAGTTCCCGCACCGATCAGCAGAAAAATCGGATAGTCCGCAACAGCAGGCCAGCTCCATGCGCGGAACAGGAAGGCCAATGAGAGGTCACTTTGATCGCCAAAACGCCCGTCGCCTGCGATCAGACCAAAGGATACCCCGACAAAGAGAAAGACGACCTGAATATAGAACGCCATCGTTGCCGCACTCTCGGTACCCCCGATCCGGCGGGTCAGGATATGGAGCCCCGCATAGCATACCGCCGCTGCCAGCGGCAAAAGCGATGCAACCTGAAACGCAGCCGTCCCGGGGCGCATCATCACCAGCACACCGATTAATCCCACAGCAATGGCTGCCCAGCGCCGCGGGCCGACCACTTCGCCCAGAAAGACCACCGAGAACAGGGTGATGACCAAAGGGCTGACAAAGAAGATCGCAACTGCATCCGCCAGTGGCATGGCCGCCAGCCCAAGGAAGAACGTCATATTGGCAAAGACCACGCAAAGGCCGCGCAGGATGTGCATTTTCAACCGCTTGGTGCGCGCGATCGCCCAGCCCGAAGTGAAGGGTACGATCACCGCCATGATGATGAACAGCCCGATCACCGAGCGGATCAGCACCACCTGATGCAGCGCATAACCGCCACTGAGAAACTTGATGGCCACGTCATTGATCGAGAAGAACAGCACCGACACCGTCGCACAAATTGCGCCAAGCTTGGCCCCTGACATCTGCGTCACAGCTTTGCCGCCGCGCGTACAGCCCGTTCCAGCCCGTCCAGAAACCGCGCTCTGTCCGCCTTGCTGAACGGCTTGCCGCCACCTTGGCGAAACGGATCAGCCGCGCGCATGTCGGCCATCAAATCGCGGGTTGCCAGCACGTTGCCGATATTGGCCTGTGTCAGTGCTTCGCCATTGTGTTTCAGCACCAGCGCACCGTTCTCGATACAGCGCGCCGCCAGAGGAATATCGCCCGTAATCACCACATCGCCCTTGGTCGCGCGATCAGCAATCCACATATCGGCCACATCGGGGCCGTCAGGCACCACCACAGTTTCCACCAACGGGTTCTGCGACGGCCGGATACCCCCGTTCGAAACAACAAACATCTTCAGCTTATGCCGCGTGCCGACACGTTCGACCTCGGCCTTCACCGGGCAGGCATCGGCGTCGACGTAAATCATTTGCGCACCTGCGTTGCGACTATCACGAATAAAGCGCCTCGGCATGGAAGGCGACGTGATCCTCCATGAAGGTCGAGATGAAGAAGTAAGAGTGGTCATAGCCCTTCTGCAGCCTGATCTGTCCTTCTTGGCGCTTGGCCGCCATGGCTTGGGCGAAATGTTCGGTTCCCAGCAGATCACCGAATTGGTCATCGGTGCCAGTATCAATCAAGACCGGCCCGTCAAAGCCAGCTTTCTGCATCAACAGCGTCGCGTCATGTGCGGCACCTGCGGCGACATCCCCGAAGTAGGCGGTAAACTGTTTACGGCCCCAGTCGCTGGCGGTCGGATGGCAGATCGGCGCAAAGGCCGACACGGACCGGAACCGCCCCGGCAGAGACATTGCCAGCGTCAGCGCACCATGCCCGCCCATGGAGTGGCCGGTAATCGACTGGCGCGACATATCCAGCGGGAATTTCTCGGCCAACAAGGCTGGCAATTCCTCACTCACATAGGTCCACATCTGGAAATGCTTGTCCCAAGGGGCCTCGGTCGCGTTCACATAAAAGCCCGCCCCTTGACCCAGATCATAGGCTTCATCGTTGGGCACATCGTCACCGCGCGGCGATGTATCGGGATAGACCAGAGCAATCCCCTGCTCGGCGGCCCAGGCCTGCGCGCCCGCCTTGGTCATGGCGTTTTCATGGGTGCAGGTCAGACCCGACAGGAACCACAGCACCGGCACAGGGCCATCGGCGGCCTCGGCAGGTAGAAAGACCGCAAAAGTCATATTACAAGAACAGGCCGCCGAGGCGTGCTTGTATACCCCTTGCGTGCCACCAAAGGCGCGGTTTTCCGAGATCGTTTCCATGTGCTTCCCTTTCGTTTGTCCAAGGGCTAGCGCAGGTTCAGAAGCTTGTCACCCATGCAATGACCAAGGACACCGTCACAACGCTTGCCGCCGTCGAAATCAGAATCGCGGCGGACACGCGTGTCGGGGCGACGCCATAGTGCTGTGCCAGAATATAGACATTGCCCGCAACCGGCAGCGCAGCAGCGGCAATCATTACGCCCGCAGTATAGGGATCAACGTCAAAGAGCATCAGCGCGGCAAATGCCACCGCCGCCGGATGCAGGATCAGTTTGCAGAATGATAGCCAGCCTGCAACAGCCACGCGCTCGGCCGATTTGGTGGCCAGAGACGCGCCAATCGCAAACAGCGCACCGGGTGTTGCGGCGGCCCCCAGCAAGCTCAGAAACTCGTTTACCGGCACAGGCACAGGAATATTGTTGGCCGACACCAGCAGACCCAACGAGATCGAGACAATCATAGGGTTCTTGATTAATCCAACCGTGACTGTCCACAAGACACGCGGCGACATCCGCCCGTCACGCGAGCCTGTGATCAGGATCACGATCAGACTGCCAAAGACGATCAGATCAACCGCCAGCACCATCATGACGGGGCCAACGGCAGCCTCGCCCAAAAGCAGCACCAACATCGGGATGCCCAAGAATCCGACGTTGCCGATCACGGCACATTGGCCCTCAACCGCCGCTTCGGTCATCGGCAGACCGCGCCTGCGCGCAACAGCGACAGCCAGCAGATAGATCACCGTTGTGGCGCTCAGGTAGGCCAGCACGAATTGCCAATCGAGGATCTCTGCCAGAGACAGGTTGGCCGAAAAGCGAAATAGCATCGCCGAGAGCGCAAAATAGAAAACGAACTTGGTCAGATAGGCCGTGGCCTCGGGCGTGAAGAACTTGGTAAGACCCGACCCATAGCCCAAACCGATGAGCATGAAGAAAGGCAAAGTCTGAAGAAAAATGTCCCACATGCGGGTTAATCAAACGTCCCTGTGGTGCGGGCCAGCAGCATGAAGGCGCGCGATGTGCGGGTTTCGGCAAGGGCCAGTAAATCCGTATCGGTGGCGTCTTCCGCGAAGGTGACAAGGAACTGATCATAGCAGCGCAGAAAATGGTGCACTGCGTCGCGGAAAATCGCGTCTTCGCGGGTCCGTCTGCTAATCAGGGACAGATAGGCCTGATCACGGATCCCGCCCAACTGCTCAACCGGCCTTCCCCGCTCGCCATTGGCAAACCGGCGCCAAAGATCGGCGCTGACAGGAGCGGGACGCAGATCATCCATATAGATGCCTTCCTGCGACAAAAGCGTCAGCACATCCTGACTGGCCTGCACCAGTTTGCGCGCATCGCGGTCACGCAGGGCGCGGCGCAGGGCCGCAAAACCGTCCGTATCGTTTTCATCATTCGGAAAGTGCAGCGCCTTGACCAGATCAGGGCGCGCGATCGGCGGGCGGGCCTCCTCGGACGGGGTATCAAACGCCAAGGCCGGTTGATCAGCGGGCATCTGCGGCGCAGCGCGCGGGACAATCAGGCGGGACACCTCGCGGCGCGAGGCGAACTGCGACACAGGCGCGTCTTGCTGAGCTTCCACAAGCGGCGGAGTCGGCGGCGCGGGCGCAGGTTCCGGCGGCGGAGGGGCTTTGGGGACGACAGCTCGAGGGGCGGCGGGCTCTTTCGCTGCGGTTTTGCTGGCCAGCATGTCGGACAGCCGGTCAATGCTGGTCTGTGTCTGAAACAACTCGTGGCGCAGGTTGCGCACAGCCCGCGCCGAGGCGACCGCCACCCAGATCAACGTCGCGGGCAAGATAATCGCGAGCGCAACAAGAACGAACCACGCCGTGGCAAACCCGTCAGCTGGTGCCGGGTCTGGCCACGTCAGCCAGAACAGAAAGGTCGCAACAATGACCCATGCGACAGACGCCGCAATTGCCAAAGGCTCGACCTGGCCAGGACCTGCGTCCAAACCGGCACGATCAGTGTTGGATTTCTGCGCCATTTTTTGCGCACTTCCTATTTGAAGGCGATCGACAAGATCTCATAGCTGCGCACACCACCGGGCGTGCGGACCTCAACGCTGTCACCTTCGTCCTTGCCGATCAAGGCCCGTGACAAGGGCGACTTCATATTCAGCTTCCCGCTTTCAATATCAGCCTCATACTCGCCCACGATCTGATAGGTCTTTTCCTCATCAGTATCCTCGTCGACCAGCGTCACGGTCGCACCGAATTTGACCGTACCGGACAGTTTGGAAGGATCAATCACATCCGCCAGCGAAATCACGCCTTCAAGCTCTTTCACGCGCCCTTCGATGAAGGACTGCTTTTCCTTGGCCGAGTGATATTCCGCGTTCTCGGACAAATCGCCATGCTCACGCGCTTCCGAGATCGCACGGATAATCGCAGGGCGTTCCACGGATTTCAGGTGCTTGAGTTCGGCATCCAGCTTGTCAAAGCCGGCGCGGGTCAAAGGTATCTTATCCATCGTTACTCCCCTCCCGGGGGAAAATCATTCGTCCAGCGTTCATAGTCTATTAGGCAGAGGCCAAGTCAAGGCTTAGCCGCGATTAGATGTCGCGTGCGCCAATTTTGACGTCGTGTCTTGATTGCCCCTTAATCCGTCATCAGGTAACCCTTGCTACGACTGAATAAAAGGGGGCAAGCGCCCCGTATTTTGAAGGATTTGCCGATGGCCGAGATTGAACGCGAAGCAATGGAATATGATGTCGTGATCGTGGGTGCAGGCCCTGCCGGTCTCTCTGCGGCAATCCGGCTCAGGCAACTTGATGCTGAACTGAGCGTGGTTGTGCTGGAAAAAGGTTCGGAAGTGGGCGCGCATATCCTGTCGGGCGCGGTGCTTGATCCGGTTGGCCTGAACAAGCTGATCCCCGATTGGAAAGAAAAAGGCGCGCCGCTGAACGTGCCCGTCAAGGAAGACAACTTCTACATGCTGGGTGAGGCCGGACAGCTGCGGATCCCCAACATCCTGATGCCACCGTTCATGAGCAACCACGGCAACTACATCGTGTCGATGGGCAATGTCTGCCGCTGGATGGCCGAACAGGCCGAGGAAATGGGTGTCGAGATTTTCCCCGGCATGTCCTGCTCGGAACTGGTTTATGGCGAAAACGGCGAAGTCAAAGGCGTGGTCGCGGGTGAATTCGGTAAGAATGCAGACGGCACCCCCGGACCGTCCTATGAACCCGGCATGGAACTGCACGGGAAATACGTGTTCCTTGGCGAAGGCGTACGCGGATCGCTGTCGAAACAGGTGATCGCAAAATACGACCTTGATGCAAAATCCGATGTCCAGAAATACGGGTTGGGCATGAAGGAAATCTGGGAAATCGACCCCGAAAAGCACCGTGAAGGCACTGTGACACACACCATGGGCTGGCCTTTGAACGGGAATGCGGGCGGCGGGTCTTTCATTTACCACCTTGAGAACAATCAGGTTTACGTGGGCTTCGTGGTTCACCTGAACTACAAGAACCCGCATCTGTTCCCGTACATGGAATTCCAGCGGTTCAAGCACCACCCGCAGGTGGCCGAATTGCTCAAAGGCGGCAAGCGCGTGGCCTACGGTGCGCGCGCCATTTCCGAGGGCGGTTTCCAGTCCATGCCGCAGCTTGAATTCCCCGGTGGCGCGCTCTTGGGCTGTGCGGCTGGCATGGTCAACGTACCGCGCATTAAGGGCAACCATAACGCCATGCTGTCAGGTATCGCTGCGGCCGAGGCCGCCATGGACGCAATCAAGGCAGGGCGCAGCGGCGATCTGCTGGAAGGTTACGACGCCGCCGTGCGCAAAGGCGAGATTGGCAAAGACCTCAAGAAAGTGCGCAACGTTAAACCGCTCTGGTCCAAATATGGCCTGCTGGGGTCACTGACCATCGGCGGGATGGACATGTGGATGAACACTTTCGGCAACGGTTTCCTTGGCACGCTGTCTCACGGCAAATCCGACGCCGAAGCGACCGAACCCGCCAGCAAGCACAAAGAGATCACCTACCCCAAACCCGATGGCACGCTGTCGTTTGACCGTCTGACGAACGTATCGTTCAGCTTTACCAACCACGAGGAAAGCCAGCCTGCACACCTGCACCTGACTGACCCGGACGTGCCGGTCAAAGTGAACCTTGCCAAATACGCCGGTCCCTCGGCGCGCTATTGTCCGGCCGGTGTCTATGAATTCGTCGGCGAAGGGGCGGACACCAAGTTCCAGATCAACTTCCAGAACTGCGTGCACTGCAAAACCTGCGATATCAAGGACCCGAGCCAGAACATCACATGGACGGTGCCACAAGGTGGTGACGGGCCGAATTATCCGAACATGTAAACGATCAGGGGCCCCTCGCGGGGCCCTTTTTTCAGACGTAGAAATCGGAATTAAGCGATTTTCTTGCGTGAAAGAAAACCCAAGCCCGCAAGCCCCGCTAGTAGAAGCAATGCTGAGGCAGGCAGAGGTACAGGCGCGAGCGATATGTTGGTCAGCTTATCGCTACCCCCATCAGTCAGACCGCGAAAACGCACAGCCGCATTTTCAGCAAGCGCCAAAAATGACGCCTCCAATGCTGCTGCGGTCTGATTGGTTGCGAGCGTAAAGATATACGTCGCCGTCTGGGCGATACCGATCGCGCTCTGAGGACTTCCGCCGCCTTCGTAATCGCCGCCAGTGCCTACGCCGACATTCAACTCGAGACCACCGAAGCTGGCCAATGTCTGCGTGCCGCTAAATTCCTGCAGGGAAAAGGCCGTGTCGATCAACACACCTGTTACGCTGGTGACGTCTGGAAGAACAAACCCAAATGCCGTCAGGAAACCACCAGTGGTCGCGTCAGAGGTGTTTGTCGCCAGAACGGTCAGATTTACAAGATCTTGGCCAACATCAGCGAATGTCAAATCCAATACAGCCGAGGTCCCGAGATCAGCATCGTTCGTCGATGCAGAGCCGCCACCATAATCAAAATCCAATGTCGCCGCTGAGCTTGCTGTGGCGAAGGTAACAGCGGCGATGGCCGCCATGAGAGTTTTAGTAAAGATACTGCACCTCTTACTAACTGCGACAATCCGTACCATAATTTCGCGCGTAGGAATAGCAGTATTTAGGGCGAAAACATGGCCAAAACCCAGTGAAAGGCGTAGATAGACGGATCAAAGGCACCCAAAATCTACCATTGTTTATGCTTTCGAAACAAATGTGTTGCATGAGTCAGCTTGGAAGCTGCCGCCAATCAACCCTGCCAGCCCCACTCTTGCGCGGAGGGGAACGATCCATTTTGATGATCGCTGCGGTGCCAATGAGCGATAAGGTTCGCTGCGACAGCTGTTCTAAAGTTAAGCCTTGTCGCAGCGATGCGGCCAGCGGGCGACCCAGCCCTCCACCTACCGCAGCACATACCCGTTCGGCCATGTCAGCGTATAGTCCAGCGTCACCGCTTGCTTCGCACCTGCTGCAAGCGCGAGGTCCCATTCCAAGATACCGCGCAGCCCTTCAGGATCACGCCGCGTGACGGCGGGGCTTGCGCTGAACTCCACCTCCAGATCATCCTGCTCGGAATAGGGGATCGCGTCGCGCAGTTTCACGTCCCACGCCTGACCTGTTAGGTTTTCCACCGTCATCACCGCCTGTTCGGTCAGCTGGTTTGCGCTGGTAAAGACCCCGACATCGCCTTCGGATTTATTCGGCACAGCACGGGTCAGGCGCAAACCATCCAGCGGCCCGAACCCCATTTCCGTATCCGCCCCTGCCGCAAGCAAAGGCAACTGGTCGAACCCGATCATCGTACCGTCCGCATAAAGGAGCGCCTGACCGGGCAACATGACTTCACCGGTGTCATTGGTAAATTCCGCCATACGATAGGCGATCTGGTCACGGCTGGGCACCGCTTCGGCCCAGACGTCAGCGGCGAAATTCAGGGTGTCCAGTGGCAGGCGCAGATCCTCGACACCGTTGCGGATATCAACCCGGCCGGGATAGATGTAAGTGACGGTCGCGCCGCTGAAATCAGCCTTGGCCGTCACGGCCATCGGCGCCGCCGCGACCTCGGCCAAAGCCCCCGAACGCGACAGGGATTGTACGCTATCGGCCATCATCATGACACCATCCTCTCGGCCCAGATCATCCTCCGGAATGATCCGCCGCAAGGGTGCCCAAATACCGCTTGGTCCGGTCTGTTCGCCAGGGCGCGCCGTCGACAGGACCAACTGCACATTATTCCAGTCCTGCCCCGTTTGCTGACTGATCACGACAGAACGCTCGACCGCCAAAGCCGCCTCCGCGCCAGTGGTCAGGCGCATGTCATAGACGGGTGACCAATTGGCAAACCCCTCGACCGAGCTGACATCGACCGTCACCTCACCTGCCTCTTCAACGGCCAAGGTAAAGGTCAGCACAGCACCCTGCTGTTCCGGTGCCAATAGCGCCGCCAAGGTCTGGCGGGCATTTTCCAAAGCCTCCACGTCATCTTTGCGCGCCAGTTCCGCCGCCTGCGCCTCTTGCTCGGCGGCAAATGCGGCTTCGCGCACAGCCAAAGTCTCGGAGCCCACCATCTGTGCGAGGGCCTGAATATCGGCCGCATTCATCGCTTCGCCCGCGCTGGCCTGTGACAGGCTTTGCAAAAAGGAAACCTGTTCTTCGGCGGCCTGCACCCGCAGGCGGATTTGCGCAATTGCGGCGTCACGCGCGCGCAAGACACCTTCCAGCCGCTCCACCTCATCGCGGGCGGCAACAATCTCGGGCGCGCTTTGGTCGGGTGTCACCGGCAAGCGATCAAAGGCAAGGTTCACCGCCCCCAACTGTGCCCCGTCAGAGGCTGCCAAACGCAGCCCTGCGGTGGACAGGCCCTCTGGCATATCCGGCACAATAATCTCGTGTTGGCCCGCTGGCAGATCAAGGCTGATCTGCCGCGTGACAGTCGCGAGCCCGGGATAGATCGTGACCGTATCCACCCTTGCCTCGGCGGTGAAAGTGTCGGCGAGTGAAGGGACAGCCAGTGTAATCAGGCTTGTCGTCAAAAGAAGGCGCAACATGGAAAATCTCCTGCAGATATTATGCGTCATAATACAGGCTTTGACGGATCGCAGGACAGGATCCTTGGCGAAGACTGCAAAAAATCTGCGCACGGCACGAAAAAGGGCGCCCCGCAGGACGCCCTTTCCAAAAACATCTGTGAACTGTTAGCCCTTTTTCAGGCACTCGCGCCCCAAGAGTTCCGCGATCTGCACCGCGTTCAACGCCGCACCCTTGCGCAGGTTGTCGGACACGCACCACATGTTCAGACCGTTATCAATCGTGCTGTCCTGACGGATGCGGCTGATGAAAGTGGCAAAGTCGCCGACACATTCGATCGGGGTGACATAGCCACCGTCTTCACGCTTATCGATCACCATGACACCAGGGCTCTCGCGTAGGATGTCGCGGGCTTCGTCCTCGTCCAGATACTCTTCAAACTCGATGTTGATTGCTTCGGAGTGGCCGACAAAGACAGGCACGCGCACACACGTGGCCGTGACCTTGATCTTGGGATCAACTATCTTCTTGGTCTCGGCGACCATCTTCCATTCTTCTTTGGTCTCACCGCTGTCCATGAACACATCAATATGCGGGATCACGTTGAAGGCGATCTGCTTGGTGAACTGCTTGGGCGGCTTGCTGTCAGTGGGGTTGTAGATTGATTTGGTCTGGTCCCACAGCTCATCAATGCCGCCCTTACCGGCGCCCGACACGGACTGATAGGTGCTCACAACAACGCGCTTGATCGTTGCGCGGTCATGCAGCGGCTTGAGCGCCACAACCATCTGGGCTGTCGAACAGTTCGGGTTCGCGATGATGTTTTTCTTGGAATAGCCGTGCACGGCCTGCGGGTTCACCTCGGGCACGATCAGCGGCACATCGGCGTCATAGCGGTAAAGCGACGAGTTATCGATGACCACACAACCGGCTTTGGCGGCCTTGGGTGCGTAAATCCTGGTTGCCTCGGAGCCGACCGCAAAAAGCGCCATGTCCCAGCCGGTGAAATCAAAGGTATCAAGGTCCTTGGTCTTCAGGGTTTTATCGCCAAAGCTGACTTCAGTGCCCAGCGATTTACGGCTGGCAAGTACGGCAATCTCGTCCACGGGAAAGGCCCGTTCGGCGAGGATGTTCAGCATTTCGCGGCCCACGTTACCTGTGGCACCGACAACGGCGATTCGATAGCCCATTTGGCTGGCTCCTTGTTACAGATGCGCCCCTTTAACGCGTGGGGGGGCCAAGGGAAAGGGGGCGGGCAAAGAAGTACCTCTGCAACGGTCGGGGCCAAGCTTGTAAATCAAACTAGACTCGCGGATTTGCACCCCTACAGTGCGCGCATGACGACGTTCCAAACACCCCAGCTCTCCGATCCCGCACCCCGTGGCCTTTGCACCGATTGCGGTGTGTCACGGATGGCCGACCCAAGCGCCTGCGGCAAAGCCTGCCAGTTTATCAAACCGGACTATCCGAGGCACGAGGCCTATATTCACGGCCGCACCGCCAACGACGTTGGCGACGAGCGTTTCTTCGGGGTGTCGCGCGCGATGTATCGCGCCGCGCTGAGCCCCCCCCGTGAAGGCGCGCAATGGACCGGCCTGACCACACGCTTTGCCGAGCGCCTGCTGGAAACCGGCGCGGTGGATGCCGTGCTGACGATGGTGCCAGATACAGAGGACAAATGGCGTCCACGTCCCGCGATCATCACCGACCCAGCGGAAATGAGGCACGCACGCGGCATGCGTATGGGCTATGCCCCGCTCTTGGCCTTGCTTGAACCTGCCTTGGCGGCTGGCCACCAAAAAATCGCGGTTATCGGCATTCCCTGCCAGATCTACGCCCTGCGCGCGATCGAGGCAGAACTTGGGTTCGAACGCATTTATGTGATCGGCACCCCCTGCTCGGACAACACCACGACCGAGAACTTCCACAGTTTTCTTGCACGGCTGACCGACGCGCCCGACACCGTGACCTATCTGGAATTCCGCGCCGACTATCATGTCGAGTTGCGGTTCACTGATGGCAGCAAACGGCTGATCCCGTTTCTCAAACTTCCGCTTTCGGACCTGCCGCCTGATTTCTTCCCCACCACCTGCCGCACCTGCGTGGATTATACCAACCGGCTGGCCGATATCACTGTGGGCTATATGGCGGGCGAAGGGGAACAATGGCTGATCGTGCGCAACCAGCGCGGCAAAGAGATTTTGGACGCCCTTGGCGATGAAGTCTCTCTTGCCGCACCGGGATCACGCGGTCAGCGCCAAAGCTCGGTCAAAGGGTTCGTTGAAAACACGCGCCTTGCCGCAGGCGGTCTTCCGTTGCGGCGGATGCCCAACTGGCTGCGCGGGATCATGGCATGGGTGATGCCAAGGGTCGGGCCGCGCGGTCTGGAATTTGCCCGTGCGCGGGTTGAAATGAAGGCCGCTGAAACCGTCCTGCATCTGCGCCGCGAAGAGCCTGCCAAGATCAAGAATATGGTGCCCGCCCACGTCTGGAACCTGGCAAAACCCTACGGGATTGCACCGGAAGAGAACGAGCGAACCGATCCTTAAACCGGCATTGCAGTTGTCTGACGCACGGTGCGCAACGCAAAGGACGATTGCATCTGCGCCACCCCTGGCAGTGTCGCCAGATAACGTCGGTGAATCCGGGCGAAATCCTCGGTATCGCCCGCGACGACCTTCAGCAGATAATCCGCCGTGCCCGCCATCAAGTGACACTCAAGTACATCCGGCACGCGGGCCACAGCACGTTCAAACGCATCAAGCACCTCATCGGCCTGCCCGCTGAGCGTGATCTCGACAAACACCGTCGTCGGACGGCCCACTTTGCGGGGGTCAAGCAGTGCCACGTAATCACGGATATAGCCGTCCTTTTCCAATCTTTGCACACGCCGGTGACAGGCCGAGGCAGACAGATTCGCCTTCTCCGACAATTCGGCGTTCGAGATGCGGCCTTTCTTCTGCAAAACCTCGAGGATTCGGCGATCAATACTATCCAGTTCCATTCTACGCACGATCCTTCGAATAAATGCTGCTTTCGCACACAGTCCTACCGCAAATACCCAGAACATCCAAGGACACTCCGATGAAATTGCACCGAAGCGGCGTGATACTTCCACCAGACACAGGAGGAACCGGTCATGCATATTGGATGCCCAACAGAGATCAAACCACAGGAATTTCGCGTCGGCCTCACACCGAACGCGGCCTTTGAAGCCGTCAACCACGGTCACACCGTGACAATCCAGTCCGGCGCCGGCAATGGCGCGGGGTTTACCGATGCCGATTACACTGAAGCCGGGGCCGCAATTGTAGGCACCGCTGCAGAAGTGTTCGAAAAAGCCGATATGGTTGTAAAAGTGAAAGAACCACAACCGAAAGAACGCAAAATGCTCCGTGAAGGTCAGATTTTGTTTACTTATCTGCACCTTGCGCCGGACCCTGAACAAACCAAAGACCTGATGGAGTCCGGTGCAACCTGCATTGCCTACGAAACAGTGACCGATGATCGCGGCGGGCTGCCGCTCTTGGCGCCCATGTCAGAGGTCGCAGGGCGTCTGGCACCGCAGGTCGGCGCATGGACGCTGCAAAAGGCCAACGGCGGGCGCGGTGTTCTTATGGGTGGCGTACCGGGTGTTGGCCCTGCCCGCGTGCTGGTTATCGGCGGCGGTGTTGTCGGCACCCATGCGGCGCGCATCGCGGCGGGCATGGGCGCTGATGTCACCGTGCTGGACCGGTCCCTGCCGCGTCTGCGCTATCTGGATGACACTTTCGGCGGCGTCTTCAAAAACGGCTACGCCAATGCGGGCAACACAATTGAGCTGGCACGTCAGGCCGACATGATCATCGGCGCGGTCCTGATCCCGGGTGCGGCGGCACCCAAGCTGATCTCGCGCGCGCAACTCTCCGAGCTGAAACCGGGTGCGGCACTTGTTGACGTGGCGATTGACCAAGGCGGTTGTTTCGAAACGTCCAAGGCCACAACCCACGAAGACCCTGTCTATGATGTCGACGGGATCATGCACTACTGCGTAGCCAACATGCCGGGTGCTGTGGCGCGCACGTCCACCATCGCACTTGGGAATGCCACCATGCCGTTCATGCTCGCGCTGGCCGACAAAGGCTGGCGGCAGGCCTGCGAAGATGACCCGCATCTGCTGAACGGTCTGAACGTCCATGCAGGCAACCTGACCTACTATGCCGTCGGAAAAGCCTTGGGGATCGACGTCTTGTCGCCGTCATTGGCGCTCAAGGCGTAAACATGAGAAAAGGGCCCGCTTGGGAAAGCGGGCCCTTTATTCATACAGCGGACAGGATCAGGCGTTCGCTTTCAGCGCATCGCGGATTTCTGCCAGCAGCTCTTCGGCAGTTGGACCCTTCGGGGCTTCCGGTGCAGCCTCTTCCTCTTTCATCGCAGCGTCTTTGACCTTGTTGACCATTTTCACCAGCATGAAGACAACAAAGGCGATGATCAGAAAATTGATCACGGCCATGATAAACGCGCCATAAGCAAAGATCGACGCACCAGCCTCACGTGCGGCATCCAATGATGCGCCTGCAGGTACCTCGCCGGCAAGTACGGCGTAATTGTTCGTGAAATCAACGCCGCCGGACAAAAGGCCGATGATAGGGTTGATCAAATCGCCAACAAGCGATGTGACGATGGCCGTAAATGCGGCACCGATAATGATACCAACGGCCATGTCCATGACATTCCCCTTGGCAATAAACGTCTTGAATTCATTAAGCATTCTTTGTCCCCATTTCTTGTTTTTCAGCGCGCGGATTTTTCCCTTCTGCGGCTGTGCGCACAGTATTAGCCATATTTTTGAACAGAGGAACGGGTTTTTGTTCAAGGGTTTTCCCCCTAGCTTGGGTGGATTGCAAATCGAGATAGAAGGACCACGACACATGGCCGATTTAACGGATTTTCCGATCACGCAACGCTGGCCCGCCAGGGACCCGTCCGTGATCCAGCTATATTCGTTCCCCACACCCAACGGCGTCAAAGTCTCCATCGCACTTGAGGAAATGGAACTGGCCTATGAACCGCACCTTGTCACACTCAGCGACGCAGACGTGAAAAGCGATGCCTTTCTGTCGCTGAACCCGAACAACAAAATTCCCGCGATCATTGATCCGAATGGGCCTGACGGGGCGATTGGACTGTTCGAAAGCGGTGCGATCCTACTCTATCTGGCCGAGAAATCCGGCAAATTCATCGGCGCGACAACGGCAGACAAGCACAAAATCACCCAGTGGCTGATGTTTCAGATGGGTGGACTCGGGCCGATGTTTGGCCAGATGGGGTTCTTTTACAAATTCGCAGGCGCACAGATTGAAGACCCGCGCCCGCGCGAGCGCTACCGCGATGAAGCCATCCGTCTGTTGGCCGTCCTCGACAAGGAACTGGCAGGCAAAGACTGGATCGCGGGCGATTATTCCATCGCGGATATGGCGATTGCACCTTGGGTCAATGCGCTGGGGTTTTACGGCACCAAAGACGAGGTCGGCTATGACGATCTGAAAAACGTGCCGGCCTATGTTGCGCGGTTTTTCGAACGGCCTGCGGTGGAGAAGGCGATGAACATACCGCCCCGCCCGTAAGGTGGATTGAAATCCACCTTACCCCGGCAATGTCCCGTTCAAAACGTAGGCGAGGATATCCACCACCTGCTGCGGCTCTTCCACAACGGCAAGGGCCGCGGCGTCGACTTCCTTCAGCGGGTGCTGGTGCTCTGGCCCGTGCATCACGATCAGCGACTTGCCAAGGGCCGCCGCATAGCCTGCATCAAAGGCTGCGTTCCACTGTTTGTATTTCTCGCCAAAGCGCACAACCACGATATCGGCATTCTGAAGCCCGTGCCGCGTGCGGATCGCATTGAGGTTGGCACCCTTGTTGTCGTGCCAGAACTTTTTCTCTTCCGCACCCATGATTGCGACACCGCAATCATCCGATGCATCATGGTCCGTCACCGGCCCGTCAAACGCCACATCAAGCCCCGCTGCACCGGTGATGATCTGCTCGCGCCAGTCGGTGTGGATTTCGCCGGATAGATAAATCTTCAGGGTCATATTGGGGCTCCTTCGTTTCGTTTCTTACAGGCCGTGGGCGCGGCGCAGAATCATCCGCGCAGGACACCTCCTGTGGCTTTCGTCACTTTCTCGACGATCTTGGCGCTGACCGCCTCGATATCGGCGTCCTTCAACGTCGCTTCGGTCGGCTGCAAACGCACGGTCACAGCCAAGGATTTCTTGCCCTCACCCAGCGACCCGCCAATGAATTCGTCAAACACGCGCACATCGGTGATCAGGGTCTTGTCCGCACCCGCAGCGGCGTTGACCAGCGTCAGCGCCTCGACCTGCGCATCTACCACAAAGGCAAAGTCGCGCTCAACCGCCTGCAAATCCGTCGCCACCAAAGCTGCGCGCGTGGCGGTCTTGTTCTTGGGCACCGGCACTTCGTCCGGCCAAATGGTGAAGGCCACTGCCGGCCCTTTGATATCCATCTCGCGCAGCACACGCGGGTGCAGTTCGCCAAAGATACCCAGCACCTTCTTCGGACCGAGGCAAATCTTGCCATGCCGTCCGGGGTGCCACCAATCGGGCGCACCGCGCAGGATCTGCACCTTCGCAGGCGCGCCGATTGCCGCAAGGATCGCCTCGGCATCGGCCTTGGCATCATAGACATCAACAGGCCGCGACGTGCCATGCACATCCTTGGGCCCTGTCCGCCCGATCAGGACACCCGAGACCAACATATGCTGCTCACCCGGCTCGCCGCCGTGGAAACCTGCACCGACCTCGAATAGGGCCATGTCCATGAACCCCCTTGCCTGATTGCGCGCTGCGGCACGCAAAAGCCCGGGCAGCAACGCGGGCCGCATATGCGACATCTCGGAACTGATCGGGTTCTCCAGCATGGTCGCGTCATCACCGCCGCCAAAGAGCTTGGCCGCCTCGGCATCAATAAAGCTGTAGGTCACACATTCGTTGTACCCCAGCGCTGCCGCGGTCCGGCGTGCCGCCTGCTGGCGCATCTGACCGGCTGTCAGGATCGGCTTGGGTACGCCCGCGTCAATGCGCGGCAAAGGCTTGCCTTTGAGTTTCGTCAAGGACGCAATCCGCGCAACCTCTTCGACCAGATCCGCCTCGCCCTGCACATCGGGACGCCACGAGGGCACATGGGCCATATTGCCGTCCATGACAAAACCAAGGTCGGTCAAAGTGCAGCGCTGGGTGGATTCCGAAATATCCATGCCCACCAGCGAGATCACGCGCTTGGCGTCAAGCTTGTAGGCGCGCGACGTATCGGGCACAGCACCTGCCTGGATCACTTCGGACACCTCGCCACCCGCATGGTCGACGATCATCCGCACCGCGTGTTCAAGACCCTCTGGCGTGAACGCAGGGTCAACACCACGTTCAAACCGATACCGCGCGTCCGAGTTGATCTTGAGCGCACGACCCGTGTAGGCAATCTGGACGGGATCCCAATAGGCGCTTTCGACGAAGACGTTTACAGTGTCTTCCGTGCAGCCTGTTTCGAGCCCGCCCATGATCCCCGCGATGCTTTCGGGGCCGTTGTCATCGGAAATCACCATCTGGCCTGCCTGCAGTGTGTATTCCTTGTCATCAAGTGCTGTTAGCGTCTCGCCCCCTTTGGCGCGATGGACGCGCAGGTTGCCCTGCACCTTGTCGGCGTCAAAGACGTGCAGCGGGCGGTTCAGGTCGTAGGTGAACCAGTTGGTTACATCGACAAGGAAACTGATGGGGCGCAGACCGATGGCGCGCAGTTGCGCTTGCAGCCAGTCTGGGCTGGGGCCGTTCTTGACACCTTTGATCAGGCGGCCACAGAAGACGGGGCAGCCATCCGATGTATCCTCGGCAATACTCACGCCAAGATCGGCCTTGAAGGACGCGGGCACAGGATCAACCGATAGGGGAAGCAGTTTGCCGATGCCGCGCGCCGCCAGATCGCGGGCGATGCCACGGACGCCAAGGGCATCAGGGCGGTTTGGCGTGATCGCGATTTCAATCACAGGGTCGACTTTTTCAGGACTGTTCTCGGCCAGCCAGTCGGTGAACCGCTGACCCACCTCGCCCGAGGGCAGTTCGATGATACCGTCATGTTCTTCGGAGAGTTCCATCTCGCGCTCGGAACACATCATGCCATGGCTTTCGATCCCGCGGATTTTGCCCACGCCGATCGTCGTGTCGATGCCGGGGACATAGGTGCCGGGGCTGGCGATCACGACGGTGATGCCTGCGCGTGCGTTGGGTGCGCCACAAATGATCTGGGTCGGGCCATCTGCCGTTTCGACCTGACAAACCTGAAGTTTGTCGGCATCGGGGTGCTTTTCCGCCGAAACCACCTTGCCGATGGTGAAATCCGCCAGCTTGTCGATGGGGTTTTCGATGCCTTCCACCTCAAGCCCCAGATCGGTCAGCGCATAGGCGATGTCCGCAACAGAGGCGTCGGTTTCAAGGTGGTGTTTCAGCCAGGAAAGCGTGAATTTCATGGGTCCGTCCTGCGGGTTAAATCTGTTGCGACGGGATTAGCGGATTACGCCGCAATGGGAAAGGGGGCGATACGCAGCGGTGAGGTCCCGGATCAGGTCCGGGACTGCGGACCGCTGCGACGCTGATGTGCCGCAGCCCATTTGGACACCAGCCATGCAGGGATCAGGATCACGCCCCAGCCAGCCGCGTTGATCAGCGTCAACCGCAGCGCCAGATCGCGCGGCATGTCCGAGGTCCACATCGCGATGTGGCCGCCGATGATCAGCGTGATCAAGAAGATGACGTAGAGCCGCATCTACAATTCGCGCCCTGCGAGGTCCTCGACCAGTTCGAAATGCTCGAACACCAGCATCATTTCGGGGTCAAACCCGCCGTTACGCTTGAAATAGGCTTTGTGATCCTTGCGCCAGCCCAGCAGCGTGTCGTTCTCGCCCTCTGCCAGCGCCATCTCTTCGGTCACGTCGCAATAGCGGATTTCTTCGACTTTCGTGGTGCGGATGACCAATGCGGGCGTGCCGTCCCAGTTCGCGGCGATATCGCAGCGGCCGACGACGGGCATCGCCTCGGGCTCACCGTCGAAATCGGCCAAAGCGCCGCAGGTGGCGGTCTTCTTACCTTGGCGGACAAGGGCGATGAGGTGCTGGCACAAGGCCGCGCTATCGCCGAATTTGAAGGTGCCTGCGCCGGGGTATGTGTCTTGGAGGTCTTCGGTGTCGTTGGTCATGGGGTGCCTTTGTGCGCGTGGGTTTCACCCACCCTACATTGGTTTGACGCGGAACGTTAGGGGAGTGTCCGGACCTCGGGGGTTTGAACCGTCTTGGAAAATGTCCAGTGGACCTTTTTAGGTTCAAACGGGCGGCGCCCCGGCTCGGGCGCTGCCCGGCGAACCGAGCGCAATCATGTAATGCTCGTTAGAAGAACACGGCTTCGGAGTGTCGCAACTCTATTGGTTGTATTCCCTGAACATCGCGTCAATCGCATGAACGTTGTCTGATGATTTGCCATAGATTTCATTTCTCATGGCGATCAGTAGTTCCCTCTGCGTCCTGTCAGATTCGGAATCTAAATTACCCATTTCTTCCTTGGAGAAGTCCTCTTTCTTGTGAATTGCTCTCGCGTGTTCCAAATTTGCTTTAGCATGGAGGAACGCCCTCTCTAGCACCTCCGGTGATCCAACTATGGCCAGTTTGTTGTGATCTTCAAAGAAGCGCTGCCTTTGCGAACAGGCCATGTCGCCGTTTGCACAAATATAGTCAAAATAACTTGCCAGCGAAGAAACAAAGTCCGAGTAGCACTTGGTCTTGTTCGCATAGATTTGTAGACGCCGTTCATTCTTCCACGCGCTCAGTTGGACAAATGCAACCCAAGTAGCTAAGCCCAAGACTATGGTACTGCCCAACTGAGAAACTGCCGTAATACCTTCAAAGATATCACTGGAAGTCACCGACTCAACCCACCATGCAACGTCGGCACATCCAGCGCGCTGAACCCGTAGTGCCGCAGCCACCGCAGATCGCTGTCAAAGAACGCCCGCAGATCGGGGATGCCGTATTTCAGCATCGCGATCCGGTCGATGCCCATGCCGAAGGCAAAGCCTTGCCATTCGGCCGGATCAATCCCGCCAGCCTCAAGCACCTTGGGATGGACCATGCCGGAGCCCAGAATCTCCAGCCAATCGTCGCCCTCGCCCACCTTGAGCGTGCCGCCTTCCCATGAACAGCGGATATCGACCTCGGCCGATGGCTCGGTGAAGGGGAAGTGGGACGCGCGGAAGCGGATGTCGACGTGGTCGACCTCGAAATAAGCCTTCACGAACTCCTCAAGCACCCATTTCAGGTTCGCCATCGAGATGTCTTTGTCGATCGCCAGCCCTTCGACCTGATGGAACATCGGGGTGTGTGTCTGGTCGTAATCGGCGCGGTACACGCGACCGGGGCAGATGATGCGGGTCGGCGCGCCTGTGGCCTCCATCGAGCGGATTTGCACAGGGCTGGTGTGCGTGCGCAGCACATGCGGCGGGCGGTTATCGCCCGGCGCGCGATGGGTATAAAACGTGTCCATCTCGGCGCGTGCGGGGTGGTGGCCGGGGATGTTGAGGGCGTCGAAGTTGTACCAGTCGCTTTCGATCTGCGGGCCTTCGGCGACGCGGAACCCCATATCTGCGAAGATCGCAGTCACTTCTTCGGTCACCTGGCTGATGGGGTGGATGGTGCCTTGGCGCGTCTGACGCGCAGGCAGGGTCACATCCAGCCATTCGTCGCGCAGGCGGGCATCAAGGGCGGCATCGGCCAGCGCCATTTTCTTGGCCGCCAGTGCGGAATTGATCTCATCCTTTAGCGCATTGAGCGCGGGGCCTGCGGTCTGGCGTTCCTCGGGCGTCATTTTGCCCAGCTCACGCATCTGCAAACTGATCTCGCCCTTTTTGCCCACGGCCTGCACGCGCAGGTCTTCGATGGCGGCCTCATCGGCGGCATCGGCAATCAAGCTAAGGTATTTTTGTTTCAGATCGTCCATGCCGCACCTCTTGCAATCGTCACCGCGGAGTTAGCGAAATGGCGCCATGGTTGCAAGAAGCGTTCAGCCTTGGCGCGGCAGTCCTGCCAACGGAACGGGCAATGAAGTGCGCGCCATCACGTCACCGGTTACCTCTGCCGTTGCCGTTGCCGTTGCCGTTGCTATTGCTATTGCTATTGCTATTCCCAGAGCTGGTATTGTTGCCGCCACCATTATTGCCATTGCCGGTGTTGTTGCTACCGCCATTATTGCCGTTGCCGTTGCCGTTGCCGTTGTTACCGTTGCCGTTACCGTGGTTGCTGTTACCGCTATTGCCGTTGTTGCCGTTGCCATTATTGCCGGAACCGCCGTTGCCAGTGCTACCGCTGCCGCTGCCAGTATTGCCGCTGCTGCCAGTGTTGCCGTTGCCGCCAGTGTTGCCGTTGCCGCCGCTGCCAGTGTTGCCGCTGCTGCCAGTGTTGCCGCTGCTATCACCGCCTCCGGTGTTGCCATTGCTGCCACTGTCGCCGGTGCTCCCGCCGCTACCACCTATAGCAGGTGGTTGTGTATCACCCAGAGCCGCCACAACATCCATCGCAAACTCTCTGGTCCCGTTCCAGACAGCCTGAGACGCACCGATCCCGAGAATAGCTGCGATCGCTGTGATGACCACAAAATCCACAGTAACCGTACCATTCTCATCTTGCCGGAATTTCTTGAAAATTGTGCGAGCACCGGTCGGTCTTTGGGTTTGGGCGCACTGCGACAGAAAATTCTTACCCCCGAATATATCAAACACTGCATCATTCCTTCTAAACACGCACGAGATACGCAAACGGCGCGGCACACGGCTTTTCAATTTGTTCGCTAATCACCTCAGGCTTTGTTCCAATTAAGACAGAATATTGAAAATTTGCCTCTAATTGTGACCTTGCAAACAGAAGCAAGACCGGTTGAGGGCAGCGATTGGGCGGCCTCCCGTGACGCGGCACCTAAGCTCCTCTTAACTTTGCTGTCGTAAGACGCGTGCATGTTTATTCACTCCGCAGCCCCCGTCATTGTCGCAGAAAGCCTCTATGCGGCAGCATGTCCGCACCTGTCACCGCGCGCCTTGCGACTGGGTTCGCTACTTGGTGCGATGAGCTATGCGCTGGATATGACGGAAGGTCAGCCGCCGGGGCACTGTATTCGCTGTTGCTGGATCGGGACGCGCATTGGCAATGCCCTCGGGATGACCGGGCAAGCCTATGAGGACCTGTATTTCACCCTTTTGTTGAAAGATCTTGGGTGCAGCAGCAACGCGGCACGGATTTGTGAACTCTACGTTGCAGATGACATCACCTTCAAACGTGATTTCAAGATGATTGACGGCAGCCTGACTGCCGCATTGCGCTTTGTTTTCACCAAGACAGGGCTTGGCGCCGGCCTAAGTGAAAGGCTACGCGCAACCGTCAATATCCTGCGCAATGGTGGCGAAATCAGCCGTGAACTGATTGAAACGCGTTGCAACCGTGGTGCTGATATTGCCGCAAAGATGCGGTTTTCGGATGCCGTCCAAGAGGGCATCCGATCACTTGACGAGCATTGGGGTGGCGGCGGCAAACCACTGGGCCTCTCGGGCGATGATTTACCGCGTATTTCAAACATTGCTTTGATGGCGCAGGTCGTCGACATTTTCCATTCGGCGCAGGGACCAGAAGCCGCAATGGCCGAAATCGAAGGACGCGCCGGCGGCTGGTTTGATCCGGCTTTGGTCGCAGCCTTCAAAGAGGCGAGTGCAGCACCTGACTTTTGGAGCCGCTTGAATGATCCGTGTCTGGAGGAACTTGTTTTCTCACTCGACCCAAGCGAAACGGCCCAAGCTGTCGACGAGGATTATCTCGACGACATCGCCTCGGCCTTTTCCGACGTCGTCGATGCCAAATCGCCCTTTACGGCCGACCATTCCAACCGGGTCACCCTCTATACCGACATGATCGCCGAAGAACTCGGGCTTTCGGCGGATCACCGGCGCTGGCTGCGGCGTGCGGCGCTTTTGCATGATCTTGGAAAACTGGCTGTCAGTAATCAGATCCTCGACAAACCGGGGCGTCCGGATGCCGCCGAATGGGCGACCATCCGGCAGCATCCGAAGTATAGTCAGACAATCCTCGAAAAGGTCGAGGCCTTTCGCGATATTGCACCTGTTGCCGGAGCCCACCATGAACGTATGGATGGGAAAGGTTATCCTGAGGGACTAGGGGGTAAAGATCTTTGTCTTGAGGCCCGCATACTCGCCGTTGCGGATGTTTTTGATGCGCTCACTGCGGACAGGCCCTACAGGGCCGCAATGCCGATCGCGAAAGCGCTGGAAATCATGGCCGCTGATGTTGAATCTGCCTTTGACCCGGCCTGCTTTGCTGCACTGCATGCTGGGCTAGCTAAGCTGGCAAGTCCCGATGGAGTTTGAGAGTTTCTGACAAACGGCCTGCGGATCGGTGACAGGTCGGCTCGCGCCGCAAGCAGACAATTGGGTGGCCTGAACTTGGGCAGCCTGCGCGCCCGTGGTATTGCAGACACATTCACATGATCCGCCAACCTCCCAAACGCAAAAGGCCGCCCAGTTTCCTGTGCGGCCTTTCTTTTCATGTCAGGTGCGGGGCTTAAGCAGCCAGCGCATCCTTGGCTTTGCCAACAACAGCGGCAAATGCCTCAGGCTCGTTCACGGCCAGATCAGCAAGAACCTTACGGTCCACTTCGATGCCAGCCAGTGTCAGGCCGTTGATGAACTTGGAATAGTTCAGTGTCTCGTCAACCGAGCGCACACCTGCGTTGATCCGCTGGATCCACAAAGCGCGGAAGTTGCGCTTGCGGTTGTGACGGTCACGGGTTGCATATTGGTTGGCTTTGTCGACCGCTTGTGCCGCGACCTTGAAGGTCTTGGAGCGGCGATCATAATAACCTTTGGCAGCGTCGAGTACTTTTTTGTGACGACGGTGCGTGACGGTTCCACCTTTAACGCGCATATCTCAATTCCCTCTAATTAACGTGCGTAAGGCATCATCGGCTTGATGATACCCTCGTCTTGCTTGCTCAATGTGGTTGTCCCACGAGCGTTGCGGAGGAATTTGTTCGTGCGCTTGATCATGCCGTGGCGCTTGCCAGCCTGGCCCGCCACAACACGGCCAGAAGCCGTAACTTTGAACCGCTTTTTGCAGCTCGATTTCGTTTTCATCTTCGGCATTTCCGTCTCCTTCAAAGGTTCGGTCTAATCGCGCGACTCGGCATGCCATCTTGGCCGGACGCGCGGGCTCAGGCGCGGCTGATACGACAGGGGTCGGGTTATTGCAAGAGGTGTTTCGCGTTTTGGCCTGTGGTGCAAGGCAAAGCGTGGCTTTAGCTGCCGATCACCGACGCCACGACACGGACGATCACATCGTCAATAGTATCCAGTGCATAGGCGCCGGGGTTTTCCTGGGCAGCATAAGCCATGCTTCCCGCCCCGATCACCAGCAAGGCAAGGGCCGTTTTGGGCCAGCGCCAATCGGAATAGGCGCTGACAGCCGAGGGGATTGCAAAGGCGACCATCGTCAAACCGATCACAAAGATAAGATCATAATCCATGGTGCCCTGCCGATATTGATACGCAATGTTACTCTTGTTCTACTGCGTAAATCAAACGCTCAGCACAAGGGGCAACGCGCAGGATATTTGTAGACCCAGGGGTATTGAAGGGCACACCTGCGGTGACGACGATCATATCGTCCTCACCCGCAAGGTTCTGGGCCTTTGCGGCACGGACCGCGGCAATCACCGCGTCCTTAAACCGGTCCACATGGCCGGAGAGCACACAGTTCGTGCCCCACGACAAGCAAAGCCGCCGCGCGGTTGTGATGTGATTGGTCAGCGCAATGATGGGCACACGCGGGCGTTCGCGCGACACCAGAAGCGCTGTGCGCCCTGATTGCGAGAAACAGCAGATCGCTTTGACATCGGTTGTCTCAGCAATCTCTCGGGCCGCGGACACGATCCCGTCAGCCACTGTCTTGCCTTCGGATTTGCGCGACGCCTCAATGATTTCGGTGTAGGTCGGGTCAGCTTCGACCTCGGCTGCGACGTTGCTCATCGTGGTGACGGCTTCGATCGGGTAAGAACCCGCAGCGGATTCCGCCGACAACATGATCGCGTCCGCGCCTTCATAGATCGCGGTAGCCACGTCAGACACCTCTGCGCGGGTCGGCATCGGGCTGTCGATCATGGATTCGAGCATCTGCGTCGCCACGATGACGGGCTTGGCAGCCGCACGGCATTTGCGCACCAGCTGCTTCTGGATCGGTGGCACGTTCTGCACCGGCAGTTCAACACCCAGATCGCCACGTGCGACCATGATCCCGTCAGAGACCGCCAGAATGCTGTCAAAAACCTTCACCGCGTTGGGCTTTTCGATTTTCGACAGGATCGCCGCACGGCCTTTGGCCAGCTCGCGCGCCTCTTCCACGTCTGCGGGGCGCTGAACGAACGAGAGTGCCAGCCAGTCCACGCCAAGCTCACACACGAATTCCAGATCTTTGCGGTCTTTTTCCGACAGCGCTGCCAGCGGCAGAATCACGTCAGGCACGTTCACGCCTTTGCGGTTGGAAATGGTGCCACCCACGATCACTTCGCAATTGGCGAAAGTGGCGCCGCAATCCTTGACCCGCAGTTTGATCTTACCGTCGTTGACCAGCAGATGCGCGCCCGGTTCAAGCGCGTCGAAAATCTCTTTGTGGGGCAGCTTGACCCGCGTTGCATCACCTTCGGCATCATCCAGATCAAGGCGGAAACCCGCACCCGGCACCAGTTCTTCTTCGCCATTGGCGAACACACCAACCCGCAGTTTCGGCCCCTGCAAATCCGCAAGAATTGAAATCGGGCTGTCGAGGTCCTTTTCCACCTGCCGGATAATCGCGTGGCGTGCTCTGATCTCTTCATGATCCCCGTGTGACATATTCAGGCGGAACACATCGGCACCGGCCTCGTGCAGGGCGCGGATCATCTCGTAATCATTGGAAGCGGGGCCAAGTGTTGCGACGATTTTCACATTGCGGTGGCGTCTCATAGTCATTCCTTCGTACATCGCTACCGTTAGCGGTAACAGATTGGGTTGCGCCCTTATTGCGCAATTCCATTCCTGCTTCAACTAGCCTAAATCCTGTGTCAAAGGAATGACACCGCTATGACACATGACCCTTACGAAATCATTGGTGAGAACCGCCCCGGGCGCTGGCTAATTGCCTGCGATCACGCCACAAATACCCTCCCCGATTGGGTGCATGGTGGCGATCTGGGCCTGCCTGAGGCAGATATGCAGCGCCATATCGCCTATGATATCGGCGCGGCAGGTGTGACACGCAAATTGGCTGAAGCTTTGGACAGCCCCGCCATTCTGTCACGCTTTTCGCGACTGGTCTGTGACCCGAACCGCGGCGAGGACGATCCCACGATCATGATGCGCCTCTATGATGGCACGATTATTCCGGGCAACCGCAACGCCGATGACGCCGAAAAAGAAGAACGCCTGCAGCGGCTCTATCGGCCTTATCATGCCGCCTATGCGGACTTGGCCAACAAGATGGATAATCCGGTGATCTGTGCCGTACATAGTTTCACGCCGCGCTTGCAAGGGCGGCATCCGCGCCCTTGGGAGATTGGCGTGCTTTATGCCGATGACGCACGGCTTGCGACGCCCTTCATGGCTGCCTGCCGCGCGGCAGGGTGGTGTACTGGCGACAACCAACCCTATGCTGGCCACCTGCCCGGAGATGCCGTAGACAGGCATGCCTTGCAGCATGGCCGCCCGAATGTGTTGATTGAGCTACGTCAGGACCTGATCGCGGATGAAGCGGGACAAACCCTTTGGGCAAACCGGCTGGCCCCTATATTAACACAAGTATTGGCTCAATCAGGCCTGTGAGAGGACAAGACCATGGACGACCAGACCCGTATCGAGATCGAAGCTGCCGCCTTTCGCAGGTTGCAAAAGCACCTGATGGAAGACCGCACCGACGCGCAAAACATCGACATGATGAATTTGGCAGGTTTCTGCAGGAATTGTCTGGCGCGCTGGTATCAGGAAGCCGCCAACGAACGCGGAATCCCCATGACCAAGGACGAAGGCCGCGAAGCATTCTACGGGATGACGATGGCCGAGTGGAAAGCAAACTATCAGACCGAAGCAAGCGCCGAGGCCAAAGAAGCCTTCAAGGACAGCCACGGATAGGAGCCCATCATGCTTGAACGCCTCACCGCATTCTTTGGCAATCCCACCGGCTATCACACGCCGTTGCCCGAGGCCGACGCAAGCCACGCTATGGGCGCGTTACTGGTGCGTGCGGCAAAGGCAGATCACACCTATCTGGTCGAAGAAATCGCGATGATCGACAAGATTCTGGCCCAGCGTCACGGCATCAATCCGGTCGCCGCCGCCAAAATGCGTGCGGAATGCGAACTTTTGGAACGCAAAATCCCACAGACCACGGATATTGCTGCAATCCTAGAGACCGCTATCGGTACCACGGAAAAGGAAGCGACGCTGCTGGCGCTTTGGCAGGTTGTCTATGCTGACGGGATCATGCACGCAGAAGAAGACGAGGTGCTGCACCAGATCGAAGCCGTGTTTGGCGTAGGCCCCGAGCGCGCGAAAGAGTTGCAGGCACAAGCGCAGGCAGGGGCGTAGGCCGCGCCCTGCCTGTGACGCGCTTCTTTTTTAGCCATGCCATTTGTGGCATGTTCATGCCCGGCGAGACCACACAGAAAGAAGCAGGCACATGCAAGAGATAGATATGCCAAAGCACAAACAGACATCCGGCAACGTGCAAGGATTCGAACTCCCGCGCGGGTGCCTGATGACTTCCGGACTGATCCTTTTGCCGATCATGACCCTGGCGATTTTATTCGTTGCAAAGATGCTTTAGGCAGTGGCCCGCATTCGGCCCCGATCTGGCCGGAACTACACAGCCACCTTACGGCTTTCCTCAAGATAAATCTCGCGCAACCGCGTCGCCACAGGTCCCGGTGTACCGGACCCGACGGGTACGCCATCCACCTCGACCACAGGCATCACAAAGGTGCTGGCGGATGTGATAAACGCCTCATCCGCGTCCTGCGCTTCGGCAATCGTAAAGCTGCGTTCCTCGACCTTCATCTGTGCCTCACGCGCAAAGCGTAGCACGGCAGCACGCGTGATCCCGTGCAGGATTTCATTGCCCAGATGCCGGGTGATGATCGTGTTGTTCTTGATGATATAGGCGTTATTCGAGGTACCTTCGGTCACGGCCCCGTCCTCGACCATCCACGCATCATCGACACCGGCGGCCTTGGCCATCATCTTGCCCATCGACGGGAACAGCAGTTGCACGGTTTTGATGTCGCGGCGTGCCCAGCGCTGGTCTTCGATCGAGATGACCTTGATGCCTTTTTTCGCCGCAGGGCTATTGGCCAGACCGGGTTTGTTCTGGGTGAACAGCACCACCGTTGGCTTTGTAGTCTCCGGATCGGGGAAGACAAAATCGCGGTCTTCAGGGGCACCACGGGTGATCTGCAGATAAATCATACCCTCTTCAATGCCGTTCAGGCGCACCAACTCGCGGTGGACCTCCAGAAGATGCGGCAGAACCTCGGGGTGCGGCATATCTAGCTCGTTCAGTGACCGTTCCAGCCGCTTGGCATGGCCTGCGAAATCGATCAGCTTGCCGTCCAGCACCGAGGTGACTTCATACACCCCGTCCGCCATCAGAAATCCGCGATCAAAGATCGAGACTTTCGCTTCGTTTTCCGGCAGATACGTGCCGTTGACATAGACTGTCCGCATGGTCATCCCCAAAGTGCTGTGGCGGGCGGGTGCACGCCCAAGTGATCGAATTTCAAAGGTTCATCACGGTCTTCGGCCAATAACAGCGGCCCGTCAAGGTCGGTGAATGCCACACCCTGCGCAAGGATCGTGGCGGGCGCCATCGCAAGTGACGATCCGACCATGCAGCCAACCATCACCTCATAGCCCTCGGCCTGTGCCTGGCGTTTCAGCGCCAGCGCCTCGGTCAGGCCTCCGGTTTTATCCAGCTTGATATTCACCATGTCGTATTTGCCCCGCAGCGCAGGCAGGCTGGCACGGTCATGGCAGCTTTCATCGGCGCAAACGGGCAAGGGGCGTGCGATTTCAGCCAACATGTCATCCGCCCCTGCAGGCAACGGTTGTTCCACCATTTTCACGCCAAGGCGGATCAGATGCGGCGCGAGATCGGCATAGACCTCCGCCGTCCAGCCCTCGTTCGCGTCAACGATAATATCCGCATCCGGCGCCCCCCGGCGGACCGCTTCAAGACGCGCCATATCGTCCGGCGTGCCAAGCTTGATTTTAAGCAAGGGGCGGGCCGCGTGTTTGGCAGCTTGCCGTTCCATCGCCTCGGGCGTGTCAAGCGAAAGGGTATAGGCCGTTATCTCCGGGCTTGGCACGGGCACACCCAACAGGTCCCAGACCCGCTTGCCCGCACGCTTTGCCGCATGATCCCAGAACGCGCAATCAAGCGCGTTGCGCGCAGCCCCCGCAGGCAAGGCATCAGGCAAATCGGGCCAAGCACCCGTGAAACCCTCAATCTGTGCGGTCACACTTTCCAGCGTTTCGCCATAGCGCGCATAAGGAACGCATTCACCCATGCCGCGCGCGCCATCACCTTCAACCGAAACCGTCAGGACCTGTGCCTCGGTCCGTGACCCACGACTGATCGTAAAGACCTCCGCCAGTTGGAACACATCGCGCGTCACACTGACTTTCATGATACCCTCATCATCTTGCCCAAAATACTCCCGCCGGAGGCATCAAAGTTCTGCCAGCGCATCCACCAAGCGGGCAGCCCCCTGCCGGTAGGTGTCAACGGTCGGCAGACCCATGCGCTTTTCGACCTCGGCCATGTAGGAAAGCGCCTCATCCTCGGACAGGTGCTGGGTGTTAATCGACACGCCCACAATCTGACAGGCGGGGTTTGCCACGCGCGCGATGGGCAGCGCGGTGTCGCGTAGGGTTTCAAGGCTGGGCAAGGCGTAATCCGGCAACCCGCGCATGTGGGTGCGGGTGGGCTCATGGGCAAGCACCAGGGCATCGGGCTGGCCGCCGTGGATCAGGGCCATTGTCACACCTGAGTATGAGACATGGAACAGGCTGCCCTGCCCTTCAATGTGGTCCCAATGATCGGGATCATTGTCAGGGGTCAGATATTCCACAGCACCCGCCATGAAATCCGCAATCACAGCATCCAGCGGCACGCCCCCGCCGGTAATCAGGATGCCCGTCTGCCCTGTAGGGCGGAAGGTGGATTTCATGCCACGCTTTTGCATCTCGGCATCCATCGCAAGGCCGGTATACATTTTGCCGACCGAACAATCCGTGCCAATCGCAAGGCAGCGCTTGCCGGTACGTTTCTTGCCGTTCGCAATCGGATAGGCGACGGACGGAATACGCACATCAAAGAGCGTCCGGCCGCTCACACGGGCCGCAGCCATCAACTCGTCCTCATCCCGCAGCAGGTTATGCAGGCCCGACGCAATATCAAACCCCATGCGCAGTGCGGTCACCAAAACCTCTTTCCAGGCCTTGGAGATATAGCCACCACGGTTGGCCACGCCGATCACCAAGGTTTTGACACCGGCCGCCTGAGCTTCCTCCAAAGTCATATCGGGGATCCCGAGATCCGCCCCGCAACCGGGCATCCGGAGTTGGCCAAGGGCGTTCTCGGGACGCCAGTCCTTGATCCCTTGGGCCACTTTCGCGGCCAATTGATCTGGGGCATCGCCGAGGAACAAAAGATAGGGGGTCTGGATCATGGAAAGGCTCCGGATAACTGGGGTTTCGTGTTGTGTGGAAGATATCGCGCATCACAGCGCAATTGCATCGCTGAATAGGACGTCTAGAACGGCAATCATGGCAATTTCTTGCGTAAAATATACCTTTCTTCGAAGAAATGACGGATCAGTTCCGTAAGGTGGATAGGATATCCACCGCCCCAACAAAAAAGCCCGGGCGCGAACGCCCGGGCTCTGGAAAGCTAATGGGAGGGCATTAGCCTTTCGAGAAGTCAGGATAGGCTTCCATACCCAGCTCAGCCATGTCCAACCCGTTGATCTCGGCCTCTTCGGTGACACGGATACCCATGACCCCTTTGAGGATTGTCCATACGACCAGCGAGATGACGAAGGTGAAGACACCGTAGGCGATGATACCTGTGATCTGCGCACCCCAGTTACCTGTGTAGAAGGCAACAGCCAGCGTACCCCAGATACCTGCGAAGAGGTGGACAGGGATCGCACCGACAACGTCATCGATCTTGAACTTGTCGAGCATTGGCACAGTGAAGACCACAATCACACCACCAACAGCACCGGTCAGCAAAGCACCGAAGAGCGATGGTGCCAGAGGCTCGGCTGTGATGGAGACCAGACCGGCAAGCGCGCCGTTCAGAACCATCGTGAGGTCGACCTTCTTGTACAGGATCTGCGTCAGGATCAGCGCAGTCACCGCACCGGCGGAAGCCGCCATGTTGGTGTTCGCAAAGATGCGGCCAACGTCTGTGATGTCGCCAACAGTACCCGCAGCCAACTGCGAACCACCGTTAAAGCCGAACCAGCCCAGCCATAGGATGAATGTACCCAGTGTCGCAAGAGCGAGGTTGGAACCCGGCATTGGCACGGTTTTGCCGTCCTTGTACTTGCCCAGACGCGGGCCAAGGATCAATGCACCGGCCAGAGCAGCCCAGCCACCGACAGAGTGTACGATTGTGGAACCGGCGAAGTCGGAGAAGCCCAGTTCGGACAACCAGCCGCCGCCCCACTGCCAGGAACCTGAAATCGGGTACATCAGACCTGTCAGGATCACGACGAAGATCAGGAACGGCCACAGCTTGATACGCTCGGCCAATGCACCCGATACGATCGACGCGGTCGCCGCAACGAACATCAACTGGAAGAAGAAGTCTGAAGCAACGGATGCGTAATCCAAAGCGGCGTCAGACGCGGAAAGGCCCACCGGCTCAAGCACGGTTGGTACAAAGTTCAGCGCGAAGTAGCCGTTGAAATCACCCGGATACATCAGATTGAAGCCCACCAGCCAGTACATGATGGCTGCGATCGAGAAGAGCGCGATGTTCTTGGTCAGCTGCATCGCGACGTTCTTGGAACGCACGAGGCCAGCCTCCAGCATGGCAAAGCCTGCCGCCATCCAGAACACCAGAAAGCCGCCCACAAGGAACAGCAATGTGGTCATGATGTACGGGCCGATCTCATCAAAGCTCGGCGCGGCATCCTGCGCCAGCGCGAAAGTCGGAAGCAGCGTCAAGGCTGCGCCAACTGAAAGATATTTCGTCAGTTTCATAGTTTTGTCCCTCGTTCCGCGATTAAAGCGCGTCATCATTGGTCTCGCCGGTCCGCACGCGCAGCGCACTTTCAACGTCGAGTACGAAGATCTTGCCGTCGCCGATCTTCTCGGTCTTGGCGGTGGTTGCGATGGTGGACACGACCTGCTCGGCCATGCTGTCCTGCACGACGATCTCGAGCTTGACCTTTGGCACGAAGTTCACCGCATATTCTGCGCCGCGGTAGATCTCAGTGTGACCGGATTGTGAGCCGAAGCCCTTGATTTCAGACACCATCATGCCGCGCACGCCAACGGTGGTCAGCGCCTCGCGGACCTCCTCGAGCTTGAACGGTTTGATTGTTGCAATGATGAGTTTCACGTTCTTCCCCTTGCAAATACTACTGCAGGCCCAATTTCGGCAGCGCCCGCTTGCAGGGAGACAAAGAGCCCGCCATCACCCCGGCGACAAGATTTCGCGCACTGCTGAACAGGGGGTTAACGCACCACTTTGCACATTTTTTGCACAAATTGGGCGCTTAGCCTAAATTTTAGGCGGCATAAAAAGGCTCATGCGCCGACTCATCCGCGCTCTACATTCTCAGGCGGGCGGGCTATAGTGCGCAAAAATCAGACCCCAAAGCAGTCAATCGAGCGGATCATGAGTGGAAACGGCAGAAAGCGGCCCCCTTTGGTGGCCGACAAACGCTATACAGCAAAACCTGCGGCCAAGAAGGCCACGGGACAGAGCAAGAAGCCCGCAAAACCGGCGGCCCGGCGCAAGGCAGTGCCCAAGCGAGCCAAGCCGCGCGGCGTGATCGGCTGGATCCTCGCACCGTTTCGCTGGATGATCCGCCTGATCTGGGCCCTGTCTTGGCGGGTGGGTCTTGTCACGGGTCTGATCATCGGGGGCTTTTCGCTTTATTTCGCGTCGCAACTGCCGGATGTTTCAGAGCTGATCGACGGTCGCACACGCGGATCTGTCACGATGACAGATGTGTCGGGCAGTGTTTTCGCGTGGCGCGGCGACCAGTTTGGCGGGATGGTCACAGCTGAAACCGTGTCGCCCTATTTGCACAATGCTGTTGTCGCGACCGAAGACAAACGATTCTACCGCCACTTCGGGATTTCGCCCCGTGGTATCGCCTCGGCCGTGCGGATCAACCTGCGCGAAGGGCGCGGCCCGCTTTCCGGCAACGGGGGGTCCACGATCACACAGCAAACTGCCAAACTGTTGTGTCTCGGCGTACCGTTTGACCCAGCGGTCTGGGAGAGCGAGCGCGCCTATGAGGCCGATTGCCGCCAGTCATCGCTTTGGCGCAAGGCGCGCGAGGCGGTGTTCTCGGTCGGGATGGAAATCAAATACACCAAGGAAGAAATCCTCACGATCTATCTGAACCGCGCCTATCTGGGTGCGGGCAGCCGCGGGTTTGAGGCCGCAGCCCAGCGCTATTTCGGGATTTCCGCAGCCGAGGTAAACCCCGCACAGGCCGCGATGCTGGCCGGATTGCTGACAGCGCCTTCAGCCAATGCCCCCACCCGCAACCTGCAACGTGCCCAAGATCGCGCATCGGTCGTGATCGGCCTGATGGAAGATCAGGACTATCTGACGGCGGAACAGGCGCGCAATGCCCGCCTGAACCCTGCGACACTTTCTGATGCAGCCCGCGCCAGCTCTGGCGGGTTCTTTGCCGATTGGGTGATGGATAGCGGACCGGAGTTCTTTACCCGCAACACGACAGAGGATGTGATCATCCGCACGACACTTGACCAGCGCATTCAGACCGCCGCTGAAGAGGCGCTGTTGCAGGTGTTTGAAAACGAGGTGCGCGAAGGGTCCGAGGCGCAGGCTGCAATTGTCGTGATGTCGGCCGATGGCGCCGTTCGCGCCATGGTGGGCGGTCGCAACATCAGTGCAACAGGCGCGTTCAACCGCGCAACACAAGCTCTGCGGCAAACCGGCTCGGCCTTTAAGCCCTTCATCTATGCTGCCGCGCTTGATCTGGGCATGTCGCCCTATGACATGATCGACGATGCGCCGACGTGCTGGCAGCGGCGCGGCTCGCCCAACTGGTGCCCCGAAAACTATGATCGTGAATTCTTGGGGCCGGTCACGATGGTGGACGCGCTGGCTACCAGCCGCAACATTCCTGCGATCGTGCTGTCCGAAGAAGTCGGCCGCGAACTGGTGCGCAATGTTGCCGCCGGTTTCGGGATCGAGGGCGATCTGGCTGCGGGTCCCGCCTTGGCGCTTGGCGTTTCGGAAAGCACGCTGCTGGATATGACAGGTGCGTTTGCGGGTATTCTCAATGGTGGGTCCGCGGTGACACCTTATGGCCTGACAGAGTTGCGCTTCATGGGCGATGATACCCCGCTTATGGACGCGCAGGACGCAGGCATCGGCGAAAGGATCATCCGCCAAGAGGCCGCGCGCCAACTGACATGGATGATGACAAAGGTTGTCGAGGAAGGCACCGGAACGCGTGCGCGCATTGACGGCTGGCAGATCGCAGCCAAGACCGGCACGACCCAAGGATCACGTGACGCATGGTTTATCGGTTTTACCGGCGATTACGTCACCGGCGTCTGGATGGGTTACGATGACAACCGGCGTCTGACCGGCGTAACGGGCGGCGGCCTGCCTGCCACGATATGGCGCGAAACGATGCAGCGCGTCCTGAGCGGCCAGCAACCCACGCCCCTGCCGATGAGTATTCCGCAACGGCCCTTTGCAACAGGTGTACTTGAAAGCCAGGGCGGCGAAGCACCGGCGCAGGATATCCTGAACCTGCTCGACAGTATCCTGACCGGAACGAACTAGCGGACGGGGGCCTCACACCGGTCATAGCGGAACGCATAGCCGCTCCAGATCATGTAGAGTCCGGTGCCTTGCGCATCGGGCATCAACATCGCGCGCTCGGTCCATGCCTCGCCCTCGCCCGAGCATTGCATCTCGTAGATCGTGGCGTTCATATCCTCGACCTCGACAGGGTTGATCATATGACACTCGACCTCGACGCCGTAGAAGATATTTTCTTCGATCTTGAGCGATCCGCCATCCACACCGACCAGCGCACATTCCGCATTCGCCGTCTGCTTGTAGACGCCATCATAGGGGCTGGCCCAAAGGGCAGCAGGCAGAAAAGCCAGCCCAAAAGAGATATCGGTCAAACTCAATCGCATCAGAGTTGCATCATTGCGCAATTCCGGCCGCTGTTTCAATCTTCGATCTTGCCCAAAGGGCAACAGGACGCACCACCCTGTGCAAAAGGGCGACACTTCGGTTTCCCCAAAACAGCTCAGAGTGACGATTGCGCCCTGCCGGTTTGCTCGCTAGCGTGCGCGCAAATGACAGGAGAACGACCATGAGTGTAATCGAATCCAAACTGGCCGAATTGGGCGTAACATTGCCTGACGCCCCAGCCCCCGCTGCCAACTATGTTCCCTATGTTGTCGCTGGCGACATCGTATATGTCTCAGGCCAGATTTCGGCCAATGCCGATCGGATGATCAAAGGCAAACTTGGCGCCGATATGGAGGCAGAGGCCGGCGCCGATGCGGCCAGAACCTGCGCGATCAGCCTTCTGGCACAACTCAAGGCCGCCTGTGGCGGCGATATCGACCGGTTGGTCCGTGTCGTGAAACTGACAGGTTTCGTGAATTCGACCGCGGATTTCGGCGACCAACCCAAAGTGATCAATGGCGCGTCCGACTTTTTGGTCGCCGCCTTGGGCGACAAGGGCCGTCATGCGCGATCAGCGGTCAGTGCGGCTAGCCTGCCCTTCGGCGTCGCGGTCGAAATCGAAGCGATCTTCCAGATCAAATGACACTGCCTGCGTCCTTCTTTGCCCGCCCCATCACCCACCGCGCCTTGCATGACCGCAAGGCGGGGCGGGTCGAGAACAGCCTCAAATCCATTCAGGCCGCTCTTGATGCCGGATACGGGATCGAAATGGATGTGCAGCTGACCAGCGACGGTCATGCAATGGTATTCCATGACGATACCCTGGATAGATTGACAGCAGAATCGGGGCCAGTGCGTGATCGAACGCGTGCTGCGTTAGAGGAAATCCCACTCACAGATGACGGCGGCACCATTCCGTCGCTGGAGGCCGTGCTGGACTTGGTGGGTGGAAAAGTGCCGCTGCTGATCGAGATCAAGGATCAGGACGGCGCGATGGGCCCCGGTGTGGGGCCGCTCGAAAAGGCCGTGTGTGACGCACTTGCCGACTACACCGGTGATGTGGCGCTCATGTCTTTCAACCCTCATTCTGTGGCCGCTTGCGCGCAATATGCGCCCCACATCCCGCGCGGAATAACGACGTCCAGCTATGAGGCGGTCTTCTGGCCCGAAGTCCCCGAGGCCGTTCGCGACGTCCTGCGCGAAATCCCCGACTACGACCGCGTGGGCGCTTGTTTTATCAGCCACGAATCCACCGATCTTGACCGCCCGCGCGTGGCCGACCTCAAAGCACAAGGGGCGCATATCTTTACATGGACAATCCGCTCTTTTGAGGCTGAAGCAAAGGCACGGCAGATCGTGGATAATGTGACATTCGAGGGCTACTTGGCTTGACGCCGCACCCGATGCACACAAGTTGCAAGGTATGAGCGACGCACCCATCGAAATCACCGCGCACCCGACCATCAACGCGATTGACGCGGCAGAATGGGATGCATGCGCATGTCCCGAGGCAGCAGATGGCCGCCCCGATGATCCGTTTACAACACATCGCTTTCTGAAGGCGTTGGAGGACAGCAGATCGGTTGGCCCCGGCACGGGCTGGCAGCCGCGCTATCTGACCGCGAAACAGGATGACGTCATGATCGCCGTCGCCCCGCTTTATGCCAAAGGGCATAGCCAGGGCGAATATATCTTCGATCACAACTGGGCCCATGCCTATGAAAATGCAGGTGGGCGGTATTACCCGAAACTGCAAATCGCGGTGCCGTTCACCCCGGCCACGGGGCGGCGGTTTCTGACCAAACCGGGGTTTGAGGCGGCGGGCATGTCGGCACTGATCCAAGGGGCGGTGCAGATTGCCGCCGATAACCAACTATCGTCCGTTCATGCCACGTTTTGCACCGAGGCCGAGGCGCTTGCTGGCGCAGAAATGGGCCTGCTGGCCCGCATCGGGCAACAGTTTCACTGGGTAAACGATGGCTACGCCGACTTCGACGCCTTCCTCGGCTCGCTTTCCAGTCGCAAACGCAAGAACATGCGCAAGGAACGCAAAACGGCGAATGATTTCGGCGGCGAGATCGTCTCGCTGACGGGCGACCAGATCAAGCCTGAACATTGGGATGCGTTCTGGGTGTTCTATCAGGACACCGGCAACCGCAAATGGGGCACGCCTTATCTGACGCGGGCGTTTTTCGATTACGCGCAGGAAACGCTCCGCGATGATATGCTGATGGTGCTGGCCCTGCGCGACGGACGGCCCGTGGCAGGGGCACTGAATTTCATCGGGCGCGATACGCTTTACGGGCGCTACTGGGGCTGTATCGAGCACCACGATTGCCTGCATTTCGAGGTCTGTTACTATCGTGCGATCGACTATGCGATCCAACACGGACTGGGCAAGGTCGAGGCCGGTGCGCAGGGCGAACATAAACTCGCACGCGGGTATCTGCCCGTCGCCACCCATTCGCTGCACTGGTTCGGCGACGCAGGATTCAAAGACGCCGTCGCCCGCTACCTTGAGGCCGAGCGCGAAGCGATTGATCACGAAATCGAGGTGCTGACGAGCTATGGCCCGTTCCGCAAATCCAATATGGAGGACCACCAATGACCGACAAACTGACCGCTGCCGAGCACAAAGAACTGATCGAACCACTGCTCGCAAATGGCTGGACGCTCGCCGAGGGCGGTGAGGCGATCCATAAGGAATTCGTCTTTGCCAACTTTGTCGAGGCGTTCGGTTTCATGACACGCGCCGCGATCTGGGCGGAAAAGCTGAACCACCACCCCGAGTGGTTCAATGTCTACAAAACCGTGAAGGTGACCTTGACGACACATGACGCAGATGGCCTAAGCGCGCTGGACGCCAAACTGGGCGCGAAAATGGACCAACTCGCCGGAGGCTAATGTGGAGCAGCTACTCAATACCGTGATCTGGAACGGCAATACGATCGGTGATCTGCTGACGATCCAGTTCCTTGCATCCGCCGTCGGCAGTGTGTTGGCCGTTGTCGCGATCCTGTTCGTGGGCTTTCTGCTGGGCGGCTGGGTGCGCAAGCGCCTGATCGGGCTGGGGCAGTCCTATGCGCATCTGGATATCACGCTGTTCAACTTTCTGGGGAACGTGGCGCGCTATATTGTTATCGGCTTTGCGTTCCTCTTCGTACTCAACACCTTTGGTGTACAGACAACATCGGTTGTCGCGGTCATCGGTGCCGCCGGTCTTGCGATTGGTCTGGCCCTGCAGGGCACGCTGTCGAATGTCGCAGCCGGTGTCATGATTGTGTTCTTCCGCCCCATCAAAATCGGCGATTTCGTCGAGGTGAACGGACAGATGGGCACGGTGAAAGAGATCACGCTGAACTACACAGAACTGGCAGCGGTGAGCAACGTGCAGATCATCATCCCCAACAGTCAGGTCTGGGGCAACACCATCGTGAACTACTCCAGTTATGACACCCGCCGTGCGGAGTGGATTTTTGGTGTAGCCTACGGGGCTGATCTGAAGCTGGCCGAAGAGACAATCCGCGAAACCATCATGTCCGACCCGCGTTCAAAGACCGACCCTGCGCCGTTCATTCAGGTGAACAATCTGGGCGATTTCTCGGTCGATTTTCTGGTGCGCGTGTGGTGTGCAAGCGGCGATTACTTTGCCTATCAGGCCGACATGAAGCGCAAGGTAAAAGAGGCGCTGGACGCAGGCGGCATCGAGATTCCGTTCCCGACACGGACTGTGATGCAAGTGAACGGATAAGAGGCCAAGAGCCGCCGTGCGATTACCGTACACTACGTGCGGTCATCGCGCGCGTTAATGCTCTCTTCTGGTTCGTTGTAGCCGCTGGGATCAAAATCACTCGGATCGTACCCCTCGTCATCCTCGGCGATACCGGTGACATGCGTCGTGCCGGTTTCTTCGTCGTAGACAAGCCCGTATTTCGCGCGGCCCTCTGACTTGTAACGCCGGTACTCATGAATACCTGCATAGATAAACACCAGAATAAAAGGCACAATAAGCGCGATTGCGATCAGTTGGGGTTCCATCAGGATCGGCCTTGCATGCGGAGTGTCATGGTAACGGGCTGCACCGATACGCAGAATGACACTGCCCGCCGATACGGGCAGTGTCGGTGTCGCTTAGTCCAATTGCGCCAGGAGCGTCTCGCCAGCAGAGATTTCACAAACGCCGGGGCCCTCTTCCTCGTTGAGGATTTTCACAACGCCGTCTTCAACCAGCATCGCATAGCGCTTGGAGCGGTCGACAAACCCGACGGGGCCTGCGCTGAAGTTCATGCCGATGGCTTTGGTAAATGCACTTTCCGCGTCAGCCAGCATCGTAATACCGGTCTCGATCGCACGGGTGCTGTCGCCCCATGCTTTCATCACAAACGGATCGTTTACGGACACGCAGATGATTTCATCCACTCCCTTTTCCATGAACGCATCATAGGTCACCATAAAGCTGGGCACGTGCGCGGTTGTGCATGTGCCTGTATAGGCCCCGGGCAAACCAAAGATCACAACTTTGCGCCCTTTTACCTTGTCAGAAAGCTGTACCTGCTGTGGGCCTTCATCGCCCATTACCAGCAATGTTGCATCTGGCAGCGTATCACCTGTCTTGATTGTCATAAATCTCGCCTTTGTTCCGAATTGTCTCTCCGTCGCATTCTCATATAGAGTGCAAAAAGCCAACAGCCAGTCACATAAAGAGGTGAACCCCCATGACGCACGTTGTTATCGTCGGAGCAGGACAGGCAGGTGCATCACTGGCTGCGAAACTGCGCACCGTTGGGTTTGAGGGGGACATCACTCTGATCGGTGCGGAAAAGGTACCGCCCTATCAGCGCCCGCCGCTGTCCAAAGCCTATTTGCTCGGCGAAATGGCCGAAGAACGGCTCTATTTGCGGCCTGCGGCCTTTTATGACGAGCACAGGATCAACTTGCGTCTCGATACCCGCGTGACGGAGATAGATCGCGCGGCGAAAACGATCCGGCTCAGCGACTATACACATCTGTCCTACGATGAGCTTGCCCTGACCACGGGTGCCCATCCGCGCACCCTGCCCGCATCCATTGGCGGCATGCTGGACGGCGTTTTTGCCGTCCGCGATCTGAGCGATGCAGATGCGATGGCCCCTGCGTTCACCGCAGGTAAGCGGGTGCTGATCATCGGCGGCGGGTATATCGGGCTTGAAGCGGCGGCGGTGGCGTCGAAATTGGGGCTACAGGTAACGCTGGTGGAAATGGCGGACCGGATCTTGCAGCGGGTCGCGGCCCCGGCAACGTCCGACTACTTTCGCGCCCTGCACCAAAGCCAGGGGGTTGATATTCGCGAAGGTGTCGGGCTTGAGCGGCTATTGGGCGAAGATCACGTCACCGGTGCGTTGCTGACCGATGGCGCAACGCTGGAGATTGATTTTGCGGTCGTTGGTGTCGGAATTAACCCTGCGAGTATTCTGGCGGAAAGTGCAGGGCTTGACGTGAGCAACGGCATCACGACTGACAGTCACGGGCGCACGTCCGATCCGCATATCTGGGCTGCCGGTGACTGTGCCTCATGCCTGTTTCACGGCCAGACCATCCGGCTTGAAAGCGTCGGCAATGCGATTGATCAGGCCGAAGCAGTAGCGGTGAATATCGCGGGCGGCGATGAACCTTATGTGCCAAAGCCATGGTTCTGGTCTGATCAATATGACTGCAAACTGCAGATCGCAGGGCTGAATTTGGGCTATACGGATGTTTATGTCCGCAAGGGCGACGCGCCCGGTGTGCAATCGCACTGGTATTACAACGGCGACACCCTGCTGGCCGTCGATGCCATGAATGATCCGCGCAACTATATGATCGGCAAGCGTTTGATCGAAGCAGGGCGCAGCCCTGATCCAGCACTAATCACTGATCCCGCAACCGACATGAAAGCCTTGCTGAAACCGTGAGGATCATCGGCGGCACTCATCGCGGCACGGGCTTGGCCTCTGTCGGCCATGGCGATGCGGCCGCGCATTTGCGCCCCACCACGGACCGCGTCCGCGAAAGCCTGTTCAACGTGCTGCAAGGCGGGCGTTTCGGCGATCCGATCAACGGCGCACAGGTGCTTGATCTGTTCGCAGGTACCGGAGCGCTGGGGCTTGAGGCGCTGTCACGCGGAGCGGCACATGTCACATTTGTCGATAACGGGCGCGTGGCGCAGAAACTGATCCGCGAGAATATTGCCAAACTGCGCAGGCAGGACGATACGACGGTTCTCAGCACAGATACCGCGAAGCTGCCACAGGGCACGCCCTGTGCGCTGGTCTTTCTTGATCCGCCCTATGATCAGAACCTTGGCGGCAAGGCGCTGGCCGCGGCAAAGGCCGCAGGGTGGCTTGCCCCTGACGCCCTGATCGTCTGGGAGGAAAGCCGCGCGCAGATTGCACCGCAGGGGTTCACCACATTGGATCAGCGACGCTATGGCGACACATGGGTCACGTTCCTACGTCATAACGCCTGACACAAAACGCTTTGCCTGCCTAAAGCACCTCGGCTGGCGCCACCCACCAATCCATTTTGGCGACCTGAACGATGCGCGCCACCTGACGCGCGGTGGCCATATCTTTGACCAGTCCAAAACACGTAGCCCCTGACCCCGACATGCCCGCGACTGATACCGCAGGCAGGGACCGGAGCTTGGCAATCGCCTCGGTGATCTGGGGGGCGATGGTTTCGGCGGGGGCTTGCAGGTCGTTTCGCTGCGCCAAGAGCCAGCGGACAAAACCGTCATAGTCGAGTGAGGCGGGCAGTGGCATCATCGGGCTGCCTTGTTTCGTGGCAAGGCCCTGAAACACCGGACCCGTCGGCACCTCGACAGAAGGGCGTACCAAGACCAGCGCACAGGATGGCAATTGCGCGACCGGCGACAGCACATCACCGATCCCTGACATGCGCAGTGGGCGCGGTGATGACACGCAGACAGGCACATCCGCGCCAAGCGCCACGACCTCGGGCATCATGGCGGGAAGCGGCGCGACGTCCCAAAGCTCTGCCAACATCGCGAGCGTCGTCGCGGCATCCGATGACCCGCTGCCGATGCCTGCCGCGTGGGGCAGATGCTTTTCCAACGTCAGAGAGGCCCCTTTTGTGACACCCCGTGCTGCGCGCAGCACCTCTGCGGCACGCAGCATCAGATTTGTATGGTCTGTGGGCACGCCGGTCGAAAAAGGACCGCTCACAGAGATCCGCAAATCCGAAGCAATCGTCGCGCTAAGCTGATCTGCTACACCCGCGAAGACCACCAGACTATCCAGCAGATGATAGCCATCGTCCCGCTGTCCGGTGACATGCAGGGTCAGGTTGACCTTGGCGGGGGCGCTGGCCCTAATCGTCGCCACTGGCAACCCGAATGGGGGCGCGCCCCTCATCGACCAAAACCAGATCTAACCCACGCTTCAACTTGTCACGGATACGCAAGGCCTCGTCAGCCTCGGGATCGAACGAAAGGGCGCGATGCCACTGGAACCGCGCTTCGGTCTCGCGGCCAACCGCCCAGAATGCGTCTCCCAGATGATCATTGATCACAGGATCCACCGGTTCGAGCGAGGCGGCCCGTTCGAGATGGAAAACCGCCTCTTCATACCGGCCCAGTTGGAAATAGACCCACCCCAGACTATCCACTATAGCGCCGTTATCAGGCCGCTCTGCAGCCGCTGTTTCAATCATCTCCAGCGCTTCATCCAGCTTTTCGCCACGTTCCACCAGCGAATACCCAAGATAGTTCAGAACCTGCGGGTGATCGGGGCGCAACGCCAGTGCCGCACGGAAATCTGCCTCGGCATCTGGCCATTCATCCATGCGGTGATAGGAAATGCCCCTTGTATAATACACGAACCAGCGCGGATTCTGGCCTTCGTCATAGAGATCCAGTGCGGTGGAGTACGCGGCGATTGCCTCGTCATAGCGCTCCGCCTGCCGCAAGGTATCGCCTTTGGTGGCATAGACTTCAGGCAATTCGGGGTGACTACGCGTCAGAGCCTCAAGCACTTCGATCGCCGCATCCTGCCTGCCAGCGGCACGCAGCACTTCGGCCCGGCCCAGTTCAGCGGCCGAAAAAGAGGGATCGTCGCGCGCCACAGATGCAAAAGCGGTATTGGCAAGATCATGCTGTTCAAGTTCTTCAAGCAAACGCGCTGTCATAAGAACCGCAGCGGTATTTTCAGGCCAAAGGTAACTTGCCGCACGGGCGTACATCAGCGTGAATGGTGCCGGTGCGTCTTCCTGCACGATCCCCGCAATAACATGGCAGAGATCGCCGAGCCCTTGCGCAGGTGTGCGCACGGCGGTGTAGGCCACAGCTTCCTCCGCGGCGATCCTGGCGCGTAAATCGGCAATGCCGGGATCAAGCTGATCGCCAAAGACACCGTCGATGATCGCGAGCGCATCGTCATTGCGTTCAAGCTGGCTCAGGATTTGTGCGTGGGCGATGGCACTTTGGCGGCTGTAACGCATTCCCCCCGGGACCTGGCCCGAGAAAATGGCATCGGCGCCTTCGAAATCGCCCACAGAGGCCAGCGCATAGGCCTTGTGTGTCAGCCCATAAATCATCATGCCCTCTGCGGCAATCACCGCATCAAAGCTCTCGGTGGCGCGGGTCATGTCGCCCTCGCCCAGATAGGCCCAAGCCTTGGCCAGACCATCCACCAACGGTCCGACAGAGCGGCCCGCTTCAAGCGTGTCGAGAACACCCTGCCAGTTGCCCGCTTTGGCGCTGGATATCATCAAAGTCAGGTTGGCGACCTGGCTTTCGTACCCGCGTGCCGCGATATTTTCCGCAATCGGCAGCGCCCGTTCGATATCGCCCAAGGCGATAAAGGCGGTCATTGTATTTTCAAGCAGTGCCGGTTCAGCAGGATCAGAAATCAAAGCGCGAGACAAACGCCGCGACGCTTCGGCAAAGTCATTCGCCTGCAGGGCCTGCCGCGCCGCAAGGTAAGATCCTGCATCGGGATCTGCGAAACCCGGACCGCAGCCCAAAATGGCGACGGCCGTAATCGCGCCGAAAAATGATCTTTTCACTACAGTCAAACCTGAACCTCTATTGCTGTTATCGCACCCTAAGCAGGGAAAGGCTTGCATGCAAACGGCACAAAGTAAGGGTGGCAAATTGTTGCGGGTCAGTCGGGGAGAACCGGAAGGTACAAAATGTCGGGAAACAAGAAGACAGGCCATTACGGCCCGCCTGCTCGCCCTGCCAAGACTGCTCGCACACGCCTATTAAATATAGCGCTTCACGTTAGCAGTGACACTAAGGATAAGGTGATTCGCAGTCAAGTAACTGATTCGCGAATCGATCAACTTGTCGGAGCGTAAACCCGGCAGAGCGGATCGACGGGGACAGGGCTGACCAGAAATGGTGTTTCCGGCGGCATGCCGCTTTCTTCAACCCACCGCCCGTTGAGGCAAAAATCCTGCGCGTAGTTGCCAAGGTTGAACCCGAAACCGGGGTTGCCACAGTCCGTCGCCGTGCCGTCGGCGTTCCATGCCTGAGACACACCAAGACCCATTTCACCCGGCGTCAGAAAAACGCTGCGCGCGGTATCATAGTTAAGAAACCAGCTCGCACCCTCTCGCATTGTGTCGATGTCCCATTTGCCCAAAAGCCGCTGGTCCTGGTATCCGGCAATCCGGAACAGGGTGACATCATCTTGCGTGATCAGGGGTTTGTTCAGTGCGGCCGGCGTGATCGACATCTGTCCGGTCATTGTGTAGCCGTTCGCCCCTTGCCAGCAGAAATAGAAATCTGCCGCCTTGGCAGAATTCGCCAACAATGAAAGCGCAACAGCAACACCTCTGATCAACCGCTATTCTCCCGCATGACATGCCCCGCCAGATAGAGCGATCCGCAGATCAGGATCCGTGCGTCGGGCGCATCCTGCTTGATCGCGACGATTGCCTCTTGAACACTGTCGGCAATGCGGGCAGGTAGTCCAACCTTTTCCGCCTCTGCAGCGGTTGTCGCCGCAGGCAATGTGGCTTTCTCGCCGGGAATTGACAGGGCGGTCAGCGATGTCGCGACACCGGCCAAAGGGCGTAGGTAGCCGCCAATATCCTTGGTGTTCAGCATCCCGCAGATCAGATGCGTCGGACGCGACGGCTGGGCCCGCAGGGTCTCGGCCAGCGCCTGCCCTGCCGCGGGGTTGTGCCCACCATCAAGCCAAAGCTCGGCGGGTGCCGCCAGAGCGACCAAGGGCCCTTCTGTCAGCTTCTCCATCCGCGCAGGCCAATACGCGCGGGTCACTGCCGCCTCGCATGCGGTTTCGTCTTTGCCCAGTGCGCGCAATGCGGCAATTGCCGCCCCTGCGTTCATGACCTGATGCGGGCCGGGCAGGTTTGGCAACGGCAGGTCCAACAGGCCACGCTCATCCTGATAGATCAGCCGGTCGCGCTCGACACTCACATGCCAGTGCTGGCCATAGGCGAGAAGCGGCGCGCCGAGCGCTGCCGCCTTTGCTTCGATCACATCCATGCTTTCGTCATGCTGCGGACCAACGACACAAGGCACGCCACGCTTGATGATGCCCGCCTTTTCGCCCGCAATCGCGGCCAGCGTATCACCCAGATATTGCTGGTGGTCCAAATCGACCGGCGTGATAATCGTGATAGCTGGGTCTGCGATCACATTGGTCGCATCCAGACGACCGCCAAGACCGACTTCAAGCAATATGTAATCCGCAGGCGTTTCCGCGAAAGCAAGAAGCGCTGCAACTGTTGTGATCTCGAAATAGGTGATCGGATCGGGGCCGTTCGCTACATAGCAACGGTCCAGCACCTCCGTGAGCACCTCTTCCGTGATCAGCGTTCCTGCAAGCCGGATCCGTTCGTGAAAGCGCGCCAGATGCGGAGACGTATAGGCATGCACGGTTGAACCGCCCGCCTCCAATCCTGCACGGATCATGGCCTGGGTCGATCCTTTGCCATTCGTACCCGCCACGTGGATCACGGGGGGCAAACGGTCTTGGGGGTTGCCCACGGCCGCCAGCAGGCGCCACACACGATCCAGGGTCAGATCGATGACCTTGGGGTGCAAGGCCATCATCCGTTCAAGGATCGCGTCCGAGGTCCGGCTCACTTGGCCTCTTCTTCCGCCGCAGCGGTTTCCTCGGTGGCTTCCGGCTTGATCTCTGGTGCGGGCAGATCACCCTTCACCGGTGGGTCCTGCCGCATCAACAGGCGCACGATGGTTACCAGCTCATCCTTCAGTTCGGTCCGCTTTGTCACGCGGTCCAACATGCCGTGATCCAGCAGATATTCCGCACGCTGGAAACCTTCGGGCAGTTTTTCACCGATGGTTTGCTCGATCACCCGCGCACCGGCAAAGCCGATCAACGCATTCGGTTCGGCAATCTGCACATCACCCAGCATCGCGTAGGATGCGGTCACGCCGCCCGTCGTCGGGTGCGTCAGGACCACGATATAAGGCAGCCCGGCCTCTTTGAGCATCTGCACAGCGATAGTGGTGCGAGGCATTTGCATCAGGCCAAGGATACCCTCCTGCATACGCGCACCGCCCGCAGCAGAAAACAGGATCAACGGGCATTTCAGCGCAATGGCGCGTTCTGCGGCAGCAACAATCGCGTTGCCGACATACATCGACATTGATCCGCCCATGAAGGAAAAGTCCTGCACCGCAACAACAACCTGCGTGCGGCCCATTTCGCCTTCGGCGACCAGCATCGCATCTTTCTCGCCGGTTTTCTTGCGGGCTTCCTTGATGCGGTCGGTATAGCGTTTCTGGTCGCGAAAATGCAGCGGGTCTGCTGTGGGTTCAGGCACCGCAACCTCGACAAAGACGCCGCCATCAAAGATGGACCGCAAGCGGTCACGTGCGCCAATCGCCATATGATGATCGCAGTTGGTGCAGACATTCAGGTTATCCGCCAACTCGCGGTGAAAGAGCATCGTGCCGCAGTCATCACATTTCGTCCACAGATTGTCCGGCACCTCGCGGCGTGAAAACAGCGAGTTGATCGTGGGGCGAACGTAGTTGGTAATCCAGTTCATAAGTGCGGCCTTTAAGGTCTGTTCACGGTCTGAAATATGACGCCACGTCGCGAAATGCAATCAGCGCCGGAGCGCAATTCGTGCCGCAAGCCACATGATCAGGACCGAGGTCAGCATTGTCAGCAACTGAAACACGATCCACGGCGACAAGAGTGCCTCTATGCCATAAGCATAAAGTGCCGGGTCCTCATAGGGATAAAGGAAAAGCGCCAGCCCGGATGAGGGCCAGCCCTGCACCCCGACGACAAGCAGTGCAAAGACATTGTTCGCCATGTGCAGACCAATCGCAGCCCCCAGGTTACCGGTGCGCGCGGTCAGATCGGCACAAGCGATGCCCAGCGCAGTGGCCCAGATCGCCCAGAGCACCCCTTCGGCAGCCCCGTTGCCATTCCAGAAATGCAATGCCCCGAACATCACGGACGGCAGGACCATCCACGCCCATGGGCTATTCGAGATGCAGGCGCATTGTTGTTGCAGGTAGCCGCGAAAGAACATCTCTTCAGTGCCGACCTGTATCAGCACCGCCACCAAAGCGAGCGGGATGAGTGACGCCCAGACCCCGAAATCGCGTACCTCGGCCAGATCGGCGGGGTTGATCCATGGCGGCAGAAACTCGAACACAAAGAGCCAGATCGCCACCGCCCTGCCAACGCGGATCAGATCGCGCCTGGCCGCGTGCGCTGGTCCGATCAACGACCAGAACCCGCGGCCGTGCAACAGCCGGAGCAGCACCAGAAATCCGATGGCAGAAATTCCGAAGGACGCAAACTGCGCCAGCGTGCCAAAAGCTGTCGTGCCCTCATAGAACGCATCGACTGCCGCGTCGCTGGGTAGAAATGCCGTAAAGATCGTCGGTGACACCGCGAAAACAATCTCGAAACAGACGATCATCACAAGGATGCGCCACGTCTCGCGCGCGGCCCAAGCGGGTCTGATAAAACTGCGGTGGGCTTCGTAGGGATGGCGCATGGCGTGACCCTAGCGCAGTTACCAACCGCCGCAACCAGCTTTGGAGGGCTTGCGCCGGACCTGCCCTCTATTTAGACCGTTTCCAAAGCGTTTGTGAGGAGATTGAAATGCCCAAGGATCAAGTCGACAAGACACACCTGCCCAGCCGCCACGTGACCGAAGGCCCGTCACGCGCGCCACACCGGTCCTATTTCTATGCGATGGGGCTTGATGAAGAGGCAATCAAGCAGCCTTGGGTCGGTGTCGCGACCTGCTGGAACGAAGCAGCCCCTTGCAACATCTCTCTGAACCGTCAGGCGCAGGCTGTGAAACTGGGCGTGAAAAAAGGTTACGGTACACCCCGCGAGTTCACCACGATCACCGTCACTGATGGTATCGCGATGGGCCATGAAGGTATGCGCTCCTCCCTCGCATCACGCGAAGCGATTGCGGACACCGTTGAACTGACCATGCGCGGTCACTGCTATGACGCGATTGTTGGTCTCGCGGGCTGTGACAAGTCCTTGCCGGGCATGATGATGGCGATGGTGCGTTTGAACACGCCGTCCGTGTTTATCTACGGTGGTTCCATCCTGCCGGGCCGCCTGGACGGCAAGGACGTGACCGTACAGGACGTTTTTGAGGCCGTGGGCAAACACCAGGCGGGCAACATGTCCGATGCCGAGCTCGAAGTGCTGGAACGCGTGGCCTGCCCATCGGCGGGTGCCTGCGGTGGCCAGTTTACCGCCAACACCATGGCCTGTGTGTCCGAGGCGATTGGCCTTGCGCTGATGAACTCCTCCGGTGCCCCTGCCCCCTACGAATCCCGCGATCAATACGGCGTAGCGTCCGGCGAGGCGGTGATGAACCTGATCGCGAAAAACATCCGCGCACGTGACATCGTCACACGCAAGTCGCTGGAAAATGCAGCGCGCGTCGTCGCCTGTACCGGTGGTTCGACCAACGCCGGTCTGCACCTGCCAGCGATCGCCCATGAGGCCGGTATTGATTTCGACCTGATGGATGTCTGCGACATTTTCCGCGACACGCCTTACTTCGTAAATCTTAAGCCCGGTGGCGATTATGTCGCCAAGGACCTCTACGAAGCCGGCGGCGTACCCGTTGTCCTGAAAGAACTGCGCAAAGCGGGTCTGATCCATGAAGACTGCATGACCGCCACAGGCCGCACGATGGGTGAAGAACTTGATATGATCAAAGGCGATGCAGATGGCACCGTGATCTATCCGGTCGAAAACCCGATCACCCCGACAGGCGGTGTTGTGGGTCTGCAAGGCAACCTTGCCCCTGAAGGTGCGATTGTAAAAGTGGCGGGCATGGCCAGCGACGAGCAGGTCTTTACCGGTCCTGCACGTGTCTTCGAGAGTGAAGAAGAGGCGTTTGCCGCTGTCAAAGCCCGCGAATACGAGGAAGGCGAAGTCATTGTCATCCGCAATGAAGGCCCCGCAGGTGGCCCCGGTATGCGCGAGATGCTGGCAACGACTGCTGCACTGTCAGGTCAAGGCATGGGCAAGAAGGTGGCACTGATCACCGACGGCCGTTTCTCGGGCGCGACACGCGGGTTCTGTGTAGGTCACGTAGGACCAGAGGCCGCACATGGCGGGCCGATCGGTTTGCTGGTCAATGGCGATGTGATCACCATCAATGCCGTCACAGGGGAGTTGAGCGTTGATCTGACCGACGAAGAGCTCGCAACGCGCAAGGCCAACTGGAAGGGCCCCAAAGAGACCATCTATGCTTCGGGCGCGCTGTGGAAATATGCGCAACTTGTCGGTGGCGCACGGCTCGGGGCGGTGACGCATCCCGGTGCGAAAGCCGAAAAACACATCTACATGGATCTGTAACGGCATGATCCGTGCCAACGCTGTCGTTTTCGGGGTGCTAGCCATGACGGCCTGCACCCCGATTGATCAGGTGACACAGTCTGTTTCGCTTGGTCAGGGCGCTGTTATTGCCACAGCGCCCGCTGGCTATTGTGTTGATCCTCGATCAAGCCAACTTGCAAAGGATTTTGCGATGTTGGCGTCCTGCGCCACATTGGGCCACAGCACCGCCGCGCCCGAAATCGTGGGTATCGCAACCATACAGGTGGGCCCCCCCGACAGCGGGCGCATTGCCACGGACGAAATCGGCCTGCGGGATTTTCTCATCACGGATGACGGTGTCCGCCTGCTGACGAAAGCGAACAATCCCGATGCTGTGAATGTCCTGTCCACGCAGGCCTTCAATGATCAGGTCATGATCCATTTCACCGATCAGGGGCCACCACCGCTGGACGGTCTGCAACGGGAAGAATGGCGCGCCTTTGCCAATGTGAACGGCCGACTGGTTACTATCGGTGTGCGCGGTTTGGCGGCATCGCCACTTCAGGACGGACCGGGGGCGACCTTGCTCAAACAGATCCTTGCGGGTGTACAGGCGCCACCCGCCGCGGCGACAGACAGCCCAGCCGAAATCTGAGCAGTTTTCATCGCGCGTTTTGTTTGGCAAACTTGCCCTTTTGATAGAAGAAGACCGCTTATATGCCATTACCACTGCAAGGCCACATCACGAGGTTCCTGCAACGCCGCAGCATTGCGCGGTGGCGAAAGGCGACGAAAGCCGTCGGAGCGACCGACCTTGCATCACTGGATCAGGCGAACGAAGCAGCCAAGAAACTGCTGCGCCACATTCAGGCCTTCCGCTTTGCCGCTGACAGCAGGCTTGCACTGCCACGGATCGGCTCTGACATTTTTCCCCAACCGCCCGGCACGGACTGGGGGTGGCGGCCAAAACCTTGGCGGGCTGCTGCGGACCTACCGGCGCATGCACCTGCTCTGTCCAAGATGGAAATCACCAATGAGTTGGTGATCTTTCACGACTGCCCTCGCGGCGAAATCATTCTCCGACAGATCCGCAATACTCAGGACACCGATCTTGCACCTTTCGGGATCGTGCTTGAGACCTTCGACTTTGCTGGCAGCTATCTGTCACTTGTGATCGAAGTTCCCGAAGAGTCCTGTGAAGGGCTGCGCAAGCGCCACCTGATCCGGTTGGCGGCGCTGATCACGCGTGAAAGACCGACAGCCATCTACGCGCGGCTGAACGTCAAGAACGGCCCGAACACCGAACAGGTGCTGCTGACCTTGCCGGATGATACTGCGGAAACGATGGTCGAGTTCGATCTCGCCTATAGCGGCCTGAATGAACGGCGCGCCGAGCGGATGTGGATTGATCTGATGATCGAACGCCCCGCGATGAACAAACTGACTATCCGTGATCTGACACTCAGCCGCTATCCGCGTGCTGATATCTGAGGAAACGACCCTATGGCCACTGCGCATTTCATCAACACACGGATCAAAGCAGGCGTTTGGCACGGCGACCTGACGGGTGCCGGACAAGAACAACCCCTTTTGCAGGTCACCCATCTTGGCCAGCCCTTGCCACAAGTGAATTGCACCTATGATGCGGCACATGATGTCTGGCAAGTTGCCGTGCCGATCCCTGCGGCAATGATCGCGGATGGGGTGCACAGCTTTCTGATCACCGACCAAAGCGGCGTTACATTGGACCGTTTCACCCTGATCGCCGGCGCACCGGTTGCAGAAGACTTGCGCACGGAAATTTCGGCATTGCGTGGAGAACTGGAGGTTCTCAAGAAGGCATTTCGCGCACATTGCGCCGAAAGCTGACCTCGCCTTACGTAATGCAGCGCGCATCGGATCAAAACAATACAGCGGATAAACTCATTGTCAGAATGACAACCAGAGCACCTCTCCCCCCGTAACAAGTGCGTTAACAGGGAACGAAAGGAACACCCAATGAACCGTCGCTTTGCAATCAAATCTACCATTCTCGCCGCTGGCGTTGCTGTTGCAGCTGCTTGTGCACCCATGATGGAGAGCGAGCCTGATATCGTCGATATCGCGGCTTCCAACGGCAACTTCAACACACTGGTCGCCGCTGTCACCGCTGCCGGTCTGGTAGACACATTGAAGAGCGAAGGTCCATTCACTGTCTTCGCACCAACAGATGCAGCTTTCGCCGCACTGCCAGCAGGTACCGTTGAAACACTACTGATGCCAGAAAACATCGACCAACTGACAGCGATCCTCACATATCACGTGGTACCCGGTGCAGTCACATCCGATCAACTGGCAGGTCAGCGCCTCAGCGTTGCCACCGTCAACGGTGAAGAAGTCCACATCGACGGCCGCAACGGCGTGACCGTTGAGAACGCGACAGTGACAACAGCGGACATCATCGCGTCTAACGGCGTGATTCACGTGATTGACGCTGTTCTGTTGCCATAAGCCAGGCCACTCACCCGACCGCATCTTCTCCCCGGGAGTTGCGCTCGGTTTGCCCATAACGGCACCACACGACCCCATCGCTTGATAGCGGTGGGGTCTTTTGGTTCGAGGCAGAAATTGTCGCGGGTTGGGTTTTCCGGCAAGAAACCGAAACGTGGCTGCTGTCTATGGTAATTGCTTCACAAGTCATGCAAATCCCAATACAGGCGCCAACCACCGGGCTTGCGTGCCTGGCACAGTCCTGCAAACTTGCCGCCATGGGCACGTAGCCCAATAAACGACCAGATGCTGAGAGTGCTACATGCCCGAGACCCCCAATGAAACGGACGCAAAGCGCTGGACGCAATTACACAAGATGCTTGCGCCTGAACGCCCGACCGCAATTATTGATATTGGCGCCAATCCTGTTGAACCGTCGCCATATGACTTGTTGCTGACGCAGGGCCTCGCACAAGTCTATTGCTTCGAGCCCCAGCCTTCGGCCTATGAGGCCTTGTTGGCCGAAAATCGTCCAAATCGCATCGTGCTGCCCTATGCTGTCGGAGATGGAACAGAAAGCACACTGCATATCTGTCGCCATAGTGGATTCACATCATTACTGCCCCCCAACCCTGCTGCAATTGCTTATCTGGAGAAATGGGCGGGCATGATGACAGTGACGGAACAAGTACAGGTGCAAACCGTTCGGCTTGATGACATCGCCGAAATTCCACATGCCGACCTCATAAAGATCGACATTCAGGGCGGCGAGGCGGCCGTGTTCAGGAACGGCCCCGACAAATTACATGATGCGCTTATGGTGTTCACCGAAGTGGCGGCGATCCCCCTTTATGTCGGTCAGCCGTTGATGCATGAGCAAATGCGTTTACTCTCAGATGCGGGCTTTTATCTGCACAAGTTCGATACCTTGAAGGCAGTTAATGTGGCGCGCCGGTTTTCGCCTTTCCTGCAGGCCAAATATCATCAGAACCAGCTTGTCGACGGAGACGCGATTTTCATTCGAAGCTTGCTCGACCTTCAAAGCCTCACTGTTGAACAGCTCAAGCATCTGGCGATTTTGTCTGATGCTGTGATACAGAGCTACGACTTGGCGCTTGCGGTGCTGGATCTTCTGATAACCAAAGATTGCATCGGATCAGAGGCTGACGTGATGGAATACTGTGCCATGCTTCCCGCCAATCGCCCAAGGCGATTGCGGCAAGCCCAAGCGAGCGAAGGCGCTAAAACGCTGCTCTGAGGCGTTCGGGTATCCGATAAGTCGTCATTCGATGCACGCGTGCGTGTTTCCAAAACCCGCCGCGCCCTTCTTCCCATTCGCGATACATTCGTTTGCGAAGCGGCCCAAATCCAAAATTCGTCTCGACTGGCTGGCCATGTGTTACAAAGCTATGCAGAAAGTCGCTGATTTGGTTCGCCTCCTGTTGCCAGCCTACACCGGCCACATCCTTTACAAGCGCGCCATCCGCATCTGATACATGCGCCTTGCGTAGGTTTTGGCGCCGCATGAGCATGTCATGATCAACATAGCGCAAGTGAAAGAGAAACAGCTTCTGCGACAAATGCAGTTCGGGATGGGTCGAGAAATGCTGCCCAAGGCTCCACTGGATGGGGACGCGGATAATGCAGGGCTTCGAATACCACATATTGATCCGGCCAAAAGCCCTTTGCGCCAGTACCGGACGGCTTTGATCGAGAGGGGCTTCCACGTCGACGCGGTGCACCAGTTCGATGGCAAAGGGTGAGATGACCGGAGCTGTTGTCTCCGCAAGAATATGCGCGAATGGATCATCTCCAAACTGCGGCTCAAGGACAATCAATTCGTCCACATCACCGCCGACGACAAGATCAAATCGTGCTGTCAGCGCACTGGCGAAATGCGAAAGAAACTCCCAGCGTTTCTTGTCCCAGCCAGGACCAACTTTCCCTTTTGGGAAAGTGATGATCTGGCAACCTTCCAGCCCGTCCGGCAATATGCTGTCTGCGCCGTCGACAAGAATGAACATGTTCTCGCGGGGTATAAATTGCCCGTAATAGCTGACCCATAGTTTAAGAAAGTAGTCTTCGTTGCGGATCATGGTCCAGACGGCGACGTTGCTATTCATAAGTGATCCTTAGAAATGACAGCACGTCTGCCTCTAGATGCGCAGACCCCCAATGTCTACACGTGCGAAACTGGATAAGGCTGTTTGTCCGGGTACTGATGGGCATATTGGCGTCATGTTCTCTGTCACGCCCGTTCCCTAGCCGTCCCCGCCCAGTTCATCCCAGATCTCGCGCACCCAGGCCATAATCACCTGCGCCTCTTCCCAGCGGTTCGACATCTCTCGGCCGTCCGGTCCGGTCATCGCGTATTCCGGTGGTCCCAGTTCGCAGACAAAGATGCAGTCGCCCGACGCGTTGCGCACGCGCCAGTCGGCAAGGCCCTCGCGCCACCAGCCTTTGAAAAGTTCCACCCACTTCTGATGCTGCGGGAAATCCAGTTGCAACTGGATCTGCTGGCGCGAGGCCACGCGACCTTGGAAGCTGTCTGACCTTTTCAGGATGCGGCTCATCAGGCCAAGATCGTGATCGGACAGAGGAAACCAGAATTCGCGATCCACCACGTAATGCGACAGGTCCGCGCAAATCCTCATATCGGGGATACGGTCAAGCAGCTGCAGCGTTGTATAAAGGTCGTTGGTGATGCAGTTGCGATGCGTCTCGAACTGCACGGGCACCCCGATCCGGTCGGCCATGCCCATCCATGTCTCGATCACTGGCACCATATCGTCGAGGGCGATGGGCATCACCTGTCCGATCACGTCAACAAAGGGCGCGCCGAAATCAGCGGCCATATGCAGCGTGTCTTCAAGGCTTTCAATCGTCTTGGGAAATGCCACGATCAGCGGGGTCAGGCCGTTCGCGTCCATATGCGGACGTACGGCATGGGCCACGGCCACGTCGGAGGCCCCCAGATCAATCGCCATACCGTCAAATCCGGCTACGGCCACCATTTCGCACACCTGATCATAAGGCAGCTTTACGCCGCTCTGGTCGTGCGGCTGCATCGCCCAAAGCGAGGTGTAAACCTTCAGTTGCCGCATATCGCCACGCAGTCCCGGACCCGATCCGGGACCCCTATCGCGACCTCAGCCAAGAGCCGCCGGGTCAAACCCGGGGCTGCGTCACGCCGCCTCATTCCGCTGGCATCCGCGTCACGCGGCCACCGCTTCGCGGGATGATCCAGACTTCATCCATCGGATACTGGCTTTCGTCTTTGGCCATCAGTTTGCCGATCACCTCGATCTGGAATTCCAGCCAGCCCATCCGGTGGACCTCGCCTGCCTTTTCCTCGATCCGGTCGTTCAATGTCCGCAGCTTCCAGAAGGGGACGACGGGAAAGGTATGGTGTGCCGTATGATAGGGCATCTGCCAGCACAGCCAGCGTTGCAGCGCATTTGCGCGGGTCGAGCGGGTGTTTTCCATGATGTCGGGCTCATGGCTCAGCCCCAGATGTTCGATGGTGTTCTGCAACTGGTGAACGGGCTTGGTCAGCACCATCGGGATAATCCAGAAGGTCAGCGCGGCCCAAGACCCCACAGCAACAGAAGCGAGCGCGATGAGACCGTAACCTGCCAGATGCAGGCGGCTTTCACGGATCACTTTGGCCTCTTCCTCGGCGCGGATATAGGGTTCAATAATGATCCCGCGCGCGCGGCGCACGATGCCAAAGACACGGTTGCGCCAGTAGGTGATACCGCTGAGCCAAAGCAGATATGTGGTCAGCGTGTAGGGTTCGCGCACCAGTTCGCCGTCACGCTCCCAGTCCTGGGTGTGTTGGTGATGGGCAAAATGCATGATCTGGTCAAAGTCGCGGGGGAACAACTGTACAAAGCCGATGATGCGGCCAAAGACCTCATTCAGTTTGCGGGTCTTGAACACGGTGGCATGGGACAGTTCGTGCTGGGCGGCATAGAGGAAATTCAACAGAACACCCAAAGCAAACCCCGTCACCCAAACCCATGCGGTGCCCATCGCCTGCGCATGCAGCAGCGCGACAACCACGATGGCCCCGACGTGGCTTGCCATTTGCAACCCGCCTTGAAGGTCGGACCGTTCGGACAATTGCCGCAGTTCGTCTGGCGTCAACAGTTTCCGGCGGGAAAAGCTGGCTTCCATCGTAAACCCCTTTCGTCATTCAGGCACAGAGTAGCGGAATGGGCGCGAAGCGCAAAACCTTTCCGGTCTTGCTGTAAGTGATCCATTTTACGCCACGTTGAGGGTGACGACCGCCACGACTTTCGCCATGATCGCCCAAAGCGGAGGCACTTTCATGACCCAATATCCCCATCTTTTGTCCCCCCTCGATCTGGGGTTCACGACGCTCAAGAATCGCGTGCTCATGGGCTCGATGCACACAGGGCTTGAGGAAACGAAAGACTGGAACCGTGTGGCCGAATTCTATGCCGAGCGCGCGCGGGGCGAAGTGGCGTTGATGGTCACGGGCGGCATGGCCCCGAACGAAGAGGGTGGCGTGTTTCCGGGGGCTGCGGGCCTCTTTACGCCCGAGGATATCATCAACCACCGCATCGTGACCGACCGCGTCCATGATGCAGGTGGCAAGATCGCCATGCAGATCCTTCATGCAGGGCGTTACGCCTATTCGCCAAAATGCGTGGCCCCCTCGGCCGTGAAATCACCGATTTCGCCGTTTCCGCCCACAGAACTGGATGAAGACGGGATCGAAAAACAGATCGCAGATATCGTAACCGCCGCCGCCCGCGCGCGCGAAGCAGGCTATGACGGTGTCGAGGTCATGGGCTCTGAGGGGTATTTCATCAATCAGTTCCTTGTGACCCACACCAACAAGCGCACCGACCGCTGGGGCGGATCATATGAAAACCGCATGCGCCTGCCGGTCGAGATCGTGCGCCGTGTCCGCGAAGCGGTGGGCGCTGATTTCATCGTGATCTACCGTTTGTCGATGATCGATCTGGTGCCTAACGGATCAACTTGGGAAGAGGTCGTCCAGCTTGCCAAAGCGGTTGAAGCCGCAGGCGCCACGATCCTGAACACCGGCATCGGCTGGCATGAGGCGCGCATTCCGACCATTGCAACATCAGTGCCGCGCCGCGCCTTCACGTGGGTCACCAAAAAGCTGATGGGCGAGGTCAATATCCCCATCATCACGTCAAACCGCATCAATATGCCCGAAGTGGGTGAGGCCGTACTGGCGGACGGCTGTGCCGATATGGTCAGCATGGCGCGCCCTTTCCTTGCGGACGCGTATTTCGTGGCAAAGGCGGCGGCAGGCAAGGCTGCGGAAATTGCACCCTGTATTGCCTGCAATCAGGCCTGTCTGGACCATACCTTCAGCGGCAAACTGTCGTCCTGTCTCGTCAATCCGCGCGCCTGTCACGAAACAGAGTTGACGATCACGCCAGCAGAAACGCCCAGAAACATCGCCGTCGTCGGCGCAGGTCCGGCAGGGCTTTCGGCCGCGCTCACTGCCGCAGAACGCGGGCATCATGTGACTATCTTTGACGCCTCCGACGAAATTGGCGGCCAGTTGAACATGGCCAAACAGGTGCCGGGCAAAGAGGAATTCTGGGGGCTGGTCGACTACTATCGCACGATGGTGGCGAAGGCCGGGATTACACAGCGCTTGGGCAAAACGGCGACACCCGACGACCTTGCGGAATTCGATGAAATCATCATCGCCACAGGTGTCGCCCCGCGCGACCCTGAAATCCCCGGTCAGGACGGGCCGAACGTGCTGTCCTATATCGACGTGCTGCGCGGCAAGGCGCAGGTCGGCAAGACCGTTGCGATTGTCGGGGCCGGCGGCATCGGTTTTGATGTGGCTGAATTTCTGGTGACAGGGGACAGCCCGACCGAAGACCTGGATGAATGGCTGCAGGAATGGGGTGTGGGTGATCCTGCGCAGACACGTGGTGGATTGCGCGCGGAGGGTCCTCAGCCCGAGGCACCGGTGCGGCAGGTCACGCTCTTGCAACGCAAGGCCGAGAAACTGGGCAAGCGGCTGGGCAAGACCACGGGCTGGATCCATCGTGCGGGGCTTCAAATGAAGAATGTGCAGATGATTGGTGGCGTGAACTACGAAAGGATTGACGCGGACGGCCTGCATATCAGCACAGGTGAAGCGCGCGAAAACCCCAGAATCATCCCAGCCGAGACAATTGTCCTCTGCGCGGGCCAAGTGCCGCAGCGCAGTCTCGCCGATGCATTGGTCGCCAAAGGGCGCCGCGTTCACGTGATCGGCGGGGCAGATGTGGCGGCGGAACTGGACGCTAAACGCGCGATCAATCAAGGCACACGCCTTGCTGCCGGGTTATGACCGGACCACGCAAGGCATGGGTGACGACACGTCTGATCCCATAATTTACAGGGTATTTCGCTGAAAACCGCTGTTTCCGCGTTGTCACCAAAGCGGATTCATACCCCCGTATTGTCAGGCATTTGTCCTAATCCTGCCCGATTTCACTGCCACGTTGGGCGGAACGGTATCAAATAGCAGCGTCAGGAAGTTTCATGGATCGTCTAACCGAAATGGAGGCCTTCGCCACAGTTGTGGATCAGGGCGGCTTTACGGACGCTGCCAAGAAAATGGGAATTTCCAAATCTGCGGTCTCCAAACACGTCTCATCGCTTGAGGCCCGTCTGGGGGCACGTTTGCTGAACCGCACCACCCGCCGCGTCAGCCCGACCGAGATCGGGCTTGCCTATTACGACCGCGCCCGCCGTGTTCTGAATGACGCAGGCGAAGCCGATGCTTTGGTCACTTCGATGCAATCCGCGCCTTCCGGCCTGCTGCGTATCAGCGTGGCGACAGATTTCGGGGTGAACCACCTGTCGCCTGTTCTGGGCGAATTCCTGTCCGAGTTCCCCGACATCACTGTGAACATGGCGTTGAACAACCGCTATGTTGAATTGATTTCCGAAGGCTTTGATATGGCTGTCCGCATTGGCGAGCTGGAAGACAGCACCCTGCGCGCCCGTAAGCTGACCGAAACAACAAAGCGCATGATCGCGAGCCCTGCTTATTTCAAGCAATATGGCCGCCCCGAAAAGATTGACGACCTGAACGAGCACAAGCTGCTGCATTATTCAAACCAAGCGAACTCCGCGGTCTGGAAATTAACCGCACCGTCGGGCGAAAAACGGCAGGTGCGCACGGCGGGCTGGCTGACCGTGAATGATGGTCAATCGCTCTTGAACGCCTGTATCGGCGGGCTTGGAATTGCTTATTTGCCAAGTTTTCTTTATGCGGATGCAATGAGTAAAGGGTTGGTCGAAGTCGCGATTCCCGATTTGCCGGTTGAGACACAAGGCATCTATGCGGTGTATCCACCAGGTCGCTTTACGCAGCCCAAGGTGCGCGCATTCATAGATTTTCTGGCCCACGCCTTTGCCGACAAGGGCCCCGAGATCTGGTAGTTTCCCAAGGTGTCTATTCAAAGACTTGCGCGACCGTGTTGTTGGTCGCGCTTTTTTTCGTCTTAAACCAATCGTAACGCATGTGCCCTATCCGGTGTCCTAAGGACGACGGAGAATGAATCTGATGGACCAGATCATGCGCTTACTGGCACCGCAAAGCACGCTTGGTTTTATCGTGCGCCTTGGGGTGTGGCTGGGGTTTGTCACAGTTGCGAATATCGCTTTCGCAACGTTCTTTGGTGGTGGCGCATACTACTCTTTGTGGTTCTACCTTGCTCATTCAATCGTGGTCGGTGGCCCGATTATCACGTTCTTCTTTATCATCACGATGTTCCAGTTACGCCTGCAGCGAAAGCTATGGCATCTGTCACGCATGGACGGGCTGACCGGACTGAACAACCGCAACACATTTTTTGATCTGGCCGCAAAGGCACGGACCCGCGAAAACACCGGTGTCCTTATGATGCTGGATGCCGACAGGTTCAAAGCCATCAATGACACCTACGGGCACCAAGCCGGGGACAAATGTTTGCAGGCCATCGCCGCCAAGCTGCGTGAAAATATCCGTCAGGATGATGTGTTGGGCCGCCTTGGAGGCGAGGAATTTGCGATCTATCTCAGGGACGCAGCCCCGGAAACTGCGCAGTCTATCGGCACGCGCCTGACGCAACCGATCAAAGTTATGACCGAGGCCCATGGCGAACTGACAGTGACGCTCTCGATCGGTGCGGTAATGGCGCAACCGGCGATCCCAATTGATACCTTACTTGGGCGGGCGGATGCCGCACTTTACTATGCAAAACAAAACGGTCGGGCGCTTTTTGTAAACTGGACGCCGTCGTTGCAGAAGAAAGCACTCCGGGCACATGCCTAGGGTCAGGACCCCAAGACAATCATTCCTCAGTAGATGTCACGATCACTTCGACGCGGCGATTGGCGGTCCGGCCCGCTTCGGTCAGATTTGAGGCAAGCGGCGAAAGATAGCCCATGCCCTCGGCCTCAAGCTGTGCACGGTCTGCACCATAGTCGCTGACAAGCCGTTCCAAAACAGAGGCTGCGCGACGTTTGGACAAGGCGATATTTGTGTCGAGTGCCCCCGATGAATCCGTATGTCCCACCAGTGCAACCGTCCGCGACGGCCTATCTGCAAGATAATCTGCCAAAGCGCGCAACGACGGGTAATCCCCTTGGGCAAGCTGGGCAGAACCCGTCTCAAAGTTCAGATCGGCAAGGACCGCGCGCCCGGCCTGATCAAGTTGCTCGGACAGTGTGGCGTCGGATACCGCGCCAAATGCACGCAAGGGTGACGCAGCAGCCTGCGCAATCGGCGGTGCGGTCTCACTTTCAGGACCGACATGCGTGATTTGGACAAAGCCTGCTTCCGCTGTTCGGCTGATGAACAAAGTCAGATACTCGGGCCCATCCTGTCCGACCCGTTCAGCCGCAAGAAACCGGAAATCACCAATGTTGATCCTCATGTCCGGCGGTGGCAGCGTTTCGACCGCAAAACGGAAATCAAAGCCGCCACAGGCCTCGGTCTGGCACTCAAAGATGATCTGATAGCGGTCGTTGCGCAACTGTTCGCGCAACGGGCGCACCAGTTGTAATGTCGTGAGCGCAGGCGCCGCGATCCGCCAGGCTTGCTGGATCACGCGGCCTTCGACAGTTTGCGCAGGCATCGCGCCCTGATCCCAAATGCCCAGCGGCAAAAGGTAACTATCGGCAGGGCGGATCACCTCTTCCTGCAAGCTCGCGTTGCTTGGAAAATCGAGCGTTTGGCCCTGCGCCATGCCCGCAGCAATGCCCAAACATGCGGCAATTATGCGGATCATCGGGCTTGCGCGTGATATTCGTCATTGGGCCGCATATCGGTGGCCGAAGCGATGCGGTTGCTCATGTTATAAAAGCCAGCCGTCGCGGCAATATCCCAGATGTCACGGTCAGAAAATCCGACCCTGCGCAATGCGTCACGGTCTTTCTCTTCGATCTTGGCGCTCGCCACGGTCATCAGCTCCGCAAACTCGAGCATCGCCTTCTGGCGCGCATCCAGAGGGGCGACGCGCCAGTTCATCACCAGCATCTCGCCAAGTTGCGGATCACCCGACAACTGCCGCACGGCGGCACCATGGGCAGTCAGGCAGTAGTAGCATTTGTTAATGGACGACACCGCGACCGCGATCATTTCGCGCTCGAGTTTGGACAGGCCAGAGGCGGACAGCATGATGTCATTATAAAGCGCCGTAAAGGCGTTCAGCTTGTCGATGTCAAAGGCATAGGCCTGCAGCACATTGGGCACCATCCCAAGCTTTTCGCGACAGATATCAAAGTACTTCTGCGTGGCCTCCGGCAACGGGTCGGCCATGGGCAAATCAAGGGCGGTGGGTTGGTTAGTCAAAGGTTCACTCCGGGCATCGTCGATAGTGGTACTGTCCCACATGCGTCATGCCGAGGGAAGTGTAGAGCGCGTTGGCCGCATCGTTCACCTGCGTTGTCACCAGCGTCAGGTAATCCGCGCCATTGTCCTGCGCCCAACAGGCTGCCGCACGCGTCAGGTATTGCGCAAGCCCCTGACGGCGATGGGCAGTCGCAATCTCCAGCGCATGGATCATGGCGCATCGGGCGGCGATGCCCACATAAACCGTGCCTGCAGGCTGGTCATCCAATCGCCCCAGCAAGGTTGTCTTTGGTCCCACGGCGCGTGCCATGATCGCCAAACGCCCTTGGCCGATCCCGCCCGCGGCCCAGATTTCTTCTTGTGCGGCCAGCGGCGGCCAGACCTCAAAGCTGGTAACGGGCGGCGGACGTTCGGTTGCGACGGTCGCGACAGGTGCTGCGTAAAGGTTGGTGACGTCTTTAATCACATAACCGCGTGCGGCCAGCATGTCGTCCAAGTCGCCCTCGCCCGCCCGCACCATGAAGAGCGGCGTTTGCCCTGCCCCGCGCATCGCGGCTTCAGCCAACGGAATGTCGGTGTCGGTGACAGGCCCCTGCGCTGTTGCCGCACTGACGCGGCTGCTGCCGCTCTTATCAAGCCGTATTTTCCAAGGACCCACCTCGCGGCTTTCGGCGGGCGGCCATGTGCCTTCGATCACGGAATAGAGTGTTTCAAGCGACGGAAGTGTCGTCATGCAAATTTCGCCTCAAGTGCTTTCATCGCCAGATCGAGCGCAACGGCGTCACTGCCGCGCACCACGATGTTCGACCCGTAAACCCCATCTTTCTGGAAAGGGTAAGACCCGACGCTCAGATCGGGGTAATCTTGCGCAAACGCGCCCAATGGTCCCGCCAGATCGCCCTCACCCTTGAAGAGTTGCAGTGTACGCGACAACAGCGGCGCGCCGCCTGTCAGTGTCGGCAGGATGCTCGCGACCATGGCTTTGAACACCGAAGGAACCCCCGCCATGACATGGACATTCCCGAGGCTGAACCCCGGCGCCGTGCTAACCGGATTGTCGATGAGCGTCGCCCCGTCTGGAATGCGTGCCATGCGCAGACGTGCCGCGTTCAATTCCTGTCCGGAACGGTCGTAATGCGCCTGCAACAGCGCGCGCGCATCGGCACGCACGTCGATATGCGCACCAAAGGCAGCGGCGATACAATCGGCGGTGATGTCATCATGGGTCGGCCCGATGCCACCACTGGTGAAGACATGGGCGTAATTTTCTGACAACGCCTTAACCGCTGCGATAATCGCATCCTTATCGTCACTTACCACCCGCACCTCTTTGAGGTCGATGCCCCGCTCGGTCAATTGCCCCGCAAGATAGTGCATGTTCGCATCGCGGGTGCGCCCCGAAAGAATTTCATCGCCGATCACAAGCATGGCAGCGGTGGGGTTTGGCATCTGGTGGTTCTCCTGTCTTGTCAGAGTTGTTATAGGGCGCGTATGGAATTTGCCACGCCTCTTGTCCCTGCCCGCCTGATCAAACGCTACAAACGGTTTCTGGCCGATGTACGGCTGGAAGACGGGCGCGAAGTCACCGCGCATTGCGCCAATCCCGGATCAATGATGGGGCTGGCCGAACCGGGCATGAAGGTCTGGCTTGAGCCGAATGACGATCCCAGGAAAAAGCTGAAATTCGGCTGGCGTCTGGTTGAACATGACAACGGGCATTTTACCGGTGTTGATACCTCGGTGCCGAACCGCGCGCTCAAGGCGGCTTTGATGGCGCATGAGGTGCCGGGTCTGCCGCCTTATGATCTGGTGCGGCCCGAGGTGAAGTATGGTGAAAACAGCCGGATTGATTTTCTGCTGAGCGGTGACGGGCCAGATACATATGTCGAGGTCAAGAGCGTGACCTTGTCCCGCCAGTCAGGCTTGGCAGAGTTTCCCGATAGCGTGACGGCGCGCGGGGCCAAGCATCTGGCGGAACTGGCGCAGATGGTGCGGCAGGGGCATCGTGCGGTGATGTTCTATCTGGTGCAGCGCACGGATTGTACGGCGGTCACTTTGGCGGGTGACATTGATCCGGCTTACAAGGCCGCATTCGATCACGCGGCGGACGCCGGTGTTATCGTGTTGGCGCATGCATGCAGAATTGACCCCACGGGGATCACGCTGGGCGATCCAATCCCGTTCCGGCCCTAGAACTTCGTCGAAAATTCGCCTATGTGCGGCATAAGACACAAAGGAACGCGACCCGTGGAAACGAACAAAACGCATCTGACCAAAGACGGCATTCGCCTGTATCAGCCCGACGACTTTGCCGGCATGGCAAAAGCGGGGGCACTGGCGGCCAAACTTTTGGACGACATTGCGCCCTATGTGACCGTGGGCCAAACCACCGGTGAACTGGATCGTTTGATCACCCAATGGGTGGATGAGGCGGGCGCAGTCTCGGCGACGATCGGCTACAAAGGCTATCAGCACGCAAGCTGCATTTCCGTCAACCATGTGGTCTGCCACGGCATTCCCGGCGCGCCGATTCCGAAATCCGCCAGTGAGACTGTGTCGCGCAACCACGAAAAGCGGCGCGATGATGATGCGCTCAAGGACGGGGATATCCTGAATATCGACGTCACCGTCATAGTGGATGGTTGGTATGGCGACACCAGCCGCATGTATGTGGCTGGCACGCCTTCCAAGAAGGCCGAACGCTTGATTGAGGTTACCCACGACGCCCTGATGAAAGGGATCGAGGCCGCGAAGCCTGGCAATACCTTTGGCGATATCGGCCACGCGATCCAGCTTTATGCAGAAAGCCACCGCATGTCCGTGGTCCGCGATTTCTGCGGGCACGGGCTGGGCCGTGTATTCCATGCACCGCCCAATGTGCTGCACTACGGGCGCGAAGGCACCGGTGCTGTGCTTGAGGAAGGGATGTTCTTTACCATCGAGCCGATGATCAATCTGGGGCGTCCAGATACCAAGGTGCTGGCCGATGACTGGACTGCTGTCACCTATGACAGATCGCTGTCCGCGCAATTCGAGCATTCAATCGGCATCACCGCAGACGGGTGCGAGATTTTCACGCGCTCACCAAGCGGCAGGTTTCACCCGACCTACGGCGGATAATACCAGAGGGGAAAACAATCGGTGATTTCCCCTCTTGCGAATAACTTGCAACTGGGGCGCGGTGGCCCTATATCCCTCGTGTCGCTAGCGGTGACACCTTTCCCCTGAAAACCTGATGAAAAGGATGCACGCTATGCACCTGATGAAATCTGCCGCTTTGATGGCCGCACTTGGCCTGTCTGCAACATCCGCAATCGCACAAGAGGTGACGCTGCGCTTTCAGCACTTTGTCTCGCCCGCCAGTGCGAACCCCACCTATTTCATGCAGCCCTGGGCCGACGCGATCGAGGAACAGTCAAATGGCCGCATCAAGGTAGAACTCTACCCCTTCATGCAACTCGGCGGGTCTGCACCAAGCCAGTACGACCTGATCCGCGATGGCGCGATTGATGGTGGCTGGGTCATTCCCGGCTATCAGCCGAACCGTTTTCCCGAAGCCGAGGCGATGGAACTGCCCTTCATGACAAGCAAGTCTGGCGAAGAGGCAAGTGCCGCAGCGTGGGAGTTCACGCAGGAATACCTGATGGATGACTTCGCCGATGTGCATCTGATTGCCGCACACATGCATGGCCCCGGTATTGTGCACAAACGTGGTGCGCCCGTCGAAACGGTCGAGGATTTTGAAGGGTTGAAACTGCGTGGACCGTCGCGCGCTGCAACACTTCTGCTCGAAGAGCTTGGCGCAACCCCCATTGGCATGCCTGTACCGCAATTTCCCGAAGCATTGTCGCGCGGCGTTGTCGATGGCGGTGTGATTACGTGGGAAATGTCGCCGTCGCTGAAGCTGGACGAGTTGACCGACAGCCATACGGATGTGGCAGGTGATCAGGCGCTGTATAACCTCTATTTCATCTGGGCGATGAACAAGGATGTCTATGAAGGGATGCCCGACGATCTGCGCGCGATCATTGATGCCAATTCCGGCATGATGGCAAGCCGCTGGGCAGGCCGCGCGCATGATACCGGAGATGTCGTCGGCCGTGATGTGATGGCCGCTGATGGCAACGAGATTGCGCAACTGTCCGAGGTCGAGACAGACCGGATCAAAGCGCTGGGCGCGGAAGTGACGGCAACCTGGATCGCCGAGATGGACGCGAAAGGCTATGACGGTGCCGCCTTGGTTGCCAGCGCGCAAGCGGCTGTCGCAGCCAACCGCGCGGCAGAGTAACTGCTCCCCCTTAGCAACCCTTTCGCCAAAGATCGAAAAGGGTTGCTCGCATATATGCTGATTGCGTTGCGCAAGGGCCGCGCTGTCAGTTCTGCCAAGGTTGATTTATCGACCTTGGCTTTTGATTTATGATGACGACACTGGCGCTCCGCCCACATCGACCGCGATAGACAACCACTTTGGGGGACGCCACCAGATCGTCGTGGCCTGATTATCTGGATAGGGCACGCCTTCGGGCTTTATGGCAGAGCTCAGGTGATCCGCGCGACGACGTAGTCCGCCAGATCAACCAGCATCTTTTTCAGGGGATGGTCTGGCACTGCATCCAGCGCCGTTTTCGCCTTCTCGGCCCATGCCAGCGCATCCTGTCGCGTGGCTTCCATCGTGCCGTGCTTTGCAAGCAGGGCAATCGCCTGATCAAGATCGCCTGCTTCCTGTCTGCCCTTTCCGATTGTCCGTTCCCAAAAGGCGCGTTCTTCCGCATCAGCGGCGGCGATGGCGCGAATCACGGGCAGGGTAAGCTTGCGCTCGCGGAAATCATCGCCCACGTTCTTGCCAATGGCTTTGGTGCCGCCATAGTCGAGAAGATCGTCGACGATCTGGAAGGAAATACCCAGCGCATCGCCATAATCAAAGAGCGCCTGTTTGGTCGCAGCGTCTTGCCCCGCGATCTCGCCGCCGACTTCCATCGCGGCAGAAAAGAGCGCAGCGGTTTTCCCGCGCACGACCTGCAGATAGATCGCTTCGGTTGTTGCCAGATCACTGGCGGCGGTCAGTTGCAGCACCTCGCCTTCGGCGATCGTAGCGGACGCATTCGCCAGAATATCCAGCACGCGCAGCGATCCTGTTTCAACCATCAACTGGAACGACCGCGCAAAGAGATAATCGCCGACAAGTACGCTTGATGTATTGTCCCACAACAGGTTTGCCGTGGGGCGGCCCCGCCGTTGCTTGCTTTCATCAACAACGTCATCATGCAGCAAAGTCGCCGTGTGAATAAACTCAACCGTGGCCGCCAGATGGATATGGTAAGGCCCCGTATAGCCACACATCCGCGCCGCGGCGAGTGTAAGCATCGGACGCAAACGCTTGCCACCTGCCTCAACCAGATGCGCGGTCACTTCGGGGATACGCGGGGCATGTTCCGACGCCATACGCTCGCGGATCAGCGCATTCACAGCCGTCAGATCATCGGCCAGCGCCTCGGCGAGTTGTTCGTGCGGTTTGGTGGCAGCGGTATCAAGGCTCATCGCAATTTCCGTCATGTGAATAGACAACGGCTGCACCGCGCCTTAGGTCTTTGGTTATGAAAGAGCTTCTACGCACCAATGACCCGACCGTCATCGCATTTGCAACCGCCCTTCTGGACAGCGAGGGTATAGACTGGTTCACCTTCGACGTAAATATGAGCGTCCTTGAAGGCAGCATTGGCATAATGCCGCGCCGCCTGATGGTGCTGGACCGCGATTTGTTCATGGCCGAGGCGGTGATGCGCGACGGAGAGATCGACCTTGGGCGCGACTGAGGACCTGACCAAAGACGATTTTCTGGGTGGCAAAATCGCAATCTGGCAGCCCAAACGCGGATATCGCGCGGGCGTTGATCCGGTCATTTTGGCGGCTTCGGTTGCGGCGAAATCGGGGCAGTCAGTACTGGAACTGGGGTGCGGTGTTGGAACCGCGTCGCTTTGTCTGGCCGCCCGCGTACCTGATTTGCAGATAACGGGAGTTGAAGTGCAGCCGGAATATGCCGCACTCGCCCAGCGCAATGCTGAAGAAAACGCGCTGCCGCTGACGGTGGTGAGCGCTGACTTGCGCACGTTACCAGCGGACCTGCGGCAAAAGCGGTTTGATCATGTCATCATGAACCCGCCCTATTTTGATCGCACTGCAAGCACGGCATCGGATGACACAGGCAAGGATATAGCCTTTGCAGGTGACACGCCGTTGCAGACTTGGCTGGACGTCGGGGCAAGACGGGTCGGGCCGCGCGGATACTTGACGCTGATCCAACGTATGGAACGGCTGCCGGAGGTCCTCGATTCGCTTGCGGGGCGGCTCGGTGCCATCATCGTGCGGCCCATTGCAGGACGCGCGCACCGCGCGCCAGAACTCTTCCTGTTGCAAGCGCGACAAGAAGGGAAAACGCCGTTTCGCATGGCGCCGACGCTGGTCATGCATGCAGGCGAGGTGCATCAGGGCGATCAGGAAAGCTATACCCGAGAGGTCGGGCGCGTTTTGCGGAACGGCGCGGATTTACCCATTTGGCATTAACGAATTCGCAACACACGGCTGCCACGGTGGAAAGACGCCCAGTTTCTGCCTTGCAGCGTGACAGACGACATCGAATGTGCTGCAATCGGAATACCCAAACCTAGAGGAGATCGACTATGAGCTTGAGTTCGCATGTACAGGAACTGAAGAAGAAGCATAAAAACCTCTCGGAGCATGTCGAGGCAATGCAGCGAAGCCCATCTGCCGATGACATCGAAATTGCAAAACTCAAGAAACAGAAATTGATTCTCAAGGAAGAAATTTCGCGCCTCAGCGCGCACTAGCGATTTCTAACGCCGAAAAGAAAAGGCCACGTCCCGTTGACGTGGCCTTTGTGATTTTCAGGATGTGCCAGCGCTTAGGCCATATACTGGCCACCGTTGGCCGACAGGGTTGAGCCGGTCACGAAACCCGCATCATCAGACACAAGGAAGCAGACCGCGCGCGCAATTTCCGAGGCCTCACCAAGGCGGCCAACAGGGATCTGCGGCAGAATGACTTCGTTCATCACTTTCTCGGGGATCGTGCTCATCATTTCGGTGTTAATATAACCGGGTGCCACGATATTCACCGTGATGCCGGCGCGCGCGCCCTCTTGGGCCAATGATTTGGTGAAACCGATGTCGCCTGCCTTGGTCGCGGCATAGTTTGCCTGCGCAAACTGGCCTTTCTGACCATTGATCGAAGAGATGGTCACGATGCGGCCGAACTTGCGCTCGCGCATACCGCCCCAGACATTGTGCGTCATGTTGAACACGCCGTTCAGGTTGGTGTCGATGCATTCATGCCACTGCTGCGGTGTCATCTTGTGGAAAGGCGCGTCACGGGTGATGCCCGCGTTGTTCACCAAAATCTCAACCGGACCAAGATCAGCTTCGACCTGGGCGACGCCTGCCTGACAGGCCTCGTAATTCGCGACATCCCATTTGTAGGTCTTGATGCCGGTTTCAGCCGTAAAGGCAGCAGCCTTTTCATCGTTGCCCGCGTAAGTCGCGGCAACCTGATAGCCTGCATCTTTCAATGCTTTCGAAATAGCTGCGCCGATACCGCGCGAGCCGCCTGTTACAAGTGCAACACGGGACATAAATTTCTCCTCCCAGAGCTTTGGTTAGGTAATCTTGTTATCGCTGCGCCACCTTGGGCGCAACATTATTTCTCAAAAATCACGGACGCTCAACGCACATTGCAACGCCCATTCCGCCGCCGATACACAGCGTAGCCAGGCCTTTCTTCGCACCACGGCGTTTCATTTCGAACAGCAATGTATTCAAAACGCGGCAGCCAGAGGCGCCGATCGGGTGACCGATTGCGATGGCCCCGCCGTTCACGTTCACGATCGCCGGATCCCAGCCCATCTCTTTGTTGACGGCACATGCCTGGGCAGCGAAAGCTTCGTTCGCTTCGACAAGATCGAGATCGTCAACGCTCCAACCGGCCTTCGCCAGTGCTTTTTGCGATGCATAGATCGGTCCGACACCCATGATGGTCGGGTCAAGCCCGGCTGTGGCGTAAGAGACAATGCGCGCGAGCGGTTCGATGCCACGCTTTTCGGCCTCATCCGCAGACATCAGCAAGGTCGCCGCGGCACCATCGTTCAGCCCCGAGGCGTTCGCCGCCGTCACAGATCCGTCCTTGGTAAAAGCAGGGCGCAGTTTTTGCATAGCTTCGATGGTTGCGCCGTGACGGATGTATTCGTCTTTATCAACGACAATATCGCCCTTGCGGGTTTTCACAGTGAAGGCTGTGATTTCATCGTCAAAGCGGCCTTCCTTCTGGGCCGCTTCCGCCTTGTTCTGCGATGCGACAGCGAATGCGTCCTGCATCTCGCGTGTGATCTGGTATTTCTCGGCCACGTTTTCGGCTGTTTGACCCATGTGGTAGTTGTTGAACGCGTCCCACAGACCGTCACGGATCATGGTGTCGATATAGGTCATATCGCCCATTTTGTGACCGGCGCGCAGGTTCGCGGCATGTGTCGAAAGTGACATGTTTTCCTGTCCACCGGCGGCGACAATAGACGCATCACCCAGCTGGATATGCTGTGCGCCCAGCGCAACCGCGCGCAGACCGGACCCGCACACCTGGTTGATGCCCCAAGCAGCGGATTCTTTCGGCAGACCCGCATTGATATGTGCCTGACGCGCGGGGTTCTGCCCTTGGGCGGCTGTCAGAACCTGGCCGAGGATCGTTTCGCTGACTTCAGATTTATCGATACCGGCACGCGCGACGACGGCTTCCAGAACGGTGGCCCCCAGATCATGTGCGGGTGTGTTTGCGAATGATCCGCCGAAACTGCCAACGGCGGTGCGTGCTGCGGATGCGATAACGACGTTCGTCATGGATGGTTCCCTTCAGGTTTTGGTCCAGCAAAAAGGTGCCAGTTCCACCCGACAGGTGCAAGCCAAACACCTTAGCCCATTGCCTCTTTGGGTATGCGCAATTGTGCTGAAAAGCAAATCAAAGCATCCGGATACTTGGTAGATTTCTGCTAGAGCGCGGGTTTTGGCACGCCAAAGTAATACCCTTGCAAGCAATCCACACCGAGGCCTTCTAGAAATTCAGCCTCTGCAGCCGTTTCCACCCCGTCGGCAACGGCAAACATTTCGAACTGATGCGCGACTGTAATCAGCGCCTCTGCCAAAACCTGATTGTCGGAATCACGCTCAATGCCACGGATAAAGCTTTTGTCGATCTTCACCAGATCGAAGAAAAAGGATTTCAGATGTCGAAACGCGATAAGGCCCGCACCGAAGCCATCCAAAGCAAAGCCAACACCCTTTGGTTGCATTTCGGCCATAAAGCGGATCACGTTTTCATGCAGCAACATGGCCGAGGTTTCGCTGATCTCAAAGATCAATCGGTCCCCCAGATTGTTGCGGTCCAGAAGCCCGCGATCCAAGGTGCGCCGCCATTCACCATCGCCAATGGAACGCGCCGAAAGGTTGACCGACAGGCGCAGGTCCGGGTTCTGACGCAGTTTGCGCAGCGCCAGTTCCAGCGACAGACAATCAATCTGACGGCCCAGATCCGTGTCTTCGACCTGCGGCATAAAGTGGGCCGCAGGCAGCACCCGCCCGCTTTCATCGGACAAACGCATCAGGCCCTCATAGAAGGCGACTTGGTGCTGCGCGTCGGATGTCACAACAGGCTGGAACGCCAATTGCCCACGCCCCGCAGTCAGTGCATCGCGCACCAGATACAGCACATCTGCATCACGGCTTGCCATTGCGTATCCGAATGGATCATCCAGCACTTGCTTATCAACCTGCGCAAGGCTGAGCGTGGTGTTTTGCATCTGCGCACTCCATACTAAACTTGCGCAAGATGCCCCAGTTTGGGCTAACAACCGGTTAAGGGAACCCAAATGAATGAGCGTTGCGGCTGGGCCGGACCCGAGCAGATTTACATTGATTACCATGACACCGAATGGGGCGTGCCCGAGTATGACAGCCGCACACTTTGGGAAAAGCTGATCCTTGACGGGTTTCAGGCAGGGCTGTCGTGGATCACGATCCTGAAGAAGCGTGAAAACTTTCGGGGCGCCTTTGCGGGGTTTGAGCCTGATGTGATCGCCGAATGGGGCGAGGCCGATGTGGCCCGCCTGCTGGGTGACGCCGGTATCATCCGCCATCGTGGCAAGATCGAAGCAACCATCGGCAATGCCCGCGCATGGCAAGAGATCGAAGCACGACAAGGCTTTGACCGGTTCTTGTGGGACTATGTGGACGGGGTGCCGCTGCGCACCACCATTTCAGACCGTGCAGATATGCCGACGCAATCGCCGCTCTCGACACAGATTTCAAAGGATTTGAAAAAGGCGGGCTTCCGGTTTTGCGGCCCGACAATTGTCTATGCTTTCATGGAAGCAACAGGGCTGATCAACAATCACCTGACTACCTGTCCGCGCCACGCCCCTTGTGCGGCAATGGCGCGCGATCCGGCCGATGTCTGGCCTACCAGCGTCTAAGCGCGTCCTCGTCAGCGTCTTTGGCATCAACCCATGAGGCGCCCTGCGCGGTCACTTCTTTCTTCCAGAACGGCGCGCGGGATTTCAGGTAATCCATCAGAAAGTCTGCCGCCTCAAAGGCCGCAGCGCGATGGGCGGACGCGGTGGCCACCATCATAATCGGTTCACCGGGTTTGAGCGGCCCATAGCGGTGGATCACCAACACATCCGCCAGCGCCCAGCGCGCGACAGCCTCATCCGCGATCGTAGCAATCGCGCGTGTCGTCATGCCGGGGTAGTGTTCGATCAGCATTTCTTGCAGGTCGCCTTGGGTGTCGCGGACAACGCCGGTAAAGCTGACAACAGCGCCAATATCGGTGCGCCCTTGCGCAAAGGCATTCAGCTCTGCGCCCGCGTCAAAAGGTTCTGCCTGCACACGAACCGTCATCAGCCGCCCGTCATCGGAGGGAAGAAGGCAACCTCGCGGACACCATCAAGGGGCGCGTCGAAATCCGAGAGTTCCTGATCAAGTGCGACGCGCAGTGCGCTGATATCGGCAAAGGCAGCGGCATAGCGCTCTTCGCGCGCGCTCAGTTCGGCAATCAGGTCTTTGACCGTTGCAGCACCTGTTTCTACCGTTTCTTGCGGCAGACCGATGCGTTCACGCACCCATGCAAAATAGACTACATTCATATTTCACCATCCCGCAAAAAAGGCCGCGATTTGTTGAAGTAATCCCAGCCTGTCACCAGTGTCAAAACCGCGGCGGCCCAGAGCATTACGATACCGCCCCACCAGCTAATGATCATGCCTTGGTATTTCCACCACAGACCCAACTCATCGGGGCCATTGCCAAAGATCGCGTCCTCGACCATCTCTTGTGTCATCGCGAGCGATTGCATCGCAAAATAATGCTCAAACGCGCCAGTCGCGAAAAGCATGGAAATTGCGACCATCTGGGCGGTTGTTTTCCATTTCGCAAGGTTCGTGACTTTCAGCGTACCAGCGGTATCGCCCAAAAACTCGCGCAGGCCAGAGACAAACACCTCGCGAAAAATGATCACCGTGGCAGGCAGCAAAATCCACGGGTTCATGCCGGAAAAGCCCGTGATCACGACCAGCGCAATGATCACCATCGCCTTGTCGGCAATCGGGTCCAGCATCGCGCCAAGCTTGCTCTCCTGCTTCCAGGCACGCGCCAGATAGCCGTCGAGAAAATCGGTCAACGCCGCGACGATAAACAGCACGAGCGCGAACCAATCCGCCCAAGGCCGCGCGAAATAAAGAAACATCACCACAACACCGGGCGCTGCGGCCAGTCGCAGGATCGTGAGGATATTTGGCAGGTTCAATGTCATAGATGAGTGGTAGCGCGGCGCGGCGTCCGATACCAGTAGGCGTGTCGAGAATCTGGCCCAATCCGGCGGGAATGGATTTGACCCTCTGGGACGTTCAAGACACAATGCGTCTGACGCGGTGCGCGTGCGCCGCAAATCCTACCGATATATGGGGATACCCAATGAGATACGTTAAGCCCGAGAGTTTTGAGGCGGCTGCAACCCTATTGCGTGACGAAACCGGCATTTCCCGCATTTTGGCGGGCGGCACCGATGTGCTTGTGCAGTTGAAGGCAGAGATGGTCGAGCCTGATCTGATGGTCGACCTCAAGCACCTGCCCGGCATGCGTGAAATCGTCGCTGAAGACGGTGGATTTCGCATTGGGGCTGCGGTGTCAGGCGCCGAACTGGGTGAACATGACGCGGTAAAGGCAATGTGGCCCGGCGTGGTGGAAGGGGTCGAGTTGATCGGCTCTTCCCAGGTCCAAAGCCGTGCGACGATGGCAGGCAACCTTTGCACTGGCTCGCCTGCGGGCGATGCGGTGCCCGCGATGGTCACAGCAGAAGCGGTGGCTCGGGTGCACGGCCCTGACGGGGTCCGCGATGTGCCTGTTGTGGATATCCCGACAGGCCCCGGCAAGAATTCCCTGAGCAAAGGGGAATTCATCACTTCGATCTATCTGCCTGCCCGCCCTGCGCATGCAGGTGACGCCTATTTGCGCTTTATTCCCCGCACCGAAATGGACATCGCGGTGTCATCGGCGGCTGTGAGCCTTGCGCTCGATGAGGATGGCACAGTCACATCCGCGCGCGTCGCGGTTGGTGCAGTGGCCCCGACGGTGCGCTTGGTGAAAGACGCAGGGGCGGCGCTTGTCGGCTCAAAGCTGGATGACGCAGCCATCGCTGCAATGGTGCACGCGGTTGAAGCGGCCTGTTCGCCGATCACAGACAAACGCGGAACCATCGAATTCCGCACGAAAACAGCAGGGGTTCTCGCGAAACGCGCAGCCCTTATCGCCTATGGGCGCGCAGGAGGTCAGCTATGAAGACGATACCCGTTGCAACAACCATCAACGGTGACGAGACAGAATTCCTCTGCCACACCGATGAAAGCCTTTTGGATGTGCTGCGCGACCGGCTTGGTCTGACAGGCGCAAAGGAAGGCTGCGGCACAGGCGATTGCGGTGCCTGCAGTGTCATGATGAACGGGCGTTTGGTCTGCTCCTGTCTGGTGCTGGGCGTCGAAACCGAAGGTGCCGAGATTGAAACCATCGAAGGCATGGCGAAGGGCGATACCCTGCATCCCTTGCAACGTGTCTTTCTCGAAGAAGCCGCCTTGCAGTGCGGCATCTGCACGCCCGGTATTCTGGTGGCGGCCAAGGCGCTGTTGGAAAAGAACCCCGATCCAACAGACACTGAGGTACGCTATTGGCTGGCGGGCAATCTTTGCCGCTGTACCGGCTATGACAAAATCATCAAGGCGGTCCAGAAGGCCGCTGCAGAAATGAGGGCCGCATAACATGGCATTCGATGATCAGGTAAAGCGCAGGTTCAATGTTGTCGGCACCCGGGTGACCCGCCCGGACGGGATCGACAAGGTCACGGGCAAGGCCGCCTATGGCGCGGATATCTCTGCACCCGGTATGTTGCATGGCCGCATTCTGCGCAGCCCGCATGCCCATGCGCGGATCGTGTCGATTGATACATCCGAGGCAGAGGCGCTGGCAGGGGTGAAGGCCGTTGTCACAGGTGCTGACCTTGCGATGCCAGAGGACGCGGACTTTGCCGATGTGGCAATCAACTGTCTGGCGCGCGACAAGGCGCTTTACGATGGGCACGCGGTTGCCGCCGTGGCTGCCACCAGCAAGGCGATTGCAAAACAGGCGATCCGGCTGATCAAGGTGGAATACGAGGTTCTGCCCCATGTCACCGATGTGGACGCCGCGATGAAACCGGATGCACCCGTGGTGCAGGAAGGCCGCGCGCTTGAAAACGTGCCGGCAGGTAAGTCGCAGAACGTGACCACCTACTGCAAATTCGGGCATGGTGATCTGGACGCGGGCTTTGCCAAGGCGGACAAGATCATCGAACGCAGCTTCAAAACCGCCGCGACCCACCAAGGCTATATCGAACCGCAGGCCTGCATGGCGAGCCTTGGCAATGATGGCCGTGGCGAAGTCTGGTGCTGCACCCAAGGTCAGTACATGGTGCGCGCGAATTGTGCCGCTGTTCTGGGCGTGGAAGAAAGCCAGCTGCGCATCACTGCATCCGAAATCGGCGGTGGTTTTGGCGGCAAGACATCGACCTTCATTGAACCTGTGGCGCTCGCGCTGTCACGCAAGTCGGGCAAACCCGTCAAGATCGTGATGACCCGCGATGAAGTACTGAAGGCGACTGGGCCGACGATTTCGTCGTCTATGGATATCAAGATCGGCATGACCAAAGACGGCCGCATTACCGCCGCGCGGGGCGAGTTGCGTTATTCGGGCGGGGCCTATCCCAACTTCACCGTTGAAATGGGCGCACAGGCAGCCTTTGCCGCCTACGATCTGGAAGCGGTCGAAACGATCGGCTGGAACGCCATGACCAACCGCCCCAAGGAAATCCCCTACCGCGCCCCCGGTGCGCCCACAGCCATCTATGCGGTGGAAAGCGTGGTGGACGAGCTTTGTCAGGAACTGGGCCTTGATCCGCTGGATGTGCGCCTGATGAATGCGGCACGAAAGGGCACGCTGTCGTCCTACGGGCCGACCTTCAACGAAATCGGGCTGGTCGCCACGCTGGAGGCCGCGAAAGCGCACCCGCATTACACTGCCCCCCTCGGCCCGAACCAGGGGCGCGGGCTGTCCTGTGGGTTCTGGTTCAACTTTGGTGGCAACACCTGTGTGTCGCTGAACATCAATGACGACGGCACCGTGGGTGTGGTCGAAGGCAACCCCGATATCGGCGGCTCGCGCGCGTCGATTTCGATGATGGCAGCCGAAGAACTGGGCGTGCCCTATGACAAGGTCCGCACAGTGATCGCTGACACCTCGTCTTTGGGCTTCAACGATATCACCGACGGCAGCCGCGTGACCTTTGCGGTCGGCCTTGCCACGATTGAAGCCGCGCGCGCCGCGATCAAAGAGATGTGCCGCCGTGTGGCGAAAATCTGGGATATCGACGAAGACGCGGTGATCTGGGAAGACGGCGCTGCCAAACCTGCTGGCCCCAACGCAGGCACGCATCCACCCATGACACTGGCCGAGATTGCCGCCATTGCAGGCAACACGGGCGGCCCGATTGCAGGCCACCATGAGGTCAACGCTGATGGTGCCGGCGTCAGCTTTGGTGTGCACCTCTGCGATACCGAGGTCGATCCCGAAACAGGCGCTGTCAAAATCCTGCGCTACACGGTGTTTCAGGATGCCGGCAAAGCGGTGCATCCAGATTACGTCGAAGGACAGATGCAGGGCGGGGCCGTGCAAGGGATCGGTTGGGCGTTGAACGAGGAATACATCTATGGCGAGGATGGGCGTTTGCAGAACCCTGCTTTCCTTGACTACCGCATTCCCGTGGCTTCGGACCTGCCACCAATCGAAACGGTAATCCTTGAAATCCCCAACCCCGGCCATCCCTACGGTGTGCGCGGCGTGGGCGAGACGCCGATCGTACCCCCCTTGGCGGCCATCGCGAACGCTGTGTCACGCGCGGCAAACGTGCGGTTGACGGAATTGCCGATGTCGCCGCCACGTGTGTTGAAGGCAATCACGGGCTAGGGGCGATGGTCCGCGTCAAACTCTGGGGATCGCTGCGCGCCTTCGCCGATGGAGAAGAATGGGTCGAGGTGGAGGCCAGCAATTTCAAGGAGTTGCTGGACGCCTTGGTCGAAAAACACCCCGGCCTCGCCCCGCAAGTCAAACGGGGGGTGTCGCTGGCGCTGGACGGAGTGATCTACCGCGAGGCGTGGTTCACGAAGATCGGGCCGGAGAATGAGGTGATTTTGATGCCCTATATGGTGGGGGGATGACTGCGAAATGCATGCGCTGTTTTTCGAGGTGCGCCCGAAACCCGGGCATCTGGCGCATTATTTTGAACATGTCGCGCTGTTGCGTCCGGTGCTGGCGAAACATACCGGCCTCGCGTTTCTGGATCGTTACGCCTCTCTGACTGATGCGGATGTGATCCTCTCGCACCAGCTTTGGGAAAGTGAAGAGGCTATTGTTGCTTGGCGCCAGGATGCAACGCACCGGCGGTCGCAAACCGCAGGGCGGCAGGTGCATTTCACCAACTACCGTATCCGTGTGGGCGCGCGGGTTTTGCATTGGACGGGTGGCGAGGTAACACCTTTAGGGGCGTCTGATACCTCACATGTCGTCGCACTTTATGGAACGGCACCTGTGACGAACCCCGCCTTTAGCGGCTTCGAAAGCGTCAACCACAAGGGCCAGTTTATTGCATTGGCTACAGTCGATGGCGCTGCGGCCGCGCAGGCGTTGCTGGATCAACACCTTGGCACGTCCGGTCTGGAAGAGGCTGCAATCTACAGTATCCGCCGCGACTACGGGCAGCATGACCGGACGCAAGCGCCGAATTAACCATTCTCATGGAAGTAGTCATAGACTGTCTGCGCCAGTTTTGCTGACACACCGTCCACTGCTTTCAAATCCGCCAGATTCGCACGCGCGACAGCCTTGGCCGACCCGAAATGCGCCAGCAGTGCGCGTTTGCGGGTGGCCCCAACGCCGGGCACATCATCCAGCGGCGTGGCCCCAATCGCCTTGGACCTTTTCGCACGGTGGGTACCGATGGCAAAGCGGTGCACCTCGTCCCGCATCCGTTGGATGAAATACAGCACAGGGTCATTATGGCGGAGCGCCATGACCGGTTTGCCGGTGCGGTGGAATTCCTCTTTGCCCGCATCGCGGTCTTCGCCCTTCGCCACGCCCACCATCGGAATATCGCTGACGCCCAGCGCATCCATGATCTCGCGCACAGCACTGACCTGCCCCTGCCCGCCGTCGATCAGCAAAAGATCAGGCCACGTCCCTTGCGTCCGTTCGGGGTCTTCTTTCAAAAGGCGCTGGAAGCGGCGGGTCAGCACCTCTTTCATCATGCCGAAGTCATCGCCCGGTGTCAGGCTATCGCCCTTGATGTTGAACTTGCGGTACTGGTTTTTGTCAAAACCATCCGGCCCCGCCACGACCATCGCCCCCACAGCATGGGCGCCTTGGATATGAGAGTTGTCGTAGACCTCGATCCGCTGGGGCACCTTTTCCAGATCAAAGGCCTCAGCCACGCCTTTTAGCAAACGCGCTTGCGTGGCGGTTTCGGACATCTTGCGTGCAAGGCTCTCGCGGGCATTGCGCAGCGCGTTTTGCACCAGCTCCGCCTTTTCGCCGCGCTGGGGCACTATGATTTCGACCTTGCGTTCGGCTTTCTCGGCCAAGGCGGCGGCCATCAGATCGTCGTTGTCCAGACCGTGTGACAGGATCAAAAGGCGGGCTGGTTCGCGGTTGGAATAAAACTGCCCGACAAAGGCCTCCATCACCTCGGACATATCCTCATCCCCGCTGATGCGCGGATAGTAATCGTGATTGCCCCAGTTCTGGTTCGCACGAACAAAGAACACCTGCACGCAAGCCTGTCCGCCGTCCGTATGGAGCGCGATCACATCAGCCTCGGCGGTGTTCTGCGGGTTGATACCTTGGGCAGATTGCACTTGGGTCAGCGCCTTGATCCGGTCACGCAGCGCAGCAGCGCGTTCGAATTCCATCGCCTCGGACGCGTCTTGCATCTGTTTGGCAAGCGTTTCCTGAATACCTTTGGTGCGGCCTTGCAGGAATTTCTCGGCATCGCGGACCGAACCGGCGTAATCTTCTTCGGAAATCAGGCCACAACACGGACCAGAGCAGCGTTTGATCTGATATTGCAGGCAGGGCCGCGTGCGCGTTTCAAAATCACTGTCCGAACAATTCCGCAGAAGGAACACACGCTGCAACTGGTTCAGCGTGCGGTTCACTGCACCGGCACCCGCAAAGGGACCGTAGTAGTTCCCTTTCTGGTTCTTAGCACCCCGATGCTTTTTGATCATCGGAAAATCATGGTCTTTCGTGACCAGAATATTGGGAAAGGATTTGTCATCGCGCAGCAGCACATTGTAGCGCGGTTTCAACTGCTTGATCAGGTTCTGCTCAAGCAACAAGGCTTCGGTCTCTGTCCGCGTCGTCAGGAACATCATCGTCGCGGTTTCGCGGATCATCCGCGTAATGCGGGGCGAGTGATTGCCGGGGCGGGAATAATTCGACACCCGCGCCTTGAGGTTCCGCGCCTTGCCGACGTAGAGCACACGGCTGTCCGCATCGAGCATCCGGTATACCCCGGGCGAACTGTCCAGCGTCCGCAAATACGCATGGATCACGTCATATCCGGTGGGGATTGGCTTGCTTGGCTGCTCTGTCATCTGTCTGGTCTGTGATTCTGGTCTGTCTGCAATGGTAACGCGCCAAGGACAAGTGAAAAGGCATCCACTGTTTCTGTGGATAACTCCGTGGGTTATTCTTGGGCAGGTGGAAATTTCTGTTGTATTTAGCAGGGTTCGGCTATTTGCGCAAAAAATAGGCACTTTCCCAAGGCATTGAAAAAGAACACTATTTTTATTGCAAATTCGTTAACACCTTGAAAAATAGGCGGTTTGTGACGTTTTTGTGAAGACGCGCGCGCGCGGTGCACAACTTTCCGTAGGTGTTATTCCAAACCCAACACGTCAGGCGTCTCCCACGCGAGGTGCTGCCCCCCGTCCACAGCCAGCATTTGCCCCGTCACAGCAGGCGCATCGAGAAAATATCCAAGGGCGGCAGTGATGTCTGCAGGGTTTGCCCCCCGCTTCAGGATCGTCGCGGCGCGCTGCCTCGAGAAGTGCTCTTTGCTCTGCCTGTGACCCTGCAATGTCGGCCCCGGGCCGATCCCGTTGACCCGCACGCGGGGGGCCAATGCCTGCGCCGTCGTACGCGTCATCGCCCAAAGACCCATCTTGGCGATTGTGTAGCTCATGAACTCGGGCGTGAGTTTATGGATGCGTTGATCGAGCATATTGACCACAAGGCCCTGGGCAATCGGTTCGCCCTCAGCGTCAGGCTTGGGTTCAGGCACTTGCGCTGCGAAATGCTGCGTCAGCACGAAGGGTGCACGCAGGTTGGATTCAATATGCCTGTCCCAGCTTTCGCGGGTGGCGGAGGTGACGCTGTCATGCTCAAAAATCGAGGCGTTGTTCACAAGGCAGGTAAGCGGACCGCCCAGCGCCTCTGTCGCGCGACCGACCAACGCCTGCGTCGCATCTTCGTCCAAGAGGTCCGCCTGTACTGCAACGCCCTGACGCCCCAGCGCTGCGAGCCCGGCCACGGTTTCGCGCGCACCGGCCTCTGATCCGGCATAATGCACGGCCACATCAAAGCCGCGCTGCCCCAGATAAAGCGCCATCGCCTGACCCAAACGCGCCCCGGCGCCTGTGACCAGCGCCCTCATTTCAGCTTCTTCTCGCACTGACACGGGCCTTTACCAATCCGGTACCGCAGGCATTTCGGGCATTTTGCCTGCGCCAGACGCGCCTGACCCGGGAAACGCCATTTGCCGAACATCGCCAACACCAGCATGAAGGCCAGAAAGATAAAGATCGCTTTCAGGATCACAGGCCAAACCTCGCGAAAGCGGCGCGCTCTTCAATGCCTGCGACCGCATCGTCGACAATCCGCGCGCCAAAGCGGGCAAAGAGCGGTTTTTTCTGATCATAGCGTTTGAAGGTAACCTTGTCGCCAAAGCGTTCTTTCATCACGGGCACCAGATGGCCGATCCCGTCGACCAAACCCTCATCAACACCTTTCTGGCCAATGTAGACTTCGCCGGTGAAGAGATCTGGATTATCCGACAGCTTGGTCCCGCGCCGCGATTTCACGTAGTCGATGAAGGTCGCGTGCAGGTCTTCCAGCCAACCCTTGAGCTTTTTCACATCAGCGGGTTTTTCGGGCTTGAACGGGTCCATCATGGATTTGGATTTGCCGGCGGTATGTACGCGGCGTTCAATACCGATTTTTCCGATTGCATCAGTCGCACCGAAACCTGCGCTGATCACGCCGATGGATCCGGTGATCGAGCAGGGATCGACAAAAATTTCGTCCGCAGCACAAGCGAGCCAGTAGCCACCGGAGGCCGCCACATCCTCGACAAAAGCAAAGACGGGGACTTTCTTTTCGTCTGCCAGGCGCCGGATGCGTGATGCGATCAGGGAAGACTGCACAGGTGATCCGCCCGGGCAGTTGATTTCCAGCGCGACGGCCGCAGGCTTGCCTTTGCCAAAGGCCTTTTCAATGACAGGCGCAAGGCCGGGGTTATCAAGCCCCCGACCAGAATTGACGATCGCGCCCTGCAGCCGGATGACGGCGACAAAGGGCTCGGACTTCATGAATGGAATAAAACGTTTCATGCCAACTTACTTAGCCCTTCCCAAGCAGGGCGCAAGGGTTACTGCCTGATCCGCCATCCCGTGCGGAAAATCCACCAGATGACCATCAGACAGATTGCAGTAAAGAGTGCGATGGCAAAGAGCGAGGCACCGATCCCGACATCCGCCTGCCCGAAGAAGGACCAACGGAAACCGCTGATCAGATAGACGACCGGATTAAACAGGGTGATGGTCTGCCAAACGGGCGGCAACATCGTGATCGAATAGAAAGACCCGCCAAGGAAAACCAGTGGCGTAATCACTAGCAGCGGGATCAGTTGCAGTTGCTCGAAATTGCCCGCCCAGATCCCGATGATAAAACCCAAAAGCGCAAAACTGACGCAGGTGAGGATAAGGAAGGCTATCATCGCCAAGGGGTGCGCAATCTGGATCTCGACGAAGAAGAACGACGTCACAAGAATCACAACACCGATGAACAGCGCCTTGGTCGCAGCAGCACCCACATAGCCTGCCACAACTTCAAGAAAACTGATCGGCGCGGAGAGAAGCTCATAGATTGTCCCGATGAATTTCGGGAAATAGATGCCGAAACTGGCGTTGGTGGTCGCCTGGGTCATGACCGACAGCATGATGAGACCGGGCACGATAAATGCGCCGTAGCTTACGCCCTCAACCTCATCAATGCGGCTGCCAATGGCCGCGCCGAAGACGACGAAATAGAGTGCGGTGGACAGCACCGGCGAAATAAAGCTCTGCGTGATCGTCCGGAAGAACCGGCGCATTTCAAAGACGTAGATTGTCCAAATCGCGTTCAGGCTCATGTGGTTTCCTTTACGAGGCCGACGAAGATGTCTTCGAGGCTGCTTTGTTGTGTTTGCAGGTCTTTCATCTGCAAACCGGCCTTCTGCAGGTCGGCCAGAAGGGTGGTGATGCCCGTACGCTCGCCTTTGGTATCATAGTGATAAAGCAGCGACAGGCCATCCTCGGCGCGGGTCAGGTGATAGTCTGCAAGTGCCGCCGGGACCTGATCAACAGGCGCAGCCAATTCGATTTTCAACTGCTTGCGCCCCATCTGTGACATCAGATCGGCCTTGTCCTGCACCAGCAGGATTTCACCTTTGTTGATTACACCGACTCGGTCGGCAATCGCTTCGGCCTCTTCGATGTAGTGGGTGGTCAGGATGATCGTCACACCCGAGGCTTTGAGGTCCGCCACAACCTCCCACATGTCTTTGCGCAGTTCCACATCAACGCCTGCTGTGGGTTCATCCAGAAACAACACGCGGGGTTCGTGGCTCAGCGCCTTGGCGATCAGCACACGGCGCTTCATGCCGCCCGAGAGCGTCATGACCTTGTTGTCCTTCTTGTCGTAAAGCGACAGTTGCTTGAGGATATCCTCAAGATAGGCATCGTTGCGGGGCTTCCCGAAAAGGCCACGCGAAAAGCGCACGGTATTCATGACCGTTTCAAAGGGCTCAAGATTGATTTCCTGCGGGACAAGGCCGATGAGGGCACGCGCGGCACGGAATGCTTTTTGCGTATCATGCCCGCCTACAGTGACGGTGCCCGAGGTTGGCACAGTGATCCCGCAGATCGTGGAAATCAGCGTCGTTTTGCCTGCGCCATTGGGACCAAGCAAAGCGAGGATTTCGCCCTCCTCGATGTCGAGGTTCACGGATTTGAGCGCCTCAAACCCGCCAGCATAGGCTTTGCGCAGATTTTGGACGGAAACGATTGCGGACATATTGGTGCCTTTGTGTTGGTCGCTGCTACCTAGCGCACCCAGCGCAAAAGAAAAACGCGCCACGGGGTGTGCGCAGACGCACAGTGATCACACCATCCGCGTCGCCACATCCAGCATCCGGCACGAAAAGCCCCATTCGTTGTCGTACCAGCCAAAGACCCGCAAGAGCCCGCCTTGGGTAACGCGGGTTTCAGGTAGCGACACCACAAGGCTTTCGGGCCGCGCGCGCAGATCGGTTGAGACAAGCGGTTTGTCAGTCCAGCCGATAATGCCGGATTGGGCCCGCAAGACGGCATGGACGTCTGCGCGGGTCATTTGGCTGTCCAGCGTGACGGACAGGTCGACGGCAGACACAGAGGCGACGGGAACGCGCACCGCTGCGGCCTCGATCCGGCCCGCAATATCGGGCAGCACTTCGTTCAGAAGCCGCTGGGCCGAGGTTGTGGTCGGTACCATTGACAAGGCAGCGGCACGGCTGCGCAGTGCGTCGTCGCGTGGCGCATCAATGCTGGGCTGGCTGCCGGTATAGCAATGGATCGTTGTCATCCAGCCGGTTCGCAAGCCCCAAGTATCATCAATGAGTTTCACCAAAGGGGCCAGCGCGTTGGTCGTGCAAGAGGCATTCGACACAATGGGCTGATCATTGAGATTGGCTTCATTCGCCCCCAAGACCACGGTCAGGTCTGCTGCAGAGGACGGCCCCGAAATCAGCACACGCCGCGCGCCTGCGTGCAAACCGCGTTCTGCAACAGCGCGGCTTTCCGCCTTGCCGGTACATTCAAGCACGATGTCGACGCCCGACAAATCCAGCGTCGAGATGTCGGAGGTCCGCGTGAGAGGGATCGCCTTTTCGTCAACGACGAGCGCACCGTCCGCATAGGTTACATCGCCCGCAAAGGGCCCGAAAACGCTGTCGTACTCAAACAGATGCGCGCAGAGAGCGGGATCAGCAATATCGTTGATCCCGACAATCTCAATATCAGGCCAAGCACCTGTCGCATGGGCCCGCAGCATTGTCCGGCCAATTCTGCCGAACCCGTTAATGAATACACGCACCATCTGAACGTCCTTACTATGTTATCGCGGATGCTGCACCTTTCGCGCAGGCACCACAAGCGAGGCTTGTTCGTAAAGACGTATGCAAAGGCATCAGAGAATCGCGCCGATTCCCACCGCAATCGCGGACAGAATCAGGAAAAAACCTCGTTTCGACCCCTGCCGAGCAACAAAGGCATTCTGCAAAATACCAAAAACGCGGGTATTCTCCCTTGGCGAAAGCCCATCTTGAAGTGGATCGCTGCAGGAACCTCAAAGCTTTGAGTTTTCAGTTAAAACAAAGGCAAATAGGCGATTTCCCGCCGGTCACTGTTTCTCCTGTCTGATCTAATAGTGCAGAGTACAAAAGATTAAGAACCACTAAACAACAAGTTAGTGTCACTTTTTGGCCTAATTTGAATGAGACCAACATGATCGAAGACGAATGACCGTCGTGTGAGTGATGTTTGAAAGCTGGGTAGACAGATGGCTAAGGCGCAAGTGAAAGAAGATACGACTGAAAAGGATAGCTTCGTTGATGAGCTGAAGCCGGGCACAAAGCTGATGCACGGCCAGTATACAATCGAGAGCTTTCTGAATGCTGGCGGTTTCGGCATTACGTATTTGGCCAAGGATAGCCTCGATCGTAAAGTCGTTATCAAGGAGTGCTTCCCCGGGGCCTTCTGCCGTCGCAGCCGCTACGTGGTGCAGGCGCGTTCGCGCGCTCACCAGAACGAGTTAAAATCAATTGTCCGCCTCTTCGTTCAGGAGGCCCGCAGCCTCGCGAAGCTGAACCATCCGAACATCGTCGGCGTGCATCAGGTTTTCGAAGACAACGAGACCGCCTACATGGCTTTGGACTTTGTGACGGGTCGCGATCTTCTTGATACCATCGAAGACCCAAACCACGGCCTGAACGCGACACAGATCAAGTCGATCCTGAAAGAAGTGTTGGGCGCGGTTGGGTTCATCCATGACCAAGGTATCCTTCACCGCGATATCTCGCCCGACAACATCCTGATTAATAAGGATTTCCATCCTGTCCTGATCGACTTTGGTGCCGCCCGCGAGGAAGCAACAAAGCAAAGCCGCGTGCTGTCGGCCTTGCGTGTCGTGAAAGATGGCTACTCTCCGCAAGAATTCTACATCGCAGGTTCCGAACAAAGCCCGAGCAGCGACCTCTATGCCTTGGGTGCGTCGTTCTACCACCTTATCAACGGCGATGTACCACCAAACTCACAGGCCCGCCTGGCCGCTATCGCGTCCGGCGAAACAGACCCCTATGAGCCGCTTGCAGGTCGTTTTAGCGAGTATGAACCGTCTTTCCTTGCGGCGATCGACAAAGCGCTTGCGGTCCTTCCAAAGGACCGCGTCCAGTCCGCTAAGGAGTGGATGGAGATCATGGAAGGCGGGCAAAGCAATGTAACGCCCCTTAAAGTTGGTGCGGCAGTTGCAGCCGAGCCACAAAAGTCTGCAAAAAGCGCCCCCGTTGCCGCTGCACCAGCGAAGAAATCCAACATGCCAGTTTTGCTGGGCTCTGCGGCTGCAGTCGCCCTGCTGGTTGGTGTCGGCGTTATGACAATGACCGGCGGCGAGGATGCCCCGGTTGCAGCGCAAGAACCTGTCGCAGCCGCAGCGCCTGCTGCAGTTGAAGCAACGGTTGTTGCTGAAGCACCTGCCGAGCCAGTCTTCACACCGGCACCAGCACCAGCACCAGCGGCTACCCCAGAAGCAGCCGCAGATCCTGTCGTGGCCGACGTGCCAGCCTTTCTTGCGCCACGCGAAGAGGCCCCTGCACCTTCTGTTGCCGAGGAACTGGCCGCGTCAGTTGCCGCAGAACAGACCCCTGCAATCACACAAGAGCCAGCGCCAGAAGAGACCGCCATTGTCCCGCCTGCTGTCATCGAACCACCTGTCGCGGCCGTAGCGCCGACACCAACGGTGCGTCCGGCTGCACGGCCCGAGAGCGTCGAAATCGCGGCTTTGCCTGAGCCTGAGCCGCTGCCGGAGCCAGTTGCGACACCGCAGCCTGCGGCTGATCAGCCTGTTTCCGGTGACGTTTTGACCACTGCAAACCGTCCGGTAGAAGCATCCGAAATTGCGCCGGTTGCGCTGCCAACCACACCTGAAAATGTCGAAAGCGTCGGTGCAGGACCAGCAGTCGAGATCTCGGCAGTAACACCCGGAAATGAACTGCCACCTGCAGCCGCCCCTGTCACCGGGTCCTGGACTGTGCAACTGCCTTTCACCGCTGCCGGCGAGCAATCGAATATTGTAGCCGAAGCCGGACCGATCTCGCCCGTCTGGGTTGAGCCTGGCCTTGTGATCGTGGCTGTGAATGGCATTGGTATCGATGCAATTTCTGATATTCCAGAAGCGCTGCGTCAGCAAATCGGTGACGGCGAAGTCGCACCGACAATTCCGGTCGCTTTCAACACAATCAAGCCATCAACCGGCGATTTCGTCCAGTATAACTGGGTTGTTCCGGTCGTACAGAATGTCACATTGGTCGATGGGACGGCGTTCCAGACAGCGTTCTCTGGCACTGGCTGGACCACAACAGTCGTGGCGCTTGATCAAGTCGAACAGGGCGGTCTGGAAGTAGGCGATGTGATCACCTCTTATATTTCGACAGGTGAAACGATTGATCAACGCGACTCGATTATGAACATTTTTGAGCGTGAGCTCGCGGACGGAACGGAACAATTCAGTTTCGCAGTGCAGCGCGATGGCGGCCTTTGGGTGGCTTCGCACACGGTATCCGGCGCGGCAGAGTAAAATATGTCACAGCGGTCCAGCAGGACCGCCCGACATCAGTAAATTGGAGGGTAGCAAGATGAAATTCATTCGTGATCTACTTGGAAAGAAACGCAGCGATACAAATACGCGGCGCGCGAGTTCCGTGGAATCTCTGGAGCAATCCTATCGTGATACGATCGGATCAATAGTGGACGAGGCTGCGCCTTTGAGCAAACCTGCAGTCGCTACTCCCCTTCAGACGAACGCCGCAACCGATGTGCGGGTTGTCAGCGCAGAGCAGGCACCGGCAGCGCCAACAGCACCCGCTGCACCTGCAGCACCTGCGGCAGTGAATATCTGGGATCTAGAGGATGACGGGACATCAACCGCCCTTCCGGAACCGACAGCACCGATTGCACCGGTGCGTCCCGTTGCGGCACCTGTTGCAGAGCAGGCAGTCGCTTCTGCAGCGGCAGCACGGTCACCCGCGCGGTCGCGTCGCACAAAGACACGCCTGATTGGCTTTGACAAATCCGATGGTGATGTTGTTGACCTGTTCAACGACGCCCAAAAGGCGGCACCCACCAAGAGCGTGCGCTTCCCTGTTGGCTGGATTGTTGTTGCCGAAGGACCGGGACGTGGCGAAAGCTTCTCTCTCATGGCGGGTATGTCACAGATCGGCCGTGGCGAGGACCAGGCGATCCAGCTCGATTTTGGTGACAACTCGATCTCGCGTTCGAACCACGCCGCAATTGTTTATGACCCCGACACCAAGGAATTTTTGCTTGGGCATGGCGGCAAGTCAAATATTGTACGCCTGAACGACAAGCCTTTGATCAGCAACGAAACGCTGAAAACCGGCGACGTCATCCGTATCGGCGAGACTGTGCTGCGGTTTGTTGCGCTTTGCGACAAATCTTTCAACTGGTCGGATGGTGCGACCGAGGAGGACGAAGATGTGGCGATCGCCTGAACCACGTTTTGACGTCGCATCTGCGATCTGTCAGGGCGGGCGTGACTATCAAGAAGACGCAATCGTCACTGATTTCCCTTTCGGGGCGGATAGTGGTGTGGTTGTGCTTGCCGACGGCATGGGCGGCCATGCGGCCGGTGATGTTGCCAGCAAGATTGTCGTCACCGAAGTCTTTAGCGAGCTCAAGTTTGAAAGCGCGAATTTTGCCGATTTCGAAGGTGAAATTCCACGCTTCCTGACCGAAGCTGCGGCGAACGCCAACGGCTATGTCCGTGAACATGTGCAGGCACATCCCGAAACACGCGGCATGGGGGCGACACTTGTTTCTGTCGTTCTGGTCGAGAACCGGATGTACTGGATGTCGATTGGCGACAGCCCGTTGTACCATTATCGCAATGGCACGATGAAGCAGCTGAATGAAGATCATTCGATGGCGCCGCAGATCGACTTTATGGTCCAGCAAGGTTTGCTGGATGAAGAAGCCGGCAAGAACCATCCTGACAGGAACTGTCTGACGTCGGTGATATTGGGTGATCGCGTGACGAAATCGGATTGCCCGAAAACGCCTTTCGAATTGCAGGTCGGTGATATCGTTGTCGTCTCAAGCGACGGTCTGCAGTATCTGGAAGATGCAAAGATCCAGAAAATCCTGCACCGCTATCGCCGCAAGAAGGCGGCCGAGATTGCGGGCTATCTGCTGGAGGCAATCGAGGCGCTGGCTGACCCCGATCAGGACAACTGCACGTTCTCGGTGATCAAACTGAACCACAACAAGCCTGTCATCCGCGCAATCCGCGCCAAGCCTGTTGGCCATGTCGATCATCAGACCTCGACTGTCACACGTGTTGTTGAATTGGACGACATTGAAAAGGTTGCGGCAAAGACGAAAAAGCCGAAGGAAGTCGCTGCAAATAGCGCGCCAACAGTGATCAAGGAAGTCAGACCCCTCAAAAAGGTCGAGCTGAATGATGAAACCGATTTGACACAGGAGGTTGATGCGGCTGAGCCGCCGGCTAAGATAGCCGCCGGAGGCAAGTAATGTCGAATCAATCACTGGGAAACCGGGTCCAAACAGAATTGAAGCAGGCCGTGCTAAGTGGCCTGCTTCCTGATTCTGACCATGAAAAAGCGGAACTGCTGCTTGAGCGCCTGCAAAAGCCGGTACGTCTGGCCATCCTCGGCATGCCTGAATCCGGAAAATCGAGATTGCTGAATTTGCTTGTGGGCGCAGATGTCATCCCTGAGGGGGTGCATTTGCCAACGATGCAACTGGTTTATGGCGAAAGTGAAAAATCGGTCTGCACCCTGGCTGACGGGTCCAAAGAAGAGTTCAATGCCGTCGATTCCGATATGATCGCAGGCCTGTCCCCGGTCTTTGTGGAAATGCAGATGCCTCTGCCGGCCCTGAACAAGATTTCGGTTCTCGAAGTCGTCGCCCCTAATGACACGAACGCCGTGCACCGTGCATCGCAGTGGGCCTCCAAGCGCACGGACGTCGCACTTTGGTGCACACGCGGTTTCACCGAACCTGAGCAACGCATTTGGGCCACCATGCCTGACCTGATCAAGGATCACGCGTTCTGCATGGTCACCCATGCCGATTTTCTAAAGGCGCAAGGGCTTTATGAGGCCGCAGTCGGCGCAATCTCTGCGGCTGCAGGGGATGAATTCAATGCGGTTCTGGCGATTGCCACGAACCAGGCACTTTCAGCGCGGCTTGCAGATGGCACTGTCGACAAGGACGTCATGCGCGAGAGCGGCGGATCCGCGCTGATCTCGGCGGTTCTCAAACAGGTCGAGCGCGGCCGTCAGTCTGCGGTGGATCAGGCTGATGTTCTGCTGCATCAGTATGCCGATCTGTTGGCCCCCTTAAAGGATGCCCCTGTTGCGCCAGAGGTAAGCACACCGCCAGAGCCTGCGCCAACACCAGAACCGGTGGTCGCCAAAGGTCCTGCCGCGCCTGTTGCTGCTCCCGAGAATGCACAAGCAGAGGCGCCGAAACCGGCAGCTAGCCCTGCTGAAACAAAGCCCGCGACACGCGACGCCATTTCGCGCCTGCGCGAGATCGCCGCCCGCAAGAATGTGTCCCGGGACCTCGCGTTCGAGGAAGCGGCGAAACCTGCGAAGACGCCTGCACCAGAACCGCAGGCAAAGGCTGAAGCGGAGGAACCAGCCGCGGTTGCCGCGGAACCGCTGCAGGCTGCCACACGCGACGCCTATGAGCATGTTATCGCCTACCTTGAAGAGCACGGTGCAGAGCTTGCATCCGTGCTTGAGAAACAAGGTGAAGATGGCCCTGCCGAGGTCATGGCAATGGCTGTGGATCATATACAGTGGCTGTGTGATTATCTGAACGAAAACGGTGATGCCGCAGATACTTCATTGCAACGCACCCGCGATACCGCTTTTGACGCCGCAGACATGGTGCAATTGATGCAGATGGAAAAACAAGGCAGCGCAGCCCTTGAAGCCGTCAGCCTCATGCTACAGATTAAACGAGAACTGCAGGCTGACTTGGCTGCGTAACCCACGTTGTCGCTTGTGAAATTTTTAAGCTAAGCGCCATACTTTTGCCGTGCGGATCTGTTTCCATTATGGCAATAAAGACGGTGCTTTTCTTGCTATTTAGCGACGAGCGGGACCGCGCAAAGCTGTGGTACGATCAATTTGTTAAGGACGGACAAGGATGAAGATGGAAGAGGTCGCAAATGGGGATGGTCTAGCAATCCCGCCGGAGCAGCTCCCCTTCATGCGCCTTGGGCTGGAGAAGATGGACCGCTTCCACGATGAGGTTGTCGACCTCGAAGCGACGCTTGCGGATGTCGTAAAGCTTGGCGGCCAGGACGCTGAAAAGAAAGCTTCTAAACTTATCAAACAGTTACGCGCTTTTGAACCAAGCATTACCATGATCGGCCAAATCAAGTCGGGTAAGACGTCTTTGGTGAATGCCATGGTTGGCCGGCCCGATCTGTTGCCTGCGGATGTGAACCCATGGACGTCTGTTGTGACTTCGCTTCACCTCAACACGCCCTTGCCGGATGATGCGCCAACGGCAACCTTTCAGTTCTTCAGCCAAGGTGAATGGGATCACCTTGTCGAGAACGGCGGCCGAATCGGCGAATTGTCTGAACGTGCCGGTGCTGACGAAGAGCTTGAGAAAGTGCGTCAACAAATTGCCGAAATGCGTGAAAAGACAAGGCAGCGCCTTGGTCGCAAGTTCGAACTTTTGTTGGGACAAAAACACAGCTACGCCGAGTTGAGCGACGAATTGGTGCAGCGCTATGTCTGCATGGGCGACGATTTCGAGGATCTCGAAGAAGAAGACCAGCAGGGCCGCTTTGCCGATATTACAAAATCCGCTGACCTGTATCTGAACGCGGACTCGATCCCGATGTCGATCTGTCTGCGCGATACGCCGGGCGTGAATGATACATTCATGATGCGGGAACAGATTACCATCAATGCCCTGCGCGATAGCCGTATCTGCGTTGTTGTCCTGTCCGCCCATCAGGCGCTTAGTTCGATGGATATGGGGCTGATCCGTCTGATCTCGAACGTGAAGGCGCGCGAGGTCGTCATCTTTGTAAACCGGATCGACGAACTGTCTGATCCCGGCGCACAGGTTCCGGAAATACGCGACAGCATTTTGCAGACGCTGGCCGACAATAACGGACCAGAGAACCCCGAGGTTATTTTCGGTAGCGCCTATTGGGCCAATATGGCCTTGTCCGAAGACCTTGATGATATTGTTGCCGACAGCGCCGAGGCCATGTTCAACTGGGCCGAAGCCGCGCTGAGTGCGGAAACCGCCAGCATGGAAACCAAAGAGCTTGTCTGGCATCTTTCCGGTATCCCCGAACTTTATCGCGCGCTGTCCGAACGTATTTCGGAAGGCCCCGGTGCTGAAATCCTGTCCGCATCACGCAAGCGCGCGCTGAACCTCGTGGGCGGTGTGCGCGCGTCCAACGCAGTCGTATCGATGCGTCTGGATGGTGACACCGTCGAAGTCATGTCGAGCGAAAGGCTTTCGGCCCACCTTGATACGTTGGAAGCCGCAAGCATGAAGGCCCTCGATGAGCGGCTGGACATTGCGTTTTCGCAGTTCGGATCACGCGTTGACCAATCGCACAAACGCTTTCTGGATCGCGCGCTGGAATCTTTGCTGCAGCATCTGGAAACCAAGGGTGAGGAAGAGATCTGGCAATATAGCCCTGATGGCCTGCGCATGTTGCTGCGCACCAGCTATCAGGTGATGCGGCGCAATGTGACCGCCAGTTGCCAAGACGTCTATGCCGCCGCTGCCGGTGATCTTGCAGATACGTATCGGTCTGCATTCGGTGTCGATGTCGAGAACTTCACGATTACACCGCCTGCCCCGCCCGAGATCCCTGCCCCCGTGTCTCTTGGCCAGACCATTGCATTGGACTTGCAAACATCATGGTGGAAGGGGTGGTGGAAACGCCGCAAGGGATACCGCGCTTTTGCAAGCGGGTTCTACGACCTGATCGAAGCGGAAACAGCCCCGATCGTTGATGAGCTGAAAGTTCGGCAAGCCGATGATATCCGTGCGCGCGCGCAGTCTGAACTACGAGAGTTCCACGCCGAACAGCGCGCCATTCTTGAAGACATCAGTAGCAAATCCGAGATCGCAATTGACGATTTGGAAGACATTTTCGGTATTACTGCCCAGCAGGAACGCGATGAGCTTTTCGACTACATCTTCGAAGAGCTGAGCGAAACAAAACCTCTGCTCGCAGTGGGAGTTGATAAATGAGTGTTGGTGAAACAAATTCCGGCGGTCGCCGCAAACCACGCATCGCTTTGATGGGTGAGTTCAGCGCCGGCAAAAGTACGCTCTCGAACCTGCTGATGGGCCAGCGTCCGTTACCTGAGAAAGTAACCGCGACACGCTTGTCCCCTGTCTGGATTTCTTATGGCACGCGCGCGCCCTACCGCATTGATGTTGATGGATCGAAAGAACCTGTCACCCTCGCAGAGCTTGAAAACATCCCTGTCGAGCAAACCCGCAGCATCCGCCTGTTTCTGGAAGCCGACATTCTTGAAGTCTGTGACCTGATCGACTTTCCGGGCATTTCGGACCCCAACATGTCATCCTCTGTCTGGGAGCGGATGCTGCCCGAAGTGGACGCCGTGATCTGGTGCACCCATGCGACCCAAGCTTGGCGCCAATCCGAGGCAGCCGTTTGGGAAGACATGCCGCAAGCTGTCCGCGAAAACTCGATCCTGCTGATCACGCGGTTTGACAAGCTGAACACCGAAAAAGACCGTAGTCGCGTGGTCAAACGCGTGACCCGTGAAACCCAAGGACAGTTTGGTGCGATTTTCCCTGTCTCGCTCTTGCACGCCATTCAAGCAGGTGAAGACTATGACCGGTGGGATGCCAGTGGCGCAGGCCCCTTTACCGCCCATCTGATTGATGTGATCGAGCGGCTGACAGCGCTTACTGCACGCACCGAGTTGCCGCTCTATAACATGGACAGCCTGAGTGACATACCTGCGCCCGTCGTTGCGCCGGTGATGCCGCGCCGGGTGCAGCGCGCACCGGACAGTGTCCGTTCATCACGGGAACGTGCACCCGCAGAGACCACAGCGGAAGACCCTTTATCCTCTGTCGACCGGATCCTGCGTTCATCCTGATGCAGCACGGTTTTTTGCAGCCCTTCCACAATCGTCACATTTGCCGTACTCATAGCCATGCGTAGTTAGGAAGCGAGCTGCAGATGGTTGTTGATGAGTTGGATGCTTTGCGTGAGAAATTTGAAGGCTGCACTGCGGTTGCCTTCGCAGATCTCTCGACGAAAATGATCCTCGTAACAGACTCAAGTTCAAATTTGCGGCGTGAGGCGCTGGATGCTCTTTGTGAAGAGGCTGCATTATTGTTGGGAGCAAATGGCAAGCCGGCATTGGCGGACAAGCCAAGCGGGATGGCCTCTGTTGCGAGTACGTCGCAGTTGCGCGTCTTTTTGCGTGCAGAAAATGAACCGAATGATGTTCTTTGTTGTATCTGCGGCCCAAAGATGGATGCAGATAGGTTTGTTGCTGATGCTTGTGCATGCCTTGACCGCATCAGTAGCGGTGAATGAAAACACATAACCGAGAGCTGGAAACTGGCTTATGAGCGAATTGAACGCTTTGGCACAAAAACTCGCTGTTTTGTCTGCGCGGGAAGTCATGGATGAAACAGGCGCGCGCATGATTTCGGAGGGCGGATCGCCGTCCCCGGTGGCCGCGATCCTGCGCGAGGTCGATGATACCGTGCTTGAGCGCTGCCTTGCTTTTCGCTGTGGCGGCAAATCCATCCGGATTATAGCGGCAGGTCGTCGTATGCGCGGTATCCTGAGTGTTTCGCCAAAATCCGATGCGGATGTCATCGGTCAGGTCTTGTCACGCGAAGATCCCGATGTTGTTCAGGCTGCGCATGACCTTCTGGAAGAACTCTGCGGCAAAGCGGAAAACATGACAGTCCGCAGCCTGCCTTCCGAACCCTTTGGAAACAGCGGCGAACGCGGCGTTTCCGCCCTTGGTTTGGCCGAACTTTGGGACGTCGCACTGGCCGAAATGGACAGCACTCCCAAGCCACCCATGGAACAGTTCCTGACGGTGAACGCCCCCGCGTTTTCATCCGTACTCCACATCTGCGACGGCGAGATCGTTGCAAAAGAGGGGGATTTCGCAGCGCTACAGGCCATCTGGAGCACGCAGGTCGAAGCATTCCGCGAAGCGCACAAGAAAACGCTGCGTGGTGAGGAAGCCGCCCAGTTGATTTGTCTGGATGGTGCCTTTGATGATGGCAATTCCGCAGCGCTGGCTCTTTATGATGGTCATGTCGCATTGATCGCTTATGAAGCGGAACGCTTTGGGGCGATGCAGGCATCCTGGCAACGGATATTTGCGTAATGCACCCTGCAGCCGCAGCAGCCCCCGCCGCGCCGCATTTCTTCGACGGGTTTGAAGAGCATAATCTGGCCACCCCCGAAGGCGATATCTTTTACCGCATCGCTGGCAACGGCCCCCCGCTGGTGCTGCTGCATGGCTATCCCCAGACCTCTGCCATGTGGCACGCGATAGCGCCTGTTCTGGCGGAGACCTATCAGGTCATATGCCCTGACCTGCGGGGCTATGGCCGGTCGGTAAAACCGACAACAGACGCGAAGCACAGCCCTTACGCCAAACGCGCGATGGCGGGCGATGTCTTGGCGCTGATGGACCATTTGGGTCATGATCGCTTTCTGATCGGCGCGCATGATCGCGGAGGCCGTGTGGCTCATCGTCTGGCAGCGGACCATCCCGAACGGGTGGTCGCGCTCTCTGTGCTGGACATCGCGCCCACGCGCGAGATGTACCGCGACGCAAGCAGCGCCTTTGCGCATACCTATTGGCATTGGTACTGGCTGACCCTGCCACATCCGTTTCCGGAAAATCTGATCGGTGCTGACCCTGCCTTTTTCTGGCTCAAGAAATGCGGTGCGGGTTCTGCGGGACTGTCGCCTTTCGTACAGCAGGCGCTGGATGAATACCTGACCTGTTTCTCCAAACCCGAGGCGATCCACGGAGCCTGCGAGGATTACCGTGCCGCGGCAACCATCGACATCGCGCATGATGATGCCGACCCGACAAAGCTGCAAATGCCGCTGTTGGCGCTATGGGGTAAGGACGGCGCAATCGAGGCACATTTTGACTGTCTCGCCCTTTGGCAAGAGCGGGCCGCCAACGTGCGCGGATGGGCCCTGCCCGGCGGTCATTATCTGGCCGAACAACACCCCGACAAAGTGCTTGAGGCGTGGCTGCCTTTCTTTGCCGAGGCCAGCGCCTAGGTCAGCCGCGCCGGAAACCCATCAGCCCGCAAATCGGTATCGAGCAGGTCTTCCAGCAGCTTCACGATCATCGGCGATTGGGCGTCTCCGCCATAGGCCGCGCGGGCTGCCACATAGGTTTGTTCGGTCGCTGCCGCCAGTTCAAGCGGCACTTCGAATTCGCGGCCAAAGCCCATGGCGAACCCCAGATCCTTCAGCGCCAGATCAATATTGAAGGCCACGTCATAAGATCCGTTCAGGACAAGCGCTCCTTCGGTTTCATGCACGAACGACGTGCCGGACGACGCCTTGATCGCATGCCACGCCTGCCCCAGATCAAGCCCGCCACGCTTGGCCAGCATCAGCGCCTCACCGCAGGCTTTGAGGTGGATAAAGGCCAGCATATTGGTGATCACCTTGATGATCGACGCCGACCCGAGCGGGCCCATGTGGAACACCTGATTACCCATCGCCTTGAGCGCAGGCAGATGGGTTTCGAACATATCCTTGTCGCCACCGGCCAGCATGGTGATGTTGCCCTGCGCGGCCAGATGCACACCGCCAGTAACAGGCAGTTCCATCATCCGCACATCATGTGCTGCCGCTTTCGCCGCAAAGGCCAGCACTTCGTCACGGCCCAAGGTCGACATTTCGATCCAATGCGCGCCCTCTTTCATCACGGGTAGCATCTGGGCCGCGACCGCCTCGGATACGGCAGGCGATGGCAGGCAGGTGATGACGTGATCAACCGAGCCTGCAAGTTCTGCGGGGCTGCCGGCCCATTTGGCACCCAAGGCAATGGCGGGTTCTGCCGCGGCGCGATTGATGTCCGTGACGGTCACATCCATGCCCCCGCGCAGCAAACAAGCCGCGCAATTTGCCCCAAGATTGCCTTGGCCGATATATCCGTAGTGCATATGCGCCCCTTATTTGAAGTAGATATTATAGTCAGCACGGATCGCCGCATCGACCGCAGGGTCAATCTGGATTTGCGCTTTGCTAAGGATGTCATTCTTGCGGGCTATCGCCTGATCCAGCAACATAGGGCGGTTGGCTTCGTTCCATTCCTTCGGGCTCATCCGGTTGCCCAAGGTGGGATAGATGTATTCCGTCTGCATCAAAGCGAGCGTTTGGTCAGAGCCAAGATAATGGCCCGGACCGCCCAGACAGACGGCCTTCATCGCCTCGATTGACGTGCTGTCTTCGGTCACGTCAATGCCACGGACAGTGCGCAGAACCTGCCCCAGCACATCATCGCCAAGCACCAGCGATTCCAGACAGAACCCCAGCAATGAGGCATGCATGCCAACGGCCTCATAGACCATGTTCAGGCCCGAAAGACCGGCCAGCACGTTGGTGATACCTGTCTCCCATCCGGCCTGCATATCAGGGAGTTTCGAATCCGATATGCCCGCCGCCGCCCCCCCGGGGATGTCATAGAACCGGTGCATTTGGGCGCATCCTGCGGTCAGCAGGGCCTGCTCTGCCGAACCACCCGACATCGCCCCCGTGCGCAGGTCAGAGACAAATGGCCACGTGCCAAAGACCGCCGGATGACCGGGTGCCATCGCGTTTACATAGACGACGCCAGCAAGACATTCGGCAACCGCCTGAACAATCGCAAGGGCGATCGGCGCAGGCGCTGTTGCGCCCGCTTGCCCCGCGGACAGCAAGAGCACCGGCATGCCCGCGCGAATGCAGGCCTCCATGGAACGGCAGCTTTCTTCGGCGAATTTCATCGGCGGGACGACAAAACAGTTCGAGTTCGAAACAAAGGGGCGCGCACGCCATGCTTCTTCGCCGCCTGCGATCCGGTGCAAGAGTTCGATTGACGGTGCAACATGGCTTGGATCATCAAAAGATGTGCCGACATGTTTGGTCGTGCCTGAACAGCAGGCATAGATCGTGTTCAGATCCATTTCGAGATTGTCAGAGATATCCCGCGCCACCATCGCGCGCTGGAAGAAATGCACGTTGTCCAACGCATGGGTGATCTTGGCCGCATCGTGCAGGTCTTGTGCGGTACTGTCGCGATAGGTGTTGGTTGCAAGGTCCACCACATGCACCGCAGCACCTGCCGTGCCAAAATGAACATTCGTGCCCGTCAGGTGCAGGTCGTATTGTGGGTCACGACCATGCAAGGTGATATTCCGCGCAGCTTTGGCCAGCATGTCCTCGACCAATGCGCGTGGAAAACGGATGCGTCCGTCATCGCCCAGGATCGCGCCCGCTTTTGTAAGGATTTCGACACCGGAGGGCGGGGCCTGTGACAGACCGATCTGCTCCAAAGCATCAAGCGCCGCATGGTGGATACGCAGAACCTCTGCATCCGTCAGAGGCTTATATTGTCCGCCCGGAAGGCCTGCGCGGACAGGCCGCAAATTCTCGGCCAAAGGGGCGCTGCGCAGGGCAACGCGTGCTGCACGCCCACCGGTGCGCCCTTTTCTTTTCTCTATGTCCAACATGCTCACGCCTCCCTGGAACTGGATCGAGTATTCTCCCAGTTCACAAATCGCGCAATCTGCCTATCCGGTTATTATTGATCGGATTAACCGATTAGGGCAGGATGTAAAAGATGCAGATAGAATTGATCGATACCTTCCTGGATCTTTGCGAGACAAAGAGTTTCAACCGCACCGCAGAGCGTTTGGGTGTGACGCAGTCAACCGTTTCAGGGCGGGTGCGTTCGCTTGAGGCATCTGTAGGGGTGAAACTGTTTCAGCGCTCTCGCTCGGGCACGGCTTTGACGACCCAAGGTCTGCGATTTGAACCGCACGCCCGCAGTCTCCGCCACGATTGGGTGACGGCCAAAAATGCCGCGCAAGATACCGCGCTTGCAGGTGTCACGATGCGGATCGGGCTCCAGCACGATCTGGTAGGAATCGAAATCAAGAGGCTGATCGGACGTCTTCGCGAGATCCTGCCCCAGACCGCCTTTTTGCTAGAGGCGGATTATTCCAGTCAAATGTGTTCTGATTTGATCATTGGGCGTCAGGATATAGCAATATTATATTCACCTCAGATTCAGCCCGACCTGTACTTCGAGACACTCGGAGAAGTGCGTTACATCATGGTCTCGACCCAAGGCGATACTTTGGCCCGCGTCGACAAGGAAAACTACATTCTGGCAAACTACTCGGCAACCTTTGCAAATGCGCATGCCGCACTCTTGCCGGACCTGACGCATGTCTCGCTGTCGATCGGCCAGAATGCCGCGATGGTTGACCTTTTGACGTCACTGTCGGGATCAGCCTATGTGCTGGAACATTCGGCCAAAGCGTTGATTGCATCAGGCATCTGCCAGAGAGTTGTCGATGCGCCAAGCATAGATCAATCGGTATTTGTCGGTGTAAACGTGCGCAACAGGCACCGTGCGACATACCGGAAATTGATCAGGGCGCTGCATGAACAGTATCCATCACAGCATGCAAATGGTCGGACGCGCTCCGAGAGGTCCGCCACGGGCGAAGTAAGCGCCATATCGCCCGCCAAGCGTTGAGAACAGACATTCCGACTGGACAAGTAATAGCGGCCAAGAGCTATTACCCTCGGCCGCTGCAGTGTTTCTATTTCAAAATGGTGCCTTAAAGACCGAGAAGGCGCCACAGCTCTGCCAAGGCGGCTTCTGAGAGCTCACGACCATCTGTCAGAACGGCGAGGCTGTCACCGGCGGCCTCCTGCGCATCTAATGCATCAAGCCTCGCCATTTCATAGTCAGTTGCGGCCGCTGTCACAGCTTCTTCATACCCGCCTTCCGGAAATGCGGCTTCAATTTCTTCTTCCGACAGTCCAATCAGGGCTTGATACGTGTCAAATTTTTCATCTTGGATCGCAACAACCGCCGCAAAATCCTCTTGCGCCATTTTATAGATGTAGAGCTTGCCAGGCATGCTGTCTGGCGATGCATTGGCAAGCGCATTCGGGTTGGCATGTGCGGCATTCAGGTTGCCAAGTTCACGGGCAAGGTGGCCCCGACCATTGTTACCGGACGCCGGCCGTTCACTGGCGCCATTGCCTCTTTCGCTTTGATTGCCGCGCGCTTCGCTGGAGCGGCCATTGCCCTGCCCGTTCCCTCCACGCTCAGCAAAGGCCGGGGTAGCTGATGTTGTAAAAACCGTCGCACTCGTCATGCACAACATGGCTGCAATGCAAAGAACCTTCGTCTTCACGTGTGTCTTGCGCATCATTTGCTTTTCCTTTCTGCATGATTCGCCTGAGTTGGTAAGCGAAGCAAAATGAACGGTCGCTGAATGGGTCGTTTGTCTGGGTTCATGTGATCCTGTCAGAATAGGGGCAAGCACATATCTGCGCCTGTTTGGCGGCAATGGTGTCAAAATCAAACGGCGCATTTTTCGTGAGACGCCGTCACGCAAGCAGGTTTCAGGAACCTGACAACATGAACCGCACGTGAATACGTGGTTTTGAAAAGGTTCATAGCGGCCATGTAAAATTTTACGCTGTACGAGTTATTTGTTTACCGATTCCAATTCACTGCAGTGATGAAAGTTAAAGACATGTCTGAGACAAATATCTTGATTTTGCGCGGCCATATGACTGAAGAACTCCACGAGAAAGATAAGATCGTGTCTGAGTCAGCACCGAAAGCCCGCAAGCTGCCTTTCCCCAGTGTTGAAAGTGTCATACGAGATCTGGATGATCGCACGAATGCCCGTATGGTGTGTGCGCGCGGTTAGTTTTGGATACTGGACGAAAGCCTTTGCTGGAAATTCCGATCACCTTGAGATCAGCGATATTCGCGTCGATCCTCGCGTTAGTGCCATTTGGCGCTGCAGCTGAAGTGACGGAACTATCGCAGGGGCAATTGCGCCAACTGGTCCAGCAGGAACAAATTCTACGTGCCGAAACGATCGCATTAACCGCGGTTTCGGATTTTGGCGGTGTCGTTATCGATATTCGCGGTTTTCTTTCCAACGGCCGCATGACCTATCGTTTGCTTGTGCAGCGTGATGACGGTTCAGTTATTGAACTGCTCTACAACGGCGTTCAGGGGGAACGTATTTCGCATAGAAGCGAGATGGGTCAGGCCGTTGCAGCCGCGGCAAAGTCAACAGGCGGCGGATCAAGTCTGCCATCCAGCGCAAATGCAAACGCACAGGCGAACGCAAACGCAAACGCGGGCAATCGCGGGAATTCCGGCAACCGCGGCAATTCCGGTGATCGCGGGAATTCCGGTGGCGGTGGTGGCAATTCAGGTGATCGGGGCAATGGACGCGAAAGATAACCTGTTTATCTGCAGTCCAATTTTTGCCATTATCGCGACCTAAGGATTTCCCATGCGCATATTGGTTGCAGAAGACGATATCGAGCTGTCCGAACAGATCAAACATGCTCTTTCGAACGAAGGGCATGCGATCGATTTGGCGTCGGATGGCGAAGAAGCCAAGTTTCTGGGTGAGACAGAACCCTATGACCTGATTGTGCTTGATCTTGGGCTGCCGGTCCAGGACGGCATTACCATCCTTAAGGCGTGGCGCGACGATGGCAGCAACATTCCAGTTCTTATTCTCACAGCACGTGACGGCTGGGCAGACCGCGTTGACGGGCTTGACGCCGGTGCCGATGACTATCTGACCAAACCATTCCATATACCTGAATTCATCGCTCGCACGCGCGCGCTCTTGCGCAGGAATTCCGTTCAGCGAAATCCCGTGTTCCAGAAAAACGGAGTCAGGTTTGACAGCAGAAGCGGCAGGGTAAGCCTCAACGGCATGCCCGTCACGCTGACAGCCCCTGAAGCAGCGGTTCTGTCCTACCTGTTTCACAACGCGAACCGCCCTGTCTCAATGACCGAACTGTCAGAGCATATTTACGAATACGGCGATGACCGCGATTCCAACACAATTGCTGTTTTTGTGACCCGCCTTCGCAAGAAGCTGGGGAATGACCTTATCGAAACAGAACGTGGTCGCGGGTATTCGATCCAGCTGGTCGCGTGAGATCACTTCGCCAACGGGCTGTCGCCGGCGGCGCGATTTGGGCAACTGTTGTTGTGCTGGCAGGCACTAATGCAGTCGGAAACTACCTCGAAGATCTTACTTTATCGCGCTTTGATGAACAGCTTGCGGCACGGCACACGCAAGCTGTCGTTGCGCTGGCCAACACTGGCGGTGCGAGCGAAGCGATGCTCGATCAGCTAGACGACCCTGTCTATCAGCGGCCATTCTCGGGGAACTATTGGCAAGCCATCAATGAGGATGGTGGCATCGTGGTATCCCGCTCGCTCGCGGACTCCTTGCTGCCTGTCAGCACATCACCTGCGATCAATCCGGTTATCACTGGTGTCGAAGGGCCAGCGGGGCAGAACTTGCGTGCCTTGTCACGCCAGATGACCCTTGATGATGGCGCGGTTTGGTTGGTCACTGTTGCCTCGTCCACCGAAGCACTGGAGGCTGATCAGGCAGGCCTGCGTCAGCGTTTGAATGTATCGTTTGCACTGGTCGGCCTTCTGGCCGTTGCGGGCGCTTTTTTGCTTGTGATATTTACGCTCAGACCTCTGTCTCAGTTGCGCAAGGATGTCATCGCACGCAAGGACCATGAAGGACAATTGCCCGTCGAAAGCTATCCGCAGGAAGTACAAGCGCTCGTCACTGACATCAACACGCTACTGGATCGCAACAGAGAGATCGTCAGCCGGTCCCGACGCCAGACGGTGGATCTGGCGCACGCGCTGAAAACGCCTTCGGCGGTCTTGCGCAACGAGCTTTTTGAAATGCAGCAAGCAGGCCTACAGGTGCAAAAGGGCATCAATGCGCTTGATCGACTTGATGCGCAACTTAAACGGTCATTTGCCCGCATGAAGGCGACGCAAGATAGTGCACTCGAAGGGTCATCAACTGATCTGAATGTGAGCCTGTCAAGGCTGGGGCGTGCCTTTAGCGCACTCGCAAAACGCACGGGACGCGAAGTGATCACAGATGTTCCTCCTGATCTTCACGCCAAAATCAACCAGATCGACTTTGAAGAGATCATCGGAAATCTGCTCGATAATGCGCTGAAATGGTCAGAGACTGTGATCCAACTCACTGCCGACGCAACACCAGACCAGATTCGTATCATCGTCGAGGACGATGGCCCAGGCATGGCGGAAGGCGGTGGGGATCTGGCATTTGTCAGTGGGCAAAGACTTGATGAATCAAAGCCCGGAACAGGTCTTGGCTTGGCGATCGCATCTGATCTGGTGATTGCTTATCAGGGGGGCATAGAAGTCCGACGATCCGTACAGCTTGGCGGTGCAAGATTTGTGGTGACATTGCGCAGGCACGCAGGGTCGGATTGAATTTGTTACCTTTCGCAAATTGGTCGTCCCGCTTGCAGGCTTCATCAACCTAATGCAAAGCACCGCGTATATGCCATGTCATTGACATGAATGAACGCAAACGACCCATTCAAGAGCCATTCACGTACAAGGATTTATACTTTCTTCATTATTGTTTCGAAAGTGGGCCCGCTCAAACGCCACTCACGGGATTTGCATATGTTGCCGATCAGAGTGCTGCCCATGATTTCGAGAGAGTGCCGTGATAAAGGAACTTTGCGCCTTGACGTCATGATCATAGACCTTGTGGGCCCGGCCGGATGCCGAGGCAATTACAGATATGATTACTGAGATTTGGTTGCGGGAGTAGGATTTGAACCTACGACCTTCAGGTTATGAGCTAAAACTCAATGGTTTCAATAACTTATTAAAATCAACACCTTAGAAGGCAAGCCTTTGAAAGCAAAAACTTATCCGCCGCTTCTCACCGGATTTCACCGTTTTGGCACGGATCCGAGTGTAGCCCAAATAGCATTCACGGGTTGACCAGACGTTGACCAGCATTCTCCGATGATCACTAAGAAGAGCCATCAAAATAGGTCCAGTGCACCGACGACGTTGAACGAAGCAAGAAGATTTAACCCCCAATACTGTCGGCATCCACATCGACGGTATCGGCCTTTACCGGACATTCATAGGTGATTGCAACGCGGCGGTACACCTTCCCCCAAAGCAGACATTGGCAGTGGAACGCAGCATTTCGGCTGAGCCGATGTCTGCTAGGCGGGACGAAGCAGACCTCGGCTGGAGACAATCAAATGCCCGCTTCAAGGCCAAATGCGCGCCCCGTAGGACGGTTGCCATCATGCTTACCACGAACTGCTTCTACGCTTTATAGAGTGGTTACCTGCAAGACTGAGGACTGCGACACAGTACGCGCCACAGCCCAGAACTGAGTTGGCCTAGGCCGCAGCATTGTGTAGGCGCTGAGTAAACACACCACGTTCCGTCAAAGAACGTAGGCCTTTGGCTCCCGCAAGCGCGGCGAGGTCGGCCACAGGCTCGATCAAGATCACCAGCAGATAGGCGACGCCAAAGCTAGTCACGGCTGAGATATTTTCAGCACCAACGCCTTGGCCGTAGATAGCCCAGAATGCCACCCATGCCACCACGCCTCCTTGATAAACTGCCGACATCTTCAATACGTCTGAATAACGCAGATCGACATATGCAGTTGTCTGTGGGATGACCTTTTTGGCCAGCGCGTCCACTGCAAACAGGGGGAACAGCAGCGTCGAGACGTTGACAAAGTACATCGGCACATCAGAGGGCGCGAACAAGAAGCCTTGGATTGCTAGACCGCCTGCAAGACCAACCGCAGCCGGGCCAGACCCAAGTAGCAGAAATAGGGTCGTTCCCAGAATTATATGAACTTCAGATATGCCAACCGCGAAGTGTGGGAATACTTCGAAGAAGATGAACACTCCAACAGCGGCAATGATTGCGCGCAGGCCAAATGATACGGCAGAGTGGGTCTTGAGATCATCATTGATTAATTTCATGGAATAGCCAGCAGCCGCAGCCGCAGTACCATAAGCGAGGAGCATTTTCGCGCCATCTACGACGCCCGGTTCGATATGCATAATATAGTTCCTTTGCGTCCACCCGACGCAGTTAATTTGCCGGAGGGTCCGGCGGTTACGTTACGATGGCAGGTGTCTTGACTTACAACTTCAAGGCTTCTGCCTCAGGCTGTTCACAGTTGCGGGGGCAGTCCGAGTTTCTCACACGGTTCCCAATTAAGAACTTCTTTCGAAGATCACCATCATTTTCACCTGATGCTTTCGTGGGAAACTAGCAAGGTCTGACTGCGACATGAGAGAAAGCATAAACGCTGCGGTAGGCGGCCATTGAGTGCCCCGCAGAATTGGCTACTACGCGCTTATTTTGTTGAAAACCTCTTTCTTGATCGAGAGCTGAACTGCTGATTCAATTCCTGTAATCGAGGGGAGTATCGGCGATGATGGGACCGAGGCAGGAAGCGCAACCGGCGTTATTTTACGAGTTCTCGCTCGAGGATCACATCCCCATGGATCATTTGCTGCGATCCATCAACCGGTTCGTCGACCTGGGCAGTATCTGTGCCCACCTTGCTGATTTCTACAGTCACACGGGCCGTCCCTCCGTCGATCCCGAGCTGCTGATCCGGATGCTGCTGGTCGGGTATTGCTTTGGTATCCGGTCAGAGCGGCGGCTCTGCGAGGAGGTGCATCTGAACCTCGCGTATCGCTGGTTTTGCGACAGACGCCGCCGCCTGCGCCCGGAATTCTCCCGTGCTTCTTCACGTTATCCGATCCGGTTGCGCTGGGCGGCACGACTAACATATTGACATCGCTATGCGGAATTCCTGTCAGGCGCCAATTCCACCTTCCGCCTATTTTCCGCCCCTGCCCCCGTGCTCTGACTTGATAGAGGCGTCGATCTACGCCTGTGTCGATCACGAAAGGAGGGCCAGGTGAATGGTCAAACGATTGAAGCTAAGTGAGAAAGTGCTGCGCGATGCAGAGCCGCTGGAGGGGAATAGTTACCAGATCTTCGATACCGACATACGCGGACTAGCGGCGCGCATACAACCATCCGGCAATCGCGCCTTTACGTTGGATTACCGTTTCGCCGGACGCCAGAGGCGGATGTCGATCGGGCGCTGGCCTGAATGGAGCGTTACGGCCGCGCGCGAACGCGCCAAAGAGCTAAGGCGGATGATCGATGAAGGTCAGGACCCTTTGGCAGCCAAGGAAGAGCTGCGCACGGCGCCACGCATCTCCGACATGATTGACCGTTACATCCGCGAGCACTTGCCCAAACTGTCTCCCACCAACGCCGGCGATCAAATATCGATGCTCAAGAAGATGCTCGACCCGGCATGGGGCAACCGCCTTGTCCCCGACATCACCAAATCAGATGTGGCCACGTTTCTGGATTTTGTAGCGGAAGGCCGCCCCCGCCCGTGCAAGCTCAAACCGAATAATCGTGCCCGTAAGCTGCAAGGGCACAAACCAACGCCAATCCGCGCCAATCGTATGGGCGAGGTGTTGCGCAAGATGTTCACGCTCGCCATGGAATGGGAATGGCGCGCGGACAATCCGGCACAGGGCTTCCACCGGCGTATCGAAAATGCCCGCGAGCGGTTTCTGAGCCCTGAAGAGCTGGTCCGGCTTGCCGCCACACTCGATGCGGCCACGGATCAGCGTGCCGCCTCGATCATTCGCATGTGCATGCTGACGGGTGCGCGGGTGGGTGAGGTCCGCACTGCGCGGTTCGAGCAATTCAATCTGGATTACGCCATCTGGTCCAAACCCGCCGCGACCACCAAACAACGCAAGATCCACCGCGTGCCGATCTCACAAGACGTGGCCGCTATCGTGCGTCAGCGCCAACTGGTGGTGCCCGACGGCAATCCCTGGCTCTTCCCAGGCGATACTGTCGGACAACCCGTCAAAGAAATTCGCCGCTTTTGGGTGAAGGTGCAGCATGAGGCAGATCTGCATGATGTTCGCATCCATGACCTGCGTCACACGTTTGCGTCCCTGCTGGTCAGTGGCGGTGCATCTCTGGAAATTATTGGCCGCCTATTGGGACACACCCAGATGCAAACCACGCAGCGATACGCGCATCTGATGGACTCGCCCCTGCGTGCAGGCGTGGACAGCGTGGCCAGTATCTTCCGCCCACGCCCCCGGGTTGTGCATGATGCTGAACCGGATCAACGCTCCGCATAATTGCGGGGCGTCACTTGTCGCCCCGCAGAATGCGCCAGACCAATATGATGCGCTTCCGGATCGTGCTGTCCTCGGGAACCTTGCCAGATTTCGAACTGCGGATGAACCATTCCTGTATTTCGCCTACCAGTGCCGCCTGACTTTCAGGCAATCCCTCTTCATTGATCCGCTTGAAGAGCCAGGCATACATGGCGTCCCAATCATAGCGCGGCGCAGCACCAGCGGAATGCATGCTCCGACGCAAGATATCGCGCTCGTCCTCATAACACTGTACATCCTGACCAGGCACCAGAAGATCAATGCTGCGGATGACCAGCCCCTCCGCAGGTTCGGTGATGTAGATCCACTCACCACCCTCATATGGCGCGATACGGCGCAGCGTGGTGGCTTCATCGCTGGGACCCGTCCGGCGGAACATCGGCAACATATCCCCGACATTCACCTGCACAAGACCACCGATGCGTTGATGACCACAGGTAACCGGCGAGATACCAATAAACACACGCAGCTGCCCGAGAATGGCCGCATCTACAACCTTGTGCAGAGGACATTGCCAGCGGATCGCCAGCTCCGCCATCGAAAAGAAAGCGCTTGGTGAGGCAGTCATATTCATTCTCCTTTATCCTTGCCACCATTTGGCCAGCCACACATGCCCCGGCATTCCCCACGTTTTGCGCGGGCAATGCGCCTCCAGTCACGCGCCGATACGGCGCGCGTTGGTGGTTTGCGCAAGCGATGTGCAAGAGGGGAATAAGAATCGCCTCAACCGACTTGGGCAGCTTGCGCGAAGCTGTACAAAATGCACTATTGAGGGTGGCAAATTATGGCACCCCACTCAAATGTCCTATGTTCCATTCTCGAAAACGCTGGAGCTCATGCAACTGGCGGACATGGCTGCTTTGCGCCCCAAGGGGGTATGCCTGACAGACATTCAGAACGCCTTCAAAGTGAACCACCGCAGCGCTCAGCGCATGGCACGCGCACTGGAAAAGGTATTTCCGACCGTCGACGTGAACATCGACCCGGATGATCGCCGCAAGTGGTGGTCATTCTCGGGACAAGAACGCCTGTTGCGCCTGCAAGGCATACAGGACGATGAGCTATCAGCTTTGGAGATGGGTATTCGCCGTGCAACCCGCGACGGTGCTGTAACCGAGGTGCGCGCGCTGGAAACCTTACGTTCCCGGATCATCGCCCTGCATCCAACAGGCGAGGTTCTGCGCGCAGAAACGGATGCTGAGGCAACGCTGCAAGCGCGAGGCCACGCCTGCCGCCCCGGTCCACGTACCTCCTACGATCCGGAAATCCTCGCTGTGATCGACCTCGCACTCAAAGGCCCATTCACGCTGGATGTCGACTATATCGGAGAGCGGGATGATGCCCCCCGCACACGGCGGGTCGAACCTTACGGCGTGTTATTCGGTCTACGTTGTTATTTGATTTGCCGCGAACCGGAGCGGGATACTCGTATCAGGCATTTCCGGCTCGACCGCTTGCACGGAGCCCGGCTTGTCAAAGACACATTCCTGCGTGATCCCGGATTTGACATTGCGGGGCATGCGGCCCGGTCTTTCGAGTGCTTTCATTCCGAAACGGAGTTTGGCACCGTCATCTGGCACTTCAACAAGCGTGCTGCGCCGGTGGCTCGCAACTATGTGTTTCACCCCAACCAGATCATGCAGAATGATAAGGAGGGCGGGCTGATCGTCAGCTTCGAGGCCGGTGGCTGGCTGGAAATGGCCTGGCACCTTTACAAATGGGGCGACACCGTCGAGGTTATCGCCCCAGACGAATTGCGCGAACTGGTTGCCGACTACCGGCGGCCTGATTTCCCCTCACTGCCGTAGTCGCCCGCGCTCATCCGACGGGTTTCGCCTGCAGCCGTATGCGTCGCGCTAAAATCTGCCTGACGCACTGCGAACCTGCGCGTTCACAAATCAAACAGCAGCCGTGCCGCCACACCGCTTTTGGCAGGGGTGGAATTGCATCAGAAAATTCCGGATTTAAGCCTCAGAAAAGGCGCGCGGACATGCCGCAAAATCATAAAACTCAATAAAACATGGGGTGGAATTCACCTCTCTTCCCAATTCCACCTTCCGCCTCGTTTCCACCCCTCGACCTCTGCTTCGATCACCTGAGCCCGAACAGTCGGGCCCGAAACAAGGAGATCACCCATGTCGCAGATGATGATACCTGAACCGGCCACGGAGCCGTCGAACCTACTGGCCGACTGGATCAGCAGGGAACAGCTGGCCAAGGACCTGACAATCAAACCCGATACATTGTCGCGGTGGGAAGCGCGGCGCGAAGGGCCGCCCTGCATGCGCATTGGCCGTAAGGTCTTTTATCGCCGCAGCAGTGTTGAGGCGTGGCTCCTGAGCCGCGAGCAAAGTCATCCTAACCGCAAACGGAGGGCTGGACGATGAGCATCCCCCTGCCCTTCCGGCAACGGAGCCGACGCGCTGAACGTGATGAGGCGCGCGCGGACTGGATTGACGAGCGGCGGCGCGAGGCCCGCATCGTCGTGGCCGACGTCATTCACCATTCCGACCACATGCTGCGCCTCGCCTGCAATGTGCTGGTCCGCCATGGCGAGACACCTGAGGAACGTGAGGACGCGCGGATCTTGCTGGTCGTGCTGGAGGCCAAGACCCCGGGGCGCGGCAATCATCACAACCAGGATCCGGAGGTGGAGCGATGAAGCGGCGTGGAACACCCGAGGCAGATCTGCAGCGCGCTGTTGTGGTCGCTCTGCGCTTTGCCCTGCCCAAGGGGGCGATCGTGCATCACTGCGCCAATGAAGTTACCGAGGCCGGGCCCTGCGGTGCGCGGCGTCAGGCGATCCTGGTTGGCATGGGGGTGAACCCCGGCTTTGCCGATCTCATTGTGCTCTGCGATGGGCGCGTGCTGTTTTTGGAGCTGAAGTCTCTGAAGGGTCGTCTCAGCCCTGAGCAGGAGGCGTTTCGCGATGCCATCTTGGCGCAAGGCTTTGGCTGGGCGCTGGTGCGCAGCCTCGATGATGCGCTGGGCGCGCTGGCGGATCACGGATTCACAACGCGGATCGTGCAAACCAGTACACCGGACGCCCCGCGCGATGCAAGGGCACGCCACGATGGTACCGGTCCTTCGGCGCGGAGGGTCACCTCATGAGCCATGCTGCCACCAACTGGGCCATCCAGCGCCGTGGGCTCAAGCCCACCACCAAGATTGTGCTCTGGCATCTGTGTGATCGCTTCAATCCCGACTACGGCTGTTTCCCCTCCCAAGCGCGGCTGGCGCATGATTGCGAGATCAGTCGCTCGACCTTGAATGATCATCTTGGTCAGCTGGAAGCGGCGGGTTTATTGCGCCGTGTGCCGCGCATTCACCCCGTGACCAAACGGCAGATGCCCACGCGCTACATCTTGGGGTTCGAGCCCGGCTTTACCCCGCATGATCCTAACCCGTGTCCAGAAACCGGACACGGCACATTGCTATTGGGTGGGACAGTGCCAGGGGACCAAGGTTCCTGCGAAGAAATGGCCAATGAGCAGGACCCGTGTCCGAAAACGGGACACGGGATTGATGCGCGACCCGTGTCCGATTTTGACCCCGACCCGTGTCCGGAAAATGACCAAAGCCGTGTCCGAAATCCGGACACTAACCTTGTAAGAGAACCTTTAAGTAAACCAGTAAAGGAGGAGGAGGAGGATGCGCGCGGGCGCGAAATCGGTTTTGACGATTTCTTTGGTGACCTGCTGCGAGCGCTTGGCTTCGATGCCTACGGCGCACTGCCCGCTTGGTGGCAGGGCTTGCCAGCACGGCAGCACGTCCAGCGCTGGATCGATGATCTGGGCATGTCGCAGGATCGGATCCTTGCGGTAGCCCGCGAGAGCCGCGAGGCTCACCCTGCCCCGCCAGATGGCCCCAAGGCGCTCGATCGGGCCATGGAACGGGTTGCACGGCGTGACGCCGAGGCCGGTGCCAAGGCCAGGACTACAGCAGCAGGCAGTGGTCGAACAGCCAAGGGGCGGCGCAAGCAAGCGACGGGTCCCCGTCCCAGTGATGATCAGCTGGCCGCGTTCTACGCCGGGATGGTCAATTCCGACGCCTTCCTGCCAGCCAATGCCATCAGCAGCGCCATGTGCGAATTGATGCTGGCACGCCAACTGGTCACGCCAGACAAGCTGCGTCAGCGGGGTGTGCTATGAGCAAGTTTGATCGCAGATTGCCCCGCATGCGCGCACAGCCCAGCGCAGGTGGCAAACCCAAACGCGCGCTGGGCGTGCAGGCAGCCCTTGAATGGACCTTCCGGGTCGAGAAAGCCCAGCTTGAACTGCCACCGAGACAGGACGCCGAGGAGGAAAGTCGTGGCTTCGGGTTGGAATATGTTCTGATGCAGCGCGGCGTACTGGGTTGCAAGGTCGATGGCGGACAGTACAAGATGGGCAGCTACACCCATCCGGACGCCGAGGTGATTGCAGCGACCGTGGCTGGACTGCCCGACAGCCTTGGCGGGATCCGCATGGCCCTGCGCGTCGCAGAGCTGGCACGGGCGGGGATGACACCCGACTGGATGCCGGGTGCGGTGCCGCGTTGTGTGCCGCGGGAGACGCGCGAGAACCAGCATGGGGTTCGGGCCGTCACCCAGGTGATCGGGACGGAGCGCGTCCTCTCGCGGGGCAAATGGCGGACCATTGATGTTTTGATCTGTCCAGTAACTTGGCGACCCCACCCAGAGCAGATCACAGCAGCGCAGCGAGGGTATCAGGATTGGTGGGAGGCGCTCGGCTGGGTGCGCGATGGGTTGGTCACTGGCGGGATGTTGAGGGAGGTGGAGGTGGCGGGGGTGATGCCGCAGGTGCAGCCTTGGAAAAGCGAGTAATAACGTCGGTGTTGGCCCAAACCGGCACTTGAATAGCTGACCAACATTCTGCGGCCGCAGCCCGCTTACTGGCAATTCGTGCATCATGCAGCATCTCTGGCTATCAGAGGTCCGGTATGCGGACAGGGACAAAACCGCTCTCGCGGTATTGGCGTTTTTGGCGTGTGTTTCGCATAGGTTGGAGCGAGGTGACTTTGCAAACTGACGAACCTCTTGGACGATTGAAACCGTCTCAATTTGACCAAGAGGAGATTTTTATGACCGATAAATATGTACCTGCGCTACGTCAGCAATTTCTCGAAGATATGCAAATCAAAGGGCTGCGGCCCAAGACTCAGACGATGTATCTGCGCTGGATTCGGTATTTCACGCGGTTTATGGTGCGTTCTCCAGATACTGCGACGCCGGAGGATTTACAGGCGTTTCAGCTGGATATGAGTAAGCGGCGGCCCCGCCCCATTGATTTGGCCTGTTCCTGACGCGTGAGGTGCCTGCGAGAAGGTCTGCGTTAGCAGATGGAGGTTGCGTATGGC